>JBBDXF010000053.1:190399-222172 GCA_040902485.1 Myxococcota bacterium | reverse complement strand
CGCGCGGCTTGGCGGCGAGCGGCTGCGCTTCCTCGAGCTCCGCGAGCTGGAGCGCGCTGGTGAGCTCGCCCGCGCCGGCGAGCAGCTTGCGCAGCGCCGAGAGCGCGACCGCGTTCTGCGGCTGCAGGCGCACGAGCTCCTCATAGCGGGCACGCGCAGCAGCGAGATCACCCACGCGCTCGGCGAGCACGCTCGCGAGCCGGCCGAGCAGGTCCGTGCGGTCCGCGCCGGTCGCGGGCAGCACGCGCAGCCGGCTCTCGTAGACGTTCGCGAGCTCGCGCCAGTTGCCTTCGAGGAAGAGATGCTCCTCGAGCGCGCGAAACGCCCGGAGATCGGTCGGGTCGGTGGTGAAGCTCTGCAGCAGGCGCTGGATCCGCGCCTCCTGGTCCGCGGTCGCCGGTGGGTTCGCTCGCGTCTGCACGCCGGGTTAATCGGAAGGCGGGCACCGCCTCTTGACGCCCGCTTGCCTGCAATTCGGCGGTTTTTCGTGGGCTTACGACGAGACCATGCGTGCCCGTCGGCTTGAGCCGGGCGGCCGGCCTGCGTTAGCGTTGCGGGGACTTGAACGAGCCACGCAAAGGCCCGGCACCCTGGAGCGGCGAGCGTCGCGGGCTCCCTGCGGTCGAACGCCGGCGGGTGCGGCGCGACTGGCGCCTGGCGGCGGTCGCGTTCGTCGTGATCGCGGCGCTGCTGGCGGTCGAGCAGGAGCTGATCGCGCGCTCGCGGACGCTGCCGATCGGCAGCGACACCATGCTGCTGGCGCTGGTGCACGTCAGCGTCATGCTGATCGGGCTGCTGGTCTTCCTGCTCGCGCGCAACGCGGTGAAGTTGTTCGTCGACCGCCGCTCCGGACGCTTCGGCTCGCGGCTGAACGCGCGCTTCGTGATCTCGTTCGTGTTCGCGACCGCGCTGTCGTCCTCGGCGCTGTTCGTGCTCTCGGCGCTGCTCGTGTCGCGTGCCGTAAACGTCTGGTTCGAGCTCGAGCTGTCCGAGAGCCTGAGCCAGTCGGTCGAGGTGGCGGACGCGTACTACGCCGAGGCGGAGGCGTCGTCGCTGGTGTTCGCGCGCCGGATCGCGAGCCGGCTCGGCGAAAGCGAGCTGCTGCGGCCCGGCAAGCTCGAGGCGCTGCGCAGCTTCGTCTCCGAGAAGCGCGCCGAGTACGACCTGGGCGTGGTCGAGGTGTTCAACGCCGAGCTCGTGGAGCTGGCAACCGCGACGCATCCGGAGGTGGCCGTGGTGGCCTTCGAATCGCCCAGCTCCACGCTGATCCGCGCCGGGCTCGCGGGCGAGGAGCGCAGCGTCGTCGAGGGCGCGGGTCCGGGCGAGCTGGTGCGCGCGGTGGTGCCGGTGCGCAGGGCCGGCGCGGCCAGCCAGATCGACGGCGTGGTGGTCGTGAACCGCTTCCTGCCACGCGCGATCGGCACACGCGTCGAGGCGATCCGCGCCGCGATGGCGGCCTATGAACGGTTGCAGCCGAGCAAGGGCACGTTCGAGGGCAGCATGCTGATGCTGCTGGCGATGATCACGCTCTCCAGCGTCCTGTTCTCGTCCTGGATCGGGTTCCGGCTCGCCAAGCAGGTCACCGAGCCGATCGAGCGGCTCGCGTTCGCGACCGCCGAGGTCGGCGCGGGAAATCTCGACGTGCGCGTGGAGCAGGGCGGGCGCGACGAGATCGCGCAGCTCGTCGGCGGCTTCAACCGCATGGCGACGGATCTCTCGCGCAATCGCGAGGACCTGGAGCGGCGGCGCGCGCAGATGGAGATCATCCTGCGCGCCGTCGGCGCGGGCGTGATCTCGCTCGACGCAGACTTCGTGGTGCGCACGATCAACCCGCCCGCGCTGCGCCTGCTGGGCGCGGCGCCCGGCGAGTGGGTGGGCAAGAAGCTGGGCGAGATGCTGGGCGGGAACGCGCTGCAGACGCTGCCCGCGCTGCTGCACCGGCTGGCCTCCGGGCCGCACGAAACGCTGCGCCGCCAGATGCCGGTCGCCGTCGAGGGGGAGGTGCGAACGCTGAACTGGACGCTCTCGCGCATGCACGACGCGAGCGGCGCGGCGGCCGGCTTCGTGGTGGTCGTCGACGACGTGACCGAGATCATGCGCGTGCAGCGCATGGCGGCCTGGCGCGAGATGGCGCGCCGCATCGCGCACGAGATCAAGAACCCGCTGACGCCGATCCAGCTCTCGGCGCAGCGGCTGCGCCGCAAGCTGATGCCCGCGCTCGCCGACCCCGAGTCCGCGGCGCTCCTGCGCGAGAGCACCGACGCGATCACCGCCGAGGTCGAGGCGATGAAGCACCTGCTCGCCGAGTTCTCGAGCTTCGCGCGCCTGCCCGCGACCGACCCGGTGCCGACCGACCTGAAGAAGCTGGTGGCCGAGGTGGTCGAGCTGTACCGCGGCAACACCTCGATCGAATTCACGACCGAGCTCGACCCCGGCCTGCCGATGCTCGATCTGGACCGGCAGCAGATCCGGCGCGTGATCCTGAACCTGATCGACAACGCAGTGGCGGCGATCGACGCCGCCGGACCCGGCGCCCGCGAGATCCGCGTCTCGACCCGGCTCGACGCGTCCGTCGGCACCATCCACCTGGAGGTCGCGGACACCGGCGCGGGCATCCGCGCCGAGGATCGCGCGCGGCTGTTCGAGCCCGGCTTCTCGACCAAGCGCGCGGGTTCCGGGCTCGGGCTCGCGATCGTCTCGCGCATCGTCTCCGACCACTCCGGCTACGTGCGCGTGGCGGCGAACCGGCCGCGCGGCACCCGCTTCATCGTCGAGCTGCCGGTCCGCGCGGAGGCACCGTGGCCGCGATCCTGATCGTCGACGACGAGGAGAGCGTGCGGCGTGCGATCGCCAACGTGCTCTCGGACGAGGGACACCGTCCGGTGTTGGCGGCCGGCGCCGACGAGGCCGAAAAGGAGATCGCCGCTGCGCTGCCCGACCTGGTCCTGCTCGATGTGGCCATGCCCGGCCGCGACGGGCTCGAGCTGCTCGAGCAGCTGCGCACCAGCCACCCGGAGCTGCCGGTGGTGATGATGTCGGGGCACAGCACGATCGAGACGGCCGTGCGCGCGACCAAGCTCGGCGCCTACGACTTCCTGGAGAAGCCGCTCACCTACGACAAGCTGCTGTTGCGGATCGAGCACGGCCTCGAGCGCGCGCGGCTCGCCCGGGAGAACCAGGAGCTGCGCCAGGCGCTGCTCGGCGAGAGCGAGATCGTCGGCGAGTCGCCGGTGATGGCGAAGCTGAAGGAGCAGATCGAGATCGCGGCGCCGACCGACGGCTGGGTGCTGATCACCGGCGAGAACGGCACCGGCAAGGAGCTGGTCGCGCGCTGGGTGCACGTGCGCTCCAAGCGCGCGAACGGCCCGTTCGTGGCGGTGAACTGCGCCGCGATTCCCGAGGAGCTGATCGAGAGCGAGCTGTTCGGGCACGAGAAGGGTGCGTTCACCGGCGCGATCCAGAAGAAGCGCGGCCGCTTCGAGATGGCGGATGGCGGCACGATCTTCCTGGACGAGATCGGCGACATGAGCCTGATGACCCAGGCCAAGATCCTGCGCATCCTGCAGGAGCACCGCTTCGAGCGCGTCGGCGGCACCGAGACGCTCGAGGTGAACGTGCGCGTGATCGCCGCGACCAACAAGGACCTGCAGGTGGAGATGTCGAACGGCCGCTTCCGCGAGGACCTGTTCTACCGCCTGAACGTCATCCCTTTTCATGTCCCCGCCTTGCGGGAAAGAAGGGAAGACATTTCCATGCTCGTCGAGCGCTTCCTCGCGCGCTACGCGGCCGAGTCCGGCCGAAACGCGCGCACGATCACGCCCAAGGCGATGGCGCGGCTGCGCGAGTACAACTGGCCCGGCAACGTGCGCGAGCTGCAGAACCTGATCGAGCGGCTGGTGCTGATGACGCCCGGCGAGGTGATCGACGTCGGCGACCTGCCGGCGCAGATCAGCGCGCCGGAGCGCGACAAGTGGCTGCGCGGCGGCGGCGTCGACACGCTCGCGCTGGCGCGCGGCGTGTTCGAGCGCGAGTGGCTGCTCGAGCGGCTGGCGCAATACGGCTGGAACATCTCGCGCACCGCCGACGCCGTCGGGCTCGCGCGCGAGAGCCTGTCGCGCAAGCTCAAGAGCCTGAAGATCGACGTCGACGCCGAACGCGCACGCAATGTCCCGTAGCCCGCGCGACGCCTCGGCCGACGACGCCGCCGCGCTAGCGCGCATCGCCCGCGACGCGCTGCCCGAGGCATGGTCGGAGGGGTCGATCCGCGCCTCGCTCGCGCGCCCCGGCGCTTGCGCGCTGCTGATCGATCCGGAGCTCGGCTTCGCGCTCGGCTGGCGCGCTGGAGGCGAAGCGGAGATCCTGACGCTCGCGGTGGAGAAGGCTGCTCGCGGGCAGGGATTGGGGCGCGCGCTGGCCGTCGCGCTGCTCGCGCGCTTCCGCGCCGACGGCGCGCGGCGCGTCTCGCTCGAGGTGCGCGGCTCGAACTCCGCCGCGCTCCGCCTGTACGGGTCGCTCGGCTTCACCCGCACGCGGGTCCGGCCGCGCTACTACCGCGACGGCGAGGACGCGCTCGTGCTCGGAGCCGAGCTGTGAGGCGCGCGATCGCGCGCGTGCTCGAGAGCGGTCCGACCCGGCTCGTGCTCGAGGTGCCCGGCTGGCCGGGCCACCGCCCGGGCCAGTTCGCGATGCTCGGGCTCGGACCCGAGCTGCTTCACCGCGATCCGCTGCTGCCGCGGCCGATGGCCGTGTACCGCGGCGACGCCTCGGCGCTCGAATTCCTGTTCAAGGTGGTCGGTCGCGGCACGCGCATCATGGCCGAGCTCGCGAAGGGCGCGGCCGTCTCGGTGCTCGGTCCGCTCGGGAACGGCTTCGCCGCGCCCGACGGCCCCGCCACGCTGGTCGGCGGCGGCAGCGGCATTGCGTCCTTGTACGAGCTCGCGGCCGCGCGCCCGGCGGGGCTGCGCGTGCTGCTCGGCGGCCGCACGCGCGCGGACATCCTCGGGCTCGAGGACTTCGAGAAGCTCGGCGTCGAGCTCCGGCTCGCCACCGACGATGGCTCGCTCGGCCACCGCGGTCTGGTGACCGACCTGCTGGAGCCGCGCGAAGGCGAATCCGTGTACGCCTGTGGCCCGCTCGGCATGATGCAGCGCGCGCAGCAGCTCGCGAGCCAGGCGCACGCGCGCTGCCTGGTCTCGCTCGAGAACAACATGGCCTGCGGCTTCGGCGTGTGTCTCGGCTGCGTGGTGAAGACGCCCGCCGGCTTCCGCTACGTGTGCACGCACGGGCCCGTGTTCGACGCCCACGCGCTCGGCTGGGGGGCGCGCGCGTGAGTGCGGACGTCGACCTGCGCGCCGAGCTGTGCGGCGTCGAGCTGCGCAACCCGGTGCTGCTCGCGAGCGGCACCTGCGGCTACGGCAGCGAGCTCTCGCCCTTCATCGCGATCGAGGAGCTCGGCGGGATCGTCGCGAAGTCGCTCACGCTCGAGCCGCGCGCCGGCAACCTGCCGCCGCGCATCACCGAGACGCCGGCGGGCATGCTGAACGCGATCAGCCTGGAGAACATCGGAGTCGAGGCGTTCATCCGCGACAAGCTGCCCGCGCTGCCGCCGTCGCTGGTGGTGGTCTCGAGCGTGTTCGAGACCGAGCTCGATCGCTACGCCGAGGTGTGTAAGCGGCTCGACGGGGTCGCGCGCGTGGCGGCGCTGGAGCTCAACGCCAGCTGTCCGCACGTCAAGGCGGGCGGGATCGAGTTCGGCCAGGATCCGCGCGTGCTCGCGCAGCTCGTGCGCGCCTGCCGCCAGGCGACCCGCAAGCCCCTGCTCGTGAAGCTCTCGCCCAACGTCACCTCGATCGCCGAGATGGCGCGCGTGTGCGAGGGCGAGGGCGCGGACGGCCTGTCGCTGATCAACGCCGTCCAGGGCCTGATGGTCGACGTGCACCGGCGCCGGACCAGCCTGCGCAACGGGCTCGGCGGGCTGTCCGGGCCGGCCATCCTGCCGATCGCGCTGCGCATGGTCTTCCAGGCCTCGCGGGCGGTGAAGATCCCCATCTGCGGGATCGGCGGGATCGCCACCGGCGAGGACGCGGTCGCGTTCCTGCTGTGCGGGGCGAGCGCGGTGCAGGTGGGCACGCTCACCTACACGAATCCCGCCGCCGGGCTCGAGGTTCGCGACGGCCTCGCGGCCTATTGCCGTAGCCACCGCGTCGCGCGCGTCCGGGATCTGGTCGGAGCCCTCGAGGCCTGGCCGCCGGGATAGCCGTCCGCGCCGGAATCCGACCGGAAATCAGGCACCTAGAAGTTGCCGGCGGAGGGGGGTTTTGATATCTCTCCGGCGCTCTTCGGCACCGGGATCTCCGGAGAAGGTGGGCGGTGAGTCCGCCTTTTTTTGTCTCCAAAGATCGGTTCGAGGGGCGTGTTCCGGCTCTCGATCGGTCTTTTCCAACACTCGAGTGAACCCTTGGTGAATTCGCAGACAGCCGCGATGTACAAAGACATTCCAGCAGATCTTCGACGCGTGGTCGAGCCTGTCGTGCAGGCCCACGGGCTGGAGCTCGTGGATGCGGGGATGGGCCGCGGCCCGACCCGATCGCTGGTCCGGATCGTGGTCGACACCCCCGTCGGCGACGGCCGGGTGCGGGTCGACGAGTGCGCCGCCATTTCCCGCGAGCTGGGTCACAGCCTCGACGTCTCGGATCTGCTGCCCGCCGCCTACACCCTCGAGGTGTGTTCGCCCGGGGTCGACCGCACACTCGGCCGCGAGATCGACTTCGAGCGCGTGGTCGGACGGCGCGTGTCGATCGAGACGCGCAGCGCGATCGCGGGCCGGCGCCGTTTCCGCGGCGAGCTCGTCGCGTTCGACGGCGAGACCGCCACCGTGCGCGGCGACGACCGCGAGCACGCGATCCCGTTCGCTGCGATCGAGCGCGCGCAGGCCTTCTTTCCCTTTGGCTCCGCAGGCAAGCCCAAGAGGTGAATCGTGGAACTTGATCTGAACCGCATCATTGATCAGGTCGTGAAGGACAAGGGCATCCGCCGCGAGGTGGTGATCGACACGCTCGAGAAGGCGCTGCTCGCCGCCGCGCGCCGCAAGTACGGCGCCGAGCGCGAGATCGAAGCCCAGTACAACGCCGAGACCGGCGAGGTGGAGCTGTTCGAGTTCAAGACCGTCGTGGCCGGCGCGCCGGCGACCGACGCGGAGATCGGCCTCGAGGACGCGCACCAGCACGATCCGGACGCCGAGGTCGACGATCAGATCGGCATCAAGATCCCGACCGCCGAGTTCGGCCGGATCGCCGCGCAGACCGCCAAGCAGGTGATCATCCAGGAAGTCCGCGGCGCCGAGCGCCAGAACGTCTTCGACGAGTACAAGGACCGGAAGGGCGAGATCGTCCACGGGACGGTGCGCCGGATCGAGAAGGGCAACCTGATCGTCGATCTGGGCCGGGCCGAGGCGATCCTGCCGCGCAAGGAGCAGGTGCCGCGCGAGATGTTCCGCGTGAACGAACGCATCCGCGCCTACGTTCAGGAAGTGCTCAAGGAATCGAAGGGCCCGCAGATCGTGCTGTCGCGCGCCTGCACCGAGTTCCTGACCAAGCTCTTCGAGCAGGAAGTGCCGGAGATCTACGAGGGTATCGTGCGCATCGAGGCGGCGGCCCGCGAGCCGGGCGCGCGTTCGAAGATCGCGGTCGTGTCGAAGGACAGCGACGTCGATCCGGTCGGCGCGTGCGTCGGCATGCGAGGCAGCCGCGTTCAGGCCGTGGTGCAGGAGCTGCGCGGCGAAAAGATCGACATCGTGCCCTGGAGCGCCGACCCGGTGCGCTACGTGGTGGCGGCGCTCGCGCCGGCGCAGGTCGTGCGCATCATGGTCGACGACGAGAAGCGCTCGATGGACGTGATCGTACCCGACGACCAGCTCTCGCTCGCGATCGGGCGCAAGGGCCAGAACGTCCGGCTCGCGGTGCAGCTCACGCGCTGGAAGATCGACATCAAGAGCGAGACCTACATGCGCGAGGTCCAGGCGGATCTCGCCGCCGCGCTCTCGGTCGTGGCCAGCGCTGGCGAGTACGAGGCGAAGCTCCTGCTCGACCACGGCGTGGCGAGCCTCGAAGAGCTCGCGGAGGCCGAGACGGAGCTGTTGGTTTCGATCCCGGGAATCACGGAGGCCGACGCGACCTCGGTGAGGACGCGCGCGCGCGAGCTCGCGGTCGAGAAGCAGAAGCGAGCGGCCGAAGCTGCGGCGCTGGCGGCGGCCACCGCCGCGGGCGGCGACGGCGGCTCGGCGGGCGCGTAGCCGGCGCGAGCGCCGGGAAAGGCTGAAACGGAATGGGGATGAGAGCGTACAAACTCGCGGAGGAGCTCGGACTCTCGCGCGAGGACCTCATCAAGAAGGCCGCCGAGATCGGCATCGAGATCCGCAACCCGATGGCCACCATCGAGGAGGATCAGGCCAACACCATCCGGCGTAAGCTCTCGGCCGCGGCCGAGGTCGAGACCGTGCAGAAGCGCGTCGGCACCGGCGTGATCCGGCGCCGCAAGCGCAAGGAGCCCGATGAGGTCGTAGGGGCCGAGTCCGAGTCCGAGGCCGCGCCGCTCGAGGCGGAGCTCGCGGTCGCCGCGGCCTCGGCGCCGCCGAGCGCGCCGGGCGACGGCGAGCTGCCCGGCACCCCTGCGCCGGCCGAGGAAGTCACGCCGCTCGCGGCCTCCGCTGCGAACGCGCCGCCGGTCGCCGCTCCCTCCGGTCCGCGCATGGTCACGCCCGCGACGACGCCGGTGCGCGTGGTCGAGGATCCGCTGCTCGCGCATCCGCAGGCGCAGGCCGCCACCCCCGCCGCGACCGAGTCCGCGCCGGCGCGGCGCGGTGTGCCGCTGCCGCCGCCGCGCGAGATCGAGGCCGAGCCGGACGCCGCGCCGTTCGCGGGCCCCGGCCGCAAGGCGCCGCGCCCGACTCGTCCCGCGCGCGCGGATCTGACCCTGCGCGAGCAGGAGACGATCGCGCGCATGATGCGCGGCGGAAACGTGCAGGCGCAGCTCGAGCGGCGGCGTCTCCTGGTCGAGCAGCAGTCGCGCGTGCAGCCGCAGCGCAAGCGCGCCGCGGCGCCGGCGCGCAAGGCCGCGCCACCGCCCGGCAAGGTCAAGCGCATGGTGCGGATCGGCACGCGCATCGCGATCGCCGATCTCTCGCGCCAGACCGGTGCGAAGATCCGCGATCTGCAGCGCCGGGCGCGCGCGCTCGACGCGTCGTACGCGGAAGAGGACTTCCTGGACGGCGACAACGCCGCGCTGATCGCCGAGGACCTCGGCTGCGAGGTGCAGCGCGTATCGTCGGAGGTCGAGAAGGCGCTCGCTGCTTCGCGAGCTCCGGGCGAGGCCGCGGGCGGCGAGCCGCGGCCCCCGGTCGTCACCGTCATGGGCCACGTCGACCACGGCAAGACCTCGCTGCTCGACACGATCCGCGAGACCAAGGTCGCAGCGGGCGAGGCGGGCGGCATCACCCAACACATCGGTGCGTACCAGGCGCGCACGCCGGACGGCAGCCTCGTCACTTTCATCGACACGCCCGGCCACGCCGCGTTCTCGCAGATGCGCGCGCGCGGCGCGCAGGTCACCGACGTGGTCGTGCTGGTGGTCGCGGCCGACGACGGCGTAATGCCGCAGACGATCGAGGCGATCGCCCACGCCAAGGCGGCGGGCGTGCCGATCATCGTGGCCGTGAACAAGATCGACAAGGCGGACGCCAACCCTCAGCGCGTGCGCCAGGCGCTGCTCGAGCACGGGCTGGTCTCGGAGGACTTCGGCGGCGACACGATCTGCGTCGACGTCTCGGCCACCAAGGGCACCGGCGTCGACAAGCTGCTCGAGATGCTCGCGCTGCAGGCGGAGGTGCTCGAGCTGCGCGCGAACCCGAAGGGCGCGGCGCGCGGCGTGGTCGTCGAGGCCGAGCTCGATCGCGGGCGCGGCCCGCTCGCCACCGTGCTGGTGCGCGAGGGCACGTTGCGGCCGGGCGACGCGATCGTGGCCGGCAGCGTGTACGGGCGCGTGCGGTCGCTCTACGACGCCGAGGGCGGCACCGTCAAGGAAGCCGGGCCGTCCACGCCCGTGCGCATCGTCGGGCTCTCCGGCGTGCCGCTGGCGGGCGACGAGCTGCTCGTCGTCAAGAACGAGCGCGAAGCCAAGCAGATCGTCGATCACCGGCTGATGCTCGATCAGCAGAAGGCGGCGCAGGCGGCCGAGCTGACCAAACCCGGCGCGCTCAGCGCCGAGGAGCTGTTCGCGCGCATGGAGGGCCTGGGCGAGCGCGAGCTGTTCGCGGTCGTGAAGGCGGACGTGCAGGGCACCGTCGAGGCGATCCGCGAGGCTCTGGCGAAGCTCTCGACCGAGAAGGTGAAGCTGAACGTGATCCACTTCGGTGTCGGCGGCGTGAAGGAGAGCGACGTCATGCTCGCCGCCGCCTCGAAGGCCGTGATCTTCGCCTTCCACGTGCGGCCCGAACCCGCGGCGCGCAAGCTCGCCGAGAAAGAGGACGTCTCGATCCGCAGCTTCGACATCGTCTACGAGCTGCTCGACGACGCAGTCCTGTTGATGCGCGGCCTGCTGCCGCCCAAGGAGACCGAAAAGCGGCTCGGCACGGCGCTGGTCAAGGAGCTGTTCCACATTCCCAAGCTCGGCACGATCGCGGGCTGCGCGATCGAGGACGGCAAGATCTCGCGCTCGGCCCGGGCGCGCATCCTGCGCGACGGCGTCGTGATCTACGCCGGCAAGCTCTCCTCGCTGCGCCGCTTCAAGGACGACGTGCGCGAGGTGGCTGCGCCGCTCGAGTGCGGCCTCGGCATCGAGAACTACAACGACGTGAAGGTCGGGGACCGGATCGAGGCCTTCGAGATCGAGCAGACACCCGACTCGCTCTAGGCATGCTGATCGCCGCGGCGCTGATCGAGCTGGACCTCCCGGAGTCGGAGTCCATCAAGGACCGGCGTCGCGTCTCGCGCTCGATCGTGGACCGGGTCCGACAGCGCTTCAACGTGTCGGTCGCGGAGGTCGCGGATCAGGACGAGCGGCACTCGGTCTGCATCGGCTGCGTGATGGTGGGAATCGACCCGGGGCATCTGCGCAAGGGAATGGAGAAGGTGATCCACTACGTCGAGAGTCTGGGCCTGGGTGAAGTCGTCTCCGACGACGTCACGGTCGTGCGCCTGGACGAGGTCGAAGAGGTCGACGACGACGACGAGGACGGAGCGAACGCGTGAAGCACACCCAGGCCCGACTCGCGCACGAGATCCGCGAGCGCATCGCCACCATCCTGCGCACGCAGGTCGGCGATCCGCGCCTCGCCGAGGTCACCGTGAACGAGGTGCGCGTGGCCCCCGACTCGAGCTACGCGAAGATCTTCTGGGGCACGCTCGGGCCGCCCTTGGCCGCCGCGGAGGCGATCGAGAAGGCCAAGCCGTACCTTCGCCGCTGTCTGGCGGCGGAGCTCCACACGCGGCGCGTCCCTGAGCTCGATTTCCGCCTCGACGAAACGCTCGCGCGCGCGCAGCGCGTCGAGGACGTGATGCGGGAGCTCGAGCAGGAGCGCGCGGCGAAGCAGAAGGAGGAGCCCGCGTGATCGACGGCTTCCTAGTGATCGACAAGCCGGCCGGGGTCACCTCCCACGACGTGGTGCAGTACGTGCGCCGCTGGGCGAAGCAGCGCCGCGTCGGGCATCTGGGCACGCTCGATCCGCTGGCTACCGGCGTGCTGCCGATCGCGCTCGGCGAGGCGACCAAGCTCTCGCAGCTGCTCACCCACGGCGAGAAGGCCTACCGCGGCAAGCTGCGGCTCGGCATCGAGACCACCACCTACGACCGCGAAGGCGAGATCACGCGCGAGTGCGAGGGCCCCTGGCCGACCGAGGCTGAGCTCGAGCAGGCGCTGGCGACGTTCCGGGGCGAGATCGAGCAGGTCCCGCCGCCGTACTCGGCCGTGAAGACCGGCGGCGAGGCCGCCTACCGGAAGGCGCGACGCGGCGAGCCGGTAGAGCTTGCGCCGCGCCGGGTGACGATCCGGCGGCTCGAGCTGATCGCCTATGAGCCTCCGTTCGTGACCATCGAGGTCGACTGCAGCTCCGGGACCTATCTGCGCTCGATGGCTCACGACCTGGGCCGCTCGCTGGGGGTCGGGGCGCACCTCTGGGAGCTGTGCCGCACGCGCTCCGGGCCGTTCACGACGGTGCAGAGCGTGCCGCTCGAAGAGCTCGACGCGCTCGGCCAGGAGCGGGTGATCCCGATGATCGCCGCCACGGGCCTGCCCACCTTCGAGGTCGACGCGCGCACGGCGCGCAGGGTCGCCAATGGCGTACAACTCGGCCGCAACGAGGTGAAGGGCTCGCCCACGGAGGGCGTCCTGCAGCTCGTCCACGCCGGCAACCTGGTGGCCCTGGTCGAGGCCCAGCGGGGCATCCCGGAGCTGCGTACCCTGCGGGTGTTCCTCGAGGGCAGCTCGGCTTGAGCCGCGCGGAAAGCTCGCCCGGTGCATTGCGGCCTTCGGGGCAGCTCTGCTATACACGCCCCAACTTGAAGGTAGAAACTTGCTGAACGCCGAACGCCGGCACGAGATCGTCAGCCAGCACCAGCGCAAGCCCGGGGACACCGGATCGTGCGAAGTGCAGATCGCGCTCCTCAGCGAGCGCGTCACCCAGCTCACCGACCATCTCCAGGTCCACGTCAAGGACCATCACTCGCGCCGCGGGCTGCTCATGCTCGTGAGCCAGCGACGGAGCCTGCTCGACTACCTTCGACGCAACGACGAGAGTCGCTACCAGTCCCTGATCGACAAGCTGGGACTGCGTCGATAATCGGTATTCGCACGGGTTCCGGTCCGCGACACGTGTCCGGCCGGAATTGGTCATTGGATGCAACATGTGGGATGAGCCATCAGCGCTGCCCCTGATCCGTCAGGGCATGGCGGCGTTCGTCGCTCATTCCGCATACCCCCCTTTGCCAACCCCGTGCGCAGCGCATGGCGCACATAACGCAAAGAAGTGGCGGCGGACGCAGGTGCGTCCAGCCCGTCAGACATAGGTAAAGGACGAAATGGAAACGGTTCAAGCAACGGTAGACGGTAAGGTCATTTCGATCGAGACGGGGCGGCTGGCGAAGCAGTCGAACGGCGCGGTCCTGGTCACGCAAGGCAAGTCGGCGGTGTTGGTCACCGTGAACTCGTCGAAGCCGCGCGACGGCATCGACTTCTTCCCGCTCACGGTCGACTACCTCGAGAAGATCTACGCGGCCGGCAAGATCCCCGGCGGCTTCTTCAAGCGCGAGCGCGGCATGACGGAGCGCGAGGTGCTGACCTCGCGCTTCATCGACCGCGCGCTGCGCCCGCTGTTCCCCGATGGCTACCGCGACGAGACGCAGGTCACCGCGCAGGTGCTCTCCGCCGACAAGGACTGCGACACGGACGTGCTCGCGTTCGTCGGCGCATCGGCGGCGGTGATGATCTCCGACGTGCCGTTCCCCGCGCCGATCGGCGCGGTGCGCGTGTCGCGCGTCGACGGAAAACTGATCGCGAACGGGACGCAGGCCGAGATCGAGGCCGGAGACCTGAACATCATCGTGGCGGGCTCCCGCGACACGCTGGTGATGGTCGAGGGCGGCGCCAAGCAGGTGCCGGAGTCAGTCGTGCTCGAGGCGCTGCGCTTCGGACACAACGAGATCCGCACCCTGATCGAGGCGCAGGAGAAGCTGGTCGCCAAGGCCGGCAAGCCGAAGCGCGTGCCGCCGGCGTCGAGCCGCGACCCGGAGCTCGAAGCGAAGATCGAGGCGCTGGCGCTCGACCGTATCCGCACGGCCTCCGCGAACCGCGACAAGAAGCAGCGCCACAAGGCGTTCGACCAGATCTCGGCCGAAGTCACCGCGGCCTTCGTGACCCCATTCCGCGAGGCCAAGCGCGAGCTCTCGACGCTCGCGCAGGTCGAAGCGGCGCAGTCCGCGGGCCGCAAGCTCGCGGGCGAGGTGAAGGACATCCTGCACGACCTGCAGGGACGCGCCATGCGCGACGACATCCTCGACGGCAAGCCGCGCATCGACGGGCGCTCGACCACCGACATCCGGCCGATCAGCTGCAACGTCTCGGCGCTGCCCGGGCCGCACGGCTCGGCGCTGTTCACGCGCGGCGAGACGCAGGCGCTGGTCAGCGTGACGCTCGGCGGCAAGCGCGACGAGCAGATGATCGAGGGCTTGAAGGACACCTTCTATCGGAAGTTCTTCATGCACTACAACTTCCTGCCGTTCTCGACCGGCGAAGTGCGGCCGCTGCGCGCGCCCAACCGGCGCGAGCAGGGTCATGGTGCGCTCGCCGAGCGCGCGGTGAAGATGGTGCTGCCGGCGGGCGAGGACTCGCCGTTCACGATTCGCGTGGTCTCCGAGATCCTCGAGTCCAACGGCAGCTCGTCGATGGCGTCGGTGTGTGGCGGCGCGCTCGCGCTGATGGACGCCGGCATCCAGATCGAGGCGCCGGTCGCGGGCATCGCGATGGGCCTGGTCACCGACGGCAAGCGCAGCGCGGTGCTCTCCGACATCCTCGGCGACGAGGACCACCTCGGCGACATGGACTTCAAGGTGGCCGGCTCGACGAAGGGCATCACCGCAATCCAGATGGATCTCAAGATCGACGGCCTGGACTGGGCGGTCATGGAGAAGGCGCTGGAGCAGGCCCGTCAGGGTCGGCTGCACATCCTCTCGCGCATGGCGGAGGAGACGGCGGAGCAGCTGCCCGGCTTCCAGCCGCGCGCGGATCTGTCCGAGAACGCGCCGCGCATCGCGGTGATCTGGATCAAGCCCGATCGCATCCGCGATCTGATCGGTCCAGGCGGCAAGGTCATCCGCGGCATCCAGGAGACGACCGGCGCCAAGGTCGACGTCGACGATTCGGGCCGCGTGATGGTCTTCGCGCCCAACCGCGAGACGCTGGTGAAGTGCCAGGGCATGGTCGAGGAGGTCACACAGGAGGCGGAGATCGGCCGGCTGTACGTCGGCAAGGTCAAGAAGATCACCGACTTCGGCGCCTTCGTGGAGATCTTCCCCGGCACCGACGGGCTGCTGCACATCTCCGAGCTCGCCGAGCGACGCATCGCGAAGGTCGAGGACATCTGCGTCGAAGGCGACGAGGTGCTGGTCAAGTGCCTCGACGTCGACCCGAGCGGCAAGATCCGGCTCTCGCGGCGCGCGGCGCTGGCAGAGCAGCTCGAGCTCTCGCGCGCGTAGCGGAACGTGGACCGGATGGAGGTCCGGATCTTCCGCGTGCGCGGCGCGCGCGACGCCGATCTCCCGCTGCCCGCCCGAGCCACGGCGGGCAGCGCGGGACTCGACCTGTGCGCGGCCGTCGAGCGCGAGCTCGTGCTCGCCCCCGGCGAGCGCGCGCTCGTGCCGACGGGCTTCGCGCTGGCCATCCCGCCGGGCTACGAGGGACAGGTGCGCCCGCGCAGCGGCCTGGCGCTGCGTCACGGCGTGTTCCTGCCCAACGCGCCGGGCACGATCGACTCCGACTACCGCGGCGAGCTCTCGGTGATCCTGCAGAACGGCGGCAACCAGCCGTTCGCGGTGCGCCGCGGCGAGCGGATCGCGCAGCTGGTGATCGCGGCGGTGATCACGCCTGTCCTCGAGGAGGTCGCTAGTGAGGCCGCCCTGGGCTCGACGGCTCGCGGCGACAGGGGCTTCGGGCACAGCGGCCTCTGAGCCTCGGACCCGCGCGGTTTCGCGCTAAGATTCCCGGCGCCCCGCCCGAAGGAGAGGCTTGGAACCCGCGGATCGCGACCACAGCCCCGCCGTACCGCCGCTCGCTGCCCAGGCGGGCAACGCCGCCCACCCGCAGCGGCCGACGCCGCGCGCGCCGGAGGCGGAGAAGCGCCCGGCGCTGGGCAACCTGGCGCTGCGCCTGATCACGGCCGCTTTCCTGATCCCGCCCGTGATCTGGGTCTGCTACGTGGGTGGCTGGCTGTTCGTGGCCGTGATCATCGGCTTCATCCTCGTCGGCGTCAGCGAGTTCTACAACCTGATCAGCGCCAAGGGCGCGTCGCCGCACCGGCTGCTCGGCAGCGTGGCGGCGGGGCTCCTGCCCGTGATCGCCTACATCGGCGACGCCTCGCTCGCGAACAGCGCGCTGACCGTCACGCTGCTGACACTGATGATCCTGCAGCTCACCAAGCAGGAGATCCGCCAGGCGATCGCGAGCGTGTCCGAGACCTTCTTCGGCGTGATCTACGTCGGCTGGCTGCTCTCGTACGCGGTCTCGGTGCGCTTCATCTCGAGCGAGCTCGAGCGCCGCTTCGGCTACGCGTTCGAGCCGCAGATCGGGTTCTTCTTCATGGTCTTCTGCCTGGTGGCGGTGGTCGGCTCGGACGTCGGCGCGTACTTCGTCGGCCGCCAGTACGGGCGCCGCAAGCTCGCGCCGCTGATCAGCCCGAACAAGTCCGTCGAGGGGGCGCTGGGCGGAGTGGCCGCCGGCGGCGCGCTCGCGCTGCTCACCAAGCTCGTGTTCACGTGGCTGATTCCGGGCAATCTCGCGCAGGACATCGGCTGGGGTGCGGCCTTCGTGTTCGGCATGACCCTGGCCGCGTTCGGTGTGCTCGGCGACCTGGTCGAGTCGGTGCTGAAGCGCGACGCCGCGATCAAGGACGCGGGAAATCTGCTGCCCGGCGTCGGCGGCGTGCTCGACCGGATCGACTCCGCCTTGCTCGGCATCCCCGTGATGTATTACCTCCTGCTCGCGTACTACTGGACGCTGCACGCGGGCTGAGCGAGGAGACCCCCTTGATACCCCGTTACACGCGCCCCGAGATGGAGGCGATCTGGTCCGAGGACCAGCGCTATGCGCACTGGGTGCGCATCGAGGTGGCGGTGTGTCGCGCGCTCGCGCAGCGCGGCGAGATCCCGCGCGACGCCCTGGTCGCGATCGAGACGCGCGCCAAGGTCGATCCCGCGCGCGTCGCCGAGATCGAGGCGCGCGTGCACCACGACGTGAACGCGTTCCTCGACGCGCTCGCCGAGCAGATCGGCCCCGCGTCGCGCTACGTGCACCTGGGGCTCACGTCGTCGGACGTGCTCGACACCTGTCTGGCGTTGCAGATGCGCGACGCGCTCGACCTGATCCTTGGCGAGTGCGACCGCGCACTCGCGGCGCTCGAGCGGCGCGCGCGAGAGCACAAGCGCACGGTCTGCGTCGGCCGCACGCACGGGATCTTCGCCGAGCCAACCACCTTCGGCCTGAAGCTGCTCAAGGCCTGGGACGAGCTGCGCCGCACCCGCGATCGGCTGGCGCGCGCGCGCGAGGAGGCCGCGGTCGGCAAGCTCTCCGGCGCGGTCGGCACCTTCGCGCACCTCGACCCGTCGGTGGAGGAGTCCGTGCTCGCGGAGCTCGGCCTGCGCCCGGCCGCGATCTCGACCCAGGTCACGCCGCGCGACCGCCACGCCGAGGTGATGTGCACGCTGGCGCTCTGCGCGGGCTCGATCGAGGCCTTCTCCGTCGAGGTCCGCCACCTCGCGCGCAGCGAGGTTGGCGAGGTGATGGAGTTCTTCGGCAGCGAGCAGAAGGGCAGCTCGGCGATGCCGCACAAGCGCAACCCGTGGCGCTTCGAGACGCTGACCGGGCTCGCGCGCGTGGTGCGCGGCTACGCGCTCTCGTCGCTCGAGAACTCGGTGCTCTGGCACGAGCGCGACATCTCGAACAGCTCCGTCGAGCGCATCATCTGTCCGGACGCGACCAGCGCCGTGCACTTCATGCTGCACCGGCTCGCGGCCCTGGTGGAGAGCCTCGAGGTCTATCCCGAGCGCATGCGCGCGAACCTCGACTCCGCTCGAGGGCTGGTCTACTCGCAGACGGTGCTGCTCGCGCTCGCGCGCCACGGCATCTCGCGGCAGGAGGCCTACCGGCTGGTGCAGCGCCACGCTCTGGCGACCTGGGACGAGGGCGGGCATCTCTACGACCGGCTCGCCGCTGACGGCGAGCTCGGCAAGGTTCTCGATCCGGACGAACTGGCCGAGTGCTTCGATCTCGAGCGCCATATCGCGAGCGTCGATCGGATCTTCGAGCGCGTGCTCGCCGGGCGCGGCCAGGAGGCGTGATGAAGGTGCGCGTGCTCGTGAGTCTCAAGCCGGGCGTGCTCGACGCGCAGGGCCGCGCGATCGAGCACGCGCTGAAGGACCTCGGCTACGCCGACGTCCAGGGCGTGCGCACCGGCAAGCAGATCGTGCTCGACCTCGCCACCGACGACGCCGAGCAGGCCCGCGCGCTGGTGCGCGAGCTGTGCGAGAAGCTGCTCGCGAATCCGGTGATCGAGCAGTACGAGATCCTGGTCTAGGCGATGCTGCGAGGACGCTGTCTGTGCGGCTCGGTGGTGTACGAGATCGACGGCGTTCCTGTCGTCGTCGCTCATTGCGATTGCCGCGACTGCCAGCGCAGCCGCGCGGACTGGGACGCACTCGACCCGTCGCTGCCCGCGTTCCCGGCGCAGCCCGCCTGGCGCCCCGGAGACGCGGTATGAGCGAAGGCCACGAGCCGGCGCGCGTGGGCGTCGTCATGTTCCCCGGCTCGAACGACGACCGCGATCTCGCGCGCGGCTTCGCGCTGTGCGGCGCGCGCGTCGAGCTGATCTGGCACAAGGACACGCGCCTGCCGGAGCTCGACGGGATCGGCATACCCGGCGGCTTCTCGTTCGGCGACTACCTGCGCTGCGGCGCGATGGCGCGCTTCTCGCCGGTGATGCGCTCGGTCGTGCAGGTCGCCGCGTCCGGGCGGCCCGTGCTCGGTGTCTGCAACGGCTTCCAGATCCTGTGCGAGGCGGGGCTCCTGCCCGGGGCGCTGGTGCGCAACCGCGATCTCAAGTTCGTGTGCGTCGACACGCGCGTGGCGGTCGAGGAGCGCGGCGTGTTTCGCGACGGGCTCACGCCGGGCCGCGAGCTGGTGATCCCGGTGAAGCATGGGGAGGGCGCCTACGTGCCCGACGCCGAGCGCAAGCCGCGGGTCGCATTCCGCTACGTGGGCGGCAGCCCGAACGGCTCCACCGACGACATCGCGGGCATCGTCAGCGACGCCGGGAACGTGATGGGGCTGATGCCGCACCCGGAGCACGCCGTCGAAGCGCTGCTCGGCTCGACCGACGGGGGTGTGTTGCTGCGCGCGTTCCTGGCGGCCTGCGTCGCGGCTCGGCAGGAGCGGCGATGAGCGATCCCGAGGTCGACCTCGAGCTCGCGCGCGCGCACGGGCTCTCGGATCGCGAGGCCGCGCTCGTGTTCGAGATCCTCGGCCGCAAGCCGACCTACCCGGAGCTCGGGATCTTCTCGGTGATGTGGTCGGAGCACTGCTCGTACAAGTCGAGCAAGAAGCTCTTGCAGACGTTGCCCACCCAGGGCCCATGCGTGATCCAGGGCCCGGGCGAGAACGCGGGCGTGGTCGACATCGGCGACGGCAACGTGTGCGTGTTCAAGATCGAGAGCCACAACCACCCGTCGTTCGTCGAGCCGCACGCCGGCGCGGCGACCGGCGTGGGCGGCATCCTGCGCGACATCTTCACCATGGGCGCTCGCCCGCTCGCGTCGCTCGACTCGCTTCGCTTCGGTCCGCTCGACGATCCGCAGCAGCGCTATCTGGTGCGCGGCGTGGTCTCGGGCGTCGGCTCGTACGGCAACTGCTTCGGCTGCGCCACCGTCGGCGGAGAGGTCACCTTCCACCGGCGCTACCGCAAGAACATCGTGGTCAACGCCATGAACGTCGGCATCGCGCGTGCCGACGGGATCTTCCTGGCCAAGGCCGCGGGCATCGGCAACCCCGTGGTCTACGTCGGCTCGAAGACCGGCCGCGACGGCATCCACGGCGCGAGCCTGCTCGCCTCGTCGGAGTTCGACGAGCACACCGAAGAGATGCGCCCGACCGTGCAGCTCGGCGACCCGTTCACCGAGAAGCTCCTGCTCGAGGCGTGCCTCGAGGCGATGAAGACCGGCGCGATCGTGGGCATCCAGGACATGGGCGCGGCGGGGCTCACCTGCTCGTCGTTCGAGATGGCCTCGCGCTCGGGCACGGGCATCGAGATGGATCTCGACCGCGTGCCACAGCGCGAGACGCACATGACCCCCTACGAGCTGCTGCTCTCCGAGTCGCAGGAGCGCATGCTGCTCGTGGCCGAGGCCGGCCGCGAGCAGGAGATCCTCGACGTGTTCGCGAAGTGGGATCTGGACGCGGCGCTGGTCGGGCGCGTGACCAACGACGGCAAGATGCGCGTGCGCTGGCACGGCGAGATCGTGGTCGACATACCGGTCGACCCCGTCGCAGCCAGCTCGCCGGTGTACGAGCGCCCGCAGGCGCGGCCCGCGGATTTCGAGGCGCGACAGATTCTCGACCTGGCGACCGTCCCGCCCGAGCCCGATCCGTCGGGCGCGCTGCTCGAGCTGCTCGGCTCGCCCAACCTGTGCTCGCGCGAGTGGGTGTACCGGCAGTACGACCAGCTCGTGCAGTCGTCGACGGTGCTGCGCCCGGGCGGCGACGCCGCGGTCGTGCGAGTGCCCGAGACCGAGCGCGGGCTCGCGCTCAAGACCGACTGCAACCCGCGCTACTGCGCGCAGGACCCGTACCTCGGCGCGATGCACGCGGTGGCCGAGGCCGCGCGCAACGTGGCTGTGACGGGCGCGAGGCCGCTGGCCGCGACCAACTGCCTGAACTTCGGCAGCCCCGAGCGGCCCGAGTGCATGTGGGAGTTCGCCGAGTCGGTCCGCGGCATGGGCGACGCGTGCCGCGCGCTCGGCGTGCCGATCGTGTCGGGTAACGTGAGCTTCTACAACGAGACCTCCGGCGAGGGCTCGATCCCGCCCACGCCCACGATCGGGATGGTCGGCCTGCTCGAGGACGTCTCGCGCGCGGTGCCCGCTGCGTTCCGCTTTGCTGGCGATGTGGTGATCCTGCTCGGCGAGACGTTTGCCGAGCTCGGCGCGAGCGAGTATCTGGCCGTGCGCCACGGCCTCGAGCGCGGCGCGCCGCCGGCGCTGGACCTCGCAGCGGAGAAGCGGCTCCAGGCGTTGCTCGTCGAGGCGGCGACGCGCGGGCTGCTGCGCTCGGCGCACGACTGCTCCGAAGGCGGCGCCGCGATCGCGCTCGCGGAGTGCGCGATCCGCGCCGGCTTCGGCGTCGAGGCCGCGCTGCCCGAGCTCGGCGGCCGGCCGGAGCTCGCGCTGTTCTCCGAATCCGCCGGCCGCGCGGTCGTCAGCTGCGCACCCGGCGCTGCCGACGAGCTGCTCGCGCTCGGGCGCGCTCACCGCGTGCAGGCCGCGCGCATCGGAGCCACGGGCGGCGAACGCATCCGCATCGCCCCCGGGGTCGACGTCTCGCTCGCCGAGGCGCACGATGTCTTTACTCGCACGCTGCCGGAGGCCCTCGGATGAGCGAACCCCGCGCCACCGCTCTCGATCGGTTCCGG
Organism: Myxococcota bacterium; assembly: GCA_040902485.1. Lineage (GTDB taxonomy): Bacteria > Myxococcota_A > UBA9160 > SZUA-336 > SZUA-336 > VGRW01. The sequence continues at coordinate 200,736 of JBBDXF010000053.1, read as the reverse complement.
GAAGAGTGCGGCGTGATGGGCATCGCCGGCCATCCCGAGGCCGCGAACGTGGCCTACCTCGGCCTGTACGCGCTGCAGCACCGCGGCCAGGAGTCGGCCGGCATCGTCACGCGCGATGCGGGCGAGAGCCACATCCACAAGGGCATGGGGCTGGTCGCGGACGTGTTCTCGCAGAAGGTGCTGGCGAGCTTGCCGGGGCGCATCGCGATCGGTCACGTGCGCTACTCGACCGCGGGTGCGAGCAATCTGCGCAACGCACAGCCGTTTCTCGCCACCTCGAGCGCCACCCAGATCGCGATCGCGCACAACGGCAACCTGACGAACGCCGCGGCGATCCGCGCCGAGCTCGAGGGCCACGGCTCGATCTTCCAGAGCACGATGGACTCGGAGGTGTTCGTGCACCTGTTCGCGCGCGCGCGCGGCACGCTCGAGGAGCGCTTCGGCGACGTGTGCTCGCGCGTGCGGGGCGCCTGGTCGGCGGTGTTCCTGATCGACGACGTGCTGGTCGCGGCGCGCGACCCGTACGGCTTCCGGCCGCTGTCGCTGGGCCGCCTCGGCCAGGCCTGGGTGGTGGCGAGCGAGACCTGCGCGTTCGACCTGATCGGCGCGGTCCACGAGCGCGACATCGAGCCGGGCGAGATCGTGATCATCCGGCGCGGCCGACTGCGCTCCGTGCAGCCGCTGCCGCGCGCGCCGGAGAAGCTGTGCGTGTTCGAGCACATCTACTTCGCGCGCCCCGACTCGCTGGTGTTCGGCTCGAGCGTGTACCAGACGCGCAAACAGCTCGGTCGCGAGCTCGCGCGCGAGAGCCCCGTCGACGCCGACATGGTCGTGCCGGTGCTCGACTCCGGCTCGATCGCGGCGCTCGGCTACGCCGAGGCCTCGGGCATCCCCTACGAGAACGCGCTGATCCGCAACCACTACGTGCGGCGCACGTTCATCGAGCCGGAGCAGTCCATCCGCATGTTCGGCGTGCGCGTGAAGCACAACCCGATTCGCGAGCTGGTCGGCGGGAAGCGCATCGTGGTGGTCGAGGACTCGATCATCCGCGGCACGACCTTGAACAAGCTGGTGACGCTGTTCCGCGGCGCGGGCGCACGAGAGGTGCATCTCCGCGTGTCGGCGCCACCCACCACCGGTCCGTGCTACTACGGGATCGACACCCCGACCCGCAAGGAGCTGATCGCGGCGAATCACAGCGTCGACGAGATCCGCGTCATGCTCGGCGCGGACAGCCTCGCCTATCTGTCGCTCGAGGCGCTGCGCCGGATCGAAGCCTCGATGAAGCACGGCTTCTGCGACGCCTGCTTCTCCGGCGAGTACGTCATTCCCGTCGACGACGTCCTGCCGGCCGATCCGCAGCTTCCGCTGTTCGAGCCCGCGCTGGGAGCGTCAGGCGACACGGAGTCGGAGCCTGGCTAGCGCAGCAGGTTGGAGAGCCCGACGCTCCACAGCGACGCGATCACCCAGCCCGTGCCGGCCGCGAACAGTCCCGGCGAGCGCAGCAGCAGATCGACCGGCGACTCGCCTTCATCGCGCACCTGCGCGAGCCGCAGATACTCGAGCACGCCGAAGACCACGAACGGCAGCGACGCGAACTCGCGTCCCTCGACGAGCAGCGGCGTCTCGAGCGAGTAGAGCGCGTAGCTCACCACCGTGACGCCGGCGATGATGCCCATCGCCTGGTCGAGGTAGACGCGGTTGTAGCCCACCAACGCGGGGCGCTGCGCGGTGCCCGACTCGCGCACCAGCTCGCCGCGACGCTTGCCGAGCGCGATCAAGAGCGCCAGCGCGGACGAGCAGAGCAGCAGCCAGTTCGACGGCGCGACGTCGACCAGCACGCAGCCGAGCACGACGCGCAGGATGTAGAAGGCCGACAGGATGAACGCGTCGAGCAGCGGCACGTGCTTCAGGCCGAGCGAGTAGACCAGGTTCAAGCCCGCGTACGCGGCCAGCGTGACCAGCGCGCCGGGATGTCCGGAGAGCTGGCCGAGCCCGAGGCCCGCGGAGAGCCACACGAAGCCCGCGACCAGCGCGGTCGGCGAAGAGATCCGGCCCGACGCGACCGGACGGCGCTGGTTCCGCGCGCTCGAGCGGTCGCGCTCCGCGTCGAGCACGTCGTTCAGCGCGTACACCGCGGAGCTGACCAGGCACATGCCCGCGATCCCGATCGCGAGCGCCGGCACGTCGAGCGACGCGCCGCTCGCCAGCGCGAAGGGCAGCGGCATCAGCACGAACACGTTCTTGAGCCAGTCCTTCGGCCGCGCCAGGCGCACGAGCTCGGCGAGCGCGGTCGAGCCCGCGGGCGCGTGAGAGTCGACGGAGCTCACGGCTCGTCTCCGAGCAAGCGCACCGAGAGCGCGCTGCGCAGCCGCGCTTCGGGATCCCACTTGCGCCGCACCTCGTTCCAGGCCGCGAGCCGCGTCTCCATGGCCACGAAGTGCTCGCGCCGCGTGAGCGCGTCCTTGGCCAGGTAGATGCGCCCGCCCGCGGCCGCGACCTCGTCGTTCAGGCGATCGACCAGGCGCCGGGTCTCGCTGCCGCGCATGGGCAGGTCGAGCGCGAGGGTGATGCCGGGGCGCGGGAACGAGAGCAGGCCGCGGCCCTGCGCGCCGAAGTCCTTCACGACCGTCACGATCGACGCGCCGCGCAGCTCGACCAGGAGCTCGAACAGCCGCCGCACGATCCCGGGATCGGATTCGATCGGCACCACGCACTGGTACTGCACGAAGCCGCGCCGGCCGTAGGCGCGGTTCCAGTGGCCGATCCCGTCGAGCGGATGGAAGAACCCGCGCGGGCTGACCAGGCGCTCGCCCATGCGGCGCTGCAGCGCGAACCAGCCGGCGTTGAAGATGCGCGTGGTGAAGGGCGCGATCAATCCCGACGGCAGGTCGATCGGGAACTCGAGCGGCGCGCGGTAGCGGAACGGGCGCAATGCCACGCCGACCGGCTCCGCCCAGTCGCCGCTGATCAGTACGCCGCGCCCGAGCGAGGCCCCGCGCGCGGTCGTGTCGCTCCACGCCATGGTGTAGGGCACGCGCGTGCTGGCCTCGCGCAGCGCCACGAGCAGCGCGTCGATGTCCGGGTAGGCGCGGGTCTGGGAGCGCAGCCAGGGCGAGGGCACCGGCTTGAGCGAGAGTTCGACCTCGAGGATCTGGCCGGTCAGGCCCATGCCGCCGAGCGTCGCGGCGAACAGCTCGGCCTCGCTCGTCTCGGAAACGTCGAGCACGCGGCCGTCGGCCACGCGCAGGCGCAGCTCGCGCACGTGGTTCCCGAACGTGCCCGCCGAGTGGTGGTTCTTGCCGTGCACGTCGCAGGCCACCATTCCGCCCAGCGTCACGAACGCGGTGCCGGGCACGACCGGCGGCGCGAAGCCGCGCGGCAGGAACACGCGGCCGAGTTCGGCGAGCGACAGGCCCGCCTCGGCGCGCAGCACGCCGCTGGCCGCGTCGAAGGCGAGGATGCGGTCGGCGCGGCTCGTCGAGACCACGCGTCCGCCCGCGCGCGCGGGCAGCGAGGCGTCGCCGTACGAGCGGCCGAGGCCGCGGAACAGCACCGGCTCTCGGCTCGCGCGGAGCAGGTCCTCGTCGCGCGTCTCGTGCGCAGCGACGCGCGGGTAGCGGCCCCAGCCGTGGATCTCGCCCACTAGAACGCGCTCCGCCGCAGGACCGGCCGCGGCAGCGCGCGCACCGCCGTCATCACCCCGCGCCAGATCGGCGGCGCGTAGACGATGCGGCGGCCGCGCTCGATCCCGCGCAGCGCGGCGCGCGCGACCGCCTCCGGCTGCGCTGCGAACGGCGGCGCGCGCAGGCCCTCGGTCATGGCGGTGTGGACGAAGCCGGGCTTCACCACGACGGTGCGCAGGCCCGCGTCGCGGAAGCGCAGGTCGAGCCCGTCGAGGTAGTGGGCGAGCCCCGCCTTGGCGGCGCCGTACAGCGCGACCGGCGCGCGCGCGCGATCGCCCGCCACCGACGAGAACACGCACAGCGTTCCGCCGCCGCCGGCGACCAGCCGCGCGCGCGCCTGTTCGCAGAACAGGACGGTGTTGGTGAAGTCGAGCTCGAGCAGACGCCGACACAGTTCGGGGTCGCTCTCGAGCTGCTCCTGGGTGCCGAAGACCGCCGCCGTCACGACCACCAGCTCCAGCCGGCCGAGCGCGCGCGTGGCGGCGTCGAGCGCGGGTCCGAAGCCGTCGGGCTCGGCGAGATCGCAGCGAACGGTCGAGACGGTCTCCTGCGCGCCGCGCGCCTCGAGGTCGTTCGCGCTGCGCTCGAGCTCGGTCGCGTCGCGGCCCAAGAGGCACAGGCGATCGCCGCGCTCGGCCAGCAGGCGCGCCAGGGCCCGGCCGATCCCGCGGGTCGCTGCGAAGAGCGCGGCGTTCACGGCCAGATCCTAGCGATTCGCGCCCGCGCGCGCGGCGCCCGTTCCCCGCACGAGTCCATCGCTCGACTTCGACGCATCCGGGCCGGGAGTTGATCGGCTCGGCCCGGATTCGCTCAGAGCGCGATGGGCCTCACTGGGGCGGCAGGAGCGTCGGCGGCAGCAGGGCGCTCGGCGGCGGCGGCGTCGAGGTCGAGCTGCAGCGCACGCCCCCGCGCTCGTGGGCCCCGACGTCCCAGGGCCCCGTGCTCGAGATGGGGGAGCGGCAGTTGCCGAACCCGTCCTCGAACACCCAGCCGTCCCGGGTCGTGGTCGGGACGAACGTGGCGCCCGCGTCCGCGACGCCGGTGGCGGCGGCGCCGAGCTGGAAGTGGCTCTTGTTGGTCGCGCCCTGCCCCGGCACGGCCGACACGAACGGATTGCTGCCAACGGCCACGTTGTTCGCGCGCGTGAAGCTCGAGTGGTCCTGGATCGAGCCCGAGAAGCCCGGCGAGACCAGCAGGTTGTTGCGCGAGAAGCAGCCGCCCTCGCAGCCGCTACCCAGGTTGCCGCGCGTGGTCGCGAAGTTGAAGCGGCTCGAGTACGGGTTCGAGACGAAGATCGTGTTGTTGTCGACGTGGTAGTTGTTCGAGACGGACGAGCCCGAAGTGTGCTGGGTGGGCTCGCCGGTCGCGACCACGAAGCTCGAGTCGGTGTTCGCGAGCGCTCCCTGCATGTCGACGATGTTGTTGCGGATCGTGAAGTCGCCGCCCTGCAGCTCGAACACGCCGATGCGACCCGCGGGTCCGCCGGCGCCCCACTTGAAGAAGTTCCGCTCGAAGATGAAGTCGGCCACGTTGACGATCTTGCCGGCGCCGATGCCCGACCCGCCGCACTGCGGCGCGCCCTCGCCGCAGTTGCAGCCGGAGTCGACGCACACGCGAACGCTGAAGAAACCGTTGTTGCCGGGGTTCTCCACCACGTTGTCGGAGATGAGCACGAAGCGGTTCGCCTCCTGCGCGGGGGTGAAGCTCGCGAACTCGTCGTAGGCGCGGAACTGCCAGTGCATGTTCGTACTGGCCGCGTTGATCCAGCGCGTGTGCTGGATCAGATAGTGCTGCATGTGGTGCGAGCGCAGCGACGAGTACTGTCCGCCGTTCTTGTTGAACGTGCCGCCCATCCACATCACGTAGTCGGCGCCGGGCCAGCTCGCATAGCCGGTGGCCGAGGTCGCCGTGCAGTTGACTTCGACGTACGCGTGCAGCCGGCCGACGCGCGTCGTGCCGGGCCGCTGCAAGTCGACCGGCGGCTCGTCGATGCAGGTGCTCGAGAACTGTGCGTTGATGCGGTAGAAGGTCAGGTTGTCGGTGAAGTTCGTGGCCAGGATCGTCTGGTTCGAGCGCAGCTCGACGCCGGTCACGGTCCAGCCTGTGCCCCAGTCGTTGCGCCCGGAGTTCGCGATCACCGGATCGGCGCCCGAGCCGAAGGCCGAGATCAGGCCGGGCGAGGTCGCGCTGCCCGAGAAGATCACCTGGCCGCCGCCGCTGAAGGTGTCACCGCGGCGCAGCAGGATCCGCCGCGGACCCGCGTCAGCGTTGGCGCAGTCGCCGCTGCCGGAGCAGTTGTCGCCCCCCGTGATCAGCGTGTTCCAGCTGTTGGTCACCGTGCAGTTGTCGTCGCCGCCCGCGCAGTTCAGCGGACAGCCGGACCAGTTGCTCGCGGAGTTCGCGAAGCAGAAGGTGTTGGCGGGCGTGAACGCGCTGGCCGGGTCGACCACCGTCACCGAGCGCGTGGTGGTGGCGACCTCCCCCGACGGATTGGTCACGCGCAGCGTCACCAGATAGCTGCCGGGGTTGTCATAGGTGTGGCCCGCGATGCCGCCGGTGGCGGTGTTCTTGGGCAGGCCGGAGATCGCCCAGGTGCCCGAGCTCGGGTCGCCGAAGTCCCACTGGAACAGCAGGCTGTGGAACGACCGGGTGAAGGCCGGGTCGCTGGTCTCGTTGGCGCCGGTGCCGATCGCGTCGAAGTGCACGGCGCAGGGCGCCACGCAGGTCGAGCCCTGGACCGGCCGGGCGGTGAAGCGTGCAGTCGGGGCTGCCGAGGCGGACGCGGCGGCAAACGTCGCCAGAAGTACCGCAAGCAGAAGTCTAGAGATCATGCCTCAACGCTCCTATCGCAAACGCGACTTTCGGGGAACATCGGGTTCTCGATCCATCATAACCGTGATCGACCCCACACCCCCGAAGGGACTTCACCCCCCATCAGACGCAGGATCGGCCGGATGGCCTTCACGATAGAGGCTTGCGCGTGCAGTTGCGCGCAAATGGACAGATTCTGCGCGCGCCGGCCGATGCTATTCTCGGTCGCCGTCAGCGGGAGCTCGATCGGCACCCGCTCGAGCAGAGCGGGCGGGTGGAATGAGTAGGGCGTGACGCGGGCGCACACGATCGAGAGGATTGTTTCCGGCGCCTACGTGTGGCTGCCGATGGGCGTGGTCGTGGCGCTGGCGGCGCCGAGCATCGCCTATCTGCTGCCGAACTACGCGTGCTCTCTCGGCGAGAGCTACCAGCCGCTGCGCGCGCTGCGCTTCTTCCAGACGCTCGGCCAGGACTTCCACAAGTACGGGCCGATGACGAATCTGCTGCTCGCGCCGGGCTACGCCCTCTCGCTCGGCGGATGGTGGATCAGCGGCACGTTCGCGAACCCGAGCGGCGACTTTCCGTACGGCTTGAAGCAGCCGCTGGAGCAGCTCTCGTTCCTGATCCTGCAGGGCCGCGTGATCTTCCTGGCGCTGTTCGTCGCGCTGTTCGCGTTCCTGCTCACGAGTCTGCGCGCGCTGACGTCGAATCGCCTGGCGGTCGGGCTGGCGTTCGCGTTCTGCGTCGCCAGCAACTACTGCGCGGTCGGATTCGCAGCCTTCACGCGGCCCGATGGCCCGATGCTTGCGCTGTTCGGCGCCTCGCTCGGCGTGTACGTGCGCATCCTCCACGACGGGTTGACGTTGCGGCGAGGGGTCTGGCTTTCGGTGCTCGCGGTGTGCGCGATCTCGACCAAGGAGATCGCCGGACCCGGCTACGTACTGCCCTATCTTGGTCTCCTGTACCTGGCCGCGCAGGACGCGCGCCGGCATCCCGAGCGGCGCCGTGCGATCGCGCGCAACGGGGTCGCGATGCTCGCCACCGGCGTCGGCGCGTACCTGCTCTTGAACGTGGTGTACGCGCCGGCGAACTGGTGGCTGCGCATGTCGCACTGGCTGGCGGGGAGCGGCGCCGACAGCGCGGTGTGGGGCGGCCTCGGCTCGGGCGAGATGACCGAGGCCGGCTTCGCGGTGCTGCTCGGCGAGACCTTCGTGAACAACCTCGGCCCGGGCGGGACGCTGGTGGCGCTCGCGTCGGTCGCGGCGCTCGCGCTCACGCGGCCGAGACAGGCGCTGTTCCAGCTGCTGCCGCTGGTCAGCGTCGTGGCGCTCGGCCTGATCCCGCTCGGCTACGGCAGCGATCACTTCACGACGGTCGCGGCGGTCGCGCTGGTTCCGCCGGTCGCATTCGGACTCGCTGTGCTGCTCTCGCGCGCGGCCTCGGGAGCGGCGCGACCCGCGCTCGGCGCGGCGCTCGCCGTCGCGCTGCTGGTGAACCTCGCGTTCGCGAACTTCGCCTGGATCCGGCTCGAAGGACTGTTCCCGCGCGTCGTCGAGCGCGCGCTTGCCGACGATCCGCCGGGCGACGCGTCGATCAGTCTGGCCGAGGTCTATCCGGAGATTCCCGGCAAATCGCGACTCAGCTGGCTCGGCTACCGCGTGGATCCGAGGTCGCTGCAGCAGATCCTGGATGCGCAGCCCGCGGAGCGGCCGGATCGCATCTATCTGTACAGCGGAATGCGCGGCTTCATCGAGCTGGCGAAGTCCGAGCCCGCGCGCGCGGAGATGCTCGCCAGCGAGGGTCTCGACGTATCGCGCTGGAACGGCGTCGAGGCGCTCGGTTACCGGCTCGGGCGCACGATCGAGCCGGCCACGCCGGGCTGGTTCCCGTTCGACTGGATGCCCGCCGTCGATCTGTGGCGGCGCCTGAGCCCGGTGTTCGTCTACGAGCGCAGCGACGCCGCGAAGCGGAACGGCTGACGGATGCGTGCCGCGCTGCGACCGCTCTTGACGCTGCTCGTCGCGACGCTGGTCTCGCTCGGGATCTGCGAGGTGTTGGTGCGCGCGTTCGTGGTGGTGCGCAACGTCGGACCGTCCTTCACCGTCTACGACGCGGTCTACGGCAAGCGCCTGCGGCCGAGCTTTTCGACCACTCGCATCGCCCCGGAGTTCACGATGCGCTTCACCACCAACTCGCTGGGCTTCCGCGGGCCCGAGCCGACGACGGAGCCGACGGGCGCGATCGTGTTCCTGGGCGACTCGTTCACGATGGGCTACGGCGTGAGCGACGGCGAGGAGTTTCCGGCGCTCGTCGCCGAGCGGCTGCGCGAGAGCGGGCAGGGCGGGATCCCGGTGGTCAACGCGGGCACGGGTGACACCGGAAACGGTCGCTGGCTGAAGCTCCTGCGCGCGGAGGCGCCGCGCTACGCTCCACGCCTGGTCGTGCTGCAGGTCCACGCCAACGACTTCGCCGACAACCCCGCGGAGGGTCTGTTCGCGCTCGCGCCCGACGGAGCGCTGGTCGAGCTGCCGCCGCGTCCGCCGGGAATCACGCGCACCGTGCAGCAGCTCGTCGAGGCGGTGCCGGGGCTCTCGTACTCGCACCTGCTCGGGCTCGCCAAGCAGCTCTCCTGGCGCCGGGCCGCGTCGAGCGCGGGAGACGCGCCGGCTTCGAGCGGCGACGATCCGTCCGAGGCCGACCGACTCACGCTCGCGCTGCTGGCGGAGTCGGTGCGGGTCTGCCGGGAGCAGGGCTGGCCGGTGCTGGTGCTGCTCGCCGATGTCGCCGAGCCGCAGGCGTCCTGGCTGCGCGCGACGGCGCTCGACGCGGGCGCGGCGCTCGTGGAGATTCCCACCAAGAGCGCGCGGCCCGATCTGTACTTCGCGCTCGACGGCCACTGGACGACGGCCGGCCACGTCTACACCACACGGCGTATCCTCGAGCGGCTGACGGAGCTCGGGCTGCCGGGCGTTCCCGGCGCGGCGGAGTCGCGATGAGCCAGCCCGCGCCCCGGCGCCCGCTGCTCGGCATCGCGGTGGCGCTCACGTCCGTGCTGCTGTCGCTCCTGCTGGCGGAGATGCTGCTGCGGGTGGTTTCCCCCCGGCCGCCGTCGTGGCTCGCGATCTACCGCCGCCATCCCGCGCTGCCGTTCTACGCGCTGCAGCCGGACCTGCGCACCACGGTCGACACCGGGGACGGGCACTGGGACATCCGGACCGATGCCGATGGCTTCCGCGTCGGTGAGGCCGCGCCGCGCGAGACTTCGTGCACGGACCTCTGGCTCGGCGACTCCTTCGCGCTCGGCCACGGCGTGGACTACGAGCGGTCGATCGTCGGCATTCTCGCCGCGCGCGAGCCCGCGACGCGCCAGGTCAACACTGCGGTGTCCGGCTACGGTCCCGTACAATACCGCCAGATACTCGAGTACCTGCTCGGTCAGGGGCGCCGCTTCGACGTGATCTACGTCATGAGCTACGTGGGGAACGACTTCCACGACGGACTGTGGGACAAGGACGTCGCCGTGCGCGACGGCGTGGTCGGTCACCAAGGGGACTGGAAGAGCTACTTGAAGACCGGGTCCCACCTGTACCGTTTGGTGTCGGCCGTGTTTCATCGCCTGGGTCCGCCGGCCGAATCGCCCTACGCGCAGATCGACGCAGAGCTGGCCGACCCGAACGCGTGGGAGCAGGACTTCTTGAGCCGAGCCCGCAACACCTACCAGACCGAGATGGCGCGCATCCTCGCGCTCGGCCGCGAGGCGGGCGCGCAGGTGCGCTTCGTGATCCTTCCGACCAAGGCCGCGGTCGAGGCCGCGGCCGCCGGAGGCGATCTGCCGGGCGC
>JBBDXF010000053.1:169155-190389 GCA_040902485.1 Myxococcota bacterium | reverse complement strand
GGCCCGACCGCTGCTGCCGGTGCGCAACGCCCGTGCCGCGCTCGAAGCCGCGCACGCGCCGGTCTTCGACGCGACGCCCGTGCTCGCGCAGAACGGCGGCGCGCGGCTCTACCTTCCCTACGACGGCCACCTCACGGCCGAGGGCAATCGCGTGGTCGCGGAGGCGTTGCTCGGAACCTGGCCGCTCGCCTGCAGCCGCGAGTCCGCCGCGCCCTGATGGACACGCAGGACTCGCAGGCGACGCACGCGCGGCCGCTCCGGGTGGCGATCCTCACGCCCGCGTGGCCGGTCGGACGGATTCCGAACGGCATCGTGACCTACGCGCGGCACATCGTTCCGGCGCTGCGCGCGAAGGGCGTCGAGGTGTACGTGGTGACCGCCTCCGACGGCTCGGAGCGCCCCGATCCGTACGTGTCGGTGCCGCGCAGCTCGCGCGGCTCGCTGACGGCGCGCGCGTTCGGCCGCTTGCATCACGCAATCAGTCCCGGCGCACCGTCGGAGCGGCGCGACGCGCGCAGCATCGCGCGCGAGATCCTGCGACTCCAGCGCGAGCACGGCCTCGATCTGGTCGAGATGGAGGAGTCGTTCGGCTGGTGCGGCGCGGTCGCCGCGAGCTGCGCGACCCCGGTGGTCGCGCGCCTGCACGGCCCCTGGTTCCTGAACGGGGCGATGATCGAGGACACCACCACGCGCGCGTTCCGGCGCCGCGTGCGGCGCGAAGGCGAGGCGATTGCACGCGTGGCGGGCGTCAGCGCGCCCTCGCGCGACGTGCTCGAGCGCACGCGCGCGCACTACGGCCACGCGCTCGCCGACGCCGAGGTGATCCCGAATCCGCTGCCGCAGGTTCCGCTCGCGGAGCACTGGGACGCGCGCAAGTGCGAGTCGGGCACGGTGCTGTTCGTCGGGCGCTTCGACCGCCACAAGGCGGGCGACGTCGCGATCGAGGCCTTCGCACGCATCCGGACGGCGGAGCCGAACGCGCGGCTGATCTTCGCCGGCCCCGATCCGGGTGTGACCGACGACTCGGGCCGAAGCTGGCACGTGCGCGAGTTTCTCGAGGACCGTCTGCCGCGCGCGCAGGACCGCGCGGCGGTCGAGGTTCTGGGCGCGCAGCCGCCCGCCGCGATCCGCGCGCTGCGCGTGCGCGCCGCCGTGACGGTGGTCTGTTCGCGCTGGGAGAACTTTCCGTACACGCTCGGCGAGGCCATGAGCTTCGGCTGCCCGGTGGTGGCGACCGCCACCGGAGGTCTGGTGGAGCTGGTCCGCGACGCCGAGAACGGGCTGCTCGCGCGGCCCGATGATCCCGACGATCTCGCCCGTGCGACGCTCGAGCTGTTGCGCGATCCCGGACGCGCCGCGCGGCTCGGCGCGCGCGCCGCGCAGACCAGCGCCGCGCGGCTCAGCCCCGACGCGGTCGCGCACCAGACACTCGCGCTCTACCGACGAGTGCTCGCGAGGCAGAGCCCGATGGACGGGAGACACTCGCGGTGAAGGATCGAGACATGCGGCCCCTTCGCCGCGCGCTGAGATTCGCGTCGCTCGCCATCGCGCTGGCGCTCGCGGCCTGGGCGATCTCCGACGACAGCCTGATCGGCGGCGGACCGGGCTTCGGCTCCACGCAGGCGGCCGTCCTGGGGATCGGCGTGGCGGTCGCCGCCACCTGTCTGCTGCCCCTGGTCTGGAACGCGCGGGCGCTGGCGCTGGTGATCTCGGTGGGCCTGGTGCTCGTGTTCGCGGAGCTCGCGCTGCAGACGCTGCTCGCGCCGCGCTACAAGTCGGAGAACCAGCTCGACGCGCAAGCGCTGTACCGCCCGATCCCCGGCGCCGTGCGCGAGAACCGGCGCGAGGCGATCAACGGCGGCGACCGCATCCTGTACCGGATCAACAGCCAGGGCTTCCGCGGCGACGAGCTCGACGCGAGCCCGCGCGCGCGGATCGTGGTCTACGGCGACTCCTTCACGCACGCGTACTACTCGGACCTCGAGCACACCTTCGCGGTGCGCCTCGAGCATTACCTCGGCGAGCGGCTCGGACCGGGCATCGAGGTCGTGAACGCCGGCGTCGCCGGCTACGGGCCCGATCAGGAGCTGGTGAAGATGGAGCGCGAGCTCCCGGTGCTTGCGCCGGACCTCGTGCTCGTCGCCGTGTTCAGTGGCAACGACTTCGGCGACCTGGTGCGGAACAAGCTGTTCCGCGTGGACGGGCAGGGCGGGATCAGGCCGAACGCCTTCACGATCGCGCCGCAGCTCGCGCGCGAGATGGAGGTGCAGCGCAACGAGTCGATCCTGAAGCGCGTGATCCGCGACGCCGTGCAGGCGCTCGCGATCCGCGTCGGCCTGCGCGAGGCCAAGACCAGCGACATCGAGGCGATGAGCAAGGGCGATCGGCTCGAGTACTTCCGCGCGCAGCATCTGCGCGAGTACGACGAGTACGTGGTGCGGGGCGACGACCAGGTGCAGGAGCTGGCCTGGGACAGCTACGACGCCGACGTCAGCCTGACACCGAACAGTGATGCCGCGCGCTACAAGATCCAACTCATGGACGGCGTGCTCGGCCGCATGCAACAGGCCGCCGCGCAGGCGGGCGCGCCGCTGGTGCTGATCCCGATTCCGCACCCGCTCGACGTCGGCGGACACGAGACCGGCGAAGTAGACCGCGCGAAATACCCCGACTACCGGCCGCGCGGGCTGGTCGAGATCCTGGAGCAGATCGCCGCGCGCCGCGGCATTCCGAGCGTCGATCTCTACTCCGTGTTCGCCGCGCGCGGCACCGAGGCGGTCTACTTCCGCGGCTTCGACGACCATTGGAACGACGCAGGCCAGGATCTCGCGGCCGAGGTCGTCGCCAGCTTCCTCGGCTCGCACGGCCTGCTCGACGGCATCGCCGCCAAGACCGGCGCGAAAGCCGACGGGAAGCCGTGAGCGTTTCGCGGGCCGCCGAGCCGACCGACGATCCCGAAGCGGTCCGTTGGGACGCGATCGTGATCGGCGCCGGCATGGGCGGCGCGACCGCGGGCTTCGAGCTCGCGCGCCTGGGCCGCCGCGTGCTGTTCCTCGAGAAGGGCCGGTTCGTGCAGCGCGAGGGCGACACCGTGCGCGGCGACCTCGGCGACCAGATCGGGAATCCCGAAGAGCGCGTGCGCCGCGGCTACTGGCCGCAGCCGCTCGCGGGGCTGATGGGCGTGCGCGCGCCCGACGCGCGCGAGCGCCGCTCGCACCCGATCCACGCGCTGAAGGGCGGCGAGGTCGAGTTCTTCGGCCCGCTCGGCTGCGGCACCGGCGGCTCGACGATCCTGTACGGCGCCACGCTCGAGCGCTTCTTCCCGAGCGACTTCGCGCCGCGCGCGAACTTCCCCGAGGTCGCGGACTCGACGCTGCCCGAGCGCTGGCCGATCAGCTACGCGGAGCTCGAGCCGTTCTACCGGCGCGCGGAGCGCATCTTCCGCGTGCGCGGCACGCCCGATCCGATGCACCCCTCGGCGAGCGACCCGCTGCCCGAGCCCGCGGAGCTCAACGCGCAGGACCGGGACGTGTTCGAGCTGTTCGTGCGCAAGGGCCTGCACCCGTACCGGATCCACATCGGCTGCCGCTTCGTCGAGGGCTGCGACGGTTGCGCGGGCCGCGTGTGCCTGCGCGACTGCAAGAGCGACGCGGGGCGCGTGTGCGTGATTCCGGCGGTCGATCAGCACGGCGCGCGGCTGCTCACCGAGTGCGAGGTCACGCGGCTCGAGGCGGACCGCGCGCGCGTGACGCGGGTGCACGCGCGCTGGCGCGGGCGCGAGCTCGCGCTCGAGGCGCGCATGGTGATCGCGGCCGCGGGCGCGCTGATGACGCCGGTGCTGCTGCTCAACTCCACCGCCGAGCACTGGCCGAACGGGCTGGCGAACGGCTCGGGGCTGGTCGGCCGGAACCTGATGGTGCACACCGGCGACATGATCGCGGTGCGCTCCGGCGTGGGCCGCACCGGCACCGGCTTCAACAAGTCGCTCTCGATCAACGACCTGTACGTCGCCCGCGGCCGCAAGCTCGGCAATTTCCAGTCGGTGGGCGTGCAGGTCGACACCGGCTCCGTGCTCGCGCACGTGCAGACCACGCTCGCCAAGGGCCCGCGCTGGCTGCGGCGGCTCGCGCACCCGCTCTTGCTGCGCGTGATCGCGCGCATCGGCGCCTGGTACTTCCGCAACTCGGTGATCTTCGGCTCGATCGTCGAGGATCTGCCCTACCTCGAGAATCGCGTGCTGCCCGATCCGCGCTCGCCGAACGGCATGCGCTTCGAGTACCGCTACCCGCCCGAGCTCGCGGAGCGCAATGCGCTGTTCCGCAGCGAGCTCGCGCGCCGGCTCGGCCGCACGCGCGTGGTCACGCTCACGCGGCCGATGAACCTGAACTTCGGCCACCTGTGCGGGACCGCGCGCTTCGGCGACGATCCCGGGGCGAGCGTGCTCGACCGCAACAACCGCGCGCACGAGGTCGAGAACCTGTACGTGGTCGACGGCTCGTTCTTCCCGTCGAGCGGCGGGACCAATCCGAGCCTTACCATCGCGGCGAACGCCCTGCGCGTGGCAGAGGCGATCCACGCGGAGCTCGCGCGCGGAGCGAATGAGCGCGCTGCGGAGTCGAGATGATCTTCACGGGCAACACGGTCGTGATCACGGGGGCCGGCTCGGGCGTCGGGCGCGCGCTCGCGCAGGGCTTCGCGGGCGACGGCGCGAACGTGGTCGGCTTCGGGCGCACGCGCGAGGACCTCGAGCGCACCGCCGCCTCGTGCGCCGGCCGCATGCAGCTCGTCGTCGGCGACGTCTCGCGCGAGGCCGACGTCGTGCGCCTGTTCGAGGAGGTGCAGCGCCTGCACGGCCGGGTCGACGTCCTGGTCAACAACGCGGCGCTCTACCCGAAGCGGAACTTCCTGGACATGTCGCACGCGGAGTGGGCGCACGCGTTCGAGACCAACGTGATCGGGCTCGCGCACTGCTGCCGGCTGGCGCTGCCGGGCATGCTCGCGCGCGGCCACGGCCGGATCATCAACATGGGCTCGTTCGCGTGGAAGGGGCCGGGGCCGGCGAGCTCCGCGTACTGCGCCTCGAAGGCGGCGGTCACGGTCTTCACCGCGGCGCTCGCGTCCGAGGTCGACCGCGCGCGCCACCCCGACGTGCTGGTGAACGAGCTGCTGGCCGGCGTGTTCCGCACGCGCATGAGCGAGACCGGCGAGGCTCCCGAAGCGGCCTATCCGCACGCGCGAACCGTCGCCAGCCTGCCCGCGGGCGGCCCGCACGGCCGGATCTTCCTGCGCAGCGAGGTGTTCGTCGAAGAGCACGGCCTGCGCGCGCGCGCGAAGCGGATCGCGGGCAAGCTGCTCGGTCGTTCCTAGAGCGTTCGGATCTCGGGCAGGATCCGGAAGAGAGCCCACAGCGCGTACGGCGAGAGGGCGATCCCGCCACCGATCAGCGTGCGCAGCGCGGGATCGGCGATCGGGATCAGCGACGACGCGCCGCTCACCGCCACGAGCAGGAGCGCCAGACACAGACCCAATGCGGTGTAGCGCAGCTCGGGCAGCGGCGACGCGATGCCGAGCTGCTGCAGACGCAGGATCGGCACCGCCGCACCGAGGGCGGTACCGATCGCCATACCGACGAGCAGCCCGGGCAGCTCGCCGAGCTGGAAGCCGACCAGGCAGCCGGTCGTCGAGCCGGCCAGCCCGACCAGGTTCGAGATCGCCCACTCGCGGCCGTGGCCGATCGAGAGCAGCGTGAGGCAGCCCGAGACCTGCAGGTACGCGAACCAGAAGCGCAGCAGTGCGAGCTGACAGATCCAGCCGGCGTCGTGGTAGCGCGCGTCGTACAGGTACGCGAAGAACGCCGGGCCGAGCGCGGCGGCGCCGAGCGCGGTGAGCAGCGCCGTCGGCAGCGTCAGGCGGCGCGCGGCCGCGTAGCGCTCGCGCAGCATCGCCGGACTCTGGCGGTTCGACTCGGCCACGATCGGCGCGAGCACCGAGCTCGAGAGCCGGAACGCGACGTCGCGCAGCAGGTTCGGAATGATCAGCCCCATGCTGTACACGCCGAGCACCGCCGCGGGGATCAGCCGGCCGAGCAGGGCGATGTCGATCTGCGCGAGCAGGAACGACACGCCGCTCGACGCGATCACCCACTTGCCGATCGAGTAGATCGAGCGCGCGTCGTCGGCGTTCCAGGCGACGCGGTTGCGCGGGCCGGGGATCGCGACGTGGCTCAGCACCAGCACGACCGCCTGGTTCGCGAGTCCGCCGAGCACCAGCGCCCAGACGGAGCGCTGCGTGTACGCGATCGCGATCATCACCAGCAGCGCCGCGCACTGTCCGCTGAACTCGATCGCGACCAGCCGCGTCAGGTCGAGGCGCCGGTACAGCACCAGGAGCTTCGTCGAGCTGAAGCCGATCAGCACCGCCGCGAGCGACGCGACCGGCAGGATCGACCGGAGCTCGGGCAGCCGGTAGAAGTCCGCGACGACGGGCGTGAGTGCGAGTGCGATCAGCCACAGCCCGACGCCGCGCACGATCTGCAGGGTCCAGGCGGTGTTCAGGAACTCGGGCTGCTCGCCGCGCTCGAAGCGCATCACCGCGGCGCCGATGCCGATGTTGGAGATCTGCTCGAGCGCGAAGATCACCAGGTAGACGATCGCCATCAGGCCGAACGCTTCCGGGAACAAGAGCCGCGCGAGCAGCAGGTTTCCGCCCAGGCGCAGGAGCTGCGACGCGCCCTGACCGGCCAGGCTGACCAGCGTGCCGCGACTCGCGCGCGCGCGCAGGCTCTGGCCCGTGCCCGGCAGCGCTCCACCCGAGGTCGGCTCGCCGTCCTCGCCCCGCGTCGACATTCCCGCTCTCCCCCCGGCGAGCGGAAGGTAGCCGAACGCGGGAACACCGCGAAGCGTTAGACTCGCCGCGCAGATGGTCGACGGCAGGCGGATCTTGGATCGAGCGGGGTCGCCCCGCCGCGTGCGCCGCGCGCTCTCGGGGCTTTTGGCGATCGGGCTGGTCTTCGCGCTGCTGGAGGGCGCGGCGAGCCTTCTGTACTTCGCGTGGTGGGGACGCATGCACTGGTGGAGCCCGCTGCCCGAGCGCGCGCACACCGTGTACGACCCGGAGCTCGGCTGGGCGAGCCAGCCGAGCCGCGTCGCCAGGGACGTGTTCGGGCCGGGCCTGCACGTCACCACCAACGCGCGCGGCTTCCGCAACGCCGCAGAGCTCGCGAACGACGTGCCCGCTGGCAAGCTGCGGGTGGTCGCGCTGGGCGACTCGTTCACGCTCGGCTACGACGTCGGCGACGGCGACTCCTGGCCGGCCTGGCTCGAGAAGCTGTGCCCGGGACTCGAGGTGCCCAACATGGGCCAGTCGGGCTACGGCATCGACCAGAGCTATCTCTGGTACCGGCGCGACGCGGCCGACCTCGAGCACCAGCTGCTCGTGCTCGCGTTCATCGACGACGACCTGCGGCGCGTGCTCACCGACAGCATGGCGGGCTACGGCAAGCCCGTGCTCGAGCTGCGCGACGGCCAGCTCGTCGCGACCCACGTGCCGGTTCCGCGCGCGCCCTATCTGTGGCCCGCGCTGACGCAGAACCTGTCGCTGTTCGAGAAGCTGCGCGTGGTCGAGCTGCCGCGCGCGATCGCAGCGCACTTCGCCGGCGACGCGTCGGAGCCGCCGGCGGAGGGCACGGACGGCGACGCGGAGCAGCTCGACGTCGCGATCCTGCGCAGCTTGCGTGCGAGCGCGGAGGCGCGCGGCGCGCTGCTCGTGCTCGTGCACCTGCCGCACCTCGTGACCGGAAATCCCGCCGAGCTCGCGGAGCTGCCGAAGTTCGGCGCGGCTGTGGTCGCGCGCCTGGCCGCGGAGGGCGTTCCTTTCGCCGATCTACGCGAGGAGCTGTCGCGCGAGCCCGACCCCGCGCGCCGCGCGCTGTTCCAGCCCGACACCGCCCTGCACGGACCCGGCGGACACTACTCGGCGCAGGGCAATCGCTTCATGGCCGCGGCGATCGCGGAGCGGCTCGTCGCGCAGGGCGCGATCCCGCGCGCGGCGTGCTCGCCGCCGCCGCCTAGCGGCGCTTCGCCGCCGCGCTCCCCGTGACGCGCCCCGCGTAGTGCCCGGCCACGTCGACGAGTCCGCGCGGGTGCCAGCGCAGCGCGAGCGCGAAAGTCGAGAAAGCCGTCGCGAGCCGGCCCTTGCGCAGCTGCTCGATCGCTTCGAAGGCGACGCCGGGGCCGAAGATGTGCCCCCAGTGGCGCTTGCCGTGCTCGAGCGCGCGCTCGAGCTCAGGCCGGCCTTTCACGAACTCGCGCTGCGCCTCGAGCGCGCGATGCGCGGAGCGCAGGCCGCCGCTCGGACTGTGCGAGCTGATGTTCGAAGAATGCTGCCGGTACTCGACGACGATCTGGTTGTGGCAGTGGATCGGCGCCTCGCGGCCCAGGCGCAGATAGAAGTCGTAGTCCTCGCTGAGCAACGCCTCGCCGCGGAAGCCGCCGACCGCCTCGACCAGCGCGCGGCGGAACACCGCGCAGCCGGGCGGGACCAGCGTGTCGCCCTCGAGCGTGCGCAGGTAGCTCGCGTCGGTCACGAGCCTGCGCGGCGGATCGGGCAGGGCGCGACCGTCGGCCAGGATCTGGCGATGGAAGCCGTACACGAAGCCGCTGGCGGGGTGCTCGCGCAGCGCGCGCAGGCCGATCTCGATCGCGTCGGGCAGCAGCCGGTCGTCGGCGTCCTGGAACACCACGAACTCGCCGGTCGCCTCGGCCAGGCCGCGATTGCGCGTGAGGCTGGGGCCTTGATTCGACTGCCGGACCAGCCGCACCTGCGGAAACGACGCCGCCACGCTGGCCGAGTCGTCGCTGGAGCCGTCGTCGATCACGATCACCTGCTCGGGCGGGCGCGTCTGGCGCAGTGCGCTCTCGATGGACTCGCGCAGGAACGGTCCGCTGTTGTAGCAGGGGATGATGACGGATACCGACATTGGTTCGCCGTCAGAGCTCGGGCGGAGCGTCGTCGGGGTTCTTCTCGCGCCACAGCTCCCAGGGCGCCTGACCGGACGCGAACAGGTCCTCGAGACGCTGCTGGTCCTTGAACGTGTCCATGCAGGTCCAGAAGCCCGGGTGCTCGTAGGCGACCAGCTGCTGCGCGTCGATCAGCCGCGTGAACGGCTCGTGCACCAGCTCTTCGCCGCGCCGGATGTAGTCGAAGATGTCGCGGCGGAACATGAAATAGCCGCCGTTGATCATGATCCCGGACGCGGACAGATCGGTGATGCTCGAGACCAGGCCGTGCTCGCGCGTCGCGACCACGTGGAAGCTCTGCGTCGGCCGCACCAGCGCGAACGAGGCGGTCTTGCCGCTCGCCACGAACTTGCGGCTGAACTCGTCGAGCGGCAGGTCGCACAGGCCGTCGCTGTAGTTGGCGTAGAAGAACTCCTCGCCCTCGAGGTGCTTGCGCACCGAGCGCAGGCGCTCGCCGATGCTCGAGGTGAGTCCGGTGTCGCAGAACGTGATGCGCCAGTTGTCGATGTCGCGGTGCAGGAGCTCGACGCGGCCCTTCTCGCCCGACATCACGAAGTCGTTCGAGATCGCCTCGTCGTAGTTCAGGAAGAAGCGCTTGATCTCGTCCGCCTTGTAGCCCAGGCACAGGATGAAATCGGTGTGACCGTAGTGCGCGTAGTACTTCATCACGTGCCACAGCACCGGCCGGTAGCCGATCGAGACCATCGGCTTGGGCACGTTCTCCGAGAGACCGCGAAGCCGGAGTCCGAATCCACCGCAGAACAGCACGACCTTCATGGGTTTCTCATCCGTCGACCTGCTGCAGCAGGTCATGGGAGGACAATCGGCACGCGGCCTCGTGGACCATCGCGAACGGTAGCCGCGAGCGCTCCGCGATGTCGAGCAGGCTGGCGCGGCCGTCGGAGAGGCTCAAGACCCACGTCATGGCGCGGTGCAGCGGACCGCCCCAGGGGGCGTCGCCGAGCACGCCCCGGCGGCCGAGCTGCGGCTCGCCCTTGGGCGCGAGATTCCGGTAGCGGCGCTCGTGTTCGAGAACGTCGAGCACGGCGAGCAAGGCCACGAGTGAGTCGGCGAGCGCCTGCGGAGTCACGAATGCGAGGTCGTCGGCGGAGGTGTGGTACTGCGGGAACTCGCCGTGCGGGGTACGCATGAAGCAGCCGACCGGCAGGTCGAAGCCGGGCGAGCAGAACTGGCGCTCGTCGTAGCCGAACGGGTCGAAGTCGCGAAGCGCGTGCGGGCCGTGGTGGGCGAGCACGTGCGCGGCCGCGCGGTCGATCGCCGCGTCGCCGCGCCGGCTGCGCTTGTAGGTGATCGGCCCGGGATCGCCGGCCAGCGTGACGACCAGACCGTGGCGGATGCGCGCGAGGTCCTTCTCGTTGTGAGCCAGCCAGGTGATCGCGCCGATCGTGACCGGCGCGAACAGCAGCCGGTAGCTGTAGCGGTGCTCGACGCGCGCGAGCTGGCGCCCGAGCAGCCAGAGCAGCGCGATGCCCGACAGGTTGTCGTTGCACAGCGACGGGTGACAGACGTGGCTCGAGAGCAGCACCTCCTCGTCGGACGTGCCCGGCAACAGCGCCTCGCCGTAGCTGAGGCTCCCGGTCGCGAGCGTCGCGTCGATGTGCACCTCGTACAGGCCGTCGCGCAGCGATTCGAGCGTGCGGTGCGGCAGGCAGAAGCCCCAATCTTCGCGGTACACCGAGCTCTTGTACGGGATCCAGTCCGGGTGCTCGGGCAGCGAGTGCAGGTGCGGGCGCAGCTCGGCGAGCGGAAGCACCGCGCGTGTCGGCACGCTGTAGCCGACGACGTGCAGGTTCGACCAGCGCAGGTCGGCGATGATCTTCCCATCGGGCGTCCGGAGCCACGCCTCTCGCACGTTCCACTCCGGCGGCACCACCCAGTCGAGCACGCGCGTACCGCTCGGCACCTCGTGGATCTGCAGCGGCAGCTCGCGCGCCACGATGCGCAGGGTCTCGCGCACGCCGGCGCCGGTCACGCTGCGGCAGAGCGGGTACAGCTCGCGGATCAGGTCGTGCATGGCCTGACCGGGATCCGCGATGCCCAGGTTCGCCGCGAGCCGCTCTACGCCGAAGCGCCTCACGTGCCGATCCCCTCGTAGCGCGCGATCCGGTCCTTGGGCAGCATGCGCCGGCCATCGACCAGCAGCAGATTTGGGTTCAGGCGCGCGATCAGCTCCGGAACCGCCTCGAACTCGGCCCAGCGCGTCACCAGCACCGCGGCGTCGCACTCGTGGAGCGCCTTCTCGAGCGACTCGACCAGCTCGAGCTCCGCAGGGAACACGCGGCGCGCGTTGGCGGCCGCCGCCGGGTCGTAAGCCTTGAGGCGCGCACCCCGCGCCGCGAGCTCGCGCACGATCGGGATGGCGGGGGATTCGCGCACGTCGTCGGTGTCGGGCCGGAACGCGAGCCCGAGGATCGCGACGCGCACGCCCTCGAGCTTCGGGAAGTGCTTCTCGAGCCGCCGGATCACCTCGTGCGGCTGCGCCGCGTTCACGCGCAGCACCGCGTCGAGCACGGCCATCGGCAGGCCGCGGCGGACGCCCTCCGCGTGCAGCGCCGCCACGTCCTTGGGCAGGCAGCTGCCGCCGAAGCCGCAGCCGGCCAGCAGGAACGAGACGATCGGGGCGGCGTGGTGGGTGCCGTCGGGATTCGCGGTGCCGAAGTAGCGACTCGTGCGCAGGCCTCGGCTCACGTCGACGGTGTCGATCTCGCCGACCGCGGCGCCGAGATTGGCGAGCTCGTTCGAGAACGAGATCAGCGTCGCGAGCAGCGCGTTCGAGGCGTACTTGATCATCTCCGCGGTCGAGTCGTTGGTGAACACGAGCGGCGCGTTCGGGAAGCCGGCGTAGAGCGCGGCCAGCGCCTCGCGCGTGCGCTCGTCGTAAGCGCCGATCACGATCCGGTCGGGCTCCATGAAGTCGCCGACGGCCTCGCCCTCGGTCAGGAACTCCGGGTTCATGCCCAGCCCGAAGCCGACGCCGGCGCGCTTGCCCGACGCGGCCTCGAGGATCGGCCGCAGCACGCGATCGGTGGTGCCCGGCACGACCGTGCTCTTCACCACCACGACGTGGAAGTCGGCCTTGTCGCGGAGCGCGGTGCCGAGCTCGCGCGCGGCGTGCTCGACCAGGCGCAGGTCGATGGCGGCTCCGTCGAACGGCGTGCCGACCGCGATCAGTGTCAGCTCGCTCGCAGCCACGGCCGCGCCCAGATCGGTAGTCGCGCTGAGCGTGTGTCCCGCGTGCTTCGCGAGCAGCTCGGCAAGACCGCGCTCGAAGATCGGCGACTCGCCGCGATTCACCTGCGCGACGCGCTCGGCATCCAGGTCGACGCACACCACGCGGTGGCCCTTCTCCGCCAGGCATGCGCCCGTCACGAGGCCCACGTAGCCCGCGCCGATGATCGAGACGCGCATCACTCGTCTCCCGCGCTCGGGTGGTCCTTATACCAGAGCAGCGAGCGCCGCAGCGCGTCGTCGAGCCCGACCTTCGGCGCGTAGCCGAGCTCGCCGCGCGCCTTGGCGATGATCGGGCAACGGCGCGCGGGGTTGTCCTCGAGGTAGGTCGCGTCGTCGGAGCGCGCGCGGATCACCCGGCCCTGGTAGCCGAACAGCTCGGCGGCCGTCCGCGATACGCGCTCGGCGAGCTCCGCGACCGAGATCTCCGGCGATTCGACGCCGACGTTGTACGGCTCGCCCGGCCGGCCACGGGTCAGGATCTTGTAGTAGCCGGCGATCGCGTCGCCCACGTAGCAGTAGGTGCGGCGCGGCCCGCCGTCCGAGAGCATCTCGATCGAGCGGCCCGCGAGCACGTCGCGCACGAAGTCCGGCAGCACGCGGCGGTCGCTGATCTTCAGCCCCGGGCCGATGTTGTTGAACGGCCGGGCCATCGCCACGCGCACGCCGTGCGCCTGCGCGAAGTTCACGCACAGTGTCTCGCCGAAGCGCTTCGACTCGTCGTAGCAGGCGCGCGGCCCCGTGCACGAGACGTTGCCGCGGTAGGTCTCGGGCGTGGGGATCGCGTCCGGCGTCGGGTCGCCGTAGATCTCGCTCGAGGAGAAGAACAGGAAGCCGCCAAGCCCCCGGCCCTTGTCCGCCTGACGGCGCGCGTACTCGAGCAGGTTGCGAAGCCCGTTCACGTTCGCGTCCATGGTCTCGATCGGGTAACGCTTGTAGTAGGTCGGCGAGGCGATCGAGGCCGCGTGCACGATGTAGTCGAAGTCGCCGGCCTCTGGCCCGATCGGATCGGTCACGCTGCGCTGCGCGAGCGTGAGCTGCGAGCCGGCGGCGAGCTGCGCGAGCCACTCCGGCAGGCCGCGCGAGTAGCTGTCCCAGACGCTGATGCGGATCTTCGGCGCGACCGCGCCGTGCTGGTTCGCGGAGGTCAGCGTCTGCACCAGGTAGTAGCCGAGGAAGCCCGCGCCGCCGACGATCAGCACGTGCTTGCCCGCGAGCAGCGCGAGCTCGGCCGCGAGCGCCGCGCGAAGCTCGGCGAGGTC
Organism: Myxococcota bacterium; assembly: GCA_040902485.1. GTDB lineage: Bacteria > Myxococcota_A > UBA9160 > SZUA-336 > SZUA-336 > VGRW01. The sequence continues at coordinate 176,861 of JBBDXF010000053.1, read as the reverse complement.
GAACTCGATCACGTCGCGTCCGTTCTTCATCGGCCCGACCCTACGACACGATCTCGAGCCGCGGGATCGGCACGATCCAGCGGCCGCCCCATTCGCGAATGCCGGCGGTGTAGCGGATCACCTCGTCGCGCAGGTTCCAGGGCAGGATCAGCACGTAGTCGGGCTTGGTCTGGGCGATCCGGTCCGGCGCGTGGATGGGAATGCGCACGCCGGGGAAGAACGTGCCCTGCTTGTACGGATTGCGATCCACCAGGTAGTCGAGGTAGTCCGTGCGGATGCCGCAGTAGTTGAGCAGCGTCACGCTCTTGCCCGCGGCGCCGTAGCCGACGATCTGCTTGCCCGCGCGCTTGAGCTCGATCAGCGCGCCGAGCAGGTCGTTCTTGGTCGTGTGCACGCGCTCTGCAAAGGCGCGGTAGCGCTCGACGCTTGCCAGGCCCGCGTCGCGCTCGCGCGCGCGAAACGCCGCCACGGCCGCGCTCACCGGCAGGCTCGCGTGCCCTTCGTGGCGCGCGAACAGGCGCAGCGAGCCGCCGTGGACCGCGATCTCCTCCACGTCGAAGACCGTGAGCCCGTGGCGAGCGAGCGCCAGCGAAGCGGTGGTGAACGAGAAGTACGAGAAGTGCTCGTGGTAGATCGTGTCGAACTGGTTGCCGTCGAGCAGCGTCAGCAGGTGCGGGAACTCGAGCGTCACCACGCCGCCCGGCGCGAGCAGGAGCGCCAGGCCCGCGATGAAGTCGTTCAGGTCGGGCACGTGCGCGAACACGTTGTTGCAAAGGATCAGGTCGGCGCGGCCGTCGCGCGCGGCGACGAACTCCGCGGTCTCGCGACCGAAGAAGCGCGACAGCGTCGGCACGCCGCGCGCGATCGCGGCCGCCGCCACGTTCTCGGCCGGCTCGATGCCGAGCGCCGGGATCCCGCGCGCGACGAAGTGCTGCAACAGGTAGCCGTCGTTGCTCGCGACCTCGACCACGCGGCTGTGCTTGCCCAGGCCGAAGCGCGCACTCACCGCCTCGCAGTAGCGGCGCCCGGACTCGACGAGCTGGTCGACGTAGGACGAGAAGTACGGGTAGTCCTGGAACAGGCGCTGCGGGCTGACCGACTCCGCGAGCTGCACCAGGTAGCAGCTCTCGCACACGCGCACGCGCAGCGGAAAGAACTCCTCGCTCGCGTCGAGCTGCTCGGGCAGCACGCGCGTCTGGCACAGCGGCGACATGCCGAGGTCGAGCGCCACGTGGCGCAGCGGCGCGCGGCACAGCCGGCAGGGCGGATGCGAGTCGAGCGTCTCCATTCAGCCGAGCACCCACTTGCGCGCGTCGAAGCCCTCGGCGTAGCCGGAGGGCGAGCGGCACTCGACGCCGCGGATGCGCAAGAGACCCATGAACAGCTCGTCGTCGAACCAGTGCCGGCCCGCCTGCGACGCGAAGTGCTTGCCGAGCAGCCGGCACTTCTCGCGGCACACCTCGGCCGAGATCGGCACGAACGCCTGCGGGTTGCCGAGGTCGCCGTCCCACTTGGGAATCTCGTAGCCGAGGATCAGCGGGTCGCGGAAGGTGTTCCAGGTCAGCTCCGCGATCAGCCGGTGGTCCTGGTGACGGTCGGCTTCGCGGTGCGTGAAGATCAGATCGGGCGCGAAGTCGGCGAGTGACTCGAAGGCCGTCTTGATCGACGCGCCGTCGTACGGAAAGAACGACTCGCGGAACGCGAGTGTGCGCACGTCGCGCTCGCCGGCCGCCGCCAGGAAGTCCGCCGCGCTCGCGCGCGCCTCGGCCGCGCGCAGAGCATCGCCGCTGAACACGACCCAGCGCACGATGCTGTTCGGGTGCGCGGCGAGCAGGCTGAGCACGCTGCCGCCGCAGCCGATCTCGATGTCGTCGCTGTGCGCGCCGAGGCACAGGATGCGGAGCGGAGTTCCCGCTCCGCCAGCGAGCTTCAACCCGTGCACGACCCGGTCCCGAGCCCCCGCGAGACTGCGACGCGCGGGCTCACGAATCCTCGTCCTCGCCCTCGAGGCCCGCGGCGAGCCGCCCGAGCTGCTGCTTGCGCGCCGCCAGGGCGGGCAGGGGTTCGAGGCCGCAGGCGCGCAGGATCTGCTCCCAGCGCTGCGACGCGTCGTGCCGGCGCAGCACCTGGGCGACGTTGCGGCGCCGCATCCGCTCGACCTTCTCCGGCTGCGCCTCGAGGTCGGCGAGCACGCGCGCGATCGCGGCGCTGTCGGGCTCGAGCGGGCAGACGGCATCGGGCCAGAACTGCGCCTCGAAAGTCGCGGTGCCGGGCGCGCGCCCGACCAGGACCGCACCGCCGGCGGCGCCCTCCACGTAGCGCGGGCCGAACTCCTGCTGACCGCCGGTCTTCTCCGGGCGGTCCGAGTTCGCGACGTCGACGACGAAGAAGCGCGTGCGCTGGACCAGATCGGCGAGCCGCTGGCGGTGCTCGACGTAGCTCGACACGCGCGGATTGAGCTGCACGGTGTCGAACAGGTAGAAGCGCTCGGTCTTCTCGGCGGTCTCGCGCAGCGCGCGGTGCAGCTCGGGCCGGCGGCGGCCCATCAGGTGGAGATCGATCGTGCGCCGCGGCGGCGGCGAGCGCGGTGCGAAGCGCAGCGCGTCGATCGATGGCGCCAGGTAGGCGCAGGGCCGGTCGATCGCGTTCGCGAGCGCCTCGACGCCGCCCGCGCAGGGCGTGAACACGCGCTCGAAGCGGCGCAGCAGCGAGAGATCGCCGGCGTGGTCGTGGAGCTCGTCGCTCCAGACTTCGTCCACGTTGATGACCGCGTGTCGCGCCAGGCGCAGGATCCGGCCGAGCGGGTGCAGCCGGGCGAGCTCGGGCAGCGAATGGATCGAGACGAACAACAGCTCGTAGGGCTCGGCGCGCGCGAGCCGGGCGGGCATCCGGAACGCCGCCGGCAGGTGCTTCTCGATCCGCCGCGCGAGCCGCCCCGCGTGCGCGCCGAGCGGCAGCACGTCGACCGCGTCGACGACGCTCGCGACATCCTCGAACTCGTAGGTCCCGCAGCGCGAGATGGTTGGCGCCACCTCTCGGTCAGAGAGGATCAGCACGCGGGCGGACGCGGGCGATCGCATCTCGAGCGGCTCCGTCTCTACTCCGCCGCGCGCCGTCGGAGACTGTCTCCGAGTGTCGCCGGCCGGGGGGATTGACTGTCGAATCGGAGTATAGGGCGGGACCCTGAAGGGTTCAGTGTCAGCGTCGCCGGCGTCGGGCGCCTCCAGGGAGAGTGGTAATGTTCCGACCCGAGAGCGCCGCGCCGCGAAGGGGACCGGACACCATCGCCTGCCTCAGTCAGAACGGACGCACGTGAGTAGGCTCGGGTCGCCGCGACGAGGGGGCGCGCGCTCGTGGGCGGCCTGACCGCCACGCTCGCGCTGTTCGCCTTCGTTCCGTTGGCGGTGCTGATCTTCGGGCGCTGGCCGCGCGCGGTGGCCGCCTCGGTCGTGGTGCTCGCCGGCTCGTTGCTGCTGCCCGAGCAGGTCGGCTTCAAGCTGCCGGTGCTCCCGCTGCTCGAGAAGGAGAACGTCACCTATCTCGGGCTGCTGCTGGGCGCGCTCGTGCACCAGTCGCGCGCCATCCAGTCCGCCAGACCCGGAACCGGTCCCGAGCTCCTGCTCGTGCCGATCATGCTCGCCACGATCGGAACCGTGCTCGTGAACGCGACGGCGGTCTGGGACGAGGGTCGGCTCGAGCCCGCGCTCGGCGGCTACGACGTGGTGGTGAAGACCGTAGCGGAGGTGTTCAGGCTCGGGCTGCCGTTCTTCCTCGGGCGCGCGCTGTTCCGGACGCGCGACGACCTGCGGGTGCTGCTGGTCATGCTGGGTGGCGCGGGGATCGTGTACACCGTGCTGATCCTGATCGAGGTGGGCTTGAGCCTGCCGTTCCGCGTGTTCCAGCTCAGCTATGTGCTGTACGGCTTCTCGGCCGGCGTCTCGTACCGCTGGGGCGTGATCCAGCCGATCATCTTCATGGAGCACGGGCTCTCGGTCGCGACCTTCATGGCGGCGAGCCTGCTCGCGGTCGTGGGCCTCTTGAAGGCGCGTCTGCCGCTGTTTCGGCTCAAGGTCCGGCTCGCCTGGGCGTTCGTGTACGTGGGGCTCGTGCTATCGCGCAACGTCGCGGGCATCGTGTACGGCACCACGCTCTCGGCGGTGATCGCGTTTCTCAGTCCGAAGACGATCGCGCGCGTGGCCGTGACGCTCGCGCTGCTGGTCTGCACGTACCCGGCGCTGCGCATGTACGGGCTGTTCCCGTTCGAGCAGATCCTCGAGCTCGCCGGCCGATTCGACGAGGAGCGCAAGCGCTCGCTCGAGGGCCGCTTCTACGAAGAGGAGTACGTGGTCGAGCTGATGGAGGACCGCTTCCTGTGGGGCTGGGGAAACATCTCGCGCGTGCCGGGCGCCGAGGGGCTGGGCGGCTGGGAGGCAGGCGGCTACGAGGGCGGGCTCGATGGCTACTGGATCATCGAGTTCGGCGTGCACGGCGCGCTCGGTCTCGAGCTGCGGCTGGTCCTGCTGCTGCTGCCGGTGTTCGTGGCCTGGCGGACGCTCGGGCGTCTGCGCTCGAAGAAGGCGCAGGCGCTGCTGGCCGCGCTGATGGCGATCGTGGCGATGCGCTGCGTCGACATGCTTCCGAACGGCTGGTGGAACAACCTGCCCGTGTTCCTGTCCGGCGCGCTGTACGGGCTCGCGCGCAATCTCGGCAACGAGCGCTTCGAGCCTAGTCGCGAGGCAGCTCCGCGAGCAATTGCTCCGCGATGAACGCGTAGCCCGCGGCGTTGAAGTGGCCCATGCGGCGGTGCGGGTACAGCGACAGCACGTCGGGATGGGCTTCGAGCGCGGGCAGCAGGTCGAGCACGCGCACGTCGTTGCGGCGCAGCATCTCGAGTACGAGCCCGCGGTCGAAGCCCACCGATCCGCCGACCCAGCGGCTGTAGTCCGGCACGTACACCAGGACGAAGCGGCCGCCCTGGCGCTCGACGAGCGTCCTGGCGCGCACGATCACGCGCTCGAGCGTCTCGATCCGGGCCTGCTCCTCGCTCGAGTCGTCGCGGCGCAGGCCGAGCCGCCGGCGCAGGTTCGAGAGCTTGAGCGTCTGAAGCCAAGCGCGCAGCGGCCGCCCGTCCGTCGCCGCGGTCGGCTTGATCTCGCGCAGACTCTCGATCTCGCGCGTCTGCAGCTCCGCGACACGCGCGTCGACCTCCGCCTTGTTGCGCCGCAGCAGCGACTCCTGACTCGCGAGATAGCGGGTCAGCTCGGGCACGCGCGCCTCCCAGGTCAGATCGGCCAGATCGTTGCCCTCGTAGTAGAGCCAGAACACGGTCCTCGGGCGCAGCGGCAGGCCGTACTCGACCAGGTTCGCGAGCTCCCAGAGCGGGCCGGCGCCGCCGATGCCCAGGCTCACCGACGCGGGGTGGGACTGGCGCAGCTGCGCGGCGATGTCCTGGTCGGTGGACACGCACTCGCCGGCGGTGAAGGAGTCGCCCACCAGCACGATCTCGGCGTCGCGCGTGAGCAGCCCGCGCGGGTTGGCGAAGCCGTACTCGTCCGACAGGTACACCTTGTAGCGGCCGTCGGCGAAGCACTCGACGATCCGCCGGTCGGACAGGTTCGAGGTCGGGAAGACGCTCTGCCCGTCGACGGCCAGCGTGCGGCTCGAGAGCTGGTAGATGCGCGGGTAGACCGGGTTGCCTTGCGCCCACTGGTCGGCGAAGAACTGCCGGGTGCTGCGCTCGTCGTAGTCCGCGAAGCTGCGCTTGTCCTCCTCGACGGCCGCTGCGATCTCGCGCGCCTCCACGTTCGCGCGATACGATTCCAGCGCGACGAGGTAGAGCTCGGCCGCGAGCAGAGAGACGATCGTCGAGATGAGCAGAAGCAGGAGCTGGAGCCTTCTCTCGACCGCGAGCCGCGTGCCCGCGAGCGCGCCCGCGCCCACGACCAGCGGCAGGCCCAGGAAGAACGCGGTCTCGCGCGCCCCGGTCAGGAACGCCTCGCGCTCCACGAGCACGAACGCGGCCAGCGCCCCGCACACGAGTGCGACGCAGGCGAGGATCGCGGAGCACGCCGTGCCGATACGCTCTCCGAGTCCCGTTCTCGCTCGCGTCACCCGCGCAACCCCTCGCGTCCTCGCAACCTGTCGTGAAGGAATTCGGCAGCATGGATAGGCGACTTTGGCAGAGCCGCAACGCGGCGCGGACAGCCGCGCCAGACGTGAGGCGCGGGTGAGCGTCGGCGTCGTCGTGATCGGCCGCAACGAGGGCGAGCGCCTGCTGCGCTGCCTGCGCTCGGTGCTGCCGCGCGCGCACGCCGCGGTGTATGCCGACAGCGGCTCGAGCGATGGCAGCGCGGAGCGCGCACGCGCGCTGGGCGCGGAGGTCGTCGAGCTCGACGGCTCGGCGCCGCACACCGCGGCGCGCGGGCGCAACGCCGGCTTCGAGCGCCTGCTTCACGCGCATCCCGAGGTCGAGCTGGTGCAGGTGGTCGACGGCGACTGCGAGGTGCAGGCGGGCTGGCTCGAGGCGGCCGCGGAATTTCTCGCTTCGCACCCCGACGTCGCCGTGGTGTGCGGCCGCCGGCGCGAGCGCTTTCCCGAGGCCAGCGTCTGGAACCAGCTTGCCGACGTCGAGTGGGACACGCCGGTCGGCGAGACCACGAGCTGCGGCGGCGACGCGCTGATCCGCGCATCCGCGTGGCGCCGCGCGGGCGGCTACGACCCGCGGCTGATCGCGGGCGAGGATCCGGAGTTCTGCTGGCGCATCCGCGGCCAGGGCGGGCGGATCGTTCGGCTCGATCGCGAGATGACCCTGCACGACGCGGCGCTCACGCGCATCGGCCAGTGGTGGCGGCGCCAGGCGCGCTCGGGCCACGCGTTCGCGCAGACGGTCTGGCGCCACCGCGACGCGCCGGATCCGCAGCGCCTGCGCCGGCTCGCGTCGCTCGCATTCTGGGGCGGCGTCTGGCCCGCGGCGTGTCTCGTCTTCGCGTGGCCGACGAGCGGCGCCAGCCTGCTCGGGCTGCTGGCCTTTACCTGGCCGTTCAGCCGAGCCTATCGCGACGCGCGGCCGCGCTGGTCGGCGCGCGTCTCCGCGCTCTGGGCCGCGGCCTGCGTGGTCGGCAAGATCGCCGAGCTGCAGGGCGCGCTCACGTTCGCCGCGAACCACGGGCTGCGCGGGCGCGAGACCGCGCTGATCGAGTACAAGGGGCCGGGAGCCTAGAGCGACATGCGCTCGCGCGCGCACCAGTCGAGCAGCGCGAACAGCGACCAAGGCCGAGACCAGTACACGCCCGGATCGCCGGCCAGGAACGCGCTCCACAGCCGCCCGACCGCGCCCGCGTCGAGGCCCGCGGCCGCACACGCGTCGCGATCGCAGAACAGCGCGTCGATGCGTTCGCGCAGCTTCGCGCCCATCGACGACTCCGCGGAGCCGCTCATCCAGTCGCGCATCGGCAGCTCGAAGCCGCGCTTGCCGCGTTCGAACAGCGCGCGCGGCAGCTCGCCGAGCCCCGCGTCGCGCAGCAGCTGCTTGCGGCCGAGCGGCCGGAAGCGCCGCTGCTCGCTCATGCCCGCGAGCTGCTCGACCACGCGGTGGTCGAGCAGCGGAACGCGCACCTCGAGCGCCACCGCCATGCTCGCGGAGTCGGTGTCGGGCAGCAGCCGCTCGCCCACGAACGAGGCGAGCTCGAGCGACGACACGGCGTGGG
>JBBDXF010000053.1:153116-169145 GCA_040902485.1 Myxococcota bacterium | reverse complement strand
CCGAATCCGCGAGCCGCGCGCGCCGCTGCGGATCGAGGCCGAGCTCGGTGAGCCGCCAATCGAGCCCAGGCGCGAGCTCGCGCAGGAAGCCGGGTGTGAACAGGCCGCAGGCGAGCTGGTACAGCGCCGTGAGATCGCCGCGCTGCGCAAGCGCGTCGGGCAGCTTGCCCCAGCGCACCTGCGGCTCGACCTCGCCCGGCGCGCCGAGCTGCCAGCGCGCGAAGGCGCGGGCGAGCGCCTGCAACGCGCCTGACGGGAGCACGCGCGCCGCACGTGACAGGCGCGCGAGGCGCGGCAGATCGACGAAGCTCGGGTAGCCGCCGAACAGCTCGTCGCCGCCGGTGCCAGCCAGCGCGACGGTGATGCCGGCCTCGCGCACCGCGCGGCTCACGAAGTAGGTGTTGATCGCGTCGAAGCTCGGCTGGTCGAGGCTCGAGATCGCGTCGTCGAGCCGCGCGACGAAGCTCGCCTGCGAGAGCCGCACCTCCGTGTGCGCCGCCCCGAGCGCTCCCGCCACCGCGCGCGCGTGCTCGGACTCGTCGAAGCCGCGCTCCTCGAAGCCGACGTTGAAGGTGCGCAGCTGCCCGGGCGCGCTGCGCATCGCGAGCGCCGAGATCGCGCTCGAGTCGATGCCACCGGACAGGAACACGCCGAGCGGCACGTCCGCGACGAGGCGCATGCGCACCGCGTCCTCGAGCGTCGCGCGCAACGCCTCGACGTCGTCGGCGCGCGGCTCGGCGCGCGGCAGCGTCCAGAAGCGCCACTCGCGCGTCTCGAGCCCGTCGAGCTCGACCGCGAGGGCGGTGCCGGGCTCGAGCCGGCGCACGCCGCGCGCGAGCGCCTGCGGGCCGGCGACGAAGCCGTGCCACAGACAGGTCTCGAGCGCGAGCGGATCGAGCCGGCGCTCGACCAAGTCGCTCGCCAGCAGCGCGCGCAGCTCCGACGCGAACAGCAGGGCCGCGCCGCCGGGTCTTTGCACCCGTGCGACGTACAGCGGCTTGATGCCGAGCCGGTCGCGCGCGAACAGCACGCGCCGGCGGCGGCGGTCGAAGAGCGCGAACGCGAACATGCCGACCAGCCGCTCGAGACAGGCGTCGCCCCAGACCAGGTAGGCCTGCAGCAGCACCTCCGTGTCGCTCTGGGACTTGAACGCGACACCCAGCGCCTCGAGCTCCGCGCGCAGCGCGCGGTAGTTGTAGATCTCGCCGTTGTAGACGATCACGGCGTTGCCGCCGGCGTCGGTCATCGGCTGCACGCCGTCTTCGGAGAGGTCGATGATCGCGAGCCGGCGGTGCGCGAGCGCCACGCCGGGTCCGGACTCGGCGCTGGCCCAGAAGCCCTCCGCGTCGGGCCCGCGGTGGCGCTCGCGCAGGCTGGCCTGGCGCACGCCCTGCAGCACCGCGGCGTCGAGCGTGCCCACCGCACCGGCAATCCCACACATCGGCTACGTCCTCGCGCCGCGCGCGCGGCTTTCGCGGAAGAAGCTCGCCAGGTGCGCGACGCGGATTCGCGCGAGCTGCTTGCGCTGCACGAACGCGACGTAGGCGGCGTCGTAGCGCGGGCTGCGCCCGAGCGCCGCGACCAGATAGCCCGCGAACAGGGCGGCGCCGCCGATCCCGAGCGGGAAGTCCTGCAGCGCGCTGCGCAGGCAGCGCACGAAGTGGTAGGCCCAGTGGTAGCCGAGGAACCAGTACAGCTTCCCCATCTCGTAACGGCTGCGCACCACGTTCGCCTGGCGCGCGTCGATCGGCCGCAGGTGGAGGATCTCCTCCTCGACGAAGCTGCGCGTCTCGAAGCCGAGCATCTGCGCCTTGGTCTCGTCGATCATGTCCCAGCCGCGCACGGCCTCGAGCCCGCCGATCGCCTCGAACACCTCGCGCGTGTACATCTTGGCGGGGCCGCGCACGTGCTCGTCGTGGCAGTACTCGATCGACTTCACGCCGTTCCGGATCAGGAACGTCTTGCCGCTCGCCATGCCGAGCCGCGGATTCGCGGCGAAGCGGCGCAGCAGGTTCGCGAAGTAGCTCGCGCCGAACTCGAGGTCCGCGTCGAGCTTCACCAGGTAGTCCCAGTCGAGCTCGCGCACGCGCGCGAGCCCGACGTTGAAGGCCTCGACCACGCCTCCGCCCAGCGCCCGGTGGCCGCGATCCGGGCGCGTGACCAGCTCGATCCAGGGATTGTCGGGCAGGTGCTTCTCGACGATCTCCGCGCTGCGGTCGGTCGAGCCGTCGTTCACGATCACCCAGCGCAGCGGGCGCGCGCTCTGCGCGAGCATGGAGCGGATCGTGGCCTCGATCGTCCGCTCCTCGTCGCGCGTCGGCGTGATCACCACGAAGGATCGCGGCACGGAGCTAGAGCCAGCGCTTGACGAGCCGCTTCACGGCGCGCAGCGCGTCCTTGCCGCGGCGCTGGAGTCGCTCGGCGGGCATCAGCACGTAGCGCCGGAAGCGCTCGTCGGGACGCGCGCGGAAGATGGTGCTGTGCTTCTCGCCGTTCCAGCCCTCGGGCGCGGCTCGCGTGTAGTAGTAGGCGGCGAACGACTTGCGCACGACGCCCGGTGGGCTGGTCACGGGCTGGACGCCGTGGAAGCTGATGGCGCTGGTCTCGAACAGCACGCAGCGGTTCAAGAGCGGCGACACGGAACGGTGACACTTCGTGACGCGCCGGTCCCAGAACTCGACCGCGCCGCCCCAGTTCGGATCCCAGCCGGGGTTCAGGTACACCAGGATGTTCAGGCGCCGGTGCAGGTCGCGGCCGTCGACGTAGTTGAAATCCACGTGCACGTCGAGCCGGCCGTGCGGCCCGGTCATGTGCATGCCGCCGCCGCCGAGCTGTTCGTCGGCGAGCAGCCCGGGGATGCCGGTGATGTACTCGAGGTCGGCCAGGAAGGCCGGCGAGGCCAGCGCTGCGTCGAGCCGCGCGATCGCTGCCGGGAACTTCGACGCGTCGGAGATCTGGATCTTGAGCCGTTCGTTCACGGCGTTGAACTCGAAGCCCTGCGCGCGCGCCTCCTCGAAGCTCGGGAACGCGGCGGCGACCTCGGCCGCGAAGCCGTCTTCCAGGAACGACTCGATGACCAGGTGGCGGAACGGCGCCGCCGTCTGGAACTCCCGCCGCAGCGCGTCGCGATCGTAGGGCAAAAAGACCATTGGCATCTCCCGAGACAATCGTAGTCCTTGGCCCCACCCGGGCGCGAGCTGCGGATCCAAGCCCCGATTCGGCGTGCGGGCGCGGCAACCTGATGGCCGGTTCGCCGAGCAGCGGTCGGGAGTTGCCGGTTCCCGGACCCGTCAAGACGGCCTCTGCCGCCACCCGATAGACCCAGCTAGACGCCCCTGTGATTTGGCGGTATTAGAGCGATTGTCTCGGGTGGTGCTGACGGTGTGACCTATCGGTCTGACCTATCGGTCTGACCCATCGGGTCGGGTGGGCGTTCGGGGACGGGATGGCAAGCGCGGCAGAGCTAGCGGAACGCCTCAGCGAGGCCTCGGTGCGCAAGCAGTGGGATGTCTACACGGCGTTCGACTGGCCGGAAAAGCTCGACCCCGAAGCGCACTGGTACATGAGCCCGGAGCTGATCTCGATCCACGGCACGGAGCCGTACGAGCGGCTCTCCGAGACCGAGCGCAAGCGCACGAGCTTCTACGAGATCGTGAACTTCTTCAGCTTCGTGCTGCTCGGCGAGCGCCCGCTGATCGAGGGCATGACCCACCGCATGTACCGCAAGGCCACGCTCGGCCCGGTCACCGAGTACCTGCACCACTTCGTCGCCGAAGAAAACAAGCACATGATCATGTTCGGGATGTTCTGCAACCGCTACGCGGGCACGATCTATCCCGAGAAGAAGCTGGTGCTGCCGCGCGAGTACGCGAAGGGCGAAGAGGACATCGCGTTCTTCTGCAAGGTGCTGATCGTCGAGGAGCTCGGCGACTACTACAACCTGAAGATGATGGGCGACGCGCGCATCCACCCGCTGGTCGCGAAGATCAACAGGGTGCACCACATCGACGAGGCGCGGCACCTGGCCTTCGGCCGCGAGTTCCTGGCCGAGCTGGCGGCGAAGCACATCGCGGCGTGGAGCGCCGACGAGCGCGCCGCGTTCCAGAAGTGGCTGGTCGAGTACCTGCGCTCGTCGTGGGGCGACTTCTACAACCCGGCCGTGTACCGCGACGCCGGACTCCCGGACAGCTATGGGATCCGCAAGCAGGCGCTCGAGCACGCGGCCTGCCGCCAGATGCGCACGGCGGTTTCGCAGAAGCTCGTCGCGTACTTCCTCGAGGTCGGCCTGCTCGGCGAAGCTCCGCAGCTCTGATGTCCGAGGCCGAGATCCGCAAGAGCCTGCGCGGCTGGATACTCGAGCGCTCGGGCGCGCAGGGCGAGCGTCTCGCCAGCGACGATCTGCCGATCCTGGAAGAGGGTCTGCTCTCGTCGCTCGACATCGTCGAGTTCATCCTGTTCATCGAGAGCTTGCGCGGCGAGGAGGTGGACATCGAGGCGATCGAGCCGGAGGTGTTCACGAACATCGACACCCTCTACAAGGCGTTCTTCGGCAACGTCGCGCTCTGAGCGGCGCCGAGCCCGCGATGACCGAACCCGCAAGTGCGTTGCGCACCCTCCGCTCCGGCTTCCTGCGCTCGGCCGCTGCGTTCCCGCAGCGCGTGGCGCTCGAGGTCGACGGCGCGTCGCTCTCGTACGCCGAGCTCGCGGGCCGCGCGGGCGCGCTCGCGGAGACGCTGCGCCGGCACACCCCGGCCGGGGGACCGAAGCTCACGGCGGTGTTCGGCCAGCGCTCGAGCACGGTATACGCGGGCCTGCTCGGCGCGCTGCTGAACGGCGACGGCTACGTGCCGCTCAACCCCGCGTTTCCGCCGGAGCGCACGCGCCAGATGCTGGAGCGCTCAGGTGCTCGAGCGCTGATCGCGGACGAGCCCGGCGCGAAGCGGCTGGTCGAGGTGCTCGACGGCGTGGAGCGGCCGCTGCTGCTGATCCTGCCGCACCTGGCGGACGTCTCCACGCTCGAGGCGTCGCTGCCGCGCCACACGCTGCTCGGCCGCGACGCGCTCGCGCAGCCTTCCGGCGCAGCGCTCGAGCCCGTCGATCCGAACGGCGTCGCGTATCTCTTGTTCACTTCGGGCAGCACCGGCGTGCCGAAGGGCGTGAAGGTGGCGCACCGCAACGTCGTGCCGTTCGTCGACGCGGTGGTCGCGCGCTACGGCATCACCGAGCAGGACCGCTTCTCGCAGACCTTCGACCTGACCTTCGATCTGTCGGTCTTCGACCTGTTCGTGGCCTGGGAACGAGGCGCGCGCGTGTGCGTGCCGACGCAGGCGCAGAAGCTGCTGCCCCAGAAGTACGTGACGCAGTCACAGCTCACGGTCTGGTTCTCGGTGCCGTCGACGGGCGCGCTGATGAACCGCCTGCGCATGCTGCGGCCGGGTCTGTACCCCCGCCTGCGCTGGAGCCTGTTCTGCGGCGAGGCGCTGCCGAGCGAGATCGCGACCGCCTGGGCCGAGGCCGCGCCCGCGTCGACGCTCGAGAACCTGTACGGCCCCACCGAGCTGACCATCGCCTGCACCCTGTACCGCTGGGACGCGCAGCGTTCGCCCGCGGAGTGCGAGATGGGCGTCGTGCCGATCGGCGAGCCGTTCCCGGGCATGGAGGTGCTGGTCGCGGACGAGCGGCTGCACGAGGTCGCGCCCGGCGAGGTCGGCGAGCTGCTGATGACCGGACCGCAGCTCTCGCTCGGCTACCTCGACGATCCCGAGAAGACGGCGAGCGCGTTCGTCACGCCGCCCGGACGCGAGCAGGTCTTCTACCGCACCGGCGATCGCGTGCGGCGCAGCGACGGCCAGAAGCCGCTCGTCTACCTCGGGCGGGTCGACAATCAGATCAAGATCCAGGGCTACCGCGTGGAGCTCGGCGAGATCGAGGCGGCGATCCGCGAGGAGGCGTCGGTCGACGTAGCGATCGCGATCGGCTGGCCGCGCAACGAGCTGGGCGGCGCCGACGGCGTGGTCGGCTTCGTCGCGGGGCGCGATCTTCCGGTCGAGCGCGTGCGCGCGCGCGTCGCTGCGCGCCTGCCGGCCTACATGGCGCCGCGCGAGATCCGCTGTCTGCCGGAGCTGCCGCTGAACGCGAACGGCAAGGTCGACCGCAAGGCGCTGCTGGCGCTGCTCGACGCCGCGAAGTGAGCGCGGATCGCTTGTGCTGCGAGCCGTCGCTATGCTCGCCGGCGGATGCCCCTGCTTCACCTGAACGGAACACCGACCCGCGTCGACGCCGACGACGACACGCCGCTGCTCTGGGTGCTGCGCGATCACCTGGGCTTGACCGGCACGAAGTTCGCGTGCGGCATCGGCGAGTGCGGGGCGTGCACGATCCACCTGGACGGCCAGGCCGTGCGCGCGTGCGTCGTGCCGCTCTCGGCGGCGTCGGGCAAGCAGATCCGCACCATCGAAGCGGTCGCCGCGGGCGAGGGCGCGCGCATCGCCAAGGCCTGGATCGCGGAGCAGGTGCCGCAGTGCGGCTACTGCCAGCCGGGCATGATCATGGCCGTGTCCGCGCTGCTCGCAAGCAACGCGGATCCGAGCGACGCGGAGATCGACGCCGCCGTCACGAATCTGTGTCGCTGCGGAACGCAGCCGCGCATCCGGCGCGCGATCCAACGCGCGGCGCGCGCGCGTGCGGCCGGCTCGACGAAGGCGGCTGATGACGCGACCGGCTGAGACGCTCGTCAACCTGAGCCGGCGCCGCTTCGTGCAGGGCGGCTCCCTGCTCGTCGGTGGGCTGGTGCTCGGCGTGCTCGCGCCGCGCTCGCTCGCCGGGGCGGCGTCGACGGCGGAGGGCGCGACGGCGACCTCGGATCCGGAGCTCGGCTCGTGGCTGCGCATCGCGCCGGACGGGCGCGTGACCGTTTGGGTCGAGAAGGCCGAGATGGGGCAGGGCATCCACAGCTCGCTCGCCGCGCTGGTGGCGGAAGAGCTCGACGTGCCGTGGGATCGGCTCGCGGTCGAGTCGCGCACATTCGACGGGCCGCTCCGGCCCGGCATCACCGGCGCGAGCATGAGCATCCGCGAGTCGTTCATGCCGATGCGCCGCGCCGGAGCCGCCGCCCGCACGATGCTGATCGGGGCTGCGGCCGCGACCTGGGCCGTTCCCGCCGCCGAGTGCACGGCGGCGCAGGGGCGGGTCCGGCACGAGCGCAGCGGCCGATCGCTCGGCTACGGCGAGCTGGCCGCGCGGGCCGCCGCGCAACCGCTCCCGGCCGAGCTCGTGTTCAAATCACCGAAAGCCTTCGCTCTGATCGGGAAGTCCCTGCCACGGCTCGACATTCCGGCCAAGGTCTCGGGCGCCGCGAGCTTCGGGATCGACGTCAAGGTCGAGGGCATGCTGCACGCCGCCACGGGCCTCGCTCCGGTGCCCGGCGGCGAGGTCGAGAGCGCCGACTACGAGTCCGCGCGCGCGCAGCCCGGCGTGCGCGGGATCGTCGCGATCCCGGGCGGGGTCGCGGTCGTGGCCGACCACTACTGGCAGGCGCGCAAGGCGCTCGCCAAGCTCGCGCCGGTCTACTCGGGCGGCACCCCGGCCGTCGACACGCCCGCGTACTCGAAGCTCCTGCACGAGGCGCTCGAAACGCCGGGGCTGGTCGCCGGCGAGACCGGCGACGCGGACGCGGCTCTCGCCGGCTCCGAGCGCGTGATCGAGGCGCGCTACGAGGTTCCCTGGCTCGCGCACGCGACCCTGGAGCCGATGAACTGCACCGCGAGCGTGCGCGGGGATCGCTGCGAGCTGTGGACCTCGTCGCAGTCGCCGAGCGGGCTGCGCAACGACGTCGGCGCGGCGCTCGGGATCGATCCCGAGCACGTGACGCTCCATGCCACGCTGATGGGCGGCGCCTTCGGCCGACGCGTCGAGACGGACACCGCCGTGCAGGCCGCGCTCGCCTCGCGATCCGTCGGTCGGCCGGTGAAGCTCGTCTGGTCGCGCGAGGACGACATGCGCCACGACTTCTACCGCCCGGCCTGCGCAGCCCGCATGAAGGCGGTGATCGACGCCGCCGGCCGGCCGAGTGCGTTCCTGCTGCACGTCGCCGGGCCGTGGTCCGATCGCACGCTGCCGAGCTGGGCGAACGGTGCGATCGGCGCCGCGCAGAAGCGGCTCGGCTCGCCGCTCGCGCCCGAGGGCTATCTGCCGGACTTCGTCTGGTGGCGGCTGCCGCAGGTGATGCGCTCGGGCGTCGACTGGATCGTGTCCGGGAACGCGCCGCCGCTGAACTACACCGTGCCGCGTCAGCGGCTCGAGTACTCGCACGTCGAGAACGCGCTGCCCGTCGGCTGGTGGCGCGCGGTGCCGGCCTCGCAGAACGCGTTCTTCGTGGAGAGCTTCGTCGACGAGCTCGCCCACGCGGCCTCGGCCGATCCGTACGAATTCCGGCGCGGCCTGCTCGGCGGCCGCGATCGCGAAGTGCTCGACCGCGCCGCGGAGCTCGCCAGCTGGGGCCGTCCCCGCTCCGACGGCCGCGCGCTCGGGATCGCCCAATACGCCATGGTCGGCACCCGCGTCTGCGAGGTGGCGGAGCTGAGCGTCGGCGAGTCCGGCGAGCCGAAGGTGCACCGGGTGTACTGCGCGATCGACTGCGGCCTGGTGGTGAACCCGGACACGGTCCGGGCGCAGGTCGAGGGCAGCATCCTGTTCGGGCTCACGGCGGCGCTGCGCGGCCGGATCACGGTCCGGAACGGCGCCGTGGAGCAGGGCAACTTCCACGACTACCGGCTGCTGCGCCTGGCCGAGACCCCGGAGATCGAGATCTCGATCCTGGACTCCCGCGAGGCGCCCACAGGCGTGGGCGAGCCGGCCACCCCGCCGATCGCGCCGGCCGTGGCCAATGCCCTGTTCGCCGCGACCCGGCGCCGTATCCGAACCCTCCCGCTGGCGTGAAGCCGTGGGTGCGCGGGGCGGGGGTCGTGGGTATCATGCGGCAGCCATCGCGACCCCGGCGCGGTGCACGTACTCAAGTGCGGCTTGCATCTGGGCCGATCCGCTTCGACGGGAACGTGTCGGCGCCATGAGGCTGATTCGGGCGGCTGGCGGGAGAAGCGAATGAACATTCTGGGCATATCCGCCTACTACCACGACAGCGCGGCATGTCTCCTGGTGGACGGGCGGATCGTGGCGGCGGCGCAGGAAGAGCGTTTCACCCGCAAGAAGCACGACTACCGCTTCCCGGGCAAGGCCGTCGAGTACTGCCTGCGCGAGGGCGGCATCCGGATCGAGGACCTCGACCTGGTCGCCTTCTACGACAAGCCGCTGCTCAAGTTCGACCGCCTGCTCGAGACCTACGTGGCGTACGCGCCGATCGGCTTCCGGCTGTTCCTGATGGGCCTGCCGCTGTGGCTGAAGCAGAAGCTGTACACGCCGCGCGAGCTCGATGCCGGGCTCGAGGGCAAGTACAAGGGCCGCTACGTGTTCCTCGAGCACCACGAGTCGCACGCGGCCAGCGCGTTCCTCCCCTCGCCCTTCGACGAGGCGGCGATTCTGACACTCGACGGTGTCGGCGAGTGGGCGACCGGGAGCATCGCGATCGGGCGCGGCAACAAGATCCAGATGGTGAAGGAGCTGCGCTTCCCGCACTCGCTGGGTCTGCTCTACTCCGCCTTCACCTACTTCACCGGCTTCAAGGTCAACAGCGGCGAGTACAAGCTGATGGGGCTCGCGCCGTACGGCGAGCCGATCTACGCCGACGTGATCCGCGAGAAGCTGCTCGACATCAAGCCGGACGGCTCGTTCCGCATGGACATGTCCTACTTCGCGTACACGCACAAGGACGTGATGACTTCGCGCAAGTTCGACGGCCTGTTCGGCGGCCCGCCGCGCAAGTCCGAGACCCCGATCACGCAGCGCGAGATGGATCTGGCCGCGTCGATCCAGGCCGTGACCGAGGACATCATGCTGAAGATCGCGCACTACGCGCACGAGCTGACCGGCATGGAGAACCTGTGCATGGCCGGCGGCGTGGCGCTGAACTGCGTGGGCAACGGCAAGATATTGCGCGACGGCCCGTTCGAGAACATCTGGATCCAGCCCGCCGCGGGCGACGCCGGCGGCGCGCTCGGGGCGGCCGCGTTCGTCTGGTACCAGCTGCTCGAGAACAAGCGCGAGCCGAACGGCAAGGACCTGCAGAGCGGCTCGCTGCTCGGCCCCGCCTACTCGAACGACGAGATCAAGGCGTACCTCGACCGGCAGGGCGCGGTGTACCGGCACTACCCCGACGAGGCGTCGCTGTGCGACGCGGTGGCCGAACTGATCGCGGCCGAGAACGTGGTCGGACATTGCGCGGGGCGCATGGAGTTCGGCCCGCGCGCGCTCGGCGCGCGCTCGATCCTGGGCGACGCGCGCTCGCGCAAGATGCAGGCGACCATGAACGTGAAGATCAAGTTCCGCGAGTCGTTCCGGCCCTTCGCGCCGGCCGTGCTGCGCGAGGACGTCGACAGCTATTTCGAGATGCGCCCGAACGAGGAGAGCCCGTACATGCTGCTGGTCGCGCCGGTGCGCGAGGACAAGCGGCTGCCGATCGAGTCGCGCGGCGAGAAGGGCCTCGACAAGCTGAAGCAGGTGCGCTCGGTCGTGCCCGCGATCACCCACGTCGACAATTCGGCGCGCGTGCAGACCATCGACGCGGAGCGCAACCCGCGCTTCTACGGGATCCTGCAGGCGTTCAAGCGCAAGACCGGCAGCCCGGTGCTGATCAACACCAGCTTCAACGTGCGCGGCGAGCCGATCGTGAACACGCCGGCCGACTCCTACCGCTGCTTCATGCACACGAACATGGATGCGCTCGTGCTCGAGAACTACGTGCTGCTGAAGCACGAGCAGCCCGAGTCCAAGGAGATCGACGTGGCGGCGTACCTGGCCGAGTTCGGGAACGACTGATGGCCAAGATGGTGGAGATGAATCTCCGGCCCGACGCGCGCACGCTGCGGCAGTTCGGCTGGATTGCGCTGGCAGGTTTCGGTCTGCTGGCGCTGCTGGCGTGGAAGGGTTGGCTCGTGTTCGGCCCCCTCGAGGCCGGCACGCGCGAGACGGTGGCGATCTGCCTTTCGGCGCTGGCCGGGATCTCGACCCTGTTCTCGCTGGTGTATCCGAAGGCGAACCTGCCGATCTACGTCGGCCTCACGGTGATCGCGTTCCCGATCGGCTTCGTGCTCTCGTACGTGATCATGGCGACGCTGTTCTACGTCGTGATCGCGCCCATCGGCGCAGCACTCCGGCTGGTCGGCAAGGATCCGATGGACCGCCGCTTCCTGCCGGCGGCGAAGAGCTACTGGCTCGACGCGCGGCCGGAGCGGCCGCGCGAGTCCTACTTCAAGCAGTTCTGACGGAGGTCGCGGTGTCCGACAAGCACGAGAATCCCGGCAAGAGTGACTTCTTGAAGCAGTCCGAGACGCGGCAGGGCAGCCTCGTCTCCGAGTTCTGGGACTTCTTGAGGGACAACAAGAAGTGGTGGCTGGCGCCGATCATCATCTCGATCCTCGGCCTCGGGCTGCTCGTGCTGCTCGGCGGAACCGCGGCCGCGCCGTTCATCTACACGCTGTTCTAGTGTCCCGAACCCGAAGTGAATCGCTTCGGAACTTCGGGATCAGGACACTAGCCCCGGCCGAAGTGGCGCGCGCGAGGCGGTGGTGCCGATGACCGCGAGCACGCTCGCGACCCGGCGCGTGTTCGGGGTGCCGATCCTCGATCTGTCGATGCGCGACGCGCTCGCGCTGTGCGTCGAGGCGATCCAGGCGCGCGGCGCGAGCGCGCGCAGCCTGTATTTCGTGAACGCGCACACGCTGAACCTCGCCTGGGCGGATACCTCGTTCCGCCGCGCGCTGTGCGAGTCGGACTGGGTGTTCGGCGACGGCACGGGCGTGCGCTGGGCCGTCCGTTTCCTGCACGGCGAGCGGCTGCGCGACAACGTGAACGGCACCGATCTCGTGCCCGCGCTGCTCGGCCGCGATCTGGGTCTGCGCTACTACCTGCTCGGCGCGTCGGCGGACGCGATCGAGCGGGCCGCCGCGTACGCGCGCACCGCGTTCCCGGGCTGGCAGCTGGTCGGCCACCACCACGGCTACGTCTTTGGCGAGGCGAGCGACGCGGTGGTCGAGAAGATCAACGCGAGCCGGCCGCACCTGCTGCTGGTCGGAATGGGCAATCCCACGCAGGAGCTGTGGATCCGCGCGCAGCGCGCGAGGCTGGCGGTGCCGCTCTGCGTCGGCGTCGGCGGGCTGTTCGACTACTGGGCGGGCGACCTGGTGCGTGCGCCCTCGTGGCTGCGGCGGCTCGGCTTCGAGTGGCTGCACCTGCTGCTCGCGCAGCCGCGCAAGTTCCGGCGCTACGTGCTCGGCAATCCGCTGTTCCTGCTGCGGCTCGCGCGCGAGAAGTGGCTCGGGGGCCCGAAGTGAGCGCGATCCCGCTCTCGCGCTGGCTGGCGAAGAAGTCCGCGCGCAGCCTGCTGGCGCTGGCGATGGGCGCGTCGGGCGCGCTCGCGCTGCGCCGCCGGCTGGCCTCCGCGCCGCGCGTGCGCGTACTGACCTACCACCGCTTCGGCGAGCTCGCGCGCGATCCGTTCTGCATCTCGCGGCGCGACTTCGAGGGGCAGATCCGCTTCCTCGCCGAGCAGAAGCGCGCGATCGGACTCGACGATCTGCGCCGTTTCGTCGCCGGCGAGCAGGAGCTCGCGCCCGGCTCCGCGCTGGTCACGATCGACGACGGCTTCGCGAGCACCTACGGCCTGGCGCTGCCGGTGCTGCGACACCATGCGGTGCCGGCCGTCGCGTTCGTCACGCCGAGCCTGGTCGGGAATCCCGACGCGCCGCGCGTGGAGGCGGAGCGCTACATGACCTGGGCCGAGCTCGAGAAGCTCGGCGAGGGGGGGATCGCGACGGGCGCGCACGGCTACGACCACACCTCGCTCGGCGGGATGAGCGCGCAGGACGCGCACGAGCAGGGCGCGCGCGCGCGCGAGGTGCTCGAGCTGCGGCTGGGCCGGCCGGTGATCTCGTTCGCCTACCCGTACGGCACCCGGCGGGACTTCAACGCCGGCACGCGCGACGCGCTCGCCCGCGCGGGATACGCGCTCGTCTTCACGTCCCGGCACGGCTCGGTGCGTGCGGGCATGGACCCCCACGAGCTGCCGCGCGTGAAGGTCGAGAACGGCGACACGCCGGCACTCTTCGGACGCCTGTGCGACGGCGCGCTGGATCCCTGGCGGCTCGTCGACATGGGGCTCTCGCGGCTGCAACGTCCGGCCGAAGAGGCCGTGCCGTGAGATAAAGGAGCCGGTGGCGGCGGACGATGCCACCGAGCAGAGGAGCGTGCGTGCAGCTCTCCGTGATCATTCCGGTCTACAACGAAATCGAGACGCTCGAGCAGATCGTGGCCGCGGTGCGCGCGGTGCCCGTGGCGAAGGAGATCATCCTCGTCGACGACGGCTCGCAGGACGGCTCGCGCGATCTGCTGAAGAAGATGGAGAGCCTGCCCGAGGTGCGCGTGCTGTACCACGCGGTGAATCAGGGCAAGGGCGCCGCGATCCGCACCGGTGTCGCCGCGGCGACGCGCGACCTGGTCGTGATCCAGGACGCCGACCTCGAGTACGACCCGCAGGAGCTGCCGCTCTTGATGAAGCCGATCGAGGAGGGCAAGGCCGACGTCGTGTACGGCTCGCGCTTCAGCGGCGGCGCCGCGCACCGCGTGCTGTATTTCTGGCACAGCGTCGGCAACCAGTTCCTGACCCTGCTCTCGAACGGGTTCACGAATCTGAACCTGACCGACATGGAAACCTGCTACAAGATGTTCCGGCGCGAGATCATCCAGTCGATCCGGATCGAGGAGTCGCGCTTCGGCATGGAGCCGGAGATCACCGCGAAGATCGCGCGCAAGGGCTGCCGGATCTACGAGGTCGGCATCTCCTATTCGGGTCGCACCTACGAAGAAGGCAAGAAGATCGGCTGGAAGGACGGCTTCCGCGCGATCTGGTGCATCCTGAAGTACAACCTACGCAAGGAACCGAGTTGAGCCCCAAATCCATCTACGAGATCGGCGAGCTGCCGCCGCTGGGCGTGGTTCCCGAGCGCATGCACGCCGCGCTGATCCGCCAGGAGCGCTTCGGGCCGCCGAGCAAGGCGTTCGCGCTCGAAGAGGTGCCGGTTCCGCGCCTCGAGGACACGCAGGTGCTCGTGCACATGATGGCCTGCGGAGTGAACTACAACAACATCTGGGCGGGCATGGGCCGCCCGATCGACGTGATCGCGATCCGCAAAAAGCGCGGCGAGCCCGAGGACTACCACATCGGCGGCTCGGAGGGCTCCGGCGTGGTATGGGCGGTGGGCAGCCGCGTGCACGGACTCAAGGTCGGCGATCCGGTCGTGATCTCGTCGTGTCACTGGGACGAGAGCGCGCCCGACATCCGCATCGGCGCCGATCCGATCACGTCGTCGACGACCTCGGTCTGGGGCTACGAGGACAACGGCGGCGGCTTCGCGCAGTTCTCGGCCGTCGAGGAATACATGTGCTTCCCGAAGCCCGCGCGGCTCACCTGGGAAGAGGCGTCCTGCTACATGGTCTCGGGCGCGACCGCCTACCGGCAGCTCACGCACTGGCACCCGAACGTGGTTCGCCCCGGTGACCCCGTGCTGATCTGGGGCGGCGCGGGTGGGCTCGGCTCGCTCGCGATCCAGATCACGCGCGAGCGCGGCGGCATTCCGATCGCGGTCGTCTCGGATGCGAGCAAGGTCGACTTCTGCAAGCGGCTGGGCGCGAAGGGCGTGATCAACCGCTCCGACTTCGACCACTGGGGCAGGCTGCCGGATTTCGACGACACCGCGGCGTACGGCAAGTGGCTGACGGGTGTGCGCGCGTTCGGCAAGAAGTTCTGGGAGGAGCTCGGCGAGCGGCGCAGCCCGAAGCTCGTGTTCGAGCACTCCGGCCAGGCGACGCTGCCGACCTCGATGTTCATGTGCGACAACGCCGGCATGGTCGTGATCTGCGGCGGCACCTCGGGCTACAACGGCGACGTCGACCTGCGCTTCCTGTGGATGCGCTCGAAGCGCCTGCAGGGCTCGCACTTCGCGAGCACCGGCGAGTGTCTCGAGATCACGCGCCTGGTGGCCGCGGGGCGGGTCGACCCGTGCCTGTCGCTTTGCGCGGAGTTCCGCGACATCGCGCAGATCCACCAGGTCATGTACGAGAACCGGCACCCGCCGGGGAACATGGCCGTGCTGGTGAACGCGCCCGCGGCCGGCCTGCGCGATCTGCCGCGCTAGCTCCGCGCGTCAGTCCGGGCCGACTCGGACACCGATCGGTGTGAAGCTCAGGTTGTGCCGCAGGAAGTCGCGCACCAGGCGCGGAGGCTTGCGGTAGGCGCGCCCGAGCAGCGCCGCCTTCGCGCGCCCGATCAGCACGCCCGCGATCCAGAGCGCGTTCGCGAGCCACAGCACCGCGCGCCCGCGGTGCTTCAGCCAGTAGTAGCGCCGGCCCCGGAACCAGTGCGGCGTGCGCGGCTTGTCGAAGTCCTTCCAGCCGGTCGAGGCCGCGCCCACGTGCTCCACGCGGCTCCACGGGACGTACCAGGTGCCGAAGCCGCGCTGGCGAGCGCGCAGGCAGAAGTCGGTTTCCTCGTAGTACAGGAAGAAGCGCTCGTCGAAGAGACCGACGCTCGCGAACACGTCGCGGCGCACCATCATGCTCGCGCCGGCCAGCCAGTCCACGGCTCGAGTCTCGGTGGGCAGGGGCATCGCCACCATGAACGGGTCGATCCAGCGCGCGAGCCCGGGAATCCCCTCGATGCCCGACACGAACTCGGCCACCAGGTTGTGGAAGCGGAACGCGGTCTCGTGAAGCTGACCGTCGGTGCCGAACACCTGGCTGCCCGCGATGCCCGCGTCCGGGTGCGTCTCGAGGAAGTCGAGCAGCGTCGCGATCGAGCCGGGCATCGGCGTGGCGTCGGAGTTCAGCAGGTAGAAGTACTCGGCGGGGTCGCTCGACTCGAGC
>JBBDXF010000053.1:56453-153106 GCA_040902485.1 Myxococcota bacterium | reverse complement strand
ACGGCCGCACGCCCTGGTTCACGCCGTAGGAGAAGCCGCCGTTGTACGGCGACTTCGAGAGCCGCACGCGCTTGTCCCAGCCGCGCGCGGCGATCTCCTCCGCGAAGCGCTCGTAGGAGCCGTCGCGCGAGTCGTTCTCGATCAGCGCGACCGCGCTCTCGGGAATCCCGTCGAGCTCGCGCAGCGTGGCCTCGACCGCGCGCAGCGTCAGCTCGGGCGTGCGGTAGTTGATGACGACGACCCGCAGCTTCACGCCGGAACGCACCCGGCGCCGAGCGCGACGCCCGAGAGCACCCAGGCCGAGCGCAGCGCGTACGCGCCCTCGAGCGGGCGCGCGAAGCCGGGCGTGCGCGCCCGAAGGAGTGAGCGCGCGACGTCGAGCTCGAGCGCGACGTCCTGAAAGCCGAGCCGCGCGCGCGTCAGCGGGAACTGCGCCTTGTAGACGGCCTCCTTGGCGCTGAAGAACACGGCGGCGAGCGCGAGCTGGCGCGCGCCCGGCTGCGCGCGCAGCCAGCGCTCCTCTTCGGGGCGCAGCACGCGGCTCCACAGCTCCGGACGCAGGCCTCGAGCGTCTTCGACGTCGACGCCCAGCCCCGCGAGCTCACCGCGCTTCGCCGCCGCGACCACGCACAGCCCGTGCGCGTGCGAGATCGAGCCGATGATTCCCGCCGGCCAGAGCGGCGCGCGGTCGGCGTCGGCGAGCAGCGCGAAGTCGGTCGTGCCCAGCTCCGCGAGCAGCTCGCGCGCGAGCCGCCGGCCCGTCGCGAATTCGTGTCGGCGTTTCGGCACCGCGCGCGCGACCAGCGCGCGCTCCGCCTCGCAAAGGCCCTCGAGCGAGTCGCCGACCCGGCTCGCGCGCACCCGCACGCCGGGCGGGAGGATCCCGCTCGGATCGGGGCAGGGCAGAGGCGCCGCGTCCGAGCGCGGGCGCGACACCGCGTCGCTCACGACCGGCACGGCCCCGCCTTGGCCTGGATCGCCTCGTCCAGGCACGCGCGCAGCTTCGCCGACAGGTTGCGCACGTGCGGCTCGAGCACCATCGCGTCGTGGTCGCCCGAGACCTCGTGCACCTCGACGCCGCCCAGCACGTGCGGCGCGAAGCGGTTCTCGTGGTTCGCGATCTGGCCGCGGTTGTGCGGGTTCATCAGCAGGCCGCCGCCGAGCGATAGCCAGTCGTCGTGGCGCGGGCGGAGCAGCAGCGCCTTCCCGGGGTACACCGGAGTGCGATAGTGCGCGAGCGCTTCGAGGAACGCCTTCTCGATCTCGCCGGAGCGGAACTCCGCGGGCGAAAGATCGCGAACCGGCGGGGCGCGGCGCGCCGCGCGCTTCTCGAACTCCCAGCGGATCCGGTTGCGCAGCCAGGCGAGCGGATAGCTCAAGCCCTCGCGCGCCATGCGCTGCGCGTGGATGCGCAGCCTGCGCGCGGCGCCCAGCGGAACGTTCTCGGCGGGCAGGCTGTCGAGCAGCACGAGGATGCCGATCTCCTGCTCCTGCGCGAGCAGCTGCATCGCCATCTCCAGCGCCGTGATGCCGCCGCCAGAGAAGCCGCCGATGTAGTACGGCCCGTCGGGCTGCACGGCGCGCACCTCTTCCAGGTAGTCGCGCGCCATGTCCGGGAAGCGGCGGTGCGGCTCGTCGTCGCCGAGCAGGCCCTTGGCCTGGATCGCGTAGACGGTCTGATCGGAGCCGAGGTGCTGCGCCAGGTGCCGCAGGTTCAGCACGTTGCCGAACATGCCGGCGACCAGGAAGAACGGCGGCCGGCTGGCAGTGCCCGTCTGCAGCGGCACCAGGAAGCGCGAGCGGCGCTCCTTGCGGCGCACCTCGGGCTGCGCGCCGCCGAGCTCGATGCCGAGATCCTCGCGCACGAGCGCGGCGCACTTCTCGATGTTGGGTGCCTCGAACAGCACCGAGATCGCGTACTCGACGTCCCAGGCCTTCTTGATCTTCGCGAACAGCCGCACCGCGATCAGCGAGTGACCGCCGAGCTCGAAGAAGTCGTCGCGGATGCCGACTTTGTCGACGCCGAGCAGCTCCTGCCAGAAGCCCGAAAGCAGGCGCTCGATCTCGTCGCGCGGCGCCACGTAGTGGGTCTCGAGCTCGGGGCGCGCGAAGGCGGTCTTCGGTCCGGCGTCCGCGCGCGGCGCGGAGCGGATCCTCTCGACGAGCTGCGGCAGATCGAGCGACGACACGAACACGTGCGCGCGCGGCGGGCCGCCGAGCAGCCGGTCGAGCGCCTCCATGCCCTCGGCCGGCTTGATGCCGAGTTCGTAGGAGCGGCGGAACACGCGCTCGGCGGCGGTCAGATGGCCGGACTCGGCGTGCGCGTCGGCGCCGCGGCCCGCGGCGGCCTTGGTCCGGACGGGCGCGCGCGTGAGCACGGCGTCGGCGGCGAGCTTGCGGATCGCGAACTGCTCGACCTCGACGATCACGCGCCCGGACTCGTCGGCGATCGTCACGTCGAAGAGCGCGACCTCCTTCTCGACCTGGTTCGGCTGCGCGCTGCGCACGAAGCTCGAGATCCGCCGCGGCAGGGGCGCGTGGACGCGCACGCGCTTGTACGACATGGGCGCGTAGAGCTGCGCCCCCGTGTAGCCCTCGATCAGCGGCGTGGCGAAGCCGGTCGCCAGATCGAGCAGCGCCGGGTGCAGCGCGTAGCCGCCGAGATCGCCCGCGAACGCTTCGGGCAGCTCGAGCTCGGCGAGCGCCTCGTCAGCAGAGAAGCGCATCGTGCGCAGCACGCTCCAGCGCGGTCCGAAGCGCAGATGACGCGCGTGCAGCGTGTCGAGCGATTCGCCCGCGCCGGCCGTCTTCGCCGCGCCCATGCGCTCGCGCAGCTGCGCGAGCGGGAGCGGAGCCGGGGCGGGCGTCTTGCACGCGCCCGCCTCCGCTTGGGCGTGGAGCTGCCACTCGCTGTCACCCGCGACGCGGCTCTCGATCTCGATCTCGCAGGCGTCGCCGGCGCGCCGGACCAGCGTGCGCAGCTCGACGTCCTCGCCCGCGCCCACCAAGCAGGGCGCGCTGAAGAACACGTCGCGCAGCTCGACGGAGGCCGCCGAGTCGAGCTCCGCGAACGCGGCGCGCACGATCTCGAGATAGCCCGTGCCGGGAATCAGCGCGTCGCCGGCGCGCGTGCGGTGGTCGTCGAGCAGCCAGTGCTCGGGTCCCTTGAAGGTGGTCGAGAACGTGGTGCGATCCGCGGCGTCGGAGATGCGCCGGCCGAGCAGCGGGTGCGACGCGGGCCGCCCGCTCGCGCCTCCGCTGCCGAGCCGCTCGTACGACTGCACCGCCAGGCCCACGTCGCGCCACACACCCCAGCCGATCGCGAGCGTGCGCGGCCGCGCGCGGTCCGACCGGCTCTGCGCGAACGCGTCGAGGAACGCGCTCGCTGCGGCGTAGTCGATCTGGCCGGCCGCGCCGAGCGCGCTCGAGCTCGACGAGAACAGCGCGAACAGCTCCACGTCGGGCAGCAGCTCGTCGAGCACCAGCGTGCCGTGCACCTTGGGGCTGAACACCGCCTCGATCTGGCCCTGCGTCTTGGTCTGGATCGGCGCGTCGTCGATCGCGCCGGCGACGTGGAAGACGCCGTGGATCTCGCCGAAGCGCTCGTTCGCGTGCGCCACGATCTCGCGCATGCGCACGATGTCGGCCACGTCGCCGCTCTCGATCAGGAGCTCCGCGCCGAGCGCCTCGAGCTCGACGAGCTTGCGCAGCTTCTGGCTGGTGGCGTCGGTCGAGCCGTGGCTCGCGAGCCAGCTCTGCCACTCGGAGCGATTCGGGATCCGGCTGCGCGCCACCAGCACCAGCCGCGCGCGCACGCTGCGCGCGAGGTGCTCGGCGAGCAGCAGGCCGAGGCCGCCGAGACCGCCGGTCACGAGATATGTGCCGCGCTCGCGCAACGCCGACGAAGCAGGCACGCTCTCCGAGGGGGGCACGGCCTCGAGCCGCTCGACGAAGCGCTGGCCGGCGCGGTAGGCGACGCGGCGGTCGGCGTGCGCGGGCGTCATGTCGGCGACGAGCTGCGCGACGAGCTCGACGCCCGGCGCGCGCGCGCCGCGCTTGCGCCCGCCGCGCGCCAGCTCCGGCGGCTCGAGATCGATGCTTTGGAGCGTGAGCTGCGGCAGCTCCTGCGGGATCACGCCCACCGGCCCGAGCACGGTCGCCTTCTCCGGATAGCGCAGCCGCTCGTCGCCCACGCGCTGCATGCCGTTCGAGACCACCGTCACGTGCATCGTCTGCTTCACGTCCTCGCCGCCGAGCGCCTGCGCCAGGTGCAGCAGGCTGAAGAAGCCGCGCTCCTGGTTGCGGTGGAAGAAGTTCGAGCCGGGCCGCGCGGACTCGTCGGCCGTCACCAGCCACAGGTGCGCGATGCGGTCCGGCAGCCGGCCGTTCGCGTCGAGATCGCGCACCAGCTCGACGTAGCCGTCGACGCCCGCTTCGGGCGCCAGCGCGTATTCGCGCTCGCTCAGGCGGTAGAAGGCGTCGCCCTCGCGCACCACGGTGACCGTGTGTCCGAGCCGCTCGAGCTCGGCGGACAGGCTCGCGCCGAGACCGGACGGATCGGCGAACACGAGCCAGGAGAGCGGCTCGCCCGCGGGCTTGGCGTCGAGCGCCTCGGGGCGGAACACGCGCTCGGTGAACCAGCTCGCGACGGCTTCGCGGCGCACCAGCTCCGTGTCGGCCGGGCTGGCGACGGCGGCGGTCTTCAGGCCGTCGATCCAGTAGCGCTGGTGCTCCCAGGCGTAGGTCGGCAGCGCCACGCGCAGGCGAGCTTCGTCGCCGCGGCGCGCGCTCCAATCGACGTCGACGCCGCTCGTCCACAAGCGCCCGAAGGAGGTGGCGACGAAGATCTCGTCGGGCACGGAGTCGTCGGGATGGCGCAGCGAGCCGAACGCGGCGCGCGCGGGCTTGGACTGCTGGCGCGCGAGCGAGGCCAGGGTCTGGCCGGGGCCGACCTCGAGCAGCACGCGGTTGGGGTCCTCGAGCAGCGCGCCGAGCCCCTGCGAGAACTTCACCGGCTCACGGAAGTGGCGCAGCCAGTAGGCCGGGTCCTGCGCGTCCTCGGGCAGCACCCACGTGCCGGTCAGGTTGGAGATATACGGGATGCGCGGCGCCGAGAACGACACCGAACGGAGGCAGCGGTGGAACTCCTCCAGGATCGGGTCGAGCAGGCGGCAGTGCCCGGCCGCGGGCACGCGCAGCTGTTGGCAGGCGACGTCGCGCGCGTGCAGCTCCGCGTCGAAGCGCTCGATCGCCGCCGTTTCGCCGCACACCACGCACAGCGACGGCCCGTTCACCACGCCGAGGTCGAGATCGGCGGGCAAGAGCGCGCGCAGCTGGGCCTCGGGCAGGGGAACCGAGAGCATGCGGCCGGAGGTCGTGAGCGAGTCGACCAGGCGCCCGCGCGTGGCGACGATGCGCAGCCCGTCCACGAGCGAGATCACGCCGGCCAGACACGCCGCGGTGTACTCGCCCATGCTGTGGCCGGTCAGCGCGGCCGGCTCGATGCCCCACGACAGCCACAGCTTGGCGAGCGCGATCTCGGTGGCGAAGATCGCGGGCAGGCAGGCCGTCGGCCGGGCGAGCTTCGCAGCGCCCTCGGGCGTGACGTTCGCGCCCGGGTAGATGAGCGCGCGCAGATCGAAATCGAGCAAGCCCCGCGCCGCCGCGAACGCCTCGTCCATGGCCGCGCGGTAGACGGGCTCGGACTGGTACAGCCCGTGGCCCATGTTCGGGTACTGGGCGCCGCCGCCCGGGAACATGAACACGACCGACGGCGCCGAGCCCTTGCTGCGCGCGCCGAACACGCGCTTCGTGTCCGAGCGCGCGAGCAGGTCCGCCGCCTCGTCGTGCCCGCGCGCGACCAGCACGCGGCGGTGCTCGAACGCGTCGCGCCCGACCTGCAGCGTGTGCGCGACGTCGGCCAGCGCGAGCGACGGGTTCGCGCGCAGGAACTCGGCGAGCCTCGCAGCCGCGGCGTCCAGCGCCCCCGCACTCTTGGCCGAGAGCGGCAGGATCTCGAACGGCCGCTGCGCGGGGCCGCCGCGCCGCTCGGGCGCCTCCTCGACGATCACGTGCGCGTTGGTGCCGCCGACACCGAGCGACGACACGCCCGCGCGGCGTTTGCCGTTGGCGCGCTTCCACTCGCCGAGCTCGTGGTTCACGAAGAACGGCGAGTGGGCGAAGTCGATGGTCGGGTTGGCCCGCTCGTAGTGCAGGCTCGGCGGCAGCTCGCCGTGCTGCAGCGCCTTCACCACCTTGATCAGGCTCGCGACGCCCGCGGCGGTGTCGGTGTGGCCGAGGTTCGGCTTGTTCGAGCCGATCGCGCAGTAGCCGTTCCGCTCGCTCGTCTGCCGGAAGGCCTGAGTGAGCGCGCTGATCTCGATCGGGTCACCGACGTTCGTGCCGGTGCCGTGGGTCTCGACGTAGGAGATCTCGTCGGCCGAGACGTCGGCGATCGCGAGCGCCTCGGCGATCACCGCGGCCTGGCCGTCGACGGAGGGCGCCAGGTAGCCGATCTTGCGCGAGCCGTCGTTGTTGATCGCGGAGCCGCGGATCACCGCGTGGATCGGGTCACCGTCGGCGAGCGCGTCGGCGAGTCGACGCAGCGCGACCACGCCGATGCCGCTGGTCAGCACCGTGCCCGCGCCCTTGGCGTCGAACGCGCGGCAGTGGCCGTCGGGCGAGAGCGGCTCGTTCTCGTTGTACATGTAGCCCTGACCGGGCGGGATCACGATCGTGACGCCGCCCGCGAGCGCCAGGTCGCACTCGCTCGCGAGCAGGCTCTGACACGCGACGTGGATCGCGACCAGCGACGTCGAGCACGCCGTCTGGATCGCCAGCGACGGACCGGTCAGGTTCAGCTTGTACGAGACCGTGGTGGGCAGGAAGTCGCGGTCGTTGCCGGTGTGGCGCAGCAGGAACGCGCCGGTCGAGGCCAGGATGTCCGGATTGCGCAGCAGGTTGTAGATGAAGTAGCCGTTCATCCCGCAGCCCACGAACACCCCGATCGCGCCGTCGAAGCGCGCCGGCGGGTGGCCCGCGTCCTCGAGCGCCTCCCATGCGCACTCGAGCATGTGGCGGTGCTGCGGATCGGTGATCGCCGCGTCCTTCGGACCGAAGCCGAAGAACGCGGCGTCGAAGCCTTCGAGCTCGGGCAGCTGTCCGCCCGCCTTCACGTAGTTCGGGTTGGCGAGCAGCGACGGCTCGACGCCCGCCGCCAGCAGCGTCGCGTCGTCGTAGCGCACGATCGACTCGCGGCCTGCGCGCAGGTTCGCCCACAGCTCGTTCGCGTCCTTGGCGCCCGGGAACCGGCACGAGAGTCCGACGATCGCGATCTCGTTGCCGGTGTAGCCGCCGTCGCTTCCGCTCATGCGTCGCCGCTTCCGGGACGTCGCCGCGCTTGCGTGCGGAGCTTGAGCGACTCACGGCGCGCGGCCGCGCGGTCCTTGCTCTTCTCGACCCGCTCGTTCGTGCCGTCGCTGGCCAGGAACTCGGCGAGCGAGCGGATGGTCGGGAAGCGGTACAGGTCGGTGAGCGAGAGCGGCTGCGGCAGCTTCTCGCGCAGCGCTCGGTGCACCTGCACCACCAGCAGCGAGTGACCGCCGAGGTCGAAGAAGTTGTCCTCCGCGCCGACGGTCTCGACCTTCAGCACCTCGCGCCACACCTCCGCGATCGTGCCTTCGAGCGCGTTCTGCGGCGCGACGAACTGAACCAGCGTGCGCGGCTTGTGCTGCTCGGGCGCGGGCAGACGCTTGCGGTCGATCTTGCCGTTGGGCGTGAGCGGCAGCGCGGCGAGCGAGACGAACAGGGCGGGCACCATGAACTCGGGCAGCGTCTCGCGCAGGTGCTCGCGCAGCTCTTCGATCACGGGCGCGACGCCCTTGGGCACGAAGTAGGCGACCAGGCTGGGGCCTCCGCCCGCGTCCTCGCGCGCGACCACGACACATTCCTGGATCGCGGGGTGGCGGCCGAGCTCGGTCTCGATCTCGCCGAGCTCGATCCGGTAGCCGCGGATCTTCACCTGCTGATCGACGCGCCCGAGGAACTCGATCGTGCCGTCGGCGCGATGGCGCGCGAGGTCGCCGGTCCGGTACATGCGCGCGCCCGATTTCCTGCGGAACGGATCCGGAACGAAGCGCTCGCGGGTCAGCTCGGCGCGCCGGTGATAGCCGCGCACCACGCCGTCGCCGCCGATGTACAGCTCGCCCGAGACGCCCACGGGCACCGGCTCGAGGTGGCGGTCGAGCAGGTAGATCTGCGTGTTCGCGATCGGCCGGCCGATCGGGATCGACTCTTCCGGCCCGTGCAGCCGGTACGTGGTCGACCAGATCGTGGTCTCGGTCGGCCCGTACATGTTGGTGACGTCGCCGCGCACGAAGCCGCCGAGCTCGCGCGCGAGCGAGCTCGGGAACGCCTCGCCGCCGATGTACAGGTGGCGCACGCGCGCGAGGCCCGCGCGCATCTCCGCGTTCATCGCGATCATCTTCGCCATCGACGGCGTGCACTGCATGTGCGTGACGGCCTTGTGCTCGAGCTGCGCGGCGAGCGAGAAGTCGCCGCTCGCAAGCGTCGCTTCGACCTCGCTCGGGTTCGCGCGGCGCCGCACCTCGTCGAGGGCGTCCAGGCTCGAAAGCACGCGCTCGGTGGGGACACCGTAGTCGATCAGGCAGGCGATCTCGTTCACGCCCACCGCGCGCACGCGCTCGACCATCTTCGCGCAGGTCTCGGGCGTGCCGAACAGGCCGCTGGTCTCGAAGTAGCGCTCGAAGGCGTGCTCGAGGATCGCGTCGAGCTCCTCGGGCGAGAGGCTCGCCAGGTCGATGTCGTCCGGCTTCGCGTTCGCGCCGCCCGGCCGCTTGAAGGCGGGGAACGCCCAGGCGAAGCCCTTCACCAGGTTCACCGAGCTCGACAGGTACTCCTTCATCGGCGCGCGCACGAGCTCGCGCACGTCGTCGTCGTTCTCGCCGACGAAGGTGTGCAGCATGAGCGTGACGATGCCGGCCTCGGGATCGAGCCCCGCGGCCGCGCGCGCTTCGCGGTACACCTTCACCTTCTCGCCCACCTCCTCGACGGTCTGGCCGAGCAGGTGCGTGAGCAGGTTCGCGCCCGATTCCCCGGCCAGCCGGTAGGTCTCGGCGTTGCCCGCGGTCGTCACCCAGGTGGGCAGCTCCGCCTGCACCGGGCGCGGCAGCGTGCGCGTGGGCACGAGCTGGCCGAGCGGGTTGGCGAACTCGATCGCCTCGCCGCGCCACAGACGCTGAACGGTGTCGATCGAGCGGAACATGCGGCCCTTGGCATCGGCGAAGCCGTCGGGCCGGATCACGAAGTCGTTCGGCTGCCAGCCGGCCGCGAACGAGATCGCCGCGCGCCCGTTCGACAGATTGTCGACGACCGCCCACTCCTCGGCGACGCGGATCGGGTGGTGCAGCGGCAGCACGCAGCTGCCGGCGCGAATCTGCACGTGCTCGGTCACGGCGGCGATCGCGGCGCTGGTCACGGACGGATTCGGGAACGGCCCGCCGAAGGCGTGGAAGTGGCGCTCGGGCGTCGACACGAACGCGAAGCCGTGGCGGTCGGCGTAGCGCGCGCAGTCGAGCATGAGTCGGTACTTGTCGGCGCCGGCCGCGTCGTCGCTGCCCCACAGGAACAGGCCGAAGTCGACCTTGGGCTGCGGGCCGGACGTCCGCGCGGGCAGCCCCGTCGACGGCGCGCGCTCGCGATCGGCGTGGATCACCACCTCGAAGCCGCGCGCGAGCGTCCAGAGCAGCTCGAGCACGGAGATGTCGAAGGACAGGCTCGTGACCGCGAGCCACACGCCGGGCGGCTCGTGCGGGATCAGCGTGTCCATGCCCGCGAAGAAGTTCACGACGTTGCGGTGCTCGACCATCACGCCCTTGGGGCGGCCGGTGGAGCCGGAGGTGTAGATCACGTACGCGAGGTTCGCGGGCCCCGCAAGGCTCGCGACGTCGCGCTCGTCGTGCGCGGAGATCTCGGGCCAGTCCGCGTCGACGCGCAGCACGCGCGCGGCCGTCGCCGGCAGCTCGGCGGCGATCCGCTCCTGGGTCAGTACCACCGCCGCGCCCGAGTCCTCGAGCATGAACGCGATGCGGTCGCGCGGGTAGGCGGGGTCGAGCGGCACGTACGCGCCGCCCGCCTTGTGCACGGCCAGCAGCGCGACCAGCATCTCGAGCGAGCGCTCGATGAAGACGCCGACCAGCGCGTCGGGTCCGACGCCCATGGCGCGCAGGTGCGCGGCGAGCCGGTTCGCGCGCGCGTTCAGCTCGCGGTAGGAGAGCGTCTCGCCCTCGAAGCTCGCGGCCGGCGCGGCGGGCGTGCGCTGCACCTGGCGCTCGAACAGCGTGTGCACGCAGGCGTCGGTCGGGTAGGGCGCGTCGGTCGCGTTCCAGGTCTCGAGCACGCGCGTGCGCTCGGCGGGCGCGAGCAGCGGCAGCTTCGCGAACGGCCGCTCGGGCGAGCCGGCCGCCTCGCGCAGGAAGTTCTCGCACTGCGCGACGAGGTTGCGCGCGGACGCCTCGTCGAGCGCGCGCGCGTCGTAGCCGAGCCGCGCTGCGCGACCGTCGGTGGACGCCAGCAGCGCGAGCAGCGTGCCTTGCGGCGGCGCGAGCGCGCGCGCGTCGGCGCGGATCTCCACCGCCACCGGCAGCAGGCTTCCGGCCGCGAGCTCGGGAAAGCCGCGCAGGCGCGGGAAGCGCGCGACGGCGTCGTGCAGGAACGTGCCGCGCTTGCGCGTGCGCGCGATCGCGTCGAGCGCGCTCGCGAGCGCAGCGCCGGTCGTGCTCTCCTCGTCGAGCGCGACGCGCAGCGGCACCGCGTCGGCAGCGAAGGGCTCGAGCCCCGCGATCCGCGCGCGCAGCGCGTCGTCGCGGAAGGCGAGATCGAACGCGCCGCGTCCCGAGAGGCGCGCGAGCCAGGCGATCATGCCCGCCAGCAGCGCGTCGCCGCTCGCGTTGCGCGCAGCGAACGCCGCGGGCACTTCGAGCGCGAGCTCTCGCCAGTCCGACGGGCTCGGTCCCGCCGGCGTCGCACGCAGGTACGGCGGCTCGAGCGGATCGAGCGTCGCGAGCCGGCGCACCCAGAACTCCTCGCCGCGGACCCGGGCCTCGTTGAGGGCGCCGTGGCGGTGCGCGAGCTCGCCGCTCGCGCCGTCGAGCGGCGCGCCGGGCGCGAGGCCGAGCGCGGCGACCAGCTCGGCGACCGCCACGCGCTTGCCGCGCGGCTCGGAGAAGTCGGCCAGGCGCAGGCTGCCGGAGCCGGTCGCGACCACGATCGCGTCGCCCTCGATCGCGAGCACGGTGCCGGGCGCTTCGTTCGCGCCCGCCTCGTCGGCCTGCGCGCTGCCGACGCCGAACACCCTTCCGCGGTGGTGGAGCTTGGGCGTGCCGAGCGGATTCTCGTAGCGGCCGAAGTCGAGCGCGCGCACCAGCGCATCGAGCTCGACGGCGGGCCGGGCGAAGTCGAGCGCGCAGGCCGAAGCCGGCCGCTGCCACTTCCCGAAGAACGACTTCTGGGCGAGGTCCTGCGCGAGCGGCGCGGCGCTTCCCGACGCCAGCGCGTCGCACAGCGGGCCGAAGCTCTCGATCGCCGCCTCGTAGCACTTGGTGTTGATCGTGAGCGAGGTCTCGTCCCGCGCGACGTCGAAGAAGCGTTGCGCGAGCAGCTCGCCCTCGTCGACCGCCTCCTTCATTACGTGCCAGCTGATGCCGTAGCGCGGCTCGCGCGCGATCAGCGCCCAGGCGGGGGTGTACAGACCCGCGTAGCGCGGCAGCGGGCCGTCGTGGAAATTGATCGCCGCGCGCCGCGGGCGACGCAGAACTGCGTCGGGCAGCACGCGCAGGTTGGTGATGCTGAACAGGTAGTCGAAGTCGCCCGCGAGCCGGCTGGCGAGATCGCCCTCCGGGTCGAGCGTGGGGATGCCGCGACCGTGCGCCCAGGTCGTGATGGCGGGCTCGAGGCTCGCCACGCCACGGATCTCGTGGCCGCGCGCCAGAAGGATCTCGGCGCACTGCACGAGCAGCGACTCCGAGCCGACCAGGTAGCAGCGCAATCGTCCCTCGACCTTCATTCCGAGTCCACCTGTCGGCGATTCCCGCATCACTCTTCGTTCCCGCTCCGGTCAGCCTTGACCGTACTCGCCGTCCCGGCCGCGCTGCCACGGTCTTCGATCCGGCGCGCATCGGGCCCTGGACCGGCCGCTCCGCACCGCCTCCCCAACCGCCGATCTCCCTGCAACTCCGCTGCCGGATTCGGGAGTCGGCAAGTCCGGAGCGTTGCCCCGAACGCCGACCCGCGGAGATTCCCGGTTCGGTTCAGGGCCTTGGGAGCCTCGCTTCGCGCGAGTTGCGCGCGGCCCATCTTGCACTCGAGCACCGATTCAGGGCAACCGCGGTGCGTGCGCTGCCGCTCGAGCGGGCGCCTCGGCGGCCACGCCCGTGACCGCCTGCCGCACGGCTGGGGCCAATGCGGCGGCCACTCTGGCCAGCGTGGCGTCGGCCCGGGCCCGCTCCTCCGCCGAGGGGCGCGCGACCTGGGTCGAGAGGCGTACGAAGCCGTACTGCGAGTGCCCGGCGAAGCCGTCCAGGATCCGCTGCACCTGCTCGCGGGGGGTGAAGGTCGGCCAGCGCGCGGCGGGCTGGAACCAGTACAGCACCCGTTCCTCCTTGCCACCGAGCGTCGCTCCCATCGCACGCACGGCCATCCGCTCCCCATCGGCGAGCTCGAGGGGCCGTTCCTCGGGCGCGCTCGCATCCCAGCCCTGCGCGGGATAGCAGACGGCGGGGTCGTGCGCGCCGGTCGTGTCGGTGCCGGAGTAGATCGCGAAGTAGAGCCAGACCGAGGAGCCGTGCTCGTCGGCGTAGAGCCGCATCGTGTACGACTCGGGCTCGAGCATGGACTCGACCTCGGCGTCGAGCGGCTGCTCGCGCACCAGGCGATGCGCGGCGACCTGCTCGGGCAGCGCGCGCGCGTCCCAGGCGTGCGGCGCGAGCGCCCGCAGGTCGACGACGCGCGCGGCGACCAGCGGCAGCGACACGAACGCGAGCACCAGCACAAGGCGCAGCCGCGTCATCGCAGCAGCCGCGCCAGCGTCACCAGCACGATCGTGCCGCCGATGAACGTCGCCAGGCCGAAGCTCTCGTGCAGCAGGCCCTCCGCGTACGCCATGCCCTTCCAGGACACGAGCACGACGGTGATCACCACGCGCAGCGTGTTTCCGACGACGGCGATCGGCACGACGCTGCCGACCAGCACGAGCCTTCGCCAGACGCCGTGCGAGAGCAGGTACGCGACCACCACGCCGAGCGGCAGCAGCGTCACGATCGAGGTCAGTCCGCTGCACGCGTTGGCGACGAACAGCTCGTGGCCCGGCACGAAGATGCGATTGCCGGTCGCGGCGATCGAGTAGCCGAACGCTTGCAGCAGTCCCACCGAGGCGTGGATCACGACTTCCTTCAGGCCGAACAAGAGCTGGTCCTGCAGGAACACCGGCGGCGGAACCATCAGCAGCAGAAATCCGACGGGCACGGCGAGCGTGTACGCGAGCGGCCGGCCTCCGACGGCGTATGTCGTCGCCGCAATCGTCGCCACCACACCGATGCCCGCCAACGTGCCCGCCTCGGCGAGCAGCGCGCTGGCCTGGAACAGCGCCGCCACCAGCACCACGAGCGGGCCGAGCGGCGGACTGTTCGCAGCCTGCAGACTCACGCGCACCTGCTCGCGCCGCAGCCAGATCAGCCCCGCCGAGGTGACCGGAATCAGGTAGCCGTGGGCGAGATAGTCGGAGCTCATCCAGACATAGGAGAGGAGCTGGAGCGACGGCAGCGAGGCCAGGAGGCTCGCGATCAGGCAGGCCACGCGCAGCCCGAACTCGAAACCGGGCGCCGGGCCTGCGAGGCTCGTGTCGAGCGCGCGGCTCGTATTCATCTGGTCTCCGACACGGTTTCGCGAGGGGCTGGAGGGTACCGTAGAGATCGGCCCCGCGCGGTCGAATGTGGAGGGTCTCCCCCGCGGGTGCACAAAGTGGAGGCGCGCTTCTCTTCGAGCTGCGCCATGCTCTCGACACTGCCGATTTCCGCGAGGGCACGGGCATTGCTATCGTACGGGCACACGAGCCATGAGCAGCGGAGCCTGCGCAGTGGACTGTGGAGATCGACCGGATGAGACCTGACGGGGGCGAGCGCGACGCTTGGAGCGAGGCCCCCGCCGGGGCCGAGTTCGATCCCCGGGTCATCCTGGACTTCCTGCGGCGCCGCAAGCTGATCATCCTGCTCGTC
This sequence comes from Myxococcota bacterium, assembly GCA_040902485.1. Lineage (GTDB taxonomy): Bacteria > Myxococcota_A > UBA9160 > SZUA-336 > SZUA-336 > VGRW01. The sequence goes on along the minus strand of JBBDXF010000053.1, from coordinate 138,818 downwards.
AGCGTCCCGCTGCTGCTGCCCGCGAGCATCCTGCCGTTCCTGATGACTCCGTACTTCGAGTCGACCGCCACGGTCGTGATCCGGACGCCGCCCAAGGTGATGGAGTTCGGCGCGGACTTCATGCCCGGAGCGGGCGGCGACATGCGCAATCAGAGCCGGGCGAACAGCGATGACTCGCTGATCACGCTGGTCTACTCGAACGCGGTGCTCGGCCGCGTCGTCGACCAGCTTCCCGGCGGCGCCGAGTCGAAGAAGAGCTTCCTCGACCGCGCGCGCGCCGCGCTCGGGCGCGAGCGCGTGCCGCTCAGCGCCGACCAGGACCGCGCGCTGCGCGTCCAGCTGCTGGCGCGCATGGTCCAGGCCACGCTCAGCGGCGGCGGCACCTACCTGAAGATCACCGCGGCGGGCAACACGCCCGGCGGCGCGACCTTCATCGCGAACGCGGTCGCCGACGCGTACGTGAAGTACGAAGCGGAGCAGCGCGAGGAGGCGTCGCGGCGCGCCGTGGCGTGGCTGAACCAGCAAGTCTACGAGATGCGCGAGCAGGCCGTGCGCAAGGAGCAGACGCTCGGCGAGATCGTCGCGACCAACAATCTCTCGCTCGGCTCGCTCGAGCAGGGCGGTGACTCGACCCAGAGCGGCCAGCTCGAGTCGGTGGAGTCGGAGCTGCAGATCGCGCGCATCAACCTGCTCTCCGCCGAGGAGCGTCTGGCCGCGCTGCGACCGCGTGCCGCGAGGCCGTCCAACGACGCGCAGGGCGACGTCGCCGCCGCGAGCCTGCGCGAGCAGTACGAGGCGGCGATCGCGGGGCTCGACGCCGCGCGGTTGCGCTTCACCCCCACGCACCCCGAGGTGCGGCGCCTGCAGGGCGTGGTCGCAGAGCTCTCGGTGCGGCTCGGCGCCGATCCGATGCGGAACACGCTGCCGCTGAGCGAGAGCGAGGAGACGGAGTACCAGCGCCTGCTCTCCGAGCAGTCGCAGGAGCAGGCGCGCGTGAAGGTGCTCGAGCAGTCGCGCCAGGAGCTCCTGGCCTCGACCGCGGTGGGGCCGAAGGCGGAGGCGATCAGCCGCTACCGCCGGCTCGCGAACGAGGTCGCGATCGACAAGCAGATCCTCGAGGTGCTGATGACGCGCCGGAACGAGACGCTGCTCAGCGCCGCGACCAAGGAAGTCCGCGCCGAGGTGCTCGACTACGCGGTGGCGCCGATCTCGCCCTCGGGTCCGAACCGCCGCAAGTACCTCGCCGCCGGCTTCGTGCTCGCGCTCGGCGCCGGCTTCGGGCTCGCGGTGCTGCTCGAGCTGATCGACCGGCGGCTGCGCGACCCGGAGAAGATCGCCGCGCTGCTCGGCACCTCGTCGCTGGGCATGATCCCGAGGGTCGAGGGCCACCGCGCGCCGCCCGAGCGCCAGGCCGTCGACGCGCCCGGCTCGCCCGCGGGCGAGAGCTACCGAAACGTGCGCACGTCCCTGCTCTTCACCATGCGCGCGGCGAAGCTGCGCTGCCTGCTGGTGACCAGCGCGATCGCGGGCGAGGGCAAGACTACCACCAGCGTGAACCTGGCGGGCGCGTTCGGCCGCATGGGCCGCAAGGTGGTGCTGGTCGACGCGGACATGCGCCGCCCGCGCGTGCACCGCGTGTTCCGGGTTCCGCCGACGCCCGGTCTGTCCGAGATCCTGCAGGGCAAGGCGCGCGCGGAGGACGCGGTGGTGCGGCCGCACGGCATGGAGTTCGACCTGATCCCCGCGGGCGCGGTGCCGGCGAATCCGTCCGAGCTGCTCGCGTCGACCGCGTTCGCGCAGCTGATCGCGGATCTGCGCAACGAGTACGACCTGATCATGCTCGACTCCGCGGTGCTGCTCTCGGTTCCGGACGCGCTGCTGCTCGCCGCGGACGCGGACGGCACGCTGATCGTGCACAAGCCCGGCAGCGTCGATCGCCACGCGCTGCGCCACATCCGCGACGACCTGCAGCGCGCGGGCGCGCGCGTGCTCGGCGTGGTGTTCAACCAAGTCGACCCGAACTCGAGCCTGCACTACCCGAGCTACATGGCGTCGCCGTACACGACCGGTGAGGGAAATGAAGATCGCACGGGCAAGACCGAAGCCTGAGCGAGACCACCGACGATGAGCGAGCCGGTCCAGCGATTCCCTCGGTATGGCCGGCGAAGACCGGGCCGCGCGCTGATCCTGGGCAGCGGCGAGCGAGCGCGTCGGCTGGCGCGCGCGATCGAGGCCGAGCGCGGCAGCGTCGCGGGCTTCCTCGACGATCAGCCCTCGGAAGCCGATCGCGCGCTGCTCGGCGAGCGCTACTTCGGCCCGCTCGAGCGGCTCGGCGAGGTCGCCGCGCGCGAGGGCGTGGGCCGGGTGATCTACGGGCTGCCGCGCCGCTTCCTGGTGCAGGACTCGGTGGCGAACGCGATCGGGCTGTGCGAGACGCTCGGCATCGACCTGACCATCCCCGCCGACCTGTTCGAGACCCGCGCGGCGCACGTGATCGTGACACGGATCGGTGACACGCCGGCGTTCTCGTTCTCGGTGCTGCACGGGCACCATTCGCGCTGGCAGCTGGCGGCCAAGCGCGTGTTCGACGTGTTCGGCGCGCTCGCGGTGCTGGTGTCGACGCTGCCGCTCTGGCTCGCGACCGCGCTCGCGATCAAGCTCGACTCGCGCGGCCCGGTCTTCTTCGTGCAGCCGCGCTGCGGCCGCTACGGGCGGGTGTTCCCGTTCCTGAAATTCCGCACCATGGTCACCGACGCGGAGGCGCGCAAGCACACGCTCTCGGCCCTGAACGAGAAGTCGGGCCCGGTCTTCAAGATGGCGCGCGACCCGCGCGTGACGCGGACCGGCCGCATCCTGCGCAAGTACTCGATCGACGAGCTGCCGCAGATGTTGAACGTGCTGGCCGGCCACATGAGCCTGGTCGGCCCGCGGCCGCCGGTGCCCGGCGAGGTGGAGAAGTACGAGCTCGACCACCGCGGACGGCTCAGCATGCGCCCGGGCATCACCTGCCTGTGGCAGGTCTCGGGCCGCAATCAGATCGAGTTCGAGGACTGGGTCAAGCTCGACATCGAGTACGTCGAGCGCTGGTCGCTGCTGCTCGATTTCCAGATTCTGCTCGCGACGGTTCCCGCGGTCGTGTCGGGGCGGGGCGCGAGCTGAGCCGAGGGGGTTGCATGATTCGTGAAGTGTCCGTCGGAGTCCGCGGGGTTGTGCTGTCGGCCGTGCTGCTGTCGGCGCTGGGCTGCGTGCAGTCGGCCGGCAATCCGGGCCTGCCGTCGCTCGCGGCCGAGTACCGCATCGCGCCGCCGGACGTGCTCGAGATCACGGTGCGGCCGGAGCCCGAGATCGAGCGCGAGCTGACGGTCCGTCCTGACGGCCGCATCTCGTTCGACCTGATCGGCGACGTCGAGGCGCGCGGACGCACGATCGAGGAGGTGCGCACGGAGATCTCCACGCGGCTGAAGGAGTTCATCGTGCAGCCCGACGTCACGGTGATGCTCAAGCTCTCGAACAGCCGCACGTTCTTCATCCTGGGCGAGATCAACCGGCCCGGCGCGTATCCGATCGTGGGCGACGTCACCGCGGTGCACGCGCTCGGCACCGCCGGCGGTCCCACGCGCATGGCCTCGCTCGACGCCGCCTGGCTGGTCCGGCCGTCGCCCGAGGGCGAGCTCACCTATCCGATCCACTTCGCCGCGATCACCGAGCATGGCTACGGCGCGACGAACTACATGCTGCAGCCCGGCGACGTCGTGTACGTGCCACCGAATCTGTCGGCGCGGATCGGCTACGCGCTGCAGCTGATCTTCTTCCCGCTCCAGCAGATCCTCGGGCTCGGCGGAACCGTGATCAACACGGCCGTCACCGGCGGCGTTTGATCGGACGCAGGCTCGATCAGGACGGGCCCAGCGGCGCACACAGAAGTGTGTCGCGGGGCTCGTCCGACGGCTCCGGGTAGTCGACCGTGTAGTGCAGGCCGCGGCTCTCCTTGCGCGCGGCCGCGGAGCGGATGATCAGCTCCGCGACCAGCACCAGGTTGCGCAGCTCGACCAGCGGCGGCGTGAGCACGAAGTTCCAGTAGTAGTCGCGGATCTCGCGCCGCAGGTTGTCGATCCGCCGGCGCGCGCGCTCGAGCCGCTTGTTGCTGCGCACGATGCCGACGTAGTTCCACATCAGCCGGCGGATCTCGTCCCAGTTCGCGTTCACCAGCACTGCCTCGGACGGATCGACCGCGCGGCCCGGGTTCCAGGCCGGGAACTCCGGCGGCATCGGCGCCCCCTCGCGGAGGCGCTCGATCGCGGCGGCCGCCGCCGCGCGCGCGAACACCACGCCCTCGAGCAGCGAGTTCGATGCCAGGCGGTTCGCCCCGTGCAGCCCGGTCGAGGCGACCTCGCCCGCCGCGAACAGGTTCTCGATGTCGGTCTCGCCGCGCAGGTCCGTGCGCACGCCGCCGCAGCCGTAGTGCGCCGCGGGCACGACCGGGATCGGCTGCTTGGTCATGTCGAAGCCAAACGTACGGCAGCGCTCGTAGATGTTCGGGAAGCGCGCGCGCACGAAGGCCGGGTCGAGCGCGGTGCAGTCGAGGTACACGCAGTCCTCGCCCGAGCGCTTGAGCTCGAAGTCGATCGAACGCGCCACCACGTCGCGCGGCGCGAGGTCGGCGCGCGGATCGTAGCGCGGCATGAAGCGCTCGCCGGCGCGGTTGCGCAGCACGGCGCCCTCGCCGCGCACGGCCTCGCTGATCAGGAACGAGCGCGCGTCGGGGTGGTACAGGCAGGTCGGGTGGAACTGGATGAACTCCAAGTTCGCGACCGTCGCACCGGCGCGGAACGCCATCGCGATACCGTCGCCCGACGCGATGTCCGGGTTGCTGGTGTACAGATAGGTCTTGCCGCAGCCGCCGGTGGCGAGCAGGACCACGCGCGCGCGGCAGCGCTCTACGCGGCCGGACTCCTCGTCCATCACGTACGCGCCGCAGATGCGCGACCGGCCGGGCAGGCCGAGCTTGGCGGTCGTGATCAGGTCGACGCTGATCCGGTTCGCGAGCACCCGGATGTTCGGGTGGCGCTCACAGCGCTGCACCAGCACGCGCTCGATCGCCTGGCCGGTGAAGTCGGCGGCGTGCAGCACGCGCCGCCGCGAGTGCCCGCCCTCGCGGCCGAGGTCGAAGCCGGGTGCCTCCGGGCTCGGATCGAACTGCACGCCCAGGTCGATCAGGCTCTGCACCGCGTCGGGGCCGTGCTCGACCACGAAGCGCACGGCCGCCTCGTTGCAGAGCCCGGCGCCCGCGACCAGCGTGTCGCGCACGTGATCCTCGAACGAGTCCCCGGGCGCGAACACCGCGGCGATGCCGCCCTGCGCGTAGTTGGTCGCGGACTCGGCGGTGCCCTTCTTCGTCACCACCGTCACGGAGCCGTGCTCGGCCGCGCGCAACGCGAACGAGAGCCCCGCGATTCCACTGCCGATCACCAGGAAATCGCTCTCGCGCGCCACCTGCGCAGTCTAGACCCCGGCCCCCCGGGTGGGCCAGCGGGCCTACATCGCATTGAAATCGGGGCCGATGGACGTGAAGCGAGAGTCGCGCCGGGGGGAACGACGGGGGCGGGCATGTTCGGAGCCGGTACGAGCGTGTGCAAAGCCGGGTGGCTGCTGGCCGCCGTGCTCTGCATTGCGCTCGCGGGCCAGGCCGACGCGCAGATCTTCGTCTACAAGGACGCCTACGGGCGCACCTACTTCTCCGACACCCCGCAGCACGACGGCTTCGCGAAGTACCGCCCGAAGAGCGACTACGAGCTGCGCAATCCCGGGCGCGAGCCGCGCGTCTCGGCCCGCGTCACGCGCGCCTACGATCCGGCGATCAAGCGCGCCTCCAAGGACCACGGCGTGTCGGCCGCGCTGGTCAAGGCCGTGATCGCCGCCGAGTCCGGCTTCGATCCCTTCGCCGTCTCGCGCAAGGGCGCGCAAGGGCTGATGCAGCTCATGCCCAAGACCGCGCGCGACCTCGGGGTGGACGACGCACTCGACCCGTGGCAGAACATCGACGGGGGAACGCGCTACCTGGGCAAGATGATCGATCGCTTTCCGGGCCGGCTCTCGCTCGCGGTGGCGGCGTACAACGCCGGGCCCGAGGCGGTGACGCGCCATCAGGGCGTGCCTCCCTATCAGGAGACCCGCACCTACGTGAAGCGCGTGCTGCGCTATTACAAGAAGTACAATGCTGACTTCCGCCGATAGGGCTACGAACGCGGTCGGAGCCGTGGCCGAGAACTTCTGGAACCTCCCGAACGCGATCACGCTCCTGCGGATCGGGCTCACGCCGTTTCTGCTCATGCTCCCCTGGTTCGAAGGCGCCGAGTGGAGCGCCATCATGGGCTTCGGCTTCCTGGCCATCTCGCTCACCGACCTGCTCGACGGCTATCTGGCGCGCCGCCACGGCACGGTGAGCCGGATCGGGAAGCTGCTCGACCCGCTCGCGGACAAGCTTTTGGTCATGACGGCGTTCGTGATGTTGGTCGCGGTCGACCGGATCCCGAGCTGGGGGCTGCCGCTGGTGATCGCGATCCTGGGCCGCGAGATCGCGGTGACGGCGCTGCGCGCGATGGTCAGCGCCGAGGGCATCGTGGTCGAGGCGTCGTCGCTCGGGAAGTGGAAGACCGGCTTCCAGATCGCGGCCCTGACCGCCTTGCTGGTGCATTTCCCCTTGCTGGGGCTGCCGGTTCAGGAGCTCGGGGTGGTCTTGCTGATCGTCGCCACGGTGCTGACGGTCTGGTCCGGGTATGAGTACTTCTCGCTCTACCTGACCGGCCGGGCTCGCCCTTGACGGCCCGGCGCGCAGGTTCCATACAGTCGGCTGTCGAGCACGAGTAGCTCAGTTGGTAGAGCTCCACGTTGCCAACGTGGTTGTCGCCGGTTCGAGTCCGGTCTCGTGCTCCATCCCCTGCCGAGGGCCCCGTGAGCCTCTCGCACCTGCAAGCCCTCGAGGCCGAGTCCATCCACATCATTCGTGAGGTTGCGGCCGAGTTCCGCAATCCGGTGATGCTCTACTCGATCGGGAAGGACTCCGGGGTGCTCGCGCACCTGGCGCGCAAGGCGTTCTTTCCGGGACGCGTGCCGTTCCCGCTCTTGCACGTCGACACGACCTGGAAGTTCCGCGCCATGTACGAGTTCCGCGAGCGCTTCGCGCGCGAGAACGGCTTCGAGCTGCGGGTCCATTCGAACCCCGAGGGCCTGGCCAAGAACGTGAACCCGTTCGACTACGGCTCGAACGTGTACACCACGATCATGAAGACCCACGCGCTCCTGCAGGCGCTGGAGAAGTGGGGCTTCGACGCGGCCTTCGGCGGCGCGCGCCGCGACGAGGAGAAATCGCGCGCCAAGGAGCGCGTGTACTCGTTCCGCGACCGCAACCACCAGTGGGATCCCAAGAACCAGCGGCCCGAGCTGTGGAACCTGTACAACGGCCGGGTACACAAAGGTGAGTCGATCCGGGTTTTCCCGATGTCGAACTGGACCGAGCTCGACACCTGGCTGTACGTGCACCGCGAGGGCATTCCCGTGGTGCCGCTCTACTTCGCGGCCATGCGCCCGATCGTGGAGCGCGACGGCAACCTGATCATGGTCGACGACGAGCGCTTCCGCCTGCGGCCGGGCGAGACGCCCAGCCTGCGCAAGGTCCGCTTCCGCACGCTCGGCTGCTACCCGCTCTCGGGCGCGATCGAGTCCGACGCCGAGACGCTTCCCGAGGTGATCCGCGAGATGCTGCTCGCGCGCGTCTCGGAGCGGCAGGGGCGGGTGATCGACTACGACGAAGACGCCTCGATGGAGCGCAAGAAGCGCGAGGGGTACTTCTAGTTGTTCGACCGCAGCCTCGTCAGCGGCGACATCGAGGCCTACCTCGAGCGTCACGAGAAGAAGGAGCTCTTGCGGCTGCTGACTTGCGGCAGCGTCGACGACGGCAAGAGCACCCTGATCGGGCGGCTCCTGCACGACACCAAGCTCGTCTACGAGGACCAGCTGGCCGCGGTCGCGCGCGACAGCAAGAAAGAGGGCTCGACCGGCGGCGAGCTCGACCTGGCGCTGCTCATGGACGGGCTCAAGGCCGAGCGCGAACAGGGCATCACGATCGACGTCGCGTACCGCTACTTCTCGACCGAGAAGCGCAAGTTCATCATCGCCGATTGCCCGGGCCACGAGCAGTACACGCGCAACATGGCCACCGGCGCGTCGACCTGCGACCTGGCGGTGATCCTGATCGACGCACGCAAAGGTGTGTTGCCGCAGACGCGCCGGCACAGCTTCATCGTCGCGCTGCTGGGCTTGCGCCACGTGGTCGTGGCAATCAACAAGATGGACCTGATCGACTGGTCGCAGGACGTGTTCGAGCGGATCCGCGCCGACTACCAGGCGTTCGTCGCGCGGCTCGACATCCCGGACATCCACTTCCTGCCGATCTCGGCGCTCCGGGGCGACAACGTGGTCGATCCCAGCGCCCACATGCCGTGGTGGCAGGGCGGGCCGCTGCTCGCGCACCTCGAGAACGTGCACGTCGGCGCGGACCGCAACCTCGCCGACCTGCGTTTCCCGGTGCAGTACGTGAGCCGGCCGAACCCGGATTTCCGCGGCTACGCGGGCACGCTCGCGTCGGGCACGCTGCGGCCTGGCGACGAGGTGCTGGTGGTGCCGTCGGGAACCACCAGCCGCGTGAAGCGGATCGTGACCTTCGACGCCGATCTCGACGAGGCCCGGCCGCCGATGGCGATCAACGTGACGCTGGCCGACGAGATCGACGTCTCGCGCGGTGACATGCTGGTCCGGCCCGGCAACCTGCCGCGGATCGAGCGCGACTTCGAAGCGATGCTGGTGTGGATGTCCGAGGAGCCGCTGGCCGTCGACCGGCAGTACTTCGTGAAGCACACGCACACGCTGGTCAGCGGCTCGGTGGCGAAGCTGTACTACAGCGTCGACGTGAACACGCTGGAGCAGAAGCCGGCCGTCACGCTGGGACTCAACGAGGTCGGACGCTGCCAGATCTCGCTCGCGCGCGCGATCCCGTTCGACGCCTACGCGCGCAATCGCGCGACGGGCGCGTTCATCCTGATCGACCGCGTCAGCAACGCCACCGTCGGCGCGGGCATGATCCTGCGCCGCGAGTCCGGCCCCGAGCGCGGCCGCTCGTTCTGGGAGGTCGAGCCCGCCAGCGATCTGCTGCGCCGGCAGACCAGCCCGGTCTCGGGCGACGAGCGCGCGCAGCGCCTGGGCCAGAAGCCCGTGACGCTGCTGCTCACCGGGCTCACCGGCGCGGGCAAGACCACGCTCGCCTACGCGCTCGAGCGGCGGCTTTTCGATTCGGGCCGGCAGGTGCTGGTGCTCGACGGCGAGAACATGCGGCTCGGCATCAGCCGCGACCTCGGCTTCAGCTCCGTCGAGCGCTCCGAGAACCTGCGCCGCGCGGCCGAGGTCGCGCGCATCGCGAACCAGTCGGGACTGATCTGCATCTGCTCGCTGCTCGCGCCGAACGAGTCGGTGCGCGAGCGCGTGCGCGAGACGATCGGCGCGGAGCGCTTCCTGGAGATCTACCTGTCCGCGCCGCTCGAGGTCTGCCGCGCGCGCGAGACCGGCGGCATGTACGCGCGCGCCGACGCCGGCGAGATCGCGCAGTTCCCGGGCGTGTCCGCGCCCTACGACGTGCCAGCGGCGCCCGACCTGGTGCTGCCCACGCACGAGCTCGACGTCGATGCCTGCGTCGACCGGCTGGTGCGCCTGCTCGAGAGCCGCGGGACCATCTGACGCGCGCCCGCCAGCAGTGCGGCGCCGGCGGCGACGAGAGCTGCGGCCGACGGCTCCGGCACGGGCACCCCCCCGACGCCCGCGAACGCGAAGATGAACGTCGCCGGCGTGCCGTTCTCGGCGTCCACGAAGCTCTGGCCCAGCGAGTACAGCTCGACGTGCTCGAGCGCGATCGCCTCGAGCGCGAGCGCCTCGCTCGCGGCCGCGCCGTAGAACAGATCGAACGAGAGCTCTTCGCCGGCGCCGAGCGACCCGAACTCGAAGCGGAAGTACGCGCCCTGATCGCTGTTCGGCGGCACCGACGTGCTGATCAGGTCCTGGAAGTCCACGTCGAGCGAGGCGAGGTCGATCGGCTCGCTCGGCGTGAGCGGATTCGCGGACGACTGGCCGTTGTTGTGCGAGCGCGCGAGCAGGCTGCTGGTGGCCACGCCCTGGATCGTGAGGCGCTCGTTGAACTCGGTGGGCGGCACGTCCCAGTCCAGCAGCCGCACGTAGTTCAGGTCGCCGAGCTCCGCGCCGGTCTGGTTTCGGATCGTGACCCGCCCGTGGAACAGGCGATCGGGGGCGTTTGGCGCCGGGGCGAAGGCGTGCTCGATCGTCAGCCCCGGCAGCCCCGCGAGCGCGACGCGCGAGACCGCCGTGCTCTCGGTGGCGACGAACTCGATCAGCTCCAGGCCGTTCGCACCGCCGTCGGTGTGCAGGCTCGCGTAGCCGCTGGTCGTTCCGCCGACCGAAACGCCCCAGCCCTCGCACAGGCAGCCGGGGCTGGCCGCGTCGTAGAAGCTCCCGTCCTCGAAGCGGAACGCGACGCCGGTCTCGTTCCCGGCCGGGCCGCCGCCGTTCACCGCCACGCCGCCGGCCGCCGTGATCAGGTGCCCCTCGTCGTTCACGCCCAGCGCGAGAGTCCCCTGTGGATTCACGAGCGTTGCCGCTGCACTTGCGTAGTGCGGAAGCGCCCAGGCGAGCAGCGCCGCAGAAATGTGTCGGATCCAGATCCCGCGCAGCGACGTTCCCACGAGCGGCTCCTTCCAGCGCGGGCCATGGTGAGGCATTCGCGAGTCACGAGTCAACGTTCCGCGCCGGCCTCGGAGCCGCTGCGTGCGTCGTCGCGGAAGCGGCGACCGGCGAGGGCGCCGAGCGCGGCCTCCGAGAGGGCGCTCAGCACGACTGCGACCGCGATCGTCATCAGCTCGACGGACATGCTCGACCTCCTCGTGTGCCTCTCGCGCGTTCTGCATCCGCGCTGCCACACACCCTGATGTCGAACGGTGAGGGCGGGAATAGACAACGGCCGCGCCGCGCTCAGTCGCGCGCGGGTCGGCTCCGGTTCTGCGCGCGGCGGCGCGCGAGGAAGTCGCGCACCACCGGATCGCGCTCCAGCCCGATCGCGCGCTCGTAGGCGTGGTCGGCCGCGTCGCGCTGCTCGGTGCGCGCAAGCAGGCCCGCGCGCGCGGCCCAGTACGGCTGGTAGTCCGCGAGCCGCCGCTCGCCCGCGAGCGCGTCGAGCGCCGCGAGCCCGGCCGCGGTCCCGCGCGCCTCGGCGATCGCGATCGCGCGGTTCACGGCGACGACCGGCGAACCGGTCCGCGCGAACAGCGCTTCGTAGATGCGCTCGATCGCCGGCCAGTCGGCGCTGCCCGTGCGCCGGCGCAGCACGTGGGCCGACTGCACGGCGGCCTCGAGCTGGTAGCGTCCGGTGTCGCCGGGCAGCTCGCTCGCGCGCGCGAGCAGCGCCTCGGCCTCGCCGATCATCCGCTCGTCCCACAGCGCGGGATCCTGCTCCGCGAGCGGCACGTAGGCGCCGTCCGTGCCGCGGCGCGCGGCGCTGCGCGCCTGGGCGTAGAGCATCAGCGCGAGCAGCGCGAGCGCCTCGGCCTCGTTCGGCAGCAGCGACGCCACCAGGCGGCCGAGCCAGAGGCCCTCGTCGGCGAGCTCGCGGCGGCGCGCGTCGGCGCCGGCCGGATCCGCCCAGCCCTCCGCGAACGCGGCGTAGATCGCCTCCAGCACGGGCGGCAGGCGCTCGGCGAGCTCCGCGCCCTCGGGCACCGAGAAGCGGATGCCCGCGTCGCGGATCTTGTGTTTTGCGCGCACCAGCCGCTGGCTCATGGTCGCGGGCGAGACCAGGAAGCAGGAGCCGATCGCCGCGGCGTCGAAGCCGAGCACCGTCTGCAGGATCAGCGGCGCGCGAATGCCCGGATCGAGGGCGGGGTGCGCGCAGGCGAACATCAGCGCGAGCCGTTCGTCACGCACGTCCTTGTCCTCGGCGAGCGCGGCCTCGACCTCCTCCGACATCAGCCGCAGGTGCGGGGCCGCCTCGCTCGCCGTCTGGCGGCGCCGGCTCGCGTCGATCAGCCGCCGGCGCGAGACCGTCAGCAGCCACGCCTCCGGCGTGCGCGGCACCCCCATGCGCGGCCACTCGGCGAGCGCGGACGCGAACGCATCGGCGAGCGCGTCCTCGGCGGCCGCGACGTCGCGCGTGCGCGCCGACAGCAGCGCCACGAGCTTGCCGTAGCTGCGCCGCGCCACCGCTTCGGCGGCCTCGCGCGCGAGCGACTCATGCCTCACAGGTCGACGCGAACCTCGAAGCCGCCGAAGATCATCCGCTTGCCGTCGAACGGCATCACGGCGCCCGCGGCCATCGCCTTGGCCATGCGCGGATCCTTCATCACCTTCGCGTTCACGCGGTCGCGCTGCGCGCGCGACTTGTACACGATGAACGAGAACCACACGGTCTCGTTCTTCTGGAGCTTCACGCTCTGCGGGAACGAGGTGAGCTTGCCGGGCTTCACGTCGTCGCCGATGCACTCCATGTACGAGAGCGCGCCGTGGTCGCGCCAGACCTTGCCGGCCAGCCGCGCGATGCGCTTGTAGGCGGCGGCGTTCTTCTTCGGGATCGGCAGCACGAAGCCGTCGACGTAGCGGGCCATCGGCGATCTCCTCTCAGGTGTCGAGCGGCCACACGGGCCGTACCTCGACCGTGCCGCGCGTTGCGGCCGGGCAGCGCGAGGCCCAGGCCAGTGCCGTGTCGAGATCCGGCACGTCGATGATGTGGAAGCCGCCGAGCTGCTCCTTGGTCTCGACGTACGGCCCGTCGACCACGTGGGTGCGGCCGTCCGAGACGCGCACGGTGGTCGCGGTGGCGATACCGCGCAAGCGGTCGCCGCACACGTGGATGCCGGCCTTGATCATGGCCTGCGCGTAGGCCGAGCAGTTCGGCATGCGCTCGTCCATGTGCTTCACGCGGTCCGCGTCGTCTTCGTAGATCATCAGCATGAACTTCATCGGCTTCTCCCTTCAGGTTGACTTCGCTCGCATGGCCTACGGCCGGCCTCGCTGCGCGCGCCGCTTTGCGCGTCGCTTGCCTGGCGCCGCCGCGGGCGTCCGCGGACGGCGCCTATCCAGCTCTAGCCGCCGGACATCGCGCCCAGAATGATGAATGGCTCGTCGCCGCTCGTCACGGCGATCGGCAGCGGCGCATCGTCCGCCTCGTGGGATACGTCCTGCCCGCACGCGAAGTAGCGCACGAACGCGCGCCGCTCGCGCGTGACGTGATCGCGGATCCGGCCGCGCAGCAGCGGATGGCTCGCCTCCAGCGCGTCCAGCACGCTCGCGGCGGTCGCCGGCCCGGCCAGCTCGAGGCGGATCTCGCCGTCGAGCCGGGCCAGCGTGCGCAGCGGCGCGGGCAGCACCACGCGGATCACGGCAGGGTCTGCACTTCCACGGACAGGACGGGCGGCAGGTCGCGCACGATCGGCGCCCAGGAATCGCCGCCGTCGCGCGACGCATACACCTGGCCGCCGGTGGTGCCGAAGTAGATCCCGCACGGATCGCACGCGTCGACCGCCATCGCGTCGCGCAGCACGTTCACGTAGCAGTCGCGCTGCGGCAGGCCGCGCGTGAGCGGCTCCCACTCGTTGCCGCCGACGCGGCTGCGGAACACGCGCAGCTGGCCGTCGGGCGGGTAGTGCTCGGCGTCGCTCTTGATCGGCACCACGTAGACGGTGTCCGGCTCGTGCGCGTGCACGTCGATCGGGAAGCCGAAGTCGCAGGGCAGGTTGCCGCTCACCTTGCGCCAGTTCTCGCCGCCGTCGTCGCTGCGCATCACGTCCCAGTGCTTCTGCATGAACAGCACGTCCGGGCGCGACGGGTGCAGCGCGATGCTGTGCACGCAGTGGCCGACCTCGGCGGTCGGGTTCGGGATCTGCTCGGAGCGCAGGCCGCGGTTGATCGGTCGCCAGCTCACGCCCCCATCGTCGCTGCGGAAAGCGCCCGCGGATGAGATCGCGATCACGATCCGCGCGGGATCGGTGGGGTGCAACAGGATCGTGTGCAGACACATGCCGCCCGCGCCCGGTTGCCAGCTCGAGCCCGAGCCGTGACGGCGCAGGCCGGCGAGCTCGTGCCAGGACTTGCCGCCGTCCGTCGTGCGGAACAGCGCGGCGTCCTCCACGCCCGCGTAGACCGTGTCCGGATCCCGCAGCGACGGCTCGAGATGCCAGACGCGCGCGAACGCCCACGGATGCGGCGTGCCGTCGTACCACTGGTGCGTGCCGGGAACGCCGTCGTACGCGAAGCCGTCCCCGACCGGCTGCCAGGACTTGCCGCCGTCGTCCGAGCGCTGGATCACCTGTCCGAACCAGCTGCTCGACTGCGAGGCGTAGAGCCGGTCCGGGTCGGCCGGCGAGCCCTTCAGATGAAACACCTCCCAGCCCGCGAAGTGCGGGCCGGTCACCGAGAAGCGCTCGGGATCGCGCCTCGCGTCGGCGGTCAGGACGAATGCACCCTTTCGCGTACCCACCAGGATCCGGATCTCGCCCATGCGCTGGCCTCCTGTCTGGATGTCGTTCGAGCCGGCGCGAATTCGACAGCGGGCCCACGTCTGTTTTCGTCGAAGACGGATCCTCAGCGGTGGTTCGCGCCCGCGCCGTACACCAATCCGGGCGCGCTGCGGTTCCGGTCCTACCCGCCGAGCGGCTGCCCGTAGCGGTTCGCGAACGCGAACTCGTCGAGCGGCTTGCGCCGCAGGCGCTTCGGAAAGCCGCTCTCCGGCCAGCCGACCGCGATCGTCGCGACGGTCGCGATCTCGTCGGGGATGGCGAGCAGCGCCTTCACGCTCGGCTCCTCGAAGCAGAGCAGCGTGGTGAGCGCGGTGCCGAGTCCCTGCGCGCGGCAGGCGAGCAGGAAGTTCTGCACCGCGGGGTAGATCGACGCGCCGCCCACGACCGTGAGCCGGCCCAGGTTCTGATCCGTCGCGTGACAGTCCGCGAGCCGGGCGCAGACCACGACCAGCACCGGAATGCGCGCGAGGTTCCGCGCGAAGCGATCGGCTGCCTGCACGCCGCGCGGCAGCGCGTCGACACGCACGGAGCCGCCGATCATCACGCGCAGGTATTCCTCCCAGCGCGGCAGGTAGAGCGCGGCGAGCTTCTCGCGCAGGCCGTCATCGGTGACGACCACGAAGCGCACGGGCTGGCGATTGCCGCCGCTCGGCGCGAAGCGCGAAGCGTCGAACGCGCGCGCCAGCGCTTGCGTCGGAACGGGGTCGGCGCGATACGCGCGACAGGTGCCGTTGCTCTCGATCGCCTCGAACAGGTCCATCGCTTCCTCTGCGCGCGGCGGCGCGACGAGACACTCTATCGCGCGCCGAGCACCCGCGCGGTTTCGAGCACGAGCCTGCGGCACCAGGAAGCGAGCCGAGAGGGTCGCCGCTGCTGATCGAGCTGCGCCCGTGCTCCTGCGCACAGCCACGGTCGCAGCGGCTCGAGCAGGCGACAGCCGTCGCCGGTGCGCGCGGCCTGCTCGAGCTCGTTCGCGGCGTGCAGCTGGACGAGATCGAGATGCACCCGCGCGCTGACCGCGATGACTTCGCCGGTCACGAGCGGGAGCTCGATCGGATCCCCCGGATTCCGACGTCGTGCGAGGCGCGCAGCGGTCGCCAGGGATTCGCGATCGAGGCGTGCCCACAGCCAGACCAGCTGCTCGGCCTCCGCGCCGATCTCGGCCATCAGCTCGCGCGCTGCCCGCGAGGCGAGCGCTGCGCGGCCCTGCGTGTTCCCGTACACCGAGTGGTAGCGGCCGGCGAGCTCGAGCTCGCGCCGGCAGCCCCAGGCGCGGAGCAGGGCGGCGGTCCCCTCGAGGTGCGCCTCGAACGCCACGCCCGAGTGGCGCGGCGCAGCGCGGATCCGCTCCCGCAGTGTGCTCGCGCGTGCGCCTCCCGGTTCCACCTCCGCTAGCGCCGGCCGAGCACGCGCTCGAGGATCTGCTCGGGATCCGTGAAGCCGTTCTCGTCCTGAACTTCGCGACAGCGCTCGAGGATCGCGCCGAACTCCGGCCCGGGGCGCAGGCCGCGCGCGATCAGGTGACGGCCGAGCACCACGTCGCGCGGCGGCGACTTCGCGATCGCCAGCTCGCGCGCGCGCGCGAGGAACTCGTCGCCGGCCGGGAACACGCGCGCGAGCGCTTCCGCGGTGGTGCGGCCGAAGTGATCGGAGCGCGCGACGCGCGCGAGCAGCTCGGCGGTCACGCCCGAAGCAAAGAGCTTGCGCGCGAGCCGGCGATAGCCCTTCGCGGAAGCCAGGTTCTTGACGAACAGCGCAGGCGCGAGGTGGTGCTCGACCAGCGCGCCGACGCGCGCAATCAGCTCGTTCGGTGCGCGCATGCGCTCGAGGAAGCGCGCGGCCAGCTCGACGCCGCGCACGTCGTGATTGGGCGAGCGCACGCGGCCGTCGGTCGTCGCCGTGGTCACCGGTTTGCCCACGTCGTGCAGGAGCGCGCCGAACATCAGCGCCTCGTCGTCGGCGCCGCCGTCGCGCAGGCGCGCGGCCTCGTCGATCACCATCTGGTTGTGCACCCAGCAGTCGCCCTCCGGGTGCCATTCGGGATCCTGCGGCACGCCGATCAGCGCCTCGAGCTCGGGGAAGAAGCGCAAGAGCCCCGTGCCGCGCAGGATCTCCGTGCCGAGCGACGGCCGCACGCCCTTCAGCAGGAGCTTGCGCCACTCCTCGAGCACGCGTTCGGCGGAGAGCTCGGCGAGGTCGAGCCCCGCGCACAGCGCCAGCAGCTCCGCGTCGGGCTGCATCTCGAAGCGCGCGGCGAACTGCGCCACGCGCAAGGCCCGCAGGGGATCCTCGGGGAAGTGCGCGGGGTCGGTCGCGCGCAGCAGGCCGCGCTCCAGATCGCGCGCGCCGCCGTGCGGATCGAGCTGTTCCTCGGTCAGCGGATCGAAGCCCATGCTGTTGATCGTCAGGTCGCGGCGCCGCGACGCGGTCGCGAAATCCAGCCCGGGATCGAAGCGCACCTCGAAGCCCTTGTGGCCGGCGCCCGCCTTCGAGTCGAGCCGCGGCAGCGCGAAGTCGATCGGCAGCCCCTTCACCTGCAGCACGCCGAACGCGCGGCCGATCGCGATCACCGCGCCGAAGCGGGAGAGCACCCGTTCGAGCTCGGCCAGCTCGAGCCCGTAGACCTCCATGTCGATTTCGGGCGCGTCGACGCCGCGCAGCCGGTCGCGCACGAAGCCGCCGACCAGCAGCGCGCGTCCGCCGGCATCCCGGATGGCGCGCGCAACCTCGAGAACTCGCGGATCCACGTCGGCTTCAGCCGCCGATCTGGTACATCTGGATCTTCTCGCGTCCGCGCGTCGGCTCCGCGCGCTCCTCGGAGTAGCGATCGTCGCGCGCGCTCCACACGCGCGTGACGATGCGCGCGAGCTCGTCGTCGCTGGCGCCCTCGCGCAGGGGAGTCTTCAGGTCGGTGCCGTCGGCGGCGAACAGACAGGTGACCAGGCGTCCGTCGGCCGAGAGCCGCGCGCGTGTGCAGTCCCCGCAGAACGGCTGCGTGACCGAGGCGATGATGCCAATCTCGCCCGCGCCGTCCGCGAAGCCATAGCGCTGGGCCACCTCGCCACGGTAGTTCGGCTCGAGCGGCACGAGCGGAAACGCCTCGGCGATCCGGTCGCGGATCTCGCGCGCCGGCACGACCTGCGCCAGGTCCCAGCGGTTCAGCGTGCCGACGTCCATGAACTCGATGAAGCGCACCAGGTGGCCGGTGCCGCGGAAGCGCCGCACGAGCTCGACCAGCGTGTGCTCGTTCACGCCGCGCTGCACGACGCAGTTGAGCTTGATCGGCGCGAGCCCGACGCGCGCGGCCGCCTCGATACCCGCGAGCACGCGCTCGAGCGGGAGGTCGCGCCCCGCCATCCTGCGGAACACTTCGCCGTCGAGGCTGTCGAGACTCACGGTCACCCGTGTGAGTCCCGCCTTCGCCAGCGGCTCGGCCAGCTCCTCGAGCAGGTAGCCGTTGGTGGTGAGGGCGAGATCCGCCGCGCCCTCGAGCGCCGCCAGCCTGCGCACGAGCTCGGGAAGCTGCGCCCGCACCAGCGGCTCGCCGCCGGTGATGCGCAGCTTCCGCACGCCCAGGCCGAGGAAGATCCGCGCCAGCCGCTCGAGCTCCTCGAAGGTGAGGATCGCGGGCTTGGGCAGGAACTCGTAGCGGTCGCCGAAGATCTCGGCCGGCATGCAGTACGGGCAGCGGAAATTGCAACGGTCGGTGACCGAGATGCGCAGGTCGCGCAGGGGGCGCGCGCGGCGGTCGGTGAGCAGCGGCAACTCGATCGGAGGGAGGGGCTCGCTCATGGCCGGTGAGGCAGCGTAGCACAGCGAGCCCGTGGCCTTATCCTCTGGGCTCGCATGCCGGCTCCGACCCGTCTTCGAGCGCTCGCGCCCAACGCCCTGGTGTTCGCGTTCGCGCTCGCGCTGCGGCTCGCGTACCTGTGGAGCTGGCACGACAGCGCGCTGTTCCGCACGCCCGTCGGCGACGCTCGCGCGTACCTGGCCTGGGCGCGCGAGCTCGCGGCCGGCGACTGGCTCGGCCGCGAGGTGTTCTACCAGGCGCCGCTCTATCCGTACTTCCTGGGCGTCCTGCATACGCTGTTCGGTGACGGGCCGTGGGTCGCGCGCAGCGCGCAGGCCGTGCTCGGCGCACTCGGCTGCGCGCTGCTCGGGCTGGCGGGCGCGAAGCTCTTCGGGCGGCGCGCGGGGATCGCGGCCGGGCTCGGGCTCGCGCTGTACGCGCCGGCCATCTACTTCGACGGCCTGATCCAGAAGGCGACGCTCGACGCGTTCCTGTTCGCGCTGCTGTTGTTCGCGTTCGCCCAGCTCGTCGACCGCGACCGGCCGGCGGTCGCATTCGCTTCGGGCGTCGTGCTCGGTCTGCTCGCCCTCGCGCGCGAGAACGCGCTCGTGCTCGTCCCGCTCGCCGCGCTGTTCGTGGCGCTCTCGGGGCCGAGCCGCGCGGCCGGCCGGCGCGTGCTGGCGGTCGGCCTGCTCGCGCTCGGGCTCGCGCTGCCGCTCGCGCCGGTCGGTCTGCGCAATCAGGCGATCGGCGGCGCGTTCTTGATCACCACCGCGCAGCTCGGGCCGAACCTGTGGATCGGCAACCACCCGGGCGCGACCGGGCGCTACGAGCCGCTGCGTCCGGGTCGCGGCGACGCGCGCTTCGAGCGCGAGGATGCGCGCGCGCTGGCCGAACAGTCGGTCGGGCGCGCGCTCTCGCCGGCCGAGATCTCCGACCACTTCCGCGACCGCGTGCTCGCGTTCGTGCGCGAGAGCCCGGGCGAGTTCACGCAGCTGCTCGCGCGCAAGTGGGCGCTGGTCTGGAACGCGAGCGAGCTGCCGGACACGGAGGGCATCGACGCGTACGCGGAGCGCTCGCCGCTCTTGCGCGTGCTCCAGCTCGTGTTCGGCTTCGGATTGCTCGCGCCGCTCGCGCTGGCCGGCGTGGTGGCCACGCGCCGCGACTGGCGGCGGCTCTGGGTGCTGTGGTCGGCGGCGCTCTTGCTGGCCGCGAGCGTCGCGCTGTTCTACGTGTTCGCGCGCTACCGCTACACGCTGGTGCCGGTGCTGATGCTGTTCGCGGGCGCGGGCGTGATCGCGGCGGCCGATGCGCTGCGCGCGCGGCGGACGCGGAAGCTGGCCGAGCTGGCGCTGGCTGCCGTGGCCGCATCGGTCTTCGTGCACTGGCCGCTGGCCGGCACGGCGGATTCGGCGCTGACGCAATTCAGCGTAGGCAGCGCGTTGCTCGAGCAGGGACGCGCGCGCGAGGCGCTGCCGGAGCTCGAGCGCGCGGTCGCCGCGCGCCCGGACTTCCCGCAGGCGCGCCTGCGCCTGGCCGACGCCCTGCGCGAGACCGGCGATCCGGCGCGGGCGCTCGCGCTGTGCGACGCGCTGGTCGCCGTCGATCCCGGGCTCGCCGACGCGCACGTGAGCCGTGGCCTCGCGCTCGCTGCGCTGGGCCGGACCGACGACGCGATCGCCGCGCTGCAGACCGCGCTCGCGCTCGAGCCGGAGCACGCCGATGCGCACAGCGACCTGGGCAACCTGTTCGTCCAGAAGCAGGCGAGCGGGCGCGCGATCGAGCACTACCGGACGGCGCTGCGCTTGCGTCCGGACGATGCGAACTTCGAGGCGAACCTCGGCGCCGGCCTGCTCCAGGCGCGTGTTCCGGACGAGGCGCTCGTGCACCTCGAGCGCGCGCTCGCGCTGGCCGAGGGGCACCCGACCGCGCGCTTGAATCGCGCGACCACGCTGGTGCTGCTGGGCCGGCTCGGCGAGGCGCGCGAGGCGTACGCCGAGGTGATCCGCCTCGAGCCGCCGGATTCGCCGTACGCTTCCCGCGCTCGCGACGACCTGGCCCGGCTCGGCGGAGCTCCCTGACTGCGCGCACGTTCGGGAGAGCGGCGGGAAGCTGTGTAAGATCGGCGCAGCGCGCACCGAACGCCGGGAGGGCCCATGGATCTGACGAAGCTCGAGGACGTCCGCTACGAGGTCGAGCGCGGGCTCGCCTGGATCACGATCGACCGGCCGGAGCGCTTCAACTCCTTCCGCGCGCGCACCGTCGACGAGCTGATCCGTTGCTTCAAGGCCGCCTGGTCCGATGCGGGCGTGGGCGTGGTCGCGCTGACCGGTGCGGGCGAGCAGGCGTTCTGCGCGGGTGGCGACCAGAAGCAGCGCCAGGAGACGGGCGACTACGGACCGAGCGAGACGGGCGTGTTCGAGGTCGAGACGCTGCACCGCGTGATCCGCGATCTGCCCAAGCCCGTGATCGCGGCGGTGAACGGCGTCGCGGTCGGCGGCGGCCACGTGCTGCACGTGCTGTGCGATCTGACGATCGCCGCGTCGCACGCGCGCTTCGGCCAGGCCGGCCCGCGCGTGGGCTCGTTCGACGCCGGCTTCGGCAGCGCCTACCTCGCGCGCATCCTGGGCGAGAAGCGCGCGCGCGAGGTCTGGTACCTGTGCCGCCTGTACGACGCCGCGACCATGGAGCGCTGGGGTCTGGTGAACGTGGTCGTCGCCAAGGAAGAGCTGCGCGCCGAGGTGCGGCGCTGGGCGGACGAGATGCTCGCCAAGAGCCCCACCGCGCTCCGGGTGTTGAAGCACAGCTTCAACGCCGACAGCGAGGCGATCGCCGGGATCGGCACGCTCGCCTTCGACTCGCTCGACCTGTTCGTGCAGACCGAGGAGGCGCGCGAGGGCATCGCCGCGTTCAACGAGAAGCGCTCTCCCGACTTCGGGAAGTACCGGCGCTAAGAGGTCTCGCGGCTACGCGTCGCGCCAGGCGTCCGCGGCGTCGAAGCCCTCGCGGATCGAGGCTGCGCGGCGCTCGAACAGCGCGCGCGTGCCGGGGTGCGTGAACACGTACGCCTCGTCGTTCTGCACGGCCGCGCGCACGCGCCGGCCCACGGCCAGCGGGTCGAGCCCGCCGAGGATCGGGTTCGCGTTGTCGCCGAGCGAGACGGCGACTGGCCGGGATTGGCCGAGCTCCGCGGGACGGTTGCGCTCGCTCTCCATGATGCGCGTACGCACCGCGCCCGGGCACAGCACGGAGACGCCGAGGCCGAAGGCCTCGCCCTCGGCGCGCAGCGACTCCGAGATTCCCACCACCGCGTACTTCGTCGCGGTGTAGACGCCGAGGCCCGGAAAGGCCGCGATGCCCGCGACCGACGCGGTGTTCACGACGTGCTTCTCGCCGGCCTGCGCCTTCATGCGCGGCAGGAACGCCTGCAGCCCGTTCACGACGCCCTCGAGGTTCACGGAGAGCACCCAACGCCAGTCGGTGTCGGACATCGCCGCGAGCTCGCCGAACACCGCCACGCCCGCGTTGTTGCACAGCACGTGGGCCGAGCCGAGCTCGGAGTAGACGCGCAGCGCCAGCGCCTCGACCGAGTCGCGCCGCGCGACGTCGGTCGCGAGCGCGAGCGCCTTCACGCCGAGCGCGCGTGCCTCGTCGGCGACCTTCTCCGCGGCCGCCAGGTCCACGTCCGCGATCGTCACGTGCATGCGCGCCTGCGCGAACGCGAGCACCATGCCGCGGCCGATGCCGCTGCCGCCGCCCGTCACCACCGCCACCTTGCCGGAAAGCTCCCGCATGCGCCGCTCCCTCTCGATCTGCCCGCACGTCGATCTTCGCACATAATGTCCGGAGGAATGGCCCACGAGACCCTGCCGAGAAGCACGCTCGCGATGGTGCTGACGGGTCCGCGCGCGCTCGAGCCGCGCGACCTGCCGATCCCGGAGATCGACGACGACAGCGCGATCCTGCGCGTCGAGGCCTGCGGCATCTGCGGCAGCGACTACGAGCAGTTCGAGGGCGTGCTGCGCACGCCGGTGCCGGTGATCCCGGGCCACGAGCCACTGGGCCGGATCGCAAAGATCGGCGACCGGGCCGCGCGCCGCTGGGGCGTCGAGGTCGGCGACCGGGTCGCGGTCGAGAACATGATCTCGTGCCGCTTCTGCGCGCCCTGCCTGGGCGGCCGCTCGCACCTGTGCGAGAAGCGGATGATCTACTCCTACGTGCCGCTCTCGCAGGCGCCCGGCCTGTACGGCGCGTACGCCGAGTACATGTGGCTGCACCCGAACAGCGTGCTGCACAAGGTCGAGGCAAAGCTGCCGGCCGCGCTCGCGGTCATGTTCAACCCGCTCGGCGCGGGCTTCCGCTGGGCGGTCGAGATTCCACAGACCAAGCCCGGCGACACGATCGTGATCCTCGGTCCGGGGCAGCGCGGGCTCGCGAGCGTGCTGGCCTGCCGCGCGGTCGGCGCGGGCACGATCATCGTCACCGGGCTCGCTGCCGACGCGCGCAAGCTCGAGCTCGCGCGCGAGTTCGGCGCGGATCACACGATCGACGTCCAGAACCAGGACGCGCGCAAGCGCATCCGCGAGCTCACGAACGGCCGCGGCGCGGACGTGGTGATCGACGTGTCCTCGTACGCGCTCGAGCCGGTGGCGGCCTCGCTCGACTACGTCGCGCCGGGCGGCGCGGTGGTGCTGGCGGGCGTGAAGGGCTTCAAGGCGGTGCCCGAGTTCGTCTCGGACAAGATCGTGATGAAGGAGATCCGCGTGTTCGGGGCGATCGGCGTGACCTCGTCCGCGTACCGCGCCGCGATCCGGCTGATCGAGTCGCGCCAGACCGCGATCGAGAAGATGCACACCCACGACTTCGGGTTGCGGGACGCGGAGCACGCCATCCACATGCTCGCGCGCGAGCTGCCCGGCCAGGAGTCGATCCACTCCTGCCTGGTGCCGGGGCTGGACTGACGCGATGGATCCCGTCGAGCGCTGGATCGCGGACTCGCCGTACTCGCGCTTCCTCGGCGTGGAGCTGGCGGAGCGCGGCGACGACGCGCTGCTGCTGCGGCTCCCGTACAAGGACGAGAACTCCAACCCCGGCAAGGCGCTGCACGGCGGCTGCGCGGCGTCGCTGGGTGCGATCGGCGCGCAGGCGCTCACGCGCGCTGCGCTCGGCCCCGACACCGGAACGTGGCACACGGCGGGCCTGCAGGTGAGCTACCTGGCCGCGGCGATCGGCGAGACCCTGCTCGCGCGCGCGCGGCTGCTGCGCCGCGGCAAGGAGCTGTGCTTCGCCGAGGTCGAGATCGAGACCGAGGACCGAAAACCGATCGCGCACGTCACGGCCGCGGTGCGCGGCCGCTTCGGCGCGCCGGCGGCGGAGCTGCCCAAGTCGGCGGGCGATCACGGCCGCGCGGATCCCGGCACGATGGGTCCCCACGTCGGCGCGATCGCGTTCATCGGCAACCGCGGCATCCGCGTCGAGCACATGACCGGCGGAACTTCGCGGCTGGTCATGCCCTTTCGCGACACCAACGCGGATCAGGACGGCAACGTGCACGAGGGCGCGGTGCTCGCGCTGCTCGACACCGCCGGCGCGATGGCGTCCTGGGCCGAGACGGGCCACGGCCGCTACAAGGCGTCGACGCCGGCGATCCAGGCGCAGATTTTCGCGCCGGCGGGGCGGGGGGAGCTCATCGCCTACGGCCGCTGCGTGCTGCGCGACCGCGAGCTCCTGTGGAGCGACGTCGACGTCGTGCGCCGCGACGACGCGCTGATCTGCGCGCGCGGCACCGTGCTCTACCGCATTCTCACCTAGCCGAAGCGCGGGCCGTCGCGCTCGAGCCAGACCTGCGCGCGCTCGGGCACGGAGCGCTTCTCGCGAAAGCGCGCGTAGCGGTCGGCGAACACGCGCCCGAGCTCGGTCGCGGGCTCGGCGCCATCGATGTACTCGCGGTGGATGCCGTGCCAGTGGTTGCGCGCGCCGAGCTCCGCCAGCAGCGGCCACAGCCCCCACTGCAGCCGGTTCAGGAACACGAAGTCGCGCGGCATGTTGCTCTGCTTGGGAATCTCGCCGTAGCGCGGATCGTTGCGGTCGAACACGTGCGCGAGCGAGCTCGAGGTGTATTCGCGCGTGAACGTGAACTCGCAATCGTTGCGGAACGGCTCGTAGAAGAAGCCCATGTACTCGTAATAGAGCTCCGTCGAGACCTTTGCGTCGTCCGTGATGAAGCCGAACTCGACGAGCTGGCGGCGGAACGAGGGCCGGTCGCCCGCGAGGTGATGCTGGTGCAGCTCGCGCATGCCGCGCGCGATCGCCTCGTCGAAGTACTTCACGCAGCCGAAGTCGAGAAAGCTCACGGAGCCGTCCGCGTGGAAGCGGTAGTTGCCCGGGTGCGGATCGCCGTTGAAGGCGCGGTGGCGGAACATCGAGCACCACACGAAGCGGTACATCACCTCGGCGGCGCGCTGGCGCAGCGCGTCGGGCTGCGCGCACAGCCAGGCGAAGTCGTGGCCGCCCACGAGCTCGCTGGTGAGCACGCGCGCGGTCGAGTGACTCGCGATCACGTCCGGGATCTTGACCAGCGGGTGGTCGGCCCAGAGCTCCGCGAACGCGCGCTGGTTGCGCGCCTCGTTCGCGTAGTCGAGCTCCTCGAGGATGCGCGCGCGCAGCTCTTCGACCACGGGTCCGGGATCGAGGTTCCGGTACAGCGCGCCGACCGCGCCGTACAGCCAGCCCACGTTCGTGAGGTCCGCGCGGATCGCGAGGTCGATGCCGGGGTACTGCACCTTCACCGCGACCTCGCGGCCGTCGAGCAGCACGCCGCGGTGCACCTGCCCGATGCTCGCCGCCGCGAGCGGCACGGGGTCGAGCGTGCGGAAGCGCTCTTCCACGCTCGCGCCGAGCTCGCGCTCGAGCTCGTGGCGGATCGCAGCGAATGCGACCGGCGGCGCCTGCGCCTGCAGCTGCGCGAGCAGCGTCCGGTACGCCTCGGGCAGATCCGTCGACGCGTAGCTCGCGATCTGGCCGAGCTTCATGATCGCGCCCTTCATCTGCCCCAGGGTCTCGAGGACGCGCTTCGCGCTCTCGGCGTGGTACGCGTCGAGCAGCGCCTTGCGCCGCGTCTCGCTCCGGAACAGACCGCGCAGCTTCGACAGCCCGTAGCGGCCGGCGAGCCCCGAGCCCAGACCGCCCAGCAGGCGCAGCCGGCGAAGTGCGCCCCCGGGTGGAGCCTGCGCGGATTTCATCGCGGGGGCGAAGCCTCGTCAGTTCTCGGGGAAGCGGCGCAGCACTTCGGCGCGAAGGCCGGCCAGCATCTGCTCGAGCGAGCGATCGCGCAGCATGCGCTCCACGAACTCGGGCAGCGCGCGGCCGGCGCGCATGCGCGCGTCGTAGCGCACCAGCGTCTCGTCACCGGCGCCGAGCGGCAGCAGCGCCCAGGCCCCGACACTCGCGGCGATGTCGTGCGGCGCGGCTTCGTCGAGGTTCCAGGTCAGGCGCCCGTCGCGCGGGTCCAGCTCGTAGATCGTGGTGTGCCCGAACGGCATCAGCATGATGCTGTAGCGCTGCTCGACCCACAGCTTCGCGCCCACGCGCCGGTCGACGCGCGTCGCGTCGATCAGCGGCATGAACTCGGGCCAGCGCTCGAAGTCGGTGAGCACCGTCCAGACGTTCGCGGGCGGGCGCCGGATCAGGCTCTCGGCGCGCGTCGCGCCGCTGGTGTCGTCGGGCTCGACCTCGAGCACGACGGGCTGGCGCAGCACCGCGCCTTCTTGCAGCGCGGCCCAGTCCTCCAGCGAGTAGAGCGCCGCGGGCTCCGCGACCGGCGCGCGGCAGGCGATGCAGGGGGCTGCGCCCACGGGGGGAGTCGCCTCGGTCGGGGGCGCATCCGGAGCCGCGAGCGCGACGGAGCAGGCGGCGAGGATGAGGACCGACTTCGCCAGCATCGGGCGCAGTGTACCCCGGCCCTGCTACGCGCGCTTCGCGCCGCTCGGCGCCTCGGCGATCGACGCGCCGCGCGGCGGCGTGCTAGTTACGCGTCGTCATGCCGCGCGGGCGAGCCCCCCATCTCGAAAAAATGGTCGCGTGGAGCGTGCTCTCCGCCGCGCTGCTCGGCGTGGGCTTCGCGCTGGGGGTCGCGGGCATCGTCGTCTCGGGCTACCTGCGCACGGGCAACTTACCGGGCGAGATGCAGCAACACGCCTGGCTGACGCTCGCGACGACCGTGCTCGAGCAGGCGCTGGTTCCGCTCTGGGCCGCCACGCTCGCGAGCTGGCTCGTCCTGCTGCGGATCGCGCCGCGGCTCGACGGCGCGTGGCCAACGCTCGCGCTCGGCATCGCCGCGCTCGCCGCGCTCTGGTTCGCGCCGGTCGGCGTTTACTGCTTCGAGGCGTGGACGCCGACGAGCGGGCGCGACGTCGCGGCTACGCTCGCGCTGTGCGCGGGTGGCGTCAGCGCCGCGCTGCTCCTGCCGCGCTGGGCGTTCGGCTGCCTCGCGCCGGGTGCGCTCGCATGATCCGCGCCAAGCGCCCGCGCGGTCGGCCCGCGATTCCGAAAGAGGTGCAGCGCCAGCGCATCATCGACGCCGCGCTGCGCGCGATCCAGAAGCGGCCGTACGAGAAGATCAGCATCGCCGAGATCGTGCGCGAAGCCGGCATGTCGTCGCGCTCCTTCTACGACCACTTCGTCTCGAAGGAGGACGTGGTGGCCGAGATCGTCCGCGACCGCGGCCGCAAGCTCGTCGGCACGCTCGAGGAGATCTACCGCAGCACCAAGAACGACGTCGAGCGCGTCGACCGCGCGTTGCGCGCGTACCTCGAGCTGTTCCCGACCGAGACCGTCGACCTCGAGCGCATCGGCGGCGAGGCGGGCCAGCGCGTGCGCGAGATGCGCGACCACTACATCGAGTCGATCACCGATCTGGTGGTCGCGCAGTACACGCGCGCGCACGAGCGCGGCGCGGTCGCACGCGTGCCCGCGCGCTTCGAGGTGGAGCTCCTGCTGACCGGGCTCGCCGGGCTCTCGTTCCGCTACTACAGCGAGGGCCGGCGCGCCGAGCTGGTCGAGCTCCAGCCCGCGCTGCTGGCGCTTTTGGTGCGGGCCTTTCACTAGCCGCCCGCGGCCTCAAGTCGCTGGAAACACGGCGTGATCGCTATTAAATAAAATACGATCGATTTTTATTTTCTTCTCAATCCCCGCCTCCCGGTGTACAACCGCCCCACTGCCATCGGGAGGAGGGAAGCGATGCAGGCACAGGGTTTGGTTCGGGCGTTCGCGCGAGGACTGCTGGCCGGAGCGCTGACACTTTCGACGCTCGGCTGCGGCGAGCTGACGATTCGCACCTGGGTGACGGTGATCGAGGAGGAGAGTGACGGGACGGTCGAGATCAGCGGCATCGTCCCCGAGCCGGTCGAGTATCCGCTCGGACGCATCCAGGGCGGCTTCCTGAGCACGGTGAAGGTGGACACGCGCGACATCCTCGGGCCGCTGCACGGCACGATCGTGATCGAGGACCTGCGCATCGCGGCGATCGACGAGCTGCTGATCCTGGGCGACGTGTGCGCGTGGGGCGACCCGAACGGGGCGTCGGGCGGCACGGTGGTGCTCGACCTGCAGGGCGGTCCGAGCTCGGTCGACGTCGCGCTCGATCTGCGCGCGACGACCTGGCTGACGAACCTGATCGGTGTGCCGGTCGCCGACATCGACGCGCCCGCGACCATCGAGCTCGGCGAGGGCTTCAACCTCGAGACGCTGCTGGCGGCGCAGGCGAGCGGCTCGGCCGACGGTCTGTTCGAGACCGACGCATCGTTCTCCGGCGAGACCGCGATCGGCGGTCTGGGCGCGGTCTTCAATCTGGACCTGGCGCTCACCAATCTGGCGGAGCCACCGCAGTTCACGGACCTCGCGTTCTGCGGGCCGTTCTTCGACGAGCAGGGCACGGACCTGTTCTACGGCATGAACTCGAAGTCGGCCTATCTGCGCGTGGACGCCAAGGACAAGGCGGCGGCTCCGCTCGCGATCTCGCTGGCCGAGATCGGCGCCGTGCCCGGCGACACGCTCCAGCTCTCGGCGGTCGGTACGTACTCGGACGCGAACGAGCTGCGCGACGGCACGGACCGCAAGCTCTCCGGCGTATTCAGCACGAGCGACACGGTGCTCGCGGCCGGCCAGCGCGCACGCATTCCGGGCGCGATCGACGCGGGCGCGAACGTCGGCACCAAGACGTACCTGGAGTGCTTCCTGATCTTCTGCACCCAGAAGCCCTCCGACATCGCGCAGGACTTCCGGATCGACCCGCAGGTGAGCGTCGTGATTCCGGCCGGCGCGCAGTACCTGTTCGTGTCGCCGCTCGCGCCCAGCCAGAAGTGGGGCGACAACTCGGGCTTCGGCTTCGGGGTGAACGTGCTCGTGAATCCGTAGCGATCCCGGCTCGAAGCGATAGAGTCCGCGCGCGCTGCGAGGAAGGAGCGTTCGCGTGCTCGAGGTCTCGTTTGGTGTCCGTACGGGATCCGTCTGCGCGCTCGCCGCTGTGCTGCTCGCGAGCGGCGCGCGCGCCGACCGACCGCCCGAGCTCGAGGCCGCCATCGCGCAGACGCGCGCGGCGTACCCGACGCTGATCGAGATCAAGACCGGCGATCGCTTTCTCTCGGCCGTCGACGACGTCGCGCTCGGCGCGCTGGTCGGCCGCATCGCCGCGGGCCAGTGGGACGCGCCGACGGAGGCCGCGACCTGGGTCGTGCTCGAGGGCTTCTCGCGCGAGCAGGGGCCCGCGGCCGCCTACGGCCGCTCGCTCACCAGTCAGGTCGCCGGCAGCGCCGCGGCGGGCGGCAACATCGAGGCGGTGCGCGGCATCGCGCGCGTGCTGACGCGCTTCCTCGACGACGAGAGCCACGCGTACTCGATCCTCGCGCAGGGCCTCCTGTCGGAGAAGGTGCGCTGCGGCGCGGCGTCGCTGGGCGACGACGCGCTGGTCCGGCGCATCACCGCCGAGGTGAACCCGGATCGCGCGCTCGCCATCGGCAGCACCGACGGCACGGTCGCCGACCGCTACGGCCTGCACCGGCGCGCGGACCTGTTCTCGGTCGCGGCTTCGGGCGAGCGCGTCGCGGCGGCGGGCTACTTCGGCACCGTGCTCGTCTCGCGCGACGGCGGCCTGAGCTGGGACGCGCCGGACACCGGCACCGACGAGCCGCTCTACGCGGTGGCGCTCGGCCCGGGCGAGGAGCTCTGGGCGGCTGGGCGAGCGGGGGTGGTGATCCGCTCCGAGGACGGCGGGCGCAGCTTCACGCGCCGGCCGACGCCGTTCGACCGCCACGTGTTCGGCCTGTACGCGGCGGGCGCGGGCAGCGTGCTCGCGGTCGGCGACTACGGGCTCCAGCTCCACACCCGCGACGCGGGCGCGCACTGGACCTGCATCCCGCGCGAGCAGGACGTGATCCTCGGTCGGATCGCGCGCGCGGGCAACGACGCGTTCGTCGCCGGCGAGTTCGGCACGCTCGAGCGCATGCCCGCCGGTCTGCCGCCCGGGCGGCGGGCAACACTCGCGGGTGTACCCGAGGACTTCTACGTGTTCGACGTCTGGCTCGACGCGGGCGGAACGGTCGGCGTCGCGGTCGGGCTGTCGGGCGCGATCGTGCGCAGCGAGGACGGCGGCGCGAGCTGGGCGCGCGTAGCCACGCCGTTCGCGCAGGACCTGTTCGGCGTGGGCGGCTGGGACGCGCGCGTGGTCGTGTCGGGTGAGGGCGGCGTGCTGCTGGTGTCCGATGACGCCGGCCGGACGTTCGCGGCCGCCGCTGCGCCGGCCCTTCCCGTCACGCTGACCGACGTGGAATTCGGCGACGCGCAGCGCGCCTACGCGGTCGGCCCGCGCGGCCTGGTGCTGCGCTCGGACGACGGCGGCGCCCGGTTCCGCGTCGTGCGCGGGGGGAACGGCTCGTGAGCGCGGCGGAACGCTTCTCGCGCTTCTTCGCGCGGCGGCGCAACTGGTTCGCGCTGGCGATCGCGGCCACCACGCTGTTCTTCGCGGTGCAGCTCCGGCAGCTCGAGATCTTCACGCAGTACCTGGACCTGCTGCCGCGCGCGCACCCGTTCATCCACACCTACGAGGCGTACCGCGGCGTGTACGGCACCGCCAACACGGTGGTGGCCGCGATCGTGCCGCGCGAAGGCGACATCTATCGGCCCGAGATCCTGACCGCGATCGCCCGGCTGACGGAGCTCATGGACTCGTCCGTGGTCGACGCCGAGGTGAACGCGCTCCCGACCAGCGCCTGGGTCGAGCCGCGCGGCGCGGTCGAGCGCGCGGTACACGCGCTCGTGTCGCTCGCCGACCGGGTCGTGCGCACGCCGGCGACCGGCGGCGCCGAGACCGGCGTCGACCACAACCTGGTCACCAGCCTGACCCACCGCACGGCGCGCGACGCGCAGGTCCGGCTCGACGGCACGCTCCACTCGCCCGCCCTGATCGGCGAGTCGCTGCCCACCACGCCCGAGGCGCTGGCCGAGCTGCGCGAGCGGGTGCGGCGCAACCCGTCGGTGTTCGGCGTGCTCGTGTCGCTGGACGAGCGCGCGGCGCTGGTGCGCGCGAGCTTCGTCGAGACCCGGCTCGACTACGGCGCGCTGTTCAAGCACATGCAGGCGGCGAAGAAGGAGATCGAGCGCGACTTCCCCGTCGAGGTGTTCCTGACCGGCCAACCGCTCCTGTTCGGCTGGACCTACGCGTTCGCGACCGAGATCCTGCTCGTGTTCGGGCTCACGCTGCTGGTCTCGGTCGCCCTGTTGTGGGGCTACTTCCGGCGCGTGTACGGCGTGTTCCTGCCGCTCTCGGGCGCGTTCGTGAACGTGATCTGGGGGCTCGGCTTCGCCGCCTGGGCCGGCTACAACCTCGACCCGCTCGTGCTGGTCGTGCCGATGCTGATCACGGCGCGCGCGATCAGTCACTCGGTGCAGTTCGTGGAGCGCTTCTACGAGGAGTACGAGGCGCTCGGCGACAAGGACGAGGCCTGCATCCGCTCGATGTCGGAGCTGCTGCTGCCCGGCACGCTCGGCATCCTGACCGACTGCATCGGCCTGCTCACGATCGCCCTCGCGACGATTCCGATCATGCACAAGCTCGGGCTTCTGTGCGCCTTCTGGGCCGCGTCGATCATCGTGACCGAGATGCTGCTGAACCGGCTGCTGATCCTGTACCTGCCGGCGCCGCGCGAGCGCCGCCACTTCGTGCTGCCGCTCGCCTCGCGCGCGCTCGGCGCCGCCGCGCGGCTGGTCGGCGCTCGTGGCAGCGCGATCGCGATCGTCGCCGTGTTCGGCGTCGCCACCGCGATCTGCGCGGTGCTCGCGCGCGACGTGCCGGTCGGCGAGCACCGGCCCGGCACGCCGATCCTGTACCCGAACGCCGACTTCAACGTCGCCGCGCGCGAGATCGGCGCGCGTTTCTTCGGGCTGGACGACCTGCTGGTGATCGCGCACGGCGAGCTGCCCGGCCGCGTCTACGCGCCGGACACGTTCAAGTGGATCGAGTCGCTGCAGCGCGCGCTCGAGACCGACGAGAACGCGGGCGGAAGCATCTCGCTGGTCGACCTGCAGAAGCAGACCAGCCGGCTGTTCCACAACGACGACCCGCGCTGGTCGATGTGGATGCAGACCACCGCGGAGATCTCGGGCATCTCCTACCTGATGGAGACGAGCGTGCCCGCGCCGGGCATCCTCGATCCGTACCGCTCGCAGGACAGCCGCTCGCTGGCGGTGCGCGTGTTCTACCGCGACCACCGCGCCCCCACCGTCGGGGGCGCGATCGAGCGGCTCGAGCGCTTCGCGGGCGACGTGCGGCTCGACGGCAGCCTCGCGATCCGCCTGAAGCCGGGCGAGCCGGACTTCCTGCACCGGCTGGGCTTGCTCGATCCGATCCTCCCGCCGGTCGAGCCCGTGCTCGAGATCCGCGTCGACGGCGGCCAGCCGCAGGTCGTGCAGGACGCGCGCTGGGAGGGACCCGACGGCGTCGCCGCCGAGCTGCGGCATCCCGGCGGCTGGCGCGCTCCGTACGAGCTGTGGGTGCGCACGAGCGCCGACGGCGAGTTCGCGCAACAGCGCTCCGGCACCTGGCTTCGCGACGGGATCGAGCTGCGCTACGCCGCGGGCTCGATCGGCGTGCTCGCCGCCTCGATCGACGAGATCGGCGCGTCGAGCGACGTGAGCCTGGTGATCGTGTTCGTGACGACGTTTCTGATCATCCTGGCGAGCTACCGCTCGCTCGTGATCGCGACGCTGCTCACCGCCTCGCTCGCGACCGCGTCGCTCGCCGCGCTGGCGGTGCAGGCGGTCGCGGGCATCGCCATCGACGTCAACACACTTCCGGTTCAGGCGATCGGCGTGGGGCTCGGTATCGACTACGCGCTCTACCTGGTCGACCGCGTGCTGCAGGAGCGGCCGAACTTCACCACGCGTGTCCTGGCCGTGCAGCACGCCATCCGCACCACCGGCCTCGCGATCGGCTTCACCGCGTCGACGCTGCTGGTCGGGATCATGTTCTGGATCCCCATCTCGAGCCTGCGCTTCTCGGCCGAGATGAGCCTGCTGCTCTCGATCCTGATGGGCGTGAACGCGCTCTCCGCGATCCTGCTCGTGCCCTCGCTGATCGTGCTGCTGCCGGAGCGCTGGGCGGGGAAGCTCGCCTGACGGCCGCGTTCGACGGTCACTAGCCGATGGCCGCACCTGCGGCGCCGAGTAGGAAGTAGGTGAGCCGGAACAGGTTCCCTCGCCATTCGGAGAACGCTGCGTCTTCCCGGGATTGTCCGGAGCGCGAGTCGTCGGTGGTCACCAAGCGAACTCTCCTCCCCTCACGGCACCAAGCCGAAGCGTGCTACCCGAGCAGGATCCACCGACGAGCCCACCACGCGACAGCGGAAACGGGCAGCCCATACCACCATAGAAGAGCATCACCCGGATCCGAGCCACGATGGCTCGACAACACGCGCGTTGGGCGCTCTGGCTCAACGGGCTCCGGTGGAGCGCTCCCCAGCTTCCTTCTCGCGATGTCGAAGGCTCCCGGCTGCCAGCCGCGCGCCTCACGCTCGCGCTGCTCCCTCTCAAGCGCTCTTTTGACGATGCGCCGAAACCCGGGGCTCTCTTCGCGCTCGCGCCGCTCCCGTTCACGCTCCTCTTCGAGGATGCGCTGATATTCGGCACCGCCCGCTTCACGCTCGCGCTGCTCCCTCTCAAGCGCCTCGTCAAGGATGCGCTGATACTCGGCAGACGGTTCGGCAGCGTGGAGATAGCTCCACGCTGCTCGTTGCTCGTTGGTGAGGGAACTCCACCAAGACTCGCGTGCAACAGTCCACTCCGCATGCTTCGCCTCGAACTCCGCATGCTCGGACTTGAAGTGACGGTAGTTGCTGAAGTCTGCGACCGCATTGGCGACGGTCTCCGTCGCCACCTTAACTGCCGGGAGCAGCGCGATCGCGAGTGCCCCGATCGAGATCCAACGGAGCGCGTTTACCGCCAAGGACTTCTGTTGTTCGTTCAACGCGCCCCCCGGGCGGTAGATCGTGGCACGAACACGCTAGAAGGTGCGCGGCGACGCGGTAGACTCGAAGCGGAGGCACCCGCCTGCAGCGGGGGCCGCCCGCACCCGGCGGCCAGCCTCCGACCTCCTCCGTCTCGAGGGTGCGCCGCGGGGGGTGCGGCGGCCATGTACGTCGACCATTCGAATCGAAGAGTCGTCCGACTCCGCAGGTCGTTCCTCAACGCGCTCCGCGCAGCTTGGTGGAGCGACGATGCGAAGAAGCGATCCGGGCTTGGGTCGCACCTTCTCGATCAGCTCGAGCCCGCGCGCGCTGTTGTCGACGAGCTCGCGTCTGCGCCCCTCGCGGCCGTGAAGGGCGGAGCCGACCCAGGTGCGCTCATCGACTTGTGGGCGGAGAACCACCGCCTCGGCCACCGGACCACGCAGGAGCTCGAGGGAGGACGCCTCGCTTCGAGACGGCGTCCGGGGGCGGCCTGGATCGTGGGCGTCGCGGAGAACACGCTCCGAATGTGGGCCTCGTTCCCGACGGAGTACCGAATCCGAAGATGGGACTATGGCTCCGTCTCGATGGTGCCGTACGACGAGGGAGACGACTTCAATGCCACGATTCGTGGTTGGCGCGTAGACGAGGAGGCTCTGGATCGGCCTCGTCGGACTGCTCCTCGCTGGTGTCCAGATCTGGCTGTCGTGCGCGAGGGTAGGAGGATGAGAGGCGCATCGGCGAGAGACCTGCGCCCGACCGGACCGCGCGTCCCTTCCCGCGCACTGAGCGCGGGCGCGGGTGACTCAAGCGTGCAGGCTAGCATGGCGTCGAGGCGGCAGGGATGACAGACGAGCTTCCTAGTCTGGCGGAGGAGCTACAGGCACACCTGAAGCACGCCGCCGCCGCCCGGCATCTGGTGCGACAAGCCGTCCGCGGCATCCATGGTGAGGTGTCGGATCGGGCAGTCGTGTGCGCGACCCTTCTCGCGCGAATCGCGAACGATCTTGAAGCGATCGAGCATCTGACGGCCCTCGGCTTTCACCTTCAGGCCTCCGCACTCGCCGCATCGACCTTCGAGGTGACGTTCGCTCTGCCAGGGATTGTCGCGACCGACGAGGCCGCCAGGGAATGGATCCTTCATGAAGATCCCACACAACCCGTCACGAGGAACCGAGCCAACGTTGAGGCGGTGCTCAGACAGATCGGACGCGAGGATAGGATTGCCGCAGAGCTGAGATGCTACGCCCGGCTTTGCATGGCGAAACATGCGAATCCACTTCTTCAGATCCTGCAGAGCGCTCAGATCAACGGTGACGCGGTCGAGATAAAGCTCGGGGGCCAGTTCGATGAAGTCTCGATGGGAATTGGGGTCTTCTCGCTGATTCACGCTACGCGGCTCGCGAAGATCGCCGTCTCGCATTCGCGAGAGCATATTGCCGGCGCGATCTTTGACTCGATCCGCGTTGCCTTTCTCGAGCTTGAAGAGACTAGGCAGCAGCTCTACCTGCGGGCCGTTGCGCGTGGATGGAACATCGACCATTTCACGGGTCTGTGGGGTCGACTAGAAGAGGGCCCCTAATGCGCATCGCGATCTACGCTCGCATGAGCACCGACAAACAGAGCGCCGACGCGGTTGGCGACCAGGTCGCGCTCCATCGCGCCGGCCGTCGCCACGTGAGGCGAGCGCGCGCCGCAGCGTCGGCAATCGTTCTCCTTCTCGGCGCTTCCGCGTGCGGACCGAGCAAGACCGAGGAACAGCTTATCGTGGACTGCCTCGCAGTGAGGCACGCGGCCTGCGACAGCTTCTTCGGGGACAAGGTCGCGTCGGAGTCCGACGGGTTCGCCCGCAGAGCGCAGTGCCGAGATGCGGCTTCTGCTTCGTGCATGGAGGCTGCGAGATGAAGCCGAAACCTCGCGGCTACCGCTACCGGAACCTCGTGGCGCGCGGCGATTCGATCTACGTCGAGCGCGTCATGCAGGGGCGGCGCTTCCGAGTCTCCGCGAAGACGAGCGACTGGAGCGAGGCCGCAGCCTTCCGTGACGCGTGGGAAGAGCGGAAGGGCATCGCGCGCCTCGGATCAGCCGTGCGCGCCGAGGCACCGAAGTTCGGCGATTTCGCGCAGCGCTACCTGGAGGAGGACACGTCGCGACTCGCACCGACGACGCTGGCCGAGAGACAGCGTGCGCTCGGTCCCGATGGTCCGATCCTCGCGAGGCTCGGCGGCGTGGCGCTCGACGAGCTCAGCGAGCCGCAGCTGCGCGCGTGGTGGGCAGAGGCCGTCGACGCGAGGGGACTCTCGACGAAGACCGGCCGCAACTACCTCGACGCGCTCTCGGGCGTGCTCGGCTACGCGCGCGAGCTCGGCCTGGTCGCGCGCAACCCAATCGACGACTTCCGCAAGCTCCTCTCGCGCAAGACGCGCACCCGAAAGGGGCGAGCCGAGAGCGACCCTGGCCGCGACGTGCGGCCGATCGAGCGGGCGAGCGAGGTGGAGAAGCTCGTCGCGGCCGCGCGCGGAGAGGGGCTCGAGGCGTACGCCTTCGTCCTGCTCCTGCTGGACGCGGGACTTCGCGTCGGCGAGGTGCTCGGGCTTCGATGGAGCCGGATCACCTGGGGCGACGCCGACCATGACCGCCGGCGCGCGCTGCTCATCGATCTGAACCGGCCCCGCGGTGGTGAGCCCGGACCGCCGAAGGGCGGCCGCGCGCGGCGCGTGCACCTCTCGCGGCGACTCCGTGGCGCGCTCCTCGCTCTCTACCGGCGGCGCGAGCGGCCGAGCGGCGAGGCGTACGTGGTACAGCGCGACCTGCGCACGTTCCGCGACCTCGAGTGGAGGCGCATCCTCGCGGCAGCCGACATTGGGCACCGCCGCCCGAAGGACCTGCGCGACACGTTCGCATCGCAGCTTCTCTCGGCGGGCGTCCAGCTCGGCTACGTGTCGACGCAGCTCGGTCACGCGGACTTCGGTGTCACCGTGCGGCACTACGCGAAGTGGGTCGGCGGCGACGACTACCGCGAGCCGCTCGTGCTCGAGCAGGGCGAACTCCCCGCGGATCTGCTCGCGCGTCTGGTCGAGTCCCCCCAGAGTCCCCCCACGGTCAGCGACGACGAGCTCGAGCGCAGCGTGAGTTACTCGGACAGCGGCGCCGCAAGTGTGCGCGCGAGCGCGGGATCTGGCGATGCGGCCATGGTGCCCAGGACTGGACTCGAACCAGCACCCCATTGCTGGGACCAGGCCCTCAACCTGGCGTGTCTACCAATTTCACCACCTGGGCAGGTGAGCGCTCGTGTTTATAGGAGCGCGCGGGCGCGACTTCAACTCGGCGGCTGGGTGGGAGCGGGCGAGGGAGCGGCGGGTGCGGGCGTCGCGGGCGGAGTCGTGGCGGGGGTCTCGATCGTCTCGAAGCCCGAGGGTGCGCCGCCGGGCTCGCTCGGCGGGGCCGTCGACTCGGCCGCGGGATCGGGAACGGGGATCTCTTCGAGCTCCGCGGGCGCGTCGCTCGCGGGGACGCCGAGCAGATCCTCGGCGGTGTCGTCGGCGGCGAAGCGGGCGAGCGTGAAGGCGAGCACCATGAACAGCACGGCCGACACGGTCGTGAGCTTGGTCAGGAAGTTCCCGGCGCCGCGCGCGCCGAACACGGTGTTGCTCGAGCCTGCGCCGAGCGATACGCCGATGTCCGCGCCCTTGCCGTGCTGGAGCAGCACCACGACGATCAGGAACACGCACACGACGATGTAGACGATCTCGAGAAGTAGCGTCACCCAGGGACTCCAGCGCGGCGCTCGCGGAAGCGGATGATGGCAGAGAAGCTCGTGGGGTCAAGGCTGGCGCCGCCGACGAGCGCCCCGTCGATGTCGGGCTGGGCCATCAGCTCGGCCGCGTTCTCGGGCTTCACCGAGCCGCCGTACTGGATGCGGATGCTCTCGGCGGCGCTCCCGAAGCGCTCCGCGAGTCGCGCGCGCACGAAGGCGTGAGCCTCCTGCGCGAGCGCGGGCGTGGCGGTCTTGCCCGTGCCGATCGCCCACACCGGCTCGTAGGCGACCACCAGCTCGCTCGCGCGGGCGGCGTCGGCCTCGGCGAGCGAGCCCTGGAGCTGGCTGCGCAGCACGTCCCAGGTGCGCCCGGCCTCGCGCTCCGCGTCCGTCTCGCCGACACAAAGGATCGGGCGCAGGCCGGCGGCCTGCACGGCGCGAACTTTCTTGGCGATGAACGTGTCGTCCTCGCCGAACAGCGCGCGCCGCTCGGAGTGGCCGAGGATCACGTAGCGGCAGCCGAGCTCGGCGAGCATGCCGACCGAGATCTCGCCGGTGAAGGCGCCCTTGGGCTCGAAGTGCGCGTTCTGCGCCGCCAGCGCGACGGGGCCCGCGCCGAGCGCGCCCGATGGCGCGCCGAGCGCGGTGCGCAGCGCGTCGAGCGCGGTGAAGGGCGGGGCGATCGCGATCTCGATGTCGCGCACGTCCTTCACCAGGCTTGCGAGCGCGCGCGCGAATTCGACCGTCTCGGCGACGGTCTTGTGCATCTT
The DNA here is from genome assembly GCA_040902485.1 of Myxococcota bacterium. Taxonomy (GTDB): domain Bacteria; phylum Myxococcota_A; class UBA9160; order SZUA-336; family SZUA-336; genus VGRW01. The sequence continues at coordinate 100,383 of JBBDXF010000053.1, read as the reverse complement.
CCAGTTCGCGGCGAACAGCTTCGTCCTCACGCGCGGCTCCGCAGCGCTTCGACGCCCGGCAGCGCGCGGCCCTCGAGGAACTCGAGCGAAGCGCCGCCGCCCGTCGACAGGTGAGAGATGCGCGCGCCCACGCCCGCGGCCTGCACCGCGGCGAGCGAGTCGCCCCCACCCACGACGGTGTAGGCGGAGCTCTGCGCCAGCGCCTCGGCCACCGCGCGCGTGCCCGCGTCGAAGGGCGGCTTCTCGAACAAGCCGAGCGGTCCGTTCCAGAACACGGTCTTGGCGCCGGCGACGCTTCGCGCGATCGCCTCGCGCGAGCGCGGGCCGATGTCGAGCGCCATCGCGTCGTCCGGGATCGCCGTCACCGTCCGCGCTCCCTTCGTGTCGTCGACGCCGGACGCGACCACGTGATCGACGGGCAGCAGGATCTCCGTCTTGCCCGCGAGCAGCTTACGGGCGGTCTCGACCAGCTCGCGCTCGACGAGCGACCGGCCGACCGGCTCGCCGCGCGCGAGCAGGAACGTGTACGCCATGGCTCCGCCGATCGCGATCGCGTCCGCGCGGCGCGCCAGCTGCTCGAGCACGTCGAGCTTGTCTGAGACTTTCGCGCCGCCGAGGATGCACAGGTACGGGTGCGCGGGCTGGTCGCGCACGCGCGAGAGCGCCTCGAGCTCGCGCAGCAACAGGAACCCGGCCGCGGCCTCGCGACACACGTGCGCGAGCCCCTCCGTCGAGGCGTGCGCGCGGTGCGCGGTGCCGAAGGCGTCGTTCACGTACACGTCGGCGAGCTTGGCGAGCTCGGCCACGAAGGCGGGGTCGTTCTTCTCCTCGCCGGCGTGGAAGCGCAGGTTCTCGAGCAGGATCGCGTCGCCGTCCCCGAGCCCAGCAACGCGCGCCTCGACCTCGGGGCCTACACAATCCGGTGCCAGCTCGAGCCCCATCTGGCGGGCGACCGGAGCCAGCGAGTACTTCGCCTCGGGCAACCCCCCCTTGGGCCGGCCGAGGTGCGAGGCGAGCAGCACGCGCCCGCCGCGGCCGCGCACGAACGCGAGCGTCTCGAGCGAGGCCTGGATGCGCGACTCGTCCGCGACCTCGCCGCCCCGGAGCGGCACGTTCAGGTCCGCGCGGATGAACACGCGCTTGCCGCGCAGCTCGAGATCCGCGACCGAGGGCAGCCGGATCGCGGCGCTCACAGCTTCGCGGCGACCAGGCGCGCGAGATCGACGACGCGCCGCGCGTATCCCCACTCGTTGTCGTACCAGGCGAGCACCTTGACCAGATTGCCGCCCAGCACCTTCGTGTTGGGCGCGTCGACGATCGCGGAGTGGGCGTCGTCGAGGAAGTCGATCGAGACCAGCGGCTCGTGACAGACGGCCAGGATGCCCTTGAGCGGTCCCTCCGACGCCTTCACGAACGCCTCGTTGATCTGCTCCGCGGTGGCCGCGCGGTCGAGCTCGGCGACCAGGTCCACGACCGACACGTCGGGCGTGGGCACGCGGATCGAGATGCCGTCGAGCTTGCCCGCGAGCTCGGGCAGCACCAGACCCACGGCCTTCGCTGCGCCCGTCGAGGTCGGGATCATCGACATGGCCGCGGCGCGCGCGCGGCGCAGATCGGAGTGGGGCAGGTCGAGGATCTGCTGGTCGTTCGTGTACGCGTGGATCGTGGTCATCCAGCCGCGCCGGATCCCGTACTCCTGGTGCAGGACCTTCGCGACCGGCGCGAGGCAGTTGGTCGTGCACGAGGCGTTCGAGATCACGTGGTGCTTGGCCGGCTCGTACGACGACTCGTTCACGCCCAGCGCGAGGGTGATGTCGGGCTCGGTCGCGGGCGCGCTGATGATGACCTTCTTCGCGCCGGCCGCGAGGTGCTTGGCCGCATCGGCGCGCTTGGTGAACAAGCCTGTGCTCTCGATCACGATCTCGACGCCGAGCTCCTGCCACGGGAGCTTCGCGGGGTCGCGCTCGGCCAGCACCAAGAGCTCGCGGCTGCCGACGCGGATCGCCTTGTCGACGACCTCGACCCGCTCGTCGAGGCGGCCGTGCACGGAGTCGTACTTCAGCAGGTGGGCGAGGGTCCTGGCGTCGGTCAGGTCGTTCACGGCCACGAACTCGAGCCCGGCTTCGGAGAGGCCCGCGCGCAGCGCGCAGCGTCCGATCCGACCGAAGCCGTTGATCCCCACCTTCACGCGCGCCGCCATTCCGACCCTCCTCGGTACCGACGGCGCGCAGCTTAGCGATGGGCCCCGGCAGCGTCAATCCAAGTGAATCCGCTAGCTTACGCGCGGAACCGTAGTGGCTGGGTGGGCTCATGTCGGAGTCGGCGAAGTGATCGTCGGGGGCGGCATCGACGTGGTCGAGATCGCGCGCATCGAGCGCGCGCTCGCGCGCCGAGGCGAGCGCTTGCGCAGGCGCGTGTACACGCCGCGCGAGATTGCGGACTGCGTCCGCCGCCGGCGCTCGGGGGCGCACTTCGCGCTGCGCTTTGCCGTTAAGGAAGCCGGCATGAAAGCGATCGGAACCGGCTGGCGGCGCGGCGTGGGCTGGCGCGACTTCGAGACCTGCGAGACGCCGCACGGGCTCGCGCTCGAGATCCACGGCATCGCGCTCGAGATCGCGCGCGAGCGCGGCTTCTCGCGCGCCTTCGTCGGCGCGTCGTACACGCGCACGCACGCCTTCGCGCAGATCGTGCTCGAGGGCACGCAAGGTCCCCGCGGCTCGTGAAGCGCTTCTGGAACGTCGCCTTCGTCTCCGCTTTCGCGGCGCTCTTGATCGCCGCGGCGGGTCTGTTCGCGGTGCTCGTGCTGGTCGGGCGCGATCCCGGACCGCCGGCGCACGGCGGGCTGGCCGCGCGCGGGCTCGCCGCCGCCGCGCGCGTGGTGCGCGATCCGTTCGGCGTGCCGCACGTCGAGGCGCAGACGTTGCCCGACGCGTACCTCGCGCTCGGCTTCGCGCACGCGCAGGATCGCCTGTGGCAGATGGAGCTCTCGCGGCGCAGCGCGCGCGGGCGGCTCGCGGAGCTGTTCGGCGAGCGCGTGCTCGCGCAGGACCGTCTGGCGCGCACGCTCGGCTTCGCCGAGGCCGCGCGGCTCGAGTGGCCCGGGCTCTCGCAGGCGTCGCGCGACGCGCTGGCGGCCTACGCCGCGGGCGTGAACGCCTGGCTCGCCGAGATCGCCGCGAACCGCGCGACGCGACCGTTCGAGCTGCGCTGGCTGGCCGTCGAGCCGGAGCCGTGGACGCCGGAGGACTCGCTCGCGATCGCGCGGCTGCGCGCCTGGAGCCTGGGGCGCTCGCTGTCGGCGAGCCTCTTGCTCGATCGCCTGGTCGCGGAGCTCGGCGGCGTGCCGTCGCGCGACTTCTTCCCGGTGCGGCCGAGCGACGGCGAGCACGATCCGCTCGAGGGGCTGCTGTCGCTCGGCACCGTGTCGGACGACCTGGCGCGCATGGCCGGACTCGACGGACCGTCGGGAAGCCTCGGCTTCCTGGTGCCCGCCTCGCGCTCGAAGAGCGGGAAGCCGCTGCTCGCGAACGATCCGCACGTGAGCTTCGCGGCGCCCGCGGTGTTCTACCTGGCGCACATCCGCACCGACCGCTTCGATCTCTCGGGCGCGACCTGGCCGGGTCTGCCGATCTTCTTCAGCGGTACGAACCGCTCGATCGCCTGGGGTCAGGTCGCGCTACACGTGTCCGTGTCGGACCTGTACGAGGAGGCGCTCGATCCCAACGATCCCGGGCGCTACGAGCGCGGCGGGCGCTGGCGCACCGCGAAGCTGCGCGAGGAGTCGATCGCCGTGCGCGGCCGGCCCGCGCAGCCGATCAAGGTGATCGTCACCGAGCACGGGCCGCTGCTGCGCAGCGTCTGGCCCGACGAGCCGCGCGCGAACTCGCTCGCGCTGCGCTGGACCGGGCAAGCAAAGCAGAGCGGGCTCGAGTCGGGCCTGGCGCTGCAGCGCTGCGGCGACTGGGCCTGCTTCCAGGCGGCGCTGCGCGAGCTGCCCGCGCCGGCCGCGACCTTCCTGTACGCGGACGCGACCGGCGCGACCGGCACGCAGGTCGCCGGCCACCTGCCGGTGCGCTCGATCGACACGGGTCTCCTGCCGCTGGCCGGCGCCTCGCGCTTCTACGACTGGCGCGGCACCGCGGCGTTCGAAGACCTGCCCTCGACGCACGGCACGGACCTGCCCGTGCAGGTGGTCTCGCCGCACCCGGCCGCCGCGAGCTTTCGCGCGCCGATCACCTGGCTGTGGAGCAACCAAGGCGCGGCCGAGCGCGTGCGCGAGCTGCTCGCGCGCCCGGGCCAGCTCGATGTCGAGGCGCTGGTCGCGATCCAGCGCGACACCGTTTCGCGTCGCGGCCCCGCGACCGTGCGGCTGCTGCTGGAGGGCGCGAAGCCGGTCTCGAGCTCCGCGCAGCGCGTGAAGGCGATGCTGCTCGAGTGGGACGGCTCGACCGCGACCGACTCGGTGGGCGCGTCGCTCTACCACGTGTTCCGCCAGCGGCTCGCGGGCAAGCTGCTCGAGGGCCTGAGCCTGTCGAAGGGCTCGCGCGCGCTGCTCGAGCAAGCGGAGCCCGCGCCCGGCATCGCGCTGGCGCGCGCGCTCGACCGCGTCGGTCCCGCGAAGGTCGCGCTCTCGCGCGACGCCGCGCTCGACGAGACCTGGGCCTTCATGCGCTCGCGCGTGTCGGCGAATCCGAAGAAGTGGACCTGGGGGGAGGTGCACGAGCTGAGCCTGCGACACGCGTTCGAGCGGCTCGGCGGCGGACCGCTCGCGTGGGTGGGCCGGCAGCTCGGCAGCGGACCGTTCGCCGCGCCGGGCGATCCCGATTCGGTCTGGACCATGTTCAACGGCGATCTGCCCGACAACGCGCTCGAGCTCGGGCCGGCGCTGCGCTACGCGGTCGATCTCGGCGATCCCGAGCATGCGCTGTTCGGCCTGGCTGGCGGACAGTCGGGCCATCCCGGCTCGCCGCACTACGCGGACGCGCTGGCCGACTGGCTCTCCGGCCAGCCGCGCCCGCTGTGGATGCACGCGAGCGACGTCTCCTATCATCAGAAGGGAACTTGGGAGCTGCGTCCCGCGGACCCATGATCGTCTTCATCCTCGTGCCCGGACTGTATGCGGCCGTCGAGCAGGCGGACGATGCCGCGCTTCGAGGCCGGCCGGTGATCGTCGGCGGCGACCCGGCCAAGCGCGGCACGGTCACGGGTGTGAGCCGCGAGGCGCGCGCGCGCGGCGTGGAAGAGGGCATGGAGATGCGCCATGCGCTCGAGCTCTGCCCCGACGCGATCCTGCGTCGCACGCGGCTGAAGCGCTACCGCGAGCGGGTCGCGGAGCTGCGCGAGCTCCTGCGCGCGGACAGCGAACGGCTCGAGGAGCTCGGGCTCGAGGGCACCTTCATCGAGCTCGCGCCGCCCGGCGACACGCTCGCGCGCGCGGCCGAGCTGTGCGTGCGGCTGCAGGCCGAGTTCGGCGTCGCGGCGGTGGCCGGCATCGCGCCGACCCGCTTCGCCGCGGTGCTGGCCGCGAAGCACGCGGGTCCGGGCGGGATCCGGCGCGTGGCCGAGGACGAGGTCGAGGCCTTCCTCGGCCCGTTTCCCGTCGACGAGATCTGGGGCCTCGGGCCGGCGACCGCGCGCAAGCTCGCGGAGCACGGCATACACCGAATTGCGGAGCTCCGCGCGCTCGAGCCCGCGCGGCTCGCCGAGCTCACCGGCGCGCGCGCGACCTCGTTCCTGGAGTACGCGCGCGGCGCCGACCGTGGCCGGCTCGCGCCCAAGCCGCGCACGCGCACGCTCTCGCAGGAGCAGACGCTCGACGCGCCGAGCGTCGACCTGCGCACGCTGGCGAGCGCGATCGAGGCGCTCGCGGAGCGGCTCGGCACGACGCTCGCGCGCGAGCGGCGCAAGGCGCGCAGCGTGACGCTGGTGGTCTCCTACCTCGACGGCACGCGTTCCTCGCGCACCGCTGCGCTCGACGCCGCGACCAGCGAGCCGCGCGAGCTGTCCGACGCGGCGCTGGCGCTGCTGGCGCGTACGCACGCCGGTGCGCGCGCGATTCGCCGCCTGCGGCTCGCGGTCGCCGGGCTCGAGCGCGCCCTGCCGGGCGCCGAAGGCCGTCAGCTGCGCCTTTTCTGACCCGCGCGCGCCAGCGCGAAGCCGGCGCTTCAGCCGCTCTCGTGCCCCGTCCGAAACGGGGCTTGAGAGGGCTCGCTTGGACAAAGACACCACCTTCGACCGCCGCAAGTACCCGCGCGTGCACACCGAGTCGCTGGTCTCGATCGCGCGCGTCGACGCGCGCGAAGCGCTCGCGCACGCGCTGGACGTGTCGATGGGCGGCATCCGCTTCCAGTGCGTCGGCCTCGAGGTCGAGCTCGGCGAGGTGCTGCGCGTGCTGCTCACGATCGGCGACCGCACGATCTCCGTGATCGGCAAGCTCGTGCGCGTGACCGAGCTCGACGGCTTCACGCAAGAGGTCGCCCTGACTTTCACCGACGTCGACGCCGAGACGCTGCGCTACCTCTCGCAGAACCTGCACGAGGCCTACGAGGTCTGAGCGATCGGCCCCCCGCGCCGGGACCCATCGTACGGTGCTAAGCTGCGCTCACCCCCCGATGAGCGACTTCCATCAGAACGGCGTGATCACGACCCTGCATCGGCTGGGTCCGCCCTCGCTCTCGCGCATCGAGGCCGAGCTCAAGCACTACGCGCGCGAGCGGCCGATGGCGCTGGTGCTGCCGTGCCTGCACACCGAGATCAACGGCCCGGGCTTGCGCGGGATCGTCGAAGTGCTGCGCGAGGTCTCGTACCTGCACCGCGTGATCGTCTCGGTGTCGGGCACGAGGGAGCCCGAGGACTTCCGGCGCGTGCGCGACTTCTTCCGCTCGCTGCCCGAGGCCGTGTGCGTGTGGGGCAGCGGGCCGACCGTGGGCGAGCTGCTCGAGCGCCAGCGCGCGAGCGGGCTGGAGCCCGGACCCGACGGCAAGGGCCGCGCGGTCTGGCTCGGCGCGGGCGCGGCGCTCGCGCTCGGCGACGCCGACGCGCTCGCCTTCCACGACTGCGACATCCTCACCTACGACCGCGAGTTCCTGGCGCGACTCTGCTACCCGATCCTGTCCCCGCACCTCGACTACGACTACTGCAAGGGCTACTACGGCCGCGCCACGGATCGCCTGCACGGCCGCGTGACGCGGCTCTTCGTGACACCCTTGATCCTTTCCTTGAAGCGCACGCTGGGCCGCGAGCTGCCGCTGATCGAGTTCGTGCACGGCTTCCGTTACCCGCTCGCGGGCGAGTTCGCGATGAAGAGCGCGCTCGCGCGCCAGGTGCGCATCCCCAGCGACTGGGGGCTCGAGGTCGGCCTGCTCGCCGAGGTGTTCCGCAACGCGGCCTCGCAGCGCATCTGCCAAGTCGAGCTGTGCGACAACTACGATCACAAGCACCAGGAACTCTCACCGCTCGACCCGTCGCGCGGCCTGCACCGGATGGTGATCGACATCGCGACCTCGCTGTTCCGCAACCTGGCGAGCGTCGGCGTGCAGTTCGACGCGGGCTTTCTCAACACGCTCTGTGCCGCGTACCTGCGCCAGGCGCAGGACACGATCGCCGCGTACTCCGACGACTCGCGCATCAACGGCCTGCGCTTCGACCCGCACGAGGAAGAGCTCGTGGTCGAGACCTTCACCGCCGGCCTGCGCGCCGCCGGCTTCGCCTTCGTGCGCGACCCGATGCGCTCGCCGCTGATCCCGAACTGGCACCGCGTCAGCGCCGCGATCCCGGAGTTCCTCGCCGATCTGCGCTACGCGGTGGAGCTCGACCGGCGCCTCTAGGATCGCCTTGGCAGCGTCAGTCGCGCTCAGCTAGGATCGCGCCCGGTTCGGATCGCTCCGACCACCGTGCCCAGGTGGTGAAATTGGTAGACACGCCAGATTCAGGGTCTGGTGTCCGCAAGGACGTGCTGGTTCGAGTCCAGTCCTGGGCACCAACGGCAGCCTAGCCATCGAGCTGGTGGGTGATGGCTTCCCACTCGACGTAGAGCGCGGCGATCGCGTCTCGATGTTTGCGGCGTTCGAGGGCGAGCTCGCGCATGCGGTCGCCGTCGCGCGCGGTGGCGGGCTCGGCGGCGAGCCAGTCCAGGCGATGGAGCTCGGCCTCGGCGGCTTCGATGCGCTGCTCGAGCGAGGCGGCCTGCTCGCGCAGCTTGCGCTGGGCCCGGTCGCGCGCGCGGTCGGCGACGGGCTTCGCGCCCGGCGCGGGCTTCGACTTCGCGGCCGCGGGCGCGGCGATCGGCTTGGCGCTGCGCTCGGCGGCCTCGCGCGCGAGCGTGGCTTCGTAGAAGTCGTAGTCGCCCAGGAACGCGCGCACGTTGGCCTCGCGCTCGCCGGGCGTGACCTCGACCACGCGCGTCGCGAGCGTGTTGATGAAGCGGCGGTCGTGGCTGACGAACAAGAGCGTCCCCTCGTAGCCGACCAGCGCCTCGGTGAGCACGTCGCGCGCCTCCATGTCGAGGTGGTTCGTGGGCTCGTCGAGCACCAGGAAGTTCGCCTTCGCGAGCAGGAGCTTGGCCAGCGCGAGCCGCGCCTTCTCGCCGCCCGAGAGCACCGACACGCGCTTCTCCACGTCGTCGCCCGAGAACAGGAACGCGCCCAGGATGCCGCGCAGGCGCGGCACATCGTCGATGTCCGCGCCGGACTCGAGCTCGGCGAGCACGGAGCGGCGCGGATCGAGCGCGTCGACCTGGTGCTGCGCGTAGAAGCCGGCGCGCACGTTGTGGCCGAGCTCGCGCGTGCCGCCGTCGGGCGGGAACGCGCCCGCGGCCAGGCGCAGCAGCGTCGACTTGCCCGCGCCGTTCGGGCCGACCAGCGCCACGCGCTCGGCGCGGCGCAGCTCGAAGTCGAGCGCGCGGTACACGACCTTGTCGCCGTACGCCTTGGCGGCGCGCTCCAGGCGCAGCACCGTCTCGCCCGAGCGCAGCGAAGTCTTGAAGCGCACGCGCATGCTGCGCTCGGCCGACGCGGTCGGCAGCCGCTCGGCCTCCGCGCGCAGCTTCTCGATCTGCTTCACGCGGCTCTGCGCCTGGCTGGCCTTGCTGGCCTTGGCCTTGAAGCGCGTGACGAAGCGCTGCTTCTCGGCGATCTCGTGCTGCAGGTTGCGCCGCCGCGCCTCGGCCTCGTCGAGGCGCAGCGCCTTCTGCGCCACGTAGGCGGTGTAGTTGCCCTTGTACGAGCTGAGCTGCGCGGCCGAGAGCTCGGCGATGCGATTGCAGTGCCGGTCGAGGAACACACGATCGTGTGACACCACCACGACCGAGCCCGGGTAGCTGGCGAGCACGCCCTCGAACCAGCGGATCGAGGGCAGGTCGAGGTGGTTGGTGGGCTCGTCGAGCAGCAGCACCTCGGGCCGCGCGATCAAGAGCTTCGCGAGCTCGACGCGCATCAGCCAGCCGCCCGAGAGCTTGGCGAGCGGCTGCTCCCACTTGTCGGGGCCGAGCCCGAGGCCGACCAGCGTCGCGCGCAGCTCCGCGTCGGCCGAGAAGCCGCCGGAGCGCTCGAAGGCGTGGCGGATCTCGTCGTAGCGCGAGGCGAGCTCGTCGGGCACGTGCTCGTGATCGCGCGCGATCTCCTCCTCGATCGCGCGCATGCGCCGCTCCAGCGCGCGCAGCGGCTCGAGCGCGGTCTCGGCCTCGGCGAGCACGGTGCGGTCCGAGACCGCGCTCACCTCCTGGCGCAGGTAGCCGACGCGCGCGCCGCGGCGCAGCGCGACCGTTCCGCTGTCGGGCGGGTCGAGGCCCGCGAGCATGCGCAAGAGCGTGGTCTTGCCGGCGCCGTTGCGGCCCACCAGTCCGATCCGGTCGTCCTCGCGCACGTGCAGCGCCGCGCCCTCGAAGAGCGCGCGCCCACCGAACGATTTTCCCGCGTCTTCCAGCCGGAGCACAGCGGGCGGGAGGCTAGCGGGGCGACTCCGCGCTCGCCCGCGCCAGGATCGCCGCCTCGTCCCACTCGACCGGCAGGCGTACGAGCTCGCCCGTCTTGCGCTGGAAGAGCAGATGCCGCTCGCGCGCGGCGAACGTGAGCAGGTCGCGCACGATCTCCACGTCCATGCGGCAGTACGACTCGATCAGGTCGAGCCGGCCCTCCTTCCACCAGGTCAGGGACTGCAGGCCGTCGCCGGACTTGCCGCGCCCGAGCGTGTGGGTGGCGAGGTGGTCGAGCGAGAGCCGATAGCCGAGCTTGTGATGGATCTCCTCGAGCAGGTCGAAGGTGGGGAGCTTGGCGAGGTCGCGCGTGGTGTAGGCGCGCAGCACGCCGTAGTCGAAGCGCCGGCTGTTGAAGCCCACGACCACCGGCGCATCGAACAGCCGCTCGACCAGCGCCTCGGCACGCTCTTCGGTGTAGGTCTCGAACTCTCCCGTCGCGGCGTCGTACACGACCGCGAGCGCGAGCCGCATCAGGTGGGTGTTGCCCCAGCCGCCCACCTCGGCGGCCGAGCGCTGCGTCTCGACGTCGAAGAGCAGCGGTGCGGGCCGCGGCGTCGGCGCGGCGCTGAACAGATCCGGCTCGGCCGGCTCGGGCTCCTCGAGCTCGGCCGCGCGCGCGGGCAGCGACTCGCGCCCGAGCGCGAGGTCGACGGTGCGGATCACTGCGGACTTGTCGAGCGGTCGGTTGCCGGCGCCGCAGCGCGGCGAGTGGATGCAGGACGGACAGCCGTCGACGCAGGGGCACTCGCGCGTGATCTGGCCCGCGAGCGAGATCAGCTCCTCGAGCCGCGGGAAGATCGCCCGCGCGATGCCGATCCCGCCGGGGTGCGAGTCGTACAGGAAGATCGCCGGGCCGCGCACCTGCGCGTGGCGCGGGATGGAGATGCCCGCGGCGTCGAAGCGGTCGCACAGCGCGAACAGCGGGAACAGCGCGAGCGCCGCGTGCTCGAGCCCGTGGATCCCGCCCATGAAGTGCCCGCCCTCGGACTTCACGACCCGCTCGATCTGGGGCGCGAGCTCGAGCCACAGCCCCTCCGTCTCGAAGCGCGTCGGCGGCAGCTCGAGCGGGTACCGGCCGAGCAGGTCCTGGCCGAAGATGCGCCGCTTCTCGTAGGCGACGGTCTTCGAGGTCACGCGCAGACGCCCGAGCTTCACCAGCATGTTGCCGCTCGGCCGGCTGCGCAGCACCTCGAGGATCTCGGTCTCCTTCTCGACCACCGGCCGCGTGTACCAGTCGACCTGCGAGGGGCCCTCGACCGTGACCTCGCGGCGCTCGAAGTCGAGCTCGCGCACCAGGAAGGACTCGGCGCGGTGCAGGTAGACGGCGCCGGGGTGACACTCGCCGGTGACGCGCGCGCCGCCGATCGTGCCGACCACGCGCTTGCCGGTCTCGCCCGCGCGCTTGATCGCGAACGACTCGCCCGCGGAGCGGAGCTGCACCTCGGCCGCGGGCTTGCGGCGCGCGGCGAACGACTCGCCGCCTCCGGCGCTCTCGAGCAGGCCGCCGCGTTCGTGGGCGAGCGCGAGCGCCGCCTTGGCGGCGGGCGTGGCGAGCCAGGGCTCGGCGTGCGCGAGCGGAAGCTCGGCGGCCGCGCAGGGCAGGTGGGCGGAGACGATCTCGAGGTTCGCCGCGTCGACGGTCGCGTCCTCGCACGGGCGCGTGATCACCTGCTCGGGGTGGTTCAGGAAGTAGCGGTCGAGCGCGTCCTCCTGCGGCACCACGAAGATCACGCCGTCGCGCCCGCGGCCGACGCGCCCCGAGCGCTGGCGCGTGGCCAGGATCGAGCCCGGATAACCGACGAGGATGCAGGCGTCGAGCCCGCCCACGTCGATGCCCAGCTCGAGCGCCGAGGTCGAGATCACGCCCAGCAGATCGCCGTCGAAGAGCCGCCTCTCGATCGCGCGCCGCTCCTCGGGCAGGAAGCCGCTGCGGTACGACGACACGCGCTGCGCGAGCTGCGGCTCCGCCTCCAGGATCCACAGGTGCATGAGCTCCGTGATCCGACGCGACTGCGTGAAGGCGATCGTGCGCAGGCCCTCGCGCACGCAGGTGCGGAAGATCCGAGCCGCGGTGGTGTAGGTCGAAGTCTTGGGCTCGACGAACACCAGCCAGCGCTGCGGCTGCGGCGAGCCGTCGGCCTGCACGAGCGCGAGCTCGCGGCCGAACAGCTCGCGCGCGAACGCCGCGGGATTTCCGATCGTCGCCGAGCAGGCCACGATGCGCGGATCCGCGCCGTGGTGGCGCGCGATGCGCACGAGCCGGCGCAGGATCTGCGCGAAGTGCGCGCCCAGCACGCCGCGATAGCTGTGCACCTCGTCGACCACGATCAGCTCGAGGTTGCGCAGGAAGTCCTTCCAGGCGTCGTGTCCGGGCAGGATCCCGAAGTGCAGCATGTCGGGGGTGGTGAAGAGCGCCGTCGGCGGCGACTCGCGGATGCGCTTGCGCTGGTACGGCGAGGTGTCGCCGTCGTAGATCTCGGCCTTCGGGCCGTCGAGCAGCGGCAGCGTCGCGAAGTCGGCCTGCAGGCTCGCGCGCTGGTCCTGCTCGAGCGCCTTGAGCGGGAACAGCAGCAGCGCGCGCGAGTCGCGGCGCGCGAGCGCCCGCTCGGCGATCGCCAGGTCGTAGATCAGGCTCTTGCCGCTCGCGGTGGCGGTCGAGACCAGCACGTCGCGGCCCGCGCGCACGTGCTCGAGCGCCTCGGCCTGGTGCGAGAACAGCGACGCGATCCCGCGCCGCGACAGGATCGGCTCGAGCTCGGCCGGCAGCGCGAAGTCGCCCGCTCGGGCCGCGCGCGAATCGAGCGCGAGCGTCGCCCGTACGCGCCCGCCCAGACCCTCGTCCTCACGGCTCGCAAGCGACTCCACGAACCGCCGTAGCGGCGGCGTGATCTCGCGCTCATGCCTCGAAACGGGCCGGACCTCTGGAGGAGTCGACGATCGGGGGCAGCCCCACTCTAGACCATCACGACAGTTCATCCAGAGCGGTCCGGCGCGCGCTCGTGGTACGGTCAGCGCAGTGCCCGACTCCGATCAGCCGTGGCAGACCCGTGCGGCCGCGCAGCTCGACGCATCGCTCGAGCCGGTTCCGCTGCCGCGGGACCTGTTGGCGGAGGTTTTCCAGCACGCGCGCGAGTGCTATCCCGAAGAGTGTTGCGGACTGCTCCTCGGCAGGGGCGAGGAGGTTCCCACCCGCGTGGTCCGCTGCACGAACGTGCAGAGCACGCGGGTCGCGCGAGGGGAGTCGGACCTCGACGCGCGCCGGGCGTTCTGGATCGACGAGCAGGAGTTGCTGAATGCGCTGCGAGGGGCGGAGCAGAGAGGCGAGCGCCTGGTCGTCATCTACCACTCGCACGTCGACACGGCCGCCTACCTGTCGCACACCGATCTCGCCGGCGCGCTCGGACCCGACGGACGGCCGCTCTACCCCGGCGTGGCGCAGCTGGTCATCTCGGTCCAGGAGTCCCGCGTGCTCGGAGCCGCGCTGTTCGCGTGGGACGACGCCGCGCGCCGCTTCGTGGGCCGGGCCGTCCGCTAGCCGCGCCTGCCTGGCGCTCCTGGCGGCGCTGCTCGCCGCCTGCTCGGGCAGCATCCCGAGCGACGAGCTTCCGACCGACCCGATCGCGTACATCCGGCAAGGCGCCTCCGAGGGCATCCTCTCGGTCGACAAGTTCCGCGAGGCGGCGCGAATCGAGAATCCGGACGACCCCCGGACCACCAAGGCCAAGCTCACCACCACGCTCTCGCTGCTCGCGCCCGAGACCGGCGAGTACACGCCCGTGCCCGACGCGGGCCTGGGCGCGGTGCCCTGCGACTGGAGCGCGGACGGCATGCGACTCCTGGTCGGGAAGGCCGACACGAGCAGCAAGGCGATCTCGCTCTACACCTGGAATCGCGCCACTGGCGCGTGGACGCGCGTGCAGCGCGGACCGGTCGGCAGCGGTGCGGGCCTGGCCGACGGGCCGGTCCTCCTGACCTGGCACGCCCCGATCAAGCTCGAGCGCGGGGGGTTCTCGAGCGGGATCTGGATCAAGACGAGCCAGAACGAGAACGAGCTGCTGCCGGGCAGCCGCGGCGGTCAGACGCCGGACCTGTCGCCCGACGGCCGAACGGTCGTGTTCTCGCGCACCGAAGAGGGCGCTGCGCACGGCCCTTCGATCTATCTCGCGTCGCTCGGGGACGCCGAGCCGCGCTTCGTCACGCGCGGCGCGAACCCGCGCTTCTCGCGCGACGGCCAGTGGATCGCGTTCACGCGTGTCTCCGAGGGCGACTCCGACGTCTGGATCATGCGCGCCGACGGCTCCGCCAAGCGCCACGTCACCCGAACCAGCTACGACGAGGAGTTCCCCGCGCCCTCGAAGGACGGCCGCTTCGTGGTCTACGCGTCGTCGCGGGGCAACGAGGACGAGAGCCTGCTGTACGTGTCGAGGGTCGCCGACGGCGCCGAGCGCGAGATCGTGCACAGCGGCCTCAACTCGCGCCCGGTCTGGTAGGCGCGCGCAAAAGTTCCGCGGCCGTGGTTCCGATCCCCCCAGAGCCGGACCGTGCGCGCGGGCTATCTTCCGTTCGTATCTCCATCGACACGAGGTGTACGGCATGCGCGTCGGCGTTCTGCGCGAGACCAAGGACCGCGAGCTGCGCGTCGCGCTCCTGCCCGCGGGCGCGCGCACGCTGGTCGCCGCCGGCCACGACGTCGGAATCGAGACGGGCGCGGGCGAGGGCAGCGGCTTCCCCGACGCGGACTACCAGGCCGTGGGCGCGCGCGTGCTGGCTTGCGCCGAGGACGTGATCGACGGCTGCGAGATCGTGACCAAGGTCAAGGAGCCGACGCACGCCGAGATCGCGGCCATGCGGCCCGGTCAGGCGATCTTCGACTTCCTGCACCTCGCGCCGGAGCAGGAGCTCGCGCAGGCGATCCTGGCGAGCGGCATCATCGCGATCGGCTACGAGACGGTGCGGCTCGACGACGGCTCGCTGCCGCTGCTGGTGCCGATGAGCGAGGTCGCGGGCCGGCTGGGCGTGCAGATCGGCGCGCACTACCTGCAGGCCGACCAGGGCGGGCGCGGTGTGCTGCTCGGCGGTGTGCCGGGCGTGCCGCGCGGCAAGGTCGCGGTGGTGGGCGCGGGCATCGTCGGCACGGCGGCCGTGCGCATGGCGATGGGGCTCGGCGCCGAGGTCGCAGTGCTCGACATCGACCAGCGCAAGCTCTCGCACCTGTACGACATCTACCACGGCGGCATCGACACGCTGTACTCCAACGTCGTGAACCTGGAGCAGTCCGTGCTCGAGGCGGACCTGGTGATCGGCGCGGTGCTGCTGCCCGGCGCGCGCGCGCCGGTGCTGGTCGACCGCAAGCTCGTCTCGCGCATGAAGCCGGGCTCGGTGATCGTCGACGTGGCGGTCGACCAGGGCGGCTGCGTGGAGACGATCCGCCCGACCTCGCACTCGAAGCCGACCTACGTCGAGCACGGCGTGATCCACTACGGCGTGCCGAACATGCCGGGCGCCGTGCCGCGCACGTCCACGCTGGCGCTCAACAACGCCACCTTCCCGTACCTGCTCGAGCTGTGCCGGCGCGGCGTGGACGGGGCGCTCGCCGCCAATCCGGCGCTGGCGCGCGGCGTGAACTGCTATCGCGGCCACGTCACACTGAAGGGTGTCGCGGACGCGCTCGGCCTGCCGTACGTCGACGCCCCCTGGGCGAAGCGCCGCTGAGAGCGCGCCCGATGGGCGCCGTCCGCGGCCGCCCGCGGCGGCGCCCGCAAGCGCCGCGCAGCGGCGCGCGCAGCGAGGCGAAGCCGAGCGTAGTCGCAAGGCTCAGTCCGTCACCCGCGTGCGGCGCGTCGCTTCGAGCAGCGCGCGCGAGGTCTGGCCGTCGCCCGGGAACAGCGCGTAGCCGAACTCGAGCCGCACGTTGGCGGCGAACGACGGATCCGGCTCGCGCCGGATCGCCTCGCGCACGCGGCGCGCGAGCGGGCCGAGCAGCGCGGAGACGTCGGACTCGGGCTCGGGGATCAGCATCAGGAAGGTGTCGGGCGCGGTGCGCGCGACGATGTCGAACTCGCGCAGCCCCGCGCGCAGCTCCTGCGCGAGCGACACCACCAGCCGCTCGGCCGTGCCCTCGTCGGGCCCGGTGAGCAGATCGGCCAGCCCGTCGAGCCGGAAGCGCACCAGCGCGAAGTTGCGGCCGCGCGCGCTCGAGCGCGCGATCTCCTCTTCGATCCGCTCGCCCACGTAGGTGGCGTTCGGCAGCGCGGTGAGCTCGTCGAAGCGGCGCTGGTGGCGCATGCGCTCGCGCTCGCCGACCTGCTCGAGCGCCTGCTGCGCGTGCTCCGCGAAGCGGCCGAGCAGCGCCTGGTCCTGGGCCGAGAAGCTCTCGCTGGTGAGCGCGTCGCGCGCGACCTTGCCGAGCAGCGAGAGCGTGCCGATCACGCGGCCGTCGCGGCGCAGCGGCCAGGACAGCGCGGAGACCACGTCGGCGCGGTGCGTCTGGAGCTCGCGATCCGCGCCCACGTCCACCACGCGCACGGCCTCGCGCTGCGAGAGCGCGCGGATCGAGAGCGCCTTCTCCAGCTCGAGCAGCGGCGCCTGGTCGTCGGTCTCGGCCGAGCCGAAGTAGGAGCGGATCTGATAGCGGCCGGTGGCCGGGTCCTGCAGGCGCAGCACCGCGTGCTCGGCCTCCAGGATCATGGCGGCCGAGGACGTCACGGAGCGGTGTAGCTGCGCGGAGTCCGAAGCCGAGCCGAGCCGCGCCGCGAGCTCGGTGATCGCTCCGGTCTTGGTCGCCTCGCGCTCCATGAACAGCGCGCGCAGCGAGTCGGCGAGCGCCATCGCCAGCGCGTCGGCGACCGCGCCGATCTTCTCGCGCACGAACTCGGGCGCGCCGGGCGCGAGCATGCCCTCGAACGAGAGCAGGCCGATCAAGTCGGTCTTCGCGAGCAGCGGCAGCACCGCGAAGCAGGCGCAGCCGTCGTCGGTCGGATTGGTGATCAGGATCGGCTTGCGTTCGCGCGCCACCCAGCCGTGGATGCCGTCGCTGGGGCGGATCCGGTAGGGCGCGGCGAGCGGATCGATCGCGATCGAGGAGCCGCGCAGCACCAGCGCCCCCTGCTCGGCGTCGACCAGGAACACGTGCGCGATGCCGCCCGAGAGCTCCTCGGCCAGGTAGCGGCACACTTTCGAGAGGTGCTGGTGGAGCGGGCCGGTCTGCGCGAGTACCTCGCGCACCAGGCTCTGGGCGCGCAGCCGCGAGGAGTCGCGCAGCAGCCGGTGATACTCTTCGGCGCGCGTGATGATCTTGGCGTCGATCGCGGCCAGCCGCGCGACGAAGTCGCCGTCCTCTTCCGAGAACGCGCCGCGGCGCAGGCTGTGCGAGAGGTTCAGCACGCCCAGCACCTGCTCGCCGTGGATCAGCGGCACGGAGATCGCCGACTCGACGTCGCTGCGCTCGCGCGTGATCTCGTACAGCTTCTGGTCGGCCTTGCCCGAGAGCAGGATCGTCCGCCGCTCCGAGAACGCGAGGCCCGCGATGCCCTCGCCGGGGCGGATGCGGATCTTGGAGATCAGCTCCTTCTCGATCCCGATCGCCACCTCGATGCGCAAGCTCCCCTCGGCCGGGTCCCAGAGCATGAGCGAGCCGCGGTCGGCGCCGGTCGAGCCAACGGCGATCTGCAGGATGCGGTTCAAGAGCCCGCGCCGGTCGATGGTCAGGTTGTACGACTCGAGGATCTCACCGAGCGCGTGCAGGAGCTCCGGCTTGCGGTGCGCGTCGACCGGGCCGAACGCGTAGAGCAGCTTCGCGATCAGCGGCGTGGTTACCTGCACGCCGCGCTCCGGCGCGGCCTCGAGCACGGAGCGCAGGCTCGGTGGCGCGTCGGCGTCGATCAGCGCGACGAGTCCCGGCGTGCGCAGCAGCGCCGTGCCGTTCGCGAGCAGGAGCTGGTAGGAGCGCATCGCGTAGCGCGGGTCGACGCGCGCGAGCGCGCGCCGCGCCGCCTCCGGGTCGTCGCTCAGCACGCCGCATAGCTCGACGTCGGGGTTCGCCTCGAGCAACGGGATCAGGGCGAGCCCCTCGTCCGAGTGACCGACGATGCCTAGGCGCTTGCGCATGCGCGCCCTCCCGGCCTACAGGGCGTCGATCGCGACCCGGACGACGATCTCCACGCGTCGGCCCGTCGCTTCATCGATCAGGCGCACCGGAATGCGGATCTCACGGCCGCCGCCGTCCACGGGGCCGGCGCTCTCGATCTGGAAGCTCTTCTCGGGCAGCGCCTGCGGCTCGTCGTCGAAGCCGGCAGTCACGTCGCCGGTCGGCGGTCCGAGCGGCTCGACGCCTTGCACAGCGCGGATCGCGGGCGCCCGGGCGGGGGCGGGCGCGGCCGCGCGCGGCTGGGGCGTGACCTCGTCGACGGTCTTGCGCAGCTCGACGAGCAGGAGCTTGGAGAGCGTGGTCAGCGTCTGCAGCACCCCCGAGCCCTCGTCGGCGCGCGCCTCGAACACGCTCGCCTGCGGCATGGGCAGGAGCCGGTGCAGGCGCTCGACCGCGTTCTCGTCGGCCTTGTCGCGGAAGTTGTACTGGATGACCAGCGGCACGTCCTCGAGCTTGCGTCCGTACGACTCGAGGTGCTTGCGCAGCTCGGCGAGCGACGCGACGGTGGCCTGGTGCCGATCGGGCCGGAGGTCGGCGACGAACACGATGCCGTCGACGGCCTCCAGGAGCTTGCGGCGCAGGGCGGCGGCCTCGGCCGCGCCGGGCACGCTCGAGATCTGGATCGAGGTCTTGAAGCCGCGCACCGCGCCGAGCTGCACGGGCAGGGTCTCGTACACGGTGACACCGTCGCGTGTGGACAGGCGCTTGAGCTCGCCGCGGTGCTCGCGCTTGAGCTTGCGCTGGATGAAGGCGAGGTTCGAGGTCTTTCCCGCACCCGCGGCGCCGTAGTAGACGATCTTGCCGTGGATCTCCCGCGCTTCGCGGTCGGCGGTTCCCATCTACGTCTTCCCCTTGCGGGCGAGGATACGACGCGCCTGTGCCGACACGGTGCCCGGCACATCGCGGCTGCGCATGATCGCTCCCAAGTCTCGATCGGTGAGGTAATTCAGGAACTTGAAGGCCGCTTGCGGCGGGCACTTGGGATTCATGGAGAGCCCGAGCTTGACCGGGTACGCGCGCGTCCACTGGCGATTGTGGGCGATGATGCGCATGACCTCGTCGCACAGATTGCGCGCGCGCGCGAGGCCTTCGATCTCGTTCTCGGTGACCTTGGGATTCCGGATCGCGGCGGCCGCGACCAGCTTGTTGCGATCGCGCACCAGGAGCGTCCGCGCGTCGACGTTGCCCAGTCGCGCGAGCTTGACCTTCTCGATGATCGACATCTTGCTGACGCGCACCTGCAGGTTCTGCGAGCGCTGCGCCTGCTCTTCCTCGCTGAGCTCCTCGCTCGTCTCCTCGAGCAGGTCGCTCGGGATGTCGCTCGCGTCGTCCGGGTCGACGGGCGCCGTCGTGGCGGTGCTGGGATCGGGTGGCGGCGGTGTCGGCACCGGCTCGACGTTCGGCTCCGGCTCGGGCTCCTCCATCTCGCCGCGCTCGACGCCCAGGAAGTGCAGGATGCGATCGATCGTGGCCATGCCCGTCAGCGGGTTCTCGCCCAGCGCCTCGACCAGCGGCGCGCAGCGCAGCAGCCGCACCTGGTTCTGCGCCAGGATCTCGACCACGCGCGGGTACGACAGCGTGGCCAAAAAAGTGCAGGTCTCGTCGCTCGTCGCCGGGTTCAGCGCGACCTGCTCGAGGCGCGCGCCGGTCTCTCGGTAGAGCTCCGCGCACACGCCGAGCACGGGGGCGGAGAGCTTTCCCGCCAGCGCCGGCTCGATCACGCGCTCGGGCAGGTTGCGCAGCGACGTGAGCGCCTTGTCCTTGACGCCGGCGTCCGGGTCGAGCGAGAGCGCCACCAACACCGAAAGGAGTTGCGGCGGGGGCAGGGGCAGGGCGCCGCTCGCGGCCATCAGCCGGGAATCGAGCGGCGCGTCGGGGTCCGCGAAGCGCCGGGCCGGCCCGAGGCTCGCGAGCAGCTCGTTCGGATCCGCGCTCACGCTCCCTCCAAATCCGGGGAGGTGGCGCCTCCGCCGGTGCTACTCCTCCGCGTGCCGGAACCTGGCGGCGTCGGCGACGATCTTGTCCTGAATCGCCGCGGGTGTCTCCTCGTAGTGGGAGAACTCCATGTCGAAGCTGCCCTGGCCACCGGTCATGCTCGTGAGATCCGATGCGTACGTAAGCACTTCGGCCATCGGGACGTGCGCCTTGACGATTTCGGCGTGGCCGCGCGCCTCGACGCCGAGCACGCGACCGCGCCGGCTGGAGAGGTTCCCCATCACGTCGCCGACGAACACGTCGGGCACGACCACCGAGAGCGTCATGATCGGCTCGAGCAGCACGGGCTTGGCGAGCGCGACGCCCGCCTTCAGCGCCATGCTGCCGGCAGTCTTGAACGCGTACTCGGAGCTGTCGACGGTGTGGTACTTGCCGTCGATCACCGCGACACGGATGTCGGTCAGGTGGTAGCCCGCGATCACGCCGCGGTCGCAGGTCTCGCGCACGCCCTTCTCGATGGCCGGGATGTACTGGCGCGGGACCGCCCCGCCGACCACCTCGTCGAGGAACACCACGCCCGAGCCGCGCTCGCCCGGCTCGATGGTCAGGTTGCAGACGCCGAACTGGCCGCGTCCGCCGGACTGCTTCTTGAGCTTGCCCTCGATGTTCTCCGCGCGCCCCTTCACCGTCTCGAGGTACGGGATCTTGGGCGGCTTGAGGTTGATCTTCACGTGATAGAGCCGCGCGATCTTCTCCAGTGACACTTCGATGTGGAGCTGGCCGAGGCCCGTGAGCAGGAACTCGCCCGTGCGCTCGTCGCGCGCAAGCGTCAGGCTCCGGTCCTCCTCGACCAGCCGGTGCAGCGCCTCGAAGACCTTGTCTTCCTCGCCCTTGTTCTCGGCCTCGATCGCGAACGAGATGATCCCGCGCGGGGGCGCGTCCGCGTCGATCCGCACCGAGTGGCGCTCGTCGCAGAGCGTGTCGCCGGTGTGCGTGTCCTTGAGCTTGGGGATCGCGGCGATCTGGCCGGGCAGGACCTCGGTCACCTCCTCGGTCTGCTCGCCGTGCAGGCGCAGGATCTTGCCCACGCGCTCCTTCACGCCCGTGCGCGGGTTGAGCAGCATCATGTCCTTGCGCAGCGTTCCGGAGTAGACGCGGAAGATCGACAGCATGCCGGCGTAGCGGTCCGCGACCGACTTCCAGACCAGTGCCGCGACCGGCGCCGCGCGGTCGGCCGCGAGCACGACCTCCTGCTCGCCGTGTCGTCCCTTGCGCGGGCTCGCCTCGACGGCGGTCGGGAAGATGCGATCCGCCGCGATCAACAGCGCCATGCCGCCGATGTTGCGCGCGCTGGCCGCGCACAAGAGCGGCAGCAGCGAGTCGTTCGCCACGCCCTTGCGCAGCGTCGTGAACACCTCGTCCTCGGAGATCGCGCCCTCCTCGAGGTACTTCTCGAGCAGCGCGTCGTCCGCTTCCGCGACCGCCTCGACCATGGCGAGGCGCGCGCTCTCGATCTCGGAGCTGAGCTCGGCGGGCGGCTCGTCCATCACCAGCTTCCCGTTTGCGTCCAGGTGGTGCGCCTTGCCGGTCAGCAGGTTCACGAAGCCGCGAAACGTCTCGCCGCGTCCGAGCGGCAGGTGCAGCTTCACGACACGCACCGAGAACGCCTCCTCGAGCTGCTTCGCACAGGCGTCGTAGTCCGCGCGCTCGAGGTCCATCTTGTTGGCGACGGCGGCGAGCCCGAGGCCGTGCTCGCGCGCGTACTGGTAGGCGCGCTCGGTGCCCACGCGCACGCCGTCCTGCGCGTTCAGCACCAGCACCGCGTTGTCGGCCGCGGCGACCGCGCCGCGCAGCTCGCCGGCGAAGTTCGCGTCGCCCGGCGCGTCGAGCACGGTGAACTCGGCCTCGTCCCAGCGGAACGAGCAGACCGAGGTCGAGATGCTGGCGCGCCGGTGCCTCTCTTCGGGCAGCCAGTTCATGAACGAGGTGCCGTCGTCGACGCGGCCGAGCCGGTTGATCACGCCGGCGGCCAAGAGCAGCGAGTCGGCGAGCGTCGTCTTGCCGTCGCCCGCGTGTCCGATCAGAGCGAAGTTGATGCTGCGGCTCGTGTCGGTGCTCCCCATGGCCTCTCCCTCATTCGAGTCTTGCGTGTTCCTCAGTCACCGCTACTCCTGCCTTCTGGATCGCGGTTCAAGCAGTAGACGAGGCGAAGCCCCTCCAAGGTCAGGAAGGGCTCCACGCGTTCGATGGTCTCCGTCTCGCTCGCGATCAGTCCCGCGAGGCCGCCCGTGGCAATGACCCGGGCGTCCTCGCCCAGCTCTTTGCGCATGCGACGCACCATGGTGTCGACCATCCCCGCGTAGCCGTAGACCATGCCCGATTGCAGGTTGTGCGCGGTGTTGCGCCCGATCACGTGCGGCGGCCGCTCGATCTCGACCGACGAGAGCTTGGAGGCGCGGTTGACCAGCGCCTCGAGCGAGACGAACACGCCCGGGAAGATCGCGCCGCCGATGAACTCGCCGGCGCTGGAAATGCAGTCGAAGGTGGTGGCCGTGCCGAAGTCGATGGCGATCGCGGGCGTGCCGACGCGCGCGATGGTCGCGACCGCGTTCACGATCCGGTCCGCGCCGACCTCGCGCGGGTTGTCGACGCGGATCGGCATGCCCGAGCGGATGCCGGGACCGACGACCAGCGGCGTGCGCCGCAGGAGCTTCTCGCAGGTGCGCTCGAAGATCGGCAGGAGCGGCGGGACCACGCAGGAGATGATCGCGTCCGAGATCTGTCCGCGATCCACGCCCGCCAGCTCGAACAGTCCGCGCAGCGTCGCCGCGCACTCGTCCGAGGTGTCCTGGCGGTGCGTGCCGATGCGCCAGTGGTGCAGCAGCGCGTCGTCGGTGAACAGTCCGAGCACCACGTGGGTGTTGCCGATGTCGATGCAGAGCAGCACCCGCGCCTACCTCTTCTCGCCGCGCACGATCGTCACGTCGCCGGCGAGGATCCGCTCCACCGGGCCTCCCCGGGGTGCGACGAGCAGCGCGCCATCTTCGTCCAAGCCGTGCACCGTCCCGATCACCTCGCGTGCCAGCCCGGGTCCGCCGACGCGGACCTCCTTGCCCGCCATTGTGAACGATTTGCGAAAGCGCTCCAAGACCCCCGCGAACGCGCCCGCCCGCACCGCGTCGACCTCGGTCTCGAGGCGTGCGAGCAGCGACTCGCCGAACGCCACGCGATCCAGTGACTTGCCGCCCGCGATGCGCAGGCTGGTGGCGATCTCGCGCAGCTCCTCGGGCAGCTCCGAGGTCTCGAGGTTCACGTTCACCCCCACGCCCAGCACCCCGAAGCGCACGCGCGCGCCCTCGAGCTGGACGGGGCAGTTGATGCCGCTGGTCTTCTTGCCGTCGATCAGCACGTCGTTGGGCCACTTGAGCTCGACCCGGCAGCCCGACGGCAGCGCCTCGCGCACCGCTTCGGCCACCGCGACCGCGGCCGCGAACACGTGGCGGTGCATGTGCTCGACCGGAAGCTCGGCGCGCAAGAGCACGGAGAGGTAGAGGCTGCGACCGCCGGGCGAGAAGAAGCTGCGGCCGAGCCGGCCGCGGCCGGCGGTCTGGCGATCCGCGAGCACCACCAGCCCGTCGGGCGCGCCCTCGAGCCCGCGCTGCTCCGCGACTCGGTTGGTGGAATCGACCTCGTCGTGGACTTCGAGCGTGCGGCCCAGCCAGCGCGTGCGCGGCGTCAGCTCGCTTAGCGGCCGGTCCATTCCAACGCGACGTCCGCCGCGGGCGCGGAATGGGTGAGGGCGCCGACCGAGATCTCGTCGACGCCGGTGCGCGCGATCGCCGCGACCGTGTCGAGGTTCACGCCGCCGCTGGCCTCGACGCGCGCGCGGTCGCGGCACAGCTCGACGATCTTCTCGATCACCGCGGGCGGCTGGTTGTCGACGAGCAGCGAGTCCGCGCCGGCCGCCAGCGCCTCGCGCGCCTGCTCGAGCGACTCGACCTCGCAGCGGATCCTCAGGTGGCGCGAGCCGCGTGCGCGCGCGCGCGACACCGCTTCGCGTACCCCGCCGACCGCGGCGATGTGGTTGTCCTTGATCAGGATGCCGTCGAACAGCGCCATGCGGTGGTTGCGGCCGCCGCCGCAGCGCACCGCCCATTTCTCGAGCGTGCGCCAGCCGGGCGTGGTCTTGCGTGTGTCGACGATCTGCGCGCGCGTGCCCGCGATCGCCGCGCAGAAGCTGCGCGTGAGCGTCGCGACGCCCGACAGCCGCTGCACGAAGTTGAGCGCCGTGCGCTCGGCCTCCAGGATTCCGATCGCGGGACCGCGCACGCGCGCGAGCACGTCCCCGCTCTGCGCCGACTCGCCGTCGGCGACCGCGAGCTCGCAGGTGACGCCGCGCAGCGCGAACACCTCGCGCGCGACTTCGAGTCCGGCGACCACGAGCGCGCCGCGCGCCTCGAGCTGCGCCGCGCCGCGCGCGTCGCGCTCGAGCAGCGCCTCGGAGGTGGCGTCACCCGGACCGATGTCCTCGGCGAGCGCGGCCTCGACGAGCCAGAGCCAGGTCGAGCGCGAGGGTGCGTCCGTCACGGTCTGGCAGGATACCCGCGCGCGACTACTCCGGCAGCTCGGCCTTGAGGCGCGCGATCTCCTCGCGGATCAGCCGCTCGCACATCTGCGGCACGACCTCCCAGACCACCGCTTCGACGCGCTTCTTCACCTCGTTCACGACTTGCTCCGAGATCGAGCCGAAGGCCTCCCACGCGACCTTCTCCAGCGTCTGCGCGAGCAGCGCGGAGTCGATCACGGGCGCGACTCCCGAATGCGGGCGCTCCGCGGGCAGCGAGCTCGCGGGGGAGCTCGGCCGCGCGGGCAGCGGGCGCCCCGGCAGCGGCGCGGTCGGACGCAGCTCCGGCTCGGCCGGGCCGCGGATCTGGGCCCAGTCGTCGAGCTCGCGCGGCGGCTCGGCCAGCGCGTCCTCGGGCAGCGCCTCCGCGTCGACCAGATCCGGCTCGGCGTCGAGATCGTCGCTGCTCGCGTCGGCCGAGGACGGCTCGAAGGTGAGGCGCGTGGCCGCGAGCGAGGGCGAGGCGACGTGCTTGGCGCGCGCGGCCGGCGCGAACTCCGGCTCGGCGAACGCCGCCGAAGTGTCGGGCGAGAACGGCTCCGCGAAAGAATCCGCCTCGTCGAGCGGCTCGGCCTCGATCTCCGGCTCGGACTCGGGGTCGGAGAGCTCGATCTCGGAGAGAGACTGACTCGGCGCGGTGACCTCCTCGGTGCCGAGCAGGTCGGGCAGCGGCGGGGCCATCGACGGCAGCGGCGTGTCGAAGCTCGGCGCCGAGTGCCCGCTCGGGTGCGGATCGAGGAAGCGCGTCTTGCTGTAGAGCGGATCCGCGAGCGGCGCGTTGGGCACGCGCTCGTCCCACGAGGCCGACTGCGCCGGTGCGGGTCGGGCAGGCGGGGCGCTCGTGAGCACGGTCTCGGCGCCGCCGAGCGGGCCCGAGCTATCGCCGAAGATCTGGGTCTGGTTTCCGGCCGGTCCGGTCGGCTCCTCGAAGTCGAGATCGCCGAACGAGAAGTCGGGCCGCGCCGGCGGCGCTTCGCGAGCCGGCTCGGGCTCGGCGGGCAGGCGGGCGGGCCGACCGAGCAGGTCGGGCGCGAACAGGCGCGTGGCGTCGGGCGCCGGCGTGGCCGGACCGGCGGCGCTGCCCGAGTGCTTCGCCTCGAACTCGGAGCGCAGCAGCGGCGCGTCGTCGCTCGCCTCGAGCTCGGGCTCGGCCTCCCAGAGCGGCGCGGGCGCGGGCTTCGTCGAATCGTTCGCCGGCTCGGGCGTGACGTCGAACTCGAACGGCGCGATCACGCGCGGCTTGTTCGGGCGCGCGGGCTTCGCGTCTCCGGCACTCGCGCCCGCGCCCGGCAGCGACGGAAGCTCGAGCTTCGGGCGCTCGGCCGCGACGTGCGCGGCGGGCGGCAGTGCCGCGCTCGGCAGCACGGGAACGGTGATCGGACGCGTCGGCGGCACGGCGTGCGGCGGCGGCGCGGGCTTCTGCGCGAGCATCGCCTGCACGCGGTCGACCAGCGCCTGCGCTTCGAACGGCTTGCTGATGTAGCCGTTCGCGCCGACCTCGCGCGCCTTCTCCTCGTCGTAGGTCTCGAAGGTTCCGGTCAGCAGCAGCACGGGCGTGTGCGCGAGGTTGGGATCCTTGCGGATGGCAGCGCACAGCGCGTAGCCGTCCAGGCCCGGCATGCCGATGTCCGCGAGCACGAGGTCGGGCTTGATCTGCCGCGCACGAACCAAGGCGTCGTCGCCGTTGTCCACGGTGACGAGCTCCACGTCTTCGTTCGCGAACGTGATACCAACGACTTTTTGGATCGTCACGCTGTCGTCGGCGAGAAGCAGGGTCTTAGGCATCGGGCCCCAACCTCCATGCGCCTGCCACTGGAAGCGGCCGGACTTGCCGGTTCTCATCGGATCGCGCCCGCGAGCGATTGAATCTCAATTCGGAATCGCTCCCCCCCGCGCGAATCCTATCAAATCGCGGAGCGCGCGCGTTCAAGGCGGCGCCCGCGCATCCCGATCCGAGGCGACAGGTTTGCCCAGGGAGGGCACGACGCATGAAATTCTCCTTCTCCGCCTGCACGGACGTCGGTCGCAAACGGGCCGCGAACGAGGACTTCTACGCGCTCGAGGAGAAGCTCGGCCTGTTCGTGGTCGCCGATGGACTCGGCGGACACGTCGCGGGCCGGCGCGCGTCGGAGCTCGGCGTCGGCGTGTTCGTCGAGACCCTCTCGAGCGATCCGGCCGGACAAGCGCCCGAGGTGCTGCGGGGCGGCTTCGCGCGCGCGGGCGAGGCGATCCTGGAGGCCTCGCGCGTCGACGTCGCGCTGCGCGGCATGGGTACGACGCTCGCGGCTCTGTGGCTGCGCGGCGGCGAGGCCTGGCTCGCCCACGCCGGCGACAGCCGCATCTACCTGCTGCGCGAGCACCGCCTGTACGGGCTCACGCTCGATCACTCGGTGGTCGGCGAGCGCGTCGCGCGCGGCGAGCTCAGCCCCGAGCAGGCGCGCATCCACCCCGGCCGGCACGTGATCACGCGCGCCGTCGGCGTCGTCACTGGCGTCGAGCCCGACGTCTCGGCCCTGCGCGTCCGCCCCGACGACCTGTTCGTGCTCTGCTCCGACGGCATCTCGTCCCAGCTCAACGACGACGAGATCCAGCACTGCATCGAGAAGCGCCGAGCCGACCTCGGCAGCGCCGCCGTAGATCTGGTCGCCCTCGCCAACGCCCGCGGTGGCGACGACAACGCCACCGTCATCCTCGTCCAGATCGACCCCTAGCCAGCGCGAGCGAAGCGACGCGCCAGCCCGACGACCGACGACGACCGACCCGCGCTCCGGCTTCGGGTCCGAGTCCGATTCCTACTCTTCGTCCGACCCGAGTCCGACCCGCGCCAACATGTCCGCCGCAATCGATTCCGCCGCGGGCTTGTACGCCCCAAGCTCGATGCGACGCTTCAACTCCGCCAGACGCTCTTCGCGCGCGTTTCCGCCCGCTACTTCCGCCAGGTACTCGACCGAGTAGATGTCGTCGAGCTCGGGCTCGTCCGCCGCCGGAACGTTCTCGCGCACGCCGCCGCCGTTTCGATCGCTGCGCTTGGCCATGCTGGCTCCTTCGGGTCGCCCTGCACTCGCATCGGTGTCGCGTTCGACTTCTTTAGTCCTTCGCGACAGCGACGCCAAACCGACCCGAGTTGCGCCGCATTCTGCGCGCGCGCGCGGCCTATGGGACGCGTGACCGAGCCGGGGGCAGGTCGGGGTCGGGCGCCGAGATGCCCTTCGCGCGGATCTTCTCGACCAGCGTCGTGCGCTTCAGGCCGAGCAGCTGCGAGGCGCGGTTCTTGTTCCAGCTCGTCGCCTCGAGCGCCTGCAGGATCAGCTCCTGCTCGTACGACGACACCAGCGCCTCGAAGTCGACCCCGGTCGCCGGCAGCGCCACGATCGGGCGCTCGTGCGCGTTGCCCGCGACGCCCGAGGGCAGCTCCGCTTCGTCGATCCAGCCGCTGCGGCGCAGGACCGTGAGCCGCTCGATCAGGGCCTGCAGCTCGCGCACGTTGCCGGGCCAGTCGTACTCGACCATGCGCTTCTGCGCGGCCTCGGTCACGCCCTGGATCTCGGGGTAGCTGCGCCGCTGCACCTCGATGAAGTGGCGCACCAGGAGCGGGATGTCCTCGCGGCGATGGCGCAGCGCGGGCACCTCGATCGGCACGACGGCGAGCCGGAAGTAGAGGTCCTCGCGGAACTTCCGCTCGCGGATCAGCTGCGGAAGGTTCTGGTTGGTGGCCGCCACGATGCGCACGTCCACGCGCTCGGTGCGCGAGGAGCCGACCGGCTCGAACTCGCGCTCCTGCAGCGCGCGCAGCAGCTTGGTCTGGAGCTGCGGGCTCATGTCGCCGATCTCGTCGAGGAAGAGCGTCCCGCCGTTCGCCGCCGCGAAGCGGCCGACGCGATCGCGCAGCGCGCCGGTGAAGGCGCCGCGCACGTGGCCGAACAGCTCGCTCTCGAGCAGCTCCTCGGGGATCGCGCCGCAGTTCACGGCCACGAACGGGCGCTGCGCGCGCGGGCTGTTGTAGTGCAGTGCGCGCGCGATCAATTCCTTGCCGACGCCGCTCTCGCCGAGCACGAGCACGGTGGCCTCGGAGTCGGCGACCCGGCGCACGATCTCGAGCGTTTCGCGCAGCGGCTCGCTCTCGCCGACGATGTTCTCGAAGCCGTAGCGGCTCTCGAGCTGGCGCTGGAGCTGGCGGTTCGCCCCGTGCAGGCGCCGGAACTCGAGCGCCTTCGCGATCAGGGGCGCGAGAGCGCCCAACCGCTCGTAGCTCTTCTCGATGAACCAGAACGCGCCCGCGTCGAGCGCCTCGATCGAGCGCTCGGGGCTGCCGAAGCCGGTCACCACGATGCAGACCGCCTCGGGGTCGATCGCGCGCACGCGCCGCACGAACGCGATGCCGTCCATGCCGGGCATGCGCAGGTCGGTGACGACGAGATCGAACGGCCGTTGCTCGAGTCGCTCGAGCGCCGCGCCCGGATCGCCCTCGGCGACGACGGCGAAGCCCTCGCCCTCGAGATATCGCACGAGCGCCGCGCGGAACAGCGCATCGTCGTCCACTACGAGAACGGAGCTACCCAGAACCGATCCGCCCGACGTCGAGCCGCGATTCACATGTCCCCCCGGCGCTCCGCAGTGTAGGGAAGCCTGTGCGCTCACTCAAGCAGCGGCGCCGCGACTCCGATCTCGACGCGGATGCCCCCCCTGTGCGCGAGCGACACCTCCGCCACGCGACTCGGCTGCGCGGGTACGCGCGTGCTGATCGCGGACGACGAGCCCGCCATCGTGCGCGTCCTGCGCCGTCAGCTCGAGCGCGACGGGATGGAGGTGGCCGAGGCAGCCGACGTCTCGGTGCTGCGCGCACAGCTCGCCCGCGAGCCGGAGATCGTTCTGCTCGACCTGCGGCTCGGCAACGCCTCGGGGCTGGAGCTGATCGGCGAGCTGCGGGAGCGCTGCCCCGACACCGAGACGATCGTGATGACGGGCTACGCCTCGATCGACTCGGCCGTCGAGTGCATGCGCGCCGGCGCGTTCGACTATCTGGAGAAGCCGTTCAACGATCCGCGCCGCGTGCAGCAGACGCTGGAGCGCGCGCTCGAACGCCGCCGCCTGCGCGTGCGCAACCGCGAGCTCGAGGGCGAGCTGGGCCGGCGCTCGGCGCTGGAGCGCGTGATCGCGCAGTCGTCGGCGATGAAGCGCGTGCTGCAGACCGTGCGCGACCTGTCGCAGAACGAGAGCAACGTGCTGATCGAGGCCGAGAGCGGAACCGGCAAGGAGCTGATCGCGCGCGCGATCCACGAGACCTCACCGCGCGGCGCCGGCGCGTTCGTACCGGTCGACTGCGGCGCGCTGCCCGAGGGCATCATCGAGGGCGAGCTGTTCGGCTCCGTGCGCGGTGCCTTCACCGGCTCGGTGCGCGACTCGATCGGCCTGTTCCGCAGCGCGCACGGCGGCACGCTGTTCCTCGACGAGATCGGGGAGCTGCCCGTGCCGCTGCAGGCGAAGCTCCTGCGCGTGATCCAGGAGCGCGAGGTGCGGCCGCTCGGCTCGGCGAACGCGGAGCCCGTCGACGTGCGCATCATCGCCGCGACCAACCGCGACCTGGCCCAGCTCGTGCGCGAGAACCGCTTCCGCTCGGATCTCTTCTACCGGCTGCGCGTGGTCTCGATCCACCTGCCGCCGCTGCGCGATCGGCCCGAGGACGTGGCCGTGCTCGCCAGCCACTTCCTCGAGCGCGCCGCCGCGGGCACGCGCGTCATCGGGCTCGAGCCGGCCGCGCTCGAACGCTTGATCGCGCACCGCTGGGACGGCAACGTGCGCGAGCTCGAGAACACGATCGAGGCCGCGATCGCGCTCGCGCAGGGCGAGCGCGTGACGGTCGCGGATCTGCGCATGGGCGACTTCAGCACGCCGCGCGCGGCGACGCCGGAAGGCATCGACCTGTCGCTCGCGGCCTTCGAGCGCGCCTGTCTCGAGGAGGCGCTGCGCCGCAGTCAGGGCGACGTGCGCGCGGCCGCGAGCCTGCTCGGCATCGGCCGCAGCTCGTTCTACCGCAAGCTGCGCAGCACGCGCGCGCCGCGCGGCGACTGAGTCAGCGGCCGCGCGGCCGGCCCGCGATCACGATCACGTCCGCGAGGCTCGGGAAGGACGAGGCGATCCGATCCGCGCAGCGCAAGAGCGCGTCGGCCCACGGCTCGGGCAGGCGCGCGAGCAGGCGCGCCCAGCGCCGCACGCCCCAGAGCAGCGAGATGCCGCGGAACTCGAGGATCTCCACGTGCCGCCCGATCTGCGCGCGCAGCACGCGCGGGTCGTAGCGCGTGAAGTGATCCGAGGGGACGTGGTAGGTGCGGCGACCGGGCGCGAGCGGCCTGCCGCGCAGGCGATCGCCGAGCCGCTGCAGGCGGCAGCCGAGCGATTCGAAGTTCGCGACCGCGAGCACCACGCGGCCGTCGGCGCGCGTCACGCGCGCGAGCTCGGCGATGCATGCCTCCGGGTCATCGAAGTGGTCGAGCGCGCCCTTGCAGAAGGCCGCGTCGAACGAGCCGGCGCGGAACGGCAGCGCCTCGGACCAGGCGCGCGCCCACGCGACGCGTCCGCGCTCGGGTCGCGACTCCTTTGCGGCCACCAGCTTCGCGAGCTCGACCATGCGCTGCGAAGGCTCGGCGCAGAACGCGTGCACACCGGAGCGCGCGAGCGCACGGCTGTCCTGGCCGAGGCCCGCGGCCGAATCGAGCACGCGCGCGCCGACCCTCGCGCGCGTGGCCGCGAGCGTCTCCGCCTCCATGCGCCGGAACAGGTAGTCCGAGTCCCGCGTGGTCCCGGTCGGGATCACGTGCGTCATGTCGCGATCGAGGTCCACGCTTCTCATCCCGCGGCGTCCGGCGCGCCCCCGCGGAAGATCGGCCGCGGGCCGATGTCGGGAAGCTCGCGCCTGCCGAACTCCCTGATCACGCGCTGGTAGAGCGCGAGCGTGCGCTCGGCGGTGGGGCGCCAGCCGAAGATCGCCTCGATGCGCGCGCGCGCTGCGAGCGCCTGCGCGTGCGCCTCGTCCCAGCGCTCCAGCACGTCGCCGATCGCCTTGGCGAGAGCCGGCGGATCGCGCGGCGGAACCAGCGTGCCCGCGCCCGCGTCCGCGATCACCTCGGGCAACGCCCCCGCGCGCGACGCGATCACGGGCGTGCCGGCGGCGAGCGCCTCGATCGCCGGCAGACCGAAGCCCTCGAACAGCGAAGGCAGGACCACGGCCGCAGCATCGCGGTAGGCGGCTGCGAGCTCCGCGCTCGAGACCTTGCCGGTGAAGCGCACGCGGCCGAGCAGGTTGCGCGCCTGGAGCGTCTTCTCGAGCGAGGTGAACGCGGGAAAGTAGTCGAGCACGCGCAGCCCGACCTCGATCGGCAGCAGCGACATCGCTTCCAACAGGAACTCCAGCCCCTTGTTCGGATCGCCGCAGCGTCCGACGAACAAGAGCTCGGGCTTGGCGGGGCGCGCGCGGCGCACGGGCCGCGCGGGCAGCTCGACGCCGTTGCGCACGTCGTGCACGCGCTCCGGCCGAACGCCGAAGTCGCGCGTGATCGCGCGCCGCGAGGCCTGGCTCGACGTGAGCACCGCCGCCAGCCGCCGCGCGGTGCGCGCCTGCGTGCGCACCGGATAGAAGGTGAGCGAGCCCTTGCGCTCGGCGAAGCTCGAGTCGCGCGCGAGGCTCGAGCGCAGGTCGATCGAGAGCGGGTGGTGGATCGTCGTCACCACCGGCATGCCGAGCGCTTGCAGGAACAGGAGCCCGTAGCCGACCGACTGCACGTCGTGCACCAGGTCGTAGCCGCGACCCGCGCGCAAGCAGCGCAGCACGGCGCCGGCGGCACGCACGCTGAACGCGAAGGGCTCGGGCAGGAAGCCGAAGCGCGTGGCCGCGAACTCGAAGAAGTCGAGCGGCCGCAGGATCGCGAACGGATCGGGCGCGGGCAGGAACGCGCCGCGCCGCCGGTCGAAGCGCTTGCCCCAGAACATCTGGTTCTCGAGCGGCGTGACGCGTGCCCAGGGCATCGGGTCGGGGTAGGGCGGGCCGACGAACACGTCGATCTCGCAGCCGAGCTGCGCGAGCTCGCGCGTCAGCGCGTGCAGGTACACGCCCTGGCCGCCGCTCTTCATGTTCCCGCGGTAACACAGAAAGGCGATGCGCATCCTACGGGGCCCGGCGCGGCGAAGCCGCGCCACCCGACTCCGCTCGCGTTCCGCTCGCAGCGCGCTGCGCTTGCCGGACCTCGCTGCGCCCCGCGGCGACGCGCGTGCCGTACAGCACCAGGCTCTTGGGCCAGACCCGGTCGAGCGCGTGCTCGACGCGGGTCCAGAGCTTGGAGACTGCGGCGCGGATCAGGAAGCCGCGCAGCGCCCGCGTGGGTCCGGGCGTCTCGTCGTCGAGCCCGAGCCCCGCGCGCACCAGCCAGTACGGCGAGTGCAGCGCGTGTGCGAAGCCGACCCCGTCGACGCGCACGCCGGCGCGCGCGAGCGCGAGCGCCAGGTCGCGGGGCCGGAACACGCGGATGTGTCCCCCGGGGCTCTCGAAGTAGGCCCGGGTCGCGGCCAGGTAGAACCACTCGGTGATCGCGGTCGGGATGGTCACGCCGATCGTGCCGTCCGGCCGCAGCACCCGCACGAGCTCGCGCAGAGCGCCCGCGTAGTCGTGCACGTGCTCCATCACCTCGGAGCAGATCACGCGGTCGAAGCTCGCGTCGCGGAAGGGCAGGTGGAACACGTCCCCCTGCAGCACCCCGCCGTGCAGCTTCTCGGGCGCGCGCCCGCGCCGCTCGTGGATGCCCGCGCGCGCGATGCGCAGCGACGGCACGTCGAGGTCGAGGCCGACGGTGTGCACGCCGCGGTCGAGCGCGCCGAAGCAATGGCGCCCGCCACCGCAGCCGGCGTCGAGCAGCCAGTCGTCGCGGCGGAGGCCGAGCCTATCGAGGTCGACGGTGAGCACGGACCACCTCGGCCAGCACGTCGGCCGTGCGCGAAGCGGCCTCGCGCCAGGAGAACACGTGCTCGACGCGCCGGCGTGCGGCGAGTCCCATCTCGGCCACGCGCTCGTGCGGCAGGCTACACAGCTCGGTGACGGCATCGGCGAGCGCCTCGGGATCGCGGAACGGCACCACCCGGCCGGTCTCGCCGCTCGTGCCCACCACCTCGGGCAGCGCGCCGCCCACGGTCGCGATCACGGGCAGGCCGCAGGCCATCGCCTCCGAGGCGGGGAAGCCGAAGCCCTCGAAGAACGACGGCACCAGCGCGATGCGCGCGGTCGAGTACTGCTCGACCAACTCCTCGACGCTGAGCATCCGCTTCACCAGCACCACGCGCTTCTCGAGCCCGAGCTCGCGCAGCTTGCGCGGCACCAGGCCGTCGTCGGGGATGCGGCCGTCGACGATCTTGAGCGTCACGTGCCCGGGCGTGCGCGCCAGCGCCTCGAGCAGGTACGGCACGCCCTTCTTGCGGTCCTCCGTGCGCCCGATGAAGATCAGGTCGGTCTCTTTGGGCCGGTCGAGCGGCCGGAAGACCTCCGCGTCGGTGCCGTTGTAGACGACCGAGATCTCCTTTTCGGGCACGCGGAAGTAGCGCTCGATCTCGACCGCCGACGCGTTCGAGACGGTCAGGATCCGCGCCAGCCGCGGCACCACGAACTCCTGCATGAGCAGCGGGAAGTAGAGCGTGCGCTTCCACTTGCGCCGGAAGCGCGGGTCGAGCTCGAAGTCGGCGATGCGGTCGATGTGCAGCGGGTGGTGGACCATCGCCGCCACCGGGATGCCGGTCGCCTGCAGGGCGAGCAGGCCCCAGGACAGCGACTGGTTGTCCAGCACCACGTCGAAGCGGTGCTTCCGCTGCAGCTCGCGCCAGCGCAGCAGCAGCCGGATGCCGAACGTGGTCATCTCGGGAAAGACACCGAGCCGTGTCAGGCCGAGCTCCCAGAGATTGCCCGGCGTGAGCGCGCGGAACGGGTTGTCCTTGGGCAGCGCGTCGGCCATGGGCAGGGCGAAGAAGTTCTCGTTCGGAATCACGTGCAGCGGAATGCCGGGCGCGAGCTCGGGCGCGGGCGGTCCCGCGATCACATGCAGCTCGTGGCCGAGCTCATGCAGACCGCGCGCGAGCGCGGCGGCGTACACGCCCTGGCCGCCGCAGAACATGTTCCCCCGGTAGGTGAGCAGGGCGATCCGCATCCGGCTCAGCTCTCGCTCGGGGTGTTCTCGTCCGCGCTGGCGTCCCCGCGCGTCGCGCCGCCGGCGCCGCCGCTTCCGCTGCCGCTCGCGGAGAGCCGCTCGCCCTCGGCCTCCACCTGCACGGTCGCGATCGTCCAGCCGATCCAGCTCACCAGGCCCAGCACGAACAGCACCACGACCGTGACCGGGATCGCCAGCGCCCAGTAGCTGCGCGCGAGCACGCCGGCGAGGAACAGCGCCGCCGCGGCGATCGCGCCGAAGCAGAGCAGACCACCGAGTACTCGCGAGCGTTCGTCCGTGCGGGAAGCCATCGCGGCCGAGCTTACCAGACGGCCGGGCTCCGAGCGTGGGACGGGGTGAGACAGCAACGCCTGACCGGCGACAGCGGGGTCAAGGGCCGCGTCGATTCGGCCGATGAAGCCCACGCATGGCTCCTTCCGGTCCGGCCAAGCGCAAGCTGCTTCGGCCTCCGCTGCGCATCGAGTGCGCGCGTGAGGGCGAGAAGCGCACCCACTTCCTGGGCTACGCCGCGAACCTGTCGGAAACGGGCGTGTTCGTGCAGTCGCTGGCGCCGCGGCCCCCCGGCACGCGGCTGAACCTGGTGCTGCACCTGGCTGGCGCGAACGGCGCGCGCATCTGCTCGGAGGCGGAGGTGCGCTGGTGCCGCGGCTACGGCGGCAAGAAGGGGCCGAGCGCGGGCATGGGTATGCGCTTCACCGGCATGCGACCGGCCGATCGCAGCGCGCTGCTCGCGAGCTGCAGCGTGCCGGCGATCGTCGACTCGGCCATCATTCCGGACAAGACGCGCGCGGAGCGTCGCACCGAGGGCTGACCCGCCCCGGCGCGTGCGACTCGAGCTCGGCGCGACAAGGGGGGAGCGTGCTCTGGATCGGTCTGATGTCCGGGACGTCCGCGGACGCGGTTGACGCCGCGCTGGTGCGCATCGGCCGCGATCCGGGTGAGGTCGAGCTGGTCGCGTTCCGCGGCGAGCCGATCGAGGAGGCGCTGCGCGAGCGCATCCACGCGCTCGCCTATGGTCCGGTCGAGCTGCGCGCGCTGGTGCAGCTCGACGTCGCGCTCGGCGAGCGCTTCGCCGCGGCCGCGCTCGGCGTCGCGCGCGAGGCGGGTGTGGACCTGCGCGAGATCCGCGGCATCGCCTCGCACGGTCAGACCGTCGGGCACTATCCGGAGCGCGACGTGCGCGGAACGCTGCAGATCGGCGCGGCCGCGCTGATCCACGAGCGCACGGGCCGGCCGGTGGTGTCGGATTTCCGGCGCGCGGACCTGGCGGCCGGCGGGCAGGGCGCGCCGCTCACGCCGTTCTTCCACTTCCATCGCTTCGCCAAGGACGGCGAGAGCCGCGCGCTGCTCAACATCGGCGGCTTTACGAACGTGAGCTACCTGCCGGGTCGCGACCCTTCGCGCGTGCTCGCGTTCGATCCGGGACCCGGCAACGCGCTGCTCGACCGCGCGGCGCGCTGGGCGAGCGGCGGCGCGGAGCGCTTCGACCGCGACGGCGCGCGCAGCCTGCGCGGCCGAGCGCACGAGGCGCTGGTCGAAGCCTGGCTCGCCGATCCGTACTTCGCGCTCCGGCCGCCGAAGAGCACCGGCCACGAGCTGTTCGACGAGAAGTTCTTCGAGCGCGCGCGCGACGCGGTGCTCGCGCGCGGCGGCACGCCCGACGACGTGTTCGCTTCGCTCGCGCGGCTCACCGTCGAGAGCATCGTGCGCGCGGCGCGCGCGTTCTTCCCGGCGCCGGTCGAGCGCTGGATCCTGTACGGCGGCGGAGTGCGCAACCCCGCGCTCGTCGAGGGGCTGCGCGCGAAGCTCGCGCCCGCGCGGGTCGAGACCACCGACGCGCACGGCGTGCCGAGCGGCGCGCTCGAGGCGATTACGTTCGCGGTGCTCGGCCACTGCGCGAGCATCGGCATGCCCTCGAACCTGCCGGCCGCGACCGGCGCCGCGCGCGCGGTCTGTCTCGGCACGCTCTGCCCGCCCGACGCGTTCCGCTAGGCCGCCCGCGCGCCAGGCACAAAGCTAGAACTGCAGCTTCATCCCGTCGTGCGCGGTGTCGAAGCGCACGCGCGACTCGTTCTCGAGCACCTGGCTGCCGAGGTGCGTGAGCCGGATCGCACCGCAGCGGAAGCGCGCGCGCTCGAGGTCGAGTCGGTGGTGCGAGAGGTGGAACGCGAACTCGGCCTCGAAGAACACGCACTCCGAGATGAACAGATCCACGTCGCCGACCTTCTCGGGCAGCTCGTCGTGCCAGCCCGTGTCGCCCGAGAACACCAGCGAGCGGCGCTCGGCGTCGACGCGCAGCATGTGCGGGCAGGTGTGCTCCTGGTGCACGGCCGGCATCGGCGTGACGCGGAAGCCGGCGACCTCGGCGGGCTTGTCGACCACGAACTCGAGGAAGCGCAGCGCGTAGCGGCGCTCGCGCTCCAGGTGGTAGCCGTACGCGCGCGTGAGCGAGGCGACGCAGTCGGCGACGCCCGGCGGGCCGAGGATCTCGAGCGGCTTCTCGCGCTCGTGCTGGTACAGGTAGTCGAGCAGCAGGAACGGGACGCCGGCGATGTGGTCGCCGTGGAAGTGGCTGAGCGCGATCGCGTCGATCTCGAGCGGATCGACGCCGAGCTCCTTCAGCCCGCCCAGCGTGGTGGGCCCGCAGTCGAGCAGGATCGAGTGGCCCGCGTCGCGCACCAGGATCGCGCTGTTGCGGCGGCCGCCGCTGTTGAACGCGTCCCCCGTGCCGACGAAGACGATCTCAGCCATCTCGCCAGACCTCATCGGCGAACGCGACGGCGCGCGAGAGCTGCGCCCCGCCCGCGATGCGCGCGTCGGGCAGCACGAGCACGTCCGCGACGCGCGCGCCGGCGGCGACGCGGGCTCCGCGGCTCACGACGGCGCGCGGTCCGATCGTCGCGCCGGCCTCGATCTCGGCGCCGGCGCCGATCCACGCCGGACCGACCAGCGTGCCCGCGACGCGACTCTGCGGATCGACGAGGACAGCTCCGCCGCGCGAAGCGGCGTCGAGCTCGTCCAGGTTCGCGTCGAGCAGCTCGCGCGGCGAGCCGACCGGCCACCAGCGCGCGCCCGCGGGCTGGACCCAGCTCGCGATGCGCAGGCCGGACTGAAGCGCCGGCACCCACACCTCGGGCACGATCTCGAAGCGATCGGTCGCCGGCATGCGCGCGAAGATCGTGGGCTCCATCACCTGCACCCCGATGAACAGACCGGACCCCTTCTCGCCGCCCAGGTCGATTCGCTCCGTGATACGCCGCACATCGCCGTGAACATCGTACCCGATCGAGCCGAACTCACGTTTGCGCGGATCGTCGCGCAATGCCAGCGTGAGCAGCGCCTTTCGCGCGCGGTGTCGGGCCACGAGCGCGGTCACGTCGAGGTCGAGGCACATGTCGCCGTTCAGGACCAGGAACGGCTCGTCGCCGTCGAGCCGCTCGCGCGCGCCGCGCACGCCGCCGCCGCTGCCGCGCAGCTCCGGCTCCTCGATCCAGTCGACGGGTACGGGCGCGTCGGCGAGCGCCCGAAGCACGCTCTCGGGGTGGGCGTGCGTGTTCACCACGACGCGTGTGACCCCCTGCTCGGCGAGCGCGCGCACCAGGCGCAGGGCGACCGGCACGTCGAGCACCGGCAGGGCCGGCTTCGCGAGCGCGCGCGCGAGCGGCGCCATGCGCGTGCCGAGCCCGGCGGCGAGGATCATCGCCTTCACGCGCCGGCCGCTTCGAGCGCTTCGCCGAGGATCCCGGCCAGCCGCCGCTGACCCGGCGGCAGACCGGGCAGGGCGCCCAGCACCGCCGCGCGCGCGCGCGCCACGAACGGCGCGTAGCGCGCGTCGTGTTTCACTTCCGTGACGAAGCGGAAGCGCCCGTAGTCCTTGCACTTGCGCTGCACGACCAGCAGCGCGAACGCGGCCGGGTCGGGACGCGCGCCGCGCGCGGTCCAGTAACGGGAGAGGCGTCGGGCGCGCTCGGTGTCGCTCTGCTCGAGATACGAATCGAAGAGCAGCGCCGCAAGGTCCAGCTCCGCGGGCGCGTGCAGCGCGTCTTGGTAGTCGAGCAGGCGCAGCCGGCCCGCGGCGTCGATCATCAGATTCTGGCTCTGGTAGTCGCGCAGGCTCAGCACGCGCGGCAGCGCGCCGATCGCGCGCGCGAGCGCGTCGAGCTCGGGCGCGAGCGCCGCGTGCCAGCGGGGGTCGAGCCCGTGCTCGGCGAACGTGCGCAGCTCGAAGCGCACCCAGGTCTCGTCGAAGGCGCGCTCGAAGGGCAGCGCCGCGCTGCGCGGGATCGCGTGCACGCGCGCGAGCAGCTCGATCGCCTCGTCGAGCCGCGCAGCGCGCTCCGTTTTCTCCAGGTCGAGCAGGTGCGTGTCGCCGAGATCCTCGAGCAGTACCCAACGCTCGCGCGTGTCGACCGCGAAGATCTCCGGCACCGGCAGCGCGTGGCCGGCGAGGAAGGCGGTCACGTCGACGAAGGGGATCTCCGCGCGCTCTGCGCGCAGTGCGGGCGGGAGGATCGCGGGATCCTCGGGCAGAGCATGCATCAGCACGGCGCTCGTGCCGTCGACGAAGTGCGCGCGCCAGTAGCGCCGCGCACCGGCCCCGCCTGGCAGCGGCACGAGCTCGCGCAGCACACGGCCATGCTGCCGTTCGAGCCAGGACCTCGCTCGCTCCAATCCGCCCCCCGAGTCGAGGCTGCAGGATGGAGGGGGTTGCGCGGGGCGGCAAGGCGTGAGCGAGTGGCCTAGGTTCGCGCGCCGTGGCTGCCATTCCGCGCGCACTCGCTCTGGCCGCGCTCTCGCTCGCGCTCGCGGCGGGGGCGCGCGCCGACCAGGCCGACCTCGCGCCCGCGCTCGATCGCCTGGTGCGCTCGCCGGCGTTGCGCGGTGCGCGCGTGGGCGTGCTGGTGGAGGAGCTCGCGAGCGGGCGACGCTTGCTCGCGCACGCGCCCGACACCGCGCTGGTGCCCGCTTCCAACCAGAAGCTGCTGGTCGCGGCGGCGGCGCTCGCCCACTGGGGACCGTCGCACCGCTTCGAGACGCCGATCCGGATCGAGGGCGAGCTCGCGGACGGCGTGCTCGACGGCACGCTCTGGGTGGTGGGGCGCGGCGATCCGAGCCTGGTCTCCGAGTCGCTGTGGAAGCTGGCCGAGGAGGTGCGCCTGCGCGGGATCCGCGAGATCACAGGCGGGCTCGGCATCGACAACAGCTACTTCGACGATTCGTACTTCCACCCGGACTGGCAGCCGGTCACCTCGCGCGCGTACTACGCACCGACCAGCCCTTTCAGCGTGAACTACTCGAGCTTCCGCATCGAGGTCGCGCCCGGAGCGCGCGTGGGCGAGGCGGCGCAGGTTCGCCTCGCGCCGGCGCTGCCGTACTTCCGGACGCTCGCCGAGGCGCTCACGCTGCGCGGCGGCGGCAAGCTCGGGCTCGACGTCGACGTGCTTCCCGACGGCACCGGCGAGAGCGTGCGGGTGACCGGGTCCGTACCCGCGGGGAGCGAGCCGGCGACGTTCTGGCGCGCGGTCGCGCTGCCCGAGCGCTACGCCGCAGCTCTGCTCCGAGCGCAGCTCGAGGCGCAGGGCATACGCGTCGGCACCCGCGTGCGCTTCGGGCCCACGCCGGTCGAGGCGCGCGAGCTGCTGCAGTTCAAGGGCGAGTCGGTCGCGCTGCAGGTGCGCCTGCTCGGCAAGTACAGCAACAACTTCGTCGCGGAGCAGCTCACGAAGCTGCTCGGCGCCGAGGTCTACGGCGCGCCCGGAAGCTGGGAGAAGGGCGTGCGCGCGCTCGGCGATCACCTGCGCGGGATCGGTGCGTTCGCGGGCGGTACCGTGATCGCCGACGGCTCCGGGCTCTCGCCGCGCGATCGGATCGCGCCGTCCTCGCTCGCGGCGCTGATCCGCTCGAGCGCCGCGAGCTTCGCCTACGGTCCCGAGTTCCTCGCCTCGCTGCCGATTGGGGGCCGCGACGGCACGCTCGAGACGCGCATGGAGGAGGTCACCACGGCCGTGCGCGCGAAGACCGGCCACCTGCAACGCGTTGCGTCACTGTCCGGTGTCGTGCCGGGCGAGGCGGGCGAGTGGCTGGTGTTCTCGCTGCTCGTGAACGGGGCGCGCGGCAACTCGCTGGACGTGGACGCCGCGATCGACGTGTTCGTCGCGAGCCTGGGCGCCGTGACGCCGGAGCCGACCGAGCCGGCAGCGGCCGCCTCGGCACCCTGAGCGGCTCCAGCCGCGCCTGAACCGCTACTGGCGTGCCAGCCGCGCGTAGATGCGGTTGGTGTACTGCACGGGCAGGCTCTCGCCCTCGGCCAGCCGCTTGTCGATCGCGCCCGGCCCCCAGTTGTACGCCGCCAGCGCCTGGTTCCAGTCGCCGTAGCGCGCGTACAGAAGCGACAGGTAGCGCGTGCCCAGGCGCAGGTTCACCTCCGGCTCGAACAAAAGGTCCGGGCCGGTCCAGGCGATGCCGGCCTCGCGCGCGAGCATCTCGCCGGTCGCGGGCATGATCTGCATCAGGCCGAGCGCTCCGACCGAGGAGCGCGCGAAGTTGTAGTAGCCGCTCTCCGTGTGCATGACCGCGAGCACGAGCGCGGGGTCGATCCGGTGGCGCTTCGACTCCGCGATCAGCGCCTCGGCCGCGCGCCGGACCTCGAAGGGCGCGAGGCCCGTCAGGTGCCGCGCGAACAGCGCCTCGACCTCGTCGATGGCGTCGCTCGAGGCCGACGCCGCTTCGGCCGGGACCGGCGGCAGCACCGCTTCGCGGTCGGGCAGCGGGCGCACGGCGCACGAGAGACCCCCGCACAGCGCGAATCCGATCACGAACGGGACGAGTCGTTTCATCGCACTAGCTCCACGCGATCGGCAGGTTCGTGGCCTGGATGACCTGCCAGTTGTTCACCGCCGCCCACAGCGGAAGGGCGGCCAGCAGCACCAGCAGCGCCAGCTTCACGCGCTGCGAGATGCGTCTCGTTCCGACCAGGAACACGATCGCGACGCTGGTGATCAGCATCTCGAGCACCAGCCCCTGGCGCAGCCCGATCGCGTCGAACAGCCAGGCCGCCGCGGGATTCGCCTCGATCACCTCGAAGCCGGGAACCGGAGCGCGCAGACACAGAAAGGTGGTGGCGTTGTCCGCCAGATTGAAGAGGACCACCAGGGCCCCCAGCAATACGCGCATCCGCTTCCTCCCCGCGAGTCGGGCTCGCGACGGGAGGGGACTACAAGTTCCGTGCCGCGCGCGACGGACACGCCGGCGTCGCCAGCAAGCTCGCCGGGCTTGGAGCGGGAGCTGCGCACGCGTGTGCGCGCACCGCTCCCCAGGGTGCGAGGAAGCGCGCTTCCCAACCAGGGAAATCGTGGGTCGGACGGGTGCTCCGCCGCGGGCGGAGCCGGGCGATCACTTCTTCGCCCGTCCCTTTCCCATCAGGAGCCAGTCGAGCGAGATGCCCTCGCGGACGGCCAGCGTGATCAGGAAGTCGGCGTGGGGGGTGGTGCCGCTCTCGTAGCGGTTCACGTTCTGCTGGAACACGCCGAGCTCGCGGGCGAAGGAGCGCTGGGAGCGATCACCGCGGACCTGGGCGAGGCGGATCGGGATCAGCTTCTTCTGCTTCTCGAGCACCGCTTTCGGAACCCCGGCGTTCTGGGTCTTCGCACTCTTCTTGGCCGTCCGTCCTGCCATACAAGGCTCCTTTCGTTTCGCTTTCCTCGAGGGGTTTCCGTCGATCCGTGCTGCTCAGCTGCTCGCCAGGTCCGACTCGATGGTTGGCACGGGGAACACTCGTTACACCGTCCAATGTCATCGCGCGCGGGGCATGCTAGCGAAGCCTTGCGACGGTTCAAGACGTTTTTTGCCATGCTTGCCGCTTCATGCGCATGCTGATACGGTCCCGATCGTTCGAGTCGCGATACGGGGGCGAGTGTCGATGCGCGTCGTTGCCGGGGAGCTGCGGAGCCGGCGCCTTCACACGGTCGCGGGCCGCGAGACGCGGCCGACCTCCGATCGCGCCCGCGCGGG
Organism: Myxococcota bacterium; assembly: GCA_040902485.1. Lineage (GTDB taxonomy): Bacteria > Myxococcota_A > UBA9160 > SZUA-336 > SZUA-336 > VGRW01. The sequence continues at coordinate 57,496 of JBBDXF010000053.1, read as the reverse complement.
GCTGTTCGACTGGCTCGGCCCGAGTCACGTCGGCGGCGCGCGCGTGCTCGATCTCTATGCAGGTACGGGCGCGCTCGGCATCGAGGCGCTCTCGCGCGGCGCGCGCGAGGCGATCTTCGTCGAGCGCGCGCGCGGCGCGCTGCGGGTCCTGCGCCAGAATCTCGAGGAGCTGGAGCTTTCCGACCGCGCGCGCGTCGTCGAGGCGGATCTCGAGCGCGGGCTGCGCGCGCTCCGGGCCAAGCTCGGCAGCTTCGACCTCGTGCTCGCCGACCCGCCCTACGAGTCGGGCGCGCGCGCGAAGCTGCTGGCCGACGACGCGCTCGCGTCCATGCTCGAGCCCGACGCCGTGGTGGTGGTCGAGCGTTCGGCGCGCGACCAGGCGGGCGAGAATTCGGTGCATCTGCGATTGTGCGGAAGCAAGCGCTACGGCGAGACGGCCTTCGACTGGTGGGAGTCCACGGCCGACGCGGCCGCCGCAAATGAGGCATTGGCATGACCGAGCGACGCATCGCGGTGTACCCGGCCAGCTTCGATCCGATCACGAACGGACACCTGGACCTGATCTCGCGCGCCTCGCGACTGTTCGACGAGGTCGTGGTCGCGGTGGCCGAGAACGTGTCCAAGAGCGGCGGCACGCTCACGCTCGACGAGCGCCTGGCGCTGGTGCGCGAAGCCGTGAGCGTATTTCCGAACGTGCGGGTCGACGTGATCAACGGCCTGCTCGTCGACTACGTGCGCGGGATCGGCGCGCGCATCGTGCTGCGCGGGCTGCGGGCGCTGGCCGACTTCGAGTACGAGTTCGAGATGGCGCTGATGAACCACCACATGTTCCCGGAGCTCGAGACCGTGTTCCTGATGACCAGCGAACGCTGGTTCTACGTCAGCGCCTCGCGCATGCGCGAGCTGGTCAAGTTCGGCGCCGACGTCTCCGAGTTCGTGCCGGAGTCCGTCGCGAAGAAGCTCAAGGAAAAGCTCGGACCGAAGCGGTAGGAGCGCGGAGCCCGGAGCCCGGAGCGCGGAGCCCGGAGCCCGGAGCGCGGGGC
>JBBDXF010000053.1:3521-56353 GCA_040902485.1 Myxococcota bacterium | reverse complement strand
AGGAGCGCGGAGCCCGGAGCCCGGAGCGCGGAGCCCGGAGCCCGGAGCGCGGGGCGGCGGCTCTGCGCTTCCTCGGGGGGTCCCCTCCGGCGGACCTTCGACCCTCCCTCGTCAGCGCGGCGCCGCCGCCCCGCGCGGAGGTGCGCGGAGCCGACACGAGCGAGGACTCCACGAGCATTCCTTGATCTTCCTCGAGGTGGTGGCGGAGCGTCCGGCAAGCGAGCGCATCGCGCTCGCGCGCAGCGAGCCGAAGGCAAGCGAAGTGCGGGTGGCGCGGCTGCGCCGCGCCGGGCCCCGCCGGTACGGGGCGCGGCTGCGCCGCGCCGGGCCCCGCTAAGACCTGTCGATGTCGAGCTCCTTCATCTTCAGTTGGAGCCCTCGGCGCGAGAGGCCGAGCTTGCGCGCGGCGCGCGTGACGTTGCCCTCGGTCATGCGCAGCGCCTCGAGGATCGCGTCGCGCTCGATGCGTTGGGTGGCGGCGCGGATGCGCTCGCGCAGTGGCGTGGGCTCGGTGGTCGAGGCGATCCGCGGCGTGGGCGGCTGCACCTCGGGCGGCAGATCGCGCGCGATCAGCACCGCGCCGTCACACAGAAGTGTCGCGCGCTCGATCGCGTTCTCGAGCTCGCGGATGTTGCCCGGCCACGGATGCGCGCGCAGCATGTCCATCGCCAGCGGGTCGATGCGGGTCACCGGCCGGTGCAGCTTCGCCGCGAAGCGCTCCAGGAACAGCCGCGAAAGCCCCGGAATGTCCTCCGGGCGGTCGCGCAGCGGCGGCAGGTGGATCGGGACCACGTGCAGCCGGTAGAAGAGATCCTCGCGGAAGCGCCCGGTGCGCACCGCCTCGCGCAGGTCGCGATTGGTCGCCGCCACCAGGCGCACGTCGACGTGGATCGTGTCCGTGCCGCCCACGCGGTAGAAGCGCCCTTCCTGGATCGCGCGCAGGAGCTTGGGCTGCGCCGCCAGCGGCATCTCGCCGATCTCGTCGAGGAACAGCGTGCCGCCGTCGGCGAGCTCGAAGCGTCCGGGCTTGCGGCCGACCGCGCCGGTGAACGCGCCCTTCTCGTAGCCGAACAGCTCGCTCTCGAGCAGGCCCTCGGGAATCGCAGCGCAGTTGATCTTGATGAACGGTCCGGACTTGCGCGTGCTCGCGCGGTGCAGGCTGCGCGCGACGATCTCCTTGCCGGTGCCGCTCTCGCCGGTGATCAGCACGGTCGCGGGCGTCGGCGCGACGCGCTCGATCACGTGCTTCACCTCGGCCAGCGCGACGCTGTCGCCGGAAAGCAGCGGCTCGGGGTCCTCGTCGCCGGGCAGGCGGATCTCGTGCGAGGCGAGCCGGCGCGTGCTGACCGCCTTCTCGATCACCTGCCGGATCTCGTCCGGATCGAAGGGCTTGGTCAGGTAGTCGAACGCGCCCTGCTTGAGCGCTTCGACCGCGCTGCCGACGGTGCCGTGCGCGGTGAGCATGACCACCGGGATCTCGGGGTGCGCGAGCCGCACGGCCTCGAGCAGCTCGAGCCCGTTCATGCGCGGCATGCGCAGGTCGGTCAGGATCGCATCGACCGGCTCGCGCGCGAGCAGCTCGAGCGCGGCGCCGCCGTCGGTCGCTTCGAGCGTGCGGAAGCCGTCGCGCTCGAGCAGCGCGGAGAGCACGCGGCGCATGTTCGCCTCGTCCTCGACGATCAGCACGCAGCGCGAGGGCTTCACGCGCCCTCCGCTTCCGACGCCGGGGGCACCGGGTAGGGCAGGCGGATCAGCACGCTCGCGCCCTCACCGGGACGCGAGCGCAGCTGGATCGTGCCGCCCTGCGCGCGGGTCAGGCGCTCGCAGAGCGCGAGCCCCAAACCCGTGCCCTCCTTCTTGGTGGTGTAGAAGGGGATGAACGCGCGCTCGAGCGTGGTGTCGCTCATGCCGGGACCGTCGTCCTCGACCGCGATCTCGAGCCAGGTGTCGTACGGACCGGTGCCTTGCGCGCGGCGCACGGCCACGCGCACGCGGCCGTCGGCCTCGATCGCTTCGTAGGCATTCTGGACCACGTTCACCACCACGCGTTCGAGCTGATCGGCGTCCGCGTGCAGCGGCAGGAGCCCCGGCTCGATGTCGAGCGAGAGCTCGACGCCCGGCCGCCCCTTCGAGCGCGACACCGCCTCGACGCAGCTCTTCACGAAGGCGCCGACGTCGCGGATGGTCGCGCGCCGCGTGGCGGGCCGCGCGTAGTCGAGGAACGACTCGACCACGCGGTTCAGCCGCGCGATCTCCTCGATGATCACGGTCCACAGCTCGACCGACTTCTCGTCGCTCGGCTGCTGCAGCACCGCGACCGCGCCGCGGATCGCGGCCAGCGGATTGCGAATCTCGTGCGCGAGCCCGGCCGCCATCTCGCCCAGCGACACGAAGCGGTCGCGCGCGCGCAGGCGCTCGAAGGTCTTGGAGTTCTCGATCGAGGTCGCGATCTGGTCCGCGACCGCGCGCAGGAGCCGCAGCTCGTCGGTCGAGTACGACTCCTGCGGGCGCGCGTCCGCGAGCGTCCAGAAGCCGACCACCTGCGCCTTCGCGCGCAGCGGCAGCACCAGGTCGGCGTCGAGATCGCGGAGCGTCTCGCACAGCGCCTCGAGCCGCAGCCGGTCGTTCTCGTTCTTGGGATCGTCGCGCCAGCGCTCGAGCTCGTCGCGCTGCAGCACGGCCACCTCCTCGAGCGCCGCGACCCAGACCGGCGCCGACAGCAGGCTGACACGCGTGCGTGTCGGCAGGCCGATGCTGCCGGCGAGCTGGTAGCCGAGCGTCGCGTCGTCGCGCAGGAAGATCGAGGAGGCGCGGAACAGGTCCGCCTTCTCGAGCGCGGCCAAGAGCTCCTCGAGCAGCTCGTCGAGCGTCAAGATGTGCTTCAGCCGGTCGCGCAGCGGCCGCAGGCCTTTCTCGAGCGCGAGCTTGCTGGCCACGAAGCGGCGCTCGATCGCGCTCTGGATGCGGTCGCGCATGGGCGCGAAGAAGAGCAGCAGCGCGAACGAGGCGACGAAGGCGTTGAACACGAACAGGTCGACGCGCTCGCCGACCCAGATCCGGATCGCCGCGAAGAAGCCGGCCACCGCCACCGCCATCACCGCCAGCGCCAGCGTGTTGCCGACCAGCTGTCGCAGATCCGCGACGCGAACCTGCGACAGGTGCAGGAAGCCCGCGTACAGGTACAGGAGCGGCGTCAGCAGCGCGGCCACACGCGGCAGGCCGAGCTGCCACATGGCGATGTCGAGCAGCGCGCCACCGACCACGATCGAGTGCGCGACGACCAGGTAGCGCAGCCGCCGGGCGTCGGGGGAGTCGGAGTCGTCGGGGCTCGGCGCAAAGCGCGCGAGCGTCACCGCGCCGGCGGCGACGCCCGCGAACGCGAGCCCGTCGACCGCGAAGTGCAGCGCCACGGGCGGCGAGCCGGAGAGCACGATCGCGGCCGCGAGGCTGATCGGCAGCACGATCAAAAGCGGCGCGAAGCGGCGCAGCGCGGAAGCGCGACCCGCGAGCGTGGCGGCGACCAGGACCGCGAGCGGACCGGCCGCGACCAGACCCAGATCCGCGAGCGCCCGCGCGTAGCTCGCGCCGAGATCCGAGGCCGCGCTGCCCACGCACCACAGCAGATACGCCAGCGTCAGCGCGGCGAAGCGGCGCGCCGCGGCTTCCTGCCGGAGCGACAGGAACAGCGCGAGCAGAACCAGCGCGGCCACCGCTCCCATCAGGGCGCTCTGCGTTTCCATCGCCTGTCTGCTCCGAGAGGGACCTCTCCCCGTCTATTCGTTCGGGATCCCGGGCGCGGGACTGACGGGCGGTTTGACAGGCTCGGGAAGGCCGGGCTACGTTGGACGGAAATCCCTGGAATTCCAAGGGAATTTCCAACAGGCGGGGGTCCTCCGTGAGGTACGTCTCGTGAGCAGCGACTCGGGAGCCGCGTCCCCATGAGCCGAATCTGTCTGGGAGTCTCGGGCGGGATCGCCGCCTACAAGGTGTGTGAGCTGGTGCGGCTCTTGCGCCAGCGCGGACACGAGCTGCGCGTGGTCGCGACCGCGCACGCGCTCGAGTTCGTATCAGAGATCACGCTGCAGGCGCTTTCGGGCGCGCCGGTGCGCCACCAGCTGCTGGAGGCGTCCGCCGAGTCGGAGATCTCGCACATCGAGCTGGCCGACTGGGCGGAGGTGTTCGCGGTGGTGCCCGCGACCGCGAACGTACTCGCGAAGCTCGCGCACGGCATCGCCGACGACCTGCTCACCACGGTGGCGCTGGCCACGCGCGCGCAGCTCGTGGTCGCGCCCGCGATGAACGTGAACATGTACCGGCACCCCGCGACGCAAGCGAACCTGGACACGCTCGGCAAGCGCGGGGCGCGCATCGTCGGACCGGGCGAGGGCGAGCTCGCCTGCGGCTGGATCGGAGAGGGACGGCTGATCGAGCTCGACGCGATCGTCGCAGCCGTCGAGCAGTGCGGAACCGAGCCCGTGCTGCGCGGCGAGGTCGTGCTCGTGAACGCGGGGCCGACGGCGGAGCCGATCGACCCGGTGCGCGTGATCACCAACCGCTCCTCGGGCCGGATGGGCTTCGCGATCGCCGAGGCCGCCGCGCGGCGCGGCGCCGAGGTCGTGCTGATCTCCGGTCCGGTCGCACTCCCCACACCGCACGGTGTGGAGCGGATCGACGTCGAGACCGCGCTCGAGATGCGCGAGGCCGTGCTCGCGGCGCTGCCGCGCGCGACCATCGCGATCCTGGCCGCCGCCGTGGCGGACTACGCGCCCGAGCAGGCCTTCGGCGCGAAGATCAAGCGCGAGAAGCGCGACACGCTCACGCTCTCGCTGGTGAAGAACCCGGACATCCTGGCCGAGGTCGTGAAGCTGCGCGGCAACCGCACCGTGGTGGGCTTCGCGGCCGAGACCGACGACCTGCTCGCGAACGCGCGCGCCAAGCTCGCGCGCAAGGGCTGCGACCTGATCGTGGCGAACGACGTCTCGCGCGCCGACATCGGCTTCGACGTGGATCGCAACGAGGTGCTGATCGTCGGGCCCGGGCCCGAGGACGTGCGCAGCGTGCCGATCTCGCAGAAATCAGAGGTCGCCGCGCGCATCCTCGAGCGCGTGCTCGAGGTGCGAAGACGATGACGGGCCCGCTCGGGCGCGCGCTCGTGGCGCTGCTCGCGATCGCGGCTCCGGCGCTCGCGGGCGCGCAGAGCGTGAAGGTGATCCGCATCGACGGCGGCATCAATCCCGCGATCGGCGACTACGTGGAGAGCTCGCTCGAGCAGGCGAGCGCGGACGGCTCGGTCGCGCTGGTGATCGAGCTCGACACGCCGGGCGGCCTGGTCTCGAGCACCAAGGACATCGTGACCGCGATCCTGAACGCGCCCATCCCGGTGGTCGTGTTCGTGTCGCCGCGCGGCGCCTGGGCGGCGTCGGCCGGAACCTTCATCACGCTCGCCGGCCACGTCGCCGCGATGGCGCCGGGCGCGACGATCGGCGCCGCGCACCCGGTGTCGCTGGGCGGCTCGAATCCGCGCCGGCCCGAGCCCGCCGAGGGCGAGAAGTCCGATTCGCCGCGGCCGGGCGACTTCATGGACGAGAAGGTCGAGAACATGACGACCGCGTTCATCGAGGCGATCGCGCAGGAGCGCAAGCGCAACGTCGAGTGGGCCGCCGATGCGGTGCGGCGCTCGGTCGCGATCAACGCCAAGGAGGCGCTCGAGCGCAACGTGATCGACCTGATCGCGAACGACCTCGAGGATCTGTTGCAGAAGATCGACGGGCGCAAGGTGTCGGTGACGGGTCGCGAGGTGACGCTCGCGACCAAGGACGCGCGCGTCGAGCGCATCGAGATGAACTTCCTGAACCGCGTGTTCGCGGTGATCGCGGATCCCGAGATCGTGGGGCTCTTGTTCCTGCTCGGCGTGCTCGGGCTCTACGTCGAGCTGCAGAATCCGGGCCTGATCGTGCCGGGGGTGCTCGGCGCGATCTGCCTGCTGCTCGCGGCGACCGCGCTGCAGGTGATCCCGTTCAACTGGGTGGGGCTGCTGCTCGTGATCGGCGGCATCGCGCTGCTGGTGGCGGAGATCCACGTCGCGAGCTTCGGGCTGCTGTTCACGGTCGGGATCGTGGCGCTCGCCTGGGGCGCGTGGCTGGTGTTCCGCGTGCCCGAGCTCACCAACCTGGCCCTGCCGTTCTGGCGCGCGATCTTCCCGGCGGTGGCGTCGCTCGCCGCGGTATTGGGCGTGCTGGCCTGGACCGTGGGGCGCGCGCAGGCCCGACCGCAGTTCTCGGGCAGCGAGCAGCTGGCGACCGAGATCGGTGTCGTCGACACCGACCTCGCGCCCGAGGGGCTGGTGCTGGTCCAGAGCGAGCTCTGGAAGGCCGTGGCCGAGGACGCACCCGTGCGCCGGGGCGAGAGAGTGCGCATCTTGTCGGTGAACGGCCTCGAGCTGCGCGTGCGACGCGCGGCCGCGGGCGAAGTTTCGGGGAGGTAGAGGGATGATGCCGATCGCGATCGCGCTGTTCGTGCTGCTCGCGCTCTTGTTCGCGTCGGTGCGCGTGCTCGCCGAGTGGGAGCGCGGCGTGCTGTTCCGGCTGGGCCGCTACCAGGTGGTGAAGGGCGCGGGACTGCGCATCGTGATTCCCGTGATCGATCAGCTCCTGAAGGTCAGTTTGCGCGAGGTGGTCATGGACGTTCCGCCGCAGGACGTGATCACGCGCGACAACGTCTCGGTGAAGGTGAACGCGGTGCTGTACTTCCGGGTCGTGCACCCGGAGAACGCGATCATCAAGGTCGAGAACTTCCTGTACGCCACCTCGCAGCTCGCGCAGACCACCCTGCGCAGCGTGTGCGGCCAGTGCGAGCTCGACCACCTGCTGGCCGACCGCGAGCGCATCAACCACCAGCTCCAGAGCGAGCTCGATCGCGGCACCGATCCTTGGGGCGTGAAGGTGCGCGCGGTCGAGATCAAGCACATCGACCTGCCGCAGGAGATGCAGCGCGCGATGGCCAAGCAGGCCGAGGCCGAGCGCGAGCGGCGCGCCAAGGTGATCCACGCGCAGGGCGAGTTCGAGGCGTCGCAGCGCCTGCGCGAGGCCTCGGACGTGATGGTGCAGTCGCCCTACACGCTGCAGCTCCGCTATCTGCAGACGCTCTCGGAGATCGCGGTCGAGCACAACTCGACGATCCTGTTCCCGATCCCGATCGATCTGCTCGCCCCGCTGCTCGCGGCCGGGCGCGAGCGGCCCAAGGCGTAGGGCCCGATCCGGCGATGCGAGTCGTGCGTGTGCTCCCGGTCCTGGTCCTCCTGGTCGCGCTCGGATTCTGGGCCGCGACGGGCTTCTACGACGTCGCGCCCGACGAGCAGGCCGTCGTGCTCCGGCTCGGCCGCTACGAGCGCACGGTCGAGCCCGGCCGCTTCCTGTGGCACGCGCGCGGAATCGAGAACGTGTTCAAACAGCGCGTCACCACGACGCTGCGCGAGGAGTTCGGCTACCGCACGAAGTCGCTCGGTCCGCCCGCGGAAGTGGAGGAGCACCCCGAGGAGAAGGCGATGCTCACCGGCGACGAGAACCTGGTCGACGTCGACTTCGTCGTGCAGTACCGGATCAGCGACCTGCGCGCCTGGCTGTTCGGCATCCGCTCCGAGGAGCGCGAGGACGTGGTTCGCGACACCGCCCGCGCCACCGTGCGCGCGGTGGTCGCGCGCAATCCCGTCGACCTGGTGCTGACCCAGCGCGGTCCGATCCAGGACGAGATCCGGCTCCAGCTGCAGAAGCTGCTCGACGAGTACCACGCGGGCGTGCATGTGCAGAGCGTGCAGCTGCAGGACGTCGATCCGCCGGCGGCGGTGCGCGAGGCGTTCGCCGACGTGACCAGCGCGGCGCAGGATCGCGAGAGCGCGGTGCTCGAGGCGCAGGGCTACGCCGACAAGGTCGTGCCGCAGGCGCGCGGGCGCGCGGAGGAGGCGCTGAACCAGGCGCGCGCCTACCGCGAGCAGCGCATCCTCGAGGCCCAGGGCCAGGTCCTGAAGTTCTCGTCGCTGCTCGTCGAGTACCAGCGCGCGCCCGCGGTCACGCGCGAGCGGCTGTACCTCGAGACCATGGAGCAGATCCTGCCCGGCATGGACAAGGTGATCATGGAGGACGGTGCCAGCGAGCGCGTCGTGCCCTACCTGCCGCTCGAGCGGCGCGGGGGCAAGCCATGAGCCGTTGGATCTCCCTGCTGCTGGTCGTGCTCACGGTCGCGGTGGCGTCGCTGTTCTGTGTGGTGATCCTGGACGAGCGCGAGCAGGCGTTCCGCACGCTCTTGAACGAGCCCGAGCCGCGCGTGTTCGGCGTGAGCTTGAACCGCGCGAACCTGACCGAGCCGGGTTGGTACTTCCGCGTGCCTTTCCTGCACGAGCTCTACCGCTACGACCGGCGCAACCTGCACTACCACTCGACTCCGCACTCGCTGAACACGGTCGACCGGACGCTCGTGGACCTGGACTACTACGTGATCTGGCGGATCGCGAAGCCGCAGCGCTTCTTCGAGTCCAACCGCGGGGAGGCAGCGGCGCTGCAACGCATCGACGAGCTGACCTACAGCGAGGTGCGCGAGACCGTGAACCAGCACACCCTGCGCGACCTGCTCTCGGGTCGGCGCGGCGAGGTCGAACGCCAGATCACGGCGAGCGCGGCCGCTGCGCTCGAGCCGCTCGGTGTCGCGGTCGTGGACGTGCGCATCGGCGGCACGCTGTATCCCGAAGCGAACGTCGGGCGCGTCTACGAGCGCATGCGCACCGAACGCAGCCGCTTCGCGCTGAAGTTCCGCGCCGAGGGCGAGCAGCAGGCGCGCGGCATCCGCTCGAAGGCCGAGGGCGAGAGCCAGGTGATTCTGGCCGAGGCCGAGCGCGAGTCGCTGCGCCTGCGCGGCGAGGGCGACGCGGAGGCCGCGCGCACCTACGCCGACGTGTACGGCGCGGACCCGGAGTTCTACGCCTTCGTGCGCAGCCTCGAGGCGTACCGCAAGTCGCTCGATCCCGAGACGATGCTGGTGCTGTCGCCGAAGTCGAGCTTCCTCAAGTACCTGTTCGATCCCGCGAAGCCCGCGCAGCCCAAACCCTGAGGCTCACTCCTCGATCGAGCGGAAGCGGAGGTAGCCGACCGCGAGCGCCGCGAGCGTGACGCCCCAGACCGGGACCGGCGGCGGCACGACGCCGCTGCGCGCGACCAGCAGCGCGAGGGTCCAGGCCAGCCAGAACGCGGCGGTCGCGAGCAACGAGCGCAGGAGCGCGCGCGGCAGCGACTCGTCGCGCGACTCCCCGGCCGCGAACGGAATCGCGAGCAGCACCACGATCAGCACCGCGAACGGCTGCGCCAGCCGGCTGTGGAAGGCGAGCTCGAGCTTGGCGACCTCGACGGCGTCGCCCGCGCTCTTGCGGATCTGCTTGGCGAGCTGATGCAGCGTCATGCCCGCGGGCGGACGCGAGGCGCGCTCCATGTCGCGGCCGCTGATGCCCAGGTCCAGCCGCACCGCTGGCGCGCTGTGCCGGTCGATGCCGCCGGCGGCCGGGAACGCGAGCACGTTCGCGTCGCGAATCTCCCAGGTGTCGCCGTCGAGGTTCGCCGCGCTCTTCGCGTCGAGGCGCTCGCGGATCGCGCGCTCGTCGTCGAACAGGAACACGGTCACGTCGCGCATCACGCGTTCCTCCGCGTCGTACTCGGACGCGGAGAAGATCGAGGCGCCGGACGCGAACCACCAGCGCCCGAGCCGGCGCTCGGGCATGCGCACCTTCTCGGAACCGTCCTCGATCTGACCCCGTTCCAGAACCGTGCGGGCGGGCAGCAGCACGCGGTCCTCGAAGACGCCGATCCCGAGCGCGATCGCTGCGCAGCCGATCAGGATCGGCAGCAGCGCCGCCTGCAGCCGGATGCCGCCGGTGCGGATCGCCGTGATCTCGGAGCTGCGCGAGGCGCGCGACAGGCACAGCACCACGCCCGCGACGCAGGCGATCGGGACCGCGATCGGCAGCACCGGATAGGCGCGCAGCGCCACCGCGCGCATGCCCCGGGCGACGTGTCCGGCCAGCTCGTCGATGTGCAGCAGGACGTCGGCCGCGACCCACATCACCAAGAGCCCGAGCAAGACGCCCGCGGACGCTTGTGCGAATTCGAGCAGCAGGTGGCGGGCGATGATGCGCACGCGGGCGAGCATAGCGCCCCTTCCTGGACAGGCAGAGGCCGGCCGCGGCCGTTGCAAGCCCCGGGGGGAGTCCCTAAGTATCAGTCCGCATGCAGGTCTACGAGGGGAGCGAGGCGCTTCACGGATCCGTGCGCGGCTGCGTGCTCACCGTGGGGAACTTCGACGGACTCCACCTCGGACACCGGGCGCTGCTCGACGCGGTGCTCGCGCGCAGCCGCGCGCTGGGCCGGCCCTCCGCGCTGTACACCTTCGACCCGCATCCGCGCCGCGTGCTGTTTCCCGATCAGCCGCAGCCGCGGCTGATGACCTGGGAGCAGCTCCGCAGCGAGCTCGAGGCGTTCGGGATCGATTCGCTCGTGCGCGAGCCGTTCACGCACGCCTTCGCCGCGCTCGCGCCCGAGGAGTTCCTGCGCGAGGTGATCGCACGGCGCATCGCGCCGGCCGAGGTCTTCGTCGGCCGCGACTTCCACTTCGGCAAGGGCCGGGCGGGGTCCGGCGACTGGCTGCGCGCGAGCGCGCCCGCGCACGGCATCCGCGTGGAGATCATCGACCAGGTTCGGGCGGGTGAGCGCGACGTGTCGAGCACGCGCGTGCGCGAGGCGCTGCTGCGCGGCGACGTCGCCGAGGCGACGCTCTGCCTCGGGCGCCCCTACACGATCCTGGGTCGCGTGGTCGAGGGCGATCGGCGCGGTCGCACGCTCGGCTTTCCGACGGCGAACCTGGCAAACGAGAGCGAGCTGGTGCCCGCGAACGGCGTGTACGCGACGCGCGTGCGGCTGTTCGAGGGCGAGCGGCTCGGCGCCGCCTCGCACCCGGCCGTGACCAACATCGGGGTGCGTCCCACCTTCGAGCCGGGACGCAGGCTCGTCGAGTCGCACCTGCTCGGCTTCGAGGGCGATCTCTACGACCGGCGCATCGCCGTCGATTTCCACGCGCACATCCGCGCGGAGCGCCGCTTCGGCGGTCCCGACGAGCTCGCGCGACAGATCGCGCTCGACGCCGCGCAGGCGCGCCGAGTGCTGCACGCCGGAGACGCTTGAGCGCCGTGAACGAACCGCGCGGCCCCGAGCCGGGCTGGCTCCGCCACGCGCTCGACTGGCGCATCTGGGCAGGGATGGCGATTCCGATCGCCGCGATCGCCTACACGCTGCACGACGTCGATCTGCGCGAGGTGGCCTCGCACATCGCCGACGCCAATCCCTGGCTCGTGCTGGCGATGGTGCCGTTCCAGATCCTCGGCCTGTGGGTGCGCGCGGTGCGCTGGCGCTGGCTGTCGCTGTCGCTCGCGCCCGAGCCGCTGCCGCTGCGCGCGCTGTTCCGCGCCACCGCGCTCGCGTTCATGGCGGTGAACGTGCTGCCGTTCCGGCTCGGCGAGCTGGCCCGGCCCTGGCTGCTCGCGCAGGAGACCGACGTGCGCGGCGCGGCGGCCGTGGGCACGCTCGTGCTCGAGCGCGCGATCGACTTCACCTGCGTGTCGCTGCTGGGCGGGATCGTCCTGCTCGTGCAAGCGAACGCGATGCCGGCCTGGGTGAGCTCGGGTGCGGTCGTGTTCGCGGCCTTCACCTGCGTGCCGATCGCGCTGATCGTCGCGCTGCGCGTGAACGAGACCGGCACGCTCACGCTCGTGGACGCGCTGCTGCGCCCGTTCCCGGTTGCGCTGCGCGAGCGCGTGATGGACCTCGTCTCCGAAGTGTGTCGCGGGCTGGCGGGGTTGCGCGGTCTGCGCGCCTCGCTGCGCGTGGTCCTGCACAGCGCGCTGCTCTGGGGCGTGGTCCTGCCGGCGCCGTTCCTGCTCGGGCTGTTCGCCTTCGGCATCGAGCTCGCGCCGCGGCAGCTGCTGCTCGCGACCTTCACCACCAACGTGTTCGTGGCACTGGCGGTGGCCGCCCCCTCGGCCCCGGGCTTCTTCGGCGTGTTCCACTTCGCCTGCCGCGAGGCGCTCGGCCTGTTCGGCGTGAGCCGTCCCGTGGCGGTGGCTTACGGCACCGTCGTGCACCTCTCGTATTGGATCCCGGTGACCCTGATCGGCTCGGTGATCGCCGCACAAAGCGGCGCCCGTCTGGGCGAGCTGATCGGCCCGCGGCTCGGTAAAGCTCCCTCCGAACCCCACCGATAACCCAACGCAAACCCGGGTCTTCTCGCGAGTCCGCGCGAACCAGATGGGCTGCGGCGGAGGGGTGCGTTGAACGATCGGATCGGCGAGCTCCTCGTACAGAAGAATCTTCTGTCCCAGGAGCAGCTGCGCCGCGCCAAGGAAGAGGCGAAGGCCAGCGGCACGCGCGTCGGCTACCAGATCTCGAAGCTCGGCTTCGTGAACGAGTCGACCATCGCCGACACCGTCTCGGGTCAGTACGGCGTTCCCACGATCGAGCTCTCCGACTTCGAGGTCGACGCGGAAGTCATCGCGCTGATCCCCGAGGAGGTCGCGAACAAGCACACGATCCTGCCCGTGAATCGCGCGGGCTCGACGCTGATCATCGCGATGTCGGACCCCTCCAACATCTTCGCGATCGACGACGTCAAGTTCCTGACCGGCTACAACGTCGAAGTCGTGGTCGCGGCCGAGACGTCGATCCGGCGCGCGATCGAGCACTACTACGACAAGGGCCAGGGCCTCGAAGAGGTCATGGCCGGCTTCGACGACAGCGACTTCGAGCTGGTCGGCGGCGAGGACACCAACCTCGAGGAGCTCGAGAGGGCCGTCGAGGACGCGCCGGTCGTCAAGCTCGCGAACCTGATCCTGACCGACGCGATCAAGAAGAACGCGTCGGACATCCACGTCGAGCCGTACGAGAAGGACTTCCGCGTCCGCTACCGGATCGACGGCGTGCTCTACGAGGTCATGCGCCCGCCGCGCAAGCTGCGCAACCCGCTCACCTCGCGCATGAAGATCATGGCTGACCTCGACATCGCGGAGCGCCGCCTGCCGCAGGACGGACGCATCAAGCTGAAGCTCGGCAAGAGCAGGGAGATGGACTATCGCGTGTCGGTCCTGCCGACGCTGTTCGGCGAGAAGATCGTCATGCGTCTCCTCGACAAGGGGAACCTGCAGCTCGACATGACCAAGCTCGGCTTCGAGGAGCCGCAGCTTGCCGATTTCAAGACCTCGATCCACCAGCCCTTCGGCATGGTGCTGGTCACGGGGCCGACCGGTTCCGGCAAGACGACCACGCTGTACTCCGCGCTCTCCGAGCTGAACAAGACCTCGGAGAACATCTCCACCGCCGAGGACCCGGTCGAGTTCAACCTGACCGGCATCAACCAGGTGCAGATGAAGGAGGACATCGGGCTGAACTTCGCAGCCGCGCTGCGCGCCTTCCTGCGCCAGGACCCGGACATCATCATGGTCGGCGAGATCCGCGATTTCGAGACCGCGGAGATCGCGATCAAGGCCGCGCTCACCGGTCACATGGTGCTCTCGACGCTGCACACCAACGACGCGCCCAGCACCATCAACCGTCTGCTCAACATGGGCATCGAGCCGTTCCTGGTCGCGAGCTCGGTGAACTGCATCGTGGCGCAGCGCCTGGCGCGGCGCGTGTGTCCCGACTGCAAGCAGGACGACCCGACGGTCTCCAAGGAGGACCTCGAGCAGGCAGGACTGACGCCGGCGGAGGCGGCCAAGTGCAGACCCGTCAAGGGCTCCGGCTGCCAGAACTGCTCCGAGACCGGCTTCAAGGGCCGCATCGCCGTCTACGAGGTCATGGTCCTGCGCGAGACGCTCAAGGAATTCGTGCTGAACGGCGCTAGTTCCACGGAGATCAAGCGCGAAGCGATGCGCGGCGGCATGAACACGCTGCGGCGCAGTTCCCTCAACAAGGTCCTCGAGGGCGGAACGACTCTGTCGGAGGTGTTCCGCGTGTCCGCCCGGGACGATTAGGAAGACGATGGCGAATCTTCACCAGCTCCTGAAGGCGATGATCGAAAAGGGCGCGTCGGACCTGCACCTGACGACGGGCAGTCCGCCGCAGCTTCGCGTCGACGGCCACCTCGTGCCGCTGCGCATGGAGCCGCTCACGCCGCAGGACACCAAGCAGGCCTGTTACTCGATCCTGACCGACTCGCAGAAGCACCGCTTCGAGGCGAACAGCGAGCTCGATCTCTCGTTCGGCGTGAAGGGCCTGGCGCGCTTCCGCGCGAACGTGTTCGTGCAGCGCGGCGCGGTGGCCGCGGCGTTTCGAACCATTCCGTTCAAGATCCTGACCTTCGAGGAGCTCGGCCTGCCGCCGATCGTCGAGAAGCTGGCGCAGAAGCCGCGCGGCCTGATCCTGGTGACGGGGCCGACGGGCTCGGGCAAGTCGACCACGCTGGCGTCGATCATCGACAAGATCAACACCGACAACAATCACCACATCATCACGATCGAGGATCCGATCGAGTACCTGCACGCGCACAAGAACTGCGTGGTGAACCAGCGCGAGGTCGGCGCCGACACGCAGAGCTTCAAGGCGGCGCTGCGCTACATATTGCGCCAGGATCCGGACGTCGTGCTGGTCGGCGAGATGCGCGACCTGGAGACGATCGAGGCGGCGCTGACCGTGTCGGAGACCGGCCACTTGTGTCTGGCCACGCTGCACACCAACTCGTGCGTGCAGACGATCAACCGGGTGATCGACGTGTTCCCCGCGCACCAGCAGTCGCAGATCCGCACGCAGCTCTCGTTCGTGCTGGAGGGCGTGATCAGCCAGACGCTGATCCCGCGCGCGACCGGCGGCGGCCGCGTGATGGCGCTCGAGGTCATGGTTCCCAACGCCGCCATCCGCAACCTGATCCGCGAGGACAAGATCCACCAGATCTACTCGCAGATGCAGATCGGCCAGGACAAGTTCGGCATGCAGACGCTCAACCAGTGTCTCGCCGACCTGTACGGGCGCCGCCTGATCTCGCACGAGGACGCGCTCATGCGCAGCTCCGATCCGGACGAGCTGACGAACATCATCACGAACGGGAACGCGGGACTCCGCGCGAGACAGAGGGCGAGCTAGCCGCGCGAGCGGGAGGGCACGATGCCGACATTCAACTGGGCAGGAAAGACGCGCGACGGTCTCGCCAAGAAGGGCGTGATCGTCGCCAACGACGTAGACGGCGCGATGGCCACGCTGCGCGCGCAGGCGATCACGCCGACCACCGTCAAGCTCAAGCCCAAGGATCTCACCGAGATCTTCCCGGTGCTGCAGAAGAAGCCGACGACCAAGGACCTGGTCATGTTCACGCGCCAGTTCGCGACCATGATCGACGCCGGTCTGCCGCTGGTGCAGTGCCTCGACATCCTGGGAACGCAGCAGGAGAACGCCGCGTTCAAGAAGATCATCCTGCAGATCAAGTCGGACGTGGAGAGCGGCTCGACGTTCTCCGACGCGCTCGGCAAGCACGTGAAGGTCTTCGACCGGCTGTACGTGAACCTGGTCGCGGCCGGCGAGGTCGGCGGCATCCTCGACACGATCCTGAACCGGCTCGCGGCGTACCTCGAGAAGAACGAAGCGCTGCGCCGCAAGGTGAAGTCGGCGATGGTCTACCCGGCTTCGGTCACCGTGATCGCGATCCTGGTCGTGGTGGTGATGCTCGTGAAGGTCATCCCGGTGTTCGAGAAGATGTTCGCGGACTTCGGCGGCGTGCTGCCCGCGCCCACGCAGATGGTGATCAACGTCTCGCACTTCATGCAGAGCTACATCATGTACATGATCGCCGGGGTGGTCGTGTTCGTGTTCGCGTTCAAGCGCGTCTACGGCACGCCGGGCGGCCGGGCGGTGCTCGACGCGGTGTTCCTGAAGGCGCCGATCTTCGGGAGCCTCTTGCGCAAGGTGGCCGTCGCGCGCTTCTCGCGCACGCTCTCCACCATGCTCTCGTCGGGCGTACCGATCCTGGACGCGCTCGAGATCGTGGCGCGCACCGCGGGCAACGTGGTCGTGGAACGCGAGATCCTGCGCACCAAGGGCTCGATCGCGGAAGGCAAGACGATCGCGGAGCCGCTGCAGGGCTCCAAGGTGTTCCCGGGCATGGTCGTGCAGATGATCTCGGTCGGCGAGCAGACCGGCGCCATGGACGCCATGCTCGGCAAGATCGCCGACTTCTACGACGACGAGGTCGACACCGCGGTCGACGCGCTGACCTCGCTGCTCGAGCCGCTGCTGATGGTCGGCCTGGGCGGCTCGATCGGCGCGCTGCTCGTGGCGATGTACCTGCCGATCTTCAAGATCGCCGACGCCGTCGGCTAGCGCGCATGCGCGCGGCTGCGCGACGCACCGCCCTGCCGGTGAGCGCGTTCGCGACGCGGCTCGCCGCGCTCGCGGCGATCCTCACGCTGTGCGTGCTCACGCAGCTGCGCGGCGGCGACGCGTACTCCGAGCGCGAGCTCGGCGCGCTGTATGCGCTGGTGCTGGCGGGCTTCCTGCTCGCGCTCGCGTACGGCGCGCTCGCAGCCTGGAGCCAGTCGCCGCGCGTGCACCTGTTCGAGCTGGTCGGCGACGCGCTGCTGGTCTCGGGCTTCGTGTACAGCTCGGGCGGCGCGGGCTCGATCTTCGGCTTCCTGTTCCTGGTCTGGATCGTGTACGCGGCGCTCACGCTCGGCGCGCGCGGGGCGGTGCTGGCCTGCGCGTGCGCGGTGGTCGCGTACAGCATCGTGGTGTGGGGCCCGGTCGTGGGCTGGCTGCCGCCCTTCGACCGCGCGGAGGTCGTCAACCGGCACGAGGCGAGCGTGTCGGTGATCGGTCACTCGGTCGCGTTCCTGGCCGTCGCGCTGCTCGCGCGCAGGCTCGCGGTCGAGGTGCAGGCGGGTCGCCGCGAGCTGCAGGAGCTCGGCGAGATCCACCGCCGGATCGTCGACAACGTCTCCTCGGGGCTGCTCACGGTGAGCCGCGCGGGCGTGATCAGCTCGTTCAATCGCGAGGCGGAGCGCATCACCGGCTGGTCGGCCGACGCCGTGATCGGCTGCCGGCTGGAGCAGCTCTTTCCCGCGCTCGGCACCGTCGACGCCGCCAGCCGCCACGAGCGCATGCAGGTGCGCTTCGAGAGCCGCGACGGCCGCAAGCTGCACCTGGGCATGTCGGTGTCGGTGCTGCGTGATCCCGCGGGCGCAGCGGACGGCGCGATCGTGATCTTCCAGGACCTGACGCGCGTGGTCGAGATGGAGGAGGAGCTGCGCCGCAGCGAGCGGCTCGGCGCGATCGGCCAGCTCGCTGCCGGGCTCGCGCACGAGATCCGCAACCCGCTCGCCTCGCTGTCCGGCGCGATCGAGCTGCTCACCGCGGACCTGCCGAGCGGCGACCGCAACTCGGCGACGCTCTCGCAGATCGTGCGCCGCGAGACCGCGCGCCTGAACCGCCTGGTCACGGACTTCCTGACCTATGCGCGTCCCGGCCCGGGGCGCTTCGAGCCGGTGGCGCTCTTGCCGCTGTTCGAGGAGCTGCGCGAGCTCGTGCAGCGCGACGCGAGCTGCGGCATCGCGCTCGAGCTCGACGTGCCGCCGGAGCTGCGCGCGCTCGGCAACTCGGACCAGCTCCGCCAGGTGTTCTGGAATCTGGTGCTGAACGCCGCGCAGAGCGAGCCGGTGGACGGCGTGGTGCGCGTGCGCGCGCGCGCGGCGGGCTCGCTCTCGACGCTCGAGATCTGCGTGGAGGATCGCGGCTGCGGCTTCGCGCCCGACGCGCTCGAGCGCATCTACGAGCCGTTCTACACCACCAAGCCCAAGGGCACGGGCCTGGGTCTGGCGACGGTGCAGCGCGTGGTCGAAGCCCACGGCGGACGCATCGCGGTGGCAAGCGCCGCGGGCAAGGGCACGACCGTGCATGTGTTCCTGCCCAGCGCCTGATCTCAAGCGCAGGGCGTGCGAATCCGATCGGCCTTCCAGGAGTGGGGGATTGGCGCGGATCCTGATCGTCGACGACGAGACCAGCATGCAGGAGTTCCTCCAGATCCTCCTGCAGCGCGACGGTCACGACACGAGCGCGTGTGGCTCGGCCTCCGAGGCGCTGGTCGCGCTTTCGAGCGACGACTGGGATCTGGTGATCAGCGACGTGCGCATGCCGGGCATGTCGGGGCTGGAGCTGCTCGACCAGGTGCGCCAGCTCGCGCCCGAGACGACCGTCATCTTGATCACCGCGCACGGCACGACCGAGTCCGCCGTCGAGGCCATGAAGCACGGCGCCTACGACTATCTGACCAAGCCCTGCTCGGTGGACGAGATCCGGCTGGTGGTGGGCAAGGCGCTCGAGAAGCGCGACCTAGCTAGCGAGAACCAGCGCCTGCGCCTGCAGCTCCGCGATCAGAGCGCGATCCCGACCATCGTCGGCAAGACCGCACGCATGCAGGAGATCTTCGGGCTGGTGCGCCAGGTCGCGCCGACCCGCGCGAACATCCTGATCACCGGCGAGAGCGGCACCGGCAAGGAGCTGATCGCGCGCGCGATCCACAATCTGTCCGACCGCCGCGAGGCGCCGTTCGTGGCGGTGAACTGCGGCGCGATCCCGGAGAACCTGCTCGAGAGCGAGCTGTTCGGCCACGTGAAGGGCTCGTTCACCGGCGCCTCGGCGAACAAGCCCGGTCTGTTCGAGGTCGCCAACGGCGGCACGATCTTCCTCGACGAGATCGGCGACATGGATCTGTCGCTGCAGGTGAAGGTGCTGCGCGCGATCCAGCAGCGCGCGTTCCAGCGCGTCGGCGGCACCAGCGAGATCCACGTCGACGTCCGCATCGTCGCGTCCACCAATCGGCGGCTCGAGCAGGAGGTGCGCGAGGGGCGCTTCCGCGAGGACCTGTTCTACCGCCTGAACGTGATCGAGATCTCGCTGCCTCCGCTGCGCGAGCGCGCCGAGGATCTGCCGCAGCTCATCCATCACTTCATGGAGAAGTTCTCGGCTGAGCTCGGCAAGGACGTGCGCGAGCTCGAGCCCGAGGTGCTGCCGGCGCTCGAGTCCTACGCGTTCCCGGGCAACGTGCGCGAGCTCGAGAACATCGTGGAGCGCGCGGTCACGCTGGCGCGCACGTCGCGCATCACGCTCGAGTGCCTGCCGGCCACGGTGCGGCGGCCCGCGGAGACCACGCCGGAGAAGCGCATCGCCGCGGACGGCGTCGCGCTCGACTCGCTGCTCGCCGAGTACGAGACCTCGCTGATCAAGGAAGCGCTGGTTCGCGCCGGCGGCGTGAAGAAGCGCGCGGCGGCGCTCTTGGGCGTGACGTTCCGCTCGCTGCGCTACCGGCTCGAGAAGCTCCACCTGGACGACGGCGAGCCGTGATGGCGCGCGTTGCGGTGACGGAGAACGTCACCCGAGCCCTCGCAAAACGTCACCCGGTGACGGGCGACACCGGTCCGCGTAGGGACGGGCTCGAGCCCGTCCACTCAAACGTGACCGGCACGTGCAGGCCGAGCTGCGCGCGCGCGAACCGGCAGTTCGCGAGCGGCACGGCGCTTGCTCATGCCTCGGTCAGCCCGGCGTTCGGGCAGTGGAGCCCAGAAGCCGGGCTCCGATTTACGAGTACGGTACTCAAGCCTAGGAGAGACAATGAACTCTGTGATTCACAACTTGAAGAAGCGTGAAGGTTTCACGCTCATCGAGCTGATGATCGTCGTGGCGATCATCGGCATCCTGGCCGCGATCGCGATCCCGAACTTCATCAAGTTCCAGCTTCGCGCGAAGGCCGGCGAGAGCAAGGTCAACCTGGCGGGCATCCGCACGGCGCAGGAGTCGTACTTCGCCGAGGCCGGCACGTACATGGACTTCCCGCCGACGCCTATTCTCGGCTTCGTGCCGCAGCAGAAGGCGCCGTTCAACCCGCTTGGTTGCCCCCCCGCCGTGTGGGCTCCGGGCGGCAACGGCTTCTGCTGGATCGGCTGGCAGCCCGAGGGTGACGTCTACTACGCGTACGAGCTCGAGGCTGCCTCGAGTGCCGCCGGCGTCGTGGCTGTCGACCCTGCGAACGGCGTCACCGCGAACCAGTTCTACGCGACCGCGGTGACGGACATCGACGCCGACGGCGCGCAGAACTCGTGGGGCATCAACCAGCCCGACATCCAGGGCGTCCCGCTGGCGGCGGCGGCCGCTGGCGGCCAGGCTCCGCTGGGCGCAGTCTGCGGCGCGTCGGTGCTCGGCGGCGGTGGCGCGAGCGGCCCGGTGGACTCGGGCACCGGCCTGGGCGTGCTCGGCCAGGTGGGTCCGTGCGACTCGAACGACATGGGCCGCAACGTTTTCTAGTCCGGTCCGTTCGTTCTGATCATGGCCCGGCGGGATCGCTTCGCGGTCCCGCCGGGCTCTTTCGTTTCGGCACCGGCAAGCGGAATGCCTAAAGCGTGTCGGAGCGCGCTCCGATTTCTCCTGCGAGATGGTGGGGCGTCTGATCCGCATTCCGCTCGAGGCGGTGCTTCTGCCGGGCCTGCTCGTCGCGGGCTGGGCCGTGCACGCCACCAACCAGGGTCTCGAGTCGCGCATCGTCGAGCGCACGCCCGACGGCGAG
Source organism: Myxococcota bacterium (assembly GCA_040902485.1). Lineage (GTDB taxonomy): Bacteria > Myxococcota_A > UBA9160 > SZUA-336 > SZUA-336 > VGRW01. Next base: position 35,731 of record JBBDXF010000053.1, on the reverse strand, counting down.
GTCGGCGTTCTGCCCGATGGGGATGTCCTGCGTGTCCTCTCGCTCGGCTACGAGCGCGCGGTCGCGGACCTGTTCTGGATTCGCACCGTCTACTACGTCGGCGACGAGCACGCCTCGCTCGCCAAGTGGCCGGGTGCGGAGCGGCTCGCGGACCTGGTCACGGACGTCGATCCACAGTTCGAGTCGGCCTACGTCGTGATGGCCTCGGTGCTCGGCACCTTGCGCAACGATCCGGACGCCGCGATCCGCCTGCTCGAGAAGGGCGCCGGCAACAGCGACTACTGGCGCATCCATTTCCTGCTCGGCTTCCAGTACTTCATGGAGAAGGGCGAGCACACGATCGCGGCGAAGCACATCGAGCGCGCCTTCGCGCTCGGCGGCCCGAGCTACCTGCAGTTCCTGATCAGCCGGCTCTACTCGGACGGCGGCGATCCGTCGACGGGCATGCAGTTCATCGCCGCGCGACTTCAGAACGAGGAGACGCCGGAAGTCCGCGCGCAGCTCCAGAAGCGCTACGGGGACATCTGGATCAACCGAGACCTCGGCCTGATCGACGCCGCGATCGAGAGCTTCCGCGCCGCGCGGAAGCGTGAGCCGAAGTCGATCGCGGAGCTGGTCGCCGCCGGAATGCTCGCGAAGGAGCCGCGCGATCCGAAGGGCGGCGCCTACGCGATCGCCGGCGGCCGCGCGAAGACGGACCTCGCGTACGAGGTCATGAAACTGAACCTGCCCAGACCCATCACGCACACAGAGGGGAAGGCCCCGTGATCCGCACCAGCGCCCTTCGCAAGACCTACCGCACCGGCTTCTGGATGCGGGCGGTGGAGGCCGTCCGCGGCATCGACCTGTCGGTTGCGTCCGGCGAGATCTTCGGCTTCATCGGGCCGAACGGGTCGGGCAAGACCACCACGATCAAGATCCTGACCGGGCTGATGATGCCGACGGCCGGCGAGGCGTGGCTGCACGGCCTGCCGGTCACCGATCCGCAGAGCCGCGCGCGGCTCGGCTTCCTGCCCGAGGGCACGTTCTTCCACGACTACCTCAGCGGGCGCGAGTTCCTCGACTTCCACGGCGCGCTGCTCGGCATTCCCAAGGCCGTGCGGCGCGAGCGCATTCCGCGGCTGCTCGCGCGCGTCGGTCTGTCGGGCGCGGAGGACCGCCAGATCCGGCGCTACTCGAAAGGCATGCGCCAGCGCGCCGGTCTGGCGCAGGCGCTCGTCAACGATCCGGATCTGGTGATCCTGGACGAGCCGATGTCGGGCCTCGATCCGATCGGCCGCAAGGACGTGCGCGACCTGATCTTGAGCCTGCGCGACGAGGGCAAGACGGTGTTCTTCTCCTCGCACATCCTCGAGGACGCCGAGGTGATCTGCGATCAGGTCGCGATCATCCTGAACGGCAAGATCGTCACGCAGGGCTATCTCGACCAGCTGCTCGGCCAGGAGATGGTCGGCGCGGAGCTCGTGGTCGAGGGCATCGGCGAGGCGCTGCACGCGGAGCTCGCGTCCGCCGCGCGGCGCGCGGTGGTGCAGGGCAGCCGCTTCCTGTTCGAGTTCGGCGACGAGTCCGCGGCCGAGAAGGCGCTCGATCGCGTGCGCGCCACCGGCGGCCGCGTGCGCAGCCTGGTGCCCAAGCGGCGCAGCCTCGAGGATCTGCTCATGGAAGGTCTGCGCCAGGAGGCGACGCGATGAGTGCGCTGTGGCGGATCTGGGTGCTGGCGTCGAACACCTACCGCGAGGCGGTGCGCGACAAGCTGCTCTACAACCTGCTCTTGTTCGCGGCGCTGATGATCGCGAGCTCGATCCTGCTGGCGCAGGTGCAGATCGGCAAGGACGACCGCATCTACCGCGACGTCGGCCTGTCGGCGATCTCGTTCTTCGGCGTGCTGATCGCGATCTTCGTGGGCATCAATCTGGTGCACAAGGAGCTCTCGACCAAGACCATCTACACCATGCTCGCCAAGCCCGTGCGGCGCTGGGAGTTCCTGCTCGGCAAATACTCAGGACTTCTCACGCTGCTCGCGGTCGAGGTCGCGATCATGAGCGCGTGCTTCCTGGGCGTGCTGGTCTGGACCGGCGCGGAGTTCCAGATGGGGCTGGTCTGGAGCATCGCGCTGATCTACTGCGAGCTCGCGCTGGTCACGGCGATCGCGATGTTCTTCTCGAGCTTCACCACGCCGTATCTGTCCGGCATGTTCACGATCGCGCTCTGGATCATCGGACACCTCTCCGCCGACCTGCGCGCGTTCGGCTCGAAGTCCGAGATGCCCGGCTTGAAGGAGCTGCTCGAGGCGCTGTACTGGACGCTGCCGAACCTCGATCGGCTCGACATCAAGGCCGACGCGAGCGCGGGCAAGCCGATCGACCTGGCGCGCGTCGGCTTTGCTGTGCTGTACGCCTGGCTGTACTCGTTCGTGCTCATGTCGGGCGCGACGCTCCTGTTCCAACGGCGCGACTTCCGTTAGCTCGCGCTAACGTCTCGCACCATGTACGAACTCGACGCTCCGCTCCCGCTGCTCGTGGGCGCGGCCTTCGTGTTCGGCGCGTGCATCGGCAGCTTCTTGAACGTCGTGATCTGGCGGCTGCCGCGCGCTGAGTCGCTGGCCTGGCCGGGCTCGCGCTGCCCGGCGTGCCAGGCCGCGATCCCCGGCTGGGCGAACGTGCCGATCGTCTCGTATCTCGTGCTGCGCGGCCGCTGTCGCGCCTGCCGCGCGCCCATCTCGCTGCGCTACCCGCTGGTGGAGGCGCTCACCGGCGCGCTGTTCGCGACGCTGCTCGCCGCGCACGGGCCCTCGGCGCGGCTGCTGGTCGAGTGGGCGCTCGCCGCCGCGCTGGTCGCGGTGATCTTCATCGACATCGATCACTTCATCATCCCGAACTGGATCACGCTGCCCGGGCTCGCGCTCGGGCTGGTGATCTCGCTGGTGGCGCCGTCGCTCGGCGTTCCCTTTGCGGACGCGCTGCGCGGCGTGGTGATCGCGGGCGGCGCGTTCTGGCTGATCGCCGAGGTCTATCCGCGGCTGCGCGGCAAGCAGGGGCTCGGCTTCGGCGACGTGAAGCTCGTCGCCATGCTCGCGAGTTTGCTTGGAACCTATGCGGCGATCGGGATCATCTTTCTGGGCTCGATCATCGGGCTGGCGTACGGGATTCCGAAGCTTTTGATCGAGCGGAAGGGGATGGACACGCGGATTCCGTTCGGGCCGGCACTGGCGATCGCGGGGTTGGTGTTTCTCTTCGAGCCGGGACTATGGGGACGACTGGTCGGCGCGGACTGACCCTGCGGGGCGGCGTCCAGCTCGAGATCGTCGCGAACCTGTTCGTGATGATGTTCGCGGGACTCGCGATCGTGGCGGTGGTGATGACGGGTCTGGCCGCGCGCTCGGTGCGCGACGAGGCGCTCGACCGCCTGCGCATGGGCGCGCGCCACCTCGAGCGCTCGACGGACGCGGGCGCGCGTCGGCTCGTCGACGTGGCGGCGATCGTGCGCGCGAGCGGCCCGCGGCTCTCCGGCGGGGACTTCCGCGTGCTCGACGATCGCGGCCGTGAGCCCGGCCCCGCGGCGTCGCGCTCGCCCGACGACGTGCAGCTGGTCCCGCTGCTCGAGCTGGCGCGCACGGCGGACGAGGCGGTCGAGCTGCCCACGCTCTTGCCCGGGGACGTGACGCTGGTGCGCCGCCTGCACACCGCCGCCGGAGAGTCCGGCTTCCTGGTCGGGCGCGCGAGCGGCCAGGAGATGTGGCGGCGGCTCGCGCCCGTGATCGGCTCGGCCGCCTGGGTGCTGTTCATCGCGACGCTGGTGTTCGTGGGCTTCGGGGCGTGGCTCTTGCGACGCCGTGTGGTGTCGCCGCTGGCGGCGCTCGCCGCGGGCACGCGCCGGGTGGCGAGCGGCGATCTGCGGGTGCGGATCGCGGAGCAAGGCCCGGCCGAGCTCGCGCAGCTGGCGCGCGGCTTCAACCAGATGGCCGAGTCGCTCGAGCAGGAGCGCGAGGCGCTGCTGCAGGCGCAGGAGTCGCTCTCGCGCAGCCGGCGGCTCGCGAGCCTGGGGCAGCTCGCGGCGGGCGTGGCGCACGAGGTGGGCAACCCGGTCGCGGCGATCCTGGGCTACGCGGAGGTGTGTCAGCGCGAGAAGAGCGCTTCCGAGCGCACGCGCGAGCTGGCCGGGCTGATCGGCGACGAGGCATTGCGCGTGCGCGCGCTGGTGCGCGAGATGCTCGACCTGTCGCGCCCCGAGGCGCTCGCGCTGGAGCGGGTCGAGCCGCGCGCGCTGCTCGAGCGCATGGCCGAGCGCATGCGCCCGCAGCCGCTGCTGGCCGGCATCGAGCTGGTGGTCTCGGCCGCGGAGGAGCTGCCGCCGGTCGAGGTCGATCTGCGCCGGCTCGACCAGGTGTTCGTGAACCTGATCGAGAACGCCGCGCACTCGTTGCGCGGCGTCCCGCTGGCGCGCATCGAGCTGGTCGCGAGCCGCGCGCACGCGCCCGCCCGGCCCGCGCGGCGCAGCAGCGATTCGGAGTCCGCGAGCAACCTGTGGCGGCGCGCCCCGGACGCGGTCGCCTTCGACGTGATCGACAACGGCGCCGGCATCGACCCCGAAGACCAGCCGCGCATCTTCGATCCGTTCTTCACCACCAAGGAGCCGGGCGAGGGCACGGGGCTCGGTCTCTGGAACGCGCACCGGATCGCCGAGCTGTTCGGGGGAAGGCTCGAAGTCACGAGTCAGTCGGGCCGGACTTGCTTCAGATTGGTGCTGCCCGAGGCCGATACGCCGGGCGGACATGCCCACCCGCCGCGCGCTGATCATCGATGACGAGAACGGGATCCGGACAAGTCTCGGTCTGATCCTGGCGGACGAGGGCTACGAGGTCGCCAAGGCGGCCGACGCCGACGAGGGCCTGCGCGAGGCGCGCGCCGGCCGCTTCGACCTGGTGCTGTGCGACGTGCGCATGCCGCGGCGCAGCGGCCTCGACGTGCTGCCGGAGCTGATCCTCGCGCAGCCGGATGCGACGGTGCTGATGATGTCCGCGTTCGGACAGGTCGAGCAGGCGCTCGAGGCGGTGCGGAAGGGCGCCTACGACTACCTGGCCAAGCCGTTCCAGGCCGAGGAGCTGCTGCTCGCGATCGGCAAGGCCGAGGAGCGCGAGCGTCTGCGGCGCGAGAACCGCCAGCTGCGCCGCGAGCTCTCGCAGGGCGGACGCGAGGCGGGGCTCGTCGCCGCCTCGCCCGCGATGCGCGAGATCTACGAGCTCGTGGAGCGCGCAGCGGAATTCAAGACCACCGTGCTCGTCACCGGCGAGAGCGGCGTGGGCAAGGAGGTCGTCGCGCGCGCGGTGCACGGGCTCTCGGACCGCGCCGGGCAGCCGTTCGTGCCGGTGAACTGCGGGGCGATCCCGGAGTCGCTGATCGAGAGCGAGCTGTTCGGCCACATGCGCGGCGCGTTCACGGGCGCGGAGCACGAAGCGCGCGGCATGTTCCGCGAGGCCGACGGCGGGACGCTGTTCCTCGACGAGATCGGCGAGCTCCCGCTCGCCACGCAGGTGAAGCTCTTGCGCGTGCTGCAGGAAGAGGAGGTGCGCCCGGTCGGCGCCGCCAAGTCGTACCCGGTCGACGTGCGCATCCTGGCCGCGACCGCGCGGGATCTCGAGCAGATGGTCGAGGCGGGGACCTTTCGTGCGGACCTGTTCTATCGCCTGAACGTGTTCCGCCTGCACATTCCGCCGCTGCGCGAACGGCGCGAGGACGTGCCGGTGCTCGCCGATCAGCTGCTCGCCGCGCTCTCGCGGCGCATGGGCAAGGCGGTGGCGCCGCTCGATCGCGAGGTGATCGCGGCCCTGCTCGAGCACGCCTGGCCGGGCAACGTGCGCGAGCTCGAGAACACGCTCGAGCGCGCGCTCATTCTCGCCAGGGAGGGGCGCGTCACGCGCGAGCTGTTTCCGTTCGCGACAGCCACGCACTCCGCCGAGGCGCCAGCGCCGCCTCCGCACGACGCGCCCGCCGCTGCGCTCGAGGATCTGTCGATCAAGCGCCACGGCCGCGCGCTCGAGGAGCGGCTGATCCGCCTGGCGCTGGCGCGCACGGCTGGCAATCGCACGCGCGCGGCGCAGCTGCTCGAGCTCTCGGCTCGCGCGCTCCAGTACAAGCTCAAGGAGTACGCGATCGAGCCGCTCAATCCCCTTCCGCCGCGCTCCGATAGCTGATCTACGCGGGAGCACTCCGACTTCCGCGGGGGGAGGCGGAATGAAGCGGGTCTTCGCGTGCGCGATCACGCTTCTCTGTGTCGCGTGCGGCGGATCGGGCGACGAAGCTGGCGTCGAGAACACGCCGGGCGCGAGCTCGCAGGCGGCGGGCGCCGGGAATCAGGCGCCCGAGATCGTCTCGGCCGCGCTCGAGCCGTCGCCGGCAGGCGCGAGCGATCCGCTCACGGTGGTGGTGGTCGCCAAGGACGCGGACCGAGATCGCGTCGACCTGACGATCGAGTGGTACCGCAACGGCGAGCTGGTGCCGGATCTCAGCGACACGCACGCGCCCGCCGCGAGCTTCGCGCGCGGCGATCGCGTGTACGCGATCGTGTACGCGACCGACGGGAAGGACGAGGTCTCGCATCAGACCGCGCCGCTCTACCTGGGCAACTCCGCGCCGACGCTTCGCCGTGTCGGCATCACGCCGGCGCGCGCCACGGCGCTCGATCTGCTGCAGGCCGAGGCCGACGTCGTGGACGAGGACGGCGACTCGGTCGAGCTCCAGTACCGCTGGCTGCGCAACGGCCAGCCGCTCGCGGACGCGACGGGGCCGCGGCTCGAGCCGGGCGTCGGACACCGCGCCGAGCTGATCGTGGTGCAGGTCCGCGCGACCGACGGAACGGACCCGAGTCCGTGGGTCGCGTCCGCGCCGCTCACGGTCGCGAACGCGGCGCCGTCGATCACGACCCAGCCCAACTACACGCTGACCGGCTCCGCGCAGTACAGCTACGAGGTCGCGGCGAAGGATCCGGACGGCGACCGGCCGCTCAAGTACGAGCTGGTGCAGGGCCCGCCCGGCATGGTCGTCGACATCGTCAACGGCCGCGTGACCTGGCGCGTGCCGCCGACCGCGAAGGGCATCTACCCGATCGAGCTGGCCGTCTCCGACCCGTACGGCGGCAAGACCACGCAGAGCTACTCGCTCGCCGTGGGCTGGAACGAGGCGCCCGCCAACGCGAGCGACGCGGCCCGGCCGGCCGGAGCCCGCGCACCCCGGGCGACCGCTCCGAGGCCTGAGTCCGGGTCGGGCGATGCCGCCGCGGAACGTGACGAGGATTACACGGATTCGGATCAGGACGAGGAGGCGGTGGACGAGGAGTTCTGAGGCGTCGCGCGCGGCTTGCGCGCGGGCGACGTCAAGTTGGGGTTCGCGGCGCCTCAAGTCGCGTTTTCGCCCCGCCGATCGGAACTCGATTCTTCTGCCGGCTCGGAACGGAGGATCTCAGTGTCTGGGAACAAAGTTCGGCGAATTCGCGAGGCGCTCATGATGAGCAAGGCCGAGCTGGCTCGAAAGGCCGGCCTGTCGACGCTCACGATCGACCGCGTCGAAGCCGGCAAGACCTGCCGCCTCGACACCAAGCGCAAGATCCTGCACGCGCTGGGCTTGCGCGTCTCCGACAAGGACTCGGTGTTCGGCGACCGGTCGGTCGACCATCTCCTGGCAACACACAACAGCGACGCCCACTCGGGCGGGAACTGAGGCGGGATCGACGATGTTCTCCTTCGGGAAGAAAACGGTCATCGGACTCGATATCGGCTCCAGCCAGGTGAAGGCCGTCGAGCTCGAACCCCACGGCGGCAGCTACCGGCTGCGCGGGTTCGGGTTCGCGCTGCTGCCGCCGGAGGCGATCGTGCAGGGCTCGTTCATGAACGCGCCCGCCATCTCCGCCGCGATCGCCGAGGCCTGCGCGATGGGCGGCTTCAAGGCGAAGGACGTGGTCACGTCGGTCTCGGGTCACTCGGTGATCGTGAAGCGGATCTCGCTTCCGGCGCAGAGCAAGGACGAGCTCGAGGAGACGATCCGCTGGGAGGCGGAGCAGTACATCCCCTTCGACATCAACGAAGTCAACATCGACCACCAGATCCTGCGCGAGTCGGGCGTCGACGGTCAGATGGACGTGCTGCTGGTCGCCGCCAAGAAGGATCTGATCGACGACTACATCAGCGTGATCACCGAGTCCGGCCTCTCGCTCGTGGTGATGGACGTCGACGCGTTCGCGGTCGGCAACATGTACCAGCACAACTACCAGCCGAGCGACGACACGACGGTCGCGCTGCTCGACCTGGGCGCCTCGGTCATCAACATGAACGTGATGAGCGGCTCGGTGCCGGTCTTCACCCGTGACATCACCTCGGGCGGCAACCAGTACACCGAGGAGATCCAGAAGACGCTCGGCATCACCTTCGACGAGGCCGAGCGCATCAAGGTCGGCGGCCGCCCCGGCGAGACCAGCAAGGACGTCGTGCCGCAAGAGGTCGAGGAGGCGATGCGCGAGGTCTCCGAGACGATGCTCGGCGAGATCCAGCGCTCGCTCGACTTCTACCGCGCCACGGCTTCCAGCTCGCGGCTCGAGCGGCTGCTGCTGTGCGGCGGCGCGGCCCGGGTGCCGGGCCTCGATCGCATCTTCCACGACAAGCTCGAGATTCCCGTCGAGATCGCCAACCCGTTCCAGCGCGTCGACATCGCGTCGAGCGCCGGTGACGAGGAGCGGATCCGCGAACTGGGCCCGTCGCTGTGCACGGCGATCGGTCTCGGCATGCGGCGAGGAGACGACACGTGATTCGAATCAACCTGCTCCCCGTCCGCGAGGCGCGCCGTGCCGCGAACATGCGCAAGCACGGGGTGTTCCTCGGCGCCGCGGTCGGCGCCGGCGTCGCGCTGTCGCTGATCATCTCGATGTGGATGGCGGCGAGCATCTCGCGCGAGAGGGCGCTGATCGCCGTGCGCGAGACGGAGCTCAAGAAGCTCGAGCTGGTCCAGAAAGAGGTCAAGAAGTTCCAGGACGAGCAGCTCGAGATCGAGCAGAAGCTCGCGATCATCGACCAGATCGAGGCCGCGCGCACCGGGCCGGTCAAGATCATGGACGAGCTCGCCATGCGGATTCCCCAGCGCGTGTGGCTGCGCAAGCTGACCGCGAAGGGCGGCGTGCTCATGCTCGAGGGCAACAGCATCGACGCCGAGATCGTGGCCGACTTCGCGGCCGCGCTCGAGGACTCCCCGATGCTCTCGAACGTCGACCTCCAGGAGACGCGGCTCGAGGAGACCGAGGGCCTGAAGCTCTCGGCGTTCAAGATGACGGCGCAATACCCGTTCCTGAAGGACGCGCCCGAGGCGAAGGCGAAGGGCAAGAAGGCGGCGGGACGACGGGGGGCAGCTGCGCCCGCCGCCGGCGCCGGACACTAACAGGGAGCGCGAGATGGCCTTCACAGACAATCTGGGCCCCCAGCAGATCCTCGAGAAGCTCGATCGGCTGCCCTCGTTCGCGCGCTACGGGATCCTCGCCGGTGTCGCGCTCTCCGTCGTCGGCCTGTACCTGCTGCTGTTCTTCGGCGGCGACCAGACGACGCTGCGCGGCCTCGAAACGCGGCGCGCCAAGATCGAACAGAGCATCCAGGCCGCGAAGGCGGTGGCCAGCAACCTGGAGAGCTTCAAGCGCAAGCGCGAGGAGCTGCAGGAGCAGCTCAAGGCCGCGCTCGAGAAGCTGCCGGAGTCGAGTGACTTGCCCGCGCTGCTGACCAACATCACCGGGCTCGGCAAGAAGTCGGGGCTCGAGATCCAGACCTTCAGGCAGGGCAAGAAGATCGACCGCGGCTTCTACTCCGAGCAGCAGATCGAGCTCCAGTTCTCGGGTGCGTATCACGACATCGGTCTGTTCTTCGATCGGATCGCGAGTCTCTCGCGCATCGTGAACCTATCCGATCTGACGTTCACCGTGGAGAGCGAAACGGGCGAGATCCCGCTGCTCTCGGTGAAGGGCATCGCGGCGACGTTCTACTTCAACGAGTCGAGCACGGGCGCCGTCACGGACACACCGAAGCCCAAGACCGCGGGGGGAGAGTGACATGAGCGGCCTCCGGACGCTCCGAACCGTCTTTGCGCTCGCGCTGGCGCTGGCCTTCCTGGGCGGCTGCTCCGACGACGCGGGCACCGACGTCGAGAAGTCGGCCGCTCCCAAGGTGGTGCGGAAGGTCGCGCCCGAGGCGGCGGCGGCGTCCGCGGAGTACCACTACGACCCGACCGACAAGGTCGACCCGTTCCGCTCCTACGTCCGCCGCCAGGTCACCTTCGACCCCGAGGTGGGCTCGTCTCCGCTCGAGCGCTTCGATCTCACCCAGCTCACCGTGATGGGAATCATCTGGGGGTTGGAGGAGCCGAGGGCGCTCGTCCGAGATCCCACCGGCAAGGGTTACATCGTTCGTGCTGGAACGCCGATTGGGAAGAACAAGGGTCGAATTCTGCGCATCGAGGACAACAAGGTTGTCGTGAAGGAAACCTATCTCGATCACCTGGACCGAGCGACGACGAAAGAAGTCGACCTCGAGCTCTACGTAAACGGAAGGAAGGGATGATGACTCGGCAGGGGGTGTCACTCACCATGTGGACGCTTCGGACCATCGCTGCGGTCGCATTGGCGGCGCTGCTGCCGAGTGCGGAGGCGCTCGGGGCGGAGACGAAGACGATCTCCGCCGTCGAGGTGCAAGGCGAGGGCGGCATGACCCGCATCGTCCTGCGCGGCGCGAAGGACGCGATCTACACCGCGTTCATGCGCGAGGATCCGCCGCGGCTGATCCTCGAACTTCCCGACGTCGCCTTCGAGGGCGTGAACACGCCGATCAGCGTGAGGAACGGCCTGGTCGAGGACGTCACGCTCGGCGCGTTCGGCGACGCCAAGTCCGGACACGGAATGGCGCGCGTCTCGATCGCGCTCGCGCAGGCCTCCGACTACGAGGTGAAGCCGGCCGGTGACGAGATCATCGTCGAGGTTCGCCCGAGCGGCACGGCCTCGAGCGAGCCCGCGCCCAGCCAGCCCGGTCCGCCCGAAGTCGCGCCCGAGACGGCGACCGAGCCGGCCGCGACCCCCCCGGCGGCCGAGCCGACGGCTTCCGCCCCGACGGATGCGGCGCCCGCGGCGCCGACGGCGGTGAAGACCGCGCCCAAGATCAAGAGCATCGTCACCCACGGTACGGACGTCGAGATCGAGGCCAGCGGCCCGATCGACAACGTGGACAGCTTCAAGCTCGCGAACCCGGACCGCGTCGTCGTCGATCTGTTCGGTGCGAAGAGCGGCATCGCCGGCGCCAAGCAGAGCTTCGCCGAGGGCGTGGTCTCGCAGGCGCGCATCGGCGAGCACCCGGACAAGGTCCGCGTCGTGCTCGACTTGCGCTCGCCGACGGGCAAGCCCACGGTGGTGCCGACCGCGAACGGCGTGCGCATCGAGCTCGGCCAGGGCGAGAGCGCGACCGCGGCCACCCCGACCGAGACCGCGAGCAATGTGCCCGCGGCGGCGGCACCGGCCGGCGACGAGCCGGCGGCCGCGCCGGCGACCGAGACCGCGCCCGCGGCGGAGCCGAGCGGCGATCCGGCCGTGCAGTCGGTCCACTTCGAGTCACTGCCCGAGTTCGACCGCGTCGTGATCACGCTCGGGCGCAAGGTCAAGGCCAGTCAGTTCGCCCCGGATCCCTCGACGCTGATCGTGATGCTGAAGGACGCCACGATCGACGCGGCAACCGAGCGGCGCGTGGACACCAAGGAATTCGGCGGCCCGATCGAGATGTTCTCCGTCTTCAACACGCCCGACGTGCCGGCGCCCGAGGTGCGCGTGGTGCTGAAGCGCGGCGTGCCCGAGGCGGCGAAGCTCTCCTGGGAGGGCGCGCAGCTGAAGATCGAGATGCCGCGCCCGGCGGGATCCGCGCCCGCGACCCGCGACGCGACCACCGCTCCCGCGACCGGCGACGCGGCCACGCCCCCCGGCGCGGCCGCGGCCCGGTCCGCGAACGACAAGCCCACGGAGGCCGACGCCGGCAGCGCTCCGACGGACGCGGCCGCGCTGGCGCCCGCGGACGGAGCCAGCGAGCCGGCCTCGCCCGAGGCGAGCCCGATCCCGACCGAGGCGCCCGCCGCGCCCGCGCCGCTCAAGACCGCGACCGGGGAGCAGGTCGCCTACGACCCGTTCCTCGACGGTCCCGCGGATCCGGCCTCGATCGATCTGCTCGCCGAGGGCGGCTTCGACGAGGAGAAGTCCTACCAGGGACGGCGCGTGTCGCTCGACTTCAAGGACGCCGACATCGCGAACATCCTGCGCCTGATCGCCGAGGTCTCGGACCTGAACGTGATCGCGGGCCAGGAGGTCACCGGCAAGGTGACGATCCGCCTGGTCGACGTGCCCTGGGATCAGGCGCTCGACGTGATCCTGCTGACCAAGGGTCTGGGCTTCGTGCGCATCGGCAACATCCTGCGCATCGCGCCGGTCGAGACGCTCAAGATGGAGAGCGAGGCGCGCCTGCAGGACCGCCGCTCGCGCGAGAAGCTCGAGGATCTGGTCGTGAAGCTGCAGCCGGTGAACTTCGCCAAGGCGTCGGATCTCGGGAAGCTGGTCAAGCGCCTGCTCTCGAGCCGCGGCTCGGTGAACGTCGACGACCGCACCAACACGCTGATCATCAAGGACATCCCGTCGGTGATCCACGAAGCGACGGCGCTGGTGAAGGCGGTCGACACGCAGACCCCGCAGGTGCTGATCGAGGCGAAGATCGTCGAAGCGACGCTCAACTTCTCGCGCGGCCTGGGCGTGCTCTGGGGCGTGGGCTGGGATTCGCCGACCGACGCGGACGGCGACATCCAGCCGAACCTGCTGCCGGGACTCGCGGCGCAGCAGAACAACTTCCTGTCCGCCAACCCGATTGGCAACCCGACGGGTCTGTTGAACCTGGGCATCCTCGGTCTGGACGACAAGCTCCAGCTCGACATGCAGCTCCAGGCGGGCGAGGAAAACCGCCAGGGCAAGGTGATCTCGTCGCCGCGCGTCGTGACGCTCGACAACAAGCAGGCCACGATCAAGCAGGGCGTCGCGATCAAGTTCACCGAGGTGACCTCGGACAAGATCAACACGTCGTTCGTGGACGCGGTGCTCGAGCTCAAGGTCACGCCGCACATCACCGCCAACCGCTCGATCATCATGAAGCTCGGCGTGTCGAAGAACTCGCCGAACCTCTCGACGGCGACGGGCGACATCGTCGGCATCAACAAGAACGAGACCAAGACCGAGGCGATCCTGCGCGACGGCGAGACCATGGTGCTCGGCGGCATCTACGTGGTGGACAACGGCCACAGCTCGACCAAGGTCCCGTTCCTCGCCGACATCCCGGGCATCGGGGCGTTCTTCCGCAACAACGTAGTGCAGGACGAGCGCCGCGAGCTCCTGGTGTTCGTGACTCCGCGCATCGTGCAGGGCTTCGAGTCCGACGTGCAGTGATGCGGTGCTATGCTCCCCGGCCGGATGGCGGGGAGCGAGCGAAGCGACCGATGCGTGCTCTTGACCGGCCCGATGGGCGCCGGCAAGAGCCGCGTCGGTCGCGCGCTCGCAGCTCGACTCGGTTGGAAGTTCGTCGACACCGACGTCTTGGTGGAGAAGGCGGCCGGCATGAAGATCGCCGAGATCTTCGCGCGCGAGGGTGAGGCCGGCTTTCGCAAGCGCGAGCGCGCCGTGCTCGAGGTGCTGCCGACCGGAGGTTGCGTGATCGCGCTGGGCGGCGGTGCGGTGGTGTCGCAGGAGAACCGCGAGGTGCTGCGCGAGAAGGGCACGCTGATGTGGCTCGACGCCCGTCCGGAGACGCTGGCGGAGCGCATCGGAGAGGCGGCGCAGCGCCCGCTGCTCGCGGGCCTCGACCGCGAGGCGCGGATCGCCAAGCTGCGAGCGCTGCGCGAGTCGCGCGAGGCGGCCTACGGCACGGCCGAACACCGCATCGAGACCGACGCGCGCGGCGTCGACGAGGTCTGCGCGGCCGTGCTCGCGGCGCTCGGCGCGGGAGCGGCTTCGTGACCACGGTTTCCGTGATGCTGGGCGAGCGCAGCTACCCGATCCGCATCCAGCCCGGCTCGCTGGCGGAGCTGGGCGAGGCGCTGGTGAGCGAGTTCGAGGCGACGCGCGCGGTGGTCGTCACGAGCCGCCGCGTGGCCGAGCTGCACTACGGCGCGCTGGCCACCGGTCTGGCGCGCACGCACGTCTCGCTCGAGCGCCTGCTCGTGCCCGAGGGAGAGCGCGCCAAGACGCTCGGCGTGGCCAGCCGGCTCTACGACGCGCTGCTCGAGCTCGGCGTCACGCGCGACACGGTGCTGATCGGACTGGGCGGCGGGGCGACCTGCGATCTGGCGGGCTTCGTGGCCTCGACCTTCCTGCGCGGGCTGCCGCTCGTGCAGGTGCCGACCACTCTGCTCGCGCAGGTCGACGCCAGCGTCGGCGGCAAGACGGCAGTCAACCACCGTTGCGGCAAGAACCTGATCGGCACCTTCTACCAGCCGCGCATGGTGTGGATCGATCCGGACGTGCTCGCCACGCTGCCGGCGCGCGAGCGCCGCGCGGGCCTGGCCGAGGTGATCAAGGCGGCCGCGATCTGGGACGCGGACTTCTTCAAGTGGCTCGAGGAGAACCTCGACGCGATGCTCGCGCTCGAGCGCGGGGCGCTGCACGCGGCGATCGCGCGCGCCTGCGAGATCAAGTCCGAGCTGGTCGGGCTCGACGAGCGCGAGTCGGGCCTGCGCGCGCTCTTGAACTTCGGGCACACGCTCGGTCACGCGATCGAGCTGGCCGGCGGCCTGCGCCGCGTGCGCCACGGCGAGGCGGTCGCGATCGGCATGGCCTACGCGGCCCGGCTCTCCGAGCGGCGTGGCCTCGCGCCGGCCGGTACCGCCCCGCGCCTGGTGGCGCTGCTCGAACGCGCGGGTCTGCCCACGGCGCCGCCCGACCTCGAGGCGCAACGCGGCGCTTATGTGCGCGCCATCGCGGTCGATAAGAAGCTCGCGGGGGAGCGCGTGGGCTTCGTCGCGCTGCGCGAGATCGGGCGCGCGGAGCGCGTCGAGCTCTTGGTCGACGAGATCCTCGCGGGGGCGGAATGACGAAGCAGGACGCGACGCGGATCCGTGTAGACCTGGCGCGCGGCCACTGGCAGCTCGGCGAGCGCGCCGATGCGATCGCGTGTCTGGAGCGGGCCGCCGCCGCGTCGCCGCTCCACGAGGGTCTGCTCCAGCGGGTCGAGTCGTGTCTCGAGGACCTCGAGTCGGGCGGCGCCGAGGAGCTGGCGCTGCGGCTGGCCGCGCTGCGCGCGCAGATCCTGGACGCGCAGGACGAGCACGCGGCCGAGGCCATGCCCGCGCCGCTCGCCACCCCGACGGTGGCGAAGCTGCTCGCCGACCAGGGGCATCCCGAGAAGGCGCTGGCGGTCGCCGACGACGTGCTGCGGCGCCATCCCGGCGACGCGCGCGCGCTGGCGGTGCGCGCCTCGCTCGCGCCGACGCGGCCGCAGCCGCGGGCGCTGAGATCGCACTCGAATTCGCAGACGCACGTGGTCGCGGAGCTGGAGCGCTGGCTCGCCAACCTCGCGCGGCGCAAGCATGGAGGCGCGTGGGCATGACGTTCCGTGAGATCCTGCAGTCGCTCGTCGTAGAGACGCCGGGCGCTCTCGCCGCGGCCGTGATGGCGGGCGACGGCGTCGCCATCGACGAGTATGCGAAGCCCGGCTGCGACGTGGACCTGGGCGCGATCTCGATCGAGTTCGGCCGCGTCTTCCACCAGTCGCAGAAGGTCGCGGGCGCGCTCGACGCTTCGCGCGCGGGCGCGCTCGAGGAGATGCTGATCGTGACCGGCGCGTCGCAGATCTATTTCCGCCAGCTCGACGACGACAGCTTCCTGGTGATCGTGCTCGAGTCGACCGGCATCGTGGGCAAGGCCCGCTATCTGGTGCGGACGCTGGTGCAGGAGATCCGCGAAGCCCTGTAGTAGGCTCTGTGCATGCGGATCCTGGTCCTGCACGGCCCGAACCTGAACCTGCTCGGCGAGCGCGAGCCGGAGCTCTACGGACGCACGACGCTGGCCGAGATCGACGTGCGCCTGCGCGAGCTCGGCGCGAAGCGCAACGCCCTGGTCGAGTCGTTCCAGTCCAACCACGAGGGTGCGCTGCTCGACCGCATCCAGGCTGCGCGGTGCACTCACCAGGCGATCATCATCAACCCCGGCGGGCTGACACACACGAGTGTCGCGCTGCGCGACGCGCTGGTCGGCTGCGCGCTGCCGGTGGTCGAGGTGCACCTCTCCAACATCCACGCGCGCGAGGACTTCCGGCAGCGCTCGCTGGTCGCGGGCATCGCCCTGGGCCAGATCTCGGGGCTCGGCGCCAAGGGCTACGAACTGGCGCTCGAGGCGCTGCTCGACCGACTGTCCTGAATGACGCCGCCGCGCGTCCGGCTGCTGCGGGACGAGCCCGGTCTTGCGGCCTGGAACATGTCGGTCGACGAGGCGCTGCTGCTCGAGTGCGGCCGGTCCGGGCCGGCGCTGCGTCTGTACGGCTGGCGCGCGCCCGCGGTCTCGCTCGGCTACCGGCAGGCCGCGCCAGCGTGGCTCGAGCGCTGCGCGCCGCTGGGAGTCGAGGTCGTCCGGCGTGTCACGGGTGGCGGTGCCGTCCTGCACGCCGCCGATCTCACCTATGCGGTGGTCGCGCCGCCCGGAACACCGTTTCTGCCGGACGATCTCGCCGGCAGCTACGCGTGGATCCGCGCACGCCTGCTCGAGGCTCTACAGTCCGGGGGCTTCGCGGCGCGCACGGCGAAGGCGCGCGAAGGCGCGGCCCGGCTCGACCTGTGCTTCGCGGGTGCGACCGGCTTCGAGGTCGAGCTCGAGGGCAGGAAGCTGATCGGCAGCGCACAGCGCCGCACCGCGCTCGGCATCCTGCAGCACGGCTCGATCCGGATTGCGGACGACACCGCGCTGTACCGCGCGCTGACGGGCGACTCGCCAGCTCCGCCGCCGCCGCCCGGGCTGGATCCGAAGGTCCTGCGCGACGCGCTGGTGCGTAGCTTCGATACCGCGCTCGGAGCGCCGCTCGAGCCGGCGGTCCTGTCGCCCGCCGAGCGCGTCCGAGCGGAGGCGCGCATGGCGCAGCGACGGCTCGACCGGCTCTCCGCGCCGGCCCTTTCTCTAAGAAGATTCGTCGCAGCCGCCGATAGGGTTGCGTAGCGAGGACCCCCCGCGAAACGAGGTCCTTGCCACGGAAGCGAGGACCGACCCTGGCCTTCACGCCGAAGAAGCGCAAGACGCTCGAGTCCGCGCAGAAGTACGCCCAGAAAGGGTCGTACGACAAGGCGCTGCTCGAGTACGAGAAGCTGCTGAAAGCGGATCCCAAGGATTCGAATCTGCGGCTGAAGATCGGCGACTTGCATCTGAAGAAGGGTGACAAGGCGAAGGCGATCGCGACCTACACGGAGGTCGCGGAGCTGTTCTCGCGCACGGGCTTCGACGCGAAGGCCGTGGCGATCTACAAGCAGATCCTGCGCGTCGAGGAGGAGTCGCTCGACGCGCGCACGCGGCTCGGCGAGTGCTTCCAGCGCATGGGACTCACGTCCGACGCGCTGCGCGAGTTCCAGGACGCCTTCAAGCTGTGCCAGAAGCGCGAGCTGAAGCGCGAGGCGTTCGAGCTGCTGCGCCGCGTGGCCTCGCTCGATCCCTCGAACATCGCCGACCGCCTGAACCTGGCCGGCCTGTTCGTGCGCGAGGGCATGCTCGACGACGCCCGGCGCGAGTTCACTTCGCTGCTCGAGGAGGTGCGGCGGCAGAGCGGCACGGAGCTGGTGGTGCGCGTCGGCGAGCAGTTCCTGCACGCGTTCCCCGACAGCAACGAGGCGCTCGGCGCGCTGGTCTGGGCCAAGCTCGCGAGCGGCGCGCACGCCGAGGCCGTGAAGCTGCTCAAGCCCGCGGTCGCCAAGAACCCGGACGACATCGCGCTGCGCGAGTCGCTGGTCAGCGCGTACGAGGCGGCCGGCGACGACGCCTCCGCGCGACGGCTGTGGCGCGAGATCGCGGAGCTGTACAAGCGGCGCGGCGATCTCGACAAGTCGCGCGACATCCTGCAGCGCTACGTCACGGCGGAGGCGCTGACCAGCTCGAGCGACGAGAGTACCGCGCCCAGCCTGATCCTGACCGAGTCGACCGGACGCGCGGCCGACGACGTGATCGAGCTCGACGAGCCGGCCGACGTGTCGCGGCCGATCGCGCCGCCCGCCAAGCCTCCGACACCGCCCCGTGTCGCGCAGCTGGTCGAGCGCGGCCGCGCGACGCCGCCGCCCGATCGCTCGCCGCTGAGCCAGCCCAAGCCCGCCAAGCCGCCGAGCGCGCCGCCGCCGCTGCAGACCTCCGCGGACCTGCTGACCGAGGCCCGCGTCTCGCTCGAGTTCGGCGATCGCCAGGAGGCGCTGCGCATCGCGCGCGGCGTGCTCGATCTGGAGCCCGACAACGAGGCCGCGCGCGAGCTGTTCGTCCAGGCCGGCGGTGCGCCCGCGGCCGAGCCCGAGCCCGAAGTCGATGACGGCGGGGATCTCTCCGACCTGATCGAGGTGCACTCGTTCGGCGAGTCCGGCGAGCTCACGCAGCCTCCCGTCGAGCTCCCGCAGCTCGAGGTGGGCTCCGGGCACGCCGAGCTCGCGGCGCTGTCCGCGGGCGAGGACTTCGACACGCTGCCGGACATCGAGATCGTGCTCGAGGACGAGGAGGACCGCGACGAGCAGTTCGCGTCGGTCGAGCCGCCCATCGAGCTCTCGCTCGAGCGCCCGACGGTCGTCAAGCAGACCGCGCCGCCGAAGGCGCCGGCCGCGAAGCCGACGCTCGCGCCGAAGCCGCAGCCGCCCAAGGCGGTCGCCGCGCCGTCCGCGCCCGCGCCGAAGCCGCCGCGCGCGGAGGAGGACCTCGATCTCGACATCGACATCGACATCGAGGGCGACATCGGCGGCGACGTGATGGGCGACGCCGACCGCGACGCGCTCGAGTTCTCCAAGCCCATCGCGGTCGAGCTCGAGTTCGCGAAGCCCCTCGCGGGCGACGGCGATGCGAGCTCGGCCGACGTCTCGGCGCAGGTCGCGGAGAACCTCTCGGAGGCGGATTTCTACCTCGAGCAGGGCCTGATCGACGAGGCGGCGCGCATCTACAGCTCGGTGCTCGAGCTCGCGCCGCAGCACCCCAAGGCGATGCTGCGGCTGGGCGAGATCGAGGCGCGGCGCGGCAAGGCGCCGCCGGTCGAGGCCGACATCGCCGGCAACGCGTTCGGCGACACGATGGTGTGCGAGCCCGGGCGCGGCGAGGCCACTCTGCCGCCGATCGAGGCCCCGCCCGAGCTCGTCGAGGCGGCCGCGCTCGAGCTGTCGGTGATCGGCGAGGACACCATCCCGCCGATCGAGGCGCTCGATCCCGCGCCGGCCGACGAGATCGTGTTCGCCGAGGACACCGGCGCGCCACTCGAGCTCGAGCCCGAAGGGGCGCTCGATGACAGCGACGAGCTCGACGAGACCAGCGAGTCGCACGACGGGGAGGGCGAGTTCGACCTCGCCGCCATGCTCGACGAAGACGACGCCCACACCAGCCGGACGATCGGAACGCTGATCGGTGTCGGCTCGGTGGGCCGGGGCTTCGCGGCGGTGTTCTCGGCCTTCAAGAAGGGCATCGAGGAGCAGGTCGACGAGGGCGACGCGGACACCCACTACGACCTGGCGATCGCCTACAAGGAGATGGGGCTGCACGAGGACGCGGTGCGCGAGCTCGAGGCGGTGCTGAAGACCGGCACGCGCATGGTCGAGACCCTGTCGCTGCTCGCGAACTGCAAGCTCTCGCTCGGCGATCCCACCTCGGCGGCCTCGCACCTCGAGGACGCGCTGTCGCGCGCGGGCGACTCCGACGGGGTCGCCGTGTCGCTGCGCTACGACCTGGGCGAGGCGCTGCTGGCCGCCGGGCGCGACGGCGAGGCGCGCGAGGCCTTTGCCAAGGTGGCCGCGGCCGACCCGAAGTTCCGCGACGTCGCGGAGCGCATCGCGAGATTTGGCTGAGCGCGCGAATGCGCTGGCGAGGAAACGCATGGAGCACCTGAAGTTCTTCGATCTTCCCTCGGACCCGTTCCAGAACGAGTCCGACGAGCGCTTCTACTACGAGAGCGCGCCGCAGAAGCGCGCCCGCCTGCGCCTGATGCGCGGCATCCAGCAGCGCAAGTCGCTGTCGGTGCTGGTGGGCGGCCCCGGCCTGGGCAAGACCACGCTCGCGCACTCGATCCTGCGCGCGCTCGATCCGCGCGAGTTCGCCGCGCACTACCTGTCGATCCCGCACGAGGCCTGCGCATCGGGCTGGTTCCTGCCCAACGTGGCGCGCGCCTTCGGCGTCCACGCGCCGTCCGCCGAGATCCCCGCGCTGGTCGACCAGATCCACGCGCAGCTCGTCTCGATCGCGGCCTCCCAACGCAGTGCGGTGTTGCTGATCGACGAGGCGCAGCTGTTCCGCAACCGCGATGCGATGGAGGAGTTCCGGGGGCTCTTGAACCTGCTGCACGGCGGCCGCAAGCTGGTGTCGCTGGTGCTGTTCGGCCTGCCCGACCTGGCCGAGATCCTGAAGCTCGATGCGCCGCTCGCGCAGCGCGTCGAGATCCGCACCGAGCTCACGCCCATGGACTGGCTCGAGTCGCAGGCCTACGTCTCGCACCGGCTGCGCCTCGCCGGCGCCACGCAGGCGGTGTTCTCGCCGGACGCGCTCGAGGCGCTGTTCCGCTGCTCCGGAGGCGTGCCCCGGCTCCTGAACACCGTGGCCGACAACGCGCTGTTCGAGGCGTTCCTGTGCGAGGCCAAGCCCGTCGACAGCTCGATCGTCGCGGCCGCGGCGGAGTCGCTCGGCCTGGTGCCCGCGCCGGTCGAGGATCCCTATCCGAGCATGCCGCAGCTGATCGCGGTCGCCGCGCCCGCGGTCGCGGCCGCGAGCCAGGCGTCCGAGGCGCTGGACGTGATGGAGGAAGCGCCGGTCGAATGGCTCGAGCCGGTGGCGCCAATGCCGAAGGACCCGCGCCCGCAGGCGCCGCCGCCCGCGCGCAAGCCGCCCCCGGTCGAGGACGAGATCGTCGCCGATCTCGAGACCGCGGAGCTGCTGAGCGAGAGCCCCGCGGCGGAGCCGGAGCCGATGGAGTTCGAGATCGAGGAGCTCGACGCCGAGCTCGATGCTGAGCCCGCCTTCGCCGCGACCGAGGTCGACTTCGAGGAGGAGGTGGCCGCCGAGGCCGCGGCCTCGACCGCGACGAAGCTCGATCCCGAGGACTCGGACTGGAGCCTGGGCGCAGAGGTCCGCGCCGAGGAGCCGCGCGAGGCGAAGCCGCACAACCGCAACGACGACAGCTTCGACCTGCGCAGCCTCGCGCTCGAGGTCGACGAGGAGCCCGCGCTCGACGACGAGCCGCAGCTCGTTGACGAGCCAGCGCTCGTCGAAGAGCCCCAGATCGTCGAAGCGGCGCAGCTCGAGGAGGAGCCGGCCGTCGAGGCCGCCGAGCTTGCCTCGAGCGATGACGACGATCTCGACGCCCTCTTCGAGGAGATCCAGCTCGAGGACTGAGCCGGCTTCCGCTCGCGCGCACGAGCCGCTATGCTCGCGCGCTGATGCGGGAATAGCTCAGTTGGTAGAGCACGAGCTTCCCAAGCTCGGGGCCGCGGGTTCGAGTCCCGTTTCCCGCTCCAGCGACCTCGGCTAGCCGCGCTGCTGGAACGCGACCAGGCCGCCGCCGTCGAGCACGATGGTGTGGCCGGTGACCCAGCCGCTCGACGCGTCGCAGGCGAGGTAGAGCGCGGCGGCGGCGACGTCTTCGGGCTCGCCCAGGCGCTTCAGCGGATACACCTGCGCGGCCTGCTCGCCGCGCCCTTTCTCCCACAGCACCTTGGCGAAGTCGGTGCGGATCAAGCCCGGCGCGATCGCGTTCACGCGCACCTTGAGTCCCAGCTCGGCGGCGAGCTGCTTGGTCAGGTGGATGAGCGCGGCCTTGCTGACGTCGTAGACGCCGAGGATGGCGTTGGTCGCGAGCCCGCCGACGCTCGAGATGTTCACCACGGCGCCGCCGTGCTCGCGCATGAAGCCGCGCCAGGCGGCTTGAGTCCAGAACAGCGGGGCAGTCAGGTTCACCTGCAGCGTCTTCTCCCAGCGCGGCAGATCGACGTCGATGGTCGGGCCCGCGTAGGGATTGGTCGCCGCGTTGTTGACCAGGACGTCGAGCCGGCCGAACCGCGAAAGTGTCGCCCCGATCACACGCTCCGCGTCCTCGAGCCGGCCGATGTTGCCGGCCTCCCAGAGCACGTTCGCGCCAATCTCCTTCGCCGTCTCCTCGCAGCTCTCGGCCTTGCGCGAGGTGATCATCACCTGCGCGCCCGCCTCGGCGAACGCGCGCGCGATGCCCTTGCCGATGCCGCGCGAGCCACCGGTCACGAGCGCCACCTTGCCGTCCAGTCGAAGCTCCATGTTTCGCCCTACCTCCGTCCGCTCTTGCGCATCTGGAGTATGCGCGAAACGGGCCTTCCGCACGCGGAGCGCCCCCGGAAGCGCTAGCTTGGTGCAAACAGGAGATCCATTGAGCCAGCCAGCCCCCGCGAATCCGATCGAGGCCGATAGCTACGTCGTCAACCCGAAGATGCGCGAGTGGGGGCCGGGCCGGGTCATGCAGCTCGAGGGCGCGAAGGCGGTCGTGTGCTTCCGCGACGTGCGCGCGGACGCGGCCGGCGACGGACTGAAGACGATGGTGCTGCGCGCGCTCGAGGCCTCACCCATGCAGAGCGACGCCTGGCTCGACAATCTTCCGCCGTTCAAGAACGGCAAGTTCCAGGTGGCACAGCCGCGCGTGACGTTCGACGAGGGCACCGCGGAGCTGATCCGCCACTTCCCGCTCGGCTTCAGCGATCCGGCGTACGCGGCGCGCGAGTGCGAGGCGAAGCGCAGCGCGCACGCGCTGTGGACGAGCACGCTGGCTGACGGCCAAGGCGAGGCGCTGCTCACCGAAGGCGATCTCGCGGAGCTCGTGCGGCGCGCGCTCGCGGTGGTCGCGCTGGCGGGCGTGCTGAATCGGGTCGAGTCCGCGGCGCTGCGCGACGGGCTGGCCGATGGCGCGACCGCGAAGCGCGCGTTCAGCGCGCTGTTCGCGCTGCTCGGCGCGGCCGAAGGCGCCGACGGCTTGCTCGCGCCGTACTTCGAGGCGATGCAGCCGGTCGCGATCCGCGGCAAGACCGCCGCTTCGCGCTGGACCCTCGCCACGGTGCTTCCGTTCCTGGCGCGGCCCGACGCGTTCCTGATCCTGAAGCCCGACGTGAGCAAGAACGCGGCGGAGCGCCTGCGCTTCGACCTCGTCTACCACGCCGAGCCGAACGCGCGCACCTACGAGAAGCTCCAGCGCATGGCGAGCGCGCTCCTCGAGCGCCTCGCGCCGCTCGGCGCGCGCGACCTGATCGACGTGCACGCGTACCTCGGCGAGGTCGCGCGCTACGGATCGAGCCGGGCGCAGGCGTAGCCCGCGACGACTTCCTTCCCGTCCTGGTTCACCGTCACGACCCGGAGGTCCGCGAGCTTCTGGCCGCCCTCGTCGCGCAGCGCCTCGACGGTCGCGCGCGCGGTCAGCGTGTCGCCCGGCCAGACCTGCGCGACGAAGCGGACGCCGTATTTGGTGAGACGCCCGTCGCCGACCCAGTTCGTGAGCATGCGTCCGGTCGCGCCCATGCTGAGCATCCCGTGCGCGAAGACCGTCGGGTAGCCGGCGATCTTGGTCGCGAACACCTCGTCGGTGTGCACGGGGTTGTAGTCGCCGGACGCGCCGGCGTACATGACGAGCTGGGTGCGCGAGAGGTTCTCGATCACCACCTCCTCGCGCGTGTCGCCGACCGAGAGCTGTGTCGCCTTGAGCGCCATCGCCGTGCTCCTACTTCTGCTCGATCACGCGCTCGGTGCGCACACCCACGCCGCGCGCGGTCACCACGAGCTGGTCGTTCTGGTCGTAGTACTCGGTGATCGACTCGGAGAAGTGCAGCTTGCCGCCGCGCTTGCCGTCCTTCTCCCAGATCTTGCCGGGCTTGTTCACGGCCGTGAGCACCATGCCCGCGAGCAGCGGCCGGTGGTACTCGAAGTGCTGCTCCGCGTGCAGGCCGCCCGCGGCCGCGCCGCTCGGCCGGTCGCCGCTCGCGTCGCCGCCGCTCGGCTTCGCGCGCCGGATGCCGGTGGCCTCCTTCGCCGACCCGAACCAGGCCTGGCCGATCCTGGGGCGCAGGAAGTAGTCGGGGTCGAACTGCGCGCTCGCCTGCGTGAAGGTCGGCGGCGCGGGAATGCCGCCGACCTCGGACTTGCGCGCGTGCTCCGCGTCCGAGTAGATCGGGTTCGGATCGTTGATCGCGCGCGCGAACATCAGGATGTGACTCGCCTCGATCGGGAACGTCTTCACCGCCATCGCTTCACTCCTCTCTTCAGATCCCGAAGTCCCACGACTCGCCGGCGTGGTAGCGCTTGAGCACGTTCTTCGCGATCAGGATCCGGTGCACCTCGTCGGGACCGTCGGCGATGCGCAGGGTGCGCGCACCCTTGTACATGCCCTCGAGCGGCAGGTCCGACGACACGCCCGCCGCGCCGAACACCTGGATCGCGCGGTCGACCACGCGCTCGAACGCCGCCGGCACGAAGATCTTGATCGCGGAGATCATCGTGCGCGTGTCGCCGCCCGCGTCCATCACGTGCGCGCAGTGCAGCGTCATCAGCCGCGCGCTCTGGATGTCCATGAACGAGTCGGCGATGAAGCCCTGGATGAACTGCTTGGTCTCGAGCTTGCCGCCGTGCACCTCGCGGTCGATCGAGCGCTGCACCATCAGGTCGAAGGCGCGCCACATCTGGCCGACCGCGTTCATGCAGTGGAACACGCGTCCCGCGCCGAGCCGGTCCTGCGCGGCCTGGTGGCCGCTGCCGCGATGGCCGAGCGCGTTCGAAAGCGGTACGCGCACGTTCTCGTACTTGATCTCGCAGTGGTCGCCCTGCTCGTGGCCCCAGACCGGCACGCTGCGCAGGATGTGGAAGCCCGGCGTATTGGTGGGGACGATGATCTGCGTCATGCGATCGCGCACGCCGCCGCCCTCGTCGCCCTCCTCGGTGCGGCACATCACGATCGCGAACGCCGCGCGGCGGCCGTTCGAGGTGAACCACTTGTGGCCGTTGATCACCCAGTCGTTCCCGTCGCGCACCGCGCGGGTCTGGATCGCGTAGGGATCCGAGCCGGCGGCGTTGGGCTCGGTCATCGAGAAGCACGACTCGATCTCGCCGCGCACCAGCGGCTCGAGCCACTGCTTCTTCTGCTCGGGCGTGCCGTACTTGACCAGGATCGTCTGGTTGCCCGAGTTGGGCGCCTGGCAGCCGAACAGCGACGACGAGAAGGGGCTCCAGGCCATGATCTCGTTCATGTAGGCGTGCTTGAGGAAGCCGATGCCCATGCCGCCGTACTCTTCGGGAAGGTGCGGCGCCCAAAGTCCCGCCTGCTTCACCTTGCGCTGGACTCCCTGGTAGAGCTCCTTGCGCTTCTCGGGCGCGCCGTACCGCAGGCTGTTCTCGTTCGGGATGATCTCCTTGGTGACGATCTCGGCGGTCCGCAAGCGGATCTCGTTGATCTCGTCCCCGAGGCCGGTGACGGGTGCGACCTGCATGTCGTGCTCCTTCGTTCTTCTGACTGCGATCTTACTTCTTCGCGCCGAACGACTTCAGCCGTTCGGCCATGTCGGGTCCGGCGCCGGGGCTGTGGGTGCGCTCGTAGGCGAGCGCCTGCGCGGGCGGCAGGCCCGCGCCGCCGCGCATCAGCGACTTCTCGGTGCGCAGCGTGAACCAGGAGTTCGCGGCGATCTCGCGCGCGAGCGCGAGCGTGCGCGCCTCGAGCTCGGCGTCGGGCACGCACTCGTTCGCGAGTCCCAGCGCGACAGCCTCGCGGCCGGTCACGGCCCGGCCGCTGAACATGACCTGCTTCGCGCGCAGCTCGCCGATCCGGCGCGGCAGCCGCTGGCTCATGCCCCAGGTCGGCGTCATGCCCCACTTGCCATGCGTATCGGCGAGCTTCGCCGACTCCGCGACGAGCAGCAGATCGCAGGCGAGCACGAGTTCGAGCGCGCCGGTGTAGCAGTGGCCCTGCACGGACGCGATCACCGGCTGGGGCAGCCCCTCGAGCGCGTCGAGCGTCTCCGCCTGGAAGTGCGGCGACTGCGCGCGCTCGCCGGCTCGGATCGCGTTCAGGTCGTTGCCCGCCGAGAACGAGCGCCCGGCGCCGCGCAGCACCACGCAGCCCACGCTCCCGGTCTCGCCGGCCAGCCGGTCGACGTGCGCGCGCAGCTCCTCGAAGAGCTTGGGCGAGAGCGCGTTCAGCACGTCCGGCCGATTCAAGCTGAGCACGGCCACGCCCGCTTCGTCACTGCGCAGAACCAGACCCGCCATCTCGGTTTCTCCCTCCTGATCCGCGCTGCCAGTGTCTCACGGCTGGCGAACCGGCGCGGTGTCAGCGCCCCTTGAAGACGGGCGCGCGTTTCTCGAGGAATGCGCGGGGCCCCTCGACGGCGTCCTCGGAGGTCATCACGACCATGCCGTGGCGCTGCTCGATCGCGAAGGCGTCCGCCTCGGACAGGTTCTCCGTCTCGCGCAGCGTCGCGAGGATCCCCTTCACGGCGAGCGGGCCGTTCGCGGCGATGCGCGCCGCGATCTGGCGCGCCTTCGCGAGCGCCTGGCCATCGGGCACGACGTGGTTCACGAGCCCGAGCTCGTGCGCTCGGCGCGCGGGCAGGTCCTCGCCGCAGAGCAGCATCTCCGCCGCCACCGCGTAGCCGATCTGGCGGCGCAGGCGCACGGCCGAGCCGGCCATCGGAAACAGCCCGCGCTGCACCTCCGTGACGCCGAAGACCGCGCTCTCGCCGGCGATGCGGATGTCGGTGCCCTGCAGGATCTCCGTGCCGCCGGCGCGCGCGAAGCCCTCGGCGGCGAGGATCACGGGCTTGGTCGGCCGGTATGTCTTCAGCCACGCGCCGTAGATCACCGCCGGCTCCGCGCGCACGCGCGCGATCCACGGGTCGTCGCCGCCAACGCCGCGCAGCCGGCCGATCTCGGCGAGGTCCATGCCCGCGCAGAAGGTCGTGCCGCGCCCGGTGAGGATCGCGACGCGCAAGCTGTCGTCGCGGTCGAGCTCGACCCAGGCGTCGTACAGCCGGCACATCACCTCGCTGTTGACGGCGTTGCGCTTCTCGGGTCGGTTCAGGGTGACGACGAGCAGGGGCCCGTCCTTCTCGACGATCACGGCGGGGTCGGCCACGTCTCTCTCCGGGCGGTTGGCGCGGCGAGCATACACGCCGCTGCGGCGCTACGGCTCGCGTTCGCCCCGCGCGCCGCGCAGCGCCATGTCGACGCCGCCGAGGCGTCGGTCCTTGGCGGGCTTGCGCGGGTGGCCGCCCAGCTGCGCCATCACCAGGAAGTCGGCGAAGGCGGACTCCATCGACGCGCTGAAGCCCTGCACGTCCTGGATCTTGTTGATCGCGAGCTTGGCCATGCGCAGCGCACCGTGCGCGTTCTCGGCCACGCGCGCGGCGTACGCGCGCGTCTCGCGCTCGAGCGCGTCGGCGGGGTACACGCGGTTCACGAAGCCGAGCGCGCGCGCCTCCTCGGCGTCGATGAAGCGCTGCTCGAAGATCAGCTCCTTGGCCTTGCGCGCTCCGACGTCCCAGGGGATCGAGAAGTACTCGACCTGGCCGGCCAGGAAGCGCGCGTCGGGCGAGGCGAAAATCACGTCCATGGCCGCCGCGATCATCCAGCCGCCGTAGATGCAGTAGCCGCGCACCATGGCGACGCTGGGCTTGGGCAGATTCCGCCACTTCAGTGTGTAGTCGAGGTTGTACTTGCGGAAGGACTCGTAGTCGCGCAGGCCGGTGTCGGGAATGGCGCGGCGCAGGCGGTCCTCGACCTGCTCGGGCGTGCCCAGATCGTGTCCGGCGGAGAAGTGCTCGCCGGCGCCATGCACGATCACCACCTTGACGCTCCTGTCGTCCGTCGCCCGGTCGAGCGCGGCGTCGAGCTGGTCGAGCATCCGCCAGCTCTGCGCGTTGCGATAGCGCGGGCGGTCGAGCGTGACCGTCGCGACCGAGCCGTCGACCTGGTAGCGAACGTCCTGGGCAGTCATGGGCCCGTTATAGCAGCCGCGCACGGGCGCCGAAAACAGCGGGGAATGAAGACGCGGCGCGCGACACGAATCCCGGCGGCGGCGTTGTGCACGTGCGCCGCGCTGGCGCTCGCCCTGTCGGGCTGCACGTGGCTGTACGGGCCGGCCGTCGAGCTGCCCGAGGACACGGCCGAGGCCGTGGAGAAGCCGGCCATGGGCGCGCGCGCGCTGCTGCGCGCGAACCAGAGCGAGCTCGAGCTCGCCAGCTGGGGGCCGGCGCTGCTGGCCGCGATCGACTCGCTGGGCGCGCGCGTCGAGCCCGCGCAGCAGACGGTGCTGCGCGCGGCGATCAGGCGCACGTATGCGCCGCAGCGCCTGTTCGATCGCATGGGCACGACCGTCGCCTCGAGCTGGGATCCGGAGGCGGCCCGCGGCGTGTTCGACTTCTACGAGTCGTGGCTCGGCGAACGCGTGCTGCGCGCGCAGGCCAGCCGCCGCGATTCGAACACGCTCGCGAAGTTCCAAGCCTGGAGCGAGGACTTCGACTCGAGCGACTATGCGTCCGAACGCATCGAGCTGTTGCAGCGCATCGACCGCGCGCTGCTCACCTCGCAGACCGCCGTGTGGCTGAACCGCGCGATGCTCGACGCGGGGCTCTCCTCGCTCGGCGAGGGCCTGCCAGCGGGCGCGGCCGAGCCGATTCGCGCGCTGCGCGTTCAGTACGCGGCCGAGGAGCCGGGGTTGTACCCGGTCGCGGCGGACCAGGTGCTGCGCTGGAATCTGTACGCGTTCGCCTGGCTCTCCGACTCCGACCTCGAACGCTACGTCGCCTTCGCCGAATCGCCGAGCGCCCAGTGGTGGGTGGTGAGCTCGGCGCGCGCCTATCGCGTGACACTGACCGGTGCCGGCGAGGAGCTCTTCCAGGCGCTCCGCCCGCGCAACAGCTTCTGAGCTAGCGTCCGAAGATCCGCTCGAGCTTGGCGCGCGTCGCGCGCGGCAGGGTGAGCCCCGACGCGAGCACGTTCTCGTCGAGCTGCTCGAACCGCGTCGCGCCGACGATCACGCTCGCGACCTCGGGCCTGCGCAGGCACCAGGCCAGCGCGAGCTGCGCGGGCGTGACGCCGAGCTCCTGCGCGACCGAGCGCATGCGCTCCACGCGCGCGAGGTTCGCCTCCGTCAGCAACGGATCGAGAAAGCGCGCGCGCGCGGCGACGGTGATGCCCGAGCCCTCGGGCTTCGCGCCGCCCGCGTACTTCCCGGTCAGCACACCCTGCGCGAGCGGGCTCCACACGATCTGGCCCACGCCGAGCCGCGCCTGCGCGTCGAGCAGTCCGTGCTCGATCCAGCGCGACAGCAGCGAGTACTGGGGCTGGTTCGAGATCGGCCGGTAGCCGCCGGTCGCGTCGGCGATCCGGCAGGCGCGCGCCGCGAGGTCCTCGCTCCACTGCGACAGACCCCAGTACAGCACCTTGCCCTGGCGGATCAGGTCCTCGTAGGCGCGCACGGTCTCCTCGAGCGGTGTCTCGGGATCGGCGCGGTGACACTGGTGCAGGTCGAGATAGTCCGTGCCGAGCCTGCGCAGCGACGCGTGCACGCTCTCGAACAGGTGCTTGCGCGAGAGGCCGCGGTCGTTCGGATCGTCGGACATGGGGAAGAAGCACTTGGTCGCGAGCACGAGCCGCGTGCGCGGCAGGCCGGCCAGCGCCCGGCCGAGCACGCGCTCGGCTTCGCCGTTCGAGTAGGCATCGGCGGTGTCGAACAGCGTCACGCCGAGGTCGAACGCGTGGCGCGCGATGCGCTCGCTCGCGCCGGCGTCGACGTGCCCCCCGAGCGTGAGCCAGGAGCCGAGCGCGACCTCGGAGACGACGAGGCCGCTCGCGCCCAGCCGCCGGTAGTTCATCGCTCGCCTCCGCTCATGCCCGCCGCGCTTCGCGGCGCGATCTTAGCCGAAGGCCTCGCGAGCGTCAGAAGTCGTCGTGCGCGAAGTCGACCAGCGCGAAGCCGGCCAGGAAGTCGGCGAGCTCGTACACGTCGACGCCCACGTCGCCGCCGACGATGTACAGCATGCCGCCCGCGCCGACCTCGCCCACGCCGTACACCGGCGAGTGCGCGCGGCTGCCCGCGGCCGCGGGTCCGGCCTCGATCCCGCTCTGGCTCTCCGTGCCCACGGGCCACGGCACCCTCGCGCGACCGCGCGGACCGGCCAGCCCGACCCAGAGCGCGCCGTAGTCGCCGACGAAGAGGGGCAGGTAGCGGGTCACGCGCGCGCTCGCCGCCCAGCCGGTGCCGACCCGCACGTGCAGCCGCACCACGTCGCACAGATCGAACAGGCGGTTGGGCAGGTACGCGACCACCGTCCAGGCCGTGCTGCTCGGCGAGGATGTGCTCGGCGAGGGGCTCGGCGCAATCGGCGCTTCCTCGGCGCGCGCGAGGCTGGCCCCGAGCAGCGCGCTCGCTGCGGCCGCGCAGGCACGGGCTCGGATCCGGTGCTCTCGCACGCTCCCCCCCGGCGTTCATGCGTAGCCGCTCGGATCGCGCGCCGCCAGCGGTCGGCGCGCCGCGCGGTATGATCGGCGCCCATGCGACACACGGCGGTGATCTTCGATCTCGGCGGGGTCGTGCTCGGCTCGCCGCTGCACGCGATCGCGGCGTACGAGCGCGAGGACGGCATCCCCGCGGGCTTCGTGAACCGCGTCGTGGTCTCGACCGGACCCGGCGGCGCGTGGTCGCGGCTCGAGCGCGGCGAGCTGCGCGTCGAGGAGTGGATTCCCGCGTTCGAGCGCGACTGCGCCGAGGCGGGGCAGCGGATCGACGCCGCGCGCATGATGGAGGCGATCCGAGGCGCGAGCGAGCCGCGCCCGCGCATGCTCGCCGCGATCCGCGCCATCCGCGCGCAGGGCCTGCGCGTGGGGGCGCTCACCAACAACTGGGTCGCGGACGAGCCGACCGAGAACCGCCTCGGCCTCGAGCTGCGCGAGCTCTTCGACGCCTACGTCGAGTCCGCGATCGTCGGGCTGCGCAAGCCGGACCCGCGCATCTACCAGCACGCCTGCCGCGAGCTCGGCGTCTCGCCCGAGGCGTCGATCTTCCTGGACGACATCGGCGCGAACCTGAAGACGGCGCGCGCGCTCGGCATGCACACGATCAAGGTCGACACACCCGAGCAGGCGCTCGACGAGCTCGAGTCCGCGCTCGGCTTCTCGCTGATCTGAGCTTCGCTCGCTCGCTACGCGCACGGCCTACGGCCGGCCTCGCTGCGCGCGCCTGCGGCGCTTGCGTCGCCGCGCGAAGGCGGCTTCGCGCGGATCCTACCGGTCTTCCAGGGCGAGGAACTCGCGCGTGATGCGCGCGCGCTCCGGGTGCGCCGCGATGCGCTCGAGCAGGATCTGCTTCTGCTGCGCGGCGGCGAGCGGCGGCTGCTCGATCGTGGCCCACTTCACGATGCCTTCCCAGAACGTGTCGACCACGTCGCGGCCCGAGATCGTGCCGCCGTCCACGGTCTTGAAGTCGAGCATGCGCAGCTCGCCCAGGTACAGGCGCAGCGAGTGCACGTGCACGGCCTCGTCGATCCGGATCCGGTTCACGATCTCGGCGGCGTGCTCCGCCTGTGCGCGTCGGTCGGTGAAGAGCTCCGGGTCGCGCAGCAGGTTCTCGGTCGACGAGAAGCCGCGCTCGGCGCGGAACTCGATCATCAAGAGGTTCCCCAGGAAGTGGACGAAGCGCTCGTACTCGATCGCGAGCCGCGGGAACACGGGCACGTTCGCGTCGGGACGGCCGATGTTGTCGGGCACGGCCGGCATCGGGTAGTCGGTCTTGTCGAAGGCCAGGTCGCGCAGCGCGAACCACATCACGTCGTGTCCGCCGAGTCCCGCCTCGGGCTCGCCACCCTCGTCGAGGCCGTGCGCCCGCAAGAGACCGCGGTTCAGGTGTCCGATCGCGAGCTCGGAGATGTCCTGCGCGACGAGCGGCTGGAGATCGGGGAAGGGCAGGTCGGCGAGCGCGCCGCCGC
>JBBDXF010000053.1:0-3511 GCA_040902485.1 Myxococcota bacterium | reverse complement strand
GGTTTTTTTGGGGTATGGGCTGGGGGGGGCGGGCGCGGCGGCGCGCCTCGATCACGCCGATGATCGTGAGCGAGTTCCAGAACGTCTGACCCAGGCCCTCGTGGATCAAGAGCTTCTGCTGCGCGTCCGACGGATAGCGCACGCCGGCGAGCAGCGACGAATCGGCCTTCAGCAGGTCGCCGCCGCGCGCGCGGAGCTGCTCGGTCCAGGCGTCGAGCGCGGGCTTGCGCAGCAGGGTCCGCGGCGGGATGTACGCGCCCGCCGCGTCGAAGCCGCCGTGCAGCAGGTGACCCGCCTCGATCTGCGGGCGCGCATAGTCGTGGGAGCGCAGCAGCTCGTCTTCGCTGTAGCGGAGCTTCGTCATGTCTCGACCTCCTCGTGGGCGACGCGGCTCGGTGTCACCACCAGCGCGCGCGCGCAGAAACGGACCAGGTTCTCGAGCAGCGCGCGGCGCTCGACGCCGCCGTGCATGCCGAAGCGGAGTCCCTGCTGCACGAGTCCGACGATCCCGTGTGCGATCACCGCGGGGTCGTAGTCGCAGCGCAGCTCGCCGAGCAGCATGCCCTCGCGCAGCGCCTGCGCGAGCGACTGCGCGAGCCGGTCGCGCAGGCTCGCGCCCTGCGGAATCGCGGCGGCGAGCACGCTCGCGTCGGCGAACGCCGCGGCGAGGACGCCGGGGTGCGCCTCGGAGTAGCCGAGGATCGCCTCCAGCGAGCGCAGCAGGCCGTCCTCGAAGTCGCGCACGTCGACCGTGCGCGCGCGCACGCACTCCATGAGCTGCTCGGCGGCCTCGTCGGTGAAGGCGAGGAACGCCGCGCGCTTGTCGGCGAAGTGCAGGTAGAACGTCCCGGCGGCGACGTCCGCCGCGCGCGCGATGTCCTGCGGGCGCGTCGCATCGTAGCCGTGCGCGACGAACAGGGAGCGCGCCGCGTCGAGCAGCTGGCGGCGGGTCTGCGCCTTGCGCCGCTCGTGCCGCGTGGCGGGCTCGAACGCTGCCGCTGCCGCCGTCCGATTCATGTCGATGATTATTTGTCAGTAATGATCAGGAGTCAACGTCGTTCCAGGACGCGGTAGCGGTTGAGCCGCCCGCTGCGGCCATCGCTCGCGTAGGCGAGCCGTGGGTAGAGCGGCAGATCGGCCAGCAGGCGGACCTCCTCGGGCGGCTCCGTGTGGTGGCAGTAGCGAAGCCGCGGCGGGGACTTGGCCGCCCCCCAGCGGAGCAGGACGTCGCCCGGCTCGAGCTCGCTCGCGAGCTCGAGCGGTGGATCGGCCACGACCTTGCCCTCGAAGCGGGGCTCGTGCGCGAAGTCCCAGAAGGTCAGGGCGAGGAAGCCGCCGGGCGCGACACGCTCGGCGAGCGCTCGGATCAGCGCGCGGCGCCGCGACTCGCCCGGAACGTGATGCAGCAGGCCGAAGGCCGCGACGCAGTCGAAGCGCCCGTCGGCGGGGAGCGGCGCTTCGAGGGGTTCGAGCACGAGATCCGCCTGCACCAGCCGCGCACCCGGCAGGTCCGCCAGCGCGGGCTTCGCGAGCGCGAGCAGAGGTGCGCTCGCATCGATCCCGCAGTACAGAAAGGGCGCATGAAGCGCTGTGGACAGGAAGCGTGCGAAGCGCGCGTTCCCGCAGCCGACGTCGAGGATGGTCGCGTGCGAGCGTCCGCGGAGCAGAGGCAGGAGATTCCGCCAACCGGGCCAGGGCGCGTCGCGCGTGGCGGCGAACTCCTCGGCGCACTCGGCGTAGAAGCGCCGGTTCAGCTCGTTCAGCGCGCGCGTGGTCGCGTCGTTCATGGCGCCGCAGCGGAGCTGCGTTGAGCACGGCCCGGGCGCTGTTCGAGCCGCGCGCTCACGAGGCGTCGCTCGTCGCGGTGCTCCGCGCGCTCGCGGCGGCGCCGAGCTGGAACGCGCACGCGCTCGATGCGCTGCTGCGCCGGCATCCGCGCGCGGGAAGCGGGCTGTTCTCGCGCTCCGAGCTGCTCGCGGGGCTCGAGGCGTTCTCGAACGAGCTCGCGCTGGGTGGACGGCGCGGCGAGCTCGCCGAGTTCCTGCGCCGGCGGCGCATTCGTACGCTTTCCGGTGTAGCGCCCGTCGCCGTCTTCACCAAGCCGCACCCGTGCCCGGGCCGCTGCATCTTCTGTCCGACCGATCTGCGCATGCCCAAGAGCTACCTCTCCGCCGAGCCGGGCTGCCAGCGCGCGGCGCAGTACGCCTTCGACCCGTTCGAGCAGACTTCGGGGCGGCTGCGCGACTACCGCGCGATCGGCCACCCGATCGACAAGGTCGAGCTGATCGTACTCGGCGGGACCTGGTCCGCGTACCCGCTCGCCTACCGGATCTGGTTCGTGAAGCGCTGCCTCGACGCCCTGAACCGATTCGACGATCGGTCCGAGGCGCCGGACGTGTCGGAGCGCGCGGGCTGGTCGGAGCTCGAGGCCGCGCAGAGCGCGAACGAGCGAGCGGAGCTGCGCTGCGTCGGGCTCTCGCTCGAGACGCGCCCCGACCACGTGTCGAGGGCTGGGGTGATCGAGCTGCGGCGCCTGGGCGCGACCAGGATCCAGCTCGGCCTGCAGAGCCTGTCGGACGACGTGCTCGCGCGAAACGAGCGCGGGCACGGCGTCGCGGAGTCGCGCGCGGCGATCGCGTTGCTCCGCTCCGCGGGCTTCAAGCTCCACGCGCACTGGATGCCGAACCTGCTCGGCTCGAGTCCGGACGCGGACCGCGCGGACTACGAGCGGCTGTTCGGCGATCCCGCGCTGCGACCCGACGAGCTGAAGATCTATCCCTGCTTCCTGATCGACGGCACCGAGCTGGTCGAGCACTGGCGCAGCGGCGCGTGGCGACCGTACGACGACGAGGAGCTCGTGTCGCTGCTCGCCGATTGCATGGCTTCGACGCCGCGCTGGTGTCGGCTCACGCGAATCGTGCGCGACATCTCCGCGCAGGACATCGTCGCCGGCAGCAAGGTCGCCAATCTGCGCGAGCGCGCGGAAGCCCGCCTGCGCGCGAGCTGCCGCGCGTCCGTCGACATCCGTGCGCGCGAGATCCGCGGCGAAACGCCGGAGCCGGGTGACTTCGTCCTGCGCGAGACCGCGTACGAAGCCGCCGGCGGGCGCGAGCTGTTCATCGAGGCCGTCACCGCCTCCGATCGGCTGCTCGGCTTTGCGCGTCTCCGGCTGCCGAGCGAGCCCGCCTGGCTGGACGAGCTGCGCGACTCCGCGCTGCTGCGCGAGCTGCACGTCTACGGCGCGCTCGCGCCGCTCGGGGTCCACGCTGCGCGCCACGCCCAGCACCGCGGCGTCGGCCAGCGCCTGCTCGGTCGCGCCGCCGAATTCGCGCGCGACGCGCGCTTCGAGCGGCTCGCCGTCATCTCCGCCGTCGGCACCCGACCCTACTACGAGCGCCACGGCTTCGAGCGAGGCCAGCTCTACCAGTCTCTGCGCCTCGTTCACTGGACCGCAAGCCGCGCCGGCGGCGGGGCGCGCAGCGAGGCGCAGCCGAGCGAAGGGCGGGTGGGG
>JBBDXF010000052.1:13753-229801 GCA_040902485.1 Myxococcota bacterium | reverse complement strand
ACCGCCCCAGGCCGTCCTTCGTCTCGACCATGCGACCCAGCGCGTCGTAGCGGAGCGCGATCGTGCGCTGGTCGGCGTCGGTGCGGGAGAGCAAGAGTCCGGTCAAGTCGTAGGCGAACTGCGTCGTGCCTTCTTCGGGTTCGCTGACCGGACCGGTCGTGCTCGTGGGGCGGCCGAGCTCGTCGAATGCGGCCGTGAACTCGTGGCCTTCCGCGTCGGTTCGCGACGTCGGGTTCCCCTCTTTGTCGAGCACGAAGGTCGCGAGCACCCGCTCGCCCGGACCCACCTGCTTCGTCACGCGACCCTCGCGGTCGTACTCGGTTCGGCTCACGCGCCCGAGCGGGTCGACCGAGCGCTCGGGTCGACCCTCCGCGTCGTACTCCAAACGCGCCACGGCCCCGGCCGGGTCGACCTCCGACACGAGGTTGCCATCGGCGTCGTAGCTGCGCGTGGTCGTGAGGCCGAGTGGCGACGTCGCCGAGACCAGACGATCGCGCTCGTCGTGTGCAAAGCTGGCCGTGTGGCCCAGCGCGTTGGTCGTCGCCACCCTTCGGTCCATCGCGTCATACTGGTGGACCTCCTCCGTTCGCTCTGCGAGCGGCTGCGTCTGTCCCGGATCCGGATGCGGGATCGATGTCCGAACCTCCTCGACCATTCCGTTCGCATCGAAGTCGAGCTCGGAGATCGTCCCATCGGGCCCGATCGAACGCCTTGCGCGGTCGAGCCGATCGTACTCGCTCTCGACCGACACGGGCTCCGCGATCGAAGAGCCGTTCCGTACCACGGTGCGATCGCGCTCGATGCGAGTCGGTCTGGCCAGCTCGTCCAGGGTCATCCGCGTGGTCTTGCCCAGCCCATCGACGACACGGCGGACGCCGACACCGTTCGCGGCGTACTCGAGGCGAGTGCGCACGGGCGCGAGCTCCTGGCCCAGATCTCGGTGCACGACCGTCTCGACGCGATTTCCGAACGGGTCGTACATGTGTTCGCGCAGCGTGCGCAGCTCGCCACCCAGCTCCGCGCGTTCGACCAGCAGGTTCCCTTTCGCGTCGTACACCCACTCGCTCCGGTCGCTGCGCCGGTTGATGTGCGAGAGCACCTGGCCGAAGTCGTTGTACGTCCAGGTCTCGGAGTTGCCGAGACGATCGACGCGACCGATCCGATTTCCGCGGGTGTCGTAGCTGGCCGTCGATTCGAACCCGAGCCCGTCGCGTTCCGCGACCTGCTCTCGCTTCGATGCGTCGAACTCATACTCGCGCACCACTCCGCGACCGCTCTCGTGTCGGGTCACGTTGCCATAGGCGTCGTAGAAGTAGCGTTCCACGGAGCCATCCGGGTTCCAGACGTCGGTGCGCTTGGCCAGGAAGTTGTAAGAGAACGAAGTCTCGTGGCCGAGCGCGTCGGTGTGCTTGTAGACGGTGTCGTTCGCGTAGTAGGCGAAGTGCATCCAAGAGTGCCCCTGCGCGCCCGCGCCGCAGAGCGCCGGAACTTCCCCGGGCGTTCTTCCGCCCTGGGGCCGGATCCAACACTTCAGGTTGTGGTCAACCTGGTCATTCTGGTCGTCGTCGTAGTATGTGTAGCGCCACGGCTGCCCTGTTCCCGCCGCTTGAGCCTCCTGTGCGGTCTGCTCGGGATCCCAGTACTCGATCAGATCGCCGCGCGCGTCGAGCTGGTAGCGCCAGGTTCGCCCTCCGCTCCCGCCGAACCAATCAGCGTCTCGGATCTCGACCGTGCGGTTCACGTCGTCGTAGACGAAATCGAGCACCTTGCCCGCGCTGTCCGTGACGCTCTCGAGGCGCGTACCATCGTAGTGGCATGTGATCGTGTTTCCGTTTCGGTCGCGGATGAAGTCGAGCTTCGCGATCCCCCCACTCGCCGGATGGAAGCGATAGACGGTTCCGTCCTTGGTCGTGAGCGTGTATGACCCTCCGGAGTTCCGAACAAGCGTGTCGTGAACCCATGGCTGCGGTGTCAAGGTGAGTGGTTGAGCCGTCCGATTCGGATCGTTCCAAGGCACCTCGGCCCCGGTCTCCATCTGCCAGACAACACGTTCGTCTCCCGCGGCTGCTTCCCCGTCGTCGAGGCGCAGATGCTGGTCGAAGGTGTGTGTCCAGCCGTGGCCGATCGGCCCCGCGTAGCTGCTCAGGCGCGCGTTGTAGGAGCGAATGAGGCGGAGATCCATCCCTCCGCGCCCGGCGATCGTGATATCCGTCTCGATGCTGTAGTAGTTCCCGTTGAGCACGCTCACGGGATCGCCCGCGTAGTAGGATTGGGCATAGGGCCCGTTGTAGATCCACGAGTCCATGTGCAGATCCAGGCTGCTCGCCCATTGACCGGATGACGGTTGGGTGCTGAATCCCGTGCTCAAGGCGTCGGAGTAGAAGTCACGTGCCCACGGCTGCGTAAGCGTGAAGTCGGTGGCGTAGCCTCCCCCCGCGGCGCCTTGGCCTGTCGGAACGATCGCAAAGTCCAAACTGTCTGCGGTAGCAAGGAAGTAGACGTAGCCCTCCCAACCGTGGTTGTACTGGAAGTTGGAGCGCTCCAGGATCCGCAGCTCGGTCGTCTCATCGGGCGCGACGTTCGGGCACGACTGCTTTGGATCATCGAGCGGAAAGTAGAATGAAATCAAGCAATACGTCATGGAGTCCAGGTTGCTGCAGCCCGTGCCGTTGCAGCTCGAGGTCGCGGCGTTCGCGTCAGCGGGACTCTTCAACACCAACAGGTTCTCGTCGGCGACCTCGCGACCGAGCTGGAAGCCCTTCACGGTCGAAACGGCCTCGAAGCCCGCTATCTCTTCCCAGACTGCGTGTTCCAGCGCCGACAAGCTGTGGGTAACGAGATACCACTCCGGCTCGCTGGGTGGGACAAACGAGCCGGTCTCTCTGCTCACTCCTCCCGCTCGTGAGCCCTTGAGGTCCACCAAGAGGTTCGCCGGTCGGATCGCGAACGGAATGTCGTACAGGTAGTCGATCGTCTTTCCCGCGGAGATCAGTCCAGTCGATGCCAAGAACCCAGACCGCACGTGGTGCAGGGCAAGGATTGACGACTCGGCGGCGCGGGCATGCTCCCAATACCAGGC
Source organism: Myxococcota bacterium (assembly GCA_040902485.1). GTDB lineage: Bacteria > Myxococcota_A > UBA9160 > SZUA-336 > SZUA-336 > VGRW01. The sequence continues at coordinate 226,722 of JBBDXF010000052.1, read as the reverse complement.
GTTCGCAAGGTCGAGCAAGCCGCCGGTGAGCTGTCGCTGAGCTTCGATATCGTCGGCCAGGTATGTTTCGTCAGCGTCCCTGACCTCATCCCCGTCCAGGTCGATGAACGGCCCGTCCGGATCATCGGTCACGATTGAGTACGTGCCTAGTGCGGCAACTAGGGCTTGCGACTTCGCGCGCGTTCGGACCGCGTTTGCGCCGCGTAGGTCGAAGCTCGCGAGATAGACCCCTCCAGCTCCGACGGTGTGATTCGACACCGAGTCCAACCCCGCCCCGGGCGCACCTAGCCCCGGGCGCTTGATCGACACCGACACCTGGACCATGCTGCACGCGTCCACGGTACTCGCTGCTGGGCTCTCCACTCCGTCAGCGAAGAGCACCGGAGTCAGCTGGACACCGCAGGTTGCTCCCTGACCGGCCGGGCGCTCGAACAGGAGCACCACCGGCTTTCCCTCCCATGCGACCGACGAGACTTCGGCGAAGAGCAGCGACGTCGGCGATGTCGCGCAGTTGGTTGTGGTTCCAGTGCAGACCTTGATCGACGAACGGTATCGATACTCCTCATTGGCAGGCCAGTTCAACAAGGGCCCGACGTGGAGTTCCGAGAGACTCGCAGCTCGGCGGGTCGGCCAACTTCCCGTTGACGACGTGCTGAGCCTGTACGGAAGGCCGCTGGGTAGGACTCCCGGCGCCTCTTCGATAACGGTTCCATGCATGCGCACGTCTTCGAGATCGAGGGTTCTCCCTCCGGGGGTCGGATGCGCAACCAAGTACTCTCGAACCTGATTCTCGAAGAGCTCGGCCGGGAGCTTCGCCTGCACCTTGCTATAGAGCCCGGTCGCGCTGGTGTAGTCGAGAACCAGCTCGGGCAGGTTGCCGATCGGGACATTCGGATCGGCCTCTGACCAGTCGCTGAGCTTGTAGCTCGGATCGAGGGGTATCCAAGCTCTGCCACGCATCGCAGGGTCTACACCGCGCCCGCGGTAGAACGCCATCGGTGCATGAACCTCGACCCACACATGAGCGAGCTCGACGCCCGTACCGTCGATCCAGATATGGTCCGCTCCGTCGTTGAGGTACTGGAACGCCGCATCGAGGGTGTCCGTGCCCGTCCACGCCGTTGCCTCGACTCCCGGCACAAAGATTCGCCCGCGGACGAAGCGCGCCGGGACACCTGCCGCGCGCATGAGCGAGACGAGCAAGGCCGCGAGGTCGTAGTCGTTTCCGCCCCCAGTGAGCAGGGTCGCTTCCGGTCCCTTCATCAGCCCGAAGTAGTTCTGGAACTCGAGCTCGTTGCGAACGAACTCGTAGATCCGCACCGGGTCGTTGCCGAGCTCGAGCGCCTTCGCGGCGACCGCCGGCGCGAGCGCCGGCGAAAAGACCACCTCCGGGAACTCTTCGTCCAACGTGCCGGCGTGTGCCGCCGGATGCGCAGCGCAGATCGCGAATACGAGCAGAGCGACGCGAAGTGCGAGCGCGGTGGACCTCATTGCGCGATGCGCGTGGTCGGCTCGTGGATGGCTCTCCGCGGATCCAAGTCCCTTGGACCAGCGGCCGCAAGCTCGCTGAGTAGCGCTGTAGCTCCTGCCGCACGCTCGTCAGCCCCCGGGCGGGCGATCACCCCATCGACGCTGCTCAGCAGCTGCGTACAGCGCGGTGTGAGGTCGGACGCCACACGTGCCATGCCTGTATCGCTTGCTCCCAGCGCGCCGACCGCTTCGCAGCGCGCTCTGAACTCGCCTGCGGCTTGCGTCAGGGCGGCGATTGAATCACTCGCGTGCGGTTCTGAACGGGGGGACGCCACGTCAGCAAGGGCTCTTCGGAGAGCCCGAAGCGCATCGCCGAGCTGCGGAAGCGCACCGTCTCGGGATTTATCGTCGCGCCTTGCTGCTTCGACTCGCTGCGCCGCGTGCTGGATGTCGTACTTCGTTGGGTCGATCTGCGCGGGAGCGCGGATCTCGCCGTCCGCGGGCGCGAACTGGGGAAGCAGATAGACGCAAGACGCCAGGACGATCGCTGCGATCCGTGTGCTCCTCATCGCGACCATCGCCGTGAGCACGTCACGGCTCAAAGCGACCCGACAAGGCTCCCCAGAAACTCCGGTTGGCCTTGGTGCGATTCTCCATCGGTTTGCCGTCGTCTAGCCTGCGCCAGCCCTCGATGTAGATGGGCATGTCGTCTCGGTACGCGTCGTCTGCGTCGATCGCGCCGCGGATCTCGATGTCGAATGCCTTCGAGGTACCTGCGTCGAGATCCTCGAACACCAACGCCGTGGTCATGCCTACCGCTAGCTCGCCCGTCTCGCCCTCCATCACTGCGCCCGTGGTCGCCTGAAGCAGCCGGACGCGCACGTTCGGTGGAATGGCTTGGCTCACGAGCGCAGCGTCGAGGTCCTGCTGTCGAAGGGTGATCGCCACCGTGCCGTCGGTCGCGCTCACGAGCGGCAGGCGAAGCGTCGAAGGCAGGCGCGTTGCGTTTGGGGCCGGTGATGGAGCTTGCCCGTCAACTTGCGGAGCGGCGAGGCTCGACGCATCCAGGCGAAGGACCAATTCGTCCGCACTCGCCGGACGCGGACTCGCGCACACCGCGGCCAAGACGCACACTCGAAGGCAGTTCTCTATGAGCCGCACATGAGCTCCGTCGTAACGGGGTTCCCGATCATGTAGGAGTTGCTGGAGAATAGAGATCCGTCTTCGTCGTACAGTCGCTGCTGGACGATCGAGAAAGCGCTCGGTGTTGGGGGAGAGCTCAAGGGAACCACGTTCACGGGATTCGTCGTGAGCAAACGGAATGCGACGCGGACGTCCGAAGTGCAGCGGCGGGGATCGACCACTGTGACCGTGACTCGGTTGGCTGGGGGCCCGTATCGCACACTGACGAGCGACTCGATTCCCAAGTGCTTCTCCTGATACGCGCCGACGATCTCGACGAGTGCCGGCGGATACTCGATCTCGATTTCCGCGGCCGCCGGGTACGTGGTGGTCGCCAGGGTTTCCGCGAGACGAAGCGGCAGCGTCGGATCGGGCACCAGGTCGGCTAGATCGGGACCGATGTCGAGGTCGTAGGCGCCGAGCGGATTTGCGGTGTTCGGATTCGTCTCGCCACCCGGCGCATCGAGCACGACCAGGTCGACGCCGACCGAGGTAGCGATCTCGTCAGCGTAGGGCGAAACGGATCCGACGGGCCGAGCGCGGATGCTGAGCTCATAGGTCCCGGGGCACACGTTGTCCGGTACGTCCAAGAGGGCGAGGTCCTGGCCAAGTAGACCCCGATTCGCCTCGAACGTGGGTGAGTTAGGAACCTCTAGATAGCCTCGACGCCCAGCCTTCGAGGCCGGGTGAGGCATCACCGTGGTGACGTAGCGAGTGGTGAGGTAGTAGCCCTTGTTCGGCGGGTTGGGGCGAACCGGTGGACACACCGCCGGCGGGGGGTCAGCCGCGGGCGAACAGTAGGGACTGGCCTGCGGGCAGATTGCGACCACCAGATCGCCCCGCTGATAATCGTTGAGAGACTGGGACCTCGAGATGGCGTTGCCGAAGGCGGGCGCGAGGAGGGGGAGCAAGAACGTGGAGTTCGGAACCACATGCATTGGGATCGGTCTCGCCTCGCAGGCTGCGAAGAGAAATCCCAAGGCGATCGCTGCGAGCGATCTCGACACCGCCCCAGTCACCGGCGATCACGCATACGCCCGGTGTATCACGACGAGCGCCACATAACTTGGGAACAACTTGGGACCTTCGAGAGTGATCCTCCCCTATCCTTTTGTGGTGCAGCGCTTCTTAGAGCAACGCCAGCCCGCACCCCGCGCACTCGCTCGATCCCTCGGCGACGGAATCGCCGCAGGCGGGACATTGGCTGGTGTCGAGCGCGGAGGGGTCGAAGTCCTCGGGGAGGTCGGGCATCAGCTCGAGCATGACTTCGCGGTCGACGGCCTGCGCGCGCGGGAGGTCGGACGGGCGGACGTACAGGCCCCAGGTGCTGTCGGTCGCGCGGCGCTGATCGATCGGGTTCACCTGGCGCGGGATGCCGAGCTCGGCCAGGCGCTCGGCGAGCGCGTGGATCCAGTCGAGCTGGGCGCTGCGCACCAGGTGGATCTCCTCGCCGGGCGCGATCTCCTCGACGGCGACGCCGTCGTTCTCGCCGTCTCCGTCGCTCACGAGCCGCGCACCGCGCCCGGCTCGAGCAATCCGCGGCCGGGCACGAAGTTCGCCTCGAGCCGGATCCCGTCCGGGTCCTCGAACAGCACCGAGTAGTAGCCCGGCGCCCAGGGCTCCTCCTGTGGCGCGTGCACGATCGCGGTGCGCCGCGAGACCAGGAAGACATGCAGCGCGTCGACGTCCTCGCGCGAGCGCATGCGGAAGCACAAGTGGTGCAGACCGCTGCGCGCCTGCACGAAGCGCTCGCCCGCGTGCGCGCCGGTCGCCGGACGGATGCCGAGCGCCGTTCGGCCGCCAACGCAGTAGTAGTACTCCGGCGAGTCGATCACCTGCACGAGGCCCAGGAACGGCAGCAGCGCGCCGTAGAACTCGCGCGCGCGCGCGAAGTCACCCACGCTGAGGATCACGTGGGCCATGCCGTTGATTTCCATGTTCGCGCCTCCGGGCCGAAGTGGGTCGCAGTGTAGCAGCCGAGCCGATCTGCTAAGCAGTCGCGCATGGGCGAGACGCTGGCGGGATTGCTCGAGCTCCTCGATCTCGAGGAGATCGACCCGAACATCTTCCGCGGCCGCAACGAACGTGCGAATCGCGAGCGGCTGTTCGGCGGACAGGTCGCGGCGCAGGCGCTGGCGGCGGCCGGCCGCACCGTGACCGGGCGCGTCGCCCACTCGCTGCACGCGTACTTCCTGCGCCCGGGCGATCCGCGCGTGCCGGTGCTCTACACCGTCGACCGGATCCGCGACGGGCAGAGCTTCACGACCCGGTGCGTGGTCGCGATCCAGCGCGGCCAGGCGATCTTCAACATGTCCGTGTCGTTCCAGGTGGTCGAGGGCGGCTACGAGCACCAGCAGCTCGAGCGGCCCGAGGCACCGCCGCCCGAGTCACTGCCGAGCTGGGGCGAGCGGGCCGAGCTGGCCAAGCAGCTCCTGCCGAAGGAGAGCTTCAGCTGGGTGCGCGACGACCGGCCGATCGACCTGCGCCACGTCGAGGCGCCGACCTTCCTCGGCGGCGCCGCGCGGCGCGGCGGGAACCTGGTCTGGTTCCGCGCCTCGGGCGCCCTGCCCGAGGATCCGTTCCTGCATCAGTGCGTGCTCGCCTACGCCTCCGACATGTCGCTGCTCGACACGGTGGTGCTGCCGCACGGTCGCAGCGGTCCGCTCGGCCCGGTGATGATGGCGAGCCTCGACCACGCGATCTGGTTCCACCGCGCGCTGCGCGCAGACGAATGGCTGCTGTACCAGCAGGACAGCCCGGCCGCGGCCGGCGCGCGCGGCTTCGCGCGAGGCACGATCTTCACGCGCGAGGGTCAGCTCGTGGCGTCGGTCGCGCAGGAGGGACTGATGCGCCCGACCGGCAAGCCCGAGGATCGCTCGCTCTAGCCACCGGGCGCGATCCGGCTCCACACCGTCGGCAGCGGCGCGCGCAGGATCGTCACGCCACAGAAGAGTGTCGCGAACACGTCGGTCTCGGTCGTGAACGCGCTGTACACCAGCGAGCGGCCCGGCGGTGGACCGCAGTCGGCGGGCTTCTCGAGCACGAGCGAGGCGCGCTCGACCCGGCCGTCGCGCTCGCGCACGAGCTCGACGCGTCCGGACCAGAAGGCGATCGCGGCCGTGCCGTCGGCGGCGATCTGGATGTCCTGCGCGAAGTCGGAGTCGTGCCGCTCCCCCAGGTCGAGCGTCTCGGCCACCCGAACACCGCCGCGCAGCTCGAGCTGCAGGTGACCGCTCTCGTCTTCGACCGCGTACATGCGGCCATCGGGCGCGAAGGCGACGAACAGCAGCTCGGGCTCGAAGATCGGGGCGCCGACGAGCGACAGATCGCGGCCGAGCCAGAAGCGCGCGAAGGCCACGCGGCCGTCGCTCCCGATCACGTCCGCATTCGCGATCGCGCGTCCCGAGCTCGGATCGACCGCGATGCTCTTCACGGCCGTCACCGCGCCGTCGCGCGCGTGCAGCGGCACCTCGCGGAGCAGCAGTCCGCTCTCCGATGTGACGACGATCGCGCCGTCGCCACGCTGCCCCGGTTCGGCGAGGCCCGATCCGTAGCGCGTCACGTAGATGCGGCCGTTCGGTCCGAGCGCCAGCTCGTTCAGCCCGAGGCCGAGCGCGGGAAAGGTCTCGACCTGGCCGGTCTCGGGATGCACGCGTCCCATGCCCTCGAAGAAGGTCGTGTAGTAGATCCAGCCGTTCGGGTGCGCGAGCACGTCCCACACCGACGAGCGCACGTCGGGGGCGGTCGCGCGCACCTCGAGCGGCGGCAGGAACGTCTCGCTCGCGAGCTCGAAGCGCCCGATCAAGTGCGGCCCGGGCACGCGCAGGTCCGCGCTCGGGTCGCCCGTCGCCCAGAGCGCCGTCCAGAACGGCGAGAGCCCGAAGTAGATGACGCCGTCGCGCTCGTCGGCGAACCAGGCGGAGTAGCGCTCGCCCTCGCCGCCCACGTCCGGCGCGCGAAAGATGCGCGTGTCGGGTGCGCGGAGCCGGTTTGGATCGGCCGCGCGCGGCGCCGGCGACGCGCAGCCCGCGACCAGGAGCGCCAGCGCCACTCCTCGCAAGCGCATCCCTGTGGCAGACTGCGAGCGTTCGCGAGGGACGGGGGAAGCGATGTCGATCTTCGAGCAGGTCAACCAGCAGATGAAGGACGCCATGCGCGGCCAGCGCAAGCTCGAGCTGCAGGCGCTGCGCAGCATCCGCGCGGCGTTCCTGCTGCGCATGAAGGAGGATGCTTCGGAGACGGTCTCCGACGCGGACTGTCTGCCGATCCTGCGCAAGCTCGAGAAGCAGCGCCACGAGAGCATCGAGGCCTTCGAGAGCGCCGGCCGGGCCGAGCAAGCCGCGGCCGAGCAGGCGGAGCTCGAGGTCATCCTGACGTTCCTGCCGAGCCTGGCCGACGAGGCGACCACGCGCGCGTGGGTGGAGCAGGCGATCGCCGAGTCCGGCGCCAAGACCGCCAAGGACCTGGGCCGCGTGATGGGCGCGCTGATGAAGGCACACAAGGCCGACGTCGACGGGAACCTGGCGCGCAAGATCGCGAGCGAGCGGCTGCCCGCCGCCTGACGGCGCATTCACGCCTCTCCGGGACGGCGGCGCCGCGCGCTCGCGGCGTAGCGGGTGAAACGCGCGGGGTCGCCCGGCTCGAGCGGGTCGCGCCCCGCCAGGTGGAGCTCCAGGTGCGCGAGATCGTCGAAGCCCCAGAAGAGCTCTTCGCCGACCCGGAAGCTCGGCACCCCGAACACGCCGTCGGCGATCGCGCGCTCGGTCGACGCGCGAAGCGCGGCCTTGGCCGCGTCGCCGTGCGCGAAGGCGACCAGCGCCGCGCCGTCGAGCCCGGCGGCCGAGAGCACCCGCTCGACCTCGCGCGCGTCGCTCACGTCCACCGACTCCGCCCACACCGCGCGGAAGAGCGCGTCGACCAGGCGCAGCCGCGAGTCGGGCTCGAGCTCCGCGAACGAGACGCGCAGCGAGAGCAGCGGCACGAACGGGTGCGAGAACGGCTTGGCGATCGGGACGCCGAGCCGTCGCGCCTTGCGCACCACGTCGAGCATCATCCAGCGGGCCTTGGGCGGAACCTCCGCGGGGCCGAGCTGTCCGTGGTGGTTGAGCAGGCCCGCGAACAGCACGGGCTCGAGCGTGAACTCGCGGCCGAAGCGCGCGCGCAGCAGCGCGAGCTGCGTGAACGCGAGATACGCGTTGTGCGAGATGTAGTCGAAGTAGAAGCGGATCGGCGCTTCGCTCACCGGCCGCAGCCTAGCAGCTCGCGCGCCCGGCTCGCGCCTACACGCACCAGTCGACGATCAGCTTCTCTTCCGAGCCCGGCGGCGCGGGCACCAGGCAGACGATGTTGCGCAGCACGTCCGGGAACTGCCACTCCTCGGAGATGCCGGCGTAGAACACCTCGGCGAGGTCGTGGGTGAGCTGGCGCAGCGTGCCGTTGGTGGTCTCGGGATCCGTCTCGCGCAGCAAGAGGTGCAGGTCGAGCTTGGGCTCGGCGCCGAGATTGCCCTTGAACAGCGCCTCGTCGACGGCGCGCAGCTGCGCGTCGGGCGCGAGCTCCGAGAGACAGGTGATGAGCCGCAGGAACAGCGCGTACGGCGAGCTCTCCACGCCGACCTGCACTACGCCGAGCACCGCGAGCGGATCCTCGTCGATGATCTGGCCCAGGTAGTCGAGGCCGTCGACGCGCTGCGCGGCGCGATCGACGCCGCGCGAGACCGAGCTCACATCGCGCGCCACGCACTGGAACTCGTACGGAGCCACGTCGAACACGGAGATCGGGCCCTTGCCGAAAACCTGGTCGATCAGCGCCTTGCGGTCGGCGGCGGCCTTGTCGCGCGCCTCGCACACGGTGAAGCGCTGATCGTCCGGATCGCAGCAGCTCTCCACCGCGGTGTAGGCGTCCATGAATTCCTGGAGCAGGACTTCCGGGTTCTGCAGGTAGTCGACGCACTCGCGCACCTGCGCCGTGAGGGCCAGGCTGCGCGCCCGCTCGAAGCGCTGGCGCAGGATCGTGCTGGGAAAGTCCGACTTGGGTGCAGGCATGGTGAGATTCGAACCGCTCCGTATCGGCTGCGCAGCTCGCGAGTTTCAGCGCGGCGGCGCTGTCGCAAGCGTGTCTCCGCCGCGGAGCTAGACCTCCGAGAGCTCCTTCTCGAGTCGATCGCCCGGCGCCTGGTCGAGCAGCCGCGCGAGCTTCACGAACACGCGCAGGAACGGGTCGGGATCGACCAGGCGCAGCGCGCAGCCGCCCGGCGTCTCGCGCACGAAGCTGGCGAGCATGGTCACGCGCTCGTCGAGCCGGAAGCAGCGCAGCTCGATCGCGACCTGCGCGCCCGGCGAGGCTTTCGGCGGATCGCACTCGAGGCGCGCGCCGCTGTCCGAGATGTCGACGATCGTCGCGTCGATCAGCTCTCCGCCGACGTGCAGGCCGGCCGGGATGCGCACCACGTAGCGGGTCGCGATCCGTCGCGTCGGCATGGCCTGCAGAAAGTCAAAGGCATCCGCCATATCGCACGCTTCGGCGCGAGGCGCGCGCGGTTTGAGCGTCGGAAATCCAACGCGGCAGGCGCCGCGGAGCGTCAAGGAACCGACGCAGCGCCCGCGTCATCGGTCCCAGCGGAGCGCCGGCGCGGCTCCCTTCCGGGCCGCCTGGATCGATAATTCCCCTGCATTCTCGCGAGTTTCCGATCAAGTGCGCACGACTTGCCAGTGCTCAAGAGCGCCCCCGCCCGAGCCGATGCAGCGCCGGGCACCCGCTTTGCACATGCCTGCGCCCGCACGAACGCAGCAACTCGCGAGTTGGTCGGAGAGGAGAGCGAGCGGATGGAGACACTGATCCGGCAGGCATGGGCACGTCACGGGCGAGTCCCGCCGGAGCTGAAAGAGCGGATCGTGATCGAGCACACCTCGCTGATCAGCTACATCGTGAGCCGGATCGCGGTGCGCTTGCCATCGCACGTCGACCTCGAGGACCTGCACAACACCGGCGTGATCGGCCTGATGGACGCGGTCGACAAGTACGACCCGACCAAGGACTGCAAGTTCAAGACGTACGCGGAGTTCCGGATACGCGGCGCGATCCTCGACCAGCTCCGCTCGCTCGACTGGGTGCCCCGCTCCGTGCGCCAGAAGAGCCGGCAGCTCGAGCAGGCCACCAACTCGATCGAGCAACGGCTCGGCAGACCCGCGACGACCGACGAAGTCGCCGGCACGCTGGGGCTACCGATCGACGACTTCCACACGCTCGTGAACCAGACACGCGGCGTCTCGATGGTGAACCTCGACGACCTGCGCGGTCAGAGCGACAACGATCAACCGCTGCCGAGCGGGAACCTCGAGGACGTGAACGCCGAGGATCCCTTCGCGCAGCTCAAGCAGCGCGAGCTGACCCAGGCGCTGGCCAACGGCATCGCCGGCCTGCCCGAGAAGGAGCGGCTGGTGATCTCGCTCTACTACTACGAAGACCTGAACTTGAAAGAGATCGGCCAGATCCTCGGCATCACCGAGTCGCGCGTGTGCCAGATCCACTCCAAGGCCGTCTCCCGGCTGCGCTCGCGCATGCGCGCCGCCATGCTGAACTGAGCGCAGCACTTCCGCTAAGCTGCGAGCCGTGCTCGTGAAGCTGGCGATCGACTTCGAGAACCCCGCTCGGCTGTGGTGGGCGAGCGGCGGGCGGCAGCTCTGGGAGAGCCTGCTCGAGTCGTTCGACAACTCGAGCGTCGTCGTCGAGGAGTCGATCGCGCGCTCCTGGCTGGCCGAGGCCGAGCGCATCCCGGGCTGGAAGGACGGGCCCGAGTACGCGCCGACGCCGGTGCTGCTCAAGCCCATCGACGAGGACGAGGACGTCTAGCTCGTCTCCCCGTTCTCGGCGTTCTCGGCGTCACCGATCCGCGTCACGCGCACCTGCGTGATGCGGGTGCCGGAGCTGTCGGCGACGCTGAACTCGTAGCCGGGCACGCTCGCGACGTCGCCCTTGCGCGGCGCGCGGCCCAGCAGGTTGAAGACCAGACCCGCCAGTGTGTCGCCGCGCTCGGCCGGCACTCCCCAGCCGGTCTCGCGGTTGAAGTCGACCACCTTCACGCGCCCCAGCGCCTCGTAGCCGCCGCCCGGCAGCTCGCGGATCGTGAGCAGCTCCTCGCGGTCGAACTCGTCGCGGATCTCGCCGACGATCTCCTCCAGGATGTCCTCCTGGGTGACAAGCCCCAGTGTCACGCCGAACTCGTCCTTCACCACCGCGACGTGCACGAAGTTGCGCTGCATGTCGGCGAGCAGGCGCAGGATCGGCTTGCGGCCGGGCACGCGCAGGATCGGCTTCAGGATCGAGCTGACGTCGCCGCCGTCGCTCGAGGGCAGCTTCACCAGGTCCTTCAGGTGGACGATGCCGAGGATCTTGTCGATCGAGCCCTCGTAGATGAGCACGCGCGTGTAGCGCTCCTCCATCACCCGATCGAGCAAGTCGCCGGGCCGGGTCTCGACGGGAAACGCGACGATCTCGGCGCGCGGCACCATGATCTCCAGCACGGTCATGTTCGCGGCGCCGGCGGCCGAGCCGATGATCTCGAGCGGGCGCGCGTCGGGATGGGTGTTGGACTGCGAGGCGGAGGCCGCGCGCGCGAGCTGCAGCAACTCGACGACCGTCGTCGCCGACTGCCCCGGATCGGGCGTACCCGCGATGCGCTGCACGAACGGCTCGACGATCCGGTCGAAGAGCACGTGCACGGGCCAGAGCGCCTTGTGCAGCAGGTACAGTGGCAGCGCGACCACGTGCGAGACGCGCAGCGGGTGGCCGGCCGCCACCGCCTTGGGCAACAGCTCGCCGAAGAGCAGGATCAGAGCCGTCATCACGATCGTCGAGACGATGATCCCGGCCTCGTCGCCGAGCCAGCTCACCGCGAGCGCGGTCGCGACGCTGGGCGCGAGGACGTTCACCGCCGAGTTCGCGAGCAGGATCGTGACGAGCAGTCGCGAGGTCGAGCCGAGCAGGTCGCGAATCGCGAACGCGGAAGGACCGCGCGCCTCGCGGATCTCGGCTTCGACCTCGTGGGCGCGCACGCGCAGCAGCGCGGTCTCGCTGCCCGAGAGGAACGCCGAGGCGAACAGACACGCGACGATGATCAGGGTGCCGGTGAGCGGATCCATCGCGGCCGAGTGTAGCGGGGAGTTGGACAGGGCCCCCGGATCGCGGCCAGAATGCCGGCGGAGGAGTCGCGATGGACCTCGAGTACGCACCCGAGTACGAGGCGTTCCGCGCGCAGGTTCGCGCGTTCCTCTCCGAGCACACCTCGGACGCGCCGCGCGCCGGGATCGGGGGCGCGGGCGGGTCGCGCGAGCGCACGCTCGCCTGGCAGCGCCGGCTGATCGAGAACGGCTACGCCGCGCGCACCATCCCGAAGGAGTACGGCGGCTACGGCGCGCAGCCGGACCTGCTGCGCTCGATCATCGTCGACGAGGAGTTCGCGCGCGCGGGCGTCTCGCGCGGGATCGGCGGCCAGGGCGCGTCGATGCTCGTGCCGACGCTGCTCGAGCACGGCAGCGAAGCGCAGAAGCGCGCCTACGTGGGGCCGACCCTCCGCGGCGAGATGCTCTGGTGTCAGGGCTACAGCGAGCCGGGCTCGGGCAGCGATCTCGCGTCGCTGCAGACGCGCGCCGTCGAGGACGGCGAGGACTTCGTGATCAACGGCCAGAAGATCTGGACCTCGACCGCGCGCGAGGCGCAGATGATGTTCGCGCTCGTGCGCACCGAGCCCGACGCGCGCAAGCACGAGGGCATCTCCTACCTGGTGTTCCCGATGAGCACGCCCGGGATCGAGGTGCGGCCGCTGCACACGCTGACCGGAAACGCCGAGTTCAACGAGGTCTTCTTCAGCAACGTGCGCGTGCCGAAGACGTCGCTGGTCGGGCGGCGCGGCGAGGGCTGGAAGATCGGCAACACCACGCTGCGTCACGAGCGCAACATGCTCGGCAGCACCGGGCAGACCGAGTCGATGTTCGCGTCGCTCGCCGCCCTGATGCAGACCGAGACGATCAACGGCGCGCGCGCGATCGATTCGCCGCTCCTGCGCGACCGGCTGGTGCGGCTGGAGGCGGCCGTGCTCGCGATGAAGTACCACGCGCTGCGCCTGCTCACCTGCGAGCTGCGCGGCGAGAGCCCGGGCGTCGCGGGCCTGATCGTGAAGCTCGTCGGCTGCGAGCTGAACCACCAGATCTCGGCGCTCGCGCTGGACGTGCTCGGCGAGCTCGGGCCGCTGGTGCGCGGCAGCGCCCACGAGCGGGCGCACGGCGGCTGGCCCTATCAGTGGATGTTCTCGCTCGGCCTGATCATCGGCGGCGGCACCGCGCAGATCCAGAAGAACATCATCGGCGAGCGCGGCCTCGGCCTGCCCCGCGAGCCGAAGGCAGCCTGACCGTGGATTTCGGACTTTCCGACGAACAAAGGCTCCTTCAAGACACGGTTCGGCGTCTGCTCGACGAGGCCTACCCGAGCACGCGCGCGCGGGAGATCTCGGACACCGCCGACGCGCACGATGCGGCGCTCCACGCGCAGCTGGCCGAGCTCGGCGCGCTCGGAACGCTGGTGCCCGAGACCCACGGCGGGAACGGGCTCTCGTTTCTCGACGCCATGCTCGTGGCCGAGGAGCTCGGCCGGGCCGCCGCGCCGGGCGCGTACCTCGCGACGGGCGTGCTCGCCGCCACAGCGCTGCGCGAGAGTGGGAACGAGACGCTGTGCAAGGAGGTCCTGCCGGAGATCGCCGCCGGCCGGACACGCATCGGTGTCGGGCTGGCCGAGAGCTACGCGGTTCGCGACGGCGCGGGCGTCCGGATCGAGCGCGGCCGGCTGCAGGGAACGGCGCTGTTCGCGCTCGACGCGGTCGGCGCGGACCGGCTGCTCGTGCACTGCGCGGGCGGGCTGGCGCTGCTGTCCGCGCGCGAGGCCGGAGTGGAGGTGATCCCGCTCGACAGCGTCGACCGCACGCGCCGCATCGCGGAGCTGCGCTTCGCCGCGGTCGAGCCTCAGGCGCTGCTCGAAGGCACGCCGCGCGTGCTGGCCGCCGGCCGCATCGCCCTCGCCTTCGACCAGCTCGGCTGCTGCGAGCGCGCGCTCGAGCTCGCGCTCGCCTACGCCAGCGAGCGCAAGCAGTTCGGCCGCGTGATCGGCTCGTTCCAGGCCGTGAAGCACATGCTGGCGGAGATCGCGGCGGCGCTGGAGCCCGCGCGCTCGCTCGCCTGGTACGCCGCGCACGTCTTCGAGCACGAGCCCGCCGACGCGCTGCGGCTCGCGGCGCTCGCGAAGGCGCACGTGTCGGAGGTGGCGACCGAGGTGCTGCGCAAGGCCACGGAGGTGCACGGCGGGATCGGCTTCACCGAGCAATACGACCTGCACCTGTGGTTCCGGCGCGTCGCGCTCTCGCGCCCGCTGCTCGGCGGGCCAGAGCTCCTGCGCGACGAGGCCGCGCGCCTGCGCGGCTGGGCCGGCTGAGCCTCGGCGTTCCGTAGCGCCCCCGTTATATTCCGCGGCCCCGACCCGAGGAGTCCGCCGTGCCCGAGTTCGTCTACGTGATGGAAGACCTGCGCAAGGTCGTTCCGCCCGATCGCATCCTGCTCGACAAGATCTCGCTTTCGTTCCTGCCCGGCGCGAAGATCGGCGTGCTCGGCCACAACGGCGCGGGCAAGAGTACGCTGCTCAAGATCATGGCCGGCCTCGACCAGGAGTTCGTCGGCGTCGCGCGCCCCGCCGAGGGCCTGCGCGTGGGCTTCCTGTCGCAGGAGCCGCAGCTCGACGAGACCAAGACCGTGCTCGACATCGTCGACGAGAGCGTGGCCGAGACGCGCGCGCTGCTCGCGCGCTTCGAGGCGGTCTCCGCGAAGTTCAGCGAGCCGCTCGAAGACGACGAGATGAACCGGCTCCTCGAGGAGCAGGCGAAGCTGCAGGACGAGATCGATGCGGTGAACGCCTGGGAGCTCGACCGCACGCTCGAGGTCGCGATGGACGCGCTGCGCCTTCCGCCGGGTGACGCCGAAGTGCGTACGCTGTCCGGCGGTGAGCGGCGGCGCGTGGCGCTGTGCCGGCTGCTGCTGCAGAAGCCCGACCTGCTGCTGCTCGACGAGCCCACCAACCACCTCGACGCGGAATCCGTCGCCTGGCTGGAGCGCTTCCTGCACGAGTACCCGGGCACGGTGGTGGCCGTCACGCACGATCGCTACTTCCTGGACAACGTCGCCGGCTGGATCCTCGAGCTCGATCGCGGCCGCGGCATCCCGTACAAGGGCAACTACAGCGCGTGGCTGGCGCAGAAGCAGAAGCGGCTCGAGCTCGAGGAGAAGAAATCGAGCACCCGCCAGCGCACCCTGCAGCGCGAGCTCGAGTGGGTGCAGATGTCGCCGCGCGCGCGGCAGGCGAAGAGCAAGGCGCGCGTGTCGGCCTTCGAGAAGCTGCGCGCCGAGGAGGAGAACCGCGCGCCCGAGACGGTCGAGATCGCGATTCCGCCGGGACCGCGGCTCGGCGACAAGGTGATCGAGGCCGAGCACGTGTCGAAGGGCTATGGCGACCTGCTGTTGATCGACGATCTGGACTTCAAGCTCCCGCCCGGCGGCATCGTCGGCGTGATCGGCGGCAACGGCGCGGGCAAGACGACGCTGTTCCGCATGATCACCGGAGCCGAGAAGCCCGACGCCGGCGACTTTGCGATCGGCGAGACCGTGAAGCTCGCCTACGTCGACCAGGCGCGCTCCGAGCTCGATCCCAAGAAGACGGTGTTCGAGGCGATCAGCGGCGGGGAGGAGAAGATGAAGGTCGGCAACCGCGAGCTGCCCAGCCGCGCCTACGTGGGCAGCTTCGGCTTCAAGGGGCCCGACCAGCAGAAGCGCGTGTCGATGCTGTCCGGCGGCGAGCGCAACCGTCTGCACCTCGCGCGCACGCTGCGCTCGGGCGCGAACGTGCTGCTGCTCGACGAGCCGACCAACGATCTCGACGTCGACACGCTGCGCGCGCTCGAAGAGGCGCTGCTCGGCTTCGCCGGCTGCGTGGTCGTGATCTCGCACGACCGCTGGTTCCTCGACCGCATCGCGACGCACATGCTCGCCTTCGAGGGCGAGAGCCACGTCGAGTTCTTCGAGGGGAACTACCAGGAGTACGAGGCCGACCTGCACCGGCGCAAAGGCACCGACGCCGACCAGCCGCACCGCATGCGCTTCAAGCGCCTCACGCACTAGCGCTGCCAGCCCGTCGAACCCGACGCGTCGTCGTCGCTCGCATTCAAGACGGTATGGACCGCCGCCGAGAAGCGAGCCATGAGGCGGATCGCAGCACCGCTCACGCTCGTCCTCGCGGCCGGATTCGGCGGCGTCGTCATGCTCGCGGCCGGCTGCGCGCACGTCGAACCCGAACGCGCGCACGCGAGCGTCGCCACCGAGAGCTGCGAGCTGCAGGACGAGAGCGAGCCGATCCGACCGATCCCGCCGCGGGTCGAGCTCGACGCGCGCGAGGTCGCGCTCGGCGCGGCCCTCTTCCACGATCCACGCCTGTCGCGCGATGACTCGGTCTCGTGCGCGACCTGCCACCCGATCGCGCTCGGCGGCGCCGATCGGCGCGCGCGCTCGCTCGGCGTCGGCGGCGCAGTGGGGGGCATCAACACGCCGACGGTGCTGAACAGCGGCTTCTGGCTGGCGCAGTTCTGGGACGGCCGCGCGCCGACGCTCGAGGCGCAGGTCGACGGGCCGACCCAGCACCCGGCGGAGATGGCGTCGTCCTGGCCCGAGATCCTGGAGAAGCTCGGACGCGACGACGCCCTGGTGGCGAAGTTCGGCGTGGTCTATCCGGACGGGCTCAGCGCCGACAACGTGCGCAAGGCGATCGCGGTGTTCGAGCGCTCGCTCGTCACGCCGAACTCGAAGCTCGACCGCTGGCTGTGCGGCGACACGACCGCGCTCTCGCAGCGCGAGAAGCACGGCTACGCGCTGTTCAAGGCTTACGGCTGCATCTCGTGTCACCACGGCGTCGGCGTCGGAGGGAACATGTTCCAGCGCTTCGGGGTCGCACGGGACTACTTCGCGGATCGCGAGCTCACCGACGCGGACCTCGGGCGCTACGCGGTGACCGGGGATCCGAACGATCGGCACGTGTTCAAGGTGCCGAGCCTGCGCAACGTGGCGCTCACGGCGCCGTACTTCCACGACGGCTCCGCGGCGACGCTCTCCGACGCGGTGACCGTGATGGGTCGCTATCAGCTCGGCCGCAAGCTCGGCGACGCCGACGTCGAGAGCCTGGTCGCGTTCCTCGGCACGCTCACGGGCGACCTGCCCGGAGCGACGCCATGAACGGTCGTGCGGCTCGGCTCGCGCTCGGTCTGTGGCTCCTGGCGACGCTCGCCGGCGCCGACGCCTCGGGATCGCGCGACGCCGGCGATCCGCACACCCGCGCGCAGAGCGTGCTCGCCGACCTGCGCCTCCAGGACGCGCGGCTCACCGACGAGGTTCTCGACGCGCGCGCCAATCTCGTGTTCGGCTACGACGGCCTGGTCCGGATCCAGCGCGAGACCGAGACGCTCATCGCCAAGCTCGCGCAGGAGCCGCTCGTCACCGAGCCCGGCATCGCGAGCGCGTTCGCGGAGCTCGACGCCGCGCGCCGCCACAAGGCGGAGCTGGTCGAGCGCTTCAAGTCCGAGAACGCGATCCTGCGCAACTCGCGCCACTACCTGCCCGCGCTGTCCGCGCAGCTCGACAGCGCGATCGCCTCGGGCGCGGTGAGCCGGTCGACCGCCACGATCGTCGCGCAGCTGCTCGAGGACACCGCCACCTACGGACGCGAGGGGGGCGTGCAGGGCCGCGACGAGCTCGAGACCACGGCGTTCCTGCTCTCGGGCTCCGGCAACGACGAGTCCCTGGTCGAGACAGCCGCGATCCACGCGCAGATCCTGCTCGACCACGCGCCCGTGGTGGACCGGCTCGTCGCCGAGATCCGCGCCTGCCCGACACAAGCCGGCGTCGAGAAGCTGCGCTACGCGCTCGACCAGCGCAGCGCTCGCCTCTCGCGTCAGCGCGGCGACGCGCGCACGGCGGCGGAGAGCGCCTCCGCGTCGGACCTGGCGCCCGCCTTCGGCGCGATGCCCTGATTCAGCAGCGGGTCGCTGTCGGCGAACGCGCGTCGCGAGCTGAGCCAGAGCCGCAGCAGGTGACGCTTGCGCTCCGGCTCGGGGAAATCCTCGAACTCCGTGCGCGCGTGCAGGATCGCGGAGTTCTTCAGCCACTGGATGTCGCCGGGGCGGAACTCCATGTCGAGGTGGAACGACGGGTCCGCGGCGATCTCGTCGATCAGGTCGATCGCGTCGCGCTGCGCCGCGGACAGACGCGGAGCGCTCGCGTGTCGCTGCGAGTCGCGGATGTACCAGCCGATGTAGAACATGCGCAGCCAACCCGCCGTGTAGCGACATAGCGGAAGCGAGAAGAACGGCGGCTCGCCAGCACGCTCCTCGCGTCGAGCCAGCGCTCGACGGACGCTGCGAGCACGCCCAGCGGAAAGTCCTCGCGGCCGAGCTCGCCGAGCGGTTTGCCGGTCGCACGCGCGTGCGCGACCGCGCGATCGAGGTCGGCGATCTCGCGCTCCGAGAGCTCGTGGATCCAGTCGCGCCGCGCGGCGACGGCGTCGCCTCGCCAGACCGCCGGGGACTCGATCGGGTTGGTACGGATCTCCGTCATGGCGGGGACCTCCTCAAGATTTCGCACCTTGGGGACAGCAGAAGGGCACGGCGCGCCGGAGCGCGTCGACGATGCCCTTGAGCCGCGCCAGCAGCGCGGGGCCGTCGAGCTCGAAGTGCACGTGACGTCCAAGCTTCTCGCGGCGAACGAGCCCCGCGCGGTGCAGCACGGCGAGGTGGCGCGAGATCACGGAAGTGTCCTGCGGCAGCTCGGCGGCGATCGCCGACAGATCGGCCCGCCCCTTCGCGATCAAGAGCCGGACGAGCATGCACCGTCATGCAAGTGTAGAGGGAGCCGACGGGCCGCGCCGCTTCCGCTTCGGGCGCCTCACGCACCGGCGCGGATCGGCTCCGGCGAGGTGGTCGCGTCCCGGCCCACGTAAACGGTCTGCGACGGGAAGGCGAACTCCGCTCCGTTGGCGAGCACGGTCTCGGCGATCTGCAACAGCAGCCCTTCGGCGAGCTCGAGATATTCGTTGTAGTCGCTGGTCGTGAGGTAGGCGAAGATCTCGAGATCGAGGGAGTAGGCGCCGAAACCGACGAAGCGCACGCGCGCCGGATCGGGATGGACGCGTGGATGGGAGCGCAGGACCGCTCGCAGCGCTTCGAGAACCTCGCGCACCCGATCGGGTGACGTTTCGTAGCGCAGTCCGATCGTGTGCACGAAGCGGATGCGATCGCGCGCGGTGAAGCTCTCGAGCTGCAGCGAGGAAAACTCGGCGTTCGGCACCGATACGAGCGTGCGGTCCAGCGTGCGAATGCGCGTCGAACGCAGCCCGATCTCCTCCACGGTTCCCAGCTTCTCGCCGAACCGGCAGAAGTCGCCGACGCGCACGGGTTGGTCGACGACCAGAGTCAGTCCGCCGAACAGGTTCTCGACGGTCTTCTGGGCCGCGAGCGCGACCGCCAGGCCGCCGACGCCGAGACCAGCGACGATTCCGGTCACGTTCACGCCCAGGTTCTGGAGCGCCGCGATCAGCGTGATCCCGACCAGCACGAGGGTGACGGTGCGCCGGCCGAGGGGAACGAGCGCGATCGCGGCCATCCTGCCCTGCTCCCGCAGTCGCGCTTCGACCCGTCGGCCGGCCGCGCTCACCAGCCGCGCGAGCAGCCACGCGACCGCGGCGATCGTGAGCGTCCGCGCGATTCCGCCGATGAAGTCTCGCACCGGAACCGCGAGCGCGAGCATGGCGGTGCCGGTGACGAACAGCCCGATTCCGACGAGAAGCAGGAGCGGGCCGCGCGACGCTCGCAGGTAGCCGTCGTCGGCGAGCGAACTCGCGCCGGCGAATCGGTACACGATCGAGACGCACGCTTGCACCAGCAACCACGCCGTCGCGCTCGAGAGCACGACCAGCAGCAACAGGCCGAGCCACTGCCAAAGCGCGAGCTCCAGGAACTCGAGATCGAAGAAAGGGGCCGCGAGATGGTCGGCGAGCCAGCCGCCGCCGAGCGTGTCGAAGAGCGCCGCGAGCGCCGCGACCGTCTCGGCGGAGAGGCGCCACGGCGGCGACGCGCCGGGCACGCGTTCGACGAGGACGTCGATGCTGCCAGCGTCGGTCTCGACCACGCCGACGCGGTCGAGCCTGCCCGGCAATCCGTCGTCCTGCTCGCCTTCCGGCGCCGTGCTGAGCGCCTCGACGTCGACCCAGAGCGTGCGATCGAGCGCCCACTTCACTTCCCGCGCGAGCTCGCTCCCCCGCGCCTCCCGCTCGTCGGGACGCACGCGCCGGAGATCGAGGAAGCGCGCCGCGGTGTGCCAGTCGCCAGCGCGCGCGGCTTCGAGGAAGCCGCGCATCGTGCTCTGCGGAGATCCGCCGCCCAGGTCGTGCGCAGCGCCCGTCGCCTGCGCGCTCGCGACCGCGCCGCCCGCGAGCGCGAGCGCGAGCGCCACCCCTGCAACGATGACCGACTCTACACATCTCTGAGTCGCTCTCCTCAACGTCGAGACTCGAGATCGCTTCATGGCGGATCCTCCCGTCGGCGTCCCCTCGTTCCAATAGCGAAGATCGAGCCCGATCACAGGCCCGAACCCGTTCTTCGCTTGCGGCGCGCAGCGGCGCGCGCTATCGGAAGTGGCAGACGCGGAGCGCGAGGGTGGACACGCGCGCTGCAATCCCGGGGGCTCGGCGATGAGCGCGACACCGAAACTGGATCACGCGGCGATCGGCAACGGACGCGTGCTCGCCCTGGTCTCGCCGACGAGCGCGATCGAGTGGCTGTGCCTGCCGCGCTTCGACTCACCCTCGCTGTTCGCGCGCCTGCTCGACGCGGAGCGCGGCGGCGTGTTCCGCGTGCTCGAGGAGGACGCCGAGATCCAGGGTTCGCTCGCCTACCTGCCGAACACGAACGTCTCGCGCGTGCGCTTCGAGCGCGGCGCCTGCGCGTGGGAGGTCGTCGATTTCGCGCCGCGCATCGCCCAAGGGCTGACCGTCGACGCGCCGCTCGAGCTGGTTCGGCTGCTTCGTCCCCTGCGCGGCGCGCCACGGCTGCGCATCGACCTCGACTGTCGCCCGGACTACGCGCGCGGCGAGGCGCGCAGCATCGTGACGCCGGGCGGGATCGTGATCGAGGGCGCCGAGGCGCCGATCTTCGTGCACTCGAACCTGCCGGCCGCGTGCCTCACCGAGCGCGCGCTGTTCACGCTCGAGGCGCCCGCCTTCGTGACGCTGTCCTGGGGCCCGAGTTCGTCCGCGCCGACGCTCGAATCGGTCGAGGAGAGCCTCGCGCGCACCGTCGCGGGCTGGCGCGTGTGGGCGAAGACCTGTGCGCTGCCGACGTACGCGTCCGCCGCGGTGCTGCGCTCCGCGCTGTGCTTGAAGCTGCACGTGAGCGAGGACACCGGCGCGATCATCGCGGCCGCCACGACCAGCATCCCCGAGGCGATGGGCACCGAGCGCACCTGGGACTATCGCTTCTGCTGGCTGCGCGACGCCGCGTTCGTGGTCGAGGCGCTGCGCCGGCTGAGTCACCTCGCGGAGGGCGAGCGCTTCATCGCCTACCTGCGCCGGACGGTCGAAGCGCGCGGGCTGCAGCCCGTCTACGGCATCGGCGGCGAGTCGGAGCTGCACGAGCAGATGCTTCCGCACCTGTCGGGCTTCGGCGGCAACGGACACGTGCGGATCGGCAACGCCGCGCACCAGCAGCGCCAGCACGACCTGATGGGCGAGATCGTGCTCTGTCTCGAGACCGTGCTCGGCGATCCGCGCATCGTCGAGGACGATCCCCACTCGGTGTTCCCGCTGCTGCAGCGTCTGGTCGAGCAGGCGATCTCGGCCGCGGCCCAGCCGGACACGGGCATCTGGGAGTTCCGCACGCAGCTTCGTCCCTACACGTTCTCGCGTGCGATGTGCTGGGTGGCGCTGCACCGGGGCGCGATCATGGCGCGCCGTCTCGGCTACCTCGAGGAGGCGGAGCGCTGGGAGTCGATCGCGCGACAGGAACGCGAGGTCGTGATCGAGCGCGGCTACAGCGCGGAGCTCGGCTTCTTCACGCAGGCGCTCGACGGGCAGTTTCCGGACGCGGCGAACCTGCTGCTCGCGACGATCGGGATCATCGACGCGCGCGATCCGCGCTTCGTGTCGACTGTCATGGCCTACGAGAAGCGCCTGGTCGAGAACGGCCTGATGCTGCGCTATCGGAACCCCGACGACTTCGGCGAGACGACCAGCGCCTTCACGATCTGCTCGTTCTGGTGGGCGGAAGCGCTCGCGCTGATCGGCCGGCTCGAGGACGCGATCGCCGTGTTCGAGCGCTTGATGGCGCACGCGAACCCGGTCGGCCTGTTCTCCGAGGACGTGGATCCCGAAACCGGCGCGAGGCTCGGCAACTTCCCGCAGGCCTACACACATGTGGGTCTGATCCACGCCGCGACCACGATCGGCGAGCTCCTGGAAGCGCGCGACGGGCGCGTCCGGGCCTGGGTCTAGAGCCATGTCGCGCGTTCTCCTCGTCTCGAATCGCCTGCCGATCCGGATCAACGTCGGCGACGGCGCGGCGACGATCGAACGGAGCTCCGGCGGTCTCGCGACCGGGCTCTCGGGACCGCACGAAGCCTCGGACGGGCTCTGGATCGGCTGGCCCGGCGATCTCGACGCACTCTCGGAGCAGGACCGCGAAACCGCGCTAGCCAGGCTCTCCGAGCTGCGCCTCGAGCCGGTCGCGCTCTCGGCCGCCGAGCTCGAGCGCTACTACGACGGCTACTGCAACTCCGTCATCTGGCCGCTCTTCCACTACCTGCCGGCGGAGCTTCCGCTCGAGATCCGGAACTTCGAGGAGTATCGCCGGGTCAACGAGCGCTTCGCGGAGACGGTCGCCAAGCACTACCGCGACGGCGACCTGATCTGGGTGCACGACTACCAGCTCATGCTCGTGCCCGAGCTGGTGCGCCGGCGCCTGCCGGACGCGCGCATCGGCTTCTTCCTGCACATTCCGTTTCCGTCGTCCGAGCTGTTCCGCACGCTGCCCGAGCGCGATGCGATCCTGCGCGGTCTGCTCGGCGCCGACCTGATCGGCTTCCACACCACGGCGTACATGCGCCACTTCGCGTCGTCGCTGCTGCTCTCACTCGGCGTGGCGACGGAGATCGACCGGCTCAACTGGCGCGGCCGTTCGGTCCGGCTGGGCTGCTTCGGCATGGGCATCGATGCGCGCGCCTACGACGAGACCGCGCGCGACGCCGCCGTGCTCGCGCGCGTGAGCGAGATCCGCGGCGAGGACAAGGCGCAGATCCTCCTCGGCATCGACCGCCTCGACTACACCAAGGGCATCCCGCGCAGGCTGCTCGCCTTCGAGCGGCTCCTGCACGCCCATCCGGAGCTGCGCGGCCGGGTTCGGCTGGTTCAGGTCGCCGTTCCTTCGCGCGAGGACGTGCGCGCCTACCGCGCGTTCCGCAGCCTCACGGACGAGCTGATCGGACGGATCCACGGGCAGTTCGCGACGCCGAGCTGGGTGCCGGTGCACTGGCTCTACCGCTCGCTGCCGCGCGAGGAGATCGTCGCGCTGTACCGGGCCGCCGACGTGATGCTCGTGACACCGCTCCGCGACGGCATGAACCTGGTCGCGAAGGAGTTCGTCGCGTCGCGCGCGGACGAGGACGGCGTGCTCGTGCTGAGCGAGTTCGCGGGCGCGGCGGCCGAGCTCGCCGAGGCGATCTCGGTCAACCCGTTCGACATCGAGGCGACGGCGGAGGCGATCCACCGCGCGCTCACGCTCGGACCCGAGGACCGGCGCGCGCGCATGCGCGTGCTGCGCACGCGCGTCTTCGCGCACGACGTGGAGCGCTGGGTCAGCGGCTTCCTTTCGGTGCTTCGCGCAGAGCCGGAGCGCGAGAACCGGGTGCGGCGCACGCCGACCCCGGAGCCTGTGCTCGAAGAACTGGCGCAGCACATCCGCGCGGCTCCCCGGCGCGTGCTCCTACTCGACTACGACGGAACGCTGGTGCCGTTCGCCCGCACGCCGGAAGGCGCCGCGCCCGACCTGGAGCTGCGCGCCCTGCTCACGCGGCTCACGCGCGAGCCCGGCTGCGAAGTCCACATCGTGAGCGGACGAGGGCGCGGCCTGATCGAAGAGTGGCTCGAGGGGATCGATCTCGGACTCCACCTCGAGCACGGCCTTTGGTCCCGGCTGCACGGCTCGAACGAGTGGACGAGCCTCGCAGCACAGCAGCTGAGCTGGCGCGACGCCGTGCGCGAGATCCTGTGGGACTTCACGTCGCGCACGCCGGGCTCGTTGATCGAGGAGAAGAGCGCCTCGTTCGCCTGGCACTACCGCGGCGCGGATCCCGAGTTCGGCTCGATGCAGGCCAAGGAGCTGCGGCTGCACCTGTCGGAGCGACTCAGCAACGTGCCGGTCGAGATCATTCCGGGCGAGATGGTCGTCGAGGTGCGCCCGCACGGCGTGAACAAGGGGCGCGTGGTCGGGCGGGTGCTCACGGGCGATGCGAGCGACGCCCTGGTCGTCGCGCTCGGCGACGACCGCACCGACGAGGACCTGTTCGCGGCTCTGCCCGAGAGCGGCGTCTCGATCCACGTCGGAACGTCGGCGAGCCGCGCCCGCTACCGGATCGAGGGCGTCGCGCGCGCCCGCGAGTTCCTGCGCGCGCTGCACGGGTAGACGCGCTCAGCCGAGCGCGCGCCAGGCGAGCGCGAGCGCCGCGAGCGGAAGCCCGAGCAGGACGAGCGCGTGCGCGGCCGCGAGCGCACACCAGAATGCGTAGGAGAGCCGGTCGCCCGGCGTCGGCGCCGGCGCGGGCCGGTCGAGCCCGAGCCGCGCGCGCAGGCTGCCGACGGTCTCGCGCAGCAGCGCGTCCGAGTAGCCCTCGGCGTACAGGCTCCGGCTGTGGCGGCCGCGCACCCAGGCGCGCCAGGTGCGGCCCGGTCCCACGAACCAACCCATCACCATGCCCTGCAGGTTGATGAACCAGGCGAACGGGTAGCGGCCGCAGCCGGCGGAGATCTCCCACGCGCTGATCTCGCCCTCGCCCGCCCAGTCCGTCTCGTAGCCGGTCGCGACGTGGTGCAGGTCGTGCATCACCACCGCGCGCCGACGCGAATCGGTGTTGGGGAAGCCGAGCGGAATCGGCCCGAGCTTGCCGAGCGCCACGAACGAGGCCGCGTAGCCGCCGTCGGGCGGAAAGCCCGCCCGCTCGAAGTAGCGCGCGCGCGCCTCGCCCACCGTCAATGCCAGATCCGCCGTCGCCATCGTCTACCTCGTGTTCTCGATCCGGTTGTCGTGATTCGTGCCCAAGCCTTCGACCTGAAGCTCGAGCGCGCGGCGCAGGCCGGGCTCCACGCTCTCGCGCGCGAGCATCTCCGTGCCGAGCCAGCCGAGCGTCCAGTACGCGTAGTGCGCGAACAGCGCCATGGCCGCGCGCGCGGGCGTGAGGTCCGTGCGGATCTCGCCGCGCGCCTGCGCCGCCTCGACCAGATCCGCGACGTGCTCCGCGAACTCGCGCGTGAGCCGGCCGAGCCCGCCCGGATCGTGCGCGCGGAAGAACAGCTCCTGCACGATCGCCTTCGACAGCGCGCGGTCGAGCGCGTAGTACGCGGTGAAGCGGCCGAACAGGCACATGAGCTGGTCGACCAGGCCCGCGGTCCGCGCGGCCTCGGCCTTGCCGGCCGCGAACAAACGCCGGGCGTCGGCCTCGAAGGTCAGGAACAAGAGCTCGCGCTTGTCGCGCACGTACAGGAAGAGCGTCCCGGTGCCGATGCCCGCGCGCTCGCAGATCTCGCGCGCGGTGGTCTCCTCGAAGCCTTTGGTGCGGAACAGCTCGAGCGCGGCCGCGGTGATCCGCTCCAGCTTCGCGCGCTTGTTTCGTTCCCGCAGTCCGGCTGCCGCCTCGGGCATGGGCTCTCTC
This sequence comes from Myxococcota bacterium, assembly GCA_040902485.1. Lineage (GTDB taxonomy): Bacteria > Myxococcota_A > UBA9160 > SZUA-336 > SZUA-336 > VGRW01. The sequence continues at coordinate 201,022 of JBBDXF010000052.1, read as the reverse complement.
CTGAACAGGATCAATTATGATCATGTTCAGTTATTCCCGCAAGGGCGCCCATCGCACCCCTGCCAGAACCCAGCTAAAGGCCTGAAAGCTCTACCGGAATTCCCGTCATGAAGGCCTGGCTGGAGAGCGGCTCGAACGAGTCGGGCCCGATCGGCAGCAGCGCGTTCGCGTTCACGCCCGGCGTCTTCGCGGCGAACTTCATCCCGCTCGTGCCGCGATGACCCCAGCCGTGGGTCAGCGCGACCACGCCGCGCATCAGCGTCGCGTCGTGCTCGATCTCGAGCTCGAGCGCGCCGTTCTCGTTCCAGACGCGCGCCTTCGCGCCCGACGCGAGCTCGCGCGCGGCGGCGTCCGCGGGGTGCACGTAGAGGCGGTTGCGATCGCGCTCGCCGCGCTTCATGGCGGGCAGATTCGCGTACCAGCTGTTGTGCATGTATGGATCGCGGCGCGTGATCAGCTTCAGGCGCGCGAGCCCCTCCCCTTCGAGCTCGACGAAGATGCGCTCCGCGCGCTCGAGCGCTTCGCCGAACGCGGGCGGACAGCAGTCGACCTTTCCGTCCTTCGTCTGCACCTGCTTCTCGAAGAAGCTTCCGGGCGTGAGCGGCTCGAAGGTGATGCCGTGCGGATTCGCGCGCAGCTCCGCGAGCGAGTGGCCTCGCGTCTTCAGCATGTGGTCGATGCGGCCCCACAGATCGGGCTCGGGGCCCTGGTCGAGCGGGCTCTTCAGCCCCAACTCCCTTGCCAGCCGCGCGAAGATCCACCACTCCTCGCGCCGCTCCGCCTGCGGGGAGACAACCGCCTCGGTGAACTGGATCCACGGCTCGTGCTGCAGCCCGAGCCCGGTGATGTTCACGTCGGCGCGCTCGAACATGTCGGTCGAGGGCAGCAGCCAGCCCGCGTACTCGCCGGTCGCGTTCGCGTACAGGTCGATGCACACCAGCAGCTCGAGCGCGTCGAACGCCTCGCGCATGCGCGCCTCGCCGCCGATCGAGAGCAGCGGATTGCCCGCCACCACGATCAGCGCGCGCACGGGCTTTTCCGCGTCGAGGATCGCGTGCGAGATCAGGTTGCCGGGCAGCGAGCCCTTGCGCAGGCGACCGAATTCGGTGTCGGTGAACGACTGGTCGAATTCGCGCCGGCCGGCCTTGGCGGCCTCGTAAAACCCGACCGACAGGATGTTCCCGCCGCGCCGGTCCAGGTTGCCGGTCGCGAACGAGAGCATGTGCAGCAGCCAGTAGGCGAGCGTGCCCTGCCGGCCCATGTTCACGCCGGTCGAGAGGTGCACCGAGAAGCTCGACGCGTCAGCGATCTGGCGCGCGAGCGCGCGCACGGCCTCGGCCGGGATGCCCGTCACGCGCGCGGCGCGCTCGGCCGGGTAGCGCGCGACGAACGCGCGCAGCTCGTCGACGTGGGCGCCGTGCTCGCGCAGCGTCGCCTGGTCGAGCGCGCCCAGCCGGTCGAGCTCGCAGAGCAGCGCGGTCATCAGGTACACGTCCGTGTCGGGCCGGATCAAGAGCGTCTCGCCGGGCTCGGCCGACTCGGCATCGCGCGGATTCACGAACACGAGCTTCGCGCCGCGCTTGCGCGCATCCTTGAAGGCGCGCGCCGGGTCGGCGATCGAGATGAAGCTGCCGTGCGAGACGCGCGGGTTCGCGCCGAACACGAGCAAGAGCTCCGTGTGGGCCAGGTCCGGGATCGGGTGGATCGTGCTCGAGCCGAACACCGCCTCGCTGCCCGCGAACTTGTTGGCACAGTCCTGTGTACCCGAGCTGAACGAGCGGCGGCTGCCGAGCTGCGCGAAGAACGCGCCAGCGGCCGGGCCTGCGTGGGTGTTGAAGGCGGTCGGGTTGCCGATGTACGAGGCCACCGCGCCGGGGCCGTGCTCGGCGATGATCGCGCGCAGGCGCGAGCCGATCTCGCGCGCCGCCTCGTCCCAGGACACGCGCTCGAGGCTGCCGTCCGCGCGGCGCCGCTGCGGGTGGTTCAGCCGGTCCGGATCGTGGTGGATCTCGACGCCGGCCAGGCCCTTGTTGCAGGCGAAGCCGCGCGTGGCCGGGTGCTCGCGGTCGGGCCGCAGCGACTCGAGGCGGCCGTCCGCAACCGTCGCCAGCAGCCCGCAGGCGGGCTCGCACACGCGACAGAAGGTGTGGATGCTGCGCTCGCTCACGTCGACTCCTCCCGTTCGCAGCCTATCAAATTCCCGCGCGCGCCGATGCGCGCCAGCTCGACACGCGCTCGATCGCGATGCGCAAGAGGCGCGGCTCGCCGCTCGCGAGCGGCACACTCGCGTACTGCGGGTACTTGGCGCGCAGCGCTTCGAGCGCCCGCGCGTGCTGCGACGCGGGAACGAGCGCCGCGCGGCCCTCGACGCGCAGCCACCAGAGCCGTTCCCAGTCGTCCTCGTAGTGATCGAGCAGGAGCGCGACGCGCGGGTCCGCGCGCAGGTTGCGCTCGCGCCCGAGCTCCGTCCCGCGCTTGGGCTTGCCGTCGATCGGTGAGTAGAGCTCCGCCCCGACGCGCGCGAACACGATCGGCACCGGCGCGGGGCGGCCGTCGGCGGCGAGCGTCACCAGACGCGCGACCGGCCAGCGCTCGAGCAGCGCGTCGATCGCCTCGGGCTCGAGCTGCATCCTGCTTCGGGCTCCCTCGCGCGATGTTCCGCAGCAAGTCTCGCGGCCCGGGCGGCGCGCGCGCAAGGCGCCCGCGGCCGGCGGCGCTCCGCTAGGCTGTGGGCGATGAGGAGTCGCGGCGACGGGCTCGAGCTCTCGGCGACCGACGTGTCGCACTTCCTCGCCTGCCGGCATCGGACCGGGCTCGAGCTGGCGGCGGCCGCGGGCAAGCTGAGGCGGCCGCGCTTCGACGATCCCCAGCTCGAGGCGCTGTTCGCGCGCGGACTGACGTTCGAGCGCGAGTATGTCGCCTCGCTCGCCGCGGACGGAAAGCGGCTCGTCGATCTCGCGGACGCGCGGAGCCCCGACGCGGCCGTCGCGCAGACGCTGGCGGCGATGCGCGAAGGCGCGGATTGGATCGTTCAGGCCGCGCTGTCGCACGAGTCCTGGCAGGGGCGGCCGGACGTTCTGGTCAAGGTGCCCAAGCCAAGCGCCCTGGGTGACTGGTCCTACGAGGTCGAGGACACCAAGCTCGCGCGCGAGACACGCGCGGGGGCGATCCTGCAGCTCGGGCTGTACTGCGAGATGCTGGAAGTCGCGCAAGGAATGCGACCGGAAGCGTTTCACATCGTCACTCCGCACGGCCGACACTCCTTCCGCGTCGAAGAGTACGCGGCCTACTTTCGCTGGGTGCGCGACGGGCTCGAGGCGACGAGCCGAGAGGATCCGGCGGCGCTGATCGCCGCGAGCTACCCGGAGCCGTGCGATCACTGCGACGTGTGTCCGTGGTCGAGCCGCTGCTCCGAGCGTCGCCGCGCGGACGACCACCTCTCGCTGGTCGCGGGCATCTCGCGCGCGCAGCGACGCGAGCTCGAAGAGCACGGTATCGCCACGCTGCGCGCGCTCGCGAAGCTCGCGCTGCCGCTGCCGTTCAAGCCGAAGCGGGCCGCTCCGGAGTCCTTCGAGCGAGTCCACCAGCAGGCGCGGCTGCAGCTCGAGTCGCGCGAGCAGCCGATCGCGTTCGAGCTGCTCGACGTCGTCGCAGAGCAGGGCCTGTGCCTGCTCCCCGAGCCGACGCCCGACGACGTCTTCCTGGACCTCGAGGGCGCGCCGTTCGCGGGCGAGCTCGGCTCGGGCGGTCGCGAGTATCTGTTCGGAATCGTGACGCTCGGCGCCGCCGGCGAGCCGACGTATCGCGCGCTCTGGGCCGACTCGACCGCGGCCGAGAAGCTCGCGTTCGAAGAGCTGGTCGACCTGATCCAGGGCAAGCGCGAGGCGAGTCCGGGCATGCACGTGTTCCACTACGCGCCTTACGAGCCCTCGGCGCTGAAGCGCCTGATGTGCCGTCACGCGACCCGCGAGAACGAGATCGACGCCCTGCTCCGCTCGGGAGCGTTCGTCGACCTCTACGCAATCGTGCGTCAGGCGCTGCGCGCGGGCGTCGAACGCTACTCGATCAAGAACCTCGAGCCGCTCTACGCCTACACGCGGGAGGTCGAGCTTTCGGACGCGCGCCGCCACCTGCAGGCGATGGAGCTGGCGCTCGAGCTCGACGGGCTCGCGGAGCTCGCGCCGGCCGTGCGCGAAGCGGTCGCGGGCTACAACCGCGACGACTGCGTGTCGGCGCTGCGCCTGCGCGATTGGCTCGAGACCCTGAGGGCGCGCGAGCGGGCGCGGGGCAGCGACATCCCGAGACCCGAGCTCCAGCCCGGCGAGCCGTCGGAGGAGCTCGACGCGCGCCAGCAACGGGTCGCGGCGCTGCGCGCGCGGCTGCTCGAGCCGGACGAGCCCTCGCAAACCCTGCTGGCCTACCTGCTCGACTTTCATCGCCGCGAGGAGAAGTCGGGATGGTGGGAGTACTTCCGGCTCCGCGATCTGCCGGAGGAGGACTTGCTCGAGGAACGCGCCGCGGTCGCGGGCCTCGCGTTCGTGGCTCAGGTCGGGCGGATCAAGCAGAGCGCGGTCATGCGCTTCTCCTATCCGCCGCAGGAGCTCGAGCTCCGTCGCAAGGACAGCTTGAAGCTCCGGGACGAGAAGTCGTGGGGAGAGGTCGTCGCCGTCGACCGCGCGAAGCGCACGATCGACGTGAAGGTCGGTCCGACCAAGACGAATCTGCAACCCAGCTCCGCGTTCAAGCACAAGCAGGTCAGCCAGCGCGTGATCGAGGACGCGCTCTTCGCGATCGGTGAAGGCATCGCCGGCGGCGGCGCCGATCCCCTGGCGGAGGCGCTTCTCTACGCGCGCCCGCCGAAGTCACGCGACGTCACCGAGCTGCACGAGACGGTTCTGGCGATCCAGGGTCCACCGGGCTCCGGCAAGACCTACACCGGCGGGACGATGATCTGCGATCTCGTGCGCGCGCGGAAGAAGGTCGGCGTGATCGCCACCAGCCACAAGGTGATCCAGAACCTGCTGCGCGCGGTCGCACACGAAGCCGACAAGCGCGGCATGGAGGTGCGGCTCGCGCACAAGCACGACCCCGACGAAGACGAGGACGAAGACGGAGACGACGCCCGTTCACCCAGAGTGCGCTTCGTCGACGGGAACGCGGCGGCGCTCGCGCTGCTCACGTCGGGACAGACCGACGTTCTGGGCGGCACGACCTGGCTCTGGGCCCGAGCCGAGCTCCGCAAGCAGGTCGACGTCCTGTTCATCGACGAAGCCGGGCAGATGTCGCTCGCGAACGCGCTGGCGGTCACGCAGGCCGCGAACAGCCTCGTGCTGCTCGGCGATCCGCAACAGCTCGACCAGCCGCAGAAGGGCGTTCACCCCGACGGTGTGAACGTCTCCGCGCTCGAGCACCTCCTCGGCGAGCACAAGACCATGCCCGAGGAGCGCGGCCTGTTCCTGCCGGAGACGCGGCGCTTCGGGTCCACGATCTGCGCGTTCACGTCCGAGGTGTTCTACGAGGGGAGGCTCGCGCCGGCGCGCGAGATCGGCCTGGAGAGGCAACGGCTGTCCGGCGGGCCGATCGACGGTGCGGGGCTCTTCGTGATCGACGTCGAGCACGACGGGAACCGGAACGCATCGGACGAGGAGGTCGAGGCCGTTTCGCGAATCGTCGAGCGGCTGCTCGCGCCCGGCTCGCGCTGGATCGACGCGGCCGGCGTCTCCGCCCGGGTCGAGCCCGCCGACATCCTGGTCGTCGCGCCGTACAACGCGCAGGTGAGCCGGCTCGCCGAAACCCTGCGCGCCGGTGTCGAGGTCGGAACGGTCGACCGTTTCCAGGGCCGGCAGGCGCCGGTGGTGCTGTACTCGATGGCCACCTCGCGACCCGAGCTCGCGCCGCGCGGGATGGAGTTTCTCTACAGCCTGAATCGCCTGAACGTGGCGACCTCACGCGCGCAATGCGCCGCGATCGTCGTCGCCAGCCCGCGCCTGTTCGAGCCGGAGTGCAAGAGCCCCAGGCAGATGCGGCTGGCGAGCGCGCTGTGTCGGCTCCGCGAGCTGGCCACGCTGCTCCCGACGCCTAGTTGATCGCGTACGGCTCGGCGAGCTGGAAGGTCGCGATCTGCGCGTCGAACCGCTCGCCCTTGTCCGTCAGCATCTGGTAGGTGCCGGTCATGGAGCCGAACGGCGTCGTGAGGGGACACGCCGAAGTGTACTCGAACGCATCGCCCGGCCCGAGCACGGGCTGCTCGCCGACCACGCCGGGGCCGCGCACCTCCTCGACGTGCCCCTCGGCGTCGGTGATCAGCCACTCGCGCGAGACCAGCTGCACCGTCTCGCGTCCCTCGTTCGAGATCTGGATCGAGTAGGCGAAGAAGTACTCGTTCATGAGCGGGCGCGACCGCTCCGCCACGTAGCGCGACGACACCTTGACGCGGATCCCGCGCGTCAGCACTTCCGAGCTGCCCACGATCCCCTCCACTCCGTCTGCCGCGACGGCGGCGCATGGTACGATGCCGCCGGGTCCGCGCACCAGAGGAGTCGGCCATGAGCGAGCTCGCGTTCCGGACCGCTTCCGAACTGTGCGAGCGGCTGCGCCGCGGCGAGCTCAAGAGCCGCGAGCTGCTCGAGCTGCAGCTCGAGCGCGTGGCCAAGCACGATCCGCGCGTCAACGCGGTGATCACGCTCGAAGCCGCGCGGGCGCGCGCGCGGGCGGACGCCGCCGACCGCACGTTCGCGCAGGGCCGGGTGCTCGGCCCGCTGCACGGCCTGCCGATCACGATCAAGGACAGCTTCGAGACCGAGGGCATCCGCACGACCTGCGGCGCGCCCGAGCTCCGTGCGCACGTGCCGGCGCGCGATGCGGTCGCGGTCGCGCGGCTGCGCGCGGCCGGCGCGATCGTGTTCGGCAAGACCAACACGCCGTACATGACCGGCGACTGGCAGACCTACAACGAGGTGTTCGGCACCACGCGCAATCCGTGGAATCTCGAGCGCACGCCGGGCGGCTCGTCGGGCGGCGCGGCAGCGGCCGTGGCCGCCGGCTTCGGCGCGCTCGAGCTCGGCTCCGACATCGGCGGCTCGATCCGCGTGCCCTCGCACTGGAGCGGCGTGTTCGGACACAAGCCGAGCTACGGGATCATCCCGCAGCGCGGCCACATCCCCTTCCCTCCCGGCTCGTTCGCCGAGGCCGACCTGAACGTGCACGGTCCGATCGGGCGCTCGGTCGAGGACCTCGAGCTCGGCCTCGACGTGCTGGCCGGCGCGAGCGACCTGGAGTCGGTCGGCTGGCGACTCGAGCTGCCCAAGCCACGGCGCGCGACGCTCGCGGACTACCGCATCGCCGCGTGGCTCGACGACGCGGACTTCCCGGTCGACGGCGAGGTGAAGCGCGTGCACGCCGAGGCGATCGAGAAGCTGCGCAGCGCGGGCGCGAACGTCGACGAGCAGGCGCGGCCGAAGCTCGGTCTGCTCGAGCTCTCGCGCGCCTTCCGCTGGCTGCTGATGCCGGTGATGACCGCGAGCCTGCCGGCGGCCGCGCGCGCGAGCCTGGCACAGCGGGTCGCGAGCGCCGCGCCCGGCGACGAGTCCGAGATGCTGTTCAGCGCGCGCGCCACGACCGCGAGCCACCACGACTGGCTGGTCGCGCACGAGCAGCGCGAGCGGCTGCGCGCGGAGTTCGCGGCCTTCTTCTCCGTCTACGACGCGCTGCTCCTGCCCGTGAACTCGGTGGCCGCGATCCCGCACGATCAGGAGACGCCGTTCCCGCTGCGCACGATCACCGTGAACGGCGCCAAGCGGCCCTACACCGATCTGTTTGGCTGGATCGCGCCCGCCAGCCTGTGCAAGCTGCCCGCGACCGTGCTGCCCGCGGGGCGCACGCGCGAGAACCTGCCCGTGGGCCTGCAGATCGCCGGGCCCTACCTCGAGGACCGCACCGCGCTCGATCTCGCCAAGCGCGTGTCGGCGGTGCTGGGCGGCTTCACGCCCCCGCCGGGCTTCTGAAGCGCGCGAGCGCCACGACCAGCGCGGAGACGCACAACAGCGCCGCCACCGCGTAGGTGCCCGGCCCGCCGTAGTGCGGCCAGAGCCCGGTCGTGAACAGCACCGGCGCGAGCACGCGCGAGAGCGCGGTCGCGCTGCCCGAGAGCCCCTGCGCTTCGCCCTGCGCGTCCTCGGCCGCGCGCGAGAGCAGCGCCTGTAGCGTGGGCGAGAGCAGCGCGAAGCCGATCGCGACCGGGATGCCCGACGCGACCACGCCCGCCCAGCTGCCGGCGAAGCCGAAGGCCGCGAGCCCCGCGCTCATCAGCGCGCAGCCCGTCACGAACAGCGCGTGGTCCGAGACGCGACCCGCGAGTGCGCGCACGACCCCGCCCTGCACGATCGCGGAGGTGATGCCCATGACGAACAGCACGCCCGCGACACCGCGCGGCGTCGCGCCGAGCGCGGTCTGCGCGAAGAAGCCGAGCGTGGTGTCGACGGCCATGCGCGCGGTCGAGGTCAGGAACGCGCAGAGCAGGAACGGCGCGAGCGGGAGCGCGATGCGCAGGAGCGGCACGCGCCGCGCGGCATCGCGCTCGCGCTCCGCGCGCGTTTCGGCCTTCAGGCTCTCGGGCAGCGCGAAGCCGACCGCGAGCGCGTTCGCCAACCCGATCGCGCCCGACACGAAGTACGGCGCGCGCAGGCCGAACGCTTCGTAGGTGAGCCAGCCGATCAGCGGGCCGAAGGTCACGCCGAGCCCGATGCCGGCGCCCAGCGCCCCCATGCCGGAGCTGCGCTTCTCGGCCGTGGTCACGTCGGCGACGTAGGCGAACAGCGCGGGCAGCGCGGCCGCGGACACGAGCCCGCCGAAGACACGCGCCGCCAGCAGCTGCGCGAAGGTCTGGCCGAGCCCGAACAGGATGAAGCCGACCGCGTAGCCCACCAGCCCGATCACCAGCGCCGGCTTGCGCCCGCGCGCGCTCGAGAAGCGGCCCCACAGGGGGCTCGCGACGAACGACGCGAGCGGGTAGGACGCCAGCAGCCAGCCCGCGTTCGCGTCCGAGATGCCGAGCTCTCGGGTCAGGAACGGCAGCACCGGAAACAGCACGCCCAGCCCGAGCATGAGCACGAACGCGGTGAGCGCGGCGAAGGCGACCGAGCGCGGCATGGGCGCGGGAGGGTGACACAGGGACAGGAACGCAGAAAGCGCGAGACGCGTAGAATCGCGGGCGTGAGCACCCCTCCCCGTCCGATCCTGCAGGGCTACGGCGGCGCCGTTGCAGCCGGTCACCACCTCGCGACACAGGCCGGCGCCGCCACGCTCGCCGCGGGCGGGAACGCCGCGGACGCCGCCTGCGCGATGGGCTTCGCGCTGCAGGTGCTCGAGCCGCACATGAACGGGCCCGCGGGCGAGGTCCCCATCCTGGTGTACAACGCGCGCGACGACCGGACGTTCGCGATCTCGGGTCAGGGAACGGCGCCGGCCGCCGCGAGCTGCGCGCGTTTCACGTCGCTGGGACTCGACCGAATCCCCGGCGACGGCCTGCTGGCCGCCACCGTGCCCGCCGCGCTCGACGCCTGGTGCCGGCTGCTCGCGGAGTTCGGCACGCTCTCGCTCGAGCAGGTGCTCGCGCCGGCGCGCGCGCTCGCCGAGCGCGGCTTCCCCATGTACCCGTTCCTGCGCTCGGTGCTCTCGTACTGCGAGCGGCGCTTCCGCGCGGAGTGGCCGAGCAGCGCGGCGCTGTACCTGCCGCTGCGCGCCCTCGGAGAGCGGTTCGCGAACCCGACGCTCGCCGAATTCCTCGAGACGCTGGTCGCGGCGGAGCGCGCGTCGCACGGCGGGCGCGAGACGCGCATCCGCGCCGCGCGCGACTCGTTCTACCGCGGCCGGGCCGCAGAGGAGATCGAGAAGTTCCTGACGACACCAGTCGGTGACGCGAGCGGCGCGGCCCACGCGGGGCTGCTCACGGCGGACGACCTCGCCCACTACGAGGGCGCGATCGAGGAGCCGGTGAGCGCGGACTATCGCGGCGCGACGGTCTGGAAGTGCCCGCCGTGGAGCCAGGGCCCCGTCTTTCTGCAGCAGCTCCGTCTGCTCGAGCGCTTCGACCTTTCGGCCATGGGCCAGAATTCGGCCGACGCGCTCCACACCTGGCTCGAGTGCGCGAAGCTCGCCTTCGCGGACCGCGAGGCGTGCTACGCCGACCCGGCGTTCGAGGACGTGCCGCTCCGCGAGCTGCTCTCGGACGGCTACACCGAGAAGCGCAGCGCGCTCGTCGATCCGCAGCGCGCCTCGCTCGAGCTCCGGCCGGGCCTCGGCCGGCTGCCGCGCGGCTGGCCGTTCGTGGCGGGCGAGGCGGCGCCGTCGCAGGAGCCGCAGGCGCTCGCGGCCTCGCGCGGGCGCGGCGACACCACCCACCTCGACGTGGTCGATCGCGACGGGAACTTCGTGTCCGCGACGCCCTCGGGCGCGTGGATCCCGTCGTCGCCGGTGATTCCCGCGCTCGGCTTCCCGATCGGCACGCGCGCGCAGATGTTCGTGCTCGATCCCGAGCACCCGAACGCCCTCGCGCCGGGCAAGCGCCCGCGCACCACGCTCACGCCCTCGCTCGCGCGGCTCGCGGACGGACGGCGGCTGGCGTTCGGCACGCCGGGCGGCGATCAGCAGGATCAGTGGACGGTGCAGATGTTCCTGAACGTGGTCGAGTTCGGCGCGCGTGACCTGCAGAGCGCGATCGACGCGCCCACGCTGCACTCGCTGCACATGCCGGACTCGTTCTACCCGCGCACCTCGCAGCCGGGCGCGGTCGCGGCCGAATCTCGAATCGACGCGCGCGTGCTCGAGGAGCTCGAGCGCCGGGGACACCGCATCCGGCGCGGCGGCGCGTGGGAGCACGGGCGCGTGCTGGCGGTCTCGCGCGAGCCGGAGAGCGGCCGCTGCGAAGCCGCCGCCTCCCCGCGCTTCGCGATCGCCGCGGCGGCGGCGCTCGCCTGAGCGGCGCGGTGGACGAGGCGCGCACGCGAGCGCTGCTCGACGCACTGCTCGAGCTGTCCGCGAGCCTGATCTTTGCCGACGTCTGCACGCGGCTGGTGCGCGCACCGCTCCGGCTCGGTCTCGCGAGCGGCGCGGAGCTCGCACTCGACGCGCGCGAGACGCTCGCGAGCGCGCACCACGCGGAAGGCGACACGCGCGGCGAGCCCGCGCTCGAGCTCGAGCTCCGCGCGGGCGGCGAACCCCTCGGCCGGCTGCGCGTGTTCGCTGGCGTTGCGCCCGACGCCGCCGCGACGCAGGCACTGCGCAGGCTCGCGCAGCACGGCGGGATCGCGCTCGCGAACGCACGCGTCCACGAGGCGGCGCTGATCCGCGCGGACTACGATTCGCTCACCGGGCTCGCGAACTTCGGACGGATCTCGTCGGTGCTCGAGCAGGAGTTCGCACGCGCGCAGCGCTACGGACGCGCGATGGCGGTGGTCATGTTCGACATCGACGACTTGAAGCGCTGGAACGATCGCTTCGGTCACGAAGCCGGGAACGTGGCGCTGGTCGGCATAGCCACGCTGCTGCGCGAACGCTCGCGCGCCAGCGACGTGGCCGGGCGCTGGGGCGGCGACGAGCTGGTCCTGGTGCTGCCCGAGACCACGACCGACGGCGCCGTGGCGGTCGCCGAGAAAGTGCGCGCCGCCTTCGAGTCGCTCACCGGCGCCGAGCGCGGCGCTGCGCTCACGATCTCTGCAGGAGTCGCCAGCGCGGCGTCCGACGGCAAGACCGCCGCGGAGCTGATGCGCGTCGCGGACGCGCGCCTGTACCGCGCCAAGGCTGCGGGCGGGAACCGCGTCATCGCGTAGAATCGCGCCGAGAACCGAGGAGGACCCGATGACGAGCACGATGCAATTCGGCGCCACGCTGCCGCAGATCAAGCGCAGCTGGCAGGAGGCGCGCGCGGTCGCCGAGGAGCTCGACCGCCTCGGCTTCCACTCGGCCTGGGTGTGCGACCACGTGTACGGCGTGCCCGCGCCGAACCTGCCCATCTTCGAAGCCTGGACGGAGCTCGCCGCGGTTGCGGCGATCACGCAGCGCATCGAGCTCGGCACGCTGGTCACGCCGCCGTTCTTCCGCAATCCCGCGATCCTCGCCAAGCAGGTCGCCACGCTCGACCACATCTCGGGCGGGCGTGCGATCGTGGGGCTCGGCGCCGGCTGGTTCGAGGCGGAGTTCACCGGCACCGGCAGTGCGTTCCCGAAGCTCGGCGAGCGCATGAAGGCGCTCGAGGAGACCGCAATCCTCTTGCGGCGGCTGTGGAGCGAGGAACGCGTCACTTTCGCGGGCCGTCACTTCCAGGTGTCGGAGGCCTGGAGCGAGCCCAAGCCCGTGCGGCGCACGCCGATCCTGATCGGCGGCGCGGGCGAGAAGGTGCTGCTGCGCATCGCCGCGCAGCACGCCGACATCTGGAACAACCTGGCCGTGTTCCAGGCGCAGCTCGGCGCGAAGGTCGAGGTGCTGCGCCGCCGCTGCGACGACGTGAAGCGCGACATCGCCGAGATCCGCATCTCGCAGCAGTGCGTGGTGGTGATCGAGGAGGACGAGACGCGCGCGCGCGAGTCGCTGGAGAAGGCCAAGAAGGTATACGGCGGACACATGGGCGGAGCGCTCGAAGAACACGGCATCTGGGGTTCGCCCGAGCGCGTGATCGAGGGCATCGAGAAGCACCGCAAGCTCGGCTGTGGCCTGCTCGTGATCGAGTTCTTCGGCCGCGACACGCGCGTGCCCGCGCGCCTGTTCGCCGAGCGCGTGCTGCCCGCCTTCGCGAACGGGTGACGCGCTTCGAACGCGATAGCGCGGCCACCCGCGCGGCCGACGGCCACTACGACGTGCGCATCGACGGCGCCTGGTGGATCGTGGTCGGCCCGAACGGCGGCTACATCGCGGCGCTGTTCCTGCGCGCGCTGCAAGACGCGGTCGGCGACGCCACGCGCGCGCCGCGCTCGCTCACGGTCCACTACGTCACGCCGGGAGTCGAAGGCCCGGCGCGCGTGCGGGTGCGCACCGAGCGCAGCGGGCGGTCACTGACCTCGCTCTCCGCGCGGCTCGAGCAGGACGGCAAGCTCGTCGCGCTCGCGCTCGCCACGTTCGCCCGCTCGCGCGACGCGCTCGAGTTCCAGGACCTGCAGATGCCCGAGGTCGCGCCGCCCGAGGCGCTTCCGGAACGCGAGCCCGTGCACGGCCGCACGGTGCCGATGCGCGCGCGCTTCCACACGCGGCCGGCCTTCGACGGCGTCGAATCCGGGTCCGCATCGCGCACGATCGGCGGCGGCTGGATGCGGCTGGCCGAGCCGCGGGTCCCCGACGCGGCCGCGCTCGCGATGTTCTGCGACGCCTGGCCGCCCACCATCGCGCAGCGCCAGGCGCTTGGAACGAGCGGCCTGCGCGGCGTGCCGACCATCGACCTGACCGTGCACTTCCGCGCGCCGGCGCCCTCGAACGCTCGCCCGGACGATTTCTACCTGTGCGTGTTCCGCACGCAGACCGCGCGCGGCGGGTTCCTGGAGGAGGACGGCGAGATCTGGACGCGCGACGGCCTGCTGCTCGCGCAGAGCCGCCAGCTCGCCATGCTGATCTGAATCCGCGCCCGCCTCAGCGCGGGTCGAGCCGCACGGCCACCGGCGTCCAGCCGCCCTCGACGAACTCGATCAGCGCGTCGATCCAGCCGTACTTCTCGCGCATCCGCTGCGTGACGCGCGCGGCCGCCTCGGGCGTGTCGACGACGGTCGCGGTGTAGGCTCGCTTCGCGCCGGCGCGCTCCAGCTCGACCTCGGGCCGGGCAGCCGCGCGCACGAACCAGCCGCGCTCGCGCCCGCTCGAGCGCAGCCAGAGCGCGCCCGCGTCGTCGACGACCCAGAGATGTGTCGCCTGCAGCTCGCCCGACTCCGCGCGGCTGTGCAGGATCACGACCTCGTCCCACTCCGCCAGTGCGTACAGCACACCCGCGAACACGACCAGGAGCGCGAGCACGATCCCGAGCCAGTGCAGAGTCCGCCGCATGTCTCCCCCCTTCTTGCTGATAGGATGCGCGCCGTGAACTCACCCACCTACTCGCGCGCCTACCTGCGCTACGCACTCGGCCTGCTCTTCGTCGTGTACGTGGTGAACTTCGTCGACCGCCAGATCCTGTCGATCCTGCTGCCCGGGATCAAGGCGGACCTGCAGCTCACGGACGGCCAGCTCGGCCTGCTCTCGGGCACGGCGTTCGGGCTGTTCTACGCGACGCTCGGCTTTCCGATCGCGCGCATCGCCGACCTGCACTCGCGCAAGTGGGTGATGGCGGTGTGCGTCGCGCTGTGGAGCCTGATGACCGCGCTGTGCGGCAGCGCGACCGGGTTTCTCAGCCTGCTCGCCTACCGCACCGGCGTGGGTGTGGGCGAGGCCGGCGGCAGCCCGCCCGCGCACTCGCTGATCTCGGACTACTTCAAGCCCGCGGAGCGCGCGACGGCGCTCGGCATCTTCTCGCTCGGCGTGCCGGTCGGGATCATGGTCGGGTTTCTCGCCGGCGGCTGGATGGCGGAGTCGCTGGGCTGGCGGCTCGCGTTCGTGGTGGTCGGCCTGCCCGGCCTGTTGATCGCCGCGATCGTCGCGCTCACGCTGCGCGAGCCGCCGCGCGGTCACTCCGAGGGCCTGCACAGCACGGGCGCCGCTCCGACGTCGATGCAGGTGATCCGCTTCCTGTGGAGCTCGCGCGCGTTCCGGCACCTGTCGTTCGCGTCGGCGCTGTACGCGTTCGTCGGCTACTCGGTGATCAGCTGGGCGCCGTCGTTCCTGATCCGCACCCACCACATGTCGATCGGCGAGATCGGCACCTACCTCGCGTTCATCTTCGGGATCGGCGGCGGGATCGGAAACTACCTGGGCGGGATCTTCGCGGATCGCTGGGGCAAGACCGACGAGCGCGGCCGCGCGTACGTGCCGGCGCTGTCGATGGTCCTCGGCCTGCCGTTCGCGCTCGCGGTGTACGTGGTGAACGATGCGACCGCGGCGGTGCTGCTGCTCGCGGTACCCGCGGGCGCGGGGCTCATGTACCAGGCGCCCGCGTTCGCGATCACGCAGTCGCTCGCCACGCCGAAGATGCGCGCGAGCGCGGCCGCGATCCTGATCTTCGTGATCAGCATCATCGGCCTCGCGCTCGGACCGTGGACCACGGGACTGCTCTCCGACGCGCTCGCGCCGCGCTTCGGCGACGACTCGCTGCGCTGGGCGCTGTTCATCGTCTCGCTCTTGCTCGGCTGGGCAGGCCTGCACTTCTGGCTGGCCGGCCGCGCGCTGCTCCCCGATCTGGCGCGCGCGCGCGCCGCTTCCGAGCGCGAGGCCACGGAGTCGGTGTAGGATCTCCGCCGCGGGCCTTGATCTGACAGGAGTGCGCCGATGGCGACCGAGTCCACTACCGGAGAGTTGCCCTTCCATCTGTCCGGCAACTACGCGCCGGTGTCCGACGAGCTGACCCGCTTCGACCTGCCCGTGACGGGCGCGATCCCACCCGAGCTGTTCGGCCTGTACGTGCGCAACGGCGCGAACCCCAAGAGCGGCAGCTCGAGCCACTGGTTCATGGGCGACGGCATGGTGCACGGCGTGCGCATCGAGAACGGCCGCGCGGTCTGGTACCGCAACCGCTACGTACGCACGACCAAGCTCGAGAAG
This sequence comes from Myxococcota bacterium, assembly GCA_040902485.1. Taxonomy (GTDB): domain Bacteria; phylum Myxococcota_A; class UBA9160; order SZUA-336; family SZUA-336; genus VGRW01. The sequence continues at coordinate 185,356 of JBBDXF010000052.1, read as the reverse complement.
GATCTCGACGCGATGGATCCCGCCACGATGATGGATCGCAGCGCGAGCGCCGCCAACACGCACGTTGTCGGTCACGCGGGCCGCATCCTCGCGCTCGAGGAGGGTCACTTCCCGTACGAGCTCTCGGCCGAGCTCGAGACGCTCGGCTGCGAGAGCTACGGCGGCCGGCTCGAATCCGCGTTCACCGCGCACCCGAAGCTGTGCGCCGAGACCGGCGAGCTGCACTTCTTCGGCTACGGCTATCTCGCGCCGTTTCTCGTCTACCACGCGCTCGACGCGAAGGGCGCGCTCGTGCACAGCGCGCCGATCACGGTGCCCGGTCCGACCATGATGCACGACTTCATGATCACGCGGGAGCACGCGATCTTCATGGACCTGCCCGTCACGTTCAATCTCGAGAAAGCGATCAAGGGCGAGATCCCGCTCGGCTGGGATCCCGACTACGGCGCGCGCATCGGCATCCTGCCGCGCATGGGTACGGACGCGGACGTGCGCTGGTTCGAGATCGATCCCTGCTACGTTTTCCACCCCATGAACGCCTACGTCGACGGCGACAAGGTGGTCTGCGACGTGGGGCGGCACGAGTACATGTGGCGCGAGTCGATGAACGACTTCGCGCCCTCGTACCTGCACCGCTGGGAGTTCGACCTTGCGACCGGCAAGGTCGCCGAGCGCCAGCTCGACGACGTCTCGCACGCGTTCCCGCGCGTCGACGAGCGGCTGGTCGGCCTGCGCCACCGCTACGGCTGGGCGATCGGTCCGCGCCCCGGCGACGAGTCGGGCTTCGGCTCGCCGAGCGTGCTGCTCAAGTACGACCTCGCGCGCGGCTCGTCGGCACTGCACGACTTCGGCCCGTCCGCGCAGCCGGGCGAGTTCGTGTTCGCCGAGGCGACCGAGGCGTCGGGGGAGGACGAGGGCTACGCGCTCGGCTTCGTCTACGACAAGGCGCGCGACGCGTCGGATCTGGTGATCCTCGACGCGAGCGACGTGGCGAAGGCGCCGCTCGCCAGGATCCACATGCCGCGCCGCGTTCCGCACGGCTTCCACGGCAGCTGGATCCGCGGTTAGCGCGAGGCGGCGGTTCCCGTGAGCGACGCGGTATCGGCGACCCTGCTGCTCGTGCGCCACGGGCAGATCGAGGCCAACACCGCGCGCGTCTGGCACGGCTCCACCGACAGTCCGCTCACCGACCACGGCCACCACGAGGCGCGGCGCACGGCCGAGTTCCTGTCGCGAACCCGGCCGCGCGCCCGCGCGCTCTACACCAGTCCGCTGTTGCGCACGCGCCAGACCGCGGCCGAGATCGCGGAGAGCCTCGGGCTCGAGCCGATCGTCGAGGCGAGCCTCGCGGAGTACGGGATCGGCGAGCTCGAGGGCGTCTCGTACCAGGCGCTGCTCGAGGAACACCGCTTCTTCACGCGCATCGCCGAGAACCGCGACTACGCGCCGCCGGGCGGTGAGTCGCCCAACGCCGTGATGGCGCGCGTCACCGCCGCGCTCGGGCGCATCGCGCGCGCGCACCGCGGCGACGAGGTCGTGGTGGTCAGCCACGGCGCCGCGCTCGGCCTCGCGCTCGGCCAGCTGATCGATCGCGACCCGATGCGCTGGCAGCGCTATCACTTGGCCAACTGCGGGCTCTCGGAGCTCGTGCTGGAGCCGGAGCCGAAGCTCTTGGCCTGGAATCAGACCGACCACTTGTAGCAAGGAGCGTCTCATGGACGAGACCACTCGCAACGAGGACGGCTGGGTGATGGCGCGACTCGTCGCGCTGGAGCAGATGAACCGCCGCCTCTGGATCGCGATCGCGGCGCTGGGCATGACGGGGATCAGCGTCTGCCTCGCGGCCTACTTCGTGATGGCGAACCTGGAGCTGCCCGCGGGCGCGGTGGCGAGCGACGCCGACCCGGGCGCGAGCCTGGTCGCGAACGACCTCACGCTCCACGGCGCGCTGCGCGTCGTCGACGAGGCCGGCCGCAACCTGGTCTGGATCGGACGCGAGCCCGCCACCTCGGGCGCGAGCGCGGCGCCGGGCCAGGCGGTGGTCGGGCTGTTCGCGGCCTCGGGGCCGGAGGCGACGCAGCAGACCGTGAGGATCGCGACCTCGCCGCTCGGCTCGGCGCTCGCGCTCTCCACGCCCGACGGACACGAGTCGGTGTCGGCCTTCGCGGGCGACACCGGCGTCGCGCTCGAGCTGCGGCGCGGTGAGACCACGCGCGTACTGTCGGAGCGCGCCGACGGCACGGCGGCCGCGCGCGCACCGGCCGCGAAGGAGCCCGCGGCTCGCCCCGACGGCAAGCGCTCCGAGGCGCCCGCGATCGCGGCCACCGCCAAGGGCGAGGCGGAGCGCGGTACGCAGGTCGATCTGTCCGATGCCGTGATCCAGCCGCTCGGCGGCGGCTTCTACGTCGGCCAGCTCGCGCTCTCGGACCAGGGCGGCGTGCTGCGCGTGTCGGGACGGCTGATCAACGCCTCGAGCATCGACCAGCTGCGCGCCGAGTTCCGGCTCACGGTCGCGGGCCGCGAGCTGCCCTTCAGCGTGGGCAGGATCCCGGCGGGCAGCAGCACGGCCTTCACGGTCGAGCTGCCCTCCGCGAACTCGGCCGCGCTGCGCGCGGCGCGCCTGCGCTGGGTGCGCTCGACGCTCTCCTTCCTGTCCGAGTAGCCCGAGGCGCGGCGGCGCTCAGTCCGCGTGCTCGTCGGGGACGCGGAACTGCTCGCTGTACGCGGAAAAGCGTCGGCGCTCGTGCGCCGGGTCGAGGCCGAAGTCCTCGAGCCGGTAACGATGCACACCGTGCTTCTCGCGCGGGTTGTCCGCGATGAAGCGCTGCATGCGCGCGCGCGCCTCGCCGGAGAGCGCGAGCCCGAAGTGCGCGTAGATGCGCTCCACCACGCCGAGCGCGTCCCCGGTCAGCTCGCCGAACTGCACGTCGACGAAGCGGTCCGCGAGCCGCGACTCGCGCGCGCGGAACGCGCCCGCGCGCGAAAGCCCGAGCGCGAGCTCCGCCGCCCACTCGCGCCCGATCCCGGCGGGGTCGCGCGCGTCGCTCGCGATCGAGTGCAGGATCGTCGACAGGCTCGCCGTCGACGCGAGCACGCGCACCGGATCGCGATGGGTGTGGATCACGCCCGCGTCCGGATAGGTCGCGAACAGCGTGTGCAGCGACCACAGGTGGGCCGGCGTCTTCAGCACCCAGCGCTCGCGCGGGTTGCGCCACTGCAGATGCTGCAGCACGCGGCGGTGCTGCGCATAGGCCTCTGCCGGGTCCTGCTGGTCGAGCCAGGCGGTGTACGACGGGATGCGCCAGGTGGTCGAGAACTGCAGAGACATGAACGCGTGCGCCGTGATCGACACGCACTCCTGCGGCCAGTCCGCCTCCATCGGATGGATGGCCCGAAACTCGGGCAGCATCTTGTACAGGCCGTCCAGCTCGCGCGCGCAGGGCGCGATGCGCGGATCGCTCGCCAAGCTCGCGCGCTCCGGCGGCGGCGAGAGCTCGCGCACCTCCCAGGCGAGCGGCGTGCGTGTCGCGGGATCCTGCGCGAGCAGCGCGTGCAGGAGCGTCGTGCCGGTGCGCGGCAGACCGACCACGAACAGCGGCCGCGTGATCGGCTCGCGCGCGATCTCGGGATTGCGCGCGCGGTCCGCCGAAAGAAGCGCGCGGTTCTCGAGCAGGCGCAGGATCTGCGAGCGCACGGACACGCGGCCGAGCAGCGAGAGCTTCGCCTCGCTCTCGAGCGCGCGCACCAGCGCCCGCAGCCCTTCGCGGAACGCCTTCGGCACGTCCGGCTCGGCGCCCGCGCGCGCGGCGGCGCGGCGCTCGAGCGCGTCCGGATCGAGCGACACGAGCTCGAGCCCGAGCTTGGCGGCGGCGCGGCCGAGCGCGTTGAAGGCACGGACGGGCGCGGGCAGGACGGGATTCGGTGCGGCCATCTCGGGATTCCAGCACGCTACGCGTCGGCCGGGCAATCCACTTCGAGCGCGCGCAGCGCGGGCAGCAGGCGCGCGAGCGCGAGCGAGTCGCGCGCGCAGTAGCTGCGCAGCTCGGCGAGCACCTGGTCCGCGCGCCAGCGCGGAAGCTCCCCGCGCGCGAGCGCGAGCCAGGCGCGCGACGCCGCGCCCCCGTCCGCGATGCCCGCGAGATCCGAGAACGTGAAGCCCGGGCACAGCACCGGCGCGACCCGCTTCAGCGAGAACGAGCCCAGGAACTCCGGGTGGTACACCGCTCGGCGTACGACGGGCAGCAGGTCGCGCAGCCGCGCGCGCAGCCGGTCGAGCTCGTCGGTCAGGTCCGCGAACGCGCGCGCGAGCGCGCCGAGCACCTCGGACTCGAAGCCGGAGTAGACCAGGATCGGGTGCTTGCGCGGCCCGAGCAGCGCCAGCAGGCTCTCCGCGAAGGCGCGACGCGGATCGCTCCCCCCGTCGGCCAGGAACTCCGCGTGCGCGGGCTCGCCGGACTCGTGCCACAGGTGTGCGGACCACTGGAACGGCACGACCTCGAATGGACGGGTGCCCTCGAAGACCGGGATCTCGGGCAGGATCGCCTCGAAATCGAGCGCGTCCGCGGGCGGGCCGAAGCCCTCGAGCCTGCGCGCGAGGTCGCGCGCGGCGAACACCGCTCCGCGCGCCAGGCTCGCGCGCGCGTTGCGCTGCGACGGCGTGCGCAGCAGCGCTTGCGGCAGCTCGGCCATATGCTCGACGCCGTCGTCGCGAAGCTGCTTGAACGGGCTCTCGCGAAGCCCGGGCAGGAAGCCGATCCAGTCCGGTCGCTTGGCGGCGGTGCAGTGCGCGAGGAACTCGCAGGTGTCGGGCCGCCGGCAGTGCGGCGACGGCTCGATCGCGGGCGCAACGCCTGACGCGAGCGTAGCGCCCTGCTCGCGCAGCCGCGCCTCGAGATCGCCGGCCAGGTACTCGACCTCGCGCGTCACGTCGCTGCGCCGCAGGAGCGACTGCGCCTCGGGCACGCGCGCGCCGCGCACGAAGTCGCCGTCGAGCAGCACGAGCTCGACCGAGGCGAGCTCGAGTCCCGACGCGCGGGCCACGTGGTAGTCGAACGCGAGGTCGTCGAAGATCGTCTCGCTCGGACGCAGCGCCGCGCGGACGGCGCGCAGTCCGAAGTGCCGCGCGCCGAGCCGCTCCACGAAGTCGACGCGCGCGCTGGCGCCGTCGGCCTCGAACACCGCGTCGCGAATCACGGGAACCGACGCGTCGGCGAGCAGCGCGCGCGTGCGCGCGCTGGCGAGCCGGTCGTCGGGCTCGGACACCGAGCGCGCGCCGGGAAACAGCGCCGCCGCGAACTCGGCGAGCTCGCGCCGCGTACGCGCGCGCGACGCCCGCTCGGCCGCGCGCGTCGAGGGCTCGCCCAGCTCGGGCGCGTGCGCCGCGAGCCAGAGCCTGCGCAGGCACTGCAAGCCCTCGCGGTGGCGGCCCGAGTCGATCGCGGCGATCCCGCTCATCGCGCTGCCGGCCCCCCGTTCAGGCGATCGCCTTCGACTCCCGGAGTCCGCGGATCTCCGCGTCGGTGAAGCCCCAGGCCGCGAGCACCTCCGCGCTGTGCTGGCCGGCGTGGGCGGGCGGCCGCACGACTTCGGGCGCCGTGCGGCTGAAGCGCGGCGCGGGCGCGGGCTGGGTCATGCCCGCGATCTCGATGAAGGTCTTGCGCGCCGCGTTGTGCGGGTGCGCGGGCGCCTCGCCCATCGCGAGCACGGGCGCGAAGCACACGTCGCTGCCCTCCATGATCCTGCACCACTCGTCGCGCGTCCTGGTCTTCACCAGCGCGCCGATGCGCTGCTTCATCGCGGGCCACTGCGCGCGGTCCATCTGCGGCGGCAGCTTCTCGCCCTCGAGACCGGAGAGCTTCAGAAGCTCGGCGTAGAACTGCGGCTCGATCGAGCCGAGCGAGATGTACTTGCCGTCGGAGCACTCGTACACCTCGTAGAAGTGCGCGCCGGTGTCGAGCAGGTTGGTGCCGCGCTCGTCGTTCCAGAAGCCCGCGTTGCGCATGCCCCAGAACATGGACATGAGCAGCGCCGCGCCGTCGACCATGGCCGCGTCGACGACCTGGCCCTTGCCGGAGCGCTTCGCGTCGAGCAGTCCCGCGAGCACGCCGAACGCGAGCAGCATGCCGCCGCCGCCGAAGTCGCCCACCAGGTTCAGCGGCGGCAGCGGCGGCTGGCCCTTGCGCCCGATCGGCTCGAGCGCGCCCGCCAGCGCGATGTAGTTGATGTCGTGGCCGGCGGCCTGCGCCATCGGTCCGTCCTGACCCCAGCCGGTCATGCGCCCGTAGACGAGCTTCGCGTTGCGCGCGAGGCAGACGTCGGGTCCGAGCCCGAGCCGCTCCATCACGCCGGGACGAAAGCCCTCGATCAGCGCGTCCGCGCCCGCGACCAGCCGCAGCACCGCCTCGATCGCCTGTGGCTGCTTCAGGTCGAACGCGAGGTTGCGCCGGCCACGCAGCAGCGGATCGGAGGGCGGCTTGGCGGGGTCGCCGCCGCGTACATTCTGGGCGCGATCGATGCGCACGACCTCGGCGCCCATGTCGGCGAGCAGCATCGCGCAGAACGGCCCGGGACCGATGCCTGCGAACTCGAGAATGCGGATTCCTGACAAGGGACCCATGCGCCACGTTCCTCCGTCTCCGCGCCAGCCGGCCGGGAGAGGCGCAGCATAGCACCGCAGCAGATCACGCCCGGCTCGTCTGTTATCCTGGCCGCTCTCAAGCGCGCCGGTCGCGGCGACGATCAGGGCTTTGTCGGCGGGGGTAGAAGTTTGAGCGGATCCGGGCGGCTCCTTTCGATTCTTGCGCTCGCCGTCGCGTGCCTCGCGGCGAGCCCGCGCGCGCGCGCCGCCGCGAGCGAGCCGTTCCCCGAGCCCGAGGCGCTGCGCCCGGCGGTCGCGTTCTGGACGCGCGTGTACATCGAGTCGACCACCGACGGCGGCTTCGTACACGACGCGCGTCACCTGGGCATCGTCTACGAGCTGGTGCGCTTCGACGGCGAGCGGAACAGCCGGCGCCGCGAGGCGATCGTGGATCGCGTGAAGGACCGCTGGAGCGACGCGCTCGACCGGCTCGCGCTCGGCGCCGAGCCGCGCAACGACGCGGAGCGCACGGTGCTGCGCTCGTTCAACCAGGCGCTCGGCCGCGATCCCGACCTGCGCGACATCCGCGAGGCCAAGAAGCGCATGCGCTTCCAGCTCGGCCAGCGCGACAAGTTCCGCGACGGCCTGATCCGCTCCGGCGCCTTCGAGGCCGAGATGCGCGGGCACTTCCGCGAGCAGGGCCTGCCCGAGGATCTCGCCTACCTGCCGCACGTCGAGTCGTCGTTCAACGTGCACGCCTACTCGAAGTACGGCGCGGCGGGCGCCTGGCAGTTCATGCGCAGCACCGGCAAGCGCTTCATGAAGGTCGACTACGTGGTCGACGAGCGGCTCGACCCGATCACCTCCACGCGCGCCGCCGCGCGGCTCTTGCGCGAGAACTACGGCCTGCTGGGAAGCTGGCCGCTCGCGCTCACCGCCTACAACCACGGCGCGGCCGGCATGAACCGCGCCGTGAAGAAGCTCGGCACCAGCCGCATCGACGTGATCGTCGAGCGCTACGAGAGCCCGAGCTTCGGCTTCGCGTCGCGCAACTTCTACGCCCAGTTCCTCGCGGCGCGCCGGATCGTGCGCTCCTACGAGTCGTACTTCGGGCCGCTGGAGCGCGACGAGCCACGCGTGGTCGACACCGTCTCGATGCCGTTCTACGCCGACGTGCGCGACCTCGAGCGCAACCTCGGCGTCTCGCGCGAGACGATCGCGGATCTGAACCCCGCCCTGCGCCCACCGGTGTTTCGCTCCGGCAAGCGCATTCCCAAGGGCTACACGCTGCGGCTGCCCGCCGGCACGGTGGTCGGCGACGCGTCGACCTGGCTCGCGGCCGTGCCCAAGGCGAGCCGCCACCCCGACCAGCACGCGAACCGCTACTACACCGTTCGGCGTGGCGACACGCTGGGCCGGATCGCGTCGAAGCACCGCACGAGCGTGGCCGCGCTGGTGGCCGAGAACGACATCGGCGCGCGGCGTCCGATCTACCCGGGCCAGGTGCTGCAGATTCCCGATCGATCCGGACGCGGCGCGCCCGCGGACAAGCCGTTCGAGATCGTGAGGACGGCCGAGGCCGGGACGCTGCCCACGCCGAAGGCCGCGGCGGACGCGGTCGCGCAGCCCGAGACGCAGGCGGCCGCCGCTCCGCCCGTCGCGCAGCCGGAGACCGCGCCCGAGTCGACGCCCGCGGTGGTCGCGGAGGCGGTGGCTCCCGCGCCCGCGGTGGTTGCGGAGCTGGAGCCGGTCGTCGTCTTCGCCGAGCCCGAGCCGGTGGTCGTCGTCGCGGAAGCCGAGCCCGTCGTCGTCGTCGCCGAGCCCGAGCCGGTGGTCGTCGTCACGGAAGCCGAGCCCGTCGTCGTCGCCGAGCCGGAGCCCGCCGCGGCTCCCGCCCTCGAGACGCGGGTCGCCGCAGTCGAGGTCGAGGTGCCGCAGCCGGCGCAGGCGCTCGAGGCGGCGGCCGTCACAGCCGAGGAGATGGCGGCGATCTCGCCCGAGCCGCCGCCCGGCGCGCCCGACGACTCGCCGTTCCGCCGCGTCGACAAGGAGCGCGTGATCGTCGACGCCGACGAGACGCTCGGACACTTCGCGGAGTGGCTCGAGATCACGCCGCAGCGCCTGCGCAATCTGAACAAGCTGAAGCCCCGCCGCCAGATCCGGGCCGGCCAGACGCTGCGGCTCGACTTCAGCAAGGTCTCCCCCGAGGAATTCCAGCAGCGCCGGCTCGAGTACCACAAGGGCATCGAGGAGGACTTCTTCGGCAGCTACCGCGTCAGTAGCACGCTCGAGCACACGCTGCGGCCGGGCGAGACGCTGTGGGTGCTCTCGCACAAGAAGTACGCCGTGCCCACCTGGCTGATCCGCCGCTACAACCCCGACGTCGATCTCGGCAAGCTCGTGCCCGGCGTCGTGCTGGTGATCCCGATTGTGGAGAAGGCCGCGTGAGCGCGGGGCCCGGCGCGCCCCCGCGGAACATCGGCCCGCGGGCCGAGGTCGGGCCGCGCGCCACCCGCACCACGCTCGGCTTCTCAACCAGGCGGGCCGTCCCGGCTCAACCCAACTCTCGCGCATCGCGCTTCGCGTGCCAGGTCCGCGTTCGCCGCCGAGACGCCTAGCGCCCTTTGAGAAGTTCGCGGGCGATGATCGTGCGCTGGATCTCGGAGGTGCCGGCGCCGATCTCCATCAGCTTCGCGTCGCGCGCGATGCGCTCGACCGGGTAGTCGCGCGTGTAGCCGTAGCCGCCGAAGATTTGCACCGCCGCAAGGCCGGCGCGCGTGGCGATCTCGGACGAGAACAGCTTCGCCGCGGACGCGAGCTTCGACACGCCGCCGGCCTGCTGCACGCACAGCGCGGCCGCCTCGTACACCAGCAGGCGAGCGGCGGTGAGCTCCACGTACATGTCGGCGAGGATCTTCTGGACCATCTGGAAGTCGGCGATCGGGCGGCCGAACTGCTCGCGCTCGCGCGCGTAGCGCAGCGCGTGGTCGAGCGCGGCCTGCGCCAGTCCCACCGAGATGCCAGCGAGCGTCGCGCGCTCGACGTCGAGCCCGCGCATCATCATCGCCACGCCGCGATTCTCCTCGCCCAGTCGGTCGGCGACCGGCACGCGCACGCCCTCGAAGCGCAGCTCCGCGGTGGGGCTGCCGCGCATGCCCATCTTCTCGAGCTTGCGGCTGCACGAGAAGCCGGGCGCCTTGCCGTCGACCAGGAACACCGAGATGCCGTTCGCGCCCAGCGTCGGATCGGTGCGTGCGTACACGACCAGGGTCTCGGCCTCGGAGCCGTTGGTGATGAAGGTCTTGCTGCCGTCGAGCACGTAGTCGCCGCCGTCGCGCACAGCGCGCGTGCGCATGCCGAGCGCATCGGAGCCGGAGCTCGGCTCGGTCAATGCCCAGGCGCCGATCGCCTCGCCGGAGCAGAGCCGCGGCAGCACGCGCTTCTGCTGCTCGGCGTTCGCGTCGCGCGCGATCGCGCCCACGCACAGCACCGCATGTGCGCCGTAGGAGAGCGAGACCGAGCCCGAGTGGCGCGCGAGCTCGTCCATGATCAGCGTCGCGCCGATGTAGTCGGAGCCTGCTCCGCCGAACTCCTCGGGCACCAGCACGCCGAGCGCGCCGATCTCGCCCAGCCGCCGGAAGAAGTCGCGCGGGAACCAGTCCTCCGCGTCGATGCGCGCGGCGATCGGCGCGAGCTCCTCCTCGGCGAGACGCCGAACGGTGTCGCGGATCAGTTCGTGTTCGGGGGTGAGGTGCATCAGCTCGACTGGAAGATGGTCTCGTCGGGCAGGCGGATCGCCGAGAGCGGCCCGCCGTAGACCGCGCCCGTATCGATCCCGATCGAGTACGGCACGTTCCACCTTACACTGAAATCGGGCAGCGGCGTGTGTCCGTAGACGATCGTCACGCCCAGGCTGTGGGGCAGGTCGGCCGTCTCGCGCTGCCAGAGCAGGTCCTTGGTGCGCTCGCGCGAGAGCGCGTACTTCACGTCGGAGAGCCCGAGCGCCGCCTTCGACATGCCCGCGTGCACGAACGCGTATTCGCCCTCCAGGTGGAACAGGCGCAGCTCGCGGTAGAACTTCTCGTGCTCGGGCGGCAGCGCGAAGTCGCCGTCGGCCTCGAAGTAGCCGTAGCTCGCGAGCGTGGTCTCGCCGCCGTTGTGCAGGAAGGCCTCCTTGCCGAAGTAGGACGGCCCCTGCCAGCCGAGGAACGACAGGAACATCGCCTCGTGGTTGCCCATCAGGAAGACGCACTCGCGCTGCTGGGAGATCTCGATCAGGAAGTCGACGGTGCCCTTCGGGTCGGGCCCGCGGTCGATGTAGTCGCCGATGAAGATCAGGCGATCGCTCTGCTCGAGCGGGAGCAGCGCGAGCAATCTGGCGAGCGCGTCGCGCATGCCGTGGATGTCGCCGATCGCGTAGAGCATGGCTGGCCTCTTATCGGCTGGCGGCATCCGCGCTTGTCGCCGGCGTTTGCGCCTCGGCGAGCGCGCCGAGCTGTCCGCAGGCGGCGAAGATGTCGTCTCCGCGCGAGCGCCGCACGGTCGCGCCGACCCCCGCCTCGGCGAGCACGCCGAGGAAGGCGTCGATGCGCGCCTCGGAGGGCCGGCGGTACGGGCTGGCGGGATGCTCGTTCATGGGGATCAGGTTGATCTTCGCGCGCGCCTCGAGCGCGATTCGCGCGAGCGCGTGCGCGTCCGCATCCGAATCGTTCACGCCCGCGAGCAGCGCGTACTCGAACGAGAGCCGGTCGCGCTTCGCGATCGGATACGCGGCGCAGGCCTCGAGCAGCACGGCCAGCGGAAAGCGGCGGTTCAGCGGCACCAGCTCGTCGCGCAGGGCATCCGTGGTCGCGTGCAGCGACACCGCCAGGCGTACCGGCACCGCCTCACCGAGCTCCGCGAGCTTGGGCACCACGCCCGCGGTCGAGACGGTGACGCGCTTGGGCGAGAGCGCGAACGCCTCGGCGTGGGTGAGCACACGGATCGCCTGCACCACGTTCGCCAGATTGAGCAGCGGCTCGCCCATGCCCATGAACACCACGTGCGTGAGCGTCTGACCGGAGGCGGCGAGGATCTCGCAGGCGTGCAGCGCCTGGTCGACGATCTCCTCCGCGCGCAGGTTCCGGCCCAGGCCCATGCGCCCGGTCGCACAGAAGGAACAGTCGAGGCTGCAGCCGATCTGCGACGAGACGCACAAGGTCTGGCGGCGACCTTCGGGAATCAGCACGGCCTCGATGCGCGCGCCGTCGCGCGTGCCGAGCACGAGCTTGCGCGTGCCGTCGGCCGCCTCGTGCACCGAGAGGCGCTCGAGCGCGCGCGTGTCCCACTCGCCCGCGAGCGCGCCGCGCAGCCCGCGCGGCAGGTTCGCCATCGCCGCGAAGTCGCGCTCGCGGCGCGCGAACAGCCAGTGCGCGACCTGCGCGGCGCGGAAGCCCGGGTGGCCTGCGGCCGCGAAGTCGACACGCAGCTCGTCGGGGGTGCGGGCGAGCAGGGACCTCACGGCGCCCTACGATAGTCGAAGTACGCCATCGTGCGACCTTCGGAGCGCCATTCCGCTTCGTAGGCGGTCTCGCGCCGCTCCGGCGCGGTGCCGACGAAAGCGGCGGGCGCGTGCAGATTCAGGAACGCGTCCTGCTTCGCCATCACCTCCGCGATCCAGTCGCGATAGCCCTCGTGGTCGGTGGCGATGTGCAGGAGCGCGCCGGGCACGAGCGCGCGCGCGAGCGATTCGACGAGCCCCGCCTGCACCAGCCGCCGCCGCCAGTGGCGCTTCTTGGGCCAGGGGTCGGGGCAGTTCACCCAAGCCTCCTCGACCACGCCGGCGGGCAGCACGCGCTCGAGCACGTACTCGGCGGGTGCGTGGATCATGAACACGTTGCGCAGCTCGCGGCGCTCGGCGCGCTTGCCGGCCTTCAGCACGCGCTTGCGCGAGACCTCGACGCCGAGGTACGTGCGCGCGGGGTTCAGCTCCGCCAGGTCGAGCAAGAGCTCGGCGCGGCCGAAGCCGAGCTCGAGCACCACGCGTTCCGCGCCCAGGCACGCACGCAGGCCCCGCTCGCGCAGCGCCTCGGCCGCGACCACGGGCGCTAGCGGAGCGGGATGCGGATCGGACACGAGAGCTCCGGTTTCGCGGCGTCGATTCGCGCCTCGCGCGAGGGGCGAGCGAGCAGGCGATCCCACGGCCGTCGGGTCAGGCCGTAGTAGCGCGCTTCGCCCTCGCCGTCCGCCAGACCCGCGAGCGAGCGAGCGCGCGCGAGCGCCTGCTCGAGGCCGCCCAGCGAGTCGACCAGGCCGCGCTCCTGCGCGTCTCGCCCCGTCCAGACGCGGCCTTGGGCTACCGCCTCGATCTCGGCTTCGCTGCGCGCGCGGCAGGTCGCGGTCTTGGCGACGAAGCTCTTGTAGATGGCCTCGACCTGGCGGTGCAGGTGCGCGCGCTCGTCGGGCGTGCGCGGCCGCGTCAGATCGTGGATGCCCGCGTGCGCGCCGCGCTGCGCGCCGTCGAGCGAGACGCCGATCCAGTCCAGGAGGCCGTCGATCTCGAGGCCCGCGAGCACGACGCCGATCGAGCCGGTCAGGCTACACGGATCGGCGACGATTTCGTGCGCGCCCATCGCCACGTAGTAGCCGCCCGACGCGGCCGTGTCGCCCAGGCTCGCGACCACGGGCTTCGCTTCGGCCACGCGCCGCACCGCGCGCCAGAGCAGATCCGACGCGAGCGGCTCGCCGCCCGGGCTGTCGATACGCAGGACCACCGCCCGGACTGACGGCGCCTCGCGCAGCGCGCGCAGCAGGCCGACCAGTCCGGTCGGCTCGCCCGCGTCAGCGCGGATCGCGCCGAGCAGCGGCACGACCGCGATCCGGGCCGCGCCCGCGCGCAGCGGCTGCCAGACGAAGCGGCTTCGCGCGACGCGCAGGTAGCTCGCGAGCGAGATCAGCCGCGCCTCGCGCGGCTCCGGCTCGCCTTCGAGCTCGGCGAGCTTGCGCGGCAGCTCGTCGCCATAGGCGAGCCCGTCCGCGATGCCCGCCGCGACCGCCTCCGCCGCGAGGTACGGCCCTGCGTCGATCCACGCGCGCGCGCGCTCGGCGCTGCCGGCGCGGCCCGCGGCCAGACCCGCGACCAGCGTCTGGTACAGGTCCTCGACGACCGCCTCGAGCGCTTCGCGCGCGGGTGGCGAGAGCGAGTCGCGCTCGAGCATCTCGCCCGCCGACTTGTACGGACCGGTCGCGTGCACATCCGGCCGCACGCGCAGGCGATCGAGCGCGCGGCGCAGGAACACGCTCTCGGCGCGCACGCCGAGCAGCTCGAGCCGGCCCTCGGGCGCGAGCCAGAAGCGGTCGGCGAGCCCGCCCAGCCAGGCGCCGGCGTTGCCGGTCGACGCGGCCCAGACCACCACGCGCTTGCCCGATGCGCGCAGGCGCGCGAACGCGCGCGCCAGCGAGGCCGCGCGCGCGAAGCCGAGCTTGCCGTGGCCGAGCCGCACGACCACGCCGCGCACCCGCGGATCGCGCGCGGCCCGCGCCAGCCCCTCGTCGAACGCGAGCAGCGTGAGGCGCGCGCGCTCGCGCAGCAGGAACGCGGGCAGCGGCGACGGCGCCTCCGCGATGCCGTGCTCGAGCGAGAGCGCGATCCAGTCGCGCGGCACGCGCAGCGCGAACGGCAGCGTCGCCGCGTCGCGCAGGCCGGCGCCGAGATTGCGCGCGAGCCGCAGCAGCGGGGCGACGCCCCACGGAGCGGCCGCGCCCGCTCCGCCCGCAGCGCCGGCCGGCATCAGCGGATCTTCCGGCGCTTCCGCGACAGGTAGTCGACCATCACGTACTCGCCGATCTGACCCGGCGTGGTGTAGAACGCGCGGCCCTTGTTGATCCGGGTCATGGCCTCGACGAAGCGCATCAGCTCCGGCGAGTCGTCGAGCATGAAGGTGTTGATCGTGATGCCCTTGCGCGTCACGCGCGAGACCTCGCCGAGCGTCTCCTTGTTCGCGCGCGGGCTGGTGCCGCCGACGCCGCTCGGCCACTCCACGCGCAGCTCCTCGCCCACGAAGTACGCGGTCGGCTGCCCGTCGGTGATCACGATGACCTGCTTGTTCGCGGACGGGAAGCGATCGATCAGTCGCTGCGCGACGCGCAGCCCGTCCTGCAGGTTCGTGAACGGGTCCTCCATGTTCCAGACCAGCTCGGGCAGCTCGGGGATGCGTAGCTCGCGCGCGCGCGTGTAGAAGCCGACGATGAAGAAGCGGTCGCGCGGGTAGCGCGTGCGGATCAGCTGGTCCATCGCGATCGCCACGCGCTTGGCGGCCGGCCAGCGGCCCGACCACGACATCGACCAGCTCATGTCGAGCAAGAGCACCGTCGTGGTGTCGGTCTGCTGGTCGGTGTCCCAGACCTCGAGGTCCTGTGGCTGGATCTGAACCGGCACGCTCGCGTGCGCGGGATCGCGCAGCAGCGCGTTGCGCACGGTGGCCACGGCGTTGATGTGGGCGGGCTCGCCGAACACGTACGCGCGGCTGCGCTCGACGGTGATCGTGCCGCCGCCGCGGTGCAGCGTGGCGTGCGCGCCGGGCTGGCCGCGCTTCAGCGCGCCGTAGATGTCCTCGAGCGCGAGCTCGCCGATGCGCCGGATCGCGCGCGGTGTGAGCTCGAGCCCCTGCTTGCCGTCGCGCACGTAGCCGGCCTGCTCGAGCCGGCCGCGCAGGTCGCGCAGGATCAAGAGCGACTCGACGCCCTCCTCGCCCGCGAGCTCGCGCAGGTCGTCGAGCGAGATCGACTCGAAGTTCCCCTCCAGCAGGTTGCGCGCCATCTGGCCGAGCTTCTCGACCTGGCGCATCAGCTCGAGCGCCTCCTCGAACGACAGGCTCTGCCCGCCGCGCAGCTGCTGGCGGTTGCGCGCCTGGAAGTCCTCGAGCGAGCGGATGTCGCCCTGCTCGTCGACGAGCTCGCGGTACTCGGCCTCCGCGTCCGGGTCCTCCCACTCGTGGGTCTCGAAGCGGCGCAGCGCCTCGGACAAGCGCTTGGGCAGCGGCTCGCGGCGCGCGCGGAACTCGTTCAGGCGCTGTGACTCTTCCAAGTGTCGCTTTCGCAGCGCGGACTCCTCGCGGTCGAGCGCGTCGCGCAGCTTCTGCCAGCGCTCGTCGAAGGCGTGGTCCATGTTGCGGCCGGCCATCCGCTCGCGCGCCTGCTGGCGCAGCTGCTGCAACAGCTCCTCGACGCCCATCACGCGGAAGTCCTGGCCGGCGAGCTCGAAGCCCTGGTAGCGCATCCAGGACAGCGCCTCGTCGACGCTCATGCCCTCCATCAGGTGGCGCGCGAGCTCGTCGAGCGCGGCCTCCGCCGCCAGCGAGAACGGTCGCTGCGTGCCGTCCCAGCGGCTGTAGCGCAGCAGCACGCGCTACCCGTAGACGACGCGGCCGCCGGCCGTCTCGCGGTTGAGCTTGTTCGAGAGGTGCAGTCCCTCGAGCACGAACTCGACCGCGGCTGCGATGCGCGGCGCGCTCGAGCCGCAGCCGAGCTGCTCGACCGCCTTGCGCAGGCCCGCGATGTTGTCGAGGCCGTCGGCGTACTCGCCGGCCGAGAGCTCGTCCCCGACCTCGACCTTCCAGCCATCCTCGAACGCGCGCACGACCGAGTCGAGATCGAACGAGGCGCACAGCTCGCTCCACACCTCGATCACGGCGCGGCGCACCAGGTTGTCGAGGATCTCGGACTCGGTCTTGTCGGTGCCGGCGTACTCGAGCTCGATCTTGCCGCCCATCGACGCGCGCAAGCCGGGCAGATCGGTGAGCCGCGGCACGGCTTCGTCCTCGGAGAGCCGCAGCGCGCGGCGCTCGGCCGAGGCGAGCAGCGTCTCGTAGTTCGCGATCGACGCGCGCACCGACACGCCCGAGACCTGGCTGATGTCCGGGCTCTTGCGCGCCTGGATGGTGAGCTCGGCGACGATCTGCTCGATGAACGGCGGCACCCACAGCGGCACGGCCTGCGTGCGCGGCTTGCGCCGCTCCTGCTTCATCACGTCGATCTCGAGCTGGCGGGTCGGCGGGTAGTGCGTGCGGATCTGCGACTGGTAGCGGTCCTTCAGCGGCGTGATGATGCGACCCCGGCGCGTGTAGTCCTCGGGGTTGGCACTCGCCACCACCAGCACGTCGAGCGGCAGGCGGATCTTGAAGCCCTTCACCTGGAAGTCGCGCTCTTCCATCACGTTGAACAGGCCGACCTGCACCTTCTCCGCCAGATCCGGCAGCTCGTTGATGCAGAACACGCCGCGATTGGTGCGCGGGATCAGGCCGTAGTGGATGGTCGATTCGTCCGCGAGGTAGCGGCCCTCGGCGACGCGGATCGGATCGATCTCGCCGATCAGGTCCGCGATCGAGACGTCGGGCGTGGCGAGCTTCTCGCCGTAGCGCGCTGCGCGCCCGATCCACTCGATCGGCGTCGCGTCGCCTTCCTTCTCGACCCGGTCGCGGCCGTAACGGCTGATCGGCGCGCAGGGATCGTCGTTGACCTCGCTGCCGGCGATGATCGGGACCGAATCGTCGAGCAGCTCGACGAGCTTGCGGATCATCTTGCTCTTTCCCTGGCCGCGCTCGCCGAGGAAGATCATGTCGTGTCCGGCCAGGATCGCGCTCTCGATCGCGGGCACGACCGAATCGGTGTAGCCGATCATCTCCGGGAACAGCGGCTGCTTGTTGCGGATGCGCGCGATCAGGTTCGCGCGCAGCTCCTCGCGCACGCTCCGCGGTCGGTAGCCCGACGCCTTGAGCTCACCGAGCCGGTTCGGTCGTCCCACTCTCTCACTCCGGCCGCAGCCCCGTGCAGCGGGCGCATTGTACGCCGGATCAGTCCTCGTCGTCCCCTTCACCCTCTTCGTCTTCGGCGGGGCGCTCGCGGTCGGTGCCGATGATCAGACGCAAGCGCTCCTGGATGATCTCGAGCTTGCCGTCGTCGTACTTCAGATTCGTCGAGCCCGGATATTTCGCGATGTCGCGCTGCACGTTCTCGATGCGTTCGTCCGTCGCCGGATGGCTCGACATGAATTGCGGGCCGCTGAAGCCGCCGCTCTCCTTCTTGAGTGTCTCGAACATCGTGACCATGCCCTCGGGGTTCCAGCCCGCGTGCACCATGGTCTCGACCGCGAGCGCGTCGGCCTCGCGCTCGGCGTCGCGCGTGTAGGTTCCCATGTACGCCTGGCCCGCGACGTTGCCCGCGAGCCCGCCGACGTTCGCGAGGTAGGGGTTGCCGGTGAGGATTCCGACCAGGAGGTAGAAGAAGTTCGCCACGAAGCCGGTGTTGCGGCTGCGATTCGCCATCTGCGCGACGTGGCGCGCCGTCACGTGCCCCATCTCGTGCGAGAGCACGCCCGCGAGCTCGGCGGAGTTCTCGACCGCGAGCATGAGACCGGTGTTCACGTACATCGCGCCGCCGGGGATCGCGAAGGCGTTCAGCGTCTCGTCCTCGACCACGTAAAAGCGGAACTCGAAGGGCGACGGGCGCGCGGCCTTCGCCAGGCTCTCGCCGAACTTGCGCACGTAGTTCACGGTCACGGGGTCGCGCACGAAGGTGAGCTGCTTGCGCAGCTGCGCCTGCGCCTGCGCGCCCATCTGCTTCTCCTCCTGCACGGAGAGCGTGCCGCACGCGCACAGCGCGAGCGCGACCACCCCGAGCGCGAGTCGGATTCCGATTCGAGGCACCCTCACTCCTTCGAGCTTGGCTTCTGCGCCGGCGGAAGCGTCGCGATCACCGAGCGGATCACCGACACGACCGCCGTGTCGAAGTGCACGTTGTCGATGATCGGCAGGCCGTGGCGCTCCGCCTCGGCCAACAGATAGTCCTGGATCTCCAGGATGTCGTCGAAGCGCTCCAGGTACCGATCGGCCGATCGGCCCCGCGCCTTGGCCGAACGCGTGGCGAAACGGCTCTTGTAGGCGTCGCGGTCGAGCGTTCCGGTCATGATGAACGACACGTGCGCGCGGTCGGCGTAGCGCGCCAGGTCGAGCATGCCCGGCACCAGGTTCGCGCCCTCGATCAGCATGCTCGTGTTCTCCTCGACCGCGCGGTCGAAGAGCGCGTGTACGCCAACCGCGATCTTCTGCGCCTGCTCGCGGAAGCCGACCACGACCGGCTCGCCGACTTGCGCGGTCGCGCGCGGCAGCGCCAGGTAGGCGTCGAAGGTCGAGCAGTGGATCTCCGGCATCAGGTCCGGGGAGAACATCAGCCGCATGATCTGGCGGATGGAGTCGGTGCCGATCACGCGCGGGATCTCGAGCCGGCGCGCCACCTCGATTGCGATCGAAGTCTTGCCCGAGCCGGTCGCGCCGCCGAGCAGCACCAGGCTCGGCTTGCCGTCGTCCTTCGCGGTGCGCCAGATGCGGTAGCGGCTGGCGGGCCCGGCGCCGTGCGTGCGCTCGAGCGTCTCCGCCACCAGATCGCGCAGCAGCGTGCGATCGATCAGCGACAGGCCCTGGCGCAGCAGTCGCGCCTCGATCTCGCGCGCCGCGTCGTGCGCCTCGTCGGGCTCGAGGCCCGCGCCCATCAGAGAGACCGCCAGGATCCCCTTCGAGAACGGGCTGCCCGAGCCGGTCTCCTCGATCACGCGCGGCGGATCCGTGCCGCCCAGCGGCGAACGCGCGTCGAGGTCGTAGCGATCGTCGAGGATCTCATCGACGAGCCTCGAGAGCTCGCCTACGAGTACCTGCCGCTCTGCGGCAATTCGGTCGCGGATCGCCGTCGCGGTCTCCAGCGCCACATCGAAAGGCACGCCGCGCGAGACCAGCGACTGCACCAGGATTCCGCGCATGAAGGGCCGCGGCCCGTCCGGACCGACGACGACCAGGATTGGCTGTTCCACGGACGCTTGCACGTTATCAAATGACCATCTGGCCAGCGAGCACGCGCAACGCCACACCGTGGCGGACGCCGCGGCCCGACACCGCGAAGCGGTGCACGCGCAGTCGCGCGAGCACGGCGTGCAGCGCCGCGAGGCCGGCCACGATCACGTCGGCGCGGGCCGGCTCGAGCCCCGGCAGCTGCTGGCGCTCCGCGATGCCCAGGCCGGCGAGGCGCTCGATCCAGGCTTCGAGCGAGGCGGTCGCGACTTCGTGGCCCTCGACGCGCTCGGCGTCGTAGCGCGCGAGCGCGAGCTCGAGCGCGGCCAAGGTGGTGGCGGTCGCGGCGACCGCGACGACCGCGGCGTCGCCCGGCAGGCCCTGCGGCAGCGCGGCTGCGAGCGGCTCGGTCGCGCGGCGGAGCTCGGCGCGCAGCCGCGCGCGATCCGCGGCGGGAACCGGGTGCCGCGGCAGCAGCGCCTCGGTCAGGCGCACGCTGCCGATCGGCAGCGACAGGCCCGAGATCGGCGCGTCCGCGCGCAGGCGCCAGGCGACCTCGGTGCTGCCGCCGCCCACGTCGATCACGGCCAGGGCCTCGCGCGTGACGCCGACCCGCAGCCGTGTAGCCTCGACCGCGACCACGGCCTCCTCCTCCCCCGTGAGCAGCCGGGCCGCGTCCAGCACGCCCTCGCGCACCAGCCGCGCCAGGAACTCAGCCCCGTCGCGCGCGCGGCGCAGCGCCTCGGTGCCCACCGCGAGCACCCGGTCCACGCCGTCCGCGCGTGCTAGCAGCGCTAGCTCCGCGATCGCCGCGCGCGTGCGCAGGATCGCCTCGGGCGCGAGCTCACCGCTCGCGAACACGCCCTGTCCGAGCCGCGTGATGTGCGCGACGTCACGCAGCACGCGACCGTCCGCATCGAGCACGAGCAGGAGAACGGTGTTGGAGCCCACGTCGAGCACGCCGATCCGCGCGGGTCGCGCCTGTCCAACATTGGCCATCGGATTCTCCCGCTGCTACGCTTCGCTTCGTTCGAATGGGGGTGGAGAATGTGAGGGAGATCCCGCGATCTGCCTCTTCAGGACCAGGCGGAGCGTCCGCGCGCATCCTGCGGGATGCTACGGCGCGCGGCACGCTGCTGCTCCTCCACCCGTGTTTTCACGTCCCCGTTCGAATCTCTGTCTCGTAGTGGGGGAGGGACAGGAATGCGCTGCATCGCGGTGATGAACCAGAAAGGTGGCTGCGGCAAGACCACCACCGTGGTGAGTCTCGCCGGATGTCTCGCCGCCGAAGGCCATGCGGTGCTCGTGATCGACATGGATCCTCAGGCGCACGCGACGCTCGGCCTCGGAGTCGATCCCGAAGAGGTCGACGAGAACCTGTACGAAGTGCTGGCCGAGCCGGAAGGCGCCGGCACGAACCTCGGCGAGGTGATCGCCAACGCCTCGCAGAACCTCGACGTCGCGCCCTCCGGCGTGATCCTGTCGGCGCTGGAGCAGAAGCTCAGCGCCGAGGGCGCGCGCGGCCGCACCGAGCGCCTCGCCACCGCGATCGCGAAGCTCGACCGGCGCTACGACTTCGTCTTGATCGACTGCCCGCCGAACGTCGGCATCCTCACGTTCAACGCGCTGCGCGCGGCGCAGGAAGTGATCATCCCGCTCGAGACCAGCTACTACTCGATGCACGGCGTGGGCAAGCTGCTCGAGACGATCGGCCTGCTCGAGGACCGCATCGGGCACTCGCTGAAGATCCGCATCCTGCCGACGCTGTTCGACGGCCGCACGCGCTTCGCCAAGCGCGCGCTGGCCGAGATCCGCGAGACCTACAAGGACCTCGTGTTCGACACGGTGATCCGCTCCAACGTGCGGCTGCGCGAGGCCGCGCAGCGCGGCATCCCGATCGCGAAGCTCGACCGCCGCTCGTACGGCTTCGTCGACTACATGTCGCTCGCGCTCGAAGTCCTGTACGACCGCGAGGAGGAGCGCGCGCCGGCGCAGCCGAGCCGGCCCGAGCCGCCGGTCGAGCTCGCCTCTGCCGCGGCCAAGGGAGTGGTGTTCACCTTCAAGAACCCGAACGTCCGCGAGGTCCAGCTCGCGGGCGACTTCAACAACTGGATCCCCGACCAAGGCGTCGAGACGCGCCTGGGGCCGAACGGGACCTGGGAGAAGGTCGTGCGCCTGGGCCCGGGCGTGTACCAGTACCGCTACTTCGTCGACGGAGAGTGGCAGCCCGATCCGAGCAACCCGCGCCGCGTCGAAGGACCCGCCGGCGGGGTAAACTCGGTGCTGATCATCAGCTAGCACGAGAGTCCGCTTTGGCGCGCAGGAACCTCGGAGACGTACTCCACTACTTCATCTCCGAGGAGGAGCAGCGGGAGGCTCGCAACGCGGCACAGGTGCGCGAGCGCGCCGAGCAGCCCGCGCCGACGCGCGCGCCGCGCTACTGCCTGCCCGCCGATCGCGAGCGGCCGCTCGCCTGCGCGCTCGCGCTCGAGCTCGCGAGCGGAATGGCCGGCGGTTCGGGCGGGGCCTGCGTGCTGAGCTCGTTCGCACCCTCGCCCCTGCTCCCGCGCGTGCCCGGCGTGCGCTGGGTCGCGAACGACGATCTGGCCGGAGCGCTGGCCGGGGTCTCCTCCGCCGAGCCCGCGATCGCCGTGGAGCGGCCGGGCCGGCTCGGCGCGCTGCTCGGCCGGATCCCGGCCGGCGAGCTCGACGGCGTCGTGCTGCCGGTGGATGCGGCGCCCTGGGGACTCGGCAAGACGCTCGGCTTCCTGCGCGAGCTCGCGCCCGCGCTCGCCGGCCGGCGCGTGCTCGGGCTTGTGGTCGGCGCGCCGAGCGTCGAAGCGGCCGCGAGTCTGATCGCGCGGCTCGGCGCCGCCGCGCGCCGCCAGCACGGCGTCGAGATCGAACTGCTCGGCGAGCTCGCGCGCGACGCGGAGAGCTACCGGTCGCTCTTGCGCGGCGAATCGCTGCACGCGCTCGACGCCAAGAGCGCCACCGCGCAGAGCTTGCGCGCGCTGTGCCAGCGGCTCAGCCAGCGGCTCGCCGCCTGATGGCAGATGAGACATCCACATGCGTGCCCGGCCTGGCCGCGCAGCGTCTCGGCCGCGAGACCGGCTGGAGCCTGCTGTCGCGCGGCGACCGGCTGCGCGGCCGCACCCTCAAGCCGGCCTCGGCCGGCCGTCACCCGGTGATCCTGCTCGCGGGCCCGGACGGCTGCGCGAGCTCGGAGTTCTGCGCGAGCGCCGCCGCTTCGTGGTGCACGCGCGCGGCGCTTGTGGTGTTCGACCTGCCGCTGTGCGGGTCGCGGCGCAGCGACAAGCTCACCGCGCTCGCGCTCGACCCGACGCTGCCGATCGCGCGACGGCTGCGGCCGGACGTCGAGGCGCAGGTCGAGGCGGACATCGCGGCGGTGCTGGCGCTGATCGCCGCCGACCCGGAGCTCGACCCCGCGCGCGTGACCTTCGTCGGTGTTGGCCTGGGCGCGGAGCTCGCGCGCTCGTTCGCCGAGAAGCCGGACGGCGTGGCGCAGGTCGTGCTCAGCAAGGACGACGCACCGGCGAAGAGCTGGCTGCGCGAAGTCGGCGAGCGCGCGACGCGAGGCTAGCGCGGCGTCACTCCGGAGCGCCGAGCTCGAGCACCAGCAGCGTGCCCGCGGTGACGAGCCACGGCAGGCACAGGAACGAGAGCCCGGGCACGAAGAAGAGCGCGAGCCCGAAGCCGCCGAAGCCGAGCATCTCGGAACGGTGCGCGAAGATCCAGCGCCGGCGCGCGCGAAACCGCACGCGCCGGCGGTCCAGCGCGTACGCGGTGTAGTCGAGCGGCAGGAACAGCGCGCTGAAGACGAGGCTCGCGACCGCCGCGACGGGCTGGAGGCCGGGGATCAGTCCGAGCAGCAGGATCGCGAGCTGCCCGCCCAGGAAGAAGAGCGTGCGCTTGCTCTCTTCGACGATGCTGCGCAGCGCCGTGCGCAAGACGTCGCCGAAGCCGGCGCCTGCGCGCGCGCGCGCGCCGGTGACGATCGCCTCCACGCGCTCCGAGAGCACATCGAGAAACGGCGCGGCCACGACGCCGCCGAGCACGGTGAACAGGAAGTAGATCGCGACCGCGAGCGCGGCGAGCAGCAGCCAGCGCAGCAGCACCGCGAGCAGCAAGAGCGGCCCGGCCCACGCCCAGGCCCACCACGCCTCCGGCTCGCCCGGGTCGAGCGCGCGCTCGAGCGGCCCCGCGATCGCGTCGAGATTCGCGACGAACGCCCAGATCGCGAGCACGAACGCGAGCAGGCTCACCAGGAACGGCAGCGCCGCCCACGGCCACAGCGACGGGTTCGTGCGCAGCAGCGTGAATGCCCGGCGCAGCACACGCGGCCCGGCCAACATGGCTAGCTCTCGATCAACGCCAGCAGCGCGTCGCGTTTGCTCGCGACCTCGGCATCGTTCGATGCCTCCAGGTTCAGGCGCAGGAGCGGCTCCGTGTTCGACGGCCGCAGATTGAACCACCAGTCCGGGTAGCTGACGGTGAGCCCGTCGAGCTCGTCCGCGACACCGTCGGGGTGCGCCGCGCGCACGCGCGCGAGCGCCGCGGGCACGTCCGCCACGCGCCGGTTGATCTCGCCGCTCTGTCGATAGCGCCGGTAGGGCCGCCACAGCTTCGAGAGCGGCGGCTTGCGCGCGTCGAGCGCCTCGAGCAGCAGCATCATCGCCGCAGCCGCGTCGTCGCCGATGTAGCCCGACGGGAACTGGAAATAGTAGTGTCCGGAGAGCTCGCCGCCGAAGCAGGCGCCGCGCTCCCGCATGACCGCCTTCATGAACGCGTGGCCGACACGGCTGCGGATCGGCACCGCGCCGCGCGCGCGCAGCGTCTCGGGCACGATCCGGCTCGAGCGCAGGTCGTAGAGCATCGACGCGCCGTCGCCCGCGCCGAGCAGCTTGCGGTCGAGGATCACCTCGCAGAACAGCGCCGTCATCAGATCGGCGGGGATCGGCTCGCCCGTCTCGTCGACGAACACCGCCCGGTCGCCGTCACCGTCGAAGGCGATGCCGAGGTCGGCGCGTTCGGCGAGCACGGCTCGCTGCAGGTCGCGCAGGTTCTCGTGCTTGAGCGGATCGGCCTCGTGGTTGGGAAAGCTGCCGTCGGGCTCGAAGTACAGGCGCGTCGTCTGCAGCGGCAGGCGATCGAGCAGACCGCCGTACGCTTCTCCCGCGATGCCGTTGCCGGCGTCGATCACCGCGCGCAGCTTCGGTCGCGCGGGAAACAGCGCGAGCAGGCTCTCGTAGTAGCGCGTCTTCACGTCTTCGCTTCGCAGCGAGCCGCGCGCAGACGGCGCGGGCTGACCGTCCAGTGCGAGCGCGGCGTCGCGGATCTCGCGCAGGCCCGACTCGATGCCGATCGGCACGGCGTTCGGCCCGCACAGCTTGAAGCCGTTGTAGGAGCCGGGATTGTGCGAGGCGGTGATCATCGCGCCGCCGACCGCGCGCAGCAGCGTCGTCGCGAAATACAGGATGGGCGTCGAGACACGGCCGATCTCGATCACGTCCGCGCCCTCGGCCCGCAGCCCCGTCACGAACGCCTCGCGCAGGGCGGCTGCGCTGGTGCGCATGTCGAAGCCCACCGCGACCGCGCCGGGACCGAGCTTGCGCGCGAACGCGCGGCCGATCGCCAGCGCGCCGCCCGAGTCGAGCTCTTCCGGGTACAGGCCGCGCACGTCGTACGCCTTGAAAATCGCAGGCTTCATGTCCGCGCAGTGTCCCGACTCGCTTGGTTGACTTCAACTCTTTGGTCGCCGACTCTCCAGCCATGTTCGGCTTCGGCGCGACCGAGCTCCTGATCATCCTCGTGATCGTGATCGTGATCTTCGGGGCGACGCGCTTGCCCCAGATCGGCCGCGGACTCGGCGAGGGGATCAAGAACTTCCGCGGCGCGCTGAAGGACACCGCCATCGACGTCACGCCCGACAAGGACGGCGACGAGAAGAAGCGGGAGTAGCGCGGGCGCTAGTCCGGCTCGGGTGCGGCGGGCACGACGTCGCCGGCGTCGGGTACTTGGGGCAGCGCGGTCGGCGTGGGCGCCGCCATCTCGGTCGGCGGCTCGGCGCTCGGCGCCTCGGGCGTGATGGCCGTGGCGGTGCCGTCCGGCATCCGCTCGCGCGCTCGCAGCGAGATCTCGACGCCGCGCACGCCGAGCGGCGGATCGGGAATCACCGCGGTGAAGCCGGTGACCCGCTGGCCGATCGCGCCGATCTCGCCGCCCGCGGCTGCGAGCTGCAGGCCCAGCCGATCGGGCGCGACCTCGGCGTCGTCGACGCGCTCGAGCCAGGTCTGCTTCGCGTCCACGAGCGGCTGGCGGTCGGCGCCCAGCAGCCGCACCTCGACCTCGGGCGGCGGCGCCGCGCCCTCCGGGAACAAGTTCCCGCGCACCACCACGACGCGCTCACCGCTGGCGCTGCGCGCGAGGAAGGTCTCGAGGTCGGCCGCGACCCAGCCCGCGGCTTGCACGATCTGCGGCGGCGCGAGGTCGGTCGCGCGTTGCAGCCACAACAGCCGTCCGGCCGCGCCGACCAGCGCCAAGCCGACGAGCATCGCGGCCACGCGCAGGATCAGGGCCGCGGGGCCGGCCGCCTCGGGGTCGAACGTGGGCGCGTCGAGAGCGACGCCCCGCCTGGACTTGGCCGCGGCCTGAGCGGGAGGCGGGTCGGGGAAGAGCTTGGTGGTGCGCGCCGCCCCGACGGCGGTGGCGCCGAGCGGCGGCGAAGCCAGCGTGGACGGTGTCGCCAGCGGATCCCAGTCGGCGAACGAGGTGTCCTCGTCCTCGCCGAGCTCGGCCGCGATGTCGGCGAGCTCGGAGAAGGCGGGCTTGCTCGGAGCGCTCGGCTTGACCGGGGCGGCCGGCTTGAGCGCCGCCTCGGGCCGGCTCGCGCCGCTCGGAATGCTCGATGTGGTGTGCTTGCTCGACGCGCTCGGCTTGCTCGGCTGCGGGGGCGGAGGCGGCGCGAGCGACTCGCCGGTGTCCTCGAGGTCACGGCCGAGCAGCGCGTGCGCGGTCGCGCTGCTCACCACCTCTTCGCGCGCGCCGATCACGGAGTCCGGCTCGCCGAGCGCCGAGTCGATGTCGAAGCGCCCGGTGGAGAGCTCGGGCTCGCCGTCGTCGAGCAGCTCCTGGGCGGTCATGCCGCCGCTGGCGACGATGCGCGGCTCCGGCGGCGGCGGAGGCGGCTTCGGCTCGGGCGGCTGGGCCAGCGCGGGCTGGTCGAGCTGGGTCTCGGCCTCGCGCGGGTCCTGGCGTCCCGATCGCGCCGGCAGGGCCGTCCCTGCCTCGGAGTCCTCCGGTTTGTCGAACAGGAACTCCGGGTTGTCGAGCTGGTCCTCTTCGCGCGCGGCTTCGCCGCCGAGGACCGGTTCCGGCGCGCTACCCTGCGCCGAGGCCTTCTGCTGCTTGGGCGGGGTGTACGACGGCGTGATGTGGAAGCGGTGGTGGCAGCGGGAGCAGCGAACGCGCGCACCCTTGGCGGGGATGCGCGCATCCGCGACATGGAAGCGCGTCTTGCAGTTCTCGCACTCGACGGTCATCGAAGGGCCTCATCCACCGGTCGGCGGGCGCGTCGCGGCGCTTGAGGCGCCCAGGTGACGGACCTGGTGGCGCAGCTCCTCGCGCGTCGCCTCCTGCTCGTCACCGGCAAGGGTGGCACCGGCAAGACCAGTGTCGCCGCCGCGCTCGGCCGACTGGCCGCCGATGCCGGCGTGCGCACGCTCGTCGTCGAGCTCGGGCACGCGGCCGTGCTGCCCGACCTGCTCGGCGCCGAGCCGTCGCGCGCCACTCGCGACTCGCCGCGCGAGCCGCTGCCGGCCGGGCCGAACCTGTTCACGCTGCGCCTGATTCCGGAGGACGCGCTGCTCGAGTACCTGGAGCTGCAGCTGCGCGTGCGCCTGCTCGCGCGCGGGATCGTCGGCAACGCGGGCTTCCAGCGCTTCCTCGCGGCTGCGCCCGGCTGGCGCGAGCTGATCACGCTGGGGAAGCTCTGGCACATGGTCACGCGCGAGGACGCGCACGGGCGGCCGCTCTGGCCGCTGATCGTGATCGACGCGCCCGCGACCGGCCACGGCCTGTCGCTGCTCTCGACACCGAGCGTGATCATCGACACCGTGCGGCTCGGCCCGCTGCGCCGCAACACCGATCTGGTTCAGGCGCTGCTCACCGACGCGTCGCGCACGCTCGTGCTGACCGTGTCGCTGCTCGAGGAGCTGCCGGTGAACGAGACGCTCGAGCTGCGCGCGCGCGTGCGCGAGCTCGGCCTCGGGCTCGGGCCGGTGATCGCGAACGGCGTCGAGCCGCCGCTCGCGCTGGCCGATCCGGAGCGCGTGCTCGCGGTCGTGGCGTCGCTCGACGGCGCGGACGCGCCCTCCCCGCTCGCGGATCCGCGCACGGTCTGCGCGTCGGCGCGGCACCGGCTCGCGCGCGCGCGCATGCACGCGGGCTTCCTCGCGCGGCTCCAGCGCGAGACCGAGAGCGAGCCGCTCGTGCTGCCCTGGCTCGAGCGGGGTGTCGACGGTCCGGACGGAGTCGCCACGCTGGCGGGCTGCCTGCGACGCGCGCTCGATCAGGCGCCGGGCGAGACACGCGCGTGAGGCCGGAGCGCTGGCTCGACTGCCGCATCCTCGTCACCGTCGGCACCGGCGGCGTCGGCAAGACCACGGTCGCGGCGGCGCTCGGCCTGGCCGCGGCGCGCGCCGGCAAGTCCGTGCTGGTGATGACGATCGATCCCGCGCGACGGCTGGCCGACGCGCTCGGCACCGGACCGCTGGGCCACGAGCCGCGCGCGGTCCCGGAAGACCGCCTGCGCGAAGCGGGCGTGGCGAGCGGAGGCGCGCTCTCCGCGCTGATGCTCGACACCAAGCGCACCTTCGACGAGCTGGTCGAGCGCTTCGCGCCCGATCCCGCCGCGCGCGAGCGGATCTTCGGGAATCCGATCTACCGCAACCTGACCGACGCGCTGGGCGGCAGCCGCGAGTACTCGGCCATGGAGAAGCTGCGCCAGATGCACGTCGAGGGGCGGTACGATCTGATCGTGCTCGACACCCCGCCCGCCTCGCACGCGCTCGACTTCCTGGACGCGCCGCGGCGGCTCGCCGGCTTCCTC
Source organism: Myxococcota bacterium (assembly GCA_040902485.1). Lineage (GTDB taxonomy): Bacteria > Myxococcota_A > UBA9160 > SZUA-336 > SZUA-336 > VGRW01. The sequence goes on along the minus strand of JBBDXF010000052.1, from coordinate 156,834 downwards.
GAGAGTCAGTTCCTGAAGGTGCTGCTGCACCCCGCGGCGGTGGTCGGGCGCGCGAGCTTGCGCCTGTTCCGCACCGGCTCGGAGCTGGTGCTGAAGGGGCTCGAGCGCGTCACGGGGCTCGAGTTCCTGACCTCGATCTCGGAGTTCCTGCTGGCCTTCGAGGAGATGCTCGGCGGCTTCTCCGAGCGCGCGCACGAGGTGTCGCGCCTGCTGCGCGATCCCGTGTGCGGCTTCGTGCTCGTGACCGGACCGGATCTGCAGCAGGCGCGAAGCGCGGAGTCGTTCTGGCAGCGCCTGCAAGCCGAGGGCATCCAGCTCGCGGGGCTGGTGCTGAATCGCGTGCACGCCTGGCCGGGCGCGGGCGAAGCGCCCGCCGACGACGCGGGCGAGGCCGAGCGCGCGGCCGAGTGGCTCGCGCGCGCGATAGGCTCGCGCGCGCCGGAGCTCGATGCGCTGGGCAGCGCGCGCGCGCTGGTCGCCGCGACGCGCGCGCAGGCCGCGCTCGCGCGCCGCGAGGCGGGCGTGCGCGAGGGGCTCGAGCGGGCGCTCCCGCTCGTGCCGGCGGCGGTGCGCGCGGTGCCGCTATTCAGCGAGGACGTGCACGAGCTCGAGGCGCTCGCGCGCATGGCCGCGCTGATCTTCGACGAGCCCGCCCATGCCTGAGCCGGGACGAGACGCGCTCGAGCACCTGGTGCGCGCAGCGCAGGAGCTCGCGCTCGCGCTCGCCGCGGGCGTGAGCGCGCTGGGCGCGAACGAGCGCACGCTCGCGCGCGTGCGCGAGGCGCTGCGCGCCGAGGAGAAGCGCTGGGCCGAGCGCGCGGCGCACGATCCCGCGGCCGAGCGCGTGCGCGAGATCATCGCCGCCCTTGCCGACGTGCTCGAGCCGAGCGCGCGCGCGCGCTCGGCTGAGAAGCGCGAAGGGTTTGACCGACCCCGGAAGCGGTGGGATACTCGCGGCCGATGGCGATCCTGATCAAACGCTACGCGAACCGGAAGCTCTACAACACCGAGTCGAGCCGGTACATCACGCTCAAGGGCATCTCCGAGCTGGTGCGCGAAGGTCACGACATCTGCGTGATCGACAACGAGACCGGCGAGGAGATCACGCCGATCGTGCTGTCGCAGATCCTGGTCGACGACCAGCGCGAGAACCGCGGCGAGCGCGACTCCGCGGTGTCGGGCACGCTGCTCACCGAGCTGATCCAGCGCGGCGGCGACGCGCTCTACAGCCTGGTGCGCCGCGGTGTAGGGGACGTCGAGACCAACCTGAACGAGATGCGCGACAACGTGCGGCGCTGGATCCGCACCCCGGCGGACGGCGGCGCGCGCTTCGACACCTCCGAGATCACCCAGACCGTGCACAGCGCGGTCGAGCGCGTGCTGCGCGTGGCCGACCTGCCGACGCGCGGCGACCTCGAGGCGCTGAACAAGAATCTGGAGCGCCTGGCCTCGGCGCTGGAGAGCTTCGAAGCCCGGCTCCCCCCCCCCCCCCCCCCCCGCGACCGCGCGCCCTAGCTCCGCCGCGCGCGCACGACGATCACCCCGAGCAGCAGCGCGCCGAGCGCGAGCTTCCCCGCCAGCGGCAGCGTCGACACCGGCGTCGGCGGCACTGCCACCGCGTACGCCGCGGCCAGGTCCGGCAGCGGTCCGATCTGCCGCGGGTCGGGCGCCTGCGGCGTGCCCGTCTCGACCAGCAGCGCGCGCAGCTCGAGCGGCTCCAGCGGCGCGAGCCCCTGCGCGATCCGCATGCCCTGCAGCGACAGCACGAGCCCCGCCACCATGGCCGCGGCGCTCGACGAGCCGCCGAAGTCCGACTGGTAGCGCTGCAGCACGTCGCTGCCGCCGAACAGCGCGCCGCCGCCGAGCGTCGCGACGCCTTCGGCGATGCCCTGCACGTCGATGCGGCTGCCGTGGTTGGAGTAGGCCAGCGGCGCGTGCGTCGACGCCGCGCCCGCGGCCACGAAGATCGCGCCCGAGTCGCCGTTCAGCGCGCGATCGAAGATGCCCTCGCACGACGGCGAATCGAGATCGAGGCTGCCATTGCCCGCCGCTTCCACGACCGTCACGCCCAGGGCGACGGCGACCTCGATCGCGTCGCGCCACGCTTCGAAGCCCGGGGTGCCCTCGATCGGTCCGGCGCCGAGCTGCGTGCCGCCCGACCCGTCGTAGCCGCAGATGTACGCCTGCTGCTCGATCAGGATCAGGTCACCGGGGCCGGACGGGTCGAGCGTGACCAGCGCCTGCTCGATCGCGAGCCCGACGTCCCAGCCGAGCTCGACGGTGTAGGCCGGCGCGGCGAACACCTCGGCCGCGGGCACGAGGCCGGTCGTCCCGTAGCCGTTCGCGCGCGCGGACAGGATGCCGAGCACCGCGCTGCCGTGGCTGCCGTAGTCCATGAACGGATTGAACGGCGTGCCGATCGGGATCAACGCGCTCGCGGGCAGCTCGAGGTCCTCGTGGCCGAGCTGCCACCAGAACTCGATGTCGACGTAGCGCGTGCCGGCGCCGTCGGCGCCGCTCACGCTCGCGAAGCCGGCGGAGCGGATGCCCGCGGGCGCCGCCGCGGTGTAGGTCTGCAGCGCGGTGAAATCCGGCGTGGGCGGGTCGATGTCGACCGGCGGCGGCGCGGGCTTGGGCCAGGGCGCGGCGCTCTCGACGATCGAAAGCCGGCGCAGCGCGGCGGCGAGCGAAGCGGGATCCGTTCCCGCCGGCACCTCGATCGTGAAGTAGAGCGCGAGATCCGCGAGCCGGCGCCCGCTGCGGCGCTCGGCGCGCGAGCGCTCCGCGCGCAGCGTCTCCGGGCTGCGCGAGAACGTGCGCGAGAAGCGGCCGCGCCCCACGCCGCGCTCGGCGAGCGCGCGGAAGAGCGGCGCGAGATCCGAGCGCCGCGCGATCAGCTCACCGCGCTCGAGCGTCGCGTCGCTGCCGTCGCGCAGCTTCACCACGACCCGTTCGGCGCCGACCTGCGCTCGTGCCGGCAGCGCGGCCGCCAGCAGAAGCGCGCACGAGAGAACCGCAGCCAGTCCGCGAGCGAGATACAGCAAGTGTCCGCCAGCAAAGGGGATGTGAATCGGTGCGGGATGATACCAGACGACCTTCGGGCTACGAGAAGATCGATCGGCGTCGAGGCAGCTCTTCTTCAAGCAGCGCCTGGATCGAGCCGCGCACTTGCTCGCGCGTGCGGTTGACGTAGAGCGGATCGCTGCTGCGCTCCGGCGCCACGTCGTCGAACCGGATCGGCGCGCCAAAGCGGATCCGCCACTGACTGGGCAGCGGGATGATGCCGAGCGGACCGAGCAGCGGGAACGTCGGCGTGATCGGCACGGGCACGCCGAGCAGCCTGCGCAGCGCGCGCGGCTCGAACAGCACCGGATAGGTCTCCTCCGCGCCGACGATCGCGACCGGCACGATCGCCGCGCGCAGGCGCGCGGCCAGCGGAACGAATCCGCCGCGCGCGAAGCGTTGCAGGCGGTAGCGCTCGCGGAAGGGCTTCAGCGAGCCCTTCTGTCCCTCGGGAAACGCGATCACCCACTGGTCGGCGAGCAAGAGCCGCTCCGCGTTCTCGGCGCACGCGCGCACCGCGCCCATGCGCGCGAGCCGCGACTGCGAGAACGGCAGCGTCGCGAGCCAGTCCGCGACCAGCGGGCGCGGCCGGCGCCGCGACGGGTGCAGGCGCTCGACCGCGTGCGCGACCATCAGCGCGTCCCACGGCAGGATGCCCGCGGTGTTGGCGACGAACAGCACGCGCTCGGCGTCGGGGACGAGCTCGATGCCGGTCACCTGCACGCGCCACCACGAGTCGAACAGCCAGTCCAGCCAGCCGCGCGCGCGCGCCAGGTAGCGCTCGTCGAGTCCGAACTCGTCGACCTCGGCCGAGACGTCCGCCGCGCCCGGGATCGAGACGCGCGAGCGCACGGCCTCGTACAGCTTCACCACGTCGACGTCCTCGAACTGCGCGCGCAGGCGCCGGCCGAGGCCCTCGAGGAAGCCCGTGCGCGGCGGGTCGGCGACGGCCTCGTCGCGCGCTGGCTCGCGCTCGAAGTCCGCGGCCTCCGGCGGCGGGTCCGCGCTGGTGTCGCGGATGCCGAAGCGCTGCTCGAGCTCGCCGCGCAGCGCGCGCACCGAGGCGCGCAGCTCGGACAGGAGCTCGGGCGGAAGCGCGCCGCCGCCGGACCGGTCGCTCACCGGTAGCCTCGCAGCTTGCGCGAGACGACGAAGCTCATCCACGCTTCCTTGGTGGTGTAGACCGGTTCGAAGCCGAGCTCCTCGCGCGCGCGCCGCGTGTCGACGACCCACAGGAAGCGCAGGTAGTCGAGGAACGCCCCGGGCGGATCGCCGGTGCGCGCGATCGCGTCGAGGTAGGTCGCGCGGTAGAGCAGCGGATGCGGCAGCGGCAGGCTGCGCTTGCCCGCCAGGCGCAGCAGCGTCGAGAACGGCAAGACGCCCTCGCCGGCGAGATTGAACGCGCCCGGCGCGTCGCGCTCGAGCGCGAGCTCGACGGCGTCGAGCCAGTCCGCCTCGTGCAGGAACTGCAGCAGCGGGTCGTAGCCGAGCAGCGTCACGACGCGCGCGGACTCGAAGCGGCGCGTGACCGCCGACTCGAAGCTCGGCCCGACGATCCAGCACGGGCGCAGCGAGCTGACCACGATCGCGCGGTGGCGCTGCGCGAAGATGCGCAGCAGCCCCTCGACCTCGGCCCGGTCGCGCAGCGAGTGCGCCTCGCGATGCGGCCGCAGCGGGTGCTCCTCGGACAGGAAGTTCGGGTTGTCGGGGTGCGGGCCGTAGATCTGCGCGGTGCTGGTGACCACGAGCTTGCGCACGCCCGCGGCCGCCGAGGCGTTGATCACGTGCAGCGAGCCGACCACTTCGAGCTCGTGCGAGTACTCGAGGTCCGCGTGGGCGTCGCTGAAGAAGGCGGCGTGCAGGACGGTCTCGCAGCGCTCCTTCTCGAGGATCTCGGCGACGATGCTGTCGGCGGTCGGCTCGGTCAGGTCGACGCGGTGGTAGCGCAGCCGCCCCTCGAGCCGACGCGGCAGGCGAACGTCGATCCCGACGATGCGCGGCGGCGGGCTCTGCTCGAGCAAACGTTCGGCGATACGCGCACCCGTGAAGGTGCCGAGACCCGTGATCGCAACCGTAGGCCGCGGTTCGACGCTGCGCGGCGCTCGCCTGGCGCTCACGCGCCCTGTATCGGCCATGGCTCCGGGGGTGTCAATCACCGCTATCATCGTCGGCATGCAGGATCCCCGCCCGCTCGTCGTCCGCGACCCGGCGTTCCGCGAGCACGTCCCGCTGCGCGACCACCCGGAGTGTCCCGAACGGCTGGTCGCGATCGACCGGGCGCTCGATCGGCTCGGCGATTCGCTGCGCCGACTCGCGCCGCGCGAGGCGACCGACGAGGAGCTGCTCGGAGCGCACGAGCCCGGCTACCTCGACGCGATCAACGCCTGCGTGGGCAGCTCGCGCAAGCTCGACCCGGACACCTACTGCTCGCCGCGCTCGGTCGAGACGGCGCGGCTCGCGGCCGGCTCGCTGGTCGAGGCGACCCTGCGGGTCGCGCGCGGCGAGGCGCGGCGCGCGTTCGCGGCCGTGCGGCCCCCCGGCCACCACGCCGAGCGCGACGCGCCGATGGGTTTTTGCCTGTTCAACAACGTGGTCGTCGCGGCACGCGCGTTGCGCGCGGCCACTGGCATCGAGCGGATCGCGATCGTCGACTGGGACGTGCACCACGGCAACGGCACCCAGCACGCGTTCGAGGCCGAGCGCGACGTGCTGTTCGCCTCGCTGCACCAGTTCCCGTTCTACCCCGGGACCGGCGCGCTCGACGAGCGGGGGCACGAGCAGGGCCTGGGCGCGACGCTCAACCTGCCGCTGTCCGCCGGCTGCGGCGACGCCGAGTACGGGCTCTTGTTCGAGCGCGTGCTCGCGCCGGTCCTGCTCGCGTTCAAGCCCGAGATCATCCTGGTCTCGGCGGGCTTCGACGCGCACGAGCGCGATCCGCTGGGCGGCATGAACGTGACCACGCTCGGCTTCGGCCACTTCACGGCGCAGCTCTGCGCGGTGGCCGACGAGGTCTGCGAGGGGCGGATCGTGCTCGCGCTCGAGGGGGGCTACGACCTCGAGGCGCTGGCCGACTCGGTGGCCGAGACCGTGCGCGTGCTCGCCGATCCCGCTCCGCGCCCGCGCGGGTACCCCGGGGACCCCCCGCGCGCCAGCCGGCTCGCGCGGACTTTTCGCGAGGCCCACGCCCGCTACTGGCCGGTGCTCGAGCGCCGCATCCAGGGCTGACTCGCGAGCCCCCAGATCTTGAGCCTGTCACTCGAGTCACCTCAACATGCAGGGGGCTTCGAGTCACGTGAGCCGGGTGGGCCCAGGCCTCTGATTTCTTTCACCTTTTTTCTCAATTGGGTGTTGACGAGCGGGATTAGATGGATGTATGGTGGGTTTCAGTGGGATAGGATCCCGAAGACCGATGGTGCTGTTCAGGGGGGGAGTGCCAGGTCTTCGGGATCCCCTTCCCACCGGTGCGTGCGGGGGCCGGTGGAAGCATGTTCTGGGGGTGCCACGAGCACGTTCTCGATGAGAAGGGACGCACCTCGCTGCCCAAGGAATTCCGCGACCTTCTGACGCGCGGAAGCGAGCCGCCCTGGCTGACCGCCCGCTCGCGCTGTCTGGCGATCTACCCCGCCGACAAGTTCGACAAGCTCCGCCAGCGCCTGTCCGAAGACGTGCTGAACGACGCGGCCGAGGCGCTCGAGCGCCTGATCATCGGCCACGCGACGCCGTGCGGCATCGATCGCGCCGGGCGCATCCTGATCCCACCGACGCTGCGCCGCCGCGGGCGCCTGGAGCGCGACATCGTGTTCATGGGCCTCACCGACCGCGTCGAGATCTGGGACCGCGCGCGCTACGAAGCCGAGATCGCGAACACGCAGGAGAACGAGGCCGAGAACTCGCGCTTCCTGCGGGGCGCGACTCGGTGAAGCCGGCGCACGAACCGGTGATGGTCGCCGAAGTGCTCGAGCTGCTGGCGCCGCGGCCCGACGCGCACATCGTCGACGCGACCACGGGCCACGGCGGACATGCCGAGGCGATCCTCGGGCGGCTCGGACCGCAGGGCCTGCTGGTCGGGCTGGATCGCGACCCGGAGATGCTCGCGGTCGCGGAAGAGCGCCTGCGCGGCTTCGGCGCGCGCGCAAAGCTCTTCCACGCCCGCTTCTCGTTCCTGCGCGAGGTCGCGGCCGCGGCCGGCGCGCTGCCGGTGGACGGCGTGCTGCTCGACCTGGGCGTGTGCTCGGCGCATCTCGACCGGATCGAGCGGGGCATGAGCTTCCGCGCCGGCGACGCGCCCGTGCCGCTCGACATGCGCATGGACCGCTCGAGCGGCGAGACCGCGGCGGAGCTGCTGGCGCGGGTCAGCCGCGACGAGCTCGCGCAGATCCTGCGCGACGGCGGCGTGCCCACGCCCGGCCGGATCGCGCGCGTGCTCGACCAGAAGCGCCCGATCGCCACCGTGCAGGCGCTGGTCGCCGCGCTCGCGGGCGTGCGGCTGCCCGCCCGCCGACACCATCCGGCGACGCTGGTGTTCCAGGCGCTGCGCATGGCCGTGAACGACGAGCTCGCCGAGCTCGACGCGGGGCTCGAGTGCGCGCTCGACGTGCTCGCGGAGTCGGGCCGGCTGGCCGTGCTCTCCTACCATTCGGGCGAGGACCGCCGCGTCAAGCGGTTCATGGCGCGCGAAGCGAAGGGCTGCGTCTGCCCGCCCGACCTGCCCGTGTGCGGCTGCGGGCGCACGCCGCGACTGCGCATCCTGGCACGCGGCGACGGTCCCTCGCCCGCCGAGCTGCGCCGCAATCCGCGCGCGCGCAGCGCGCGCCTGCGCGGGGGCGAGCGATGCTGAACTCGCGCCTGCGCAAGCAGAGCCCGTGGTTCGGCGCGGGGATCGCGCTGGCGCTGGGCGCGATCGCGGCCTCCGGCGTGCTCGTCTACGTGCGCACGCACGTCACCTCGCTGCGCTACGAGCTCGGCCGGCGCGTCTCGCACGAGCGCGAGCTCTCGCTCGAAGTGGAGCGGCTGCGCGTCGAGGCCGCGGCGCTGGCCGCGCCCGAGCGCATCGAGCCGCGCGCGTTCGACCTCGGCCTGATCTATCCCGCGCCGACGCAGGTGCTGACGCTCCAGGACCACCACCTCGCGGCGCTCCACGACGTCGCGGCGGGGGATCCACGGTGAGCGCCGCCCGACGCACGCGTCGGCGCCGCCGCGCGGGCCTCAGCGCTGACCGGCTCACCGTCGTCGCGTGCATCGGGCTGCTCGGCTTCGCCGCGCTGCTGGCGCGCGCGGTGCAGCTCCAGACGCTCGACGCGGAGTGGCTCGCGACGCGCGCCGAGCGCCAGGGCGCGACCACGCTCGACCTCGAGCCGCTGCGCGCGGAGCTGCGCGACCGCGACGGCCGGCCGCTCGCGGTCTCGGCTAGCGTCGAGTCGGTCGCCGCTTCGCCCCGTCTGATCCAGAATCGAAGGGCAGCCGCGCGCTCGCTCGCGAAGGCGCTGCGGCTGCCGGCGAAGGAAGTGGAGAAGCGCCTCGCACAGGCCGGAAGCTTCGTGTGGCTGCAGCGCTGGGTCACGCCCGACGCGGCGGAACGCGTGCGCGCGCTGGCCCTCCCCGGCATCCACCTGCACAGCGAGCGCCGCCGCTTCTACCCCAACGGCTCGCTCGGCGGACCGGTGCTCGGCTTCGCGGATCGCGACGGCCGCGGCCTGTCCGGCGTCGAGCTCTTGTTCGACCGCGAGCTGCGCGGCGCCGGTGCTGAGCTGGTCGCCAAGCGCGACGGCGGCGGACGCGTGCTGCCCAACGGCACCAAGCCCCCCGAGACGCGCGCCGGCCAACCGATCACGCTCGCGCTGGACCTCGAGCTGCAGCACTTCGCCGAGAAGGCGCTCGCCGAGTCGCTGCGCAAGACGGGCGCGCGCCACGCGACGCTGGTCGCGCTCGATCCGCGCAACGGCGAGATCCTGGCACTGGCGGAGTCGCCGAGCTTCGACCCCAACCGCTTCTGGCTCGAGGATTCCTCCGCGTACCGCGCGCGCGCGTTCGTCGACACGTTCGAGCCCGGCAGCACGTTCAAGCCGTTCTCGATCGCGGTCGCGCTCGAGGCGGGCGTGACGCAACCGAGCGAGGTGTTCGACTGCGAGAACGGCCGCTTCCGCATCGGCCGGCGCACGATTCGCGACCACCACCCGTACGAGCTGCTCACGGTCAGCGACATCCTGCGCGTGTCGAGCAACATCGGCATGGCCAAGCTCACCGCGCGGCTGGGCGCGCGCCGCCTGGTCGACGGCGTGCGCAAGTTCGGCTTCGGCCGCACGACGGGCAGCGGCTTCCCCGGCGAGGTCGGCGGCAACGTGCGTCAGATCCGCGACAAGCAGGCGATCGAGCGCGCGAACCTGTCGTTCGGACAGGGCGTGACGGTGACGCCGATCCAGTTGGTGACGGCGATGGCGGTGTTCGCGAACGAGGGCCGGCGCGTGACCCCGCGCATCACCCGCGCGAGCCCCCAGACGCCCGACGTCGCCGCCGAGCGCGTGCTCTCCGAGCGCACCACGCGCATCGTGCTCGAGATGATGCGGCGGGTCGTCGAGGACGGCACCGGCAAGGCGGCGGCGCTCCCGCACGTGGACGTCGCGGGCAAGACCGGCACGGCCCAGAAGGTCAAGGACGGCAGCTACTCGCAGAGCGACTACGTGGCGTCGTTCGTGGGCATCGTGCCGGTCGTGAATCCGCGGCTGGTGATCGGCGTCTTCATCGACGAGCCGCGCGGGTTCCGCACCGGCGGAGCGGTCGCCGCGCCGGTCTTCCGCGAGGTCGCGGGCTACGCGGTCGATCGGCTCGGGATCGGACGCGGCGCGCCGCGCCCGGTGAAGGCGAAGGCCGCGCCCGCGCGGCCGCCGCGCGTCGAGTCGCGGAAGAACCCCGCCGGAGAGCGAGCGGGATGAATCCGACCGTGACGGAGCTGTTCGCGGGGCTCGACGCGGTCGTCGACGGTCCGGCGCGTGGCGCGATCAGCGACGTGACCTACGACTCGCGCGCGGTTCGACCCGGCGCGCTGTTCGTGGCGCTGCGCGGCGCGAAGACCGACGGCCACCGCTACCTCGCGCAGGCGATCGACGCCGGCGCGAGCGCGCTCTTGGTCGAGGAGGCGCCCGCTTCGCGGCCCGCGCAGGTGGCGGTCGTGCGCGTGCCCGACACGCGCGCGGCGCTCGCCGACGTGGCCGCGCGCTTCTTCTCCCAGCCCGCGCGCGCGCTGACGCTGATCGGCGTCACCGGCACGAACGGCAAGACCAGCACCGTGCGCATGCTCGAGTCGATCCTGCTCGCCTCGGGCCGCGCCGCCGGCAGCCTCGGCACGATCTCGGTGCGCTACCCGGGCTTCGAGGAGAAGTCGGCGCTCACCACGCCCGAGTCGCTCGACCTGCAGCGCTGGCTCGCGCGCATGCGCGACGCCGGCGTCGTGGCCGTGGCGCTCGAGGTCTCCTCGCACAGCCTCGCGCTCGGGCGCGTGCGCGGTTTGCGCTTCGCGGTGGGCGTGTTCACGCACCTCTCGCAGGATCACCTCGACTTCCATACCGACATGGAGAGCTACGGCGCGGCGAAGGCGCTCTTGTTCGGCGCGGAGCAGCTCGCGGGCACGGCGGTGCTGAACGCCGCCGATCCGTGGTCGAAGCGCTTCGCGTCGGTCGCGCGCGAGGCGGGCAGCGCCGTCGTCAGCTACGCGCGCGGCGCGAGCGCGCAGGCGGACTTTCGCACGATCGAGGAGCGCGTCGAGCTCGCGCATTCGCGGCTGCGCGTGCGCGGTCCGGACGCCGAGATCGAGCTCGACCTGCCGCTGCCCGGCGATTTCCAGATCGAGAACGCGCTGGCCGCGATCGCCGCGGGCCGTGCGCTCGGGATCGACTGGGACGCGATCCGGCGCGGGCTCGAGCGCTGTCCGGCGGTGCCGGGTCGGCTCGAGCGCGTGGGCGAGTTCCGCCCGATCGTGCTGGTCGACTACGCGCACACGCCCGACGCGCTCGACCACGTGCTCGCGCGCGTGCGGCCGCTGGTCGAGGGGCGGCTCTTCGCGGTGTTCGGCTGCGGCGGCGATCGCGATCGCAGCAAGCGCGCGCCGATGGCGCGCGCCGCCTGCGCACACGCCGACCACGTGATCGCGACCAGCGACAATCCGCGCACCGAGGACCCCGACGCGATCCTGGGCGACATCGCGGTCGGTCTGTCCGGCTCGCACGAGGTGCTGCGCGACCGCCGCCAGGCGATCGAGCGCGCGGTCGCGCTCGCGGGCCCGGACGACTGCATCGTGATCGCCGGCAAGGGCCACGAGGACTACCAGATCGTCGGGCGCGAGCGGCTGGCGTTCGACGACCGCGAGGAGGCGCGCCGGGCGCTGCTCGCGCGCGGGGTCGCGGCGTGAGCTGGACGCTCGGCGAGCTCGCGGACTTCTGCGGCGGCGCGCTGCGCGGCTCGCGCGACGTCGTGATCGAGAACGTCTCGACCGACACGCGCGCGCTCGGCCGGGGCGCGCTGTTCGTCGCGGTGCGCGGCGAGACCTACGACGGGCACGACTACGCCGCCGACGCGCTGGCGGGCGGCGCCGCGGCGCTGCTCGTGTCGCGCGCGAGCGCCGCCCCGTCCGGCGCGGCCGCGATCGTGGTCGCGGACACGGTCGCCGCGCTCGGCGAGCTCGCCCGCGAGCACCGCGCGCGCTTCGCCGGTCCGGTGATCGCGATCACGGGATCGAACGGGAAAACCACGACAAAAGAGCTGTGCGCGAGCGTGCTCGAGGCCGCGGGCCGGCGCGTGCGCCGCACCCCCGGGAACTTGAACAACCACATCGGCCTGCCGCTCTCGGTGCTCGCGCTCTCCCCCGAGGACGAGGTGCTGGTCGTCGAGATGGGCATGAACCACGAGGGTGAGATCGATCACCTCGCGCGCATCGCGGAGCCCACGGTCGGCGCGATCACGAACATCGCCCCCGCGCACCTCGGCCCGCTCGGCTCGCTGGCGGCGATCGCGCGCGCGAAGGGCGAGCTGTACGCGCGCATCCGTCCGGACGGCGTGGCGGTCGTGAACGCCGACGATCCGAACTGCGTCGCGCAGAGCGCGCGCTTCGCCGGCAAGAAGCTCCGCTTCGCGACCGCGGCTGACGCCGACCTGCGCGCGCGCGACGTGCGCTCCGAGTCCGGCGCCTCGCGCTACACGCTCGAGTGTGGGGGGGGCTCCGCGGAGATCCAGATGGGCGCGCCGGGCCTGCATCTGGTCGAGGACGGCTTGTGCGCGGCGGCCGCGGCGCTCGCCAGCGGGGCGCTCGGCGCCGGCGCGATCGGCGCGATCCGCAAGGGGCTCGAGAGCTTCACGGGCGTGCCCGGGCGCGCGGCGCTGCGCCAGAGCCCCGACGGCCTGCGCCTGCTCGACGACACCTACAACGCGAACCCGCACTCGGTCGCGCGCGCGCTCGAGACGCTCGCCCAGCTTCGCGCGGGCCATCGCGCGGTGGCCGTGCTCGGCGACATGCTCGAGCTCGGCGACCAGTCCGAGACGCTGCACGCCGAGACCGGGCGCAAGGCCGCCGCGGCCGGCGTCGACGTGCTGGTCGCGGTCGGTGAGCTCGGGCGCGAGATCGCGCGCGGCGCGCGCGAGGCGGGACTCGCGAGCACCCACGAGTGCGACGATCCCGACGCGGCCGCCGAGCTCGTGCGCAAGCACGCGCGCGCCGGCGACGTGGTGCTGGTGAAGGCGTCGCGCGGCATGCGCCTCGAGCGCGTGGTGACGCGACTGATGGAGCCCCGCTGATGCTGTACCACCTGTTCTACGAGCTGCTCTCCGCCGAGATCTCCGGCCTGAACGTCTTCCGCTACCTGACGTTCCGCAGTGTCGGCGCGGCGCTGACGGCGCTCTTGATCGCGTTCATCGCCGGCCCGACGCTGATCCGCCTGCTCGAGCACCGCCAGATCGGGCAGACCATTCGCGAGGACACGCCCGATCGCCACCAGACCAAGCGCGGCACGCCGACCATGGGCGGAGTGCTGATCCTCTCCGCGGTGTTCGCGAGCACGCTCTTGTGGGCGGAGTGGACCAACCCGTTCGTGTGGATCGTGCTGTTCGTGACGCTGGGCTGCGGCGCGATCGGCTTCGTCGACGACTACCAGAAGGCGGTGCGCAAGGATCCCAAGGGCATCAGCGCTCGCGCCAAGCTGATCGGCCAGATCGCGGTCGCGAGCGTCGCCTCGGTCTGGCTGTATCTCGTGCCCGGCTTCGACGCCGCGATCTCGCTGCCGCTGCTCAAGGGCTTCCACCCGGTGCTCGGCTGGCTGTACGTGCCGCTGGCGGTGATCTTCATCGTCGGCTTCTCGAACGCGGTGAACCTGACCGACGGCCTCGACGGCCTCGCGATCGGCCCGACCATGATCACGGCCGGCGTGATCGGCTTGTTCAGCTACGTGGTCGGCAACGCCGTGATCGCGAACTACCTGGAGCTGAAGCACGTGCCCGCGGCGGGGACGCTGGCGATCTTCTGCTCGTCGCTGATGGGCGCGGGTCTCGGCTTCCTCTGGTACAACACGTATCCAGCGTCGGTATTCATGGGCGACACCGGAGCGCTCGCGCTGGGCGGCGCGCTCTCGACGGTGGCGATCATCATCCGCCAGGAAGTCGTGCTCGTGATCGCGGGCGGGCTCTTCCTGGTCGAGATGTTCTCCGTGATGATCCAGGTCGCGTCGTTCAAGACGCGCGGCAAGCGCGTGTTCCGGATGGCGCCGATCCACCACCACTACGAGCTCCGGGGCTGGCCCGAGCCGCAGATCATCGTCCGCTTCTGGATCATCTCGGTGATCCTGGGTCTGGTCGCGATTTCGTTGTTGAAGCTTCGATGAGTCACTCTGGAGAACACGTGCTCGTGCTCGGCATGGCCCGCTCGGGCCGCGCCGCGGTGGAGCTGTTGCACGGCAACGGCGCGCGCGTGTGCGCGTACGACCGCACGCCCGAGGCGCTCGAGGGTCTGCCCGCGGACGTCGAGCGGATCTGCGAGCCGACGCTGCCCGACTTCACCCGCTTCGACCGCGTGGTCCAGAGTCCCGGCGTGCGCGTCGAGCCGAGCGCGAAGCTCGTTCCCGAGGTCGATCTCGCCGCCGAGTTCCTGGACGCCCCGCTGGTCGGCGTCACCGGCTCGAACGGCAAGAGCACCACGACCGTGCTGATCGGCCAGATGCTCGCGAAGAGCGGCTTCGACACGGGCGTGGGCGGGAATCTCGGCACCGCCCTGTGCGCGCTGGTCGGGCGCGGTCACGCGCGCATCGTCGCGGAGCTCTCGAGCTTCCAGCTCGAGCACGCGCGCGCCTTCCACGCGAACGTCGCCGTGCTGCTCAACCTCGCGCCCGATCACCTCGACCGGCACGGCACGCTCGAGCGCTACGGCGCGGCGAAGGCTCGCCTGGCGGAGCTGCAGCACGGCGAGGACGCGCTGGTCGTGAACCACGACGACGCCTGGGCGCGCGCGGTCGGCGAGCGCGCGCCGGCGCGGCTGTTCGCGTTCTCGACCGAGGCGCGGCTCGAGCGCGGCGCGTACCTCGACGGCAAGGATCTGGTGCTCGCGCCCGAGGGCCGGATCGTGCTGCGCGTGCCGCACGACGCGCTCTCGGACGCGTCCCGAAGACCGGTCGCGAACGCGCTCGCGGCCGCGCTGGCCGCGCACCTGGCGGGAGCGACGGCCGAAGCGATCCGCGCGACGCTCGCGGAGTTCGAGGGCCTGCCGCACCGCCTGCGCGACGTGTGCGTGCGCGCGCAGGTCCGCTACGTGGACGACTCCAAGGCCACCAACCCCGCGGCCGCGATCGCGAGCCTGCTCGCGCAGACCGCGCCGATCGTCTGGCTGGCGGGCGGCCGCAACAAGGAGCTCGCATTCGACGAGCTCGCCGACGCCGCGCGGCGCGCGCGGGTGCGACACGCGCTCGTGTACGGCGAGTCCGCCGCCGAGCTCGAGCGCGCGCTGGCCGTTGCCTGCCCGGTCGAGCGCGTCGCCACGCTCGCGCAGGCCGTGGCGCGCGCGGCCGCCTGCGCGCGCCCCGGCGACGTCGTCCTGCTCGCGCCGGCCTGCGCGAGCTTCGATCAGTTCACCAGCTTCGAGGAGCGCGGCCGGCGCTTCGCGGAGCTGGCCTGCGCGCTGCCCGACGCGGACGCGGTGGCTTGCGGAGGCGCGGGATGCTGAGCCGGTTCGGGATCTCGGAGCTGCTGGTCGCGGCGATCCTCTTGCTCGGCTTCGGGCTGGTGATGGTCTACAGCGCGAGCGCTGCGCGCGCCGAGGTGGTGTTCGGCACCTCCTTTGCGTACCTCGGCCGACAGACGCTCGCGCTCCTGATCGGCCTGGGCATCGGGGCGCTCTGCTTCTTCACGCCCCTGCCCTGGCTCGAGCGCCTCGGCTACGCGGCCTGGGCGCTGTCCGTGGTCGCGCTGATCGCGACCTTCTCACCGTTCGGTGTCGGCGAGAACGGCGCGCGGCGCTGGGTGATGATCAGCGGCATCCCGTTCCAGCCGCTCGAGCCCGCCAAGCTCGGCGTGATCTTCGGCATCTCGCAGTGGCTGGCTTCGCACCAGGACCGCATGCAGGACTACCGCGTGAGCATCGCGGTGCCCGCGCTGCTCGCCGGCGTGCCCGCGCTCTTGCTCCTGCTCCAGCCCGACTTCGGCGGCGCGATGCTGATCCTGATCTTCACGGGCGTCTTGATCTTCGCGGGCGGCGCGCGCCTCGATCACCTGGGCAGCACGCTCGCGGTCGTGGTGCCGCTCGCGCTGCTGGTCATGGGCCTGCGCGAGTACCGCGTCGCGCGGCTGATCGCGTTCCTCGATCCGTGGGCCGACCCGCTCGGCCGCGGCTACCAGCTCGTGCAGTCGCAGCTCGCGTTCGGTGCGGGCGGGCTGTTCGGCGCGGGCTTCGGCGCGGGCCAGCAGAAGCTGTTCTTCCTGCCCGAGGCGCACAACGACTTCATCCTGTCGGTGGTCGGCGAAGAGGTGGGCCTGGTCGGTGTCGCGGCGGTGCTGCTCGGCTTCGCGGTGCTGACGCTCTCCGCGCTCGGCATCGCGCAGCGCGCGAAGACGCCGTTCGCGACGCTGCTCGCGGTCGGCGCGAGCCTGCTGCTCTGGCTGCAGGCGCTCTTGAACTCGGGCGTCGCGATGGGGCTGCTGCCGACCAAGGGCAGCACGCTGCCGCTGGTGTCGTACGGCGGCACCTCGCTGATCGCGAGCCTGGCCGCGATCGGACTGATCCTGAATGCGGCGAAGCCGAGCAAACGCGGGAGGGCGGGATGGCGCTAGTGGTGGTGCTCGCGGGTGGCGGGACGGGGGGGCACATATTCCCTGCGCTCGCGCTGGCCGAGGCGATCCGCAAACGCGAGCCGGATGCGCACGTGCGCTTCGTCGGCACCGAGCGCGGACTCGAGACGCGCTACGTGCCGACCGCGGGCTACGCGCTCGACCTGGTGCCGAGCGCGCAGGTCACGGGCAAGGGCGTTGCGCGCGGCCTGCTCGGGCTGCTCGTGCTCGCGCGCGGCACATTGCGCGCGCGCCGGCTGTTGCGCGATCTGCGCGCGGATCTGGTGATCGGCGTGGGCGGCTACGCGTCGGTGCCCGCGGTCGCCGCGGCGCTGACGCTCGGCATCCCCACCACGCTGCTCGAGCCGAACGCGCGGCCGGGCCGCTCGAACGTCCTGCTCGGCCGCTTCGCCAAGCGCGTGTTCGTCGCCTTCGAGGACGCCATGCCCTTCTTCCCCGCGGGACGCGCGCTGCTCACCGGCCGGCCGGTGCGCGCCATGCCGCGCGCGCTCGGCCGCGGCAACGGCGGCAAGGTGCGGCTGGTCGTCACCGGCGGCAGCCAGGGCGCGCGCGCGATCAACCGCGCGGTGTGCGCGGCGCTGCCGCGCCTGCGCGAGATCCCGGGACTCGAGATCACCCATCAGACGGGCGCTCCCGACCTGGACGAGACGCGCGCGGCCTACGCGGCCGCGGGAGTGAGCGCGGACGTGGCCGCCTTCTTCGACGACCTGCCCGCGCGCTTCGCGCGCGCGCACCTGGTCGTCTCGCGCGCGGGCGGGACCGTCGCCGAGCTGTGTCACGTCGGCGTCGGCTCGGTCCTGATCCCGCTGCCGTCCGCGGCCGACGATCACCAGCTCGCCAACGCCCGCGAGCTCGAGCGCGCGGGCGCGGCGGTCGTGGTGCAGCAGAACGCGGAGCTCGAGTCGCGCCTCGAGAGCGAGCTGGTCGGACTGCTCCAGGACGGGCCGCGGCGCACGCGCATGGGCGAGGCCGCGCTCGCGCGCGCCAAGCCGCAGGCGGCCGAGGAGATCTGGGCGCACTGCCGCGCGCTGCTCGGCCGCAACGGAGGCGCGCGATGAGACGGCGAGTGCAGCGCGTGCACTTCGTCGGCATCGGCGGCGTCGGCATGTCCGGGATCGCCGAGATCCTGAACACGCAGGGCTACTCCGTGTCGGGCTCCGACCTGCGCGAGGGCGCGGCGACCGCGCGCATGCGCGGGCTCGGCATCCGCATCAGCATCGGCCACGACGCCGCGCGGGTCGCGGGCGCGGACGTGGTCGTGTACTCGTCCGCGGTCTCGCCCTCGAACCCGGAGCTGCGCGCCGCCGAGAGCGCCGGCATTCCCGTGATCCCGCGCGCCGAGATGCTCGCCGAGCTGATGCGCATGAAGTACGGCGTGGCGATCGGCGGCTCGGCGGGCAAGACCACCACCACCTCGATGACCGCCGAGGTGCTGTCGGCAGGCGGCCTCGACCCGACCACGATCGTGGGCGGTCGCGTGATCAGCCTCGATGCGAACTCGCGGCTCGGCGCCGGCGAGGTGCTGGTCGCCGAGGCCGACGAGAGCGACGGCTCGTTCCTGCGGCTGGTGCCGACCGTGGTCGTGATCACCAACATCGACCGCGACCACGTCGACCACTACGGCAGCTTCGAGAAGCTGCACGAGGCCTTCGTCGAGTTCGCGAACCGCGTGCCGTTCTACGGCGCCGCCGTGCTGTGCATCGACGATCCGCACGTGCAGACGCTGCTGCCGCAGGTCACGCGCCGGGTCTGGACCTACGGGCTCTCGCCGCAGGCGGACGTGTCGGCGGAGCGCGTCGAGTCGGTCGGGCTCGGCATGCGATTCAACGCGCGCACGAAGGGCAAGGCGCTGGGCCCGTTCACGCTGCGCGTGCCCGGCCGCCACAACGTGCAGAACGCGCTCGCCGCGCTCACCGTCGGACTCGAGTTCGAGGTACCGGTCGAGCGCATCCGCGAGGCGCTCGCCGAGTTCCGCGGCGTCGAGCGCCGCTTCGAGATCCTGGGCGAGCGCGACGCCATGATGGTGATCGACGACTACTCGCATCACCCCGCCAAGATCCGCGCCGCGCTCGCCGCCGCGCGCGAGGGCCTGGGCCGGCGCGTGGTGGTCGCCTTCCAGCCGCACCGCTACACGCGCACACGCGACGTGTTCGACGAGCTGGCGCGCTGCTTCCACGACGCGGACGTGGTGGTGCTGACCGAGATCTACGCCGCGGGCGAGGAGAAGATCCCCGGCGTGACGGCGTCGGCCGTGGCCGAGGCCGTGCGCGCCTGCGGCCACCGCGGCGTCGAGTTCGTGCCCGAGAAGAGCCGGATCGTGCCGCGCCTGCGCGAGCTCACGCGGCCCGGCGACCTGGTGTTCTTCATGGGCGCCGGCGACATCGGCAAGCTGGCGCGCGAGTTCCTGAAGCCGGACGACTTCCGGAAGCCGGACGGAGGGGGCGCTGTCCATTGACCCGCGCATACGAGCCGAGCTCGAGGCGCTGCTGCCCGGGCGCGTGGCGCTCGACGAGCCGCTCGCGCACTGGACGTCGCTGCGCGTCGGCGGACCGGCCGATGCGCTCGTGCGCGTCGACACCCGCGAGGAGCTCGTGCGCGTTTGCGGCTTCTGCCGCGCGCACGCGCTGCCGGTCGCGATCCTGGGCGGGGGCTTCAACTCGCTGGTCCGCGACGGCGGCCTGCGCGGCGTGGTCGTGCGGCTCGCGGGCCTGCGCGAGGTCGCGCTCGCGGGCGAGGGGCTCGTGCGCGCCGAGGCGGGCGTCACGCATTCGCAGCTCACCCGCTTCTGCGCCGAGCAGGGCCGTTCGGGCCTCGAGTTCGCGGTCGGCATTCCCGGCACGGTCGGAGGCTGGATCGCCATGAACGCCGGCGTGCACGGTCGCGAGATGAAGGACCGGGTGACCTCGCTCGAGCTCTTTGATCCGGCGCTCGGCGCGATCGCGTCGCGCGCGCGCGAACAGCTCGTGTTCCGCTACCGCGCGACCGAGCTCCCGCCCGGCGCGGTGGTCGTGTCCGCGACCTTCCGCACCGAGCAGGCAAAGCCCGAGGAGATCCGCGAGCGCCAGAAGGCCCTGCTCGCGCAGCGCCGCGCGACGCAGCCGGTCGATCAGCCGTCCTGCGGCTCGGTGTTCAAGAACCCGCCCGGCGACTACGCCGGCCGCCTGATCGAGGCCGCGGGCCTGAAGGGCACGCGCGAGGGCAACGCGGCGATCTCGGAGCTGCACGCAAACTTCATCGTGAACCTCGGCGGCGCCAGCGCCGCTGACGTCCTGCGCCTGATCGAGCGCGCGCGCGCGGAAGTGTCGGCGCGCTTCGGCGTCGCGCTCGAGACCGAGGTGCGCGTGGAAGGAGAGGCGTCGTGACGCGGCGGCGCGCAGGCCGCAGCCTGCCCCGGCCGCTCGTGTTCGTGCTCGGGCTGGTCGCGTTCGTCTTCGCCGGGCTCTGGGCCGAGCACCACGGCTACCTGGACGTGCGCGCGCTGCGCGAGGGGCTGCGCGGCGAGCGCTTCTGGCTGCGGCACGTCGACTTCGTCGGCATCGACGCGCTCGAGCCCGACGAGCTGTGGCGCGCGCTCGAGATCGCGCCGGGCACGGCCCTGCTCGACGTCGATCCCGAGGTCGTGGTGCAGATCCTGGTCAAGCACCCGCGCATCGCGCGCGTGCGCGCGGCGCGCCTGCCACCGGACCGGCTCCTGATCGTGGTCCGGGAGCGCGTGCCGGTGGCGCTCGAGATGTCGACGGGGCTCGGCATCGCCGAGAACGGCGCGGTCTTCCCGCTCAAGCCCGGCGAGGCCGTGCGCCTGCCGCAGGTCTCGGGCGAGGCCGAGCGCGCGCTGCCGATCATCCGCGCCGCGCGCGAGCTCGGTGTGAGCCTCGCGACCGTGCACGCGCCGCGCGCCAAGGACGTCCGCGTGCGCGCGCTGGGCCGGCCCACCGTGCTCGTGGTCGGCCGCGACGAGGGCGCGTCGCTTCACGACTGGAAGCTGCTCGCGGACTCGGGGCTCGTCGAGAGCACCGGCGCCCGCGTGGTCGATCTGCGGTTCCGGGGCAGTCCGGTGCTGCGGGACATTCCGAAAGCCAGAGGGGGTGGAAATGGCGAGACACGATGAGCTGATCGTAGGGCTCGACGTCGGGACGACGAAGATCTGCGCGGTGGTCGCGGAGCCGAACGGGGAATCGATCGACGTGATCGGGATCGGCACGCATCCGTCGCGCGGGCTGCGCAAGGGCGTGGTGGTCGACATCGAGGCGACGGTCGACTCGATCCGCAAGGCGGTGGACGAGGCCGAGATGATGGCGGGCTGCGAGATCAGCTCGGTGTACGCGGGCATCGCCGGCGGCCACATCCAGGCGCACAACGAGATCGGCATGATCGCGATCAAGGACCGCGAGGTGCGCGCCGCCGACGTCACGCGCGTGATCGAGCAGGCGCAGGCGATCGCGATCCCGGCCGACCGCGAGGTCATTCACGTGATCCCGCAGGAGTTCGAGATCGACGGCCAGGACGGCATCAAGCACCCGATCGGGATGTCGGGTGTGCGCCTGATCGCGCGCGTGCACATCGTGACCGCGGCCGTGACCTCGGCGCAGAACGTGATCAAGTGCGCGAACAAGGCCGGCCTGAACGTGATCGACATCGTGCTCGAGCCGCTGGCCTCGGCCGAGGCCACGCTCTCGCCGGACGAGAAGGAGCTCGGCGTGGCGCTGATCGACCTGGGCGGCGGCACCACCGACGTCGCGGTCTTCGCGGACGGCTCGATCAAGCACACCGCGGTGCTGTCGCTGGGCGGGTACCACCTGACCAACGACGCCGCGGTCGGCCTGCGCACGCCGTTCGACCAGGCCGAGCGCATCAAGCGCCGCTACGGCTGCGCAGCCGCGCGCTACCTGCCGCGCGAGGAGCTCCTGACCGTGCCCAGCGTGGGCGGCCGCGCGCCGCGCGAGGTCTCGCGCAAGATCCTGGCCGAGTTCCTCGAGCCGCGCGTGGAGGAGATCCTCTCGCTGGTGCGCGAGGAGCTCTCGCGCTCGGGGCACCTTTGCAACGTCCCGTCCGGAATCGTGGTCACGGGCGGCTCGTCCGCGCTCGAGGGACTGCCGGAGCTCGCGGAGGAGATCTTCGAGCTGCCGGTGCGGCGCGGTACACCGCGCGGCATCAGCGGGCTCGTCGATCGCGTGCAGGGTCCGGAGTTCGCGACCGCGGTCGGGCTCGCGCTGTACGGCGCGAAGCGCCGGGGCAGGCCGCGCTTCCGCGTCTACGACGGCTCGTCGTTCCGCAAGGTTCGCACGCGCATGCGCGAGTGGTTCTACGGAGAATTGCGCTAAGAAAATCCATCCCGCCTACACCGTATTTCGCGAAAGCGAGTTAGAGTGAGGCGGCTCTCAGGGGGGGTTGAGATGATCGAGTTCGAGCATGAGGCAGATCTCCGCGCACGCATCAAGGTCGTCGGCGTCGGAGGCGGCGGCGGCAACGCCATCAACACGATGATTCGCGCCGGTCTTTCGGGCGTCGAGTTCATCGCGACCAACACCGACGCGCAGGCGCTGGCGATGAACCTCGCGGCGACCAAGATCCACCTCGGCGATCGTGGACTCGGCGCCGGTGCGGATCCGCGCGTCGGACGCACCGCGGCCGACGGCTCGCGCGAGCGGCTGGCCGAAGCGCTGGCCGGCGCCGACATGGTGTTCGTGACCACGGGGCTCGGCGGCGGCACCGGCACCGGCGGCGCGCCGATCGTGGCCGAGGTCGCGAAGGAGCTCGGTGCGCTGACCGTGGCGGTCGTCACCAAGCCGTTCGTGTTCGAAGGCGCGGTGCGCAAGCGCCAGGCCGAGCAGGGCATCGACAGCTTGCACGACGTGGTCGACACGCTGATCACGATCCCGAACGAGCGGCTGCTGCTCATGGCCGGTGAGGACACCACCATGACGGACGCCTTCCGGATCGCGGACGACGTGCTGCTAAACGCCGTGCAGGGCATCTCCGACCTGATCACCGTGCACGGCATCATCAACCTCGATTTCGCGGACGTGCGCACGATCATGAGCGAGATGGGCATGGCGCTGATGGGCACCGGCCGTGCGCGCGGCGAGAACCGCGCCATCCGCGCCGCGCAGGAGGCGATCTCGAACCCGCTGCTGGACGACGTCTCGATCAAGGGCGCGCGCGGGGTGCTGGTGAACATCACCGGCGGCCCCGACATGAAGCTGAAGGAGGCCAACGAGGCCGTCAGCCTGATCCACGAGGAAGCGCACGAAGAGGCGAACATCATCTTCGGCTCGGTCGTGCAGGAGAACCTGGGCGACGAGATCCGCGTGACCGTGATCGCGACGGGCCTGTCCGACGCCACGCGCTCGCGCCGCCAGGTGGCGATCACCGGCGGCTTCGAGAACGTGACGCCGATCCGGCTGCCGCTGCGCGAGGCGCCCACCGCCGAGAGCCTTACGGAGGTGAGCATGCAGCCGCCGCAGCGCGGGCAGCAGGCCTTCGAAGCCAACGGCACCAACGACTTCGTCTCGCCCTTCGAAGAGGAATACGACGTGCCGGCCTTCATCCGCCGCACGCGCGACACGGACTGAACTTCCCGTTGATCGCCTCGCGCCACGCCTCGGAGCCGAGCGGGCTCCGCCCGGCAGCGTGCCTGCTCTCGCTGCTCGCGCTCGCGGCGTGCACGTCGACGATCGGCCCGCCGGACGCCCCACGGCCCGTCGCCGCGGGGCGTTCGCTCGTGGCGCCGGGCACCTTCGACTACCAACCGCTCGACCCCGACACCGTGAAGATCCAGCCCGAGGGGCTCACCGTGGAGCAGAGCTGGGTGCTCGACCTCTACACCCTCTTCCACGCGCGCGACTACAAGGCGTTCCGGGTCGTGATGCCGGACGAGAGCGGCAAGGAGCGCGTCGCCCACCTGCTGATTCCGCCGGGCGAGGGGCCCCACCCCACGATCGTGGCGTTCGAGATCCTGGACGGACCCCACGACGTCTCGGAGGGCATGGCCAAGGCGTTCGTGAACCGCGGCTACGCGGTCGCGCGGC
Source organism: Myxococcota bacterium (assembly GCA_040902485.1). Lineage (GTDB taxonomy): Bacteria > Myxococcota_A > UBA9160 > SZUA-336 > SZUA-336 > VGRW01. Next base: position 133,432 of record JBBDXF010000052.1, on the reverse strand, counting down.
TCGAGCGGCGGGCCCTGGACCTGGACAAGCAGTCCGACCCCGACATCGTGCACAAGACCCTGCGCGCGGGCGTGATCGACGCCCGGCGCATGCTCGACTGGCTGGTGACGCACCCGAAGATCGATGCGAGCCGCATGGCCGCGGCAGGCTTGAGTCTCGGCTCGATCCAGGCGCTCTTGCTCACGAGCTGCGACCCGCGGATCCGCGGCGGCTACTACGTGCTGACCGGCGGCGACCTGCCCGAGGTCTTCTACGAGTCCACCGAGGGCGCGGCGCGCCGCTTCCGCGACCGCTTGATCGCGGAGCGCGGCTGGACCACCCGCGAGCAGTTCATCGCCGGGATCCGGCCCTACACCGAATCGGTCGACCCTCTCAGCTACGCCGAGTCACTCGAGCCCGCGAACGTGGCCATGGCGACCGGCCGCTTCGACGCCGTGATCCCCTCCACGAACGCGCAGAAGCTGTGGGAAGCCCTCGGGCAGCCTCGCTGGTACAAGCTCCCCTGCGGCCACTACACCGTGTTCCCGTTCTTTTGGTGGGCCATGTCACGTGGCGCCGATCACTTCGATCGGCTGCTCGCCACCGACGAGCCGAGTGTGAGCGCCGGTCTATAGCCGGCGCCGGGAGTTTCCGAAGGAGATGGAGATGGAAGCCGCGGATGCGAAGTCGGAGTCGAACGGAACGCTGCGCCGGAACCTGTTGCTCGTCACGTCGTACCTGTTGGTCATGGCGCTGATCGCCATCGGGTACAAGTAGCGAGCGTCGGCCGCTCCACTCGAGCGGCCCATCCGCCCCGTTCTCGGGTAGGCTCGTGCGTCGGAGGTCCCCGATGGCCGAGACGCGCTGTGAGCTGCCCCCCCGCGGAAGCGACTGGAACTCCCTGCGCGAGCGGCTGATCGCGCTCGGCGCGAACGACGTCGACTGGCGGCACGCCCGCACCGCGGTCTACGTCTTCCACGCCGGCGACGACGTGCTCGGGGTCGCCAAGGACGCCTACGCGCTCTACCAGTCGGAGAACGCGCTGGGTCCCGGGGCGTTCCCCAGCCTGAAGCGCATGGAAGAGGACGTGGTCGGGATGGGCCTGGGGCTCTTGCAGGCGCCCGAGAGCGCGCGCGGCAACCTGACCAGTGGCGGCACCGAGAGCATCATGCTGGCGGTGAAGACGTGTCGGGACGAGGCGCGCTCGCGCGGCGTCGACACGATCGGCGCCGAGATCGTCGCGCCCGCCTCCGTGCACCCGGCCTTCGACAAGGCGGGGCACTACCTGGATCTGCGCGTCGTGCGCGTGCCGGTGGCGAAGGACTTCGGCGCGGACGTGGGCGCGATGGCGGACGCGATCACATCCCGCACGCTGATGCTGGTCGGCTCGGCGCCCTGCTTTCCGTACGGCGTGATCGATCCGATCGGCGAGCTCTCCGACCTCGCCCTCGCGCGCGACCTCTGGCTGCACGTCGACGCCTGCGTGGGCGGCTACTTCGCGCCGTTCGCGCGCATGAACGGCGTGCCGGTGCCGCCGTTCTCGTTCGAGCTCGAGGGCGTGCGCAGCCTTTCCGCGGATCTGCACAAATACGGCTACGTGGCCAAGGGCGCGTCGACGATCTTCCACCGCACGGAAGCGCAGTGGCAGCACCAAGTCTTCGCGTTCGACAAGTGGCCCGCGGGCGGAATGGTCACGCCGACCGTCGCGGGCACGCGGCCGGGCGGCGCGATCGCGTCCGCCTGGGCGGTGCTCCACTACCTGGGCGTCGAGGGCTACCGCGAGAAGGCGCGTCAGGTGGTCGCGACGCGCGAGAAGCTGATGGCCGCGATCGACGCGACGGACGGGCTGTGCACGCGTGGCAAGCCGCTGCTCGGCCTGTTCACGTACGGCGCGACGGACGTCGACCCGTTCGCAATCTGGGCGCGCATGATGAAGCGCGGTTGGTTCAGCGGCCTTTGCACCGATCCGCGCGGCATCCATCTGATGCTCTCGCCGGCGCACGCGGGGGTGGCGGACGAGTACCTCGCGGATCTCGACGCGAGTCTGCGCGAGGTGCGCGAGACCTCCGCCAGCGGCAAGGACGTGAAGGCGAGCTACGCCTGAGCGCGTAGGGGGGGTGCTGGCCGCTCCGAGTCCGCACGGGTATGCTCATGGTCATACCCGAGTAGGACCCGCGAGCCTGGCGAAGCCCGCAACCAAGGTGGCCGTGAGCATCCCCGATGCGCTGTTTCGCGCAGTCGAGCGCGCGCGCCGCAGCGCCGGCAAGAGCCGGAGCTCGGTCGTGCAGGAGGCGCTGCGCGACTGGCTGCGGCGCGGCGCCGAGGGGCAGCTGCTGCGCGACTACGAGGCCGGTTATCGCACCCGACCGGAGAGCCGAAGCGACGCGGAGGCCGCGCTCGCGACCGCGAGCGCGCTGCTCGCCGACGACGAGGATTGGTAGTGCGGCGGGGAGAGGTCTGGTGGGCCGAGCTTCCCGCGCCCGCCGGCCGGCGACCCGTCGTGCTGCTCTCGCGCAACGAAGCCTACGAGCTGCGCGAGCTCGTGATCGTCGCGCCCGTCACTTCGCGAGCGCGGCACATCCCGACCGAAGTCGCGCTCGGCCGGGACGACGGCCTGCCGCGAGCCTGCGTCGCGAATCTCGACACGCTCACGACCGTCCCGAAGTCGGTACTCACGAGGAAACTCTCGTCGCTCTCGGCGGAGCGGGTCGCTGCCGTCGACCGCGCGCTCCGCTTCGCTCTCGGACTTCGGTAGTCCGTCAGGCCTCTCGCGAGGTGCAAAGCTCCTCGAAGCGCGAGGGCGCGCTCGGCCTCCGCCGCGTCGGAGCGTATCCTGTGGCTGCGTTCGAGAAGGAGAGCACGATGAAGTTCGGCGCGATGGTCGCAACCAAAATCGACGACTGGCAGCTCTTGAAGGAGGCCGAGGAGCTCGGCTTCGATCACGGCTGGCTGCCGGACTCGCAGATGATCTGGTCCGATACCTACGCGACGCTCGCGCTCGCCGCCGCGAACACCTCGCGGATCGTGCTCGGCACCGGCGTCGCGATCGCGCCGACGCGGATCGCGCCCGTCACTGCGCACTCGATCGCGTCGATCGCGCGGCTCGCGCCGGGTCGCGTCTTCCTCGGCATCGGCACCGGCCACACGGCGATGCGGGTGATGGGCATGCGGCCGATGAAGCCGGGCGCGTTCCGCGAGTATCTGCGCGTCGTGCGCGGATTGCTCGCCGGCGACGAGGTCGAGTACTCGTACGGCGGCGAGACGCGCGCGATCCGCTTCCTGCACCGCGAGCGGGGCTTCATCGAGCTCGAGCAGCCGATTCCGATCTGGGTCGCGGCGAACGGTCCCGGCGCGCTCGCGGCGGCCGGCGCCTACGGCGACGGACGGATCTCGGCGCTCCACGAGCCGCCCGACATGACGCGCGCGAGCCTGGCGGCGATCACGGCCGGCGCTTCCGCCGTCGGACGCACGCTGCCCGGCGATTTCCACACCGCCGCGCTGACCAGCGCCGTGGTGCTCCGGCCGGGCGAGACGCTCGCGAGCGAACGCGTGATCGACGCGGTCGGCTCGCAGGTCGCCGCGGCGCTGCACTACTGCTGGGAGGGCGTGCAGCAATCGGGAAATCCGAACCAGGTTCCGCCGCCGGTCCGCGAGCTCTTCGCCGAGTACTGCGAGTACGTCGAGAAAATGGAGACGCCGCGCGCCAAGCGCTACCTACAGATTCACGAAGGGCACTGCAGTTTCCTCGTGCCCGAGGAGCGCCGCTTCATCACGCCCGCGGCGATCCGCACCTGGATCCTGGCGGGCACACCGGACGAGATCATCCACCAGCTTCGCGAAGCGGAACGCGCCGGCCTGCGCGAGATCACGCTGCTGCCGCCGATGGACCACGCGCGCGAGATCTTCCGCGACGTTTCGAAGCACGTGATCGCGCGCTACTGAGGGCTGCGCGTTGGCGAATGCGCGCAGCCGCGGTGGAACGCTCGGCACGTTCGGCGGGGTCTTCGCGCCGAGCATCCTGACGATCCTGGGCGTGGTCCTGTTCCTGCGCATGGGCTTCGTGATCGGCAGCGGTGGGCTCGCCGAAGCGCTCGGCATCCTCGCGCTCGCCACGTCGATCTCGGTGACGACGAGCCTCTCGCTGGCGGCGATCGCGACCAACCGCAAGGTGCGCGCTGGCGGAGACTACTTCCTGATCTCGCGCAGCCTGGGGATGGCGACGGGCGGCGCGCTCGGGCTGCTCTTGTTCGCGGCGCAGTCGCTCTCGGTGGCGTTCTACTGCATCGGCTTCGGTGAGGGCGTCGCGGCGATCCTCGGCTCGGACTCCGCTGCGGTCGTCACGATCGCCGCGATTTGCTCCGGCGTCGCTCTGCTCGCGCTCGCCTGGCTCGGTGCCGACCTCGCCACGCGTTTCCAGTTCGGGATCATGGCGATCCTGGTCCTGGCGCTGGTCTCGTTCTTCGCCGGCGGCGCCCCTCGCTTCGACGCCGCGCAGCTGCGCGCGAACTTGCTCCCGCCCGCGGACGGGCTCGGCTTCTGGCCGCTGTTCGCGATCTTCTTTCCCGCCGTCACCGGCTTCACCCAGGGCGTGAGCATGTCGGGCGAGCTGCGCGACCCGGGCCGGAGCCTGCCGCTCGGCACCTTCCTCGCCGTCGGTGTCTCGACCGTGGTCTACGTGGGCGTGATCGTGGTGCTCGGCGGCGCGCTGCCGGTCGCGAAGCTCGCTGCGGAGACCGACGCGCTGCGGCAGCTGTCGGCGCAGAGCTGGCTCGTCGACGCGGGCCTGCTCTCGGCGACCCTCTCCTCCGCGCTCGCGTCGCTGCTCGGCGCGCCGCGCATCTTGCAGGCGCTCGCGCGCGACGGGGTCTTCTCGACGCTGGGCTTCTTCGCGGCCGGCCACGGCACGACGCAGAACCCGCGTCGCGCCGTCCTGCTCACCGGCGCGATCGCGCTCGCTACGATCGCGGTCGGCAGCTTGAACTCGATCGCGACGTTGGTCTCGATGTTCTTCCTGATCTCCTACGGCCTCTTGAACTACGCCACCTACGTCGAGGCGACCGCGGCGAGTCCGAGCTTCCGCCCGCGTTTCCGCTTCTTCCATGCGCGCGGAAGCCTGCTCGGCGTGCTGCTGTGCGGCGCCGCGATGCTCGCGATCGATCCGATCGCAGGCGGCATCGCGGTCGCGATCCTGGCCGCGGTCTACCAATACGTCCAGCGCACGGCCGTGCCCGCGCGCTGGCGCGACAGCCGGCAGGCGTACCGTTTCCGCCAGGTGCGCGAGGGGCTGCGCGAGCTGACCCGGAGTCCGGGACAGCCTGGCGAGTGGCAGCCGCAGATCATCGTCTTCACCGAGAGCGTGACGCGGCGCGCGCGCGTGCTGCGCTTCGCGTCCTGGATCTCCGGCGGAACGGGACTCGTGACCGCCGTGCGCGTGATCGAGGCGAAGCGCGCGGGCGACGAAACGCGCACGCGCGTGCAGCAGGCGGAAGAGGAGATGCGCGAGGAGATCGAGCAGCTCGGCCTGGACGCGTACCCGCTGGTGGTCGCCGCGCCCGACCTGCGCGACGCGCTCGGCATGATCCTGCAGAGCTGGGGCACCGGTCCGATCCGCTCGAACCTGGTGGTCGCCAACTGGCTCGGCGCAGACGCGAATGGAGCCAAGAGCGCCGCGCTGTGGTACGGGCGCACCCTCGGTCAGGCGCTGCGACTGCGCCGCAGTGTGATCGTGCTCGACACCGACGAGACCGCGTGGCTGCGCATGGACGAGATGCCCGGCGTCGGGCGGCGTATCGACGTCTGGTTCTTCGACGACGAATCGTCACGACTCATGCTCCTGCTCGCCTACCTGATGACGCGCAGCGAGAGCTGGGACGAAGCGTCGATCCGCGTGCTCGTTCCCGCCGTGGCCGGCAACGAGGCGCGCGCCGCCGAAGCCGTGGAGCGGCGGCTCGAGGAGGGTCGCATCGAGGCCACGGTCGAGACCGTGGTCGATCCGGACGTCGAAGCGGTGGTATCGCGTTCGCGCGATGCCGCGTTCGTGTTCGTGCCGCTTCGCCTGCCCGGGATGCGCCTGGAGGATCCGTTCGGGATCGGCATCGAGACCCTGCTCGAGCGACTCCCGCTCGTCGCGCTGGTCGCGGCCGCGGAGGATGTCCCGATCGCGGAGGAGGAGGAATCCGAGCCGGCGGGCGCGGCTCCGGAGGCGGACGAAGCGCCGAGCGCGCAACCCGAGTGACTCCCTCGGCCTCCGGTGTCGCGAGATCCGCCGCTCCGGCAGCGACGTGCCGATCCTGATGCTGACCGCGCGCGGCCAGGAGAGCGACAAGGTCCAGGGCCTGAAGCTCGGCGCCGACGACTACGTGACCAAGCCCTTCGGGTTCCTGGAGCTGCTCGCGCGCGTCGAGGCGCTGCTGCGCCGCGCGCAGCGCCCAGCCCCGCCCGAGCGCTACGCCTTCGGCGAAATCGAGGTCGACCTGCTGCGCCGCACCGCGACGCGCGCGGGCGCGCCGCTCGAGCTCTCCTCGCGCGAGTTCTCGCTGCTCGAGTACCTGATCTCGCGCCGCGGAGAATCGGTCACGCGCGAGCAGCTTCTCCAGGCGGTGTGGGGCTACCAGAGCCTGCCGCTCACACGCACGGTCGACATGCACGTCGCGAAGCTGCGCCGCAAGCTGGAACTCGACCCCGCGTCCCCGAAGTGGCTGCTCACGATCCACCGCGTGGGCTACAAGTTCGTCGGCTAGCGCTGGACGAGCTCGGTCTCGGCGAAGAAGTACGCGACCTCGACCTTGGCCGTCTCGGGCGCGTCGGAGCCGTGCACCGCGTTCTGCTCGATGTTGCTCGCGTGCAGCTTGCGGATGGTTCCGGCGTCGGCCTTCGCGGGGTCGGTCGCGCCCATCAGCTTGCGGTAACGCGCGATCGCGTCGTCGGCCTCGAGCACCGAGACCAGCACCGGTCCCGAGGTCATGAACTTGACCAGGCTCGCGAAGAACGGGCGCTGCTTGTGCACCGCGTAGAAACCTTCGGCCTTGGCCTGGTCGAGCTGGATCATCTTCGTGCCCACGATCTTCAAGCCGGCGCCCTCGATCATGGCGAGGATCGCACCGGTCTTGTTCGCGCGGACGGCATCGGGCTTCACGATCGAAAAGGTTCTTTCCATGGCGCGGCAGCATAGCCGGAGGACTCAAGCAGGCAAATCCTCCGGGCGGTCGAGGTCGCGGCCACGCGCGGCCGGGATGTCGAGGCTGTGGACCGCGTCCGGGTGACGCGCGATCACGCTGCGGCCGCCCTCGCGGCCGCGCAGCTCGAGCAGCTCCGGGAAGTAGTCGCGCGCGAACAGCACGGGCGAGCCGGGCTCGCCGTCGTAGCGCGCGCGCACGATCGCGTGCGGCGAGCGGCGCAGCTCGGCGATCAGACGCTCGAAGTCCTGCGGCTCGAGGAACGGCTGGTCCGCGAGCGCGAACAGTAGACCCTGCGCATCCCGCGACGCCGCGCGCAGCGCGGCGCGCACGGAGGCGGCGCGCCCCTCGTCCGCGCTCTCGGCGCGCACGACCGCGACGCCGAGGCGCGCGGCGAGCGCGGCGCCGTCCGCGTCGCCTGGCGCGAGCACCACGAACACGCGCACGGCGCTCGTGGCCCCGAGCGCGCGCACGACGCGCTCGAGCAGCGGCACGCCATCGAGCGCCAACAGGTGCTTCGCAAAGCCCATGCGCGACCCGCGGCCGGCCGCGAGCACGCAGGCCTCGATCACGTCGCGCTCAAGTGTCCCGGCGCAGGCCGAGCAGGCGCAAGAGCGTGCGCCACAGGAGCTGGAAGAGCGAGCGCGCCGGCGGAGCGGCGACCTTCTCTTCGGGCGCCTCGGGCCGCCAGCGCTCGAACGCGCTGAAGAACTGACCGGCCATCTCGCGCGTCACGCCCGAGATCAAGCGCTGGCCGAGCCGCGCGACCTGACCGCCGACCTGCACGTCGGCGGAGTAGGCGATGCTCGTGCCCTCGTCGACCGCGGCCAGCGTGAGCGTGACCTCGCCGTCGACGAAGCCGACCGCGCCCTTGCCCGCGAGCCGCAGCTTCAAGCGCTCGGGCGGCACGCGCTCGAGGAACTCGAGCGTGCCCTCGAAGCGGCCGGTGATCGCGGGCATGCGCACCTCGAGCACGGCCTCGTAGTGGTCGGCGTCGCGCGCGTCGAGCTTGTCGAGCCCCGGCGTGCACGCGCGCAGCACGCGCGGGTCCACGATCCGCTGCCACGCCTGCGCGAGCGGCGTGTCGATCACCTGGCGTCCTTCGAGCTTCACGTTGCGGCCCGGCTCGCGGCGCTCGCGAGCGCGCGCATGGCGAAGACTCCCACGAGGTGGGCGCGGTACTCGCTCGAGGCGTGCATGTCCTCCATCGGGTCGGCCTCCTCGATGCGCGCGCACAGCACGCGCAGGTTCGCGGCGTCCGGCATTTGACCGACGAGGCGCTTCTCGAGGGCGGAGGCGCGGAACGGCACCGGGTTCACGCCGGTCACACCGAGGCTCGCGCGCTCGATCCTCCCGCTGCGGTCCAGCGTGACCTGCGCGGCCACGCCCACGATCGCGAAGCCCGAGGCCGGCTGACGCAGTTTCGCGTAGGCCGTGCCCGCGCGCTTGCGCTCGACCGTGAGCCGCACCTCCGTGAGCACCTCGTCGTGCTTGGGCGCGGAGGCCAGCATGCCGGTGAAGAACTGCGCGGCCGGGATGGTGCGCTCGCCCTTGGCGCCGACCACGACGGCCTCGCCGTCGAGCGCGAGGAACGCGGCCGGCCAGTCCGCCGCGGGATCGGCGTGCACCAGGCTGCCGCCGATCGTGCCGCGGTTGCGCACCTGCACGTCGCCGATCGAGCCGGCGGTCTCGTGGATCACGTGCACGTCCTTGAACTCGCCCGGCGTCGCGAGAGCGCGGTGCGTGGTGCGGCCGCCGATCGCGATCACGCCGCGCTTGTCGGCGATGCCCTCGAGCTCGGGCACTCGCCCCAGGTCGACGAGCGCCGAAGCCGCCGCGAGCCGGTGCTTCAGCGCGGGGATCAGGCTCATGCCGCCGCCGAGCAGCTTCGCGTCAGCCCTCTGGGCGAGCAGCGCGGTCACTTCCGAGAGGCTGCGCGGCGCAAAGTACTCGAAGTTCTCGGGGATCATCGCGTCGCCTCCGCGAGCGCGCGCCACACGCGCTCTGCTTTCAGTGGCATGTCGATCGATTTCACGCCGCGCGGCCGCAGCGCGTCGAGCACGGCCGACACGAAGCAGGGCGTGGAGCCGATCGTGCCGAGCTCGCCGATGCCCTTCGCGCCGAGCGGATTCAGGTGCGTCGGCGTGCAGGTCTGATCGAGCTCGATGCGCGGGAACATGTGCGCCTTGGGCATGGCGTAGTCCATCAGCGTCGCGGTCAGGAGCTGGCCGCTCTCGTCGTAGACGACTTCCTCGCACATCGCCTGACCGAGGCCCTGGATGATGCCGCCGAGCCGCTGCCCGTCGGCGAGCAGGGGATTCACGATCTTGCCCGCGTCGTCGACCGCGAGGTAGCGCGTGAGCGCGACCTCGCCGGTGTCGGGATCGACCTCGACCTCGCAGAAGTGCGCGCCGAACGGGAAGGTGGTGCCGGTCGGCTCGAACCGCGCGACGGCCTCGAGGCCCGGCTCCTCGCCGGGGATCGGCACGTTCCACAGATGCGCCGCTTCCGCGACCTGGCGGAACGTCAGCTTGCGCTCGCCACCCGCGACGCGGAACGACTCGCCGTCGAACGTGACCTGGTCGGGCTTGGCGTCGAGCAGGTGCGCCGCGATCCGCGACGCCTTGGCGGTCACCTTCTGGAGCGCCATGTGCACGGCCGTGCCGCCGACCACCAGGCCGCGGCTGCCGAACGTGCCCACGCCGTGCGTGACCACGTCCGTGTCGCCGTGCATGACCTCGACGTCGTTCACGTCGATGCCGAAGGCGTCGGCCGCCATCTGCGCGAAGGCGGTCTCCTGGCCCTGGCCGTGCGGCGAGGCGCCCGTGGTGATGATCACGTTGCCGGTCGGCTCGACGCGCACCATGCCGCTCTCCCAGCTGCCGGTGCGCTGGATCGGCGACGCGCCGGTGCTCGGGCCGAGCCCGCAGATCTCCGTGAAGGTCGCGACGCCTATGCCGACCAGCTTCCCCTCGGCGCGCGCCTTGGCTTGCTTCGCGCGTGCGGCGGGATAGTCGAAGCGCTCGAGCGCCTTGGCGAGCGAAGCCTCGTAGTCGCCCGAGTCGTAGACCGCGCCGGTCGCGGTGGTGAACGGGAAGGCGGACTTGGGAATGAAGTTCCGGCGCCGCACCTCGACCGCATCCAGGCCGGTGGCCACCGCGATCTCGTCCAGCACGCGCTCGACGGTGTACGCGGCTTCGGGCCGGCCCGCGCCGCGGTACGCGTCGGTCGCCATCGTGTTCGTGTAGACGCACACGACCTCGACGTCGAGCGCCTTCACGCGGTAGCAGCCGGGCATCATCAGCGGCGTGAAGGTGGCGATGCTCGCGCCGAAGAACGACGGGTACGCGCCAACGTCGGAGATCACCCGCCCGCGCAGCGCGACGAGCTCGCCGGTCTTCTTGTACGCGCCCTCGATCTCGTGGATGTGACCGCGGCCGTGGGTGGTGTTCATCAAGTTCTCGGTGCGCGTCTCGGACCACTTCACCGGGCGACGGAGCGCTTTCGAGATCCACGGCAACAGACACTCTTCGGCGTAGACGGGGATCTTGGCGCCGAAGCCGCCGCCGACCTCGGGCGCGATCACCCGGATGCGGATCTCCGAGAGGCCGAGGCACTGCGCGACGGACTGCTTCACCAGGTGCGGCACCTGGGTCGACGTCCAGAGCGTGAGCTTCTGCGGGCCCTCGTCCCAGGACGCCAGCACCGCGCGGCCCTCCATCGAGACCGGCGCGACGCGCTGGTTGACGAGCTCGAGCTTCACCACCCCGTCCGCCTCCGCGAACAGCTTCTCGACCTCCGGGTTGTTGGAGCGCGGAATGTGCAGCGCGATGTTGTCCTTGTGGTCGGCGTAGACGCGCGGGGCGCTCGGCTCGAGCGCTCGCCGGAGGTCGACCACCGCGGGCAGCGGCGAGATCTCGACCGACACGTCGAGCGCGCCGTCGCGCGCGACGTAGCGATCCTCGGCGATCACCACCGCGATCGGCTGGCCGACCCAGCGCACGAAGCCGTCCGCGAGCAGCGGGTGCTCGGCGTCGCGTCCCGGCTCGGGCCGCGCCACGCACGGCGTGCGCCCGACCTTGCCGCGCAGATCGTCGTAGGTGTACACGGCCACCACGCCCTTGCGCGCGAGCGCGCGCGAGATGTCGATCTTGTCGATCTTGCCGGCCGCGTAGTCGCTGCGCACGAACGCGGCGTGCAGTCCGCCGTGCAGCTTCAGATCGTCGGTGTAGCTGGCGAGCCCGCGGATCAGGCGCGGATCCTCGCGCCGCTTGATGCGCTCGCCCACACTGACAGGTCGGACCGGCATCAGCGCACCGCCTTTCCGATCCGCGCCGCGTGCTGCACCGCGTTCACGATCTGCTGGTAGCCCGTGCAGCGGCAGATGTTGCCCTCGATCGCGTGGCGGATCTCGGCCTCGCTCGGGTTCGGGTTCTCGACGAGCAGCGCCGACGTGGTCATGATCATGCCCGGCGTGCAGTAGCCGCACTGCAAGCCGTGCTCCTCCCAGAAGCCCGTCTGCACCGGGTGCAGGTGGTCGGCGTCCTTGGCCAGTCCCTCGACGGTCGTCACGTTCCGCCCGTCGGCCTGGACCGCGAACATCGTGCAGCTCTTCACCGCGCGGCCGTCGAGGTGCACGGTGCAGGCGCCGCAGATCGTGGTCTCGCAGCCGATGTGCGTGCCGGTCAGTCCGAGCTGCTCGCGCAGGAAATGCACCAGCAGCGTACGCGGCTCGATGTCGCGCTCCTGCGGCTTGCCGTTGACGTTCGTCGAAATCTTCACGCGACGATCTCCTCGAGCAGTTCCGGCACCTTCTCGTGCACTTCCTCGGGCACGCGGAAAGTGGTCATCCACTGGAGCACGGCGAGGTCCTCGCCGCTCACGTGATCCCGCCCGGCGAGCAGTGCGCGCCCGCGCAGGAGCTTGACCGCTTTCACGAGGAAGCTGCGGTCCGTGAGCAACGAGTTGGTCTCGTCGCAATCATAGTCGACCACGAGCCGGCGCAGGAACTCGATCAGGCGGTCCTTTTCGGCGGCCGGCACGGCGACGCGCGACTGCGCGACGTGGAGCGCGTCGAGGTCCGCGCGGCCGAGCACCGGCTCGGGCTCGGGCTGCTCGACCACCCGCCCGTCCGCGAACTGGTCGACCAGCAGACGCGCGAGCGAGCGGTTGCCGGACTGGATCAGGCCCGCGACCCGCAGCTGGATCGCGAAGCGGTCCAGGTTCGCGGGGTCGAGCGGCTCGTTGTAGTACTCGTCGCGCAGCGGGTTGCTGGTGGCGATCGCGGTCAGGAGCGGGATCGGCTGCTCGCCGAACTTGCGCTCGTTCAGGATGCGGAGCAGGACGTTCAGCGCTTCGCCGGGCGCGCGCGAGACGTCGTCGAGCACGCAGATCTCCGCGGTCAGGATGCCGCCGGGGAGCGTCGTCTGGTGGATGCGCTCGCCGTCGCCGTCCGGCAGCGCGCGGCGCTCGAGCACCACGTCGCCGACCAGCTCGGAGAGCCGCGTGTCGCGGTGCATCTGGTAGAAGAAGAAGCCCAGGCTAGAGCCGCGCGCGGCGACCTCGGCCATGCGCGTCTTCGCGGAGCCGGGCGGGCCCTCCAGGTAGATGTGCTCCCGACAGACCAATGCGAGCAGCAGCGCGTCCTTGGCCTCGTCGTGGCCGACCACGTGGCGATCGAGCAGCTCGCGCAGCCGTCCGAGACCGTGCTTCAACTCATCCCCCGCTCGCCCGCGCGGACATTCTGCGCTCGAGCACCGTCACGCGTCCGTCCGGCTGCGGCCGCACCGCGAAGCACCCGCCGTCCGTCTCGCGCGAGATCTCGTCCAGAACCTCGGGGCACTCGCCGAGCCCGAGGAAGACGGTGTGTACCTTGACTCCGAGCTCGCGGGCAAGCGCGCGCTCGCGCCGCACGTGCGGATCGCCGAGCACGGGCACGCCGTCGGTCAAGAGCACCACGTGGCGCTCGTGACCGGCGGCCTTGCGGAGCTCGTGGAGCGCGCTGCGCAGCGGCGCCTCGTAGTTGGTGCGGCCCTCCGCGCGGCGGCGCGACGCGAGCGCGAGCAGGCGGCGGTAGCGGCGGTGGAAGAACGCGCCGCCGGCTTCGAAGCGCTCGGCCTCGTGGTTGAACTCCACGTAGCCCATGCGCATGCGCCGGCGCGCGCCGGTGCGCACGAGCCCCGCGACCACCTGCCCCGCCCAGCGCGAGAGCCGGCCCTCCATCGAGGCCGAGACGTCGCGCAGCACAGCGAGCGTGCCGCCCGCATTGCGCCGCTCGCGCCGATACACGCGCGCGCCGCCGGGGCTCCGCCCTTCGGTGTAGAGCAGCGCCTCGACCGGATCGGCGTCGAGGATCTCGTCGAGCCTGCGCATGCGCCGCCAGCCGCGCGGCTGGCCGCCGGAGTCCTCGCCGCGCGCGACCGCGCCGCGCTCGAGCCGGCCGAGCAGCGCCTGCACGAGGCTCTCGACGGAGGCCGCGTCGTCCTCGCCGCGCGGCTGTCCGCGCGGCGCGACGCTCTCGATCTTTGCCGGGAACGTCTCCAGCCCGTCGACGGAGACGGGCGACTCGGCCGCGCCTCCACCCTCGCCCGCGGCCGCGGCTGGACGCGCCGCGCCCGGCGGCGCCGCCACGGGCGAGTTCTCGAGCAGCGCGTCCTCGAGGATCGCGGCGACGTGCGGCTCGAGCGCCTCGGGCACGCGGCGCGCGAGCATCAGGCGAAGCGCGCGCACGTCGATCGGCTCTACGCACGGCGCGCCGCGCAGGAGCGCGTGGGCGCGCAGGATCGCCGGCGCGGCGCGCGCGAAGGCGCGATCGCTGAGCAGCACGGGCTCGTCGCCCGCCGCCCGGCGCAGGCTCTCGATCGCGCGCAAGAGCGCCGCGCGCGCCTCGGCCCGGATCTCGAGCGCGGCCGCCGCGCGCTGCAGCGCGTGACGCGTTTCGGTGTCGAGCACCGGAACGAGCGCACCCGGCTCGGGCCGATCGAGCAGCGCGCGCGCACGCTCGAAGCGGCGACCGAGCAGGAGCCCGCGCATGCGCACCTGCACCGCGAAGCGATCGAGCTGGCTCGGCTCGAGCGGATCCGCGTAGCTCTCCAGGTCGGACGCGCCCGCGGTCGCGATCGCGCTCTCGAGCGGAAGCGACGCGCCGGACGCGCGCCGCTCGGAGAGGACGTGCAGGAGCGGCGCCAGCGCTTCGCCGGGTGCGCGCGACAGATCGTCGAGAATCAGCACCTCCGCGGCCGCGAGCGGCCCGGCGCCCGGCGCGAACGAGAGCCGTTCGCGGCCCTCGAATCGCTGGCGGCGCAGACCGTGCGCGCCCAAGAGGTCGCTCGCGCCCGTGTCGCGATGGAAGTGGATCTGCGCCGAGCGCGCGCCGGCCACCCGGGCGAGCGCGCCCGCCAGCGCGGACTTCCCGCTCCCGGGCGGCCCCTCCAGATAGGCGTGCTCGCGCGCGATCAGCGCGAGCACCACGCCGGTCTTGGCGTCGTCGTGCCCGGCGAGCACGGAATCGAGGGCATCACGGGTGGCGCGCGCCAGAGCCGTCAGGGAGGGGTCGGGCACGGGTCGAGATTCGCGCTTGCCTCGCCGATGAGCCACGGGTAAGCTCCCGTCCGACCGGTCGGTCGGTCCGAAACCGAGGCGTGCATGGCAGGCGAGCCCGACGTGGAAGAGGTCGAAGCCTCTCCCTCCACCCGCGAGAAGATCCTCGACACCGCCGAGTCGCTGTACGCGCGCTTCGGCTTCGCAGGCGTGGGCATGCGCGCGGTGGCCGAGAGCGTCGGCGTCTCGAAGTCCGCCCTCTTCCACCACTTCCCGAGCAAGCGCGAGCTGTGGGCGGCCGTGCACGAGCGCTGCTTCCTGGAATTCGACGCGCGACTCGAAGCCGCCGACGCGCACGCCCGCGACGCGCACGAGCGGCTGCGCGGGTTCGTGGAGAGCGCGATCGACGCGCTGGTCGAGAACCCCGCGCGCGCGCCGCTGCTCTTGCGCTCGCTCTTCGAGGTCGACAACGAAGAGCCCGCCGATCAGGCGGCGCGCGCCGTGCTGCAGCGCGTGCTCGCGCGCGTCGCCGCGGGACTCGAGCAGGGCATGGCGTCGGGCGAGCTGCGCCGCGCGCCGGTGCAGCACACCGTGCAGACGCTGATCGGCATGACCGTCTTCCACTTCGCGACCGGCGAGTTCGGCGAAGAGCTGTTCGGCGCGCCCCTCTACTCCGCGGCCGAGATCCGCGCGCGCAAGGATCACGTGATCGATTTCATCGAGCGCGCGCTGCGCGCCTCGAACGACTGAAGCCAGACCAACAGGAGACGCCCGTGGACAAGTTCATGCAGGAGAACCGCAAGCAGCTCGGCAACTTCGAGATCGTCGACTTCCCCGACGAGGCGCAGGTCGCGAAGATCCGCGCGAGGCTCGACGTGACGACCCCGATGGCCGTGCGCTGGAACAACTGGGAGTACGGCAGCGAAGTCGCCGAGCTGCGCGCGCTGCACGAGAAGGGCAAGCAGAACCAGTGGAACGCGAGCACCGACGTCGACTGGTCGGTGCCGGTCACGCGCGACGAGTGGCTCGCCAACCCCGAGATGTCCATGCTCGGCCAGGTGACGAAGCTGCTCGGCAAGGACGAGGCGACCCAGAAGGAAGCCGTGTTCGACGAGGTCAACTACCTGCTCTCGCAGCTCCTGCACGGCGAGCAGGCCGCGCTGCAGATCTGCGGCCAGCTCACCAACCTGTGCCCGACCACCGACGAGAAGCTCTACGCCGCGAACCAGACCTACGACGAGGCGCGCCACACCGAGGTGTTCGCGCGGCTGCTGGCCGAGAAGATGGGCACGATCCACCCGATCAGCGCGAACCTGAAGGTGCTGCTCGACGAGCTGCTCTCCGTCGAAGGCTACACGATGAAGTGTCTGGGCATGCAGACGCTTTTCGAGGGCACCGCGGTCGGCATCATGAACCAGCTGCGCGAGAACACCCGGAACGAGCTGGTGCGCGACGTGATCCGCCGCGTCGAGCAGGACGAGTCGCGCCACGCGGCCTTCGGCGTGCTCACCATGCGCCGCACCGTGAAGCGCGCGAACCCGGCGCAGATGGAGCACATGGAGGACTGGGCGTTCGGCGTGCTGGAGGCGCTCAACGCCAACCAGCAGCTCGACATGCTGCACCTGTTCGCGCCGAAGTACGGCTACGACCCGGAGCTGATCGTGAACATGTCGCTGGGCCTGCCGAACTGGGCCGAGATCAACGCCATGCCGTTCATGCACACGGTGGTGCCGAACCTGTGCCGGCTCGGCCTGATCAGCGAACGCACCGAGTCGAAGTGGCGCGCCGTCGGCCTGATGACCGACAACCGCGGCCAGACCGGGCAGCTGCCGCTGGTCAGCTAGCGCGCCGGGACCCGCAGCCCGATGGGCCGGCTACTGCTCGTGCGGCACGGCGAGAGCCAGGCGAACGCGCTGCGCCGGTTCACCGAGTCCGAGCTGAATCCGCTCTCGCCGGTCGGGCGCGAGCAGGCCGCGCGCACCGCGACGCTCTTGCGCGAGCGGTTCGCGCCGGTGCGGATCGTGTCGAGCCCGTTCGCGCGCGCGCGGGAGACCGCGGCGATCATCGCGTCCGCGCTCGGCTTCGCGCAGCCGATCGAGGTCGAGCCCGCGGTGCGCGAGCAGTCGCTCGGCGCGCTGCACGGCCAGCCGTTCGAGGCCGCGCTGCGCACGCCGGGCTTCGACTCGCTCGTGCGCTGGGAGTGGCGTCCGCCCGGCGGCGAGACCCTGCTCGAGGTGCAGACGCGCGCCGTGCCTGCGCTGCGCGCGATCGCGCGAAGCTCGCTCGGACGCGACGTGATCGTGACCAGCCACTCCGGCACGATCTCGGCGTTCTGGGCGCACGTCGAGGGAAGCTGGCTGCATGTGCCGCCGGTGCCGAACTGTTCGGTGGTACTGGTCGAGCACGACGGCAGCGAGTTCGGCGAGCCAGAGCTCCTGCTGCCGAGCTCGCCTCCGACTAGTTCCTGAAGCGCGACGTCTCCGCCGAGAGCGCGAGCGACGCGGCCTGATCCGGGTGGATCGTCTTGGCGCGCGTGAACAAGAGCTCCTCGGTCTCGACGTTGTTCGGGTCCGGCACGCAGCAGTCGACGGGGCAGACCTCCGCGCACTGTTCCTTGGCATGGAAGCCGACGCACTCGGTGCAGAGCTGCGGGTTGATCACGAACGTCTCCTCACCCTCGCTGATCGCCTCGTTCGGGCACTCGGGCTCGCAGACTCCGCAGTTGATGCACTCCTCGGTGATCATCGTCGACATGGGGGGACTCCTCCGGCGCACCGGTCAGTGATTCAGCGTGAGATCGGACTGCCCGCGCGGGATGCGCCCGGCGAGCAGAAGCTCGTTCGAGCGCGCGAGGCGGAACTCGAGCTCGCCGTCCGCGGGCGAGGTCTCGAGCACCAGATTGGTCGCGAGCAGCTGCCGGCCGAGCCGGACCAGGGCCTTCAGCTGCGCGGCGGTGTCGCGCTCGAGCCGCCGGCCCTCGAGCTTCTTCAGGTTCGAGACCGCCAGGTGGACGTCCGGAACCTCACCCGACCCGGCGCAGACCGGGCACAGCCGGCCGAGCGCGTCGCGGAGCACGCGCTCGACGAAGGCGGTCTGGTTGGGCAGGTGACGCAGGGCCCCCGCGAGCTCCGGATCGACCCGGAAGGTGACTCGCTGCTTGGCTCGGCCGCGCGTGCTCATGGGGGTGTGCGGCAATGTGCTGTACATCCAGTGGCCCGTCAACGCATGGGAGGCGTCCCAGCGAAACTTCCCCGCTCGGACGGGCGGCCGGCGGCTTCCTGCGTATACTGTGACCCGCATTTCCCTGTTGCCGGAGGTCTATCCTGGAATCGGATAGCGACCAACCCGTCGACGCACCCAGCCCGCCCCGACGCGCCCGGCGTCGGCGCCGCAGGCGAAGGGGACCTCGGCCCTTCCCGGTCGAGGGCGCGACGGACGCACCGCTCCTCGACGGCGCCGAAGCGGCGCCGGTGGAAGGCTTGTCTGCGCCGGAACTCGGCGGCGATGGCAACGCACCCGCTCCCGCCGGACTCGATCGTCCCCGCCGACGGCGGCGAAGGCGCCGGCGCTGGGTGGGCGGCCCGCCGGAAGGCCACCCGGAGGGTCTGTCGAACGAAGGCGACGCGATGATCTCGACTCCGAGTGACGAGAGCGATCCCGACGCCGCCCCCGAGTCCGGGAGCTGGAACGACGCTCCGGACGCCGAGTTCGCGGAGAGCTCGACCGAGGGGATCGACGACAGCGCTCCCAACCCCTCCCAAAGCTTCGACCGCCCGCGCCGCCGCCGTCGCCGGCGCCGCGGAGGCGGCGGCGGTGAGCCCGTCAGCGACGAGCGCCTGCGGCAGATGCTCAACCTGCTGCGTCGCGAGTTCGGCCTGCGGCACTTCCGCCCGGGCCAGGAAGAGACGATCCGCGCGGTGCTCGACGGCCGCGACACGCTCTGTGTGCTGCCGACGGGCGGCGGAAAGTCGCTCACCTATCAGCTTCCGAGCCTCTTGCTTCCGGGCCTGACCGTGGTCGTCTCACCGCTGATCGCGCTGATCCGCGACCAGTTCGAGAAGCTGCGCGCGCAGGGCATCGAGACCGTCCGGCTCGACAGCTCGCTCACCGGCACCGAGAAGGAGGACGCGCTCAGTCTCCTTGAAGCCGGCGATCAGAAGATCGTGCTGATCACGCCCGAGGGCGCGACCGGCCCCGCGTTCAAGAAGCGCGTCGGCGACCAGCAGGTGAGCCTGCTCGTGATCGACGAAGCGCACTGCGTGTCGGAGTGGGGCCACGACTTCCGGCCCGCGTACCTGGCGCTCGGCGCGCTCGCCGAGGACCTGGGCCGGCCGCCGATCCTCGCGCTCACTGCCACCGCCCCGCCGCTCGTGCGCGACGAGATCGTGAAGCGGCTCGGGCTGCGCGATCCGGTCAAGGTGGTAAAGCCGGTCGCGCGGCCGAACCTGCGCTTCGAGGTGAAGGACTGCCCGTCCGAGGACGTGAAGCGCCGCGAGCTCGTGCAGTACCTGCGGCGGCTGCGCCGACCCGGCATCGTCTACTGCTCGACCGTGAAGGACGTCGAGGAGCTGGGCGCGCTGTGCAAGATCGCGCGCATCCCCGCCGAGATCTATCACGGCCGGCTGACCAAGGCCGAGCGCGACCACGCGCACCGCCGCTTCATGTCATCGGGCAAGCGCATCGTGATGATCGCGACCAGCGCCTTCGGCCTGGGCGTCGACAAGGCCGACATCCGCTACGTGCTGCACTACCAGGTGCCCGGCTCGCTCGAGTCGTACGTGCAAGAAGCCGGCCGCGGCGGGCGCGACGGTCTGCCCACGCGCTGCATCCTGCTCTGGGATCCCAAGGACGTCGACGTGCAGCGCCACTTCCTGTCGGAAGGGCCCGCGACGCGCTCGCAGATCAAGAAGGTGGTCGAGGGACTCTCGGCCTGGTCGAAGGACGGCCGCTCGGTGGACGCGCCGACGCTCGCGATGGCGACCGAGGTCGGCGTCACGCGCACCAAGGCGATCCTCGAGGGCTTGCGCGACGCGAACCTGGTCTCCGAGACCGACGGGGGGTTCACGCTGGTCGGGCAGATCGACGTGAACGACGCGGTGAAGCTGCTCTCGCGCCGCAACGAGGAGCGCAAGACCACCGACCGCCGGCGCCTGGAGAGCATCATCCACTACGCCAACAACACGGAGGAGTGTCGGATGATGCACATCCGGCGCTACTTCGAGGACGGCGAGCCGACGCCCTGCGGGCACTGCGACGTGTGCGAGCCGAAGCTGCGCCGGCGCCGGCGCCGCCCGAAGTCCGGCTTCCGCGGCAACGGCGGCAACGGCGGCCGCGGCGGCGACGAGGACTTCGCCGACCGAGACGACGACGAGTGAGCTTCGAGCGGGAGGCGGACGTCGCGCGCGAGGCGGCGCTCGCCGCAGGTCGAGTGATCGCGCGCCACGCCGCGGCCGAGCGCCGCGAGGCGACCGAGAAGTCGCATGACAATCCGGTGACGGCAGCGGACCTCGAGGCGAACGCCGCGATCGGCGAGGTGATCCGCAAGGCGTTCCCGGGCGACGCGCTGCTCTCGGAGGAAACGGCCGACGACTTCGGCCGCCTCGCCGGCAAACGAGTCTGGATCGTCGACCCGCTCGACGGCACCAAGGAGTTCGTGGAGCGCGTGCCGGAGTTCGCGGTCTCGATCGCGCTGGCGGTCGAGGGCAGGCCGGTCGCCGCGTGCGTGTACCAGCCGAGCACGCGCGAGTGCTTCCACGCGCGGCTCGGCGGCGGTGCCTGGCTCGACGGCGAACGGCTCGCGGTCTCGCGCAAGACGAGCCTCGCCGCGAGCGTGATGCTGTCTTCGCGCACCGAGCTCGCGCGCGGCCAGATCGAGGCGTTCCGCCCGCTGTTCGCGCGCGTCGAGCCGGTCGGTTCGGTCGCGTTCAAGCTCGCGCTGGTCGCGGCGGGGCGCGCCGACCTGTGGATCTCCGTCGCGCCCAAGCAGGAGTGGGACGTGTGTGCGGGCGACCTGCTGGTGCACGAGGCCGGCGGGACCTTCCGCGAGCTCGCGCGCGGCGAGCGGCGCTACAACCAATCCGACCTGTTGCTCACTCCGCCGCTCGCGGCGGGACCGGCCGGGCTCGTCGAAGAGTTCCGGAGGCTCGCGTGCAAGGACTGAAACACCCGATGCTGCGCATCCGGCCCGTCTCCGACGAGCTGTACGAGGTCTCGGAGCTCTTGATCGAGCGGCTCTCGGAGCGGCGCATCTGGCTCTTCGATCTCGAAGCCACCGGACTCGACACGACCCGCGAGCGCGTCACGCAGATCGCGGGCTGCATGTTCGAGGGCGGCCAGATCCGCGAGGAGACCGCGTTCGTGAGCTTCGTCTGGCCGGGCGAGGGCATCGAGATTCCCAAGGTCGTGCGCGAGCTGACCGGCATCACGCTCGACACGCTGCGCGGCGCGCCGGAGTTTCCGGAAGCGTGGGGCCGCCATCTGGAGGCGGCGCGCGGCGCCGACTTCTGGATGGGCCAGAGCGTGTTCGAGTTCGACGCGCCGCTGCTCGGCGCCGAGCTCGCGCGCCACCGCATGCCGGTCGAGCTGCCCGCGATCCTCGACTCGGTCGTGCTGGCCACCTGGCTCCTGGGCACGAACGAGGACCGCTGGAGCACGTCGAAGCTCCTGTACCACTACGCGGTCGACACGGTCGGCCTGCGCCGGCACGACGCGCTCGACGACGTGAAGATCCTCGGGCGCCTGCTCGTGCCCATGCTGCGCCAGGCGAAACAGACGCGCGCGGACCGGATGGAGATCCGCGCGGACGCGCCGCTGCCCGTGCGCCGGCACGCGCCCCTGAAACCCGACCCCGTGTAGAGCGGAAACCGCGCCGCCCTCCTCTGCGGCGGGCGCCAACGCAGTCACTCGACGAACAACGAGGTACGACGCGCACCTTCAGCGCTTCATCCAGTCCCTGCTCGGTGCTACGCTGCAAGAAGGCGGCTCGCTGGGAGACGCTCAATGGTTGTTGGCCGGCCACGAACGGGATCCAAATGCTCTATCGGTGGGTGGCGCTCAACGTGGTCGCGATCTCGATGAGCGCCTGCGAGAGGGTATCGACCGATTACGCGACGCGCGCTGAAGCGGATGCCGAGGGTGCGATCGAGGCGGGCTGGATGCCAGAGTTCGTTCCTACCTCGGCGCGTAGCATCCGAGAGACTCATGACATCGACACCAGCGAAGTCTGTCTGCGCTTCGAGCTTCCGACCGAAGATCATGCCGAATTCGTTGATTCAATGCGCCAGCTGCAACCCGACGAAGTCGAGGCGCTTTCCCAGACGTGCCGGCTTCAGCCGCGCTGGTGGTTCGAGGGTCTCATCCAGCATCAACCCGCCAACGACGCTGCGCTCAATGCGAGCTTCTATGAGACGGCGGTCCCGAGGTGGAACACATCAGCGCTGGTGGCCGTTGACCGCGTCGGCCCGTCGGTTTATGTCTAGTCGCGCTGATCGTGCGGCCCAACGAGCCGCATGACGCGCGGCCGCAGCTGCGCGGTCATCCGTTAGGCCGCTTGCTTCGCCCCAGAGATGATTCGAGCAAGTTCGCGAGGCGACGTCCCCATCGCCAAGAGCGAGCGCACGATCAGGTCCAAACTGACGGAGCGATCTCCTGCTTCGATCTTGGCGACGCGCGATTGGCTGGATTCGATCAGCTTCGCGAGCGCAGTCTGCGACAGCCCCTCCCGCTCGCGCTTCCGCCGCAGCGCGCCCGCGAGCGCGAGCTTTAGCTCGATGAAGCGCGCCTCCTCGTCGCTCAGACCGATAAATTCGCGCGCCGTGCCCACCTTCCAGCCGGCCCGCTCGAGCTTCGCTCGCTTCCCTTTCCTCATCGCTTCCTCCCAGCGGCTTCCTTGTAGCGGCCCAGTCGTTGCCGGCAGACGTTCAACACCTGCTGAAGTGCGCGTTCGGACTTCTTGTCGTGAACAGCGAGGATCACGACCCCGTCGGTGTCGATCCGGTAGAAGATCCGCCAGTTTTGCTGTGCGTCGCGGATTCGCAGTTCCCAGCATCGTGGTCCGATCGATGGCATCTTGCGCGCGTGCGGCATCGCCGGGACCGCGCCTTGCTGGAGCCTGCGAAGCAAGAACCCAGCTTCCAGACGCGCCTCGCGCGAGAACGGCGGAGTCTTGATCTGCCCGTGGAGCCATACCAGCGGCTTCTCTGGCACTCCCAAGCTGATGCGGACTATATCAGATCTGACATATGTCCGCACGGCCTGACAAGCCTGTTAGGCCGACGCCAGCAGACGACTTGCGGTAGTGTATATACAGATGTAGATTCTTCACGTGCGCTTTGCGTGGGATCTCCGCAAGAGTGCCGAGAATCTGCACGTGCGCGGGTTTGATTTCGAGTTCGCCACGCTCGCCTTCGAAGGCCCACGCTAGAGCGCCAGGACCAACGCCGCGACTACGGAGAAAAGCGCGTGATCGCCATCGGATTGGCGCAGGGTCTCGCGCTCACCGTGAACGGGTCCGTCGCATCATCTCGGCCCGCATGAGCAATCGCCGTGAACGCAAAGCGTACTTCGAAGCCCTCTCGAAAGAATGAGAAGCCCCGGCGTGGTCGCGCGAGCCTTGCTCGCATGCGCAAGACCACGGAGCGGGCGATCCGACAGACGTCGCCGCCCGAGCTCGCGGATCTTCCGGCCGATTTCTTCGAGCGCGCATCGATTGTTCACCCAACACCGAAGCAGCCGATCTCGTTGCGCATCGATGAGGACGTGCTCAAGTGGTTCAAAGCGCAAGGTCCGCGATACCAGTCGCGCATGAACGCGGTGCTCCGCGCCTACATGGCGGCAATCCAGAAGGGCGCGGCTTAGCAGCCGGCTGACAAAGGGATGGAGCTGACAGTCAAAGGCGTCGCGGGGCGCGCCGCTTTTGCCTGCTCATCCCTCGCGTTGGGCGGCGGCATCAGAGCACCGCACGAACGACCTTGTCGCTCAGCGGCGCGCTTCGGTCGTACCACCGAAGCCCCGTCGCCTCGCCGATCCATCCCAGACGCTGACACTCGAACATCTGGTATGCCGGCCGCGAGCCGACAGCCGCGTCCAGGGAAGAAGCCGGCACCTCGACGAACGGGAGCTCAGCCCACACCAACGGCAGGGCCGACCCACACGTTGCGCAGAAGCTGTGGCGGTACGCCGGTGGTGACTCCTCGAGCGGTGCATCGTAGGTTCTCACGCACGCGTCTCCGCGTATCCACCTGAACGTGTCCTTCTTGCAGTAGAGTGTCGCTGCGAACGGTGCTCCGTAAGCCTTCTTGCATTTCCGGCAGTGGCACAGCTCGATCTCGGAAAGGGGATCCTCCACCTGAAACACAACCTCTCCGCAAAGACAGCTCCCTCGGACCATTGTTCTCTCCCGGCCGGCGGACTCCCCGTCTACGGGCCGCCGCCCAACAAGCCGTATCTGGACTCCTCGTTCAAGTGGATCGCTGAGAGCCGCCTCGAGGGCCAAGCTTGTTGTCGGCGTCGTCCCCGCGCCGAAGCCGCTCACGCGCCGAGAATCGCGGATGAAACGCGGTACGTCACGAACGCGCCGAGCCAGGCCAGCCCGAGCATGTAGCCGAATGCGAGCGCCGGCCAGCGCCAGCTCCCCGTCTCGCGCGCCATGACCACGATCGTCGAGCTGCACTGGAGCGCGAACACGAAGAACACCAGCAGCGCGAGCGCGACGGGCAGGTTGAACACCGGCTTCCCGGTCGCCGGGTTCAGGTCGGCGCGCAGCGCCTCGCGCAGGCTCGCGGAGTCGTCGGCGTCGCCGACCGCGTGGATCTGCGCGAGCGTCGCGACGATCACCTCGCGCGCCGCCAGGCTCGCGAGCAGGCCGACGCCGATCTTCCAGTCGAAGCCGAGCGGCGCGATCGCGGGCTCGAGCGCGTGGCCGATACGCGCGGCCGCGCTGGCCTCGAGATTCGCGCGCGCCTCCTGGGCGGGCGTGCGCAGCGGATCGGGAGCGGCGCGCGGGAACGAGAGCAGTCCCCAGAGCACGATCGAGGTGGCCAGGATGATCGTGCCGGCGCGGCGCACGAACGCGCTCGCGCTGCGCCCGACCTGCTTCGCGAGCAGGCCCGCGGTCGGCCAGCGGTACGGCGGCAGCTCCATGTAGAACACCGAGGGCGTGCCCTTGAGCAGCGTGGAGTTGAGAAGCGCCGCCGAGACCAGCGCGGTCGCCACGCCGAGCAGGTACAGGCCGAGCATCACCAGGCCCTGCACGCCGACTACACCGAAGAGCGTCGCGCTGGGCACGAAGGCCGCGATCAGCAGCGTGTAGACCGGCAGCCGGGCCGAGCAGGTCATGAACGGCGCGACCAGGATCGTGGCCAGCCGCTCACGCGGCGACGCGATGGTGCGCGCCGCCATCATGCCCGGCACCGCGCACGCGTAGCAGGAGAGCAGCGGCACGAAGCTGCGTCCCTGCAGGCCGACCCAGCCCATCACGCGGTCGACGACGAAGGCCGCGCGCGCCATGTAGCCGACGTCCTGCAGCAGGTGGATGAAGGTGAACAGGATCACGATCTGCGGCAGGAACACGAGCACCGAGCCCACGCCCGCGAGCACGCCGTCGGCCCACAGGTCCGTGAGCCAGCCCGCGGGCAGCAGCTCGCGCGAGACGCGCGCGACCTCGCCGAAGCCCGCGTCGATCGCGTCCATCGCGGGCACCGCCCAGGCGAAGATGCTCTGGAACAAGAGCACCATGACCGCGGCGAAAGCGAGCAGCCCGAACGCGGGGTGCAGCAGCACGCGGTCGACCCGATCCGTGCGCGTGTCGGGCTCGAGCTCGTTCGCGCCGACCGCGCGGCAAACCTCGTCGACCCAGGCGAAGCGCTGCGCGGCGGTGTCGGCGCGCGGCAGCGCGAGCGCGCGCGACCAGCGCGATGGGTCGGGCAGCAGGCGGTGCAGCGGGTCCATGCCGACGCCGCGATGCCCGACCACACCGAGCACGGGAATGCCCAGGATCTGGGAGAGCCGGGTCGGCTCGAGCTTGCCGCCGCGCGCGCGCACCTCGTCGATCATGGTCAGCACGAGCAGCGTCGGGCGGCCGCGCTTCAGGACTTCGCGGACCATGCCCAGCCCGCGGCGCAGCGTGGTCGCGTCGACCACGCACACGATCCCGTCGATCTCCGGCTCACCGGCCAGCCGCCCCGCGAGCGCCTTCTCGACGATCTGCTCGTCGGGCGTCTCGCCCACCAGGCTGTACGTGCCCGGCAGGTCGAGCACGCGCACCTCCGGCGACGCGCCGCGCAAGCTCCCCTCGCGACGCTCGACGGTGACGCCCGGATAGTTGCCGACCCGCGCGCTCGAGCCCGTGAGCACGTTGAACAGCGTCGTCTTGCCCGCGTTCGGCGCGCCGACCAGCGCCACGTGCACCGGCCGCGGCGTGAGCTCCACCGCGGCGCTCACTCCGGGACGTCCCCGGGCTCGAGCTGCACGCGCAGCCCGACGATCTGCTCCGCGCGCAGGCACAGCCGGTAGCCGCGGATCTCGAGCTCGATCGGGTCGCCGAACGGGGCGCGCCGCAAAACGCGCAGCCGCGTGCCCGGCACGAAGCCGAGGTCCTCGAGCCGGGTGGGGATCGTCGCCGAGCCCGCCGGGGGCGCGACTCGAGCCGCGCGACCGACGGGGAGCTCCAGCAGGGGAATCGCCCCGTTTCCGTCCCGGCCAGCTGCCATGTCGCGCTCCCGCCGCGAGGCGTCGTTTTTGAGAACGGATCTCAGTATCGACGATGGCCGGGGTCGACGCCAGCGAGCGGGATCAGGCGCGGTCGCGGCGCAGCGAGATCGGCAGCGACTTGTAGGCGGGCGTGCGGCTGCCCTCGGCGAGCGCATCGACCGGCACGAGCGGGTTCGCCTCGGGGAAGTACGCCGCGGCGCAGCCGCGCGGCAGGTCGTAGGGGCGCACGGTGAAGCCCGCGAGCGAGCGGGTCTCGCCGCGGAAGTGGCTGGTGAGCTCCACGTGCTCGCCGGCTTCGAGCCCCTGCTCCTTCAGGTCGTCGCGGTTCAGGAACACCACGCGGCGCTCGCCGGACACGCCGCGGTAGCGGTCGTCGTCGGCGTAGATCGTGGTGTTGTACTGGTCATGGCTGCGGATCGTCATCAGCCACAGCTGGCCCGCCGGCAGCGCGTGCTCGGGCGGCGACTGCACGGTGAAGCTCGCGCGGCCCGAGTCGGTCCTGAACGCGCGCATGCCGGCCGCGCTCGGCAGCACGAAGCCGCCGTCCTCGCGCACGCGCCGGCTCATGTCCTCGAAGCCGGGCACGACGCGCGCGATGCGCTCGCGCACGCGGTCGTAGTCGCCCGCGAACGCCTCCCACGGGAACGGGTGCGCGGGGCCAAGCACGACGCGCGCGATGCCGCACACGATCGCGGGCTCGCTGCGCAGCTCGGCCGACCCCGGCGCGAGCCGGCCCATGGATCGGTGCACGCAGCGCATCGAGTCTTCGACGGTCACGAACTGCGCCACGCCCGCCTGCAGGTCGCGCTCGGTTCGGCCGAGCGCGGGCAGGATCAGCGCCTCGCGGCCGTGCACCAGGTGCGAGCGGTTCAGCGTGGTCGAGATCTGCACCGTGAGCGCGGCGCGGCGCAGCGCGCGCTCGCCGAGCGCGGTGTCCGGCGTGGCGCGCGCGAAGTTCCCGCCCAGCGCGATGAACACGCGCGCGCGGCCCTCGGCGAGCGCGTGGATCGCCGACACCGTGTCGTGTCCGTGCGCGCGCGGCGCCGCGAAGGCGAACTCCGCGTCCAGCCGATCGAGGAACTCGTCGGTCGGCCGCTCCCAGATGCCCATCGTGCGGTCGCCCTGCACGTTGCTGTGGCCGCGCACCGGGCACGGTCCCGCGCCGGCCCGGCCGATGTTGCCGCGCAGCAGCAGCAGGTTCACCACCTCTCTCACGTTCGCGACACCGTGCACGTGCTGGGTCAGGCCCATCGCCCAGCAGGCGATCACGCGCTCGGAGCGCACGTACAGCTCGGCGAGCTCGCGCATGTCCGCGCGCGAGACGCCGCTCGCGCGCTCGAGCGCGTCGAACGACGCGCGTGCGAGCGACTCGCGATAGGCCGCGAAGCCCTGGGTGTGCGCGGACAGGAACGCGTGGTCGAGCACGCGGCCCGGCGTTTCGTCTTCGAGCTCGAGCACGAACTTCGCGACGCCCTGCAGGAACGCGATGTCGCCGCCGATCCGGACCTGCACGAACAGGTCGGCGAGCGGCGTGCCGACGCCGAGCAGGCCGAGCGCCTCCTGCGGATTCGCGAACGCGACCAGCCCGCGCTCGCGCAGCGGGTTCACGCTCGCGATCGCGCAGCCGCGGCGCTTGGCGGCTTGCAGCGTCGTGAGCATGCGCGGGTGGTTCGAGCCCGGGTTCTGCCCGAGCACCAGGATCAGATCGCACAGCTCGAAGTCCTCGAGCCCGACCGTCCCCTTGCCTTCCCCGATCGTCTCGGTCAGCCCCGTGCCGCTCGACTCGTGACACATGTTCGAGCAGTCGGGCAGGTTGTTGGTGCCGAACGCGCGCGCGAACAGCTGCCACAGGAACGCGGCCTCGTTGCTGGTGCGCCCCGAGGTGTAGAAGATCGCCTCGTCCGGCGAGCGCAGCCCGCGCAGGTGCTCGGCGATGCGCGCGAAAGCGCCGTCCCAGCCGATCGGCTCGTAGCTGTCGCCGCCGGGCGGCAGCCACATCGGCTCGGTCAGCCGACCCTGCGCCTCGAGCCAGCGATCGTCCCGCGAGGCGAGCTGATCGACGCTGAAGTGCGCGAACAGCGCGCGCGTCACGCGCTTGCGCGTGGCCTCGTGCGCGACCGCCTTCGCGCCGTTCTCGCAGAACTCGAAGCGGTGGCGCGGCAGCGCCTCGGGCCAGGCGCAGCCGGGACAGTCGAAGCCGTCGACCTGGTTCAGGTGCGTGAGCACGTCGAGCCCGCGCGCGAGACCCAGCTCGCCGACGCGCAGCGCTGTGGAGAGAACCGCGCCGGGACCCGCGGCCGCCCGACGAGTTCCGCGCGGCGCCTGCTCGGACATGGCCGGATGCTAGCATGCGGCCCGACATGACCGACCCCAACATGCTCGACCGAGACGCGATCCCGCCCGGCCCGCTCGACGGAATTCTCGTGATCGACCTGACGCGCGTGCTCGCGGGTCCGTACTGCACGCTGGTGATGGCGGAGCTCGGCGCGCGCGTGATCAAGGTCGAGCGGCCCGGCTACGGCGACGACGCGCGCGGGGTCGGACCGTTCATCGCCGGCAAGTCCGCGTACTTCATGTCGCTGAACCGCGGCAAGGAGAGCATCGTGCTCGACCTGGGCGCGGCGGACGATCGACCGATCTTCGAGAAACTGCTCGCGCGCGGGGACGTGCTGGTCGAGAACTACCGGCCCGGCGTGCTCGCCAAGCACGGCTACGGCTGGGACGCGCTGCACACGCGCTTTCCCAAGCTCGTGCTCGCGTCGATCTCGGGTTTCGGACAGACGGGGCCCCTGGCTCAGCGCCCCGCCTTCGACATGGTGGTGCAGGCGATGGGCGGCGTGATGAGCCTGACCGGCTGGCCGGGCGGACCGCCCACGCGCGTCGGCACCTCGATCGGCGACATCACCGCAGGGCTGTTCGGCGCGATCGGCGTGCTCGCCGCGCTGCAGGAGCGCGCGCGCACGGGGCTCGGCCGGCACGTCGACGTGGCCATGCTCGACTCGCAGGTCGCGATCCTCGAGAACGCGATCGCGCGCTTCGCGGCGACCGGCCAGGTGCCGGGCCCGCTCGGCTCGCGGCATCCCTCGATCGCGCCGTTCGCCGCGTTTCGCGCGCGCGACAAGCACCTGGTGATCGCGGCCGGCCACGACGGCATGTTCCGCAAGCTGTGCGAGGTGCTCGGCGCGCCGGAGCTCGTCGCCGATCCGCGCTTCGTCGGCGTGCAGGAGCGCGTGGCCAACGCCGAGGCCGTCGGCGCCGAAATCGAGAAGCGGCTCACCGCCCGCGACGCCGCCGACTGGCTCGCGCGCCTCGCGGAAGCCGGCGTGCCCTGCGGCCCGATCCACGACGTCGCCGGGGTGCTGGCCGATCCGCAGGTTCGCGCCCGACACATGATCGTGTCGATCGACGATCCCGTCGCGGGCCGGCTCGAGATGCCCGGCAACCCGATCAAGCTCGACGGCCGCGAGGACAAGACCACGCGCCCGCCCGCCCCCGCGCTCGACGCGGACCGCGCCCGGATCCTCGCCGAGCTAGAGCGCTAGCACCGCCTGCACGGTCGCGATCGTGCCGGCCAGCGCCAACGCGTACGCGCCGTAGGCGGCGATCGGCGCCACGGCGTGGCCGAACAGGTCGAGCATGAAGTGGCGCAGGTGGTGCGCGCAGTGCCACAGCACGAGCGTGATCACGGCGATCAGGAAGATCCGACCGACGGGGCTCGCTGCGAGCGCGTGCGCGCGCGGGTAGCTGAGGCCCGTGCTCATCAGCTCGCTCGGGCCGAGCAGTAGCACGCTGATGATCAGCCCGGGCAGAAAGAACGCGGCGACGAAGCCGCCACCGCCGAACAGCATCCACCAGATCGGCTCGAGCTTGTGGATCAGCTTCATCAGACGAATCCCCCGAGGATCACGAACAGGATCAACCACAGGGTCACGAAGCCGCCCAGCGGAGCAACGCCGAGAATCGGCATCGGAGCGGGCGGCTTGGGAATCGGCCCGATGCGTCCCGCGGCGATCTTGCGGCCGACCCAGCCGAAGCGAAACGCGAAGTAGAGCGCGAACAGCAGGCAGACGATGTTGAGCGCTCGCATGGGTCCCGCCGCAAGTGACTGGAGCCACGCGTTCCAGGCCTCTTCGCCCCCGCCGAGCGCGCGCACGCCGGCGAGCAACTCGAACGCGGCGACGCCCATGGGAATGCAGGTGGCCGCGAAAATCGTGTAGTTTCGGTAGCGGTACCAGCCGAGCGGGAAGCCCGACGGCTTGCGCGCCGGCGCGGTGGGCGTCTTCTCGACCTTGGCGTGCGCGGCGCTCATGTGAAGCTCTTCTTCGGCAGCACGTGCACGAACTGCAAGGCGTCGGTCAGCTTCGCCTGCTGGATCGCCATCGCCGGATCGACGTGCTTGGGACAGACCTGGCTACACTCGTTCGCGTAGGAGCAGCCCCAGAGTCCGTCACCCGCGTTCAAGCTGCTGAAGCGCTCGGCATTGCCCTCGTCGCGCGAGTCCAGGTTGTAACGGTGCGCGAGCGCGATCGCGGCGGGACCGAGGAACTCGGGCTCCGACGCCAGCACCGGGCAGGCCGCGTAGCAGAGCGCGCAGTTGATGCACATCGAGTACTGCTTGAACTCCTCGAGCTGCGCGGGCGATTGACGGTACTCGCCCTCGGAGAGGTCCTTCTCGAGCTTGCGGATGATCCAGGGCTTCACGCTCTTGATCTTGTCGATGAAGCTCTCCAGGTCGACGACCAGATCGCGCACGATCGGGAAGTTCGAGAGCGGCTCGACGCGAATGGTGCCGGTGTAGTTGCGCACGAACGCGGCGCAGGTCAGCACCGGGCGGCCGTTCACGAGCATGCCGCAGCTTCCGCACACGCCCATCCGGCACGACCAGCGGTGCGAGAGCGTCGGGTCGATGTCGTCCTTGATGGCATTCAGCGCGTCGAGCACGACCCAGTCGTCCATGCACGGCACTTCGTAGGTCTCGAAGACCGGCTGCTTGTCCGTCTCCGGACGGAAGCGCAGGACCTCGAGCTTGTAGAGCTTCGTCTCCGCCATCTCAGTACTTCCGCTCCTCGAGCTCCCAGCGCGTCTTCGTCACCGGCTTATAGGACAGGCGCGGCCCGTCCGCCGCGAACTTCACCAGCGAGTGCTTCCAGAACTCGCCGTCGTTCCGGGTCGCGAAATCCGTGCGCGTGTGCGCGCCGCGCGACTCACGCCGGTGCACCGCCGAGAGCACCACCGCCTCGGCCACGTCGATCATGTTCCCGAGCTCGAGCGCCTGAACCACTTCGGTGTTGAAGATCAGGCTGCGGTCCGAGAGGCCGATGTCGGGGTAGCGACCCTTGAGCTGGACGACGCTGTCGAGGCCCGCGCGCATCGACTCCTCTTCGCGGAACACGCCGCAGCCGGACTCCATGGCCAGGTTCAGCTCGCGCCGGATCTGGGCAATCTTCTCGCCGCCGTGCTTGCCGCGCAGGCGCTCGAGCCGACCCTCCTCGGAACGCGCCTGCTCGACCGCGTGCTTCTCGTCGCCCGACGTCGAGCCCTTGGCGAACTGCGCGGCGGCGCGACCGGAGCGCGCGCCGAACACGAGGCACTCGGTGAGCGAGTTCGAGCCGAGCCGGTTGGCGCCGTTGATCGACACGCAAGCCGCCTCTCCGGCGGCAAAAAGGCCGGGCAGCTCCGTCGCGCCGTTCACGTCCGTGTCGACTCCGCCCATCATGTAGTGCACGACCGGGCGCACCGGGATCGGCTCGAAGACCGGATCGATGCCGACGTAGTTCTTCGCCAGCTCGCGCACGAACGGGATCTTCTTGTCGATCTTCTCCTCGCCCAGGTGCATCAGCTCCAGGTGCACGTAGTCGCCGTACGGGCCCTTGAAGCCGCGACCCGCCTGGAACTCGCGCATCTCCGCGCGCGAGACCATGTCGCGCGGGCCGAGCTCCGCCTTGCCGCCGACGCCGTAGTCGTACTCGATCAGGAAGCGCTCGCCCTTGTTGTTCTTGAGATACCCGCCCTCGCCGCGCGAGGCCTCGGTGATCAGGATGCCCGTGCCCGGCAGCCCCGTCGGGTGGTACTGCACGAACTCCATGTCCTTCAGGCCTACACCGGCGCGGTACGCGAGCGCCATGCCGTCGCCGGTCTTGACCGCGGCGTTGGTGGTGAAGGGGAAGATCCGGCCCGCGCCGCCCGTGCACAGGATCACCGCGCGGCCGAGCATCGCGTGCATCTTGCCGGTGCGCATGTCGAAGGCCGCGACGCCGACGGCGCGGCCGTTCTCGACCAGGATCTTGGTCGCGAAGTACTCGTCGTAGCGCACGATCCGGTCGTACTTGAGCGACGTCTGGAACAGTGCGTGAAGCATGTGGAAGCCGGTCTTGTCGGTCGCGTACCAGGTGCGCTTGGTGGTCATGCCGCCGAAGGCACGCACGGACGCGCGCCCGTCCTTGTCGCGGCTCCACGGACAGCCCCAGTGCTCGAGCTGCACGAGCTCCTTCGGAGCGGCCTCGACGAACACCTCGACGCAGTCCTGGTCCGCGAGGAAGTCACTGCCCTTCAGCGTGTCGTAAGCGTGCAGGTCGAGATTGTCGTCGTCGCGCGCGACGCCTGCGGCGCCACCCTCGGCGGAGACCGTGTGGCTGCGCATCGGGTACAGCTTCGAGACACAGGCCACCGAGAGCTTCGGGTCTGCCTCGACGGCCGCGATCGCAGCGCGCAACCCCGCGCCGCCCCCGCCGACCAGAACGATGTCGTGACGACTGACCTCCACGCGCTCTCCTCGTCCGGGCCAAAGGTCCCGACATCGGCCCGCGGGCTGATGTCCCTCGGGCGGGGCCGCACTCTACCGGATTTCACCGTAGAATTCCGTCGGAGGCAGCGATGGCACGGCTCGAGTTCTTCTTCGATTGCAGCAGCCCCTGGACCTACCTCGCGTTCCACCGCGTCGAGGACGTGTGCCGCGAGACGGCCGCCGAGCTCGAGTGGCGCCCGATCCTGGTGGGCGGCGTGTTCAACGCCGTGAACGAGAGCGTGTACGAGCAGCGGGCGAAGCCGGTTCCGGCCAAGGCGCGCTACTACGCGAAGGATCTGCGCGACTGGGCGCGCTTCTACGGACTGCGCATCGGCCAGCCGCCGGTCTTCCCGGTGAACAGCGTGAAGGCCATGCGCGGCGCGTTCTTCGCGCTCGAGAAGGACGTCCTGCCACAGTACGCGCGCGCGGTGTTCGAGGCGTATTGGGGCGACCTGCAGGACATCTCGCAGGACGAGGTCCTGCATCCGATCGTCGCGCGGGTCGGCCTGCCGGTCGACGAGTTCGCCGCGCGCATCGCGGCCCCCGAGTACAAGGCGCGGCTGCGCGCGAACACCGACGAGCTGATCGCGCGCGGCGGCTACGGCTCGCCGACCCTGTTCGTGAACGGGAGCGACATGTACTTTGGAAACGACCGGCTGGTGCTCGTGCGCGAGGCGCTGCTTTCGAGGGGCGAGCCGCGCTGATGCCGCTGTCGCGGTTGTCACGGGTGTAAAGGCCTACGAGCGGGGCTCCGAAGAAGGCTTCGGAGTCCCCCACCATGCGACGAGCAACCCCCCTGCTCGTGCTGCTCGCGCTCACGAGCTCCTGCGCCACGGGCGCGGTCAGCCTGGAGCGCTATCGCGGCGCGTACAGCACGCACTTCGAAGGCATCCCCGATCAGGCGGAGATGTGCGCCGTCGTGCGCAATCGCTCCGCGCGGCCGGTCGAGTGGCTGGAGCTGCGCCTGCGCTCGACCTCGCAGCTCGCCGACGCGCCCAAGACCTGGAAATCGACCTGGCTCCACCAGGGCCGGATCGAGCCGGGCGAGACGCTGAGCCTGCGCTTCGAGAACCCGCCGATGGCCGACGAGATCGAGCTCGAGGTCGTGCGCGTCGGCCGCGACGCGCGCGCGCCGCGCAACGCGCGTCCGCTGCGCGTCACCGGCGAGTGCAGCGAGGCGTCGCTGCGCGCGGCGCTGCTCGCGGAGCTCGAGGACCGCGCGGCACCGCACATCGAGCTGCGCTCCGCGGAGCAGCTCACGCCCGACGCTCCGCCGGACCTGATCGCTACGCCATGACTCAGGGGACCCGGCGCGGCGAAGCCGAGGAAAGCGCGGACCAGACGCGGTCGGGGTCACTGGCTTGCGTCGCGTCGAGATCGACGCGCTCGGGCGAGCCGACACCGAAGAGCGTCGGCGCTGCGGAGTCGCCGCCATAGGCCAGCACCAGGTTCCGCGCCGGCACGCGCGCGAGCTCGGCCGCCAGCGCGGTCTGGAGCGAGCCGGGCAGCGCGCGCGGGAGCGCCGCGCGCAGCTGCGCGCGCAGCGCCTCGGGATCGCGCGACGCGAGCTCGCGCCGCTTCGCGCGCTCCAGCGCGCCGGCGCTCGTGTCCTCGCCGTCGATCGCGACCATGCGCCGCACGCAGGCC
This sequence comes from Myxococcota bacterium, assembly GCA_040902485.1. Lineage (GTDB taxonomy): Bacteria > Myxococcota_A > UBA9160 > SZUA-336 > SZUA-336 > VGRW01. Next base: position 98,599 of record JBBDXF010000052.1, on the reverse strand, counting down.
GCCGGCCGCGCGGCGAGCGCGCGACCGACGAGCACGCCCCAGCCCGAGGCGGCCAGATCCACGCGCGCGATGCGCAGCGCCTCGAGCAGCGCCGCGATCTGCGCGGCCACGTGCTCGGGCGAGAGCGAGCGCACCTCGCGGCGCGAGCCGCCGAAGCCGGGCGGGTCGACGCCGATCGCCCGCCGGCCGTGCGCCTCGGCGCGCGCCAAGATCGGCGCGAACACGCGCGCCGAGAGTCCCGCGCCCGGCAGGAACAGCACCGGGACCGGGTCGTCGAGCAGACCGTGCTCGCGCAGGCGGAAGCGCGTGCCGCCCGCTTTCAGGTTCGCGCTCGTGTCCTCTTCCGGATCCTCGACGACGGGTGTCGAGCCCGGACTCTCTTCGAAGCGGGAGCGCAGCTTGGCGAGCGCGCGCCTCTCGAAGCGCTCGAGCCAGCGCCGCGGGATGGGCAGCCGCAGCGCGCTGCCCAGATCGACCAGCGCCGGCGCGCCGCTCGGCGTGATCAGCACGTTGGTCGGGCTGCGCAGGTCGAGGTACGCCACGCCGCGCTCGGCCAGGCGCTCGAGGATCGTCTCGAGGTCCGCGAAGAAGCGCGGCGGCAGGGCGCGCCCGTGCGAGTGGCGCGTCAGCGGCCGACCCTCGACGTACTCCATGGCCAGGGCCAGCCGATCGATGCGCGCGCGCAGCCGCGGCACGCCGGGAATTCCGTCGGCGCGGGCGAGCATCGCCGCCTCGTGGTTGGCGAGCAACGGAGCGACCAGCGCGCGCACCCAGGCGGAGCGGCGTCCCCAGTCCTTCACGACCACGTCCACGCCGTCGCGGCGCAGGCGCAGCACGTCGGGATTCGCGAACCCGCCCAGATTCAAGATCGCGATGCCGGGACCGGCGAGGTCCGATCGCGTCAGGAGATCCCCCACCAGCGAACGACCATGCACAGAACGCCCACCGCCACCACGACCGCCGTGCCGGTCTCGTTGTTGTCGGCGAAGCGCGTCCGCCGCCAGGCCGTCTCGGGCGCGCGCTCGGCGGCTAGCGGCTGGTAGGGGTGCAGTCTGGGCACGAGCCGCGGAACCGCCGCGGAGTAGCGCCGGTAGGCGTCGCCGTACAGCGCCTCCAGCCGCGCGCTCTCGATCCGATCCTTGTACGGCATGTAGTAGCCGAAGTAGACCAGGACGAAGGCGGCGGCGAAGCCGAACGCCACGCCGTTCCAGGCCATGATCAGGAACCCGATCGCGATCAGGAGAGTGCCGAGATAGAGCGGGTGACGCAGATAGGCGTAGGGTCCTACGATGGTGAGCGCGTCGTTCTTGTGCAGGTAGCCTGTCGCCCACAAGCGCAAGGACTCACCGAGGGCGATCGGGATCGCTCCCAGCACGAGCGAGGCGGGCGTCGGATGCGACAGCAACACCGCGCCGATCGCCAGCGCATACACGACCAGCAGGCGTGGGCGCAGCCGTTTGCGTACGAAGCGCAGCATGGGCGTAGGGGTAGCCGCGCGGCGTCAGTTTGAAAAGCGGGCGCGGCAGAGCCCGGAGAGCGCGTCGCCGAGCGCCTCGAACCGGCCTGGAGCCGCCGCGCAGGGCAGCCGATCGGCCGCCAGGAACAGCGCGAAATCGTCGACGTCGAGCGCCTCGATCTCGACTTCGACCGCGTCCCAGAAGTGAGCGCCGAAGCGCGCGCCGGGTGCCTGCCGAGGGGCCTTGCTGTGACCGGAATTGCCCATCTGAGAGATAGGTGGGCTGCGCCAGAGCTTGGTGACGCGCCGCGGCGGCTAGAGCCTGATTCGCTCGCCCGGGAGCTGCGCGGCCAGCGATCGCCGGGCCCGGTAGAGGCTCGACTTCACGGCGTCTTCGCTGCGTCCCGTGAGCTGCGCGATCTTGCGTATGTTGAGCCGCCGGCCGTGCCGCAGCTCGAGCACCTTGCGCTGCTCCTCCGGCAAGTTGCCGATCGCCTCGCGCACCCGGCCCAGCGTCTGGCGCGCCTGGGCGAGGGGCTCGGGGCCCAGATTCAGCGGCGCGGCCTCCTGGGGGATGTCCTCGAGCGACACCAGCCGCACCCCGCCGCGGCGGCGCAGGCGGTTGTTCAGGATGTTCCGCGTGATCCCGTAGATCCACACGATCAGGTCCGACTCGCCCTTGAACCGGTCGAGACAGGAGAACACCGCCTCGAACACGTCCTGGCAGACGTCGTCGGCTTCGGCCACGTCGCCGAGGCGCCGGACCGAGAAGCTGTGGATGCGACGGAAGTGCCGCTGGTAGAGATCGCGGAACGCGCCGGGGTCCCCGGCTCGGATCGCCTCCACGATCACCCGATCTTCCTCGGTCACAGGGCCGCTCGACGTCGCATCACGACAGAAGCGGGAGCAATCGCCATGCCAAGCCGGCCGCGGCGCGAAACTCCTGCGAGTTCACTGCGATACCGGGCAGATCGCGGCCGACCTTCGACCTCGGAGCGACGTCCCGATCGGCGCGCTAGTGAAGCGAACTACCCTCTTCGAGGAAAAGAACTTCACACGCGCGCAGAATCCGGGCGATCTCCTCGTCAGAGCTTCTCGGGCACGATCACCCACACGCCGTCGATCCGGCGCCAGATGTCGCGCCGCTCCACATCGATGTCCCAGAAGCGCAGCTCGCGCTCGTGCTTGCCGGTCAGGACCACGTCGACCACCGCCTGGTCGGCCCCGTCGAAGTGGAACTCCCGGATCCGGATCTTGCGCGCCTCGCCGTCCCGGAGGGTCTTCTGGCGGGCCATGGTCGCGAGCGAGGAGTAGTAGTCCGCGAACGCGGCCGGGGTCGGAAAGTACTGGGGCAGCTCGGGGTTGTTGAAGGTCATCGTGGCCGCGAGCGGCACGCCCTCGAGTGAACGGTAGAAGCGCTCGGCGCGCTGGGCGAAGAGCATCGCCTCCTGGTCCGAGACGGGCGGCTCAGGCAACGCGGGCGCCTCCGCACTGGCGCCGAAGCAGCCGAGGAGCGCAGCGGCGCACGCCGTCGCAAGCAGCGAGCCCGTTCCACGGCGCCGGATTCGGATCATCCGCCCTTTCCGCGGGCGGAAGCCTTGCCGCGGGCGGAAGCCTTGCCGCGAACCGCGGCCTGGGCGGCCGCGAGGCGGGCGATCGGCACCCGGTACGGCGAGCAGCTCACGTAGTCCATGCCTACTTCGTGGCAGAACGCGATCGAGCGTGGCTCTCCGCCATGCTCGCCGCAGATCCCCAGCTTCAGGTCCTTCCGGGTCTTGCGCGCGGCCTCGATGCTCATGCGGATCAACGCCCCGACACCCTCCGTGTCCAGCGTGACGAACGGATCGTCATCCATGAGCTGCCGCTCGACGTAGGCGGGCAGGAAGCGGCCGGAGTCGTCGCGCGAGAGCGCGAGCGTCATCTGCGTCAGGTCGTTGGTGCCGAACGAGAAGAAGTCCGCGATCCCCGCCAGGCGATCGGACAGGATCGCGGCGCGCGGGACCTCGATCATGGTGCCGACGCTGTAGCGGATCTTGCGCCCGCGCTCCTTGATGACGGCGCGCGCGGTGCGGTCGACCAGCTCGCGCAGCACCGCGAGCTCGCGCGTGCCCGTGATCAGCGGCAGCATGATCTCGGGGTGCGTGCGCAGTCCGGAGTCCGCGCACACGCAGGCCGCCTCGATGATCGCGCGCACCTGCATCTCGTAGATCTCGGGATAGGTGATCGCGAGCCGCGAGCCGCGGTGGCCGAGCATGGGGTTGAACTCGCGCAGCGCCTCGACCTTGCGGCGCAGCTCGAGCTCCGGCATGTCGAGGTCGCGCGCGAGATTGGCCATCTCGTCGCCGGTGTGGGGCAGGAACTCGTGCAGCGGCGGATCGAGCAGGCGGATCGTGACGGGCCGCGCCGCCATGGCGCGGAAGATCCCGACGAAGTCGTCGCGCTGCATGGGCAGGATCTGCGCGAGCGGGCGCGCGCGCTCCTCTGCCGTCGACGACAGGATCATGCTGCGCACCGCGAGGATGCGCTCGGCCTGGAAGAACATGTGCTCGGTGCGGCACAGGCCGACGCCCTCGGCGCCGAAGCGCACCGCGATCTTCGCGTCCTCGGGCGTGTCCGCGTTCGCGCGCACGCGCAGCCGGCGCATGCCGTCCGCCCAGCGCATCAGCGTCATGAAGTCCTTGGAGAGCTCGGGCTCCATGGTCGCGATCCGGCCGCGGTAGACGTTGCCCGTCGAGCCGTCGAGCGTGATCACGTCGCGCTCGCTGAGCTCGAGGCCACCGAGCACCGCCGTGCGGCGCTCGAGATCGATCGTGAGCGCCGCGCAGCCGGCGACGCAGCACTTGCCCATGCCGCGCGCGACCACGGCCGCGTGCGAGGTCATGCCACCGAGCGCGGTCAGGATGCCCTGCGCGACGTGCATGCCGTGGATGTCCTCGGGCGAGGTCTCGCGGCGCACCAGCACGACCTGCTCGCCGGCTTCCGCCGCGGCCTCCGCGTCCTCGGCGGTGAACACGATTCGGCCGCTCGCCGCGCCGGGCGACGCGGGCAGGCCCTGCGCGATCGGCTCGGGCGCCGCGCTCGCGTCGAGCGTCGGGTGCAGCAGCTGATCGAGCTGCTTGGGGTTCACGCGCAGCACCGCGGTCTCGCGGTCGATCAGGCGCTCGTTCGCCATGTCGACGGCGATCTTCACCCCGGCGCGCGCGCTGCGCATGCCGTTGCGCGTCTGCAGCATCCAGAGCCGGCCGCGCTGGATCGTGAACTCGAGATCCTGCATGTCCGCGTAGTGCCGTTCGAGCAGCTTCGCGGTGCGCGAGAGCTCCTTGAAGCAGCGCGGCATCAGCTCTTCCAGCGCCGGCGGATCGCCGGACTTGCGCTCGCTCTTGCTGATCGGCTGCGGCGTGCGGATGCCGGCGACCACGTCCTCGCCCTGCGCGCGGGGCAGGAACTCGCCGAAGAAGCTCTTCTCGCCCGTCGACGGATCGCGCGTGAAGCCGACGCCCGTCGCCGAGTCGTCGCCGAGGTTCCCGTACACCATCGCCTGTACGGTCACGGCCGTGCCCCAGTCCGACGGGATCCCGTTCTGCTTGCGGTACTCGACCGCGCGGTGCGCGTGCCAGGACAGGAAGACCGCCGCGATCGCGCCGCGCAGCTGCTCGAACGGATCGTCGGGGAACTCGCTCTTGGTCGACTCCTTGACCAGCGCCTTGTACTCGCGCACGAGCCCGGCCAGGTGCTGCTCGGAGAGCTCGGAGTCGAGCTTCACGCCCGCGGATTTCTTCAGCGCCGTGAGCCGCGCCTCGAACTCCTCGTGCGGGACGCCCAGCACGACGTCGCCGTACATGTGCACGAAGCGCCGATACGTGTCGTAGGCGAAGCGCGCGTCGCCGCTCTCCGCGATCAGGCCCTGCAGCGTGTCGTCGTTGAGACCGAGGTTCAGGACCGTGTCCATCATGCCCGGCATCGAGGTGCGCGCGCCGGAGCGCACCGAGACCAGGAGCGGGAGCTTGCTCGAGCCGAAGCTCCCGCCCATCACCTTCTCGACCTTGGCGAGCTGCGCACGCAGCTCCGGCTCGAACCCGCTCGGCAGCTTGCGCCCCTTGGCGTAGAACTCCGTGCAGACCTCGGTCGAGATCGTGAAGCCCGCGGGCACCGGCACGCCGAGCCGCGTCATCTCCGCGAGGTTCGCGCCCTTGCCGCCGAGCAGGTTCTTGAGCGAGGCGTTGCCGTCGGCGCGCCCGCCGCCGAAGAAGTACACGCGGCGCTTCGCTGGCTTGGCGGCTCGGTGGGCTGGCTGCGCGTTCGTCTTGCGTGCTCGCTTCGCCAAGCTCGTGGCCTCCCTGTCGGGCTCGATTCAGTCAGAGACGCCGATCGAAGCGGCCGCGGGCGGAGTATCTCCGCGCTCCCCGATGCCGTCAACCGCGCGCGATTCGCCTTTGGATTCCAGAGCGTCGGCAAGCGCTTGCCGCAAGAATGCGGCCGAGCGCAGGTCGGTACCGATCTGGAAACGGAAGAAGCGCTCGACCAACAGCTCCGCGCGCTCGACGTCGCGCGCAGAGAGCCCGAGCTCGCCGCGCGCGCGCAGCGGCGCACGCAGTCCGGCTTCGAGCGCGCGCAGCAGGCGCAGCGGAACCGTGCCCTCGGCGACGCCCACGCAAGCGCGGCACACCGCGCCGCCCTGCGCCGGCAGGAACGCGATCTGCGCGACCGAGGCCGCCGGCTCGCTGCCGCACACCGCGCAGCGCGTGAGCTGCGGGCGGAAGCCGAGCCGCGCGAGCGTCTTGGCCAGCACCAGCACCGCGAGCAGCCGGTCGGGCTCGGCCTCGCGCAGCACCTCGAGCACACCCACCGCGAAGTGGAACAGGTCGGGATGCGCCTCGCGCTCCGCGGTCAGGCGGTCGAGCAGCTCGAGGAACTGACAGGCGATCGCGTAGCGTGCGAGGTTCGCGGTGATGCCCTCGAACGCCCCGACCAGCTTCGCACCCTCGAGCCGCATCAGCTGCGCGCGCGGCGGATCGACCAGCCGCACGTCGATCAGCGAGAGGATCTCGAGCGTGCCGGGAAAGCGGCGCTTCGAGCGGCGTGCGCCCTTGGCGATCGCGCCCACACGGCCGTGCGTCTCGGTGTAGAGGTGGACGACGCGGTCGGACTCGCCTTGGTCGAACGTACGGAGTACGAGGGCGCACGTCCGATACTCCGGCGGCATGGCGACGAGGGTACCCCAGTCCCCGGAGCGCGGGTCGGCGGCTTGCGCCTCCTCGGGGGTCCCCTCGCGGAGGACCGCTCGACCCCGATTGACTTCGCTCGGCTCCGCCTCGCTGCGCGCGCCTTCGGCGCTTGCGTCCCTGCGCGAAGGCGGCTTCGCGCAGGGCCTTCGCTCGATCGACCTACAGGATCAGGAGGGCGATCAGCGAGAAGGCGAGGATGCCCATTACGTCGGTGGAGGTGGTGACGAGGGGGCCGGAGGCTACGGCGGGGTCGATGCCGATGCGGCTGAAGAGGAGCGGCAGGATGGTGCCGACGCTGGCGGCGATCATGATCGAGCAGAAGATGCCGAGCGCGACGGCCAGCGGGAAACGGGTGGGGCCGAAGCCCGTCAGCGCGGCGAACGCGGCAAGCGCGATCGCGAACGTGGTCGCGAGCAACAGGCTCGTGCCGGCCTCGTGCATCAGGATGCGCGGCAGCGCGCGCACATCGAGCCGCCCGGTCGCGAGGCCACGCACGATGACCGTCGAGCACTGGTTGCCGACGTTCCCGCCCATGCCGAGGATGATCGGCAGGAAGAAGGCGACCTGCACCGTACGCGCGAGCGTGTCGGCGAAGCTCGAGAGCAGCGCGATGCCGGCGAAGCCGCCCACGAAGCTCGACACCAGCCACGGGAAGCGGATCCAGGCGCCGCGCACGAAGCCGGGCGCGGTGGTCTCCTCGGTCGTGGTACCGGCGAGCTTCAGGATGTCCTCGGTGGCCTCCTGGCGCATGACGTCGATCACGTCGTCGACGGTGACCACGCCGACCAGCCGGTTGTTCGCCTGCACGACCGGAACCGCCAGGATGTCGTAGCGGCTGACCACGCGCGCGACCTCTTCCTGATCGGTGTCGGTCCAGACGCGGATCGGATCCGGCGTCATGAAGTCGCGCAGCTGCTTGTCGGGCGGCTGCAGGATCAGCTGGCGCAGCGACACCACGCCCACCAGGTACTCGCGCTCGTCGACGACGTAGATGTAGAAGCTCGCGTCCGCGTCGCCGTAGCGGCGCACGTGCTCGACGGCCGACTCGACCTCGAGACCCTCGGGCAGCGCCAGGAGCTTCGGCGACATGATCGCGCCGGCCGTCGACTCGGCGTACTCGAGCAGGTGCTCGATCTCCTCCGCGCCCTCGCCGAGGCTTTCGAGGATCTCCTCGCTGCGCTCCTCCGGCAGCTCGCGCAGCGCCTCGGCCGCGTCGTCGACCGGCATGTGCCGGACGATCAGGCCGGCGGCCGCGGGCTCGAGCTCTTCGAGCAGCTCGGAGCGGGTCGCGAACTGCAGCAGCGAGAGCACGTCGGCGCGCATCTCCGGCGTGGCGAGCAGCGCGAACAGAGTCTGGCGATCGGCCCGCGGCACGCGGTCGAGCACGTACGCCACGTCGGCGGGATGGCTCTTCTCGAGCAGGCGGCCGGCGTGACTCCACGCCCCGCGGCGGACGAAGCGCAGCAGGCTCGCCTGCAGAATGCTGCCTCGGCTCTGCTCGATCATCGCATTCGTCCTCGCGGCTGGTGCGGCGCGCGCGAAGTCTACTCAGTTCGGACGGAGAAGCTTCTCGACGTAGTCGGGCTTGTAGACGAGCGGCGGCGCGCCGTCGTGCGCGACCACGCCCGAGAGCCAGAGCCCGAGCAGCCAGAGCCCGGCGCCGAGCACCACCGCCAGCGCGATGCGCCGGCCCCAGGTCCAGGCGAAGCCCTGCAGCCAGAACACCGGCGCGCCGCGCCGGCCGCGCGCGGTGCGCCGCCGCTCGCCGAGCAGCGACGCGGCCATGTTCGGATCGGCGCCGATCGCGAGCGCGAGCGAGCGCGCGGTGGCACGGCCGAGCCCGTCGGTCTCGAGCGTCGTGCTGGAGTTCTCGATCTCGCGCACGCGTTCCGGCGTCAGCTTGGTGCGCGCGGCCACGTAGAAGATGGAGATGCCGCGCAGCTCGCGCTGCCGCCGGTACCAGGGCCCGAAGACCGGCGCCGCGGGCTGTGCCGCTACTGGAGCACCTTCAGGTAGTCGTTCGACTTGCCGACCCACTCGCTCTCGCCCCCCCGCGAAACCGCAATCGCCAGCGAGTCGACGGCCTTGTCGCGCTTGCCCAACCGCACGTACGCCTGCGCCATGCGGTAGCGCGCCTCGGCCTCGACCGGCCCGAATACCTTGACCGGCCGCTCCGAGATGATCTTCACGCACTCCTCGAAGTGCGTGACGGCTTCGACCAGCTCCCCCTGCTCGTAGTACACGATCCCGAGGTCGAGCTGCGCGACGTAGTTGGTCGGATCGGCCCGCAGCGCCCGCTCGAAGTCGGACTTCGCTCGCACGAGATCGCCGGATTTGTAGTGAGCCCAGCCCAGGTTTACAAGAGCGCGCGTGGGTCGGACGAAGGTCGGGTCGTTGGCCAGCCGCTCGAACTCCGCGGCCGCGTCGCTCCAGCGCTCCATCTGCAAGAACGTGACGCCCAACGCGAGGCGCGCCTCGTGGTGCTCCGGGTCGAGCCGCAGCGCTTCGCGCAGCTCGCGCTCGGTGTCGGTGAGCATGGCCTTGCGCCGATAGGCCTCGGCGATTCCGTAGTGGCTCTCCGGGTCGTCGGGATTGATCTTGAGCGCGACCTGGTACTCCTTGATCGCGAGCTCGGTCTCGCCCTTGGCGAGCTTCACCTCGGCCAGATCGCGGTGCGAGTCCGCCTTGCTGACGTCGATGGGTGTGACCGTGCGGCACGCGCCCGCGACGGCGAGCACGAGCAGTGTGGCGAGCAGCGCCTTCGAGCTTTGCATGAGTGCCTCCTCCTAGTACGACGCGAGCAGCTTCGCGATCAGCTCGAGACGGCGCGCGTCCGCGCCGTTCTTGCGGACGAGCGAGATGCGGCCGAGCACGGCGCTCGGCGCGTTCTGTGTGCGAGCGGCGGTCTCGCTGCCGGAATCGGGCGAGGCCGCCCGGCTGACGAGCTCGGCCTCGAAATCGGGCGTCGGCGGCGGCGACGGGACCGCGAGATCCTCGAGCTCGATCTCGTAGCCGCTCGGCACCGGCAGCGGCGGCGGCGGCGACTCCGCCGCTTCGAGCTCGGGCACCGACGGCGCGGAGTCCCCGCTCGACTCGCCCTGCGAGCCGGGCCGGATCTTGCGCAGCTTGTTCCAGCGGTAGATGCGCTCCTCGCGCGCGTCGTTCGAGAGCATCACGAACTCGGACGCGTCCATCGAGAAGCCCAGGCTCTCGGCGAACGCGATTCCCTCTTCGACGGCGGAGTCGAGCTCCGACTCGGTCAGGATCGGCTCGGAGCCGACGTAGCGCTCGATCGCAGCGGGCTCGACGTCGCGCACGATCAGCGCGACGTGTCCCTTGCGCCCGTTCCACACCGCCGCCAGCGCCGCCAGGGACGCCACGGTTCCGCCCTCGTTCAGGCGCTCGATGCGGTCGTGCGAGAACGAGAGCGCGCGCACGAGATCCGCGCGCAACGCCGTCGGGCCGTCGGTCTTCGAGAACATGACCGACCTATCGGGACGAAAGCGGCCACCCTTGATGGATCTGAGCGGCGAAGCTGCACAGGCCTTATGTGACGCCGGCGCCCGTCGCAAACAGCGTCGCCTAGAACCGGGTGAGGCGGCGGAACTGCTCGAAGCGCTCGTCGATCTCGGCGCGCGTGAGCGTACGGAAACGGTCCAGGCTGAAGCGCTCGACGCAGAACGAGGCGAGCACGGACCCATGGATCACCGCCCGGCGCAGAGCGTCCGCGGTGAGCGAGCCGCCGGCGGCGAGCGAGCCCATGAAGCCGCCGGCGAAGCTGTCGCCCGCGCCGGTCGGGTCCTGCACCTCGCGCAGCGGGAAGGCCGGCGCCGCGAACACGCCCGCCTCGTCGAAGAGCAGCGCGCCGTGCTCGCCGCGCTTCACGATCACGGTCGTGGGTCCGAGCGCGCGGATCGCGTCGGCCGCGCGCATCAGGTTCGATTCGCCGGTGAGCTGGCGCGCCTCGTCGTCGTTGATCACCAGGCCGTCGACCCGCGCGAGCGTCTTCTCCAGCTCCGCGCGCGAGCCCTCGATCCAGAAGTTCATCGTGTCCATCGCCGAGAAGCGCGGCGCGCGCACCTGCTCCAGCACGCCGCGTTGAAGCCGAGGGTGGATGTTGGCGAGGAACACCCACTCGGCGTCGAGGTACTCGGGCGGCAGCACGGGATCGAAGCGCTCGAACACGCCGAGCTCCGTGAACAGCGTGTCGCGCTGGTTCAGGGACGCGTGGTAGCGCCCGCCCCAGCGGAAGGTGCGCCCCTGCGCGCGCGTGACGCCGGCCAGATCGATGCCGCGCGAGGCCAGGAAGTCGAGGTGCTCCCGCGGGAAGTCGTCGCCCGTCACGCCCACGGCCTGCGTGCGCACGAAGTAGCTCGAGGCGACCGAGCAGTACGACGCGGCCCCGCCCAGCACCGCCTTCACGCTGCCCGCCGGCGCCTCGATGTCGTCGAGCGCGACGGATCCGACGACGACCAGCCCCATCTACAGAACGCCGCGCGCGGCCTGGGCGAGCGTGTCGCCGATCAGCGCGGGCGTCGGCACCACGGGGATGCCGGCCTTCTCGAGCGCCTTGCGCTTGCCGTCCGCCGTGCCCTTGCCGCCCGAGATGATCGCGCCCGCGTGGCCCATGCGTTTGCCGGACGGCGCGGTCACGCCCGCGATGAACGCGACCACGGGCTTGGTCATCTCGGAGGCGACGAAGTCCGCGGCTTCCTCTTCCGCGCTGCCGCCGATCTCGCCGATCATGACCACCGCCTTGGTCGCGCCGTCGTTCTGGAACAGGCGCAGCACGTCGGTGAAGCTCGTGCCCGGGATCGGATCGCCGCCGATGCCGACGCAGGTCGACTGGCCGATGCCGAGCTGCGAGAGCTGGTGCACCGCCTCGTAGGTCAACGTGCCGGAGCGCGAGACCACGCCGACGCTGCCGGGCTTGAAGATCGAGTACGGCGCGATGCCGATGCGCACCTTGGCGCCCGGGTCGAGCAGGCCCGGACAGTTGGGGCCGATCAGCCGGCCGTTCCAGCCGCGCAGCGCCGCCTTCGCGCGCAGCATGTCGCGCACCGGAATGCCCTCGGTGATGGCACAGATCAGCTCGACGCCGGCGTCGGCCGCCTCGAGGATCGCGTCCGCCGCGCCGGGCGCGGGCACGAACACGACCGAGGCGCGCGCGCCCGTCTCGCGCACGGCCTCGCGCATGGTATTCCAGACCGGCAGGCCGCAGGCCTCGCTGCCGCCGCGGCCGGGCGTCACGCCGCCGACCACGCGGGTTCCGAACTCGAGCGACAGATTCGTGTGTAGCTGGCCGGTCTTGCCCATACCCTGGACGATCAGCTTGGTGTCCTTGTCGACCAGGATGCTCATGACGCGCGCACCGCCGCGACGATCTTCTCCGCCGCGTCCTTCATGCCGTCGGCCGGGGTGATGTCCAGGCCCGAGGTCTCGAGCATCTCGCGTCCCTTCACGGCGTTGGTGCCGTCGAGCCGCACGACCAGCGGCACCGTCACGCCGACGGTCTTGGCGGCGGCGATGATGCCCTCGGCGACTTTGTCGCACAGCACGATGCCGCCGAAGATGTTGACCAGGATCCCCTTCACGTTCTTGTCCGCGAGGATCAGCCGGAACGCGTGCGCGACGCGCTCCGCATCCGCGCCTCCGCCGACGTCCAGGAAGTTGGCGGGCTTGCCGCCCGCATACTGGATGATGTCCATGGTCGCCATCGCCAGCCCCGCGCCGTTCACCATGCAGCCGATGTTGCCGTCGAGCGAGACCCAGTTGAGGTCGTACTTGGCGGCCTCCGCCTCGCGCGCGTCCTCCTCGTCGGGATCGCGCAGCGCCAGCACGTTCTTGTGTCGGTACAGCGCGTTCGAGTCGAAGTTGAGCTTGCAGTCGAGCGGGATCACGGCGTCGTCGGAGATCACCAGCGGATTGATCTCGGCCAGCGACACATCGAGCTCCATGAACAGCCGGTACATGTTCCTGACCAGCGACACGAACGCGTCGCACTGCTTCGAGGTCAGATCCAGGTCGTAGCCGAGATTGCGCGCCTGGAAATCGCAGATGCCGGCCAGCGGGTCGATCTGCACGGTCAGGATCTTGTCGGGCGTCCGTTCCGCGACCTCCTCGATGTCCATGCCGCCCTCGGTCGAGCCGAGGATCGCCACCTTCTGAGTGGCGCGGTCGACCAGGAACGCGAGATAGAGCTCGCGGTCGATCTTCGAGCCCGCCTCGACGTACAGGCGCTGCACGACCTTGCCCTCGGCGCCCGTCTGCTTGGTGACGAGCCGCATGCCGAGCATGTCGGCGGCGGTCTGCCGGGCCTGCTCGGGCGACTTCACCACCTTGATGCCGCCGGCCTTGCCGCGGCCGCCCGCGTGCACCTGCGCCTTCACCACGACGGTGCCGCCGATGTCGCGCGCGGCCTGCTCCGCTTCCGCCGCCGTGAGCGCGAGCCGGCCGGGCGGAACCTCGATGCCGTACTCGCGAAGCAGGGCCTTCGCCTGGTACTCGTGGACGTTCATGGGGGTCTCTTCTCAGCTCAGAGCTTGATGTCGGCGACGAGCGTTTTGACGTGATCGATCGACTTCGCGAGCTCCGCCTTCTCGTCGGGCAACAGCTCCAGCTCGAAGATCTTCTCGACCCCGCGCGCGCCGAGCAGCACCGGCACGCCCATGTAGATGCCGCGCGCCCCGTACTCGCCGTCGAGGTACGCCGCGCAGGCCAGCACGCGCTTCTGGTCGCGCAGGATCGCCTCGGCCATGGTCACCGAAGCGGCCGCCGGCGAGACGAACGCGGAGCCCGTCTTGAGCAGCCCGACGATCTCGCCGCCCGCGTCCTGCACGCGCTTCACGATCGCCGCGAGCTTGTCCTTTCCGAGCAGTGACTGGAGCGGGATGCCGTTCACGCTCGAGAGCCGCGGCAGCGGCACCATCGTGTCGCCGTGTCCGCCGAGCACGAGCGCGACCACGTCCTGCACGGCCACGCCGAGCTCCTGCGCGACGAAGAAGCGGAAGCGCGCCGAGTCGAGCACGCCGGCCATGCCGACCACGCGCTCCTTCGGGAAGCCGGTCAGCTCCTTCATGGCGTAGACCATCGCGTCGAGCGGGTTCGAGACCACGATCACGATGGCGCCCGGCGAGTGCTCCTTGATGCCTTTCGCGACGCTCTTGATGATGCCGAGGTTCGTGTTCAAGAGATCGTCGCGCGACATGCCGGGCTTGCGCGCGATGCCGGCCGTGACGATGTACAAGTCGGAACCGGCCGTGTCCTTGTAGTCGTTGGTGCCGACGATGCGGACGTTCGAGGCCCAGCCGTCGAGCGCGTGGTCGATGTCGAGCACCTTGCCCTGCGGCACGCCCTCGACCACGTCGAGCAGCACGACGTCGCCGAGTCCTTTCTGAGCGATCAGCTGGGCCTGAACGCCGCCGATGTTGCCCGCGCCGACGAGAGAGATCTTCGGTCGCTTCACGTCCCCTACTCCATGTTCTCGATGATGGCGTCGCCGAACTCCGAGCAGCGGAGGAGCGTGGCGCCGTCCATCAGGCGGTGGAAGTCGTAGGTCACGCGCTTCTGCGCGATCGCGCGCGAGATGCCGCGGTCGATCAGCCGCGCCGCGGCGCCCCAGCCCATGTGGTCGAGCATCATGACACCGGAGAGGATCACCGAGCTCGGGTTCACCTTGTCCTGGTCGGCGTACTTCGGCGCGGTGCCGTGCGTCGCCTCGAAGATGCCGTGGCCGGTCTTGTAGTTGATGTTCGCGCCCGGCGCGATGCCGATCCCGCCGACCTGCGCGGCCAGCGCGTCGGACAGGTAGTCGCCGTTCAGGTTCATGGTCGCGATCACGTCGAACTCGTCGGGGCGCGTCAGCACCTGCTGCAGCGTGATGTCCGCGATCGAGTCCTTCACCAAGAGCTGTCCGCTCGGCGGCTTGCCGTCGCAGTCGTCCCAGCCGATCGCGCGCCCGGCGTATTCCTTCTTGACCAGCTTGTAGCCCCAGTCGCGGAAGGCGCCTTCGGTGTACTTCATGATGTTGCCCTTGTGCACGAGCGTCAGCGACTTGCGCTTGTGCTCGAGGGCGTAGTCGAGGGCCGCGCGCACCAGCCGCTCGGTGCCCTGGCGCGAGACGGGCTTGATGCCGATGCCGCTGGTGGTCGGGAAGCGGATCGACTTCACCTTCATCTGCTTCTGCAGGAACGCGATCACCTTCTTCGCTTCCGGCGAGCCGGCCTTCCACTCGATGCCCGCGTAGATGTCTTCCGTGTTCTCGCGGAAGATCACCATGTCGACGAGCTCGGGGTGCTTCACCGGGCTCGGCACGCCCTCGTACCAGCGCACCGGACGCAGACACACGTACAGGTCGAGGATCTGGCGCAGGGCGACGTTCAAGCTGCGGATGCCGCCGCCGATCGGCGTGGTCAGCGGACCCTTGATGCCGACCAGACACTTGCGGAACGTGTCGACGGTCTCGTCGGGCAGCCAGGTCTTGGTGCGGTCGAACGCCTTCTGACCCGCGAGCACCTCGTGCCAGCCGATCTTGCGCCGCCCCGCGAAGGCTTTCGCGACGGCGGCGTCGAACACGCGCACCGACGCCCTCCAGATGTCGCGGCCCGTGCCGTCGCCCTCGACGTAGGCGATCGTCGGGTTGTCCGGAACCTCGAGCGTTCCGTCGCGGCGCTTCTTGATCAAGGAGCCGGGCTGGCGCACCAGCGGGGCATCGGCCATCGGGGGATCCTCCTCGGCGCGGCGCAGTATAGGCGCTAGCTCGCGGCCGTCGCAATGAGACGCGCGGCGTTTTCGAAGGCGCGTTCGAGCTCCGCATAGTCGCGCGTGACGGGGAACTGCGGAAATTCGGCGATCACGTTCGCCGGCGGGCGGAACAGGATGCCCGCGTGCGCGGCTCCGAGCATGCTGGTGTCGTTGTAGCTGTCGCCCGCCGCGATCACCTGGAAGGCGAGCGCGCGCAGGTGCTCGACGCTCTGCCGCTTCTGGTCGGGCATGCGCAGCCGGTAGCCGGTGATGCGGCCGGACGGCGCGACGACCAGGTCGTGCGCGAACAGCGCGGGGAAGCCGAGCTTGCGCAGCAGCGGCTTCGCGAAGTCGTAGAACGTGTCTGAGAGGATCAGCACCTGGTACCGCTCGCGCAGCCCGTTCAGGAACGCGAGCGCGCCGGGCAGCGGCTCGAGCGTGTCGATCACTCCTTGGATCTCGCGCAGCCCGAGCTCGTGCTGGTCCAGGATCGCGAGCCGCGCGCGCATCAGCTTGTCGTAGTCCGGCTCGTCGCGCGTGGTGCGGCGCAGCTCGGCGATGCCGGTGCGCTCGGCGACGTTGATCCAGATTTCGGGCACGAGCACGCCCTCGAGGTCGAGACACGCGACGATCAAGCTTCACTCCCGCGCGCTACTCGCGCTTGTAGACGGTGCCCGCGCGCATCACGAAGATCACGCGCGCGAGCTCGGTGACGTCGACCAGCGGCGTGCGGCGCGTCGCGACCAGGTCCGCGGACTTGCCGACCTCGAGCGTGCCGACCTCCGACTCGATGCCGAGCAGCATGGCTGCGCCGATCGTGGCGGCGCGCAGCGCGTCCATCGGCGAGAGACCCGCCTCGACCATGTAGGCGAGCTCGCGCGCGTTCTCGCCGTGCGGGAACACGCCCGCGTCGGTGCCGAACGCGATCCGCACGCCGCCCGCCTGCGCGCGGCGCAGCGCGTCCTGGATCTGCGGGCCGACCGCGCGCGCCTTCTCGGCGACCGCGGGCGGGTAGTAGCCGGGCAGCTTGGCGCGCTCCTCGACGGTCTTGCCCGCGGTCACGGTCGGCACGTACCAGGCGCCGGTCTTCTTGAACAGCTCGATCGACGAGGCGTCGAGGAACGTGCCGTGGTCGATCGAGTCGACGCCGGCACGCAGCGCCGCGTTCACGCCCTTGGTGCCGTGCGCGTGCGCCGCCACCTTGCGGCCGAGCATGTGCGCGGTGCTCACGATCTCCTCGAGCTCGTCGTCCTTGAACTGCACGTCGGTGCCGGCGCTGGTGTTGGAGAGCACGCCGCCGGTCGCGGTCAGCTTGATCAGGTCCGCGCCGCGCTTCACTTGCGCGCGCACCGCCTTGCGCGCCTGGTACGGCCCGTCGGCGATGCCGAGGAACGCGCCGGGCTCGTCGAACAGATCCTCGCGGTAGCCATTGCTGCGATCGCCGTGTCCGCCCGTGGGCGAGATCGCGTAGCCCGCCACCAGCATGCGCGGACCGGGGATCAGGCCGGTCGCGATCGCGTCGCGCAGCGCGAACACCGCCGGCCCGCCGCCGAGGTCGCGCACCGACGTGAAGCCCGCCTCGAGCGTGCGCCTCGCGTACACCGATCCGCGTAGCGCCGCGTCCGCGTCGTCTTCGGTCACGCGGCGCAGGCGGGCCTCGGCGTCGTGCTCGAAGGTGAGGTGCACGTGCGCGTCGATCAGACCCGGCATCACGAACGCCTCGCGCAGGTCGATCACTTCGAAGTCGCCGCGCTTGCCGGCCATGACCGCGTCGGGCGTGACGATGCCCGGCAGGATCTCGGCGATGCGCCCCTCGTGCACGACCAGCGTCGTCTCGCCGCGCGCCGCCTGTCCGGGCACGAGCAGCACGGAGCCGCAGTGCACGATCGTCCAGTGCTCCGGCGGCAGCTCCGCACTCCGCGCGCGCTCTTGCGCGCTCACGAGAACGACGACGATGACGAGCAGAGCCCGGAAACTCACGAACGCCGCGCCGCTCTAGATCTGCCGGCCAAGACCCTGCCAGTAGCGCTCGCGGATCGTGCGGCGCTGCACCTTGCCCGCCTCGCTGCGCGGCAGCGCCGCGTCGAAGTCGACGCCGCGCGGGCACTTGAAGTGCGCGAGCCGCGTGCGGCAGTGCTCCATCAGCTCGCGCGCGAGCGCCTCGCTCGGCGCGGAGCCGGGCTCGAGCTGCACCACCGCGCGGACCTCCTCGCCGAACTCCTCGTTCGGAACGCCCACCGCGGCCGCGTCGGCCACCGCCGGGTGCATGAGCAGCACGGCGTCGATCTCGGCCGGGTAGATGTTCACACCGCCCGAGATGATCAGCTCCGAGGTGCGGCCGGTGAGGAACACGTAGCCCTGCTCGTCCTGGTAGCCCATGTCGCGCATCGTGAACCAGTCGCCATCGTAGCTCGACTGGGTCTTCTTGGCGTCGCCGAAGTACTCGAAGCGGCCGACCGGCGGCGCGCGGAACCAGATCGTGCCGACCGCACCGGTCGCGAGGTCGAGGCCGTCGTCGTCGCGGATCACGAGATTGCCCGGGTCGGCCGGCCGGCCGACCGAGCCGGGCCGCGTCAGCCACTCTTCGCTGGTGATGAACGTGCCGCCGCCCTCGGTGGCCGCGTAGTACTCGTAGACGATCGGGCCGAGCCAGTCGATCAGCGCCTTCTTCACGTGCACCGGCGTGGGCGCGGCGCCGTGCAGCAGCACGCGCAGCGACGACAGGTCGTTTCGCGCCTTCACGTCGTCGGGCAGCGCGAGCAGGCGGTGGAACATGGTCGCGACCATGTGCGTGTGCGTGACGCGGTGCTCCTCGATCAGGCGCAGGGCGACGGCCGCGTCCCAGCGGTCCATCAGCACGGTGCCGATGCTGGCGGCGAGCGGCGCAATCAGATTGAACGCGAGCGGCGCCGCGTGGTACAGCGGCCCCGTACACAGCATGCGGTCGCTGTCGGGCCTGTACCTGGCGATCTTTCCGATCTCGCGCGCGAGCCCGCCCGCGGGCGGCGTCTGCCGGCGGTACACACCTTTGGGTCGACCGGTCGTGCCCGAGGTGTAGAGCATGGTGCTGCCGAGCACGGGCTGTTCGACGTCGACGTCGCTCTCGAGCGCGAGCGCGCTGTCGTAGCTCTCGAAACCCGCGATCGGGCCGCCGATCGCGAGCCGCAACGACGCCTTGCTCGCCTCGCGCGCGACGTCCGCGGCGGCCTCCGCGAAGCGGGCATCGGCCAGGAACGCGCGCGCCTCGCAGTTCTCGACGATGTAGGCGATCTCGTCGCGCTGCAGGTGCCAGTTGATGCAGGTGAGCCGCAGGCCGCCGCGCAGCGCGGCCGCGTAGGTCACCGCGAACTCCGGCCGGTTCGAGCACAACAGCGCGATCGCATCGCCCTTGCCCACGCCGCGCGCGGCGAGCGCGCGCACGAGCTGATTCGCGCGCGCGTTCAGCTCGCCGTAGCTGAGCGAGCCCGCGTCGGAGAGGATCGCCATCCGGCCCGGCGCCTCGCGCGCCGTGACCGCGATCGTCATGCCGTGTGCCGGCGCCTCTTCCGCGCGCAGGGTCGTGTGGCCGGTCGAATCGTTCATCGGATCTCCCGGCGGGGATTCTACTTCGCGGCGCTCTCGCCGGTGTAGGCCACGCGGTAGACCGCGCCGCCGAAGTCGTCCGAGACGTAGAGCGCGCCGTCCGGTCCGGCCTCGACGTCGACCGGCCGGCCGATCACGTTGCCGCCGACCTCGAAGCCGGTCAGGAAGTCGGACTCGACGATCGCGCCGCCGTCGGCCGGCCACTCGAGCAGCACCACCTTGTAGCCGCTCTTGGTGGTCCGGTTCCAGGAGCCGTGCAGCGCCACGAAGGCCTGGCCGCGGTAGCGCTCGGGGAAGGCGCTGCCGCGGTAGAAGCGCATGCCGAGCGGGGCGGTGTGCGCGCCGAAGCCGTGCACTGGCTGCGTGGCGCTCGCCTCCTTCGCCCCGCCCTGCCCGCCGAAGTCGGGGTCGGCCACAGTCATCCCGTTCACGAACGGCCAGCCGTAGAAGCGGCCGGACTCGATCCGGTTCAGCTCGCAGGGCGGGAAGTCGTCGCCGAGCATGTCGCGGCCGTTGTCGGTCGCGTACAGCCCCCCGTCAACCGGCCGCCAGTCGAAGCCGGCGGAGTTGCGCAGGCCCGCGGCGTACAGCTCGAAGCCCGTGCCGTCGGGCTGGAGCCGCGCCAGGGTCGCGCGCCGCTCGTCCTCCTCGAGACAGGCGTTGCAGGTCGAGCCGATCGATACGTAGAGCCAGCCGTCCGGCCCGAGGCCGAGGGTCTTGGTCCAGTGGTTGCCGCCCTCCGGCAGGCCCGGCAGCACGGTCTGGCGCTCGCCCACGGTGGCGCGCGCGGCCGCGTCGAAGCCCACGCGCACGATCGCGCCCATCTCGGCGACGTACAGCTGGTCGCCCACGAAGGCGAGGCCGTGCGGCCGGTCCAGACCCTCGAGCAGCACGCGCCTGCCGTCCGCGCGGCCGTCGCCGTTCGCGTCGCGCTCGAGCAGGAACACCTTCCCCTCGCGGGGCGACGACACGAGCAGATCGCCCGCCGAGCTGAAGCGGATGAAACGCGCGTTGCGGATGCCGTCCGCGTACAGGCCCACGGTGAAGCCGGTGGGCAGCTTCATGCGCGCCTCGAGCTCCGACTTCGGCGGCGGATCGGCGCCCAGGAACATGCCGACCAGCGGCGCGTTCACCGCCAGTCGTTCGGGCCAGAGCTGCGCGCAGGCCGCGACCGCAGCGACGAACGCGAAAGCAACCACGAGCACGACTCGGCGCATTCCGGCGCTCCTTCCGGCCGGTGACTATACTCGGCCCGCTGGAGGTGGACGGAGGATCGCTGCCCGTGCCCGTCTTCGGGCGCGCGCGGGGAGAGGAAAGTCCGGGCTCCACAGGGCAGGGAGATGGCTAACGGCCACCGAGGGCGACCTCAGGGAAAGTGCAACAGAAATCACACCGCCAACCTGCCCGTCTTCGGACGCGCAGCGGTAAGGTTGAAATCGTGGGGTAAGAGCCCACGCGCGACAGCCGGGTGACCGGCGGCGAGGCAAACCCCTCCTGGAGCAAGCTCGAATAGGGACACTGTCGAAGACGGCCCGTCTGAATGAGTCCGCGCGGCAACGCGCGCGCTCGGAGTGTCCGGGTCAGAGTGCTCGAGCCCGTCGGCAACGGCGGGCCTAGACGAATGATCCTCGCCGCACGCCCCGCAAGGGGAGCGCGGGACAGGACCCGGCTTACAGTCCACCTCCAGCGCTGCTTTCAGCTTATAGTCGATCGGTGACTCACAAAGTTGCTGCTGGTCTGGCCGCGCCACTGTTCTGTTTGGCCACGTTCCTTTGTGCTCCCACCGCTCGAGCTGCCCTGATTCGCGTCGACTTCGAGGGCAGCATCTACGACGTGGATGGCTATGCGGACGGCGTTCGGATGGACGACCCCGAGGCGGCGCTCGGCGGATCGCTTCAGATCGGAGGGCGCTTCACCGGCTACTTCGTCCTCGACGACGCGACAGAGCCGGCGTACGTGGTTCCCGAGACCTCCGACCCGCTACGGCCCGAGGCCGCGGTCTACGTGTTCGCGTGGCCAGCCTCGGTCTTTCATACCGAAGTCGGGAGCTTTGTCACCGAAACCAGCTTCGAGAATCCCGACTATCCGACGGGCGGCTTCTCAATCGAGGTGCAGGACAACGAGCTGTACACCGCCGGAGCGTACGGGAGCCTGCTCAGGGCCCACGCTTTCGTCGGCGAACCGGGGCCGCACCCGGGAGCCAGCCTCGTGCCGACGCAGGTGCAGTTCGACCTGGTCGGAGGCGGACCCGGCCTCCCGCTGCACTCGACCTCTCTCGCGACGTTTCCTTGGGACCGCACGAGCTTCCCCACGGGTTGGATGCGCTGGTCCTTCCACGACGGCGAAGGCACCGAGGTCGGCGTGACGGGAAGCCTCGACCAGCTCTCCGCCTCGCCGGTCCCCGAGGCGGGAGTCGCCTCGCTGATCGCAGTCGGAGCGGTGGGGTTCTGCGCGCTGGGGTTCCGCCGCGCGCGGAGTTGACCTAGATCTCTCGGCGTGAAGCGCGTACTTCGCGGTCTGATCGAGCTGCTCGACCTGGAGCCGATCGAGGTGAACCTGTTCCGCGGGCGCAGCCCGCAGGACGGCTGGCAGCGCGTTTTCGGCGGGCAGGTGCTCGGGCAGGCGCTGGTCGCGGCCGCGCGCACGGTCGAGGGGCGCGCCGCGCACTCGTTCCACGCTTACTTCCTGCGGCCGGGCGATCCGAAGGTGCCGATCCTGTACGACGTCGACCGGATCCGCGACGGCTCGAGCTTCACGACCCGGCGCGTGGTCGCGATCCAGCACGGCAAGGCGATCTTCAACCTGGCCGCGTCGTTCCAGGTCGACGAGCCCGGGCTCGAGCACCAGATCCAGATGCCGGACGTGCCGGGCCCCGAGGGGCTCTTGAACGAGGTGCAGCTGCGCGAGAAGCACGCCGACCGCATCCCCGAGAAGTTCCGCTCGACCTTCCTGCGCGACCGCCCGATCGAGGTGCGGCCGCTCGATCCGGTCGACGAGTTCGCGCCCGAGAAGAAGCCGCCGTTCCAGAACGTCTGGTTCCGCGCCGTCGACGCGCTGCCCGACGACCGGGCGCTCCACCAATGCGTGTTGGCCTACGCGTCGGACCTGACGCTGCTCGACACGAGCAACCTCCCGCACGGCGTCTCGTGGTGGAGCGAGAAGTTCCAGACCGCGAGCCTCGACCACGCGATGTGGTTCCACCGGCCGTTCCGCGCCGACGAGTGGCTGCTCTACGCGCAGGACAGCCCGCGCGCCGCGGGCGCGCGCGGCTTCAACCGCGGCAGCGTGTTCACGCGCGCGGGGGAGCTGGTCGCGTCGGTCACGCAGGAGGGGCTGATTCGTCTGCGGCCTTGAGCTCGTGCGCGAGCCGCACCGGCCGCGCGCCGGGCCTTCGGAACTGGGTGAAGCCCGCGGGCTGATAGGTGAGCACGAACGCGCGCCGGCTCGACGCGGTCTCGTTGCTTCGCGAGCCGTGCACGACGTCGCCGTTGAAGAAGATCACCGAGCCGGCGGGCGCCTCGATCGGCAGGGGCTTCGCGCCCGGCAGCGCCCGTTCCACATCGGTGTAGAGCCGGCCGAGCGTGCCCTGGTCCTCGAAGCACGGCAGGCGACCGTGCAGGTGCGAGCCGGGAATCATCCACAGACAGCCGTTCGCGAGCGTGGCGTCGTCGAGGTAGACCTGTAGCGACACCAGCCGGTCGACGTGCGGACAGTCGAACACGAAGTACGGACTGTCCTGGTGCCACGGAAACTCGGCGCCGCCCGGGCGCTTGAAGTTCAGCTTGTCGGTGAACAGCGCGAGCAGCGAAGTGCCGCACAGCGCGGTGACCGGCTGCCACAGGCGCGGATCGTCCACGAGCCGCTCGAGCCCGGCGTCGAGGTGCAGGAACGGCTCCATCGAGCGCACGTCCGCGCGCAGCGAATGCCACTCCCACTTCACCAGCGAGCCGACCAGCTCCTGGTAGCGCTTGCCGTCGATGCGCTCGACCTCGGCCGCATTCCCCGCCGCGGCGGCCTCGGACACGCGTGCGTGTACGGCCTCGACGGCTGCGCGCATGTCCGCCAGCTCGGACGGCCCGAACACGCGCTCGCGCACGAAGAACCCGTCGCGCCGATAGCGGGCGAGCTCGTCTTCGCTGGCGGCGTGCTTCACGGCGCGGCAGCATACCGGCTCGACCGAACGGGAGTCGAGTTTGATCGTCGTCACGGGCGCAGCGGGCTTCATCGGCAGCAACCTGGTGCGGGCGCTGAACGCGCGCGGCCGGAGCGACTTGCTGCTGGTCGACGATTTCACGGACGGCCAGAAGTTCCGGAACCTGGTCGACTGCGACTTCCGGGACGTCGTCGACAAGCAGAGTTTCCTTTCGCGCGTGGCGGCGGGCGAGCTCGACCGCGTGGACGCGCTCTTCCACCAGGGCGCCTGCTCCAACACCATGGAGTGGAACGGCCAGCGCATGCTGGCCGACAACTACGAGTACTCGAAGTCCCTGTACGCCTTCGCGACCGCGCGCGGCATCCCGCTGATCTACGCCTCGTCCGCCTCGGTCTACGGCATGGGCCCGGTGTTCCGCGAGGATCCGGCGCTCGAGAAGCCGCTCAACCTGTACGCCTGGTCGAAGGTGCTGTTCGACCGCTGGGTGCGGAGCCACGCCTCGAGCGCGCGCAGCCAGGTCGTGGGGCTGCGTTACTTCAACGTGTACGGCCCGCGCGAGGCGCACAAGGGCGAGATGGCGAGCGTGGCGTGGAAGAACCACCTGCAGCTCCGCGACGGCGGCGAGGGGGTGCGGCTCTTCGAGAGCTCCGACGGCTACGGCCCCGGCGAGCAGCGACGCGATTTCGTGTACGTCGACGACGTCGTGGCGGTGAACCTGTGGTTCCTCGACCACCCGCGCGCGTCCGGCATCTTCAACGTCGGCACCGGCCGCGCGCAGACCTTCAACGACGTCGCGCGCGCGGTGATCGCGCACCACGGGCGCGGCCGAATCGAGTACGTGCCCTTCCCGCCCGGGCTGCGCGGCAGCTACCAGAGCTCTACCCAGGCCGACATCTCGGCGCTGCGCGCTTCGGGCTGCGACATCCCCTTCCTGACCGTCGAGGAAGGGGTGTCGCGCTATCTGAAGGAAGTCGGGTCCTAGTGGATCTCGATCTTGCGGGGCTTCGCGGCCTCGACCTTCGGTAGCTCGAGCTCGAGCACGCCGTTGGCGAGCTTGGCCGAGATGCGTGCGCCGTCGATCGTGCTCGACAGGCGGAAGCGCGCCTCGTAGTTGCCCACGTTGTACTCGGTGTAGACCGGCTGCAGGCTCCCGTACTCCTCGGTCGAGACGCGGCCGCGGATCGTGATCACGTCGTCGACGAGCTCGACGTCGATCGAGCTCTGGTCCACCCCGGGCAGATCGGCCCACAGCCGCAAGCCCTGCTCGGTCTCGAGGATGTCCACGTTCGGCGGATAGCTGCGACCGGGGCGCGTGTTCTGCTCGGGACTCGGCTGCTTGGTGTGCTCGCGTGCGACATCGATGTTCGCCATCTCGTTCATCCTCCCGTGATGCTGATCTGGCGCGGCTTGACCTCTTCCCGCGCGGGCACGCGGATGGTCAGCACGCCGTGTTTGCACTGCGCGGTCGCGCGCGCGGGATCGACCTCGCGCGGCGTTTGAATCGAGCGCGAGAACTCGCCGGTCGCGCGCTCGCGCCGGTGATAGCTGCCCGTGACCTGCGGCTGCGCGGCCGGCTTGCCGCTCACGATCAGGGTCTGACCCTGGCTCGTGACTCCGAGGTCTTCGGGTGCGAAGCCCGGAACCTCGATGCGCAGCACCACGTCCTCGCCGCTCTTGAAGATGTTGATCGCCGGATGCACGCCGCGGCCGAGCAAGCCCAGGCCGTGGCCGAATGGACTGTCGAACGTCCGCTCCAGCTCCTGCTGCAAGCGGGACAGAGCGTTCAACGGGTCGAGATCCCGTCCGTATCGAAACAACGCCATGAGTGATTCCTCCAGGTGGACTCAGCGAGATCTCTAGAAACGGCCGCCGGGCCGTCAAGTGGCACGACGCGTGCACCGGGCTCTGGGCGGAGGTGATCCGTGATCCGCAGCCGCTGTGTCTCGATGTCCGGGGTTCTTCTGCTCGCAGCCACGCTCGCCGCGTCCGCGGCGGCCGAGGAGAAATGCGAGGGACTGCTCCCCGACTTCCGCTGTGACCGAATTGCACGCTACGACGGCTTCGTCGCGCCGCTGTCGATGCCATACGTATTCGAGGATCCATTCGCGACGACGGGCGTTTCCGCGTACTACATCTGGCACGAGTTTCCCGACGACAGCGTCACCGCGGGCGGCGACGCCACGGTCTACGCGCTGCAGGTGCGTGTCGCGCTCACGGAGCGGCTCTCGCTGATCGCGACGCAGGACGGCTGGATGGAGTTCCGGCCCGACCTGTCCCTGCTCGACGACAAAGCCGGCGGCTGGGAAGACCTGATGGCGGGCCTGAAGTACACGCTCGTCGACATGCCCGAGGAGCGGTTCATTTTGTCACCCAGTGTGAGGTTCAAAACCGCACAGGGGAGTTCGGACATCCTGGCCGGGAACGGCCACGGCATCTGGATCCCGGGCGTCTCGATGGGCTGGGGACCGGGCCCGGTCCGGATCCTGGCCAACGTCGCGGCCGAGCTGCCGATCAACGGCAAGGAGAACTCGAGCCCGCTGTTCTGGAACCTGCACGTCGCCTGGCCGCTGATGGCGGGCTTCACGCCGCTCGTGGAGCTGAACGGCATCCACTACATGAGCGAGGGCGACGGGCAGATGCCGGTGGAGCTCGCCGATGGCACCCGGGTTCCGCTCCAGGCCGTGTTCCCGCTGCTCGGGATCCAGCCCGAGGAGGGCAACGACGTGCTGAACTTCGGCGCGTCGGACGTGGACGGGAACGACATCGTGTCGTTCACGATCGGAGCGCGCATGCAGCTTATGCAGGAGATGTCGCTCGGCGTCGGCTGGGAACATCCGGTGACCAAGCGCAAGGATCTGCTGCAGAACCGGCTGTACGTGAATCTGATCTGGGAGCTCTGAGGCCTGCGCTAGACTGCCGGGCGTGCGTCAGAGCCCGTGCATCCGCTACCTGCGCGAGTACGTCGCGATCCCGTCGGTGAACCCGATGCGGCGCTCGGACCAGGATCCCGCGATCGTGGGCGAGCGCCGCTACGCGGAGCACCTGCGCCAGCAGCTCCGGCGCCTGGGGCTCGACGCCGAGCTGGTGGGCGATCCGGACCGGCCGTCCGTGGTCGCACAGGCCACGGTCGCCGACGCCGGCGAGACGATCCTGATCGCCTCGCACCTCGACACCGTGCCGGTCGACGGCATGGAGATCCCGCCCTTCGATCCGCGCGTGGCCGACGGACGGGTGTTCGGGCGCGGCTCCTGCGACACCAAAGCCGGGATGGCGGCGCTGATCGCCGCGCTCGAGCGCGTGCTCGAGCAGGGCACGCTGCGCCGGAACGTGATCGTGGTCGGCGAGGCCGACGAGGAGCTCGGCTCGCGCGGCGTCGAGGACGTGATCGACCACCTCGCCGCGCACCCGCCCGACTGGGTGATCGCGACCGAGCCGACCGAGCTGCGCGTGGTGACGCGCCACAAGGGCATCGTGCACGCGCGGCTGCGCGCGAGCGGCATCGCCTGTCACAGCTCGGAGCCCGAGCGCGGCCGCAGCGCGGTGCTCGCGCTGTCGCGCGCGGTGCTCGCGCTCGACGAGCTCGCCGCCGAGATCGCGCGGCGCAACGACCGGCAGCTCGGCCACGGCACGCTCTCCGTCGGGCAGATCGGCGGCGGAACCGCGACCAACATCGTGCCCGACGACGCCTGGCTCTTGCTCGATCGCCGCTGCCTGCCGGGCGAGAACGAAGTCAGCGTGCTCGCCGAGCTCGAGGGCATGCTCGCCAAGCACGCGCTCGACGGCGTGCGCGTCGAGTGGTGCTCGCTCGAGAAGGCCTCGCTCGCGACCCCGGACGAGGATCCCTCGGTGCGCGCAGTGCAGGCGGCGCTGCGAATGGCGGCGCTCGACCCGGCTCCGTCCAGCGTCGGGTTCGGAACCGACGCCGGCGTGTTCGGGGCGCACGGCATTCCCGGCGTGGTGTTCGGGCCGGGCTCGATCGCGCAGGCCCACACCTCGAGCGAGTGGGTCGCAATCGATCAGGTCGAGGCCGCGAGCTCGATCTTCGAGCAGATCCTCACGAACCGGGAATGAGCGGGGGCGTCAGCGGGGCTCGCTGGTGACCGTGTCGATGTCCGCGATCACGAGCGCGGGGTCGAGCAGGCCGGCCGAGTAGACGTTGCGCACGCGCAGTCGATCGTCGACCAGAAACACCTTCAGCACGTGCCGGTACGAGCCGTTTTCGAGCGGCGTCGCGTCCTGGCCGTAGTCGGCGAGCAGCGCCGCGAGCACGGCCGGATCGCCGGGCGTGAGGAACGCCCAGTCGGTCTTCGGCGCCATCATCTCGCGCAGCTCGCCCATGCGCTCGGGCGTGTCGTTCGTGGGATCGAAGCTCACGCTGGCGAGCCGCACGCGAGCCGCGCGCGCGGGGTCGGCCTCGAGCTTGCGGTCGAGCTGGCGCAGGAGCGCGAGCGAGGCCGGACAACCCTGCGCTTCGTGACAGCCGCGGTACACGAACGCGACCACGGCCACCTGCCCCGGCGCGAGCGCGGGGAAGCTCGAGCTCTGCCCGGCCGGGTCGACCAGCGCGTGCGGCTGCACGCGCTCGATCGCCGGCAGCTCGTAGCTGCCCGGCGCCGGCGCCTCGTAGAGCGGACCCGAAGCCGCGCGCGACGCGACGACCGCTGCGCCGAAGGCGCAGACGAGCGCGAGCCGCGCGCTGCGCGCGAGCGTCACTCGCCCGCCGCGGGAACGGCGTCCTTCTTCGCGACCCAGAAGCCCTCCTGGCCGAAGCGCATCAGGTGCGGACGCCCGAGCTTCTCGGCCGTGAAGTCGACCGCGAACAGCTGCGCGAGCTGCTTCCCGTCCCACGCGTACGCCTTCACGAACTGCTCGTTCGCGTCGCCCGTCTTGTCCCACTTCGAGAGCAGCGACGAGCTGAAGTAGAGCCGCTTCCCGTCCCAGCTCTGCGAGACCATGTTGAGCTGCTCGCCGATCTTCTGTTCGTGCACGACGAAGGGCTTGCGCGGATTCGAGACGTCGAAGACGCGGACCTTGCCGTCGATGAAGGTGTCGACGAACAGGAAGCGGTCGTCGGCCGAGATGCTGATGTCGACCGGCAGCGGCGGGCTCGCCGGATCCCCGATCGGCGCCAGGTCGACCGCCTCGAAGGTTCCGTCGTCCTTGCGGAACACGCCCCAGAGCCGCGCGGTGAGCGCCGCCGTGGTGAACGCATAATGGTGTCGCGGCTGCAGCGCCCAGCGGATCTCGAGCGGCGCGCCCGGCACCTGCAGCGTCTGCAGCGCCTTCCGCGCGTGCGCGTCCCAGACCACCATGGTGTTGCCGAAGTTCTTCATCGCCTCCGCGTCGCCCATCAGCTCGGGCAGCGGGCGCATGTAGTTCTTCTTGCCCGTGAACGACGACGTCAGCATGCGGTTCAGGTCGACGTTGATGCGCGCGTCGTAGCCGTACTCCGCGCCGGCCGGCATCCAGACCGTGCGGATGAATTCGCCCGCGTTGTTGAACTCGACCAGCGCCGTCTTGCCGCCGCCGTCCTTGTCGTTCGAGAGGCTCGCGATCAGCATGCGGCCGGGGTAGGCCGTGAAGCTGTGGGGCCCGACCACGCCGCCGGACTTCGCCACGAAGTCCGTGATCGTCCTGGCGAGCTTCGGCTTGCCCGGGTCGGACGCGACGTCGAACACGAAGATCTGGCTGGTGTCGAGTCCGCCCAGCCACAGGTAGCGGCGGTCGTCGCTGAAGTCGCCGTGGTGCGCCTCGTGCCGGCCCGGCATCGACACCTGGTGCACGACCTTGCCGTAGCCCGCGCGCTTCGGATTCGCGCCGAGCGTCACCAATTTGTCGTTGCCGTCGCCCAGGCCCTCGACGCCCAGTGTGTAGACGTAGACGTAGTCTTCCTGGCCGGTGATCTTGGGCATGAACGGGGAGAGACACGTCTCGTCCGCGCTCGCGATCCGCGCGACGAACACGAACGCTGCGAGAAGTGCGAGTCCGAAGCTCCTTTGCATCCGCGTATCCTCCGCGATGGTCGCCCCCTGATGCTACCGCGAAGCCCTCGAATTTGTGGCGCGGTGACGGATCAGCGGCGCCTGCGACGATGATGTGGCCTTCGAAGCGGTCGAGCTTGTACCATGGCCCAGGATTGGTTCCAGCAAGAGACCGGCATGCGCGCGACGGCACTCGTACTCGGCTTGGTGGCGGCGGCGGTCGCATTCCCCGCCCGGGCCGTGGTGCTGACGTTCGACGGCGACATCTGCGACCTCAGCACCACCAACGCCTGCGCCAACGGACGCGAAGTGCTGCAGAGCTACGGCGATCAAGCCGGGGCGCTCGACGTGATCTACTACCGCAACGGCCCGGAGCTCGGTCCCGACCCCCTCTCTTCTGGAGCTCGCAGTACAGCGGTCTCGAGAACGTCGCTTACGGGACCGGCTTGGGTGCGCTGGGAACCGCGGAGATCTTCCTCAGTCCGGCGTCCGGCTACTCCGTGACACTCAACGGCTTCTCGCTGGGCGCCTACCCGAACGCCAGCCGCAGCTCGCAGTACGCGATCCTGGGCGGCGACGGCACCCCGCTCGTCTCGTCCGGGCCGATCACTGTGCTCGGCAGCACGCCGACGCAGGTCTCCCTGGTCGAGACCCGCAGCGACGGTATCCGCATTCTCTGGGGACCCGACGCCTACAACGTCGCGATCGACGACATCGACTTCACGGTGAGCAGCGGCCCGATTCCCGAGCCGGCAACGCCCGCGCTGATCGCGCTCGGGCTGACGGGTCTCGCCTGGCGCGATTTTCGCAGGGCTTAGGATCCCGACCGTGCCGCGCGGCGCGTCGACGCGCGCGCCGAGATATGCCGAATCACCACGGGTGGACGCGCACCGGAAGCTCGACGAAGCCCTTCACGAAGCTCGAGCGGACGCGAACCGGCTTGCCGACCACTTCGACGAAGTGGAAGCGCTCGAGGATCTCCTCCCAGAGGATCCGCAGCTGCATCTCGGCGAGCCGGCTGCCCATGCAGAAGTGGATGCCCAGGCCGAACGACAGGTGCTGCCGCGCGTCCTTGCGATCGATCAGGAACTCGTTCGCGCGCTCGATCGCGCTCTCGTCGCGATTGCCGGACACGTACCACATGGCGACCTTGTCGCCCTTCTTAATCTTCTTTCCGCCGAGCTCCGTGTCCCGCGTCGCGGTGCGCCGCATGTAGGCGAGCGGCGTCTGCCAGCGGATGATCTCGCTCACCATGTTCGGGATCAGCGCCGGGTCGTCGCGCAGCTTCTGATATTCCTTCGGGTTCTCGTTCAGGGCCACGATGCCGCCGGAGATCGAGTTTCGCGTCGTGTCGTTGCCGCCCACGATCAACAGGATCAGCGTGCCGAGATAGTCCATCGGCTCGAGGTCCTTGGTGGCAGCGCCATTCGCGAGCGCGGTCACCAGATCCAGGCGATTCGCCTGCGGCTTGCCTTCTCGCTCCTTCCACAGCGCCTGGAACGCGCCGAGGCACTCCATGAGCGCGACGCGGCGCTCGTCTTCCGAGCTGCCCATCGCGGCGAGCTGGTCGGGGCTGGCCGTCGCCATGTCCGACCAGAACGTGAGCTTGCGGCGCTCTTCCCAGGGGAAGTCGAAGAGCGTCGCGAGCATGCCGGTCGTGAGCTCGACGGACACGCGATCGACCCAGTCGAAGGTCTCGCCGCGCGGCAGACCGTCCAGGATCTCGATCACGCGTTCGCGGATCAGCGGCTCGAGCACCTTCAGGTTGCGCGGCGAAGCCACGGGCTGTGCGACCCGACGGTGCGCGTCGTGCCTCTCGCCGTCCATCGTGATGAAGCCGGCCTCGAGGGGGAACTCGGGCTCGGGGTCGGAGAGCACGATGCTGCGCGCGGACGAGAAGATCTCGTGGTTCTTCTCGACGTGGACAATGTCCTCGTAGCGCGTCACCGACCAGAAGGGGCCCTCCTCGCTCTCCGCGCAGTAGTGGACGGGATCCTCCTTGCGCAGCCGCTCGAAGTAGCCCCAGAGCGTGTCGGTCTCGAACAGCTCGGCGTCGGAGACGTCGATCTTCGCAAGCGGGATGGACCAGGGATCGGCGCGCGCCTGCCCCTTCGACGGCAGCAGCGGCTTCGGCGCGACGGATTCGCTCATGGGACCTCCCGGGGCGGAGCGTGAAGACGCGATCGAGCGTCGCCCTAGTCTACAGAGAATCTCGTCGCGCTAGCGCCTGACCCACAGCAGGAACGTCCCGATCAGAAGATGCCCCAGGGTGTAGCTCCAGTAGTAGAAGGGCTCTTCCGTCCGGTAGCACCAGCCGCCCCAGTACTTCTCCCAGCTGCGTCCGTAGACTCGCCCGGACCCGAGTCCGTAGAGGCCGTTGGCCAGGAACAGCAGCGCCAGGATCCTGACCAGTGTCCAGGTGTCGAGCGTGCCCTCGAGGCTCGGGTCGAGCAGCTTGAAGGCCACCGCGCCCAGGAGGAACAGCCCGGCCGCGAGCAAGACGTTGCGCACGGGCTTGTTCACGCGCCGATTCTAGCAGCGCCCAGCGCGGCGCCGAGCTCGATTCCGACGCGGGTCTCGGCGCTGAAGTAGCATGCGACGGGCGCTCCAGCGCTCGAGGAGAGAAAACGATGGCCGCGAGCCCGATCGACCGCATTCTCGAAGAAGCCGTCGCCAGCAACACCGCACCGGGCGTGGTCGCCCTCGCCGCGGACGAGAACGGCGTGTTCTACGAAGGCGCGCGCGGACGCACGGGGCCCGACGCCGCGACGCCGGTCGCGCTCGACTCGGTGTTCCGGATCGCGTCGATGACGAAGGCGATCACGTCGGCGGCGGCGGTCAAGCTCGTCGAGCAGGGCAAGCTCGGTCTCGACCAGCCGATGGCCGAGATCGCGCCCGAGCTCGGCGAGGTCGTGGTCCTGCTCGGCTTCGACGAGAGCGGCAAGCCGCGCACGCGCAAGCCGAAGCGCGCGATCACGTTGCGACACCTGATCACGCACACCTCCGGCTTCTCCTACGACCTGTTCAACCAGGACGTCGCCCGGTACATGGAGCAGCAAGGCCTGCCGTCGATCGCCACGTGTCTGAACGCGTCGCTCCGCGCGCCGCTCCTGTGCGATCCCGGCGAGCGCTGGGAGTACGGGATCGGCATCGACTGGGCGGGCAAGATCGTCGAGGCGGTGAGCGGCCGGAAGCTCGAGCGCTACCTGCAGGACGAGTTCTTCGGACCGCTCGGCATGAAGGACACGAGCTTCCTGCTGCGCGACGACATGCAGCGGCGGCTGGTCGCCACCACCCAGCGCCAGCCCGACGGCTCGATCGCGCGCATCGAGATGGAGTTCCCGCAGGACGCGGACTTCCACATGGGCGGCGGCGGGCTGTTCTCGACCGGCCCCGACTACCTGCGCTTCACGCGCATGCTGCTCGGCGGCGGCGCGCTCGACGGCGTGCGCGTGCTCGCGCCCGAGACCGTGAGGAAGATGGGAGAGAACGCGATCGGCGAGATCGAGGTTCCGCCGCTCGAGAGCGACAACCCCGCACTGGCGATCCCGTACGAGTTCTGGCCGGGACAGATCAAGCGCTGGGGCCTCGCGTACATGCTGAACACGCAGGACGTCGCGGGCGGCCGCGCCGCGGGCAGCTGGACCTGGGCGGGCGTCCACAACACGTTCTTCTGGGTCGATCCGACGCGCCGACGCACGGCGGTGTTGCTGATGCAGCTCTTGCCCTCCGCCGATCCGAAGGTGATCGACACGCTCGAGAGGTTCGAGCGCGCGGTGTACGCGACGACCCCGAGCTGAAGTGAGCCTCCGTCGAGGCGGCCGTGGCGCCGCCCTGCGCCTGCGCCGAGCCCCCCGGCGGCAGAGCAAAGCGGACCACACGCGTTGTCGATCGTGGTTCTGCGGGGCATGCTGCTCCGGGGCACGCTTGGGGGAGGTCGGCAATGGCGAACGGGCTCGAGCTCCTGCCGCGGCCCCGCGAGCTGCGGATCGACTCGGGCGTGCTTCGACTCGACGCGCTGCCCGGGATTCGCGTGCGCGCGGCCCGGCCGGCCGAGGCGGAGCGCGCGAAGTCTCGCGTGCAGGAAGCGCTGGGGCGGATCACGGGGCTCGAGGCGCGAGTCGCGACGGAGGGCGCGCCCGCGATCGAGCTCGCGATCGATCCGTCGCTCGCGCTCGCCGCGGAGGGCTTCACGCTCGAGATCGCACCGCGCGGGATCGCGATCTCGGCGCGCGACGCGCGCGGCTTGAACTGGGGCGCGGGCTTGCTCGGGCAGATCGTCCGCCAGCGCGGCCGGGAGCTTCCGCTGCTGCACGCGCGCGATTGGCCGGACTTCGGCGCGCGCGGCACCATGCTCGACGTCAGCCGCGACCGCGTGCCCACGATGGCGACGCTGTTCGAGCTGCTCGACCTGCTCGAAGAGCTGCGGCTGAACGAGCTGCAGCTCTACACGGAACACAGCTTCGCGTATGCGGCCCACAGCTGCGTCTGGCGCGACGCGTCGCCGCTCACGCCGGCAGAGATCCAGATCGTCGACCGGGCGTGCGCGGCGCGCGGCATCGAGCTCGTGCCCAACCAGAACAGCTTCGGCCACATGGAGCGCTGGCTCCGGCATCCCGAATACCGGCCG
This sequence comes from Myxococcota bacterium, assembly GCA_040902485.1. Taxonomy (GTDB): domain Bacteria; phylum Myxococcota_A; class UBA9160; order SZUA-336; family SZUA-336; genus VGRW01. The sequence goes on along the minus strand of JBBDXF010000052.1, from coordinate 64,830 downwards.
CTCGCCGAGATCGACGGCGACTCGTACCCGACTTCGCGCGGGGCGCGGCTCGCCTCGTGCCTGGCGCCGACACCGCAGAGCGTCGCGTTCGTGCGCTCGCTGTACGCGGAGCTCTTGCCGAACTTCGCGAGCCGCACGCTCAACATCGGCTGCGACGAGACCTTCGAGCTCGGACGCGGCCGCAGCCGCGCGGTCTGCGAGGCGCGCGGCAAGGGCCGCGTCTACCTCGACTTCCTGCTCGAGCTTCTGCACGGGCTGCACGCGGACGAGCGCACCGTGCAGTTCTGGGGCGACATCGTCGTGCAGCACCCGGAGCTGATCGGGGAGCTGCCTCGCGAGCGCACGGTCGCGCTCGCGTGGGGCTACGAGGCGCCGCGCGATCCGGCGACGCTCGGCGAGAGCGTGCGCAGCGCGCTGACGAGCGTCGGGGTCGACCTCGAGGGCGTGCGCGGCTTCACGACGCTCGCGGGTCCGTATGCGCGCGCCGGCGTTCCGTTCCGCGTCTGCCCGGGCACGTCGAGCTGGCTCTCGCTCATCGGCCGGCTGCCCAACGCGCTCGGCAATCTGCGCGACGCGGCGACCATGGGACTCGCGAGCGGCGCCGAGGGCGTTTTGATCACGGACTGGGGTGACATGGGGCACCTGCAGCCGCCGGTCGTGAGCCTGCCCGCGCTCGCCTTCGGCGCCGCCGCGAGCTGGTGCCTGGCGAGTCAGGGCGAGCTCGACCTCGCGCGCGCGCTCGACGTGCTCGTGCTGCGCGATCCGGCGCGCGCGATCGGCGGGGCGCTGGTCCGGCTCGGCGAGCTCGGCGCCGAGACCGGACTCGAAGCGATGAACTCGAGCCCGCTCGCGATGGCGCTGTTCACGCCGCTCGGCCGCACTCCCGGGCTCGCCTGGGGCGAGACCAGCCGGCCGCGCCTGGAGGCGATCGCGGACGAAATCGCTGCGCTGTGCGACGCGTTGTCGAGCGCGCGACCCGCCGGCTTCGGCGGCGCGCTGTGCGCACGCGAGCTCCGCCAGGCCGCGGCGCTCGCGCGCCACGGCGCGAAGCGGCTGATGCACGCGACGCCGGGCGGCGGGGCGTCGAAGACGGAGCTTCGCGCCGAGCTCGCGCCGCTGATCGACGAGCAGGCGGCCTGCTGGCGCGAGCGCAGCCGCGAGGGCGGACTGCGCGACAGCCTCGCGCGCCTGCGCAACGCGCTCGCCGAGTACGACTAGGACTTCTGTCACGAAGGAGTGGGTCAAAGACCTTGCTTCGTGCGATCGGGCGTGATATCGGTGCCTTGCCTTTCTCACGTGTGAGGCAGTTGCACGCGACTCAACTGACTTCGGCTCTCGGTGTCCTCGTCGTTGCCAGCTTCGCCGCCGGTTGCGCAGAGAGCATTCCGATGCGACCGCAGCGGATCGCCCAGATACTCGAGCAATCGTCCGTCGCGGCGCAGGTTCACCTCGACCGATCGGAGGACTTCGAAGCGGCGCAGCTCTTGGTGGCGATCGAGCAGATCGACCCAGGCTATTCGACCGCGAGGGCGCTGCGAACGCGCGTCCCCGAGGTGCTGCTGCGGCGGGATCATCCGACCGCTCTCGGCAGCAATGTCGCATTCCGTCCGCCGTCGGACCGATCGATCGCTGCGCGCATCTTGCTGTACTTGCCGGACCGAATCCTCGATCTGCTCGACATCGTTTCGTTCGAAATGCGCTATGGACTCGGTGGCGGAGTGGAAGCGCACCTCACGCGCGGGGCGCAGCTGGGCCTCGAGGGTGCCTACTCGCTCTCACTCGGTTGGTTCGATCATCGCGCGCTCGGCGGACGCTATCAGGTGTTCACCAGCGCGGCTCTGGGCCCGTACGCGTCGCGCTATCTCTTGATCGGAGGTGCGTCGACCGCGGGACTAGAGCTGGTCGCCGCGCGGTCGAGTGGACTCGACACGGCCTATCTTCCCCTCTATCAGGAGTTTCGCGACTACTGGGCCGTCGGTGGCTCGGTCATGGCCATTGCCTACGGGGCCGCCGTCGATGTCCATCCGATCGAGTTCGCGGACTTTCTCGCGGGCTTCGTCGTCGTCGATTTCTTGAGGGACGACCTCGCGACGACCAGGGGATTGCAGCTCAGCCTCACTGACAAAGAGCTGCTGAAACGAATGCACGAGGTCGAGTCGAGCCCGGCAATGCTCGGGGCGTATCGCGATTGGTCGATATCCAACGGGAGGTGATGTGTGAAGTACAAGGGGATCACGAGGTCTGCGGCGCTGACGACGCTCGCGGTGCTGTCTGCGGGCTGTACGGGCATCCCGTACAAGATGGCGGCTGTCGAACCCGACCTCACGAAGTACGAGATTCTCGGTCCCGCGAGTGGGAAGGGACGCGGATTCATGATCTTGAACCTCATTCCCGTCGGCCAGAACAGCAAGATCGAGAAGGCTGTCGAGACGGCGATTCAGAGCAAGGGCGGCGACGAGCTGATCGACATCTCGGTCCAGGAAAGCTGGTTCTGGGCCTACGTACTGAACTCCTACGCGGTCGAGGTTCAGGGAACCGTCCTGAAAAAGAAGACGGAGGCGGGCTCGAAGTAGGCTCCGGGACGCAGCGGGTGCTCCCGACGCCCCCTGGCGACTCACTGGCGCGGCGAGAACGGCCGCGCCAGGTCCGCCGGCGCGCGCGCGCGTCCGGCGAAGATCGCGAGCACGAGCAGCGTCAGCAGGTACGGCGTCATCAGCAACAGGTTGTACGGGATCGCGGAGCCCGCGGCCTGCAAGCGGTACTGCAGAGCGGTGGCCGCGCCGAACAGGAGCGCTCCGGCCAGGATGCGCAGCGGCCGGTAGCCGCCGAACAGCACCAGCGAGAGCGCGATGAAGCCGCGCCCGCTGGTCATGCCCTCGACGAACGTGTCCGAGATCCACAGCACGAGCGACGAGCCGGCGAGCCCCGCGCACGCGCCGCCGAACAGCACCGCGGACCAGCGCAGGCGCAGCACCGCGACGCCCTGCACGTGCGCGGCCTCGGCACGCTCGCCCACCGCGCGCAACGCGAGCCCCGCGCGCGTGCGATCCAGGAAGAGCGCGACGCCGAAGACCAGCGCAAGCACGACCAGCACGTACACGTTCAAGCCCGGCGCGAGCTCCGCCATCTGCGGCGCGCGCTCGAGCGCGCTGCCCGGCGGGGACAGGCTGCGGAACACGACGCCGGTGAGTCCGAGCGCGAGTACGTTCAAGGCGGTGCCCGAGACGATCGGATCCGCGCCGCGCCGCAAAACGAAGAGCCCGAACAGCGACGACATCGCGACGCCCGCCGCGATCCCCGCCGCGCAGCCGATCGCAGCTGAGCCGGTCGCCGAGCCGGTCGCGAACGCCGCGAGCGCACCCGCGAGCATCATCCCCTCGATGCCGACGTTCAGCACGCCCGCGCGCTCCGCGACCAGCTCGCCCATCGCCGCGAGCGCGAGCGGGGTCGCGAGCCGCACGGTCGAGACCACGAGCAGCAGCGTCGTGGCGTCGATCACGGGGTCCTCGACTTCGGCAGTGCGAAGCTCACCGAAAAGAAGATCACCAGCGCCTCGATCACCTGCACGGCGACCGAGGGCACCGCGGCGACGCGCTGCATCGAGCCGCTGCCCGAAGCGAGCGCCGCGAAGAAGAACGCCGCGGGCAGTACGCCGAGCGGGTTCAGGCGCGCGAGCAGCGCGACTGCGATGGCCGTGAAGCCGTAGCCGGACGCCAGATTCTCGAACAGCCGGCCCGTGACGCCGCAGACCTCGAGCGCGCCCGCCAGCCCCGCGAGCGCGCCCGAGATCACCAGCACGCGCGTGGTCTCGCGCTCGGGCGACACGCGCGCGTAGCGGGCGGCGTCGGGCGAGAGCCCGACCGCGCGCAGGCGCAGGCCCGTCGACGAGCGGAAGATCAGCACCCAGACGGCGATCGGCAGCACGGCCGCGAGCAGGAGGCCCGCGTGCACGCGCCGCAGACCCGGCAGCACCGGGAGCCGCGCGAGATCCGGGAACGCGTCGCTCTGGGGGTACGAGAGCGTCGCCTCCTGCAGCGGACCGTGCACCGCCCAGGCCACCGCGAGCACGGCGATGAAGTTGAGCAGAATCGTCGAGAGCACCTCGGACACACCGCGCCGCACGCGCAGCAGCGCGGCGATGCCGGCCCACAGCGCGCCGGCGCCGGCGCCGGCCGTGAGCGCGAGCGGCAGCGAGACGGTGCCCGGCTCGGCGCCGAGCCCGCGCGTCACCAGCGCGGTCGCCGCGAGCGCGCCGACGTAGAGCTGGCCCTCGCCGCCGATGTTCCAGATCCCGCAGCGGAACGAGAGCGCGACGCCGAGCCCGACGAGAAGCAGCGGCCCCATACGCACGATGGTGTTCTCGATCGCGATCCCGTCGCCGAGCGCCCCGGCCGCCAGCGCCGCGAAGGCCGCGAGCGGATCGGCGCCGATCCCTGCCAGCAGAACGGCCGACGCCGCGAGCGCGACGGCGGCTGCGCCGAGCGGCTGCGCGAACGCGCGCGCGTACTTCACGAGACGCCCTCGCCCAGCATCAGCTGGCCGATCGCCTCGCGCGTGTGCGCGCCCGGCAGGACGGGCAGGAGCCGGCCGCGGAACAGCACCGCGATGCGCATGCCCAGCTCCAGCACCTCGTCGAGCTCGGTCGAGATCAGGAGCACCGCCGTGCCCGCGCGCACCTCGCGGCGCAGCTCTTCGCGCACCGCGGCCGTGGCCGCGAGGTCCAGCCCGCGCGTCGGATTCACCGCCACCAGCACTCCGGGTCGCGCCCGCAGCGCGCGCGCCACGCACAGCTTCTGCTGATTCCCGCCGGACAGCGAGCGCGCGGGATCCTCCGGCTGCGCCTTGATCTCGAAGCGCTCAATCGCTTCGCGCGCGGCGTCGCGCAGCGCCCGGCTTCGCACGAGCCCGGCCGAAAACACCGGCGGCCCGCCGCCGCTCGCCGCTTCCGGCAGCACCAGGTTCTCCGCGACCGAGAGATCGAGCACGAGTCCGGTGCGGTGGCGATCGCCCGAGAGCAGCGCGAGCGGCGGCCGCAGCAGGCGCACGGATCCCGCGTCGAGCCCGCGCACGCCCGCGAAAAGCTCCTCGAGCGGTCCCTGGCCGTTGCCGTCGATGCCAGCGATCGCGACCAGCTCGCCGGCGCGGATCCCGAGGTCGATTCCGTGCAGCCCCGCTGCGCGCACGTCGCTCAGCACCAGCGCGAGCGGTCCGGGCTCGACGACGGGTGGCCGCCCCGGCGGCTGCAGAGCGTCGCCCACCATCAAGCGCCCGAGCTGACTGGCGTCGAGTCCCGCGAGCGGCTGACTCGCCACCGTCTCGCCCGCGCGCAGCACCGTCACGCGATCGCAGACGGCTGTGATCTCCTCGAGCTTGTGCGAGATCAGGACGATGCTCTTGCCCTCGTCGCGCAGGCGCGCGAGCAGCGCGAGCAGCTCGTCGACCTCGGACGGCGCGAGCACCGCGGTCGGCTCGTCGAGCACCAGCACGTTCGCGCCGCGCGCGAGCGCACGCGCGATCTCGAGCCGCTGCATCTGCGCGACCGCCAGCGTGTCGGTGCGCGCATCGGGATCGAGCGGGAGGTCGAAGCGCTCGAGCAGCGCGCGCGCCTCGGCGTTCCGCTGACGCGGCGGGAGCCACGCGGAGCCGGGCTCGCCGAGCAAGAGGTTCTCGGCCACGGAGAGCGCGGGCACGAGCATGAAATGCTGGTGCACCATGCCGATGCCGAGCGCGAGCGCGCGGCTCGGACTCTCGATCTCGACGCGCCGGCCGTCGAGCTCGATCGTACCCGCGTCGGGACGCACGCTGCCGTAGAGCGTGCGCACGAGCGTGGTCTTGCCCGCGCCGTTCTCGCCGAGCAGCGCGTGCACGGAGCCCGGCTCGAGCACGAGATTCGCGCCGCGCAGCGCCTCGGTCGCGCCGAAGCGCTTGCGGATGTCGCGGAGCGCGACGCGCGGCAAGCGCTCAGAAGCTCCCGCGCGGGACGGTCACCGCCCCGGAGGCGACCTCGGCCTGCAGCTGCTCGACCTCGCCGCGCAGCCCTTCGGGGATCTTCTCGCGCAGCGCGTCGTTCCACTCGATCTTCACCACGCCGCTGCGCAGGCCGAAGCGAATCGCGCGAGCGCTCCACGAGGCCGCCTTCACGTCCTGCGCGACCAGCACGAGCGCGCGCGGCACGTCGAGCGTGGCGGAGGCGAGCACGCGCTCGGGCGCGCGGTCGTTCTGGTTCTTGTTCGTGCCGAACGCCCACACGCTCGGGCTGTCGTTCACGGCCTGGAAGAAGCCGGCGGCCGCCTCGTTGGCGTTGTGGATCACGACGTCGACGCCGCTCGCGATCTGCGCGAGCGTCGCCTCGCGCGCGGCCGACACGTCGGTCCAGCTGCCGATGTACGAGATCGTCACCTGCGCGTGTTCCCGGCCGCGTTTCGCGCCGGCCTCGTAGGCGGCGAAGGTGCTGGCGACCGAGGGGACCTTCACGCCGCCGATCGCGCCGACCTTCGAGCTCGGCGACATGCGCGCGCCGAGGAAGCCGAGCACGAAGGTGGCTTCCTCGAGCTCGAACACGATCGGCGCGACGTTGGCGCGGATCGTCGAGCCGCTGGTCGTGATGAAGATCGTGTTCGGGTACTCCTTCGAGACCAGCGCCGCGGCGTCCTGGAACTCGAAGCCGTGGCCGAAGACCAGCGTGAAGCCGCGCGCGGCGAAATCCCGAAAGCCGGACTCGAAGTCCTGCGGCGTCTTGGCTTCCTGGTGCGCGACCTCCGCGCCGAGCTCGTCGCGAATCCGCTCGAGCCCCTCGTACGCGCTCTGATTCCAGCCGCCGTCGCGGATCGAGCCGGGCGTGAGCAGCGCGACGCGGAAGCCGGCGGCGGGCGTCGGCGCGCCGGAGTCGCCGCACGCCGTGCCGAGCACGAGCAGCGACAGCGCGAGCACGAGCGCGAGCCTGGACGCGGGACCTCTCACTCGAGCTAGCCTAACAGAGGCGCCGCTCGATCGCCTCGACGAGCTCGAGCACGTGCAGGCTTCGCGCGTCGCTCACGTACGGCGCGGCGTGCTCGCTCACGCGCGCGACGAAGCAGTCGAGGTCGCGCGCGAACAGATTCGCGGGGCGCTCGGCCGGCGGATCGCCGAGCGGACCGTGCTCGCACTCCACACGCCAGTGAGTGGCGCGCACCCCGCTCGGCGCGCGCGTTTCCACCAGCGTGACTGCGCCGCCCGACGCGAAGCCGAGCTCGACCTCGAGCCGGTAGCCCGCTCTGCGCGCGAGCGTCGCGCCGCGGACCTCCGCTTCGCCGAACAGGTCGACCAGCCGGTGCAGCCGCGCCAGCGCGCACAGCGCCGGCGTGCCCGCGAGCGCGGGGTCCGCGATCCAGCCCTCGTCCGAGCCCGTGAACTCGAGCGTGCCGCCGCGCGGCCGGCCGAGCGGGCGCGCATGCTCGCGCAGCCAGGCCTGGGAGGGGGACAAGAGCTCGATGTGCTCCTCGTGCAGGACCCGTCCGTAGCCATGAGCGCGCGCAAGCAGCGCGCGGAGTTCGCTGGGACCAGGCGCTGCGGGGAACTCGACCAGCACGTGCTTGCGCGCGTCGAGGGCTGCGCGCGCCTGGCTTCCGTGCAGCAGATTCGGCGTGCACAGGATGACGCCCGCGACGGCCGGATCCGCGAGCACGTCCGCGAACGTCGGGCCGCCCGGGTCGCCGCGCGACACGACGGCGGCGAGGCGCGCTCGCGGGCTCTCGCCGAGCGCGCGCACGCGCGCCCGGCCGGCGCGTCCCGCGCCGACGACCGCGAGCGGCAGGCGGGCGTCCACCCGCGACTAGCCGAGCTTGCGCGCGAGTGTGATGCCGTCGGAGACGCCGATCATCACCGACTGCACGCGGCGATCCGCGGCGACGAGGTCGTTGATCGCGCGGATCGCGCGCGTGTCGTCGGTCTGGTCGGTCTCGCGCAGCACCTGGCCGTTCCACAGCACGTTGTCGATCGCGATCAGCCCGCCGGGCCGCAGGCGCCTCAGAATCTCTTCGTAGTATGTCGCGTAGTTCGACTTGTCCGCGTCGATGAAGCCGAAGTCGAAGCGGGTGTCGGCGGGCAGCGCGCGCAGCGTGTCGGCCGCGGGCGCGAGCACCAGCTCGATCCGATCCGCGACACCCGCCTTCTGCCAGAAGCGCCGCGCCACCGCGGTGTACTCCTCGGAGACGTCGCAGGCCAGCAGCTTCCCGCCCGGCGGCAGCGCGCGCGCCATGCACAGCGCGCTGTAGCCCGTGAACGTGCCCACCTCGACGACGTTTCGCGCGCCGATCGAGGCGACCAGGAGCGCCAGCAGCGTGCCCTCCTCGGGCGCGATCTGCATCACCGAGCGGCGGCCCATGAGCTGACGCGTCTCCTCCTGGAGCTCCTCGAGCAGCGCGTCGTCGGGTGTGCGGTGCTTCAGCAGGTAGGCGTGCAGGGCGTCGTCGATCGGTGTGTACTTGCTCATCGTGGCCGCAGTGTACCCGAAGAAAAACTCTAGGAAGGCGGGGGGCCGCTGCTAGAATCGCGAAATGGCCAGTCGATCGAGGGGGAGGAGAGTCATGGCGATGGGTGCCAAGAAGAAGACCGCCGCGAAGAAGGCCGCCAAGAAGGGCGCCGTTCACGCGAAGGCCAGCGCGAGAAAACCCGCGAAGAAGGCGGCGCCGGCCGCCCGAAAGAAGACCGCCGCCAAGGTTCCGGCGCGCCGGCTCACGCCCTCCGAGGAGCTCGCGAACCGGATCCTCGCCGCGATGGACGACGAGAAGAGCATCGACCTCGGCAAGTTCTACACCGAGGACGCCGTGTCGCTGGAGCCCGCGGGCGGCAGCCTGACCGGCCTGCAGGCGCTGCGCTCGAAGCTGGCCGGCTGGCTGGCCGGCCTGCGCAGCTCGAACTGGAAGGCGCGACACGTGTTCGTGTCGAAGAACGCGGTCTGCATCGAGTGGGAAGCCGAGCTGGTCATGAAGGACGGGCGGCAGATCACGCTCTCCGAGGTCGCGGTGCACGAGCTGCGCGGCGAGAAGATCTGCAAGGAGCGGTACTACTACGATCCGCGCGCGCTGATGCCGCCCGCACAGGTCACGCCGCCACCGCGCCCGCCGGTCGCGACGCCCGCCAAGACCGTGGGCGACGGGCCGGGCATCGACCCGATGGATCTCTGAGCCGACGCCGCTAGCGCCCGAGCAGCATGCCGCCGTCGCAGGTGATCACCTGCCCGGTGATCATGTCGGAGCCGCCGATCAGGCCGATCACCGCGTCGGCGATGTCCTCCGGCTCCGACGGGCGGCCGAGCGGCACCCGCTCTGCGACTGCTTTCATGATCGCGTCATAGCTCTGGCCCCAGCCCTGCTTCAGCCAGCGGCCGGTGATGGCGCCGGGCGCGATCGCGTTCACGCGGATCTTCGGGGCGAGCGCGCGCGCCAGCGTGAGCGTCAGGTTGTTGAGCGCGGCCTTCGACGCGCAGTACGGAATCGAGCTGCCCGTGCCGTTGATGCCGGCCACGCTCGAGATCATCACGATCTCGCCGGAGCCCGACGCTTCGAGCGGCGCGCGCGCGGCGCGCGCGACCTGGAACGGCGCGACCACGTTCACGGCCATGATCTGCTGCCAGGCCTCGGCGTCGACCGCATCGAGGTTCGCGTGCGGGACGAACACGGTCGTGCCTGCGCTCTGGACCAGGATGTCGAGCTGGCCGAGCTCGCGCAGGGTCACGGCGACGAGCTCCCGACAGGCCGCGTCGTCCCCGACGTCGGCCTGGAACGGCATCGCCATCACGCCGAACTTCGAGCACTCCGCGGCGGTGCGCTCCGCGTCGACGCGCGAGCGGCTGTAGTTCACCACCACCGAGCAGCCGCGCTGCGCGAGCGCGAGCGCGGTCGCGCGCCCCACGCCGGTGCCGCCGCCGGTCACGATCGCCGCCTTGCCCTCGATCTCCACTCGATCCTCCCGAGTCGCGCCGCGGGTCGGCCGATCACTTCGGACGGGCGACGCCGGCCGCTTCGCGCACGTCGTTCATCAGCTCCGCGACCGCCGCGCGCGCGCGCTTCGCGCCGTCCTGCAGCACGTCCTCGATCGTGTCCGCGTCGGCCTCGAGCCGCTGCCTTCGTTCCCGCGCCTCGCCGAAGTAGGCGAGGATCTTCTCGAGCAGCGCCTTCTTCGCGTCGCCGTAGCCGGTGCCGCCGCTGCGGAACGCGGCGGCCAGCGCCGCGCGCTCCTCCGGATTCGCGAGCAGCGAGTAGAGCGCGACGATCGTCGACGTGTCGGGATCCTTCGGCTCGTCGACGCCTTTCGAATCGGTGACGATGCCCATCACCTGCTTCCGCAGCGCCTTCTCGGGCGCGAACATCTCGATCGTGTTGCCGTAGCTCTTGCTCATCTTGCGGCCGTCGCTGCCGGGCACCACCGCGACGTCTTCCAGGATGTACGGCTCGGGCAGCGTCAGCACCTCGCGGTAGGTCAGGTTGAACTTGACCGCGATGTCGCGCGTCACTTCCAGGTGTTGCTTCTGGTCCTGGCCGACCGGAACCCAGTCGGCGCGCCAGATCAGGATGTCGGCCGCCTGCAGCACCGGGTACGCGAACAGGCCGTGATCGGGCGAGAGCCCCGCCTCGAGCTTCTCCTTGTACGAGACGCAGCGCGCCAAGAGCCCCATCGGCGTGACCGTGGTCAGGATCCAGGCGAGCTCGGTGACTTCGGGCAGGTCGCTCTGCCGGTACAGGATCGAGCGCACCGGATCGACGCCGAGCGCCAGGAAGTCCAGCGCCACGCCGCGCGTCAGCGCGCGCCGCTCTTTGGCGTCGCGGATGCTGGTGAGCGAGTGCAGGTCGGCCACGAAGTACGACGCGCGATTGCCCTCCTGCAGCGCGATGAACTGGCGCAGCGCGCCGAAGTAGTTGCCCAGGTGCTGCACGCCCGACGGCTGGACGCCCGAGAGCACGCGCGCACCGCTGACGCGCTTGCGCTGAGCTTGCCCCGTCGCCGCCACGCTAGACCGCCTGCAGCCAGCGCGCCGAGAAGACGGGATCCTCGTCCGCCACGAGCTTCGCGAAGCGCGCGACCAGCCGCGCGCTGATCGGCCCGGGAACCGGCAGCGGCAGCGCGTGCGCGTCGACCTGCGAGATCGGCCACACGTTCGAGGTGGTGCCGGTCAGGAACGCCTCCTGCGCGCGCGCGAGCAGCGCGCGCGGCATCGGCTGCTCCTTCACGGGAATGCCCTCGTCACGCGCGAGCTCCACCGCGAGCCGGCGCGTGACACCGGCCAGCGTCGCGTCGAGCGGCGCGCAGTGAAGCCGTCCATCGCAGACCAGGAAGAAGCTCTGCGTCGACGACTCGGTCAGGTTGTCGTGGTCGTCGAGGAACAGCACGTCGTGGCAGCCGGCCGCCTTCGCGCGCGCCTTGGCGATCGCAGCGTGCGTGTAGGCCGCGGCGATCTTGATCTGCGGCGAGAGCACCGACGCCGGCATCTTGCGCGACTCGGCGACCTGCAGCCGCGCGGGTCCGGCGGCCGACGCACGGCCCGCCTTCGAGAGGTCCGCGATCGCGAACGCCGCGATCGCCACCTCGGGCTTCGGGTCGACCGGCAGCACGTCGAGCGACAGGCCCGGGTAGTAGGCCGAGATCTTCACGATCTCCGCGCCCGGATTCGCGCGCACCGACTCCGCGATGCCCGCGCGCAGATCCGCGGTGCTTGCCGGCAGCGTCATGCCCGACAGCTCCGCCGACTGCTCGAAGCGCTCGAGGTGCTCGTCCAGGCCCAGGATCGCCGGCCCGCGACGCAGCCAGTAGACGGGCATCACGTCGAACACGAGCGTGCCGCGCTGGATGGACTGGGACAGCACGTGCACGGTGACGTCGCCCCAGGGGACGAGCTTTCCGTTGCGCCAGATCACGCGTTCGGCGACCGACATGGCGGCGAGGATAACGAGTCTTGCGGGACCCGGCGCGCCGCCGCGGAACATTCGGGCCGCGGCCCGATGTTGGGGCCGCGCGCCACGCGCCTTCGCTCGCTCGCTACGCGCACGGCCTGCGGCCGGCCTCGCTGCGCGCTTCGCTTGCGGTCCTATCAGGCCGCCGGCTGCCTTTCCCGTAAGGCGCGACGCGCTAGCCTCCCGCGCGTGGGTGGGGGAGTCCGTTGAAGCCTCCGGGCGTCATCGCGAACGCTCGCGCGCGCCGATCCGGGCGCGACGCGCGGCTGGTCGAGCGGCTGCGGCGCCACCTGCCCGCCGAGTACGTGCACTTCACGCACGACGCGAGCGAGGTCGACGCGGCGCTCGCGCGCCTGCACGCGCTCGGCATCGAGCACCTGGTGCTGGTCGGCGGCGACGGCACGGTGGGCGGCACGCTCACGCCGCTGGTGGCGCGCTACGGCGAGAGCCCGCTGCCGCGCGTGTCGCTGGTGGCCGGCGGCACGATCAACACCATCGCCCACTCGCTCGACGCCCACGCGAGCGCCGAGCAGACCGTGCGCCGCATCCTCGAGGACACCCCTCCCCGGCTCGACTCGGTCCGCCCGCTGATCCGGGTCGAGCCCGACACCGGCCCCGCCCGCGGCGGCCTGATCTTCGCGAACGGCGTCGGCGCGCGTTGGCTCGAGCGCTACTACCAGGGCGACGAGCTCGGCGTGGTCGCCGCCGCCGGTCTGGTCGGCCGCATCGCCGCCTCGGCCCTGCTGCGCCGCCGGCTCGCGCGTGAGCTGTTCGCCGCGCGCGCGATCGAGATCTCCGTGGACGCGGCGCGCCTCGACGCCCGCGCGTTCACCGTGGCCGGCGCCGCCAGCGTGCGCGACGTGGGGCTCGGCTTCCGCCCGTTCCTTTCCGCCGGCACCGACCCCGAGCGCTTCCACTTCCTGTACAGCGCCGCGACCGCCGCGCGGCTCTCGGTCGAGCTACCCGCCCTGCGGCTCGGCTTCCACGGCCCGACCTCGTGCCTGCACCACTACCCGGCCCGCACCGTCGAGCTCCGCTTCGAGGTGCCCGAGCCCTGGTCGATCGACGCCGACCTGTACCCGCCGGCCACTCGCTTGCGGCTCTCCGCCTGGGCCCCGATCCGCTTCATCTCGTACTAGTGACGCGCGGCGGCGCGCGCGGACTGACGCGCGGGACGGGCGCGGACCGAGCCTCGGGCGCCGCTGGTTGTTGGGGTTCCGGCCCTCCGCTACCCCTACCGCCACGCCGATGTAGCTCAGTTGGTAGAGCAGCTGATTCGTAATCAGCAGGTCACCGGTTCGAGTCCGGTCATCGGCTCCAGATCACCGACTGCGGTCAGGCCGCCAGCGCCGCGATCTCCTGCTCGATCGCCGGGATGCCGAGCGCGCGTGCGATCTCGCCGGCTTCCGCGAGCAGCCGCTCGGCGTGCGCGCGCGACGAAGCGTCCCCGCGCGTGCGGAGCATGCGCGCGTAGTCGACGAGCGCGTGCGCCTCGAAGGTGCGCTCGCCCATTCTCCGATCGACCACGAGCGCCGTCTCGAAGTGCAGGGCGGCCTCGTCCCAGCGCTCGAGAAGACCCGCGAGCACGCCGAGCTCGCGCGACGCGCAGCCCGCCGAGAAGTAGTACAGCAGCGTGAGCGTGCGCCCCGCATAGGGCCGGAGCAGCTCGAGCAATCGCTCCGCGCCGGCACTGGAGCCCAGACGGCCGCTGGACAGCGCGAGGTTCGCGAGCGCCATGGGGTAGGTCACGTCGCGAGGCAGCGAGGCAAAGTTGTCGTCGACGAGAACCTGCAGGCGCCTGCGCGCCTCGTCTCGCTCGCCACTCTCGCACAGCACCCAGATCACGCCGGCCTGGAACAGCGCGATCTCCGGGTTCAGGTCGGCTCCGATCCGGATGTCCGACAGTGCCTCGCCGACGCGGCCCTGAAAGTGGCGCAGTGTGCTGAGCTGGAACAGGGACACGGCCTGCGCGAGTGGAGCGTCGACCGCGCGACCGACGTCGAGGGCGCTCTCCGCAAAGCGCCGCGCGTCGTCGAGTGCGCCGCGCGCGAGCGCTATCCCCGCGCGCGCCCGCAATAGAGCGGCTCGCGCTCCGGGCGTGCGGAGCCGCCCCGCCAGCACGTCCAGCTCGCGAAGCTCCCGCTCGATCGCCTCGGGTGGGCCGGTCCTCATGCGGTGCTGCAGCCGGAACAGCCGCGCGTCGAACTCGAGCGCCGCACTCCCTTCCGCGCCCGCGACACGGATCATCTCCTCGTACCGCTCGCGCCACTCTTGCTCGTCGCCCGGGTGCAGCAGCGCGAAGCACAGGCAGCGCAGCGATTCGAGCAGCACCCGCCGATCCGCCGAGCGCCGCGCCAGCTCCACGGCCTCGCGTCCGCACTTCAAGTGATCAGCCGGCTCGGCGGCGAGGAACGAGAGCATGCCGCGCAGCCCGAGCAAGTGGGCGCGCGGAGCGAGTGCGTCCTGCCCGAGTCGCGCGAGCGCGGCGTCGAGGATGCGGAACCGGCCAGCGTCGCGCGGGTAGCTCGGCTCGAGCTCGCAGAAGGTCGCGCTCGCCAGGTAGAGGAGCTCCGCGGACTCGCTCGCGCGCGCGTGCTCGAGCGCGTCCGCCGCGAGCGCGCGCGCGCGTGCCGCGCGTCCGCACAGGAAGTGCGCGCGAGCCGCGGACATCTCGGCCTCGCACTGCGCGCGTGCGTCGAGCGGCAGCATCGACTCGAGCAACTCGAGCACCGAGTCGTAGTGCGCGGCCGCCTCCTCGAAGGCGAACGCCTTCAGCGCGCGGTCGCCGGCGAGCCCCGCGTAGCGGATCGCCTTGGCGAGGTCGCCGCCGAGCACGGCGCGACCGAAGTGGTGCGCCAGCTCGGCGAGCGGCGGCTCGGTCCGCGCGGCGCTCGTCGATTCGATCGCCAGCGCGATGCGCCGATGCAGGCGCGCCCGCAGTCCCGGACGGAGCCCGTCGTAGAGGATCTCTCGCAGGAGATCGTGCGCGAAGCGCGCGGAGTCGCGCCGCTCCACGAGCACGAGCCGCTGCGCGCGCGCCTCGTGCAGGCCGTCGGCGAACGCGGCGTCGCCGTTCTCTGCGGCGCGCTCGAGCAGGCGCGGCGAGAACTCGGTGCCCGCGACGGAAGCCAGCACGAGGGCGTCGCGACATTCCGCCGAGAGCCCGTCGAGCCGCCGGCTCAGCACTTGCCGCGTGCTCTCGGGTGTCGACACGCGCCAGTTCGACGGCCCGTCGGCGCTCGCGTCGTCGACGAGCAGTCGCGCGAGCTCGTGCAGGTACAGGGGATTGCCGCCGGTCTTGTCGTAGGCCGTCTTGGCGAGGCGCTCCGCGAGCTCGTCGCTGGTCAATGCCGCGAGCAGGCGGCGCACTTCGTCGCGCTCGAGACCGCGCAGCTCGATCAGCGCTCCGGCATCGCGCGCGGGGACGAGTCGCTCGAGCACCTCACCAAGCGCGCGGTTCTCGACGGCGCCGACGTCGCGGTACGTGCCGACGAGGACCACGCGGGACTCGCCGAGCTCCTGCGCGAGGAAGCAGAGCAGCCGGAGCGAGTCCGCGTCGGCCGCGTGCAGATCGTCGAGGACGACGAAGAGCGGCTGCCGCGCTGCCGCGCGCGCGAGCGAGCGCCGGAGCTCGTCGAAGATCCGGAAGCGCGCCTCCGTGGGCTCGAGCAGGTCGAGCAAGCCGACGGCCGATGCATGGGTGTCCAACAGCGCTGCCCCGGGCTCGCTCACGCCGCCCGCCGCCGCACACCCTTCCAGGACCGGCTTCCAGATCCAGAACGGCGGGCGGCCCTCGCCCTCGTGCGCCCGACCCCAGAGCGGGAGGGCGCCCGACGTGCGCGCGAGATCAGCGAGCTCTTCTGCGAGGCGCGTCTTTCCCACGCCCGGCTCGCCGCACACGAAGAGCCGCTGCGCGCGACCCGCGACAGCCTCGGCCAGGACGGCGCGACCTCGCTCCAGGGCGGACGCGCGGCCGACGAACGGGCGCGCGGCCGACCGCCCGGTCGCTTCCACAGTCACGGCAGCCAGGAAGCGGAATCCGCGGCGGTGGACCGTCTCCACGAACGCCGGCTGCCGAGCATCGTCACCGAGCGCCCTGCGTACCTCGCCCAGGCAGCGCGTCAGCGCGTCGTCACTGACGATCGTTCCGGGCCAGACCGCTCCGAACAGGGCGTCCTTGCTGACCAGCTCTCCCGGCCGCTCGGCCAGAAAGCGCAGCAGCTCGAAGGCCTTGGGCGTCAGGTGCAGCGCATCGTCGTCTCGCCAGAGTCGGCATGCGCCGACGTCCAAGCGATAGCAGGCGAAGCGGAGCACGTGGGCCGACACTCGTCGGAGTCCTCTCTGCCCGGGCGTCGGAGAAATGTCGGCCAAAGATCGGCGCCCGCACCGGAACGATGGCGTCGCCCGCAAGTACACTACACCGCGGTCGAGTTTCTTTCTCGGGTAGGAAGCCCGCACTGGAGGACCGATGTTCTCGCCAGAGCTTCGAATGCTTGTCTCGGTGATCGCAGTGCTCGGCGCCCTGGCCGCCCCGGCCGCAGCCACGCCCATCGTCTACACGATCGAGGGCACCTTCGGGTTTATCGGCGAGGGAGACCCCCTCAGCCTCGCCGGGGCCAGGCTCGTGATGGTCGCCATCACGGACACCGACGACGGCCCCATATTCACATCGAGCGGTAGCGGCATAGCCACTGCAACCTTCGACCCCCGGGGCGCCCTCACGGCCACCTTCTCGAACCGCCCGGGGAGCGCGCCGGACGTCGTACTGTCCTACGTGTCCCAGGTCCAGGCTCTGAATCGATTCCCGCCGGGAACGACTGCAGACGGATTCATGCTCTTCCAGGCGGCAGCGATCTTCGAGGGGAACGCCGTCACGATGCCTGCCTTCAGCGTCTTCTTCCTCGACCAGAACTTCTTCCCAGGGACCGGGACACCCTCGCTGCCCCTCTTCGCTCCGAGTGATGTGGCGATCGTCGCAGGAGGTTTTCTGGGCTCCGCCCAGGGCGCATACACGTTCAGCGACCGCAGCTTTAGCGCCGTACCCGAGCCGGGGACGGCGCTCTTGGTCGCCCTCGGCCTGGGCATGCTGGCCGTCGTGCGCCGACGCCGGTAACCGCCGCTATTCGCCGGCGCGCGCGCTCGGGCCCGGATAGGGGCCGAAGCGTTCGCCCACGACGGGCACGACGTTGCCGCGGAAGCGGATCGGGATCGAGTCGAAGCCGTCGCCCGGCGCCTGCGTGTTGACCTGGAAGTGAAGGTGCGGGCCCTTCGAGTAGCCGGAGTTTCCGCTCGATCCGATCGGGTCGCCCTCGGCGAGCGCGTCGCCCGCTCGGACCGCGATTCCCGCGGAGAGGTGGCCGTAGCCGGCCACCGTGCCGTCGTCGTGCAGGACGAAGACGCCATTGCCCTCCTCGCGATCGGACCGGGCAACACCGCCGTCGCCGAAGCCGTCGATCACGAGCAGCACGATGCCCGCGCGGGCCGCGACGATCGGCGTGCCCTTGGGCATCTCGAAGTCGAACGCGTAGCGCGAACGCCCATTGTGCGTGAACGAGCCGTCGACGCCCTGCGCGAGGCGGCGCGGCTCCGAGCCGCCGAACGGAAAGGCGTACAGGTAGCTCGAGTCGGGCGCAGGCGGCGTGGCGCCCCACCAGGCGACGCCGAACTTCGACTGAAATCTCGCCTCGCTGCGGGGATTGATCCGCTCGAGGTTGACCATGTGCTCCACCGAGCTCACCGCCACGACGCGCCGCACGGGCAGAGACTCGAGCGGTCGGTAGTTCTCTATCTCCACCATCGACACCTCGACCATCATCGGGACGTGACAGTGATTCGCGGCGCTGATCTCGTAGCCCGATTCGGTCTTCTGCTGCACGAGCCGCAGTCCGTCGGGACACACCACGCGCGAGGGGCGCGCCGGTGTCTGACAGGCGCAAGCCGCCAGCGCCGCGATCACGACGAGACGGCGAAGCCTCGACCCACGCGCTCGCTCCGTGCGCAGCATCGAGTCGAGGGTATCCGATCGGAGGCGAACCCGATTGCATGAACGACGCCCGGGGAGCGCAGAATCCGCGGGTGGGCGCAATGCAGCGCGGTCGCGGGGCGTCGAACTCGAGCATGCACGCGCGGGTCGTCGGGCTCTCGATCGCGGTCCTCACGGGCCTGGCTCGCGCGGACGACCGCGCCCGGGCGGAGCCGGACGCTTCGGAGATCACGGTCACGATCGACGCGATCGACCGCGTGCGGGCGCCGGGGGTCGAGCCGGGGCTCGGCTACGTGTCGGGACGCGCGCTCGCGCACCCGGGGGAGCTCGAGCTCTTCGACGTGATGTTCGTGATCGACACCTCGGGGAGCACGGCCACGTCGTCGGGCCTGGGCGAGGGGTCGAGCTGGCTCCGGCGCCTGCCGGGGCTGCCGAGGCGGAGGGGCGATAGCATCCTGGGCGCGGAGGTCGCCGCGATCGAGTCGCTGCTCGGCGACTTCGACCCGCGCACCACCCGGGTGGGGCTGGTCAGCTTCGCGGGCAGCGAGAACCCGCACGCCGACAGCGCCTGGGTCGAGGCGCCGCTCACGTCGGACTACGCGCAGATGCGCCAGGCGCTCGCGGACCGGCTGCTGGTCGATCCCGAAGGCGGAACGAATCTGCGCGCCGGGCTGCTGCGCGGCGCGATCGAGCTCTTGGGCACGCGCAGCGCGGAGAGCACGCCGAGGAAGAACGCAGCGCGACACCTGGTGGTGTTGACCGACGGTCTGCCCACGCTGCCCGAGCGGAATCCCGAGGGCGGCGCGATCCGGGCAGCGCGCTCGCTGGCCAAGCGCGGCGTGCGCGCGCACGTGTTCGAGATCGGCACCCGGCCCCGGGATCGGTCCCGCGCCGGGCCGGAGGTCGCGCGCATCACACACGGCGAGCACCACGCGGTCTCGGATCTCGCGGAGCTCGCGCCGCTGCTCGGCCAGATCGAATTTCGCGCGCTGCGCGAGCTGCGCGTCGCGAACCGCACGACCGGAGCAAAGGCGCTCGAGCTGGTGAAGGACGACGACGGCGAGTACGCCGCGCTCGTGCCCGTGCTGGCGGGGACGAATCGCATCGAGGTCGTCGCGATCGCCTCGGACGGGCGCGAGCGCCGCGTCGAGCGCGAGATCGTGTTCAGCGACACGTCGCTCGACGCGCGCCAGCGCGCGCGACAGGAGCGCCTGCTCGCCCTGCACGGCGCCGCCGGCGCGCGCGAGAAGGCCGCGCGCGCGAAGACCCTGGCCGTGGAGCCCGAGCGCACCGAGCCCCCGCCGAACTAGGGACGTGTCACGAAGCCCGCGCCGGCGACGACCTCATGCGTCGATAGTTCTCGTACAAGCGCTGCTCCAGCAGGTTCTGCGCGCTGAACGTCCCGGGGCGGATGGAGCTTCGCAGGAGTCGCGCCAGACGTCGTGGATACAGCAGGTAGGCGATCGCGTAGAAGAGAACCGTGATCGCGACCCGATACAGGTTGAGCTCCCAGAGCGGAAGCCGGCTGCTCTTCGACACGCGCAGCGCGAAATTCGACATCCCGTGGAGCGACAGGAAGTAGTCGTCGCAGGGCTCGGGTACCGAGCCCTCGGCCGTGAGCTTTTGGTAGAGCTCGGACCCCGGGTAGGCGGAGAACAGCCAGGGGAAGCAATCGTCCAGTCCCTTCCGGGCCATGCGCAGACAGAAGCGCGCGGACTGATAGATGTCGCGGCGCGTCTCGTGAGGGAAGCCGATGATGATGTTCATCCTCGCGCTGAGGCCGATCCGGATGGCCGCCTCCATGCTCTCCTCGATGGCCGCGAGCGAGACCTTCTTCTTGATCACCGCCAGCGTGCGCTCGGATCCGCTCTCGGGTGCGTAGGTGAGCTGCCGGCAGTGGGCGGCGTGGAGTGCGCGCAGGGCCTCTTCGTCGAGCGCCTCGGATCGCGTGCCGCTCGGCAGCTGGAGGCTGACCCGGAGCCCCCTGGCCTGCAGACCCCGACACAGCTCGAGCACCCACTTCTTCTTCGTGAACGCGGTGAGGTCGACGAAGTTGATGCCCTGGACCCCGTAGCTCACGACCAACCCCTCGATCTCGTCCACCACGTCCGCCGGGTCGCGCATCAGATACCGCGTGCTCCACATGCTGGGACTGGAGCAGAAGGTGCACTGGAAGGGGCAGCCGCGGGTGGCCAGGATCGGCAGGCTCAGCCCGCAGTCGATGCCGTGGCTGTTTGGGGCCTTGGGATACTCGGACACCGGGATCAGGTCCCACGCGGGGCGCGGCAGATTCCCGAAGTCGGCGATCCGCCGGGAGGGTCCGGTCTCGACGTAGGATCCCTCGGGATCCAGGTAGGCGAGCCCGCTCGCGGCGCACGGTCCCTGCCCGGTGAACAGGTGGTGCACGAGCTCCAGGAAGCTGAACTCCCCCTCGCTGCGCACCACGTAGTCGATCGCGGGACAGTCCCGCAGGACGTACTCGGAGAGCGCCGTCGCGTGCTCGCCGCCGGCGACGATCACGAGATCGGGGCGCGCGGCGCGAATCCGGCGCAGCAGCGCCCGATGCTCGAGCCACTCTTCGGAGAACAGCATGGACACGCCGAGCACCGCCGTGTCGGGATGGATGCGGTTCAGGATCGCCTCGGGCGCGAGGCCCTGTCGCCTGAAGCGACCGCAATCGGTCAGCTCGGTTCGCGTGATGTCCTCGCCGATGGCGTCGATCACGTCGACGGCGTAGCCGGCTTTGCGCAGCATGGCGGCGAGGTACACCGGCCCGATCGGCGGGGCGACGGGGATGCTCAGCTCGCTGCGCGCGACCACCGAGAAAGCGCGCAGGATCTGAACTCGCCGGCGCTCGGCGGCGGGCGCGGCGAAGCGCTGCGCCATCTCCTGCACGCTGGCGGGATCGGTCGCTTGCAGGAATCGATGGCTACGGGGTGACGCTTCGAGGCTCGGAGCCGCCATGGTCCACTCGCGCTCGCGACTCGTGGGGAATGGGAAGGCTAACACGGAACGCAGCGTGCCTTGGCCGCCCTGAGGGGCTTTTCGGGGCGGTGATCCAGGGACTCAAGCGCTCCCCCGATCGGGCCGATGCGTGCTCTCGAAACCGCAGGTCGCGCGGCGAAGTGTTGGTCTCAGCGGGGGATTTCAGATGGACAATCGAACGGGGGGCTGGCGGCGTCTGGTGCACGGGGCGCCCGAGCAGAAGGCGGCGCCCGAGTCCGAGCCGGCGGTCCGGGTCTCCGAGCCGGGCGTCACTGTGATCGAGCCCGGGGTCGAGATGAACGGACGCCTGGTGGTGCCGCACTCGCTGCGCATCGAGGGCGAGTTCGGCGGCGAGATCGAGTGCGCGGCCGCGGTGTTCGTGTCCGAGACCGGCGCCGTCGAGGCGCCGATCCGCGCGCGCACGGTCGAGATCCGCGGCGCGGTCGTGGGCAACATCGTCGCCTCGCGCGAGGTCGTGATCCACGCGACCGGCCGCCTGCACGGCGACGTCGAGACGCCGTCGCTGGTGGTCGTGCGCGGCGCCACCTTCAACGGCGGCACGCGCATGTACCGCCCCGAGCGCAGCGCGCACACGTCCGCGCTGCCTGACCGACACGCCGACGTGTCGCTGCACGAGAGCCAGGCCTAGCGATTCGGCTCGACGGCCGCGGCCGGAATCAGGTCTTCAGGCGCGGCGGGCCCATGAAGTCGCGCTTGCCGAGCGGCGCGCCCTTCATGCGCAGGATGTCGTAGGCGGTGGTCGCGTGGAAGTACAGGTTCGGCGTCGAGAACGACATCAGGAAGTTCTCGGCCACGAAGGGCAGCTTGAAATCGCCCATCTGGAAGGTGACGTCCTTGCCTTCGAGCGCGTTGACCTCTTCGCGCGAGATCGCCTGCAGGCCGGTGCGCGCTTCGGCCACGAGCTTCTGCAGCGCCGCGTAGTCCTGGTCCATCGGGTCCGACGGCGGCTTGAACACGCCGGCCTGCGCGCCCTTGATGGCGCCGAGCGAGTGGTGCGCGACCGCGATCACCTGGAAGCGGAACGGCAGCATCTCGGGCGCGAGGCGCGTTTCGACGAGCTCCTTCAGGTCGATGTTCTTCGCCTGGCAGTGCGCGAGTCCCTTGTCGAGGAAGCCCGACACGCCGCTGAGCACTTGCAGGAAGGAGGCGACGCTGACGTCGTAGAGGGGGATGGCCATTTCCGGATCTCCGAGTGGTGGGTGCAGACGCAGTGTCGACGATTTGGCCCCGCGCGCGCCACTCGACTTCACTTGCCCGCGTAGCTCGGGAAGAAGAGCTGCTCGCCGTCGATCCGGTACGCGGCGATCGCGCCCTGCCCTTGCGGCGAGATCAGCCAGTCGATGAACGCCTGGCCCGCCGCGGCCTTCACGTGCGGGTGCTTGGCCGGATTCACGAGCATGACGCCGTACGGGTTGAGCAGACGCTCGTCGCCCTGCACGAGCACCACCCCCTCGCCGCGATTGCGGAACGAGAGCCAGGTGCCGCGATCCGTGAGCGTGTAGGCGTCCATGCCCGAAGCGACGTTGAGCGTGGGCCCCATACCCGAGCCGGTCTCACGGTACCAATCGCCAATCGGCTCGGCGAAGCCGGCCTCGAGCCAGAGGCGCCGCTCCGCCGCGTGCGTGCCGCTCTTGTCGCCGCGCGAGACGAAGGGGGCCTTCGCGGCCTCGATCTTCGCGAGCGCGGGAACGATGCCGAGCTCGCGCACGCCCGCCGGATCGGACTTCGGACCGACCAGCACGAAGTCGTTGGACATGAGCGGGTAGCGCTTCACGCCGAAGCCCTCGGTGATGAAATTCTGCTCGGCCGCGAGATCGTGCACGAGCACCACATCGGCGTCGCCGCGGCGCGCGAGGTCGAGCGCCTGGCCCGTGCCGACGGCCACGACGCGCACCTCGATGCCGCTCGCCTTGCTGAACGCGGGCAGGAGATGCGCGAACAGACCGGACTGCTCCGTGGAAGTCGTCGAGGCGACCACGATCGACGGCTTCGCGTCCTCGGCGGCGGCGAACGTCGAGAGCAGCGCGGCGGCGAGGACGTACGAGACGATTCGGAACATCAAGGCAGCTCCGCCTCCAGGAATCGGTCCTTCTCGGGCGACGACTTCGTGGCGAAGAAATCCGTCGCCGACGTCTGCTCGCGCACGCGCCCGGCGTGCAGGAAGACGATCTCGTCGGCGATCCGCTTGGCCTGGCCGAGGTTGTGCGTCGTCATCACGATCGCCGCGCCGGCCTGGTGGATCTCGAGGATCACGCGCTCGACCTCGGCCGCGGCAGCCGGATCGAGGCTCGCGGTCGGCTCGTCGAGGAACAGCACCGCGGGCTCGAGCGCCCAGGCGCGCGCCAGCGCGAGTCGCTGCTGCTCGCCGCCCGACAGGACACCGGCCTGACGGCTCGCGAGCTGCGCGAGTCCGACGCGCGCGAGCACCTCGCGGGCGCGGCGCTCGCGCTCGGCTCCGGCGACGCCGTTCACGGCCAGCGCGTAGCGGACGTTGGCGAGCGCCGAGCGCCGCAGCATCACCGGCCGCTGGAAGACCATCGCCTGCGCCCGCGGGCGCGCGCTCGAGCCCGCCCACAGGATCGATCCCGCGGAGGGCTGGATCAGCCCGTGCAGCGTGCGCAGCAGCACGCTCTTGCCCGCGCCGTTCGCGCCGAGCACCACGACGCGCCGGCGCGCGTCGATCGCGAGATCCACGTCGTCGAGCGCCGCGTGACCTCCGAGCGACACCGAGACCCCGCGCGCCTCGAGCGGGAAGCTGGACGCCTCAGCCATGGCTCCTCCGGCTCCACTCGCGGATCCCGTATGCGCCCGCGTTCAGCACGAGCACGATCACGAGCAGGATCGCGCCGAGCCAGAGCGCGAGCGGAAGATCGCCCTTGCTGGTCTCGAGCGCGATGGCGGTGGTCATCACGCGCGTGACGCCGTCGATGTTTCCGCCGACGATCATCACCGCGCCGACCTCGCTCACCGCGCGCCCGAAGCCGGCGAGCACCACGGTGAGCAGCGCGAAGCGCGTGTCCCAGAGAAGTGTCGGCACGGCGCGCGAGCGCGAGACGCCGAGCGACGTCAGCTGCTCGCGAAGCACCCCCCAGGAATCTTCGAGGAACTCGCGGGCGAGCGCGGTGACGAGCGGCAGGCAGAGCAGCGTCTGCGCGACCACGATCGCCGCCGGCGAGAACAGGATGCCGAGGCTTCCGAGCGGACCCGCGCGCGAGAGCAGGAGGTACACGCACAGACCCACGACCACCGACGGCACGCCGAGCAGCGAGTTCAGCACCACGACCAGCGTCCGCCGCCCGGGAAACTCGCCCACCGCGAGCCACCCGCCGAGCGGCAGCCCGATCGCGCAGGCGAGGAACGTCGCGGCCAGGCTCACCTCGAGCGACAGCGCGACGATCCCCCAGAGTCCCTGCGGCCATGCACCCATTCCGGTTCCCGTTCGTCGCGCGAGCGCGGCGGAGCGCAGGCTAGCAGGATCGCGATCGAGCCGCGGTCCGGTGCGCCCGCTACGCGCCCGCTAGATTTCCGGCCCCGATGGAAGTCCTGCTGCTCGACCTCGACGAGACCCTCTACCCGCGCGGGAACGGCGTGCTCGAGCGCATCGACGCGCGCATCAACGCCTACCTGCGCGAGAAGGTCGGCATCGCGGCGGATCAGGTCGACGGCCTGCGCCAGCGGCTGCGCAACGAGCACGGCACCACCATGCGCGGGCTGGAGGCGCACTACGACGTGGACGTGGACGGGTACCTGTCCGTCGTGCACCGCGTCGACCTCTCGGACCTGCTCGCGCCGGCGCCCGAGCTGCGCGGGCTGCTCGAGCGCTTGCCCGGACGCAAGGCGGTGTTCACGAACGCCCCGCAGCACCACGCGGAGCAGGTGCTGCGGCTGCTCGAGCTCGGAAACGCGTTCGAGGCCGTGCTCACGCTCGAGGATCTGGCGCTGCTGCCGAAGCCCGATCCGCGCGCCTACGCCGCGGTCACGACACGGCTGGGCGTGCGCAGCGCCGACTGCGTGTTCGTCGACGACACACGCGCGAACCTGATCGGCGCAAGGCAGAGCGGCATGCGCACGGTCTGGCTCGCGCCCGAGCCCACGCACGACGACGAGGTCCACCACGTGATCACCGGGCTCGAAGAGCTCGAGCACGTGCTGCGTGGGCCGAGGCGCAAGCGGTAGAATGCGCCTCCACCACCGAGGACTGCCATGCACCGACTCGTTCGTTCGCTGGTCGCGCTGGCGCTGATCGTCTCGGATCGACGCGCGGGTTGCAGGGCCGGCCTGCAGCAGGTCTCGGTGTACGTGCTCTTCACCTGCTCGCGCTAGCGAGTCGGTGCCCGGGGGCGCATGAACGTCCTGCTCGTCACGCTCGACCAGTTCCGCGGCGATTGCCTGTCGTCGGCCGGGCACCCGCTCGTGCGCACGCCCAACCTCGATCGGCTGGCCGCGCAGGGCGTGCGGCTCGCGCGGCACTACAGCCAGTCGTCGCCGTGCAGCCCCGGCCGCGCGTGCCTCTACACCGGGACGTACCAGCTCAACAACCGCGTGGTCGCGAACGGCACCCCGCTCGACGCGCGCTTCGACAACCTCGCGCTGGCCGCGCGCCGCGCCGGCTACGCGCCCACGCTGTTCGGCTACACCGATCAGGCGATCGACCCGCGCCAGGCGAGCGGGCCCGACGATCCGCGGCTCTCGACCTACGAGGGCGTGCTGCCCGGCTTCGAGGTCGGACTCGAGCTCACCGGCGACCACGCGGCCTGGATCGAGTGGCTGCGCAAGCTCGGCTACCCGCAGCCGGTCGACGCCGACGAGGCGCTCGCGCTCGAGTCGGAGCGCCCGCTCGAGCACAGCGCGTCGTCGTTCCTCACCGATCACCTGGTCGCCTGGCTCGAGAGCCAGCGCGGTCCGTTCTTCGCGCACGCCAGCTACTTCCGGCCGCACCCGCCGTACGCGGCGGCCGGGCGCTTCGCGCACGCCTACGACCCGGCGGCGATTCCGCTCCCGATCGCGCCCGCAGAGAACCGCCACCCGCTGCACGAGGGCCTGATGCGCCATCCGCAGACCGCCGCGCCGCAGGGCGACGACGCGATCCGCCGGCTGCGTGCGCAGTATCTCGGCATGGTGAGCGAAGTCGACCACCAGCTCGGCCGCGTCTGGCAGGCGCTCGAGCGGCTCGGGCGCTGGGAAGACACCTGGATCCTGGTGACGTCGGATCACGGCGAGGACTTCGGCGACCACGGTCTGATCGGCAAGTCGGGCTTCTTCGAGGGCTCGTATCACGTCCTCGGCATCCTGCGCGATCCGCGAAAGCCGACGCCCCACGGCTCGGTCGTGACTCGCTTCACCGAAAACGTGGACGTGTTTCCGACGCTGTGCGACGCGCTCGGCATCGATACGCCCGCGCAGTGCGACGGCCTGCCGTGGACGCCGTTCCTGCGAGGCGAGTCACCGCCCTGGTGGCGCGAGGAGGCGCACTGGGAGTTCGACTGGCGCTTCACGCGCATTCCGCACGGGCCGCACGTCTGGCCCTGGGATCGGCGCCTCGAGCGCCAGCACCTGGCGGTGCTGCGCGGCGAGCGCTGCGCGTACGTGCAGTTCGGCGACGGCTCGTTCCGCTGCTTCGACCTGGCCGCCGATCCGACTTGGCGCACGGAGGTGAGCGACCCGGGCATCGTGCTCGCGCAAGCGCAGGCCATGCTCACCTGGCGCTCGCAGCACACGGAGCGGACGCTCACGGGCATGCTCGCCGAGCAGGGCGGGATCGGGCGCTGGCCGCCGATGCCCGCCTCGTTCAGACCGGAGAAGTGAGTTGGCCGAGACGCTCGTCGAGATACCGCTCGAAGGGGGACCGGTCGAGATCGTCGGCGCCGCCTTCGCGCAGGGACGCAAGCGCCGCAGGCGCGCGCAGCGAGGCGAAGCTTTGCGAAGTCAGCCAGCCCGCCGAGAGAACCAGAACCAGAACGGCACGCCGCTCGCGATCACGACCAGGCAGGCCAGCGACTCGAGCGGATTGCCGCGCAGCATCGCGGCCGCGACGAGCAGGTTCGCGACCAGATACCCCGCCGGCACCCACGGGTAGCCCCAGGCGCGGTACGGACGCGGCATGCCGGGCCGCCGACGCCGCAGCGTGTAGAGCGCGAGCGTGTCGGCGATGGTCGCCAGCACGATCGCGAAGGTGGTGAAGTCGAGCACGCTCGGGAAGCGCCGCAGCACGAGCAAGAGCGCGCTGGCGACGCCCGCCTGCACCCAGATCGCCACGTGCGGCGTCTGGTAGAGCGTGTGCACGCGGTCGACGCGCGCGAAGAAGCGCTGGTCGAGCGCCATCGCGTAGGCGATGCGCGGCCCGACCAGGATCGTGGCGTTGAGCGTCCCCAGGATCGAGCCCAGCACGAAGAACGACAGGATCCGCCCACTCACCGGACCGAACAGCGCTTGCGCCGCGGCCTCGCCCGCGTTGCCGAGCCCGCGCATCTCGGCGACCGGGATCGCGTACAAGTAGACGACGTTCACCAGCAGGTAGACCACGATGCAGATCGCGAGCCCCAGGAACAGCGAGCGCGGGATGTTGCGCTGCGGGTCGTGGATCTCGCTCGCCACGTACACCGCCGAGTTCCAGCCGAGGTAGCTGAACAGGACCGGCGAGAGCGCGAGACCGAACGACGCGAACGAGATCCCGTCCGCGCCCGCGACCAGCGGCGACAGGTTCGCGACGCTGCCCGCGTTCGAGCACGGCGCGAGCCCCACGAGCGCGGCGAGCGCGCCGATCTTGAGCAGCGCGGTCGCGTTGTTGAAGCGCACGCTGTCGCGCACGCCGACCACGTTCAGCCAGCTCGCCGCGATCGTGACCGCCAGCGCGACCACGAGCTTCCCGCCCTCGCCCAGGCCAAGCCACGGATCGAGCGCCTCCGAGAAGCCGGCAGCGAGTGTGGCGACGGTACCGGTGAAGATCGCGAAGAACGAGACCCAGCCCATCAGGAAGCCCGCGAACTCCGAGAACGCCTCGCGCAGGTACACGTAGTCGCCGCCCGCGTGCGGGTACATGGCGCCGAGCTCGGCGTTCGCCAGCGCCCCCGCCAGCGACAGGAGCCCGCCCACGATCCAGACCGCCAGGATCAGCCCCGCGTGCGGCAGCCGCTCGGCGATCGCGCCGGGCGTGAGGAAGATCCCGGAGCCGATCACGGCCGCGACACAGAGAAGCGTCGCGTCGCCGAGCCCCAGCTCGCGGCGCAAGCGGTCGCGCGGATCGCGCTCCGGCTCTCCCCCCACTTCGCGAGGCTAGCTTGCGAGCGTGTCCTCGTACAGCCGCCGGATCTCGGCGATGCGCTCGTCGAGCGTCTCGCGCGTCCAGGCGCGCGTAGAGATCGGCGGGTGCACCACCACGTCGATGCGCGCGGGGCGGATCACCAGGCCGTGCTTGGGCAGCGCGTCGAGCGCGTTCTTGATCACGATCGGCACGATCGGCACGCGCGCCTGCATGGCGATGTGGAAGGCGCCCTTCTTGAACGGCGCGAGCCGCGGCGTGGGCGTGCGCGTGCCTTCGGGCGCGATCGCGAGCGAGGTGCCGCCGCGCAGCGCGTCGACGGCCGGCTGCAGCGCGGCGATCGCCGACTTCGAGTTCTTGCGGTCGACGAACACGGTGCCGGTCCAGGCCGCCAGCGTGCCGAGCAGCGGCACGCGCCGCAGCTCCTGCTTGGCCACGCCCACGAAGTCGCGGCGCAAGAGCTTGCACAAGAGCAGCACGTCGAGCGCGCTCTGGTGGTTGAAGATGAACACCGCGGGCCGATCGGACCACAGGTGCTGCTCGCCCTCGACCTCGAGCTCGATGCCGGCGAGCGCGGTGCCGAGGTCCCCCCAAGCGGCGAGCGAGAAGTCGACCAGCTCCTTCGGCCGGCCGGTCACGAATGCGAGCGGCAATCCCAGCATGAACGCGGTCGCGCCGGAGGTGGTCGCGAGCACGGTGCGCACGACCTCCGCGACCCCCGGCCGCCCGCGGCTCTTGAACTTGCGCACCGGCCAGGCGCGGTGCTCGGCGATGCGCGCGAGTCGCGCATCGGGATTGGTCGGACGCCGCTTGCCGACGACCTCGAACAGCGGCAGATCCTCGGCCGCGTCGCTGTAGAAGTAGCTCTCGTCCAGGTCTACACCGTCGCGCGCCGCGAGCTCGAGCACCGCGGCCGCCTTCCCCTCGCCCCAGCAGGGCGGCGAGATGTAGCGGCCGGTGAACTTCCCGTCCTCGACCTCGAGCTGCGTGCACAGCACGTGCTCGATGCCGAGATCGCGCGCGAGCGGCTCGATCTGGTAGCGCGTGGCGGCGGAGACGATCGCGACGGTGTGTCCGCGGCGCAGGTGCGCGGTCACCAGCGCCCGTGACTCGGGATACACGAGCGCGGCGAGCTCGGAGTCGAACAGGCGCTCGCCGGTCTCGACCAGCTCCTGCTCGGGCGTGCCGCGCAGCATGCCCGACCAGGCGGCGAGCATGCCCGAGAAGCCGATCCGCCCGCGCTGGAAGCCGACGAACGCGAGCAGGTTCTCGGACACGTCGGCGAGGCTCATCTGGCCCGAGAGCAGGCGATCGCGCCAGAACGCCAAGGCGGAGAAGCCCGCGAGCAGCGTGCCGTCCACGTCGAAGAACGCGCCGATCTTCGGTCCGGCCGGACCGCGCTCGATCTCCTGCGTCAGGAAGGTCCGTTCCCGCATGCGGATGCGCTCCCGGAGGCATCGTACCCCGGGTCACCGGCGTGCGGCGACCACTCAATCGAAGTCCGCGCGACACCGAAGAGTTGGGTGGCGTGATGCCCATCACGAGACACGCAAGAACGGCGGCGACGCTGCTGGCCGCCGCACTGTTCCTCGCCGTCTTGCCGGTGGGTGGGGAGAGCTCCGCCGCCGAGTCCGCCGAACCCGAAGCCGAGCCCGCCGAGAGCGAGGCGCCCGCGCGCAGCTGGAACCTGCTCGACTCCGACGAGACGTCGTTCGAATCGACGCGCCCGCGCGAGGACGAGGAGGCGCGCGAGCGGCGCATCAAGCGCAACCGCCCGCTGCCGGTGATGCCGGTTCCCGATCCGCTGTCGCCTGCGCCGCCGTCGTTCGGCGAGCTCGATCGCTTCGTGCCGCCGAACGTGCGCGTGTCGCTGGCCGAGAGCTGGGCGCGCTGGGCGCCCCGCGTCGAGAAGCACCTGAACGCGAGCTACGGGGCACTGCCCGACGCCTGGCAGGTCTCGGCCTCGAGGCTCTCCGGCTTCGCGACCCGGCCCGGCGGCCGCCGCCTGCTGATCGCCGCGCTGCTCGGCCTGGTCGTGCTCCTGCTCGTGGTTCGCGCCGCGCGCGGCCACGGCGACCTGGTCGTGTGCATCGCCTACCCCGACGACCTGCGCGGCAGCTTCACGGTCACGCTCTCGCGCACCGGTCCGCGCGCCACGCGCATGCCGCGCGGCGAGCGCGAGGCCACGGCGGGGCGCGTATCCACGCGCTCGGAACACTATCTGGTGGCGCGCGAGACGCAGTACCGCGGGCTCGCGCCGGGACGCTACTGGATCACCGTCGACGGCGACCTGTTCGCGGGCTCGGGCGACGAGCCGATCGAGCAGCCGTTCGAGTCCCAGCAGATGTTGGTGCGGAGCCGCGACACGCACCGGCTCGAGTTCGATCTGCGGCCGCGCTCGTGCCCGGTCGAGGTGCGGACCGTCTGGGAAGGCCAGACCCTGCGCGAGTGCGCGATCGCCGCGCACGGCCGGCCCGACACGCTGCGCCACACGCGCGGCCAGGCCGTGCGCATCGGCCTGCCGATCGGCCGTCACGTGATCGCGGTCGGCTCGGGCGACCGCGTCGCCGAGCGCGAGGTGCTGGTCGACGACTACGCGACGCAGGTGCTCGAGGTCGACCTTGGCCAGTCCGACGGCGTGGTGTTCAAGGGCTGCCCGCCGGCGGTCGCGCCGTACCTGCAGGGCGACGTGCCGACGGCGGCGCGCGCGCTCGCGCGCGAGGGCCAGGACAAGGTCTCGAACTTCCTGCTCGCGCGCATGCACCGTGCGCAGGGCAACAAGTCGCGCGCGGCCGAGCACTACGAGTACGCGGGCCACTTCCCCGAGGCGGCGGACCTGCGCGCGGAGCTCGAGGAGTGGGCGGCGGCGGCGGCGCTGTACCAGAAGGCGGGCCAGACCTCGCGCGCGGGCGAGATGTACCAGCGCGCCGGCGATCTGGTCCGTGCCGGCAAGGCCTACGAGTCCGCGTCGGACCTCGACCGCGCGCTCGGCTGCTACCGCGAGGCGCAGGACACCGAGCGCGTGATCGGCGTGCTGGAGCGGCGCGGCGAGACCTTCGAGGCCGCACAGCTCGCGCGCGACTCCGACGACCGCAGCCGCGCGATCAAGCTCCTGCAGCAGGTCCTGCCCGACGACCCGAACTACGCCGAGGCGTGTCTGATGCTGGTCGACGCGCTGGAGTCCGAGGGCCACGTCGACCTGGCCGCGCACAAGCTGCACGAGCGCCTGGAGCGCGGCGACGCCGGGAGCGCGGCGCCGGAGCTGCGCGCGCGCCTATCCGAGCTCTGGGAGCGCAGCGGCGACCTCGGGCGCGCGCTCGAGTCGTGGGAGAAGCTGCGCGCCGAGGCGCCGGCCTGGCCGGAGCTCTCGACGCGGATCGAGAGCCTGCGCAAGCGGCTGTCCGCGTCGAAGGCCCAGGGCGGCGGGCGCACGACGCTGCCGGGCGCCTCGCAGTCGCCGCCGGTCGAGAGTCGCTACGAGCTGATCGAGCAGATCGGACGCGGCGGCATGGGGGTGGTGTTCCGCGCGCGCGACCGCCGGCTCGGCCGCGAGGTCGCGCTGAAGCGCCTGCCCGACAACCTGCGCGATCACCCCACCGCGGTGGAGCTGTTCCTGCGCGAGGCGCGCGCCGCCGCGTCGCTGAACCACCCGAACATCGTCACGGTGCACGACGCCGACCAGGAAGACGGCACCTACTTCATCACCATGGAGCTGCTCGAGGGCGACCCGCTGCACGTGATCCTGCGGCGCGCCGGACGGCTCTCGCCGCGCGACTGCGCGCGGCTGGGCGTGCAGATCTGCGCGGGGCTCGAGTACGCGCACGAGCGGCGCATCGTGCACCGCGACATCAAGACCTCGAACCTGTTCTTCACGCGCGGCAAGGTGGTCAAGATCATGGACTTCGGGCTGGCCAAGATGCTCGAGGAGGTGCGCCGCTCCGCGACCGTGATCGGCGGGACGCCGTACTACATGGCGCCCGAGCAGGCGGCCGGCGAGACGCTCGACGCGCGCGCGGATCTGTACGCGCTCGGCGTCACCTTCTTCGAGCTCGCCACCGGCAACGTGCCGTTCCGCGAGGGCGACGTCGTGTACCACCACCGCCACTCGCCGATTCCCGATCCGCGCCAGCGCGCCGAGGGCATCCCGGACGCGCTCGCCGAGCTGATCCTGCACCTGCTCGCGAAGGATCCCGAGCAGCGCTGCGCGAGCGCGCGCGACGTGGCCGCGCGGCTCGCTCCGCTCACGTCCTAGAGTCGCGCGACGACGCTCCGGCGAGCGAGAGCCCGAAGCCGACGATCGTGAGCGCGAACAGCAGACCGATCACCACCGTGAGTGCGATCGGATCGTCGGGCCCGCGGTCGGGCTCGCCGTAGCGCTGCAGGTGCGAAAAGAAGCTCGCGTAGAACATCGCGCAGGTGAAGCCCCAAGCTCCGCACAAGAGCCCGACGCCGCGCGGTGTCGGCCGCGAGACCGCCTTGCGCCAGCCGACCAGGAGCAGCACCACCGCGATGTAGTCGACCACCCAGAACGGAGCGTAGCCCCAGTCGCCCCAGTTGCGGCGGATCTCCGCGATCGCCAGGAAGACCGCGAAGCCCAGCGCGAGCCGGCCACTCAGGATCAGCACGCGGGTCGGCTGCGTCATCGCTCGCGCTCCTCGTCGCGCTTGTCGCGCTCGGCGAAGAGCGTGCGGAAGCGCTCGAACGCGACCGCGATGAACAGACCGTCGGCCTCGGCGCACAGCGTCTCGCCCGCGAACAGCTGGCCGGTGGTGTAGATCTTGCGCCCCTCGCTCCGCTCGAAGCGTCCCTCGAAGCGCAAGCTCGTGTGCAGCGGGGTCGGCTTGCGGTAGCGGATCGTGAGCGTGCCGGTCATGCCGGGCGTGCCCGAGAGCGAGTTCGCGAAGCCCAGCACCTCGTCGAAGGCGGCCGCGATGTAGCCGCCGTGCACGCAGCCCGGCGGGCCCTCGTAGGCGGAGCCGAACACCGCGCGTCCGTGCACGCCGCGGCCGTCCGCGTCGGCGCCGAGCTCGATCGGCGGCGCGAGCGGGTTGGAGAGCCCGATCAGCGGGCTGTGGTCGAAGAAGCTGCCGACGTCGCCGGAGGCCGACGTCTCGGACCAACCCTCGTAGCGGTTCGGGCGCGGGTGCTGGGCGAGCCGCGCGGCGTAGCGCTCGAGCCCGTCCGCGGCCGCGGCGAGCTCGGCCTCCGGCGCCTCGATCTCGACCAGGCGCGAGATCACGCTGCGCATGGCCGCGGCCAGGCGGCGCTTCTCCTTCCACGCGCCGGTCACCTCGATGCGTCCGGTCTGCCAGCGCGCGAGCCGCGGATTCGGGGTCGCCTCGTCACTCATCGGTGTACCTCACGCGGGCGGGAGCTTGGCGAGCGCGGGCGGCAGCGGCGGGTAGCCGGCCTCGGGTGGGATCACGAGCTCGGGCTTGCCGTCGGGCGCGCGGCGCAGCGCCGGCCGCACGGTGACGAGCGGGCGCGCGCGGGTGCGCGCGAGCGCGTCGGCGACGTCGCTCGCGAGCCCGAGCAGGTTCAGGTTCATCAGCGTCGGGAAGATGATCGTGCGGCGGCCGGCCTCCGCTTCGGCGAGCGCCTGTTGCGCGGTGGTCCAGACCGAATCCACCGACTCGCCGCCGTCGTGCAGCGCGATCTGGTCCGGCGGCGCGGCGACCAGGAAAAAGTAGGTGTCGAAGCGCTTGGGCACCCGCTCGGGCGTGACCCAGTGCGCATAGGGCACGAGCAGGTCGCAGGCGAGCTCGAGGTCCTCCGCCAGCGCGACGTCGACCAGCCCGATCTCGTCGGCGTTCAGGCGCTCGCGGAAGCGCGCCTCGATCGCGCGCAGGCGATCGGCGCCCACCAGCGCGGATCCGCCGCGCGGCCGCGCGAGCAGCACGCCGCACTCCTCGAA
Organism: Myxococcota bacterium; assembly: GCA_040902485.1. GTDB lineage: Bacteria > Myxococcota_A > UBA9160 > SZUA-336 > SZUA-336 > VGRW01. The sequence continues at coordinate 30,742 of JBBDXF010000052.1, read as the reverse complement.
GGTCTCGCGGATCGCGCCGACCCGAACCGCCAGCGCGTCCGCGTCGAGCGCGCCGGCGCAGCGCGCGCGCAGGCGCGGATCGGCGTCGCCCGCCTCGATCTTGCCGCCCGGGAACACCATCGCGCCGGTCGCGAAGTCGATCTGGTGGTGGCGCTGCACCATGAACACCTCGAGCCCGCTCGCGCCGTCGCGAACCAGGAGGATCGTGGCCGCGAGCTTGGGTGCGGGCGCAGGGGTCGTGTCGGGCATGGGGCCTCCCGGGCGTTGCGGCGCGGATTCTCTCACAGACCCCGGAGCAGCGGGCGGACCTCGGCCGCGAAGCGCTTGAGCTGCGCATCGCGCTCCTGTGCCGGCCCGACGTGGTCGAGCAGCACGTGGCGTACACCCGCGGCGTGGAACGCGGCGATTCGCCCGGCCACGTCCGCCGGCCGACCGAGCGCCGCGTAGCGCGCGGCCGGCTTGCGGAAGTCCATCGCGTAGCGCTGTGACAGGTGCGCGGTGGCGTCGTCGAGCGCGCGCTCGTGCGAGTCGTCGATGCGCACGAACAGCAGGTGTCCGGTGCCGAAGCGCTCGAGCGTGCGGCCCGCGGCCTCGGCGCCGCGCGCGATCGCGACCAGCCCCTCGCGGAACATCTCGGGCGTGACCACGTAGGAGAGCCAGCCGTCGCCCATGCGCGCGATCCGCTCGAGCGCCTTCGGGTTGCGCCCGCCGCACCAGATCGGCGGACCGGGCCGCTGGATCGGACGCGGCAGCATGCGCACTTCGGGGAACGGGTAGAAGCGGCCCTCGCTCGCGACCGGCTCGCCCGACCAGAGCTTGCGCAGCAGTGGGATCGCCTCCGAGAGCCGCGCGCCGCGTTCGGCTACCGGCACGCCGCAAGCCTCGTACTCGCGCGGGAACTCGCCGCCCACGCCGACGCCGAAGATCAGCCTGCCGTCGCACAGCCGATCGAGCGTCGCGACCTGCTTCGCGACCGGCGTGGGATGGCGCAGCGGCAGCAGGAACACCGACGTGCCGAACAGCAGCCGGTCCGAGTGCGCCGCGGCCTGCGCGAGCTGCAGCAGCGGATCGAGGATCGGCACCGCGAACGCGATGTGGTCGCCGACCCAGAGCGAGTCGAAGGCGAGCGACTCCGCCAACCGCACCGTCTCGCGGATCGACGCCGGATCCGGAAGCGTCGCGATGAACCCGTAGCGCGACGCTTTGTCGAGCGGGAGGGTCAGCTTCTGCGTAGGCGCAGGGCGAGCGCCGTCAGACCGAGCACGACCAGCAGCCCGGCCGTCGGCTCAGGCAGCGCCTGCACCGAGACGTTGAACGTGTGGCGCCAGTCGCGGCCTTCCACGTTCGTGAAGCCCGACTCGCCGAAGCTGATGCCGCACTGGCCGGTTCCGCCGGGGTACTCGCAGGTGATGCTGACCGCCGCCGCGACCACTGCGAACGGGCTGCCGTTCACGTCGCCCGACACGCTGCCGGTGCCGAAGCCGGAGTCGATCCCGCCCGTGCCCGGACCGACCGGCGTGGTGCTCACGCTCGGCCCGCTCAGCGTCGCCAAGTAGGTGACCGGCCCGAAAGTGATCGGGCCTCCGGTTCCGGTGAAGGTCGCGCCCGCCACGTGGAGCTCGATGTCGATGATGTCGCCGGCCGCGTTGATGTTGATCGTGCCGGTCGCGAGCGCGTCGGACGTGAGCAGGTAGTCGCGCGCGGCGACGCTGCAGGTGCCCGGCGCCGTCGGGCAGCCGTAGTTCGCGTTGTCCGCCTCGAGCCCGCCGCCGATGACGTTGAGCGTCAGCGCCTGCGCGCCCGGCGTCGAGAATGCGAGCAAGCCCGCGACGATCGCAGCCCGTCCGAGCCACTTGGTAGCCACCATGAACCCTCCCCTTCCCAGCGACAGCACGATCCCGGTCAGATGCGTCGAGACCGAAGCGCGGCTAGGCCCGCGACGCCGAGGCCGAAGAGTACGCCCGTCGTCGGCTCAGGTACAGGGATCATGCCTTCGAAGGCCAGATCGAGCTTCACCACGACGGAGGTGCCCACGGGAATCGTCGGGAAGTCCGCGTTGGTGAACGCGCCGAGCGCGATCCCGTCGAGCGTGAACGTGGTGCCGGTCGCCACATCGATCGAGGCGACCAGCGGGTCGATGCTGTTGCCGGCGAACATGAACGACTGCGTCGCACCCGGGCCGAGCGACGAGCTGAGAACGTCGAGGAACGTGGTCGTGAGGATGGGGTTCGCCACGATGTTGTAACTGCCGCCGCCGTTGTTCTGCTGGAACGTGTGCGCGTAGCCGACACCGGGGGTGAGCGTCGCGCTGTGGATCAGGATCGAGTCGTAGCCGTCGAGCGGGAACGCGAAGACGAAGGCCTGCTCCGGCGCGAGCGAGAACTCGAAATCGGTGAGCGCGCCGTCGCCGTCCCCGTCGAAGGTGGCGAACACGCCGTCGAGCGCGAGCGGCGTGGACGCCGCGAGCGTCGACGCGCCGACGGTGAGCCGGATCGTCGCGCTGCCGCCGCTGAACTCGTACAGCGTCGGCACCGCCTGCGCGTGTCCGGCGACCGCGAGTGCGACGGTCGCGAGCGCAGCGATCCACAGCTTCGAAATCGACATCGGTCTCCCTCCTCGAACCGAACCCGAACCGAAACCGCGCTGCCGACTCTCCCTAGCCGGCTCGCAACGGCTCGCAAGACCACCCGCTACACCTCGAAGGCCCGGCGGTCGTCGAGGGATGCAGGGCGATGCTACTCCGCGGGTTCCGCCCGAGGGAAGAATTTTCTCGTCGCCGGCGCGTGAAAAAACCCGAAGATTCGCGGGGATACGGGCGAATATCTTGCGTCTGCGAGAGCCCCTCGCTTGAGTCGCCGGGGGCCGTGGGCGAGACTGGCGCTCTACCGCTCGGAGGCAACGTGAACCCGGCATCCGACGCAGCATCCGCGAAGCTCGAGTGGACCCGCGACGAGCTGCTCGCCGACGCCGACCACGACGAGCCGCTGATCGCCGGAGGGGTGCGTTGCCACGGCGGATTCTCGGCCGGCCGCTACGTCTCGCCCCGCACGCGCAACCGGCTGCCGGCGATCGCGGCCTGGCAGGCGCGGCTGCGCAGCGACGGCCAGCCGCTGCTCCACCTGCCCGCGGAGTACGTTCCGCCGCACTACCCGAACTACCCGCAAGCGAAGCTGCTGCTGCAGGAGGGGGTGCGCGACCCGATCACCCGCTCGCTCACGATCATCTCGATCGTCGAGGGCTTCGGGGCGCGGATCCGCGACCTGCCGCTGCCGGACCTGCGCGCAGCGGTGGTCGAGGACGTCTCGGGCACGGCCCTGGCGCACCTGGGCGAGGGTCTGTTCGAGGCCCACGCGCGCGACGAGGCGGGCTTCCGCGACCAGGGCGGCCACAAGCAGATGTGGGAGGCCGCGCGCGACCTGGCGCTCGCCAAGCCCGAGATCCCCGAGGACGTGCTGCTGGCGATGATGATGGGCGGCCGCGCGCGCGGCGAGCGCAAGCGCCTGTTCCCGGAGCTCGCGTCACGGCTCGAGGACGCGATCACCATGATGGCGAACGTGATGGTGGTGGAGATCTTCGCCGAGGACGTGTTCGAGTGGGCCAAGCAGCTGCTCGGCGACCCGGAGGTCTCCGCGGATCCGCGCGGCGCGCGCGCTCTGGTCGAGCACATCCAGGCCGACGAGGCGCCACACGTCGAGTACCTGCGCACGGCGCTCTCCGAGCTGCGCGCGCGCACGCTGCGCTCCGCCGACGGCAAGCACCAGATCGCCGGCGCGACGGTGATCGACGCGATCTTCGCCGCGCAGCTGCGCGGCATCGCCTCGACGCGCCCGGCGCGCGACCGCGAGGACGTGCGCGGCGCGATCCACCGCGCGATCGAGGACGAGCCGCGCGCGACCGCGCTCGCCCGGCGCTTCGAGTCGCTCGACTCGGGCTGGGTGTTCCCGAAGGCCGAAGACGAGCGCCTGGAGCTCTTGCTCGCGTGATCCTGCCGCGCAAGGCGTTCGAGCGCATCTCGCGCGCCTCGCGGATCGGCTACACCGCCCTGTGTGTCTGGCTGCGGGTGCAGGTCCCGACGCGTTGGGACCGGCTGCTCCGGCGCGACCCCGCAGCGCGCAGCTGGTCGGGCATCCACCAGCGCAACGCCGACCAGATCTTCCGCACCGCGACGCGGCTGCGCGGCCTCCTGATCAAGGTCTGCCAGGTCGCCGGCACGCGCTCGGACGTGTTCCCGCCGGAGTACGTGCGCACGCTGCAGCAGGCGCAGGACCGGGTGCCGCCCCGCCCGTTCGAGGTCGTGCGCGCGGTCGTCGAGCGCGAGCTCGAGAAGCCGCTCGACGCGGTGTTCGCGAGCTTCGAGCCCGAGCCGCTCGCATCCGCGTCGCTCGCGCAGGTGCACCGCGCGCGGCTGCGCGACGGCCGCGAGGTGGCGGTCAAGGTGCAGTACCCCGACATCGGGCACATCGTGCGCACCGATCTCGCGTCGCTGCGCCGCATCTGCCGCATCTACGAGCGCCTCGACCCGCAGCCGCTCGCGCTCCTGCCACTGCTCGACGAGCTGCAGGAGCACCTCGCGCTCGAGCTCGACTTCCGGCGCGAGGTCGAGAACGCCGACCGGATCCGCGCGCTGTTCGCGAAGGACAAGCGCGTGGTGATTCCGGAGATCGACGCCACGCACTCGACCGGGCGCGTGATCACCATGGAGCTCGTCTCGGGCATCAAGGTGAACGACAAGGCGGCGCTCGTCGCCGCGGGCATCGACCCGCGCGAGGTCGTGCAGGTGCTGACGAGCCTGTGGAATCAGATGATCATGGCGTACGGCTTCTTCCACGCCGATCCGCACCCGGGCAACGTGTTCGTGCAGCCGGGACCGCGCTTTGTGATCCTCGACTTCGGGCTGGCCAAGCAGCTGCCGCGCGGCTTCGGGCTCGGTCTGTTCGAGCTGATGTTCTCGATGATGACGCAGAACGAGGCGGCGATGGTGCGCGCGTTCCGCGAGCTCGGCTTCCGCACCAAGACCGGCGGCACCGAGCCGTTCCTGCTGATCGCGCGGCGCATGCTCGGCGCGACAGAAGACGGGACCTTTCGAGGCGACTTCACCGAGGAGGTCACCGATGAGCTGATGGAGACGATCCGCACCAATCCGATCGTCCTTGTGCCGAGCGACTTCGTGCTGATCGCGCGCGTGTTCGCACTCTTGTCCGGCATCGCGCACACGCTGGGCGGCCGCGCCGACGTGCTCGACGCGCTCGGCGGCGGGAGCGTCTCGCGCGGCTAGCGCCGCTTCAGCGCTTCGCGCACCCGTTGTGGCGTGAAAGGGATCCGGCGCAGGCGCGCGCCGGTCGCGTGCGCGATCGCGTTCGCGATCGCGGCCGGCGTCGGCCCCTGCGTCGCCTCGCCCGCGCCGAGGAACGGCGATCCGGGCCGGTCGAGTAGAACCGTCTCGATCTCGGGAACCTCGGAGAAGCGCAGGATCGGGTAGCTGTCCCAGTCGCGGCTGGTGATGCGCGTGCGGTCGAAGCGCACCTCTTCCCAGAGCGTCCAGCTCGCCGACTGGATGAAGCCGCCCTCGAGCTGGTTCACCAGCCCGTCGGGGTCGACGACCTCGCCGGCGTCGGCCGCGATCACCGCGCGCAGGAGCCGGATCGCGCCGTTCGCGGCGTCGACCTCGAGCTCGACGACCACGGCGGCGTAGCACTTCGCGTTCTTGTAGCGCGCGAAGCCGAGCCCCTGGCCGCGGCCGTCCGCAGCGGGCTTGCGCCAACCGGCGCGCGCCGCCGCGCTCTCGAGCACCGCGCGCGCGCGCGGGTCCTGGAGGTGCGCGAGCCGGAACGCCAGCGGATCGGCGCCGGCCGCGAGCGCGAGCTCGTCCACGAACGACTCGATCGCGAACACGTTCGCGTACGCGCCCAGCCCGCGCGTCGACGAGACGCGCAGCGCCGGGCCCTCGACGAAGTGCTTCACGACGCGCTTGTTCGGGAACACGTAGAGCGGATCGGCGTTGAGGTGGATGCCGGCGTGTGGCTCGAGCCGCGGCTCGGAGCGGATCGGCGGCAGCGCCGGCTCGCGGTGCCAGTCCGCGACCAGGTTCGAAGCGCCGCGCGCGGGGATCGCGCGCCCCATGTGCGTGAAGCTCGCGACCTCGTGGCTCCAGTCGAGCACGCGGCCGCCCGCGTCGAGGCTCGCGCGCAGGTCGATCGCCATCGCCGGGCCGTACGGCTCCCAGGCGTGCTCGTCCTCGCGCGACCACTGCACCCGCACGGGCGCGCCGGGAACGGCGCGCGCGAGCAGCGCGGCGTCGAGCGCGACGTCGTCGGCGCCGTTGTGCCCGTAGCAGCCCGCGCCGTCGGCGTGGATCACGCGCACCTGCTCGGGCGCGATGCCGAGCGAGCGCGCCAGCGCGTGGCGCAGGATCGGCACGGCCTGGCTGTGGCTCCAGACCGTGAGCTCGTCGCCGGTCTGCTGCGCGAGCGCGGCCGACGGGCCGATCGAGGCGTGCATCTGGTACGGGCGCAGGTAGCGCGCTGCCAGCGTGCTGTGCGCGTTCGCGGCGGGCGCGTACGGCGGAACCGGCGCGCGCGCGGGCGTTCCATCATTCACCGGGAAGCTCTGGCGCGGCTGCGCGAGCAGGTGCTCGAGGGCGTGCGGGTGGCCGGGCAGCGACGGCGTCTCGCGCCAGCGCGCGAGCGAGGCGAGCCGCTCGTGGGCGTGCAGCGCCTGCTCCTCGCGCTCCGCGACCACGCCGACGAACGAGCCGTCGCGCACGACCGCGCGCACGCCGGGCAGCGCGCGCACCTCCGCGTCGTCGAGCGCTTCCAGCCGCGCGCCGGGGCTCGGCGGGCGCAGCACGCGGCCGAACAGCAGGCCCGGCTTGGCGAGATCGTGCAGGAACGCGCCGCCCGTGAGCTTCGCGCGCAGGTCGATGCGCGGACCCGGCTTGCCGACGATGCGGTGCTGCTCCGGCCGCTTCGCGACCGCCTCGCCCGTCACGCGCCGCGCGAAGTCGCGCCCGCCGAGCAGCTCCCAGTAGCTGGTGCGCAGGTCGGCCGAGCCGCCGCGCACGCTTACCGTGCCGTCGTCGACCTCGAGCCGGCCGATCGGGACGCGCAGGCGCTGGGCGGCGAGCTCGAGCAGGTACTGGCGCGCCTCGGCAGCGACCCGCCGGATCGCGTTCCCGCTCTCCTCGAGCGACATGCTGCCCACGGTCATCAGCTCGTTCGGCCCGCGCGCGCTGTCGGCGGTCTCGACGCGGATGCGCGCCAGCGAGACGTCGAGCTCCTCGGCGCCGATCCGCGCGATCGCGGTCTTCAACCCCTGGCCGAGCTCGACCTTGCCCGTGCGCAGCGTGACGGTCCGATCGGACTCGATGCGCAGCCAGGTGTCGAGCTCGGGCTGGCGCGCGAGGTGGCCGGGCAGCGGGCGCTCCGGCTCGCTCACGGTCCGGCCTCGCGAAGCGCGCGGGCCGCGCGCCGCACCGCGCGCAGGATGCGCGGGTGCGCCCCGCACCGACACAGGTGGGTGTCGAGCGCGCGGCGGATCTCGGCCTCGTCGGGCGCGTCGCTCCAGGCCAGCAGCGCGACCGTCTCCATCAGGATCCCCGGCACGCAGTACGCGCACTGCGCCGCGCTCTCGTCGAGAAACGCCTGCTGAACCGGGTGAAGCCGGTCGCCGTCGGCGAGCCCCTCGACGGTCAGCACCTCGCGCTCGCCGACCCGGCCGACGGCGAGCGCGCAGGACATCACCGCCTCGCCGCCGACGATCACCGTGCAGGCGCCGCACTGCTCGAGCCCGCAGCCGAACTTCGCGGCGCGCAGGCCGAGGTCGTTGCGCAGCACGTACAGCAGCGGGGTCGACGGATCGGCATCGACCCGCTCGACGCGCCCGTTCACGCGCAATTCGATCCACCGCGGCATCGCGCTCGAGACTACACTGGTGCGCGATGGCCGTGATCATCGACGTCCATGCCCACCACTTCCCGCCGGCGCTCTTTCGCTTCCTCGCGTAGGCGCAGATTCCGCTCGCGCCTGCCGGAGCGCGGCGCACGCGCTCGCCGCTGCCGATGCTCGAGTTCGACGCGCGGCTGCCGATGATGGCCGAGGCCGGCGTCGGCCGGCAGATCCTCTCCTCCGCCCTGTGCGCCTACACGCACGAGGAGAAGCTGGCCGTGCAGGGCGCGCAGCTCGTGAACGACGAGTTCGCGCACGCCTGCCGGGACCGGCCCGCCGCGTTCTCGTTCTGGGCCGCGCTGCCGCTGCCGCACGTCGACGCCTCGCTCGCCGAGCTCGCGCGCGCGTTCGACGAGCTGGGCGCGCTCGGCGTGATCCTGCACTGCTCGTGCCTGGGCGAGTCGATCGCGCGCGCGGAGTTCGACCCGATCTTCGCCGAGCTCGACCGGCGTCGCGCGCTGGTGTTCCTGCACCCGTGCCAGGACGGGATCGGCTCGCGCGCGCTGAACGACTGGGACCTGACGGTGTGCGCGGGCGCGTCGGTCGAGGACACGGTCGCGGCGCTGCACCTGATCGCGCGCCAGGTGCCGCGCCGCTTCCCGCATGTGCGCTTCATCGTGCCGCACTTCGGCGGACTCTTGCCGACGCTGCTCGCGCGCCTCGACGGGCAGATGCTCCAGGAGGGCTTCGCCGAGCCGCCGAGCGCGACCGCGCGCCGCTTCTTCTACGACACCGTCGGCTGGGGCTCGAAGCCCGCCCTGCTCGCCGCCGTCGCGGCGTTCGGCGCCTCGCAGCTCGTGCCCGGCAGCGACTATCCCGTGCTGCTGCCCTGGGAGTCGTACGCGCAGACCTTCGCACACGTGCGCGAGTCGGGGCTCGCTGCGAGCGATGTCGAAGCGATCCTCTACCGCAACGCCCAGCGGCTGCTCGCACTCGGCTGAGGGGACGCACCCCGACGGTCGCGTCCGTTGCTTGCGAGTCGGCCCGGTCCGGCGGTGGTAGTGTCTGAATCGTGGAGCTCGACCGCGAACGCTGTTACGAGGCCCTGCGCACGCGCGACCGGCGCTTCGACGGGCGCTTCTTCGTGGCCGTCTCGACGACCGGCATCTACTGCCGGCCGATCTGCCCCGCGCGGCTGCCGCTGCTGCGCAACATCCGCTTCTATGCTTGCGCCGCCGCGGCCGAGAGCGCGGGCTTCCGCGCCTGCCGGCGCTGCCGGCCGGAGACCGCTCCCGGCACGCCCGCCTGGCTCGGCACGTCGGCGATCGTGTCGCGCGGGCTGCGGCTGATCGAGGCCGGTGCGCTCGACGACGGCGACGTCGGCGCGCTCGCGTCGCGTCTCGGTGTCGGCGCACGGCAGCTGCGGCGCCTTTTCGCGCGACACCTCGGCGCGTCGCCGGCCGAGATCGCGCGCGCGCGGCGCGTGCACTTCGCGCGGCTCTTGATCGACCAGAGCGAACGGCCGATCACCGAGCTCGCGTTCGCCGCCGGCTTCGCGAGCGTGCGTCAGTTCAACCACGCGTTCCGCGCCAGCTTCGGCCGCTCGCCGCGCGACGTCCGGCGCTCCAACGCGGGACATCGGCCCGCGGGCCGATGTCGGGCCGCGAGAGGCGCGAGCGGCGGCGAGAGCCTGGCGCTGCGCCTGCCCTACCGGCCGCCGTTCGACTGGGACGGGCTCGCGGGCTTCCTCGAGGGCCGCGCGATCGCGGGCGTCGAGAGCGTCGCCGACGGCTGCTACCGGCGGACGGTCGAGCTGGCAGGTGCGCCGGGCTGGATCGAGGTGCGCCCGCTCGCGGGCGAGGCCGCGCTCGAGCTGCGCGTCGCGCTCGCGCCGGGCGCGGAGCTGCTGCGCACGGTCGAGCGCGTGCGGCGCATCTTCGATCTCGACGCCGATCCGCTCGCGATCGGCGAGGCGCTCGAGTCGAGCGAGCGCTTGCGACCGCATGTGCGGGCGCGGCCGGGTCTGCGCGTGCCCGGCGCTTGGTGCGCGTTCGAGCTCGGCGTGCGCGCAATCCTCGGCCAGCAGGTCAGCGTGCGCGGCGCGTCGACGCTGGCCGCGCGGCTCGTGCGCGAGTTCGGCAAGCCCGTCGCGGGCGCGCCCGCGCGCCTCTCGCACCTGTTCCCGTCGCCCGCGCAGCTGGCCGAGAGCGACGTGGCGTCGATCGGTCTGCCGCGCGCGCGGGCCGCGGCGATCCGCGGCTTCGAGCGCGCGGTCGCGCGCGGCGAGCTGAGCCTCGACGGCGCGCGCGGCCTCGACGACACGGTCGCGCGGCTCGCCGAGCTGCCGGGAATCGGCAGCTGGACCGCGCAGTACGTCGCGATGCGCGCGCTCGGCGAGCCCGACGCGTTTCCTGCCGGCGATCTCGCGCTGCGCAAGGCGCTCGGCCGCGGCGACGCGCCGATCAGCGAGGCGCAGGCCGAGCGGCTCGCGGACGAGTTCCGCCCCTGGCGCTCCTACGCCGCGCTGGCGCTCTGGCAGAGCCTGGCGTCGAAGGCAGCGACGTGAAGCTCGAGGTCGGCGAGCTCGCGACGCCGCTCGGCGACGTGCGCTTCGCGCGCGGCTCCGGCCGGCTCCTGGCCCTCGCGTTCGCGGAGTGCTGGCCGGCCGTCGATCGCGCGCTCGAGCGGCGCGTCGGACCGGTCGAGTGGGTACCCGCGGGCGACGCGAGCGAGCTCGACGCGCGCCTGCGCGGCTACTTCGCGGGCGAGCTCGCGACACTCTCCGGTGTCGAGGTCGAGCTCGCCGGCACCGACTTCCAGCGCCGCGTCTGGAGCGCGCTGCGCGAGATCCCCGCCGGCGCGACGACGTCCTACGCGGAGCTCGCGCGCCGGATCGGCGCGGCGAAGGCCGAGCGCGCGGTCGGCGCCGCGAACGGCGCGAACCCGCTGTGGCTGCTCGTGCCCTGCCACCGCGCGATCGGCTCCGACGGCAGCCTCACGGGCTACGCGGGCGGGATCGAGCGCAAGCGCTGGCTGCTCGCGCACGAGGCGAAGCACTTCTCGCTCGCGTCCTGAAGCGCAGAATCGCTCAGCGCGCGGTCCAGAAATCCGAGAAGCGCCCGCAGTCGAGCGGGCCGAGCGGCGCGGCGCCGATCTTCGTGCCGGCCGGCACGGCGACCGGCTGGCCGCCCTCGAAGCGCTGATCGATCACGCCGTCGAAGTCCGTGTCCTCGTCCTGGCGCGCGAGCTGACCGCCCGCGAACCCCTGTACCACGTCGACCTTCTTGTCGCCGTTGGTGTCGGCTTCGAGCGCGGTGCGCTGGCCGCCTTCATACAGCTCGCGCTGATCGGCGATACCCTTGCCCTTGGTGTCGATCCAGACCTCGATGACCACGCCGCCCGCGACGATCGCGCGCGCGTCGAGCGTGCCGTTGCCGTTGGTGTCGACGCACTGCGAGGTGACCTGGCCGTTGGCGTCGAGCGTGAGCTTCTTGTCGGGGCGCTTGCGCTTGGGATCGCTGACCAGCTCCTGACCGACGGGCTTGCCGTCGGCGCCGAAGAGGGTGAGCACGTCGGGGCGGCCGACGGCCTTGGTGTCCTGGCCCTGGCGCACGACCACGCCGCTCTCGAGGTACGTCCAGGTGTCGATCTTGCAGTCGCCGTTGGTGTCCTTGCTCTCGGCGGTGACGTTGCCCGCGGCGTCGTAGGTCTGCATGAGCTCGGTGCACGCGCCGCTCGCGTTGCTCTGCTCGAGCTTCACGGGCTTGCCGTCGCGCAGCGACACGGTCACGTCGGGCTTGCCGTCCCCGTTCTTGTCCTCGCGCCTCTGCGTGACGTTTCCGCTCGCGTCGACGCTCAGCCAGGTGTCGATCAGGCCGTCCCCGTTCGAGTCCGCTTCCTGCACCTGTGCGCCGCCCTGGCCCGCGCTCGAGCGCCGGTCGATGACGCCGTCGAAGTTCGTGTCCTCCTCCTGACGCACGACCCGGTCGCCCTCGAACCAGGCGAAGACGTCCGCCTTGCCGTCGCCGTTGGAGTCCTTCTCGGTGCGCGCGACCATGCCGTTCTCCAGGAACGACACGGTCTCGAGCCGGCCGTCGCCGTCGGTGTCGGCCTCGCTGCGCACGGGTTTGCCGTCGGCGCCGAACGAGGTGACCGCGTCGGGCTTGCCGTCGTGGTTGGTGTCTTCACTCTGGGACGACTTCACGCCGCCCGCGAACTCGATCACGACGTCGGGCTTGCCGTCGCCGTTGGTGTCGGTCTCGGAGTGCGCGGGCTTGCCGGCCTCGTACGAGACCACCAGCTCGTAGCTGCCGTTGAAGTCGCGGTCCTGCTCCTCGCGCCCAAGCTCGCCCGCGGAGTAGAGCTTCACCACGTCGGGCTTGCCGTCGCGGTTCGAGTCGATCTCTTCGCGCTGGGGCTTGCCCTCGGCATCGAGCGTGATCCACAGGTCGATCACGCCATCGCCGTTCGAGTCGCGCTGCTGCGTGGCTTCCTTGCCGCCCTTGAACTCGATCACCGAGTCGAACTTGCCCGTGCCCTTGGTGTCCTGCTCCTGACGCACGGGCGCGCCGTTCTCGAAGGTCGTGACCACGTCGAAGCGGCCGGCGTTCTTGCTGTCGCGCTCCTCGCGCACCTTCTGGCCGTTCGCGTACTCGACGCGCAGGTCGAGCTTGCCGTCGGCGTTGGTGTCGCGCTCCTCGCGCACGACCGCGCCGTCGGGCCCGAGCTCGCCGCGCGCCTCGGGCTTGCCGTCGCGGTTCGCGTCCTCGACGAAGCGCACCGGCTGGCCGCCCGCGAACTCGACCGTGCGGTCGGGCTCGCCGTCGAAGTCCTTGTCCTCCTCGAGCTTCACGGTCGCGCCGGTGGCGTCGTTCGTGCGCCAGCTGTCGACCTTGCCGTCGCCGTTCACGTCCTTCAGAACGCGCAGCTCCTTGCCGCTCGCGGGATCGAGCACGACCCAGATGTCGAGCCTGCCGTCGTGGTCGGTGTCCTGCTCCTGCTTCTCGAGCCGCTTCTGGGGATCGAAGAAGTTCCACAGGTCGATCACGCCGTCGGCGTTCTCGTCGAGCTCGACGCGCACCAGCCTTCCCTCGCCGTACACCTCGATGCGTTCGGGCTTGCCGTCGCCGTTCGCGTCGATGGTGCGTTTCTCCATCTGCCCGTCCTTGGACGACGAGACGTTCTCGAAGCGGCCGTCGAAGTCCGCGTCGAGCTCCTCGCTGGTGACCCGGCCGTTCTCGTCGAAGGCGTAGCGGGCGTCGACCTCGCCGTCGGCGTTGCGGTCCTCTTCCTGGCGCAGCTTCTCGCCGTTCACGAACGAGATGGTGGTGTCGGGCTTCCCGTCGGCGTTGGTGTCGGCGACGCTCCGGGTCGCCTGTCCACCGGCATAGTCGGTCGAGAGGTCGAGCGTGCCGTCGGCGTTCGTGTCCTGCTGCTCGCGCACCTTCTCGCCGCTCTGGTAGGTGCGCACGGCCTGCGGCACGGTCGCGCCCGCGGCGAAGATGTCCTCGCGGATCTTGTCGCCGGCGGCATCGAAGGTGGCCACGAGCTCGGGCTTGCCGTCGCCGTCGAGGTCGCGGGTCTGCTTGGCCTCCTTGCCGTTCGCATAGCTCGAAACGGTGTCGAAGCTGCCGTTGTGGTCGGTGTCGACCTCGCGACGCAGGATGGTGTCGGCCTGATAGATGCTGACCACGTCGGCCTGCCCGTCGCCGTTCGTGTCCTCCTCGACGCGCGCCTTCACGCCCTGCTCGTAGCGGATCGTGACGTCGAACGTGCCGTCGCGGTTGGAGTCCTGGACCTCGACGCTCTTGGCGCCGGCGGCGTCGAACTCGCCCCTCACGTCGACCTTGCCGTCGGCGTCGGTGTCCTCCTCGACGCGCGCGGGCTTGCCGTCCGCGTAAGTCACCCAGCGGTCGATGCGGCCGTCGCCGCTCGCGTCCTCTTCGGATCGCGTGCGCGCGCCGGCTTCGAAGTAGACCACCGACTCGGGCTCACCGTCGCCGTTCTTGTCGTCGCGCTGGACCTTGGGCTGGTCGTTCTCGAGCTGGACCCACTGGTCGCGCTTGCCGTCGAAGTTGGTGTCGCGCTCCTGCGCGATCGGTTTGCCGTTCACGTCGAAGGTGACCCACTGGTCGATCTTGCCGTCGTGGTTGGTGTCGCTCTCGGCGCGGTCCGCGACTTCGTTCTTGTAGAAGACCGTCTCGTCGAAGACGCCGTCGCCGTTGCTGTCGGTCTTGCGCCGCGCGAGCCGCTCCTGGTCGTCGTACTCGAGCACGACCTTCTGCTTGCCGGCTTGCGCGCGCGCGACTTCCGGCGCGGTGAAGAGGAACGCGAACGCGGCGAGCAGCAGCGCGCGGGTGGCCGGTCGGATCATCCAGTCAGTTTACGGCGGGCACGCTGAACGTGCCGATCAGCGTCCGGCGCGCGAGGCAGCGCACGCGTTCGGGCATCGAGGCGAACGGCGCGGCGGAGCGCAGCGCGTCGACGGCGGTCTGGCCGAGCGCCACATCGCTCGAGGTGACGAGCTCCGTCTTCATCACCGAGCCGCTCGCGTCGAGCGCGAAGCGAAGCTGCACCTTCTGGTTCACGGGCACGTCGCCCGGCACGACCCAGCGCGCGTACATGCGCTGGCGCACCTGCTCCTGGTACTGCATGACTTCGGGGCGCGACAGGCAATCGCTCGTGTCGCCGCCGCCGGCGCCGGTGCCGCCGTCGCCGCGCATGAAGCCGTCGCCGACGCGGGTCGCGACGTTCGCGAGCGGCGCGCCGTCGGGTGAGCCGAGCACGTCGCGGTTGCTGGCGATGCCCTCGCGCACGGACGAGCCGCTGCCCATGTCGACGGCCGTACCCGTGCCGACCGTGCTGCCGGAGTCCACGATCTGGCGCGGGCCGACCGACGGTCCGGCCGGCAGCGCGGCATTGGCCGGACCACGCAGCGCGGGTGCCGCGGCCGTACCCATGTCGATCTTCGCGGTCTGGGCGGCGGCGACGGAGTTCACGGCCGTCACGCGCTCGGCGACCACGGTCGCCTGCGTGATGTTTTGCGGTGCGACCACCGCCGCGACCTGGTTCATCTCGATCTTCTGCGCGTTCACCTGCGGCGAGGCCTGGGCGACCACGGTCGGGTTCACGATCTGAGGCGCAATGGCCTGGGCCTGGGGCGCGAAGTCCATGCTGCGGCGCTCGGCCAGAGCCTTGGGCGCCGGTGCCGGCTCGACCGCCGGCTCGGGAACCGGCTCGGGCTTGGGCTCCTCGCGCTTGGCGACCGGCTTGGGCGGCTCTTCCTTGATCAGCTGGACCGGCAGGATCTCTTCGCGGATCGCCGGCGTCATCCAGGCCAGCCAGAGCAGCAGCAGGAACAGCGCCGCGTGCAGCACCGCGGAAACGGATCCGGATTTGAGCGCCTCCGCGCGGCTGGTCGATGCTTCGAGGCCCATGCCCGGGAACGCCTCGCGAACCACCGTTCCCCCGCCCGCAGCCCGGCCGAACGCCGCGCCGACCAGACGGCTCTGCATTGGCGTCTTCCGCTTTCGCGTCCGGTAGCCTAGGGGATGGGTACTCATTGGCTTGCGCAAGCTCCAAGATTCGAGTGGCTGCGCCACCTCTGAGAGTGTCGCCGCCACTACAGATCGCGACGCCCTCTGCGCTCGCGCTACGTCCTCATGCGTCGGCAACCGCGTGCCGATGATTCATCGGTAGTCTCACCATAAGGCTCAAGCACACAAGCGTTGATTCGACGCGGCGTGGCGAGAGCGCATTCGGCCGCGGCTTCGTCCCGAATCTCGCGCTCGCATGCTAAGGGAGCCCCGAACGAGCGTCAACGCGGCCCCGGGAGCCTGCGATCGACTCCGCGATCCGATAGCTTCCCGGCGCAGCGTTGACCCACCAAGCAAAGGACCGACCGTGGATCCAGCAACCGAGACCGCAGTGAATGTCGCGGCACAAGCAGCAGGCGAGCTCGCCGGAGCGGCGCCAATGACCAGCGACTTCGACGCCGCGACCATCCTCCACCTGCTCTGGGTCGGCCGGCTCACGGTCATCCCCCTGGCGATCTGCTCGGTGGTCGCCGTCGCAGTCGTGGTGCAGCAGCTCTTTCGCTATCGCGGCGTGATCCGGCGCAGCCGCGACCTCACCCGCGGCGTGGTCGACGCACTGGTCAAGCACGACCTTGTGACCGCGCGCTCGCTGTGCGAGCGGACCAAGACGCCCCTGTCCGGGATCTTCCTCGAGGGCCTGCGCTGGCGGAACATCGCCCTCGAAGACCTGCACAACGTGCTCGCCACGTCGCGCGCGGAGGCGCTCGCGGAGATGCGCCGCGGGCTGTGGATGCTCGGCACGATCGGCTCGCTGGCGCCGTTCATCGGCCTGCTCGGCACCGTCTGGGGCATCTTGAAGGCGTTCCACGACATGTCGGTGCAGGGCTCGGGCGGCTTCGCGGTCGTCGCGGGCGGCATCTCGGAAGCGCTGGTCGCGACCGCGGTCGGCCTGCTCGTCGCGATCCTCGCGCTCGCGGCCTACAACTACCTGCAGGTCATGGCGGGCGCGATCTCGGCCGTGTTCACCCGCTCGTGCGAGCGCCTGATCCAGGCGCTGCTGTACGTGGAGTCCGCAGCGCCCGCAATGGAAGAAGAGAAGCCGGAGGGAGTACGCCATGGCCGCCCGCTCCCTGCCTAGCGGAGATCAAGCCGACGACGACGGGATCGTCGCCGAGATCAACATCACCCCGCTCACGGACATCTTCCTCGTCTTGCTGATCATCTTCATGGTCACCACGAGCGTGGTCTCGAATCAGGGCAAGGAAGTGAACCTGCCCAGCTCGGCCGACGCCTCGGCGACACCGTCCGGCGTCAACGTCACCGTGACCGCCGCCGGCGGCGTCGAAGTCGACGGCGTCGAAGTCTCGGAAGCCGCGCTGCCCGCCACGCTCAAGGCTGCGCTCGACAAGGCGCGCGAGAAGATCGTGATCCTGCGCGGCGACAAGAAGGTGCTGCTCGGCCAGGCCGTCAACATCCTCGACATCGCGCAACAGGCGGGTGCGCAAGGCATCGCCCTCGCCACCAAGCCCCCGGCACCCGGCGAGTCATAACTTGGTGGGACCGGGGGGCCG
>JBBDXF010000052.1:0-13743 GCA_040902485.1 Myxococcota bacterium | reverse complement strand
CCCCCCCCCACCCAGCTCCGCTCGGCTTCGCCTCGCTGCGCGCTCCGCTTGCAAGACTCTCATCCACCATCCCACCCACCAGCGGGCGAAGGCCCGGCGCGAAGCCGGCTTCGCGCCGGGACGCAAGCGCCGCAGGCGCGCGCAGCGAGGCGCAGCCGAGCGTCGTCAATCAGTCACGAGAACTCGCGCAGCAGCTCGCGCAGGTGGTCGAGCTCCGACGCGACGCGCTGCGCAGCGCCGAGCGCGATCTTGGAGACTTCGCGGTTCTCCTGTGCGGAGCGGTCGACGTTGCCGCCGACGGCGCGGGCGGCGCCGGCGTTGCGCGCGGCGGTCTCGACCGAGAGCGACATCTGCGCGGCGGCGCTGGAGAGCTCGCCGGCGCCGACCGCGGACTTGGCGCTCGAGCGCGCCGCGCTCGAGATCGCGCGCGAGATGGCCTCGGTGCGATCCACGGCCTCGGTCAGGTTCATCGAGATCTCTGAGCTGGTGGCGGTCTGCTCCTCGACCGCGGTCACGATCGAGCGCGTGTTCTCGTGCATCTCGTCGATCATCTTCACGATCGACGCGGTCGCCTCGACGGCCTCGCGCGTACTCGACTGGATCGACGAGATGCGCTCGTCGATCTCCTGCGTCGCGAGCGCGGTCTGGCGCGCGAGCTCCTTCACCTCGTTGGCCACCACCGCGAAGCCGCGCCCCGCCTCGCCGGCGCTGGCGGCCTCGATCGTGGCGTTCAGCGCCAGCAGGTTGGTCTGGTCGGCGATGTCGCTGATCACGCCGACCACGTTGCCGATCTGCTCGGCCGCGACGCGCAGCCGATCGAAGGCCGCGGTCGTCTCGCGCGCGTTGCGCGCCGCGCTCTCGGCGATGCCCGCCGAGTGACCGGAGCTCTTGGCAACGTCGGCGAGCGACGAGGAGAGCTCCTCGACCGCCGTCGAGACCGAGCGGATCGCGCTGTTCACCGAAGCCACGTCGCCGCTGGCGGCTTCCATGTCACTGCTCACGCGGCTCGCGCCCTGCGCGAGCTCGTCGACGCCGCGACTGGCCTGGCTCGCGGCGGAAGCCGCCGCCGCGAGACTCTGCGCGGCGGCTTCACTCGCGCGGTCCATCTCGCGCGAGCTCTCGCCGAGGAGCTCCGAGCTCTTCTCGATCTTCTCCGCCACCGGCCCGAGCGTCTCGACGGCGCGGCCCAGGTTGTCGACGGTGCCGGTGACGCGGCCCACCAGCCCGCGCAGCGAGCTCGCCAGGCGGCCGAGCGCGTGCGTGGCGCGCAGGATCTCGCTGCCGCCCAGGTGCTGGCCGGCTTCGCTCTTCGAGCGCACGTCCTCGCCGACCAGCTGCGCGGCGACCTGGACCGCCTCCGCGAGCGGCCGCGTGATGTTGAGCGCGATGCGCCAGGCCAGCAGCGCCGCGAGCGCGAGCGCCGCCGCGACGACGAAGAGCGCGAAGGCGCGCTCGCGCGCCAGGCTCTCACGCCTGATCTCGAGGAGCTTCACGAGCTCCAGCGCCGAGAGGCGCCAGAGCGCGTGAGTCGCCTCGAGCGTCGCGGACGCCGTGCGTGCGAACTCGGGGGCGTAGGCCCCCGCGTCGTTCGCGATCATGAGCTGCTGCGATGCGCCAACCAAGTCGAGGACTTCGAGCCCGTGGCGATCGAGCGCCGGCCGCAGGTCACGCTGGAGCGACTCGCTCGCGCCGTAGAAGTCGGCGTCCGCGCGCAGCGCAGTCATGCCGGCCGAGCTCACCCGGTCGAGATCGCTCTCGCCCAGGACCGAGACGACGCTTGCCGCTTCCTGCCGGTCGCTCTCCCCGAGTCGTTCGCCCGGACGGGCGCGCGCCGAGGCGGCCAGCAGCGCGTCGAGGTGCAGCACGCTCTGCGGGAGCGAGACCGTCGTCAGGTCCATCAGGTAGAAGGAATCGAGATCCGGGTCCAGGATCAGCGTCGAGGTGTCGCCGACGTGCTGCACCAGGTCGCGCACGTCGACGAGAAGCTGGCGCAGGCAGGTGTCACGATCGAACGCGGACAGCGCCGTCAGCTGCTCGTCGACGGCTCGGAAGTTGGCTTCGAGACGCGCGGGCTCGAGTGCCTGCTTCTCGATCGCTGCCAGCCGTTCGGCCGTGGTGCCGAGACTCTCTGCCAGGCTCGCCTGGACCGAGTCGAGCTTGGCGAAGCTGGCGGCAATCTCCGCTCGAGCCTGCTCGAGCGGCGCGCCGGCGCGCGCCAGGCGCGCGTACTCGGTGAGGCTCACGAGCAGCTCGACGAGCGGCGTCTGAAACCGCACCCCTGCGCCTTCGAGATCAGCGAGTCGGATCGTCGCCGAGAGCGTTCGCGTCAACAACGTCGTCGAGAGCGCAATCGGGAGCAGGAACGACACACAGATCAGGAGGAGCATCCGCCCGACGGACATCCTCGATAGGACCATACCGCGAATTCGGCAGCCGGGAGGCCGAACTGAATGCGGACCTACGCGAGCACGAGCGCTCCGAGCCGGCCCACCACCGCCTGGAACTCGCGTACGGTCTCGCGCAGGATCTCGGCGACCGGACGCACGCCCTCGATGCGCCCCGCGACCTGGCCGGTGAGCGCGATCGACGCCTCCATGTCGCCGCCGAAGTAGAGCTCGAGCACGCGGCCGAGCTCGGACAGCTCGACCTTCTCGTCGCGTTCCAGGCGCTCGCTGCGCTGCGTGCGCAGCGCGCGCAGGCCCGGCCGATGGTGGCGGTTCAGGAACACGGTGTCGGTCTCGGCGGCGTCGCAGATCGCCTGCTTGAAGTTCCCGTGCACGGGCGACTCCGCGGCCGACACCATGCGCGTGCCCATCTGCACGCCCTCCGCGCCGAGCGCGAAGGCCGCGGCCATCGAGCGGCCGTCGCAGATTCCGCCGGCCGCGATCACCGGCACGTTCACGCGCGAGCAGACCAGCGGCAGCAGCACCATGGTCGCGACGTCGCGCGGGTTCTTGAAGCCGCCGCCCTCGCCGCCCTCGACCACCAGCCCGTCCACGCCCGCCTCCACGGCTTTGAGAGCGGCGCGCAGCGTCGGCACGACGTGGAACACGGTGAGCCCCGCGGCCTTGAGCTGCGCGGTGTACTTGGTCGGATCGCCGGCCGAGGTGGTCACGAAGCGCACGCCCTGCTCGACCACGAAGTCGACGATCTTCGGGTCGCGCACGAACAGCTGCGCGATGTTCACGCCGAACGGCTTGTCGGTCAGCTCGCGCATCTTCCGGATCTCACCGCGCACCGCCTCGAGCTCGCCGGACGAGGTCTCGATGATGCCCATGCCACCGGCGTTCGAGACCGCCGAGGCGAGCTGCGCGCGGGCGATCCAGCCCATCGGCGCCTGAACGATCGGGATCTCGACGCCGAGCAGGTCCGTGACGCGGTTCCGGATTCTCTTCATGCGCGAATCCTAGCTGATACGCTCGCGCGCCATGTCGAAGACCAAGCTCGTGCTGCTCCGGGTGATGGCGGCCTTCTACGTGTTCGCCGGGATCCAACATTTCCGCGTGCCGCACTTCTACCTGCCGATGATGCCGCCGTACCTGCCCTGGCACGCGGAGCTGGTGTTGCTGTCCGGTGTCGCCGAGCTGCTGTGCGGCATCGGCGTGCTGATCCCCGCGACGCGCAAGTACGCCGCGTGGGCGACGATCGCGCTCTTGGTCGCGGTCTTTCCCGCGAACATCCACGTCGCGTTCAACAACGTGCCGGTGTTCGGCGCGACGGAAGGCGCCGGCCCGGCCGGTTTCATCCGCCTGCCGTTCCAGCTCGTGCTGATCGCCTGGGCGTGGTGGTATACGCGCGACTAGCCGGCGTCAGTCTTCCTGGGCCAGCGACCAGATCGCCCCGTGAACGCCGAGCACGACCTGCGCCATCCGCGCGTAGTCGAGGGTGTCGGGCAAGTCTTCCGGTGGTCCGAGTCGTCGACGCCGGCCAGTGACGCCGGCGCGACGATCGACTCGACGGGTAGCGGCGACGATTCCTTCATCGCGGCCTTCACCTGCTGCGCGAGTGCGACCTGGCCGAGATTTCCGACCAGCGAGATGAAGTTGCCGCGGTCGGGATAGAACTTCGCGAGCACGGCGCTACGCCGCTCGCATTGTCGTCCGCGCCAGGCAGCGGGTCGCAGGTGTCGTAGTGCGCGCCGACGACGATCCGCTCGTCCGTGTCGGGTCCGAACAGCGCGGTCACGTTCCGGTACGTTTCGCCGTCCGTCTCGAAGGGCTGGAACGCGGCGACGCCACCGGCTCGCTCGAGCTCCGCGCCGATCCACTCCGCGGCGCGATCGACGCGCGCGCGTGCCGAAACGCGTCGCGGCCGCTGGAGCGGGTGCTCCACCGGCCGCGACGGTTTCAAGAGCAGACGCTCCGCCCTATCGGCCTTTGTTGAGCCGCCCGATGTCGATGTAGCGGCGGATCTTGCCCTTGGTCGAGAGCGGGGCGCCCTGGCTGTTCCAGAACTCGATCCGGTTCCCGGTGCCGGTCTGCACGTTCACGATGATGTCGCTGATCACGCGCAGGTCCTTCGGCTGCGGCACGCCTTCCCAGCCCGCGTACCAGACTCCGTCCGGCGCCTTCGGGTCCTTGTTCTTCACGCCGTCCCAGTCCTCGCTCCAGCGGTGGTTGTGCCAGATGATCTTCCAGAGCTCCTTCTTGCGGTCGTACGCGAAGCTGTACAGCGGCTCGTAGGTCTGCTTGTCGATGTAGATGTCCTTGTGGTGGTACGGGTGGTCCTCGTTCTTGGGATCGAAGCGCACGATCCAGGCGTTGCGCACTTCCCAGCGATCGCTCGCGTACGAGAAGCCGTACGGGCCGAAGTTGTACGAATCGGTGTAGGGGTAGGCGAGCGACATGGTGTTCATCGGCGCGATCACGGTCGCCTCGCCCAGACACTTCCATTCGTACTGGGGCGGGATGCCGGCGAAGCTGCGCAGATCGTCCATCGTGAAGTCCGTGCCCTGCACGGAGTCGGTGCGCTGCGCCGATGAGATCCGGCGCACGCGCCGCAGGTCGGGGACGTACACCCAGGTGTCGTCGTTCTTGGCTTGCTTCAGCGGGCCGTCCGCCGTCTTGTAGCGGTAGGTGAGCACGAGGATGCCGCGCGCGTCGAACGGCGCCTCGACCTCGATGCCGAACGCGTTCATGCGCTTTTCGTTCGGGAAGATGTCGCCGCCGTTCTTCTCCAGGTACTCCGGCTCGACGCGGTTGGTGAGCCCGATCGAGCGTGCCGTGCCCTCGTAGTAGAGCGGCAGCTGCTCGCCGCGATCCCAGTACGTGTAGGACCAGGTCGAGTCGCCGCCGTCGCCGTTCCAGGCCTTGTTGAAGTTCCAGATGATCTTGGCGGCGGCCTGCGGATCGCCCTTGCAGTCGATCGACTCGGTCGCGAACGGACGGCCGGCCGTGAAGCCGGACATGCCGTTGTCGTCGACGAGCTTGGTCTGGCCCTTGAACTTCTCGCTCGCGGCCGTGTACGCCTCGGCCTCGCTGTAGTCGCGCAGCGGCGGACCGACCTCGAGCTGCATGCCCTCGTAGAAGAAGAACTCGCGGTTCTCCCAGAACTGCGGCGGCAGAAAGTCCTTCAGCTTGTCCAGCTCTGCGAAGCTGATCGTGTCGCCCTCCTTGAAGGGCATATTGGGAAGCACGTCGACCGACGCGTTCTCCGCGGCGAGCGCGGTCGCCGGCAAGGCGAGGCAGAGCATGATCGCGAGCTTACGCATGGGGACTCCCTTGAGGGGCAACGTTGGTTGCGGGTGATACGCGGGGCGCGCGGGGCGTGGATTCACGGACTACGCGATCACGACCCTGCGAGCACGGTTGGACCCGTCGGACGCGACGCGCCGCCCTCGGATTCGAGCGTCACCGCGACCGTCACGGGGCCGTGGAGGTCCTGCAAGCGGCCGGCGTCGTACTTCGCCTCGCCCGCGCTGTCGCTCCGGAACACGCCCACACTGCGCGGCTCGTTCTGCACGATCACCCAGATCTGGTAGGTGCGGCCGTCGGGAACGGGCGGAAGGTTGTGGGCGTACAGGATCAGGCGTCCGCTCTCGGGCTCGAGATAGGCCTTCGCCGTGGCACGGTGGAATTCGCCCTGGCCGGCGAGCGCGAGGCTGCGCGCGAGCGGCGCCTCGAGCGCCGACACGATCCGGTCGAGCCCCGCCATGCGGCGCTCGAGCGCGAGGCGCTGGGTGCGCTCGGACTCCGTCTGGCGCACCAGCGCCCAGGAGATGCTCTCCTCGTACGCGAGGCCGTCTTCGAGATCGGCGCGCGCCTCGCGCTCGAGCGCGAGCCGGGTGCCGAGCAGCGCGGAGAGCGCCGACAGGCCGAGCACCAGCAGCACGCCCGCGGCGGCCGAGAGCGAATAGCGGGTGAAGAGCGAGCCGCGACGCGGCGCGCGAGCGCGGTCGACCGGCGCCGCGGGCGAGGCGGCGCTCGAGGGCTCGGACGCGCGCACGCGCGCGAACAGGCGCTCGCGCAGCGCATCGGCGGGGCGCACGGGCGCGACCGCGAGCAGGAGCCGGTTCGCGACGTCGAGGTTCGCGCGCAGCGCGGCCTCGCACTCCGCGCAGCCGTCGGCGACGTGCTGCTCGAAGCGCGCGCGCTCGGCTTCGTCGACCCCGCCGAGCGCGTAGAGCTCCGCGATCTCGAGCAGCTCGTTGTGGTCGCTCATGACTCCACCTCGCGGACTCCGTCGCCGTTCGGCAGTGCGCTGCGCAGCCGCGCCAGCCCGCGCCGGATGCGGCTCTTCACGGTGCCGAGCGCCTCGCCCGTGAGAGCCGCGATCTCGTCGTGGGTGAGTCCGCGGAAGAAGGCGAGCTCGATCGCGGCGCGCTGCTCCTCGGGCAGGCTCGCGACCAGCGCACGCACCTCCTTCTGACGCTCGACCAGGAACACCTCCGCCTCTTGATCGTCGGGCGCCTCGCTGCGTTCCAGCTCGCGCAGGCTCGCGCGCGGCAGCGAGCGTTCGCGCGCGCGCAGCCGGTCGAGACAGCGGAAGCGCGCCACCGAGAACAGCCACGTCGAGAAGCGGCCGCGCGCGGGGTCATAGCGGAGCTCGGCTTTCCAGAGCTGCCAGAACACGTCTTGCACGACCTCCTCGGCTTCCTCTCGACTGGCCAGCATGCGCAGCGAGATGCCCATGACGTACGACGAGTAGCGCGCGTACAGCACCTCGAGCGCGTGCGCCTCACGCTCCGACAGGCGGCGCAACAGCTCGCCGTCCGTCGCCATCGCACCGGACGCAGCCGTTGCGCCGGGTGTCTCGGGCCCGCGCCTCAACCACGTCCTCCTTCGGCTGATACGGCGGGCTCGCGCGCGCGGATGCGCGGCAGCACGCGGGACGCGAACAGCTCGAGGCTCGACCAGCCGAGCTCGGGTGGCAGACCGCCCATCAGCGGGTGCAGCAGCAGCGTGCCGTGCGGGCCGAGCTCGTCTGCGAGCGCGACACACGCGTCGGGCGTGACCACGCGGTACATCCCGCTCGCGCGCAGCGCCTGAGCGTCCCGTACGGGCGGGTACGGACCGGCGGTGCGCGCCTCCGCCATCCAGCGCCCGTAGGCGTTGGCCTCGTGCAGCGCGTGCCGCGCGATCTGCGCCCAGGCTCGTTCGGGATCTTCCGCCACGTGCAGGAAGAGTGGGCCGACCCGCCCCCCAGGTGGCACCGGCAGGCCGAGCCGCTCGCGCTCGGCGCGGTAGTCCTTCCATAGATGGGGAAGCGCGGGCACGAAGCGGTCGGCCAGCCGCGCCGCGCGGCGCGCGGATGCGGGCGAGGAGCCCCCCAGCGCCAGCGTCGGGCGCGGGCGCTGCAGGGGCCGCGGCGTGACGCGGACGGTCCGCCCGCGGTACTCGAACCGCTCGCCGGTCCAGGCTTGCACGAGCGCGCGCATGCCCTCTTCGACGAGCCGAGGGCGCTCGGCAATCGCACGCTCGAACATCTCGAACTCGGCCGGCACGTAGCCGGCGCCGATCACCAGGTCGACCCGGCCGCCGGAGGCGAGATCGAGCACGGCCACGTCCTCGGCGACGCGCAGCGGATCGTGCAGGGGCAGGATCAAGGCCGCGATCTCGAGCCGGATTCGCTTCGTGCGCCCGGCGATCGTGGCGGCCAGCACGAGCGGCGCGGGCAGGTAGCCGTCGTCCGAGCCGTGGTGCTCGGAGAGCTGCACCGAGTCGAAGCCATGCGCGTCGCCGAAGGCCGCCTGCTCGAGCGCGGCCGCGTACAGCGCGGGCGCCGGTGCGCCGAACTCGGGCGAGCGCATGTCGTAGCGCAAAAAGATCCTCGGCAACGTGCGCGACCTCCTGTGGCGCGGAGCGCCGCCAGTATGCGACAACGCCTGTCCAGGAGGCGCTCGTCATGCAGCTCGGCAAGCTCGGGGTCTGGTACTTCACGGAGACGCTCACCGCCGCGCAGTCCGCCGAGGCCGCGCAGCGCATCGAGTCGCTCGGCTACGGCGCGTTCTGGATCCCCGAGGCGATCGGGCGCCATCCCTTCGCGCACGCCTCGTGGCTGCTCGCGAAGACCGAGCGGCTGATCGTCGCGACCGGCATCGCGAACATCTACGCGCGCGACGCGGCAGCGACCGCGGCCGCGCAGAAGACGCTCGCGGAGCAATCGGGCGGCCGCTTCCTGCTCGGGCTCGGCGTCTCGCACCGGCCGATGGTCGAGGCGGTGCGCGGGCACGTGTACGAGAGTCCGGTCGCGAAAATGCGCGCGTACTTGGATGGGATGGCGAAGGCGCCGTACGCGGCCGTTCCGCCGGCCGAGCCGCCGCCGACCGTGCTCGCCGCGCTCGGCCCGCAGATGCTGAAGCTCGCCGCGACCCGCACGCAGGGCGCGCACCCGTACTTCACCACGCCCGAGCACACCGAAATGGCGCGGCGGGTGATGGGTCCGGACGCGTGGCTGTGCGTCGAGCAGAAGGTCCTGCTCGAGACCGACGCGACCAAGGCGCGTCGGCTCGCGCGGCTCACGGCGGGCATCTACCTCGGGCTCGAGAACTACCGCAACAACTGGAAGCGGCTCGGCTTCGCGGACAGCGACTTCGAGAACGGCGGCAGCGATCGGTTCATCGACGAGACCGTCGCCTGGGGCGATCTGTCGGTGCTGCAGAAGCGCGTGCGCGCGCACCTCGACGCCGGCGCGAGCCACGTCTGCATCCAGCCGATCAACCCGAGCGGTCAGCCGGTTCCCGACTGGCGCGTGCTCGAGGCGCTCGCGCCCGGCCGCGCGGCCTGAGCCGGCTTTGGGACGCGAGACGGTGCTGGAGGCGCGCGCGGGCTTCGTGCTCACGCTCAGCTTGAATCGACCCGCGCAGAAGAACGCCTTCAACACCGTTCAGTGGCGCGAGTTGCGCGACGCGCTGCGCGAGGCGAGGTCCGACCACGCCGTGCGCGTGGTCGTGATCACGGGCGCGGGCGGCGCGTTCTCGGCCGGGCAGGACCTCGGCGAGATGGCGCAGGCGCCGGCGCCCGGCGCCGCTGCGGGCACGAACGCGGGCTCGCACCCGTTCGGCGAGTTCCTCGACGAGCTGTGCGCGTTCGACAAGCCGCTGATCGCGGCGGTGAACGGGGTCGCGGTGGGGATCGGGCTCACCATCCTCTTGCATTGCGACTTCGCCTACGTGGCCGAGGGCGTGCGGCTGCGCGCGCCGTTCGTGACGCTCGGCGTGGTGCCCGAGGCCGCGGCGAGCCACCTGCTGCCGTTCGTGGTCGGCTGGCGCAACGCGATCGAGCTGCTCTACGGCGACGGTTGGCTGAGTGCGGAGCGCGCGGTCGAGATCGGTCTCGCGAACCAGCTGTGCGCGCCGGGCGAGCTGATGGCGGTGGCGATGGCGAAGGCCGCGCAGCTCGCGACGCTGCCGCCCGAAGCGCTGCGCCACACCAAGCGGCTCCTGCTCGAGACGCGCGACGCCGAAGTGCGTCGCGCGCGCGGACGCGAGGACGAAGCGTTCCGCGTGCGCGTCGGCTCGCCGGAGAACATCGAGGCCGTGCGCGCGTTCTTCGAGAAGCGCCCGCCGGATTTCACCAAGCTCGCCA
This sequence comes from Myxococcota bacterium, assembly GCA_040902485.1. GTDB lineage: Bacteria > Myxococcota_A > UBA9160 > SZUA-336 > SZUA-336 > VGRW01. The sequence goes on along the minus strand of JBBDXF010000052.1, from coordinate 3,718 downwards.
AGGTCTGAACGCAAGCGAAGCGCGCAGCGAGCCTGGCCGTAGGCCGTGCGCGAAGCGAGCGAGCACAGGCGCGTGGCGCGCCGGGTCCCGCTAACGCGGGTCCATGCGGAACAGGACCGCCTGGCCGTCGTCCTGCGGATCGCGCTGGTAGTCGTACTTGGTCTTGTACAGCACGACCACCTCGTCGGTCTCCGCCTGCTCCGTGACACGCGCGGCCTTGCGCTCGTAGAGCTTGCCGTCGATGCGCAGGCGCACGCGTGGATCGGCGATCATCATCTCGCCCCAGCCGGTGACGTCGCCGCCCGCCGACGCGACCCAGAGCCGCGAGCCCTGCGCCACGAACCACACGTTCACCGAGTACGGGTCGTCGGGCCGCGCCTCGAGCTGCAGCGTCTCCTCGCCGCCCGCGAATGCCCAGTCGTCGACGGGCGTGGCCACCACCTCGCCCGAGAGACGGCGGCCCGGAATCGGGCCCATCGGCTCGCAGCCGACCAGCGCCGCGAGCAGCGCGACGAGCGCGAGCCGCCGCGTCACGCGAGCCGCCGCGCCGTCGGCAGGTACTGCTCGGCGAGCTTCTCGAGCGTGGCGGCGATCGCCACGCGGTCGCGCGCCATCGCGATCAGGATCACCTGGTCCGCGCCCGCGCGGCGGTAAGCCTCGAGCTTCGCGGGCGTCACCTCGAGCAGGTACGGAGAGACGGAGATCACGAGGTCGCTGCGCTTGCGGCCGTTCGCCGCGAGCATGCGGTCGAGGCGCGCGAGCCGCTCCGCGACGCCGTCCGGCTCCAGGTTGAAGCCGTACCAGCCCTGCCCGATGTCGGCGGTGCGTTGCAGCGCGGCGTCGCTCTCGCCGCCGAAGTGGATCGGCACTCCGGACTTCTGCACGGGCTTGGGGAACTGCCGGCACGCGGGCAGCTCGTAGAACTCGTCCTTGTACTCCGACAGCTCGTCGAGCCACAGCCGGCGCATGACCTCGATGTACGAGCGCGTGCGCTCGCCGCGCCGCGCCCAGGGCACGCCCACGGCGCGGAACTCCTCGGCCAGCCAGCCCACGCCGACGCCCAGGTCGAGGCGACCACCCGAGAGCCAATCGACGTTCGCGGCCTCCTTGGCCGTGTACACCGGATTGCGTTGGGGAACGAGCAGGATGCCCGTGCCCAGCCGGATCTTGCTCGTCACCGCCGCGAGGTACGCCAGGCTGGTGAGCGGCTCGAGCACGCCGCTGGTCGGCCGCGCGGGGATGCGGCCGTCCGGCGAGTACGGGTACTTCGAGCCGTAGTCGTCGAACAGCACGACGTGCTCCGCGACCCAGAGCGAATCGAACCCGAGCCGTTCGGCCGTCTCGCCGAACGTGCGCACGAAGGCGGCGTCGGCGACGGGGCTCGCGAGGGGACAGAAGACTCCGAGCTTCACTGGACGCTCCCTGTCGAATCCGTGAAGAGGCTATCATGCGCTCGAACATGACGGGCAAGACTGTTCTGATCACGGGCGCGAGCGCGGGCATCGGCAAGGCCACGGCTGCGGAGCTCGCCGCGCGCGGGGCCCGGCTCGTGCTGGCCTGCCGCGATCTCGACAAGGCCGGACGCGCGCGTGCCGAGATCCTCGCGCGCACGCCCGCCGCGCAGGTCGAGCGGGTGCCGCTCGAGCTCGCGAGCCTGCGCTCGGTGCGTGCGTGCGCGGACAAGCTGGTCGCCGAGTACCCGCGCATCGACGTGCTGATCAACAACGCCGGCGTCTTTCCGCCGGACTACCGGCCGACCGAGGACGGTTTCGAGACGCAGATCGGCGTCAACCACCTGGGCCACTTCCTGCTGACGAACCTGCTGGTCGAGAAGCTCGTCGCGAGCGCGCCCGCGCGCGTGATCACGGTCAGCTCGATGATGCACGCGGGCGGCAAGCTCGATTTCGCGAGCTTCCGCAAGCCCGCGAAGTACAACGCCATGGCGGCCTACCGGCAGTCCAAGCTCGCGAACGTCGTGTTCGCGAACGAGCTCGGGCGGCGGCTCGCGAAGCGCGGCGTGGCATCGAACTCGCTGCACCCGGGCGGCGTCGCCACCGAGATCGCGCGCGACTCCGCGCTCTGGCTGCGCGCCGTCTTTCGCGTGGTCGGCGCGAGCCCCGAGAAGGGCGCACGCACGTCGGTGTACCTGGCGAGCTCGCCCGAGGTCGAGGGCATGACGGGCGAGTACTTCGTGAGCTGCAAGCCGGCGAAGACCGATCCGCTGGCGCAGGACGAGGCGCTCGCGCGGGCGCTCTGGGACGAGAGCGCGAATCTCGTGGGCCTCGCCTGATGGAGGCCGAGCGCGCGCGCCGCTTCTCGTTCGCCGCCAAGCCGGGCTCGACGCCGCTGCGCATCGCGCGCAGCGAGGGCGTCTGGCTCTACACCGACGAGGGTCAGCAGATCCTGGACGCGTCGGGCGGCGCGATCGTGGTGAACATCGGCCACGGCCGGCGGGAGGTCGCGGAAGCCTACGCGCGCGAGGCGGAGCGCGCGGCCTACGCGATCCCGCCGTTCGCGACCGAGAGCCGCGTGCGTCTGGTCGAGCACCTGGTCGACTCCTGGCTGCCACGCGGGCTCACGCGCGTCGGCTTCACCAGCGGCGGCTCGGAGTCCGTCGACGCGGCGCTGCGCATCACGCGCGCGCACTTCCACTGCGCCGGAGAGCCTGCGCGCTGGAAGGTGATCGGCCGCGATCTCTCCTACCACGGCACGACGCTGGCGACGCTCGCCGTCGGCGGCCACACCAAGCGCCGCGCGGGCTTCGAGCCGTGGCTCGTGGATCTGCCCAAGGCGCCCGCCTGCTACTGCTATCGCTGTCCGCTCGGGAAGTCGTATCCGAGCTGCGGCGTCGCCTGCGTCGACGAGGTCGAGGCCGCGATCCTGCGCGCGGGCCCCGAGACGGTCGCCGCGGTGATCGCGGAGCCGATCGGCGGCTCGACCGCCGGCGCGCTCGTGCCACCCGACGACTACTGGCCGCGGCTGGCCGACATCTGCAAGCGCCACGGCGTGCTGCTGATCGCCGACGAGGTCATGACCGGCTTCGGCCGCACGGGCAAGCGCTTCGCGGTCGAACACTGGGGAGTGACTCCGGACATCCTGGTCGGCGGCAAGGGACTCACCGGCGGCTACGCGCCGATGGGCGGGATCTTCGCGACCGAGGCCGTGGTCGCGCCGATCATCGAGCGCGGGCTCGAGGTCATGTTCTTCACCTACTCCGCGCACCCCGCGAGCTGCGCGGCCGCGGACAAGGTGCTCGAGATCCTCGAGCGCGAGCGGCTGGTCGAACGCGCGGCGCTGATGGGCGAGAAGCTCGGCAAGCGGCTCGCGCGCTTGCTCGGGCACCCGAACGTGGGCGACGTGCGCGGGCGCGGATTGCTGTGGGCGGTGGAGCTGGTCGCCGACAAGGCGACCAAGACGCCCTTCCCCACCGCGACCGGCCTCACCGCCAAGGTGGTCGCCGCCGGCATCGCGCACGGCGTGTTCGTGTATCCGGGCGGCGTGGATCCCGCGCGCGACGTGATCACGTTCGGTCCGCCGTTCACGATCGTAGAGTCCGAGATCGAGCTGATCGGCGAGCGCTTCGAGCGCGCGCTCGAGAGCGCGCTCGAGCGCGTGCACCGCTAGAAGCGGTCTCAGAATCCCCGACCCGAGCCCGGCGCGCGAATTCGGCCCGAGATCGAGGCGCGAGAGCGCAGCCGTATCTCGTCGATCCGGCGAG
>JBBDXF010000051.1:14296-65352 GCA_040902485.1 Myxococcota bacterium | reverse complement strand
ACGAGCTCGAGACCCTGCGCGAGACGTCGAGCGCGCCGGCCGAGCTCGAGGCGCTCGCGCGCGAGCTGGTGACGCCGCACGAGCAGCGCACGAGCGAGCGGATCGATCCGGAGACCGCGCGCTTCCTGCTGCTGGCGCGGCTCACGCGCGCGCTGCAGCGCGAGGCCGAGGCGCGGCCGATCGCGTTCCTGCTCGACGATCTGCACCTGGCGGATCTCGCCTCGGTGCACTTCGCCGCGCAGCTGGTCGACACGCCCTACGCGACGCGCGTGCTGCTGATCGGCGCGCACCGCGAGCTCCCGCCCGACGTGGAGCCCGGGCTGGTCTCGAGCCTGCAGCGGATCGCGCCTTCGAAGCGGCGGCTCGAGCTCGGGCCGCTCTCGCCGGACGAGGTCGCGCGCTACGCCGGGCTCGACGCGAAGGAGCCGCCCTCGCGCGGCGAGCTGGAGCTGCTGCAGCGGCGGAGCGGCGGCAACCCGCTGTTCCTGCGCGAGCTGCTGCGCTCCGGTGTCGGTGCCGGCAGCGACGAGGAGCAGCGCGTGCCGCGCACGCTCGCGCACCTGATCGACGCGCGCGTGCAGCTGCTCACGCCCGCGGATCGCGAGCTCGTGGAGCTCGCGGCGGTGATCGGCCGCGAGCCGCCGCTGCTCTTGCTCGCGCGCGCGGCCGACCAGCACCGGCGCGACGTGCGCGTGCAGCTCGAGCGCGCCGCGGCGCTCGGCGTGCTCACGCCGCTGGCCGAAGACGCCCAGCACTGCGCGTTCCCGCACGAGCTGATGCGCGACGCGATCTACGAGAACCTGCCGCTGGCGCGGCGCGCGAGCCTGCACGGCGTGGTCGCGCGCGCGCTCGGCGCGCTGCACACCAAGTCCGAGGCGCCGCCGTGGACGCTGCTCGCGCGACACCACGGCGAGTCGGACGCGCCACAGGGAGCGGTGCGCGCGGGAGCCTGCGCCGAGTCGGCGGGGCACCGCGCGATCGCGTTGCTCGCGTTCGAGGACGCGGCCAGCCACTTCGGCGCGGCGCTGCACTGGCTCGAGTTCGGGCCGCCGATCGCGCCCGCGCGCGAGGCGGAGCTCTTGATCGAGCTCGGCCGCGCGCGCCTGCTGGCTGGCGATCGGGCCCGCGCGTCGAACGACCTGGCGCAGGCCGCGCGCATCGCGCGCGAGGGCTTCGCGATCGTTCCGCTCGCGCGCGCGGCGGTGGAGCTGGCCGCGCTCCGCTCCGGCAGCTCGGACGGCGGCGACGCGGCCGGCACGCCGCAGGAGCGCATCGCGCTCTTCGAGGAGGTGCTGCTGCAGCTCCCGCTCTCGCACGCGAGCCTGCGCGTCGAGCTGCAGATCGCCCTGGCGACCGACCTGTGTGCGGTCGATCCGCAGCGCGCGCGCGCGACCAGCGACTCCGCGATCGCCACCGCGCGCCGGCTCGAGGACTCCGCCCTCCACCTCCGCGCGGTCTCGAGCCGCGCGCAGCTCCTGCTCTACCCGAACGACGCGCGCGAGCGCGAGGCCTTCGCGCGCGAGGAGGTCTCGCTCGCCCGCAGCGCGCGCGACCGCGGCGTCGAGGTCTTCGCGCACCACCACATGTTCGCCAACGCCCTGGCGCGCGGGGACCGCGCGGCGGTCGACGAGGCCGCCGAAGCCTGCGAGCGCGCCGCCAGCGTGCTCGGCCATCCGATGCACCGCGGCCACGCGGCCGCGGCGCTGGCCGCGCGCGCTCTCTGGCACGGCGACCTGCTGCTCGCGGAGCAATTCTGCGACGAAGCGGCGCGCTCGCTCGCCGATCAGCGCTCGCGCGAGCTCGCGTTCCAGGTCGCGACCTCGCAGCGGTTCTTCTTGCGCCGCTTCCAGGGCCGGCTCGCCGAGCTCGAGCCGCAGCTCGACGCGAGCCTGCGCGACGACCCGGACCTGCTCGCGCTGCATTGTACGTTCGCGCTCTTGTACGCCTCGACCGGCCGCGAAGAGGAAGCGCGCTTCGCGCTCGCCGCCGTCGTGGAGCGCTGTAGCGACGGCGGCCAGCTCCGCCTGCCCGCCGAGTCGAGCCGCTCGATGAACGTGGCGCTGCTGGCCGAGACCTGCGCCTGGCTGCGCGACGCCGAGACCGCCGCCGCGCTCGAGCTCGAGCTCGAGATCGCGGGCGACGGCAATATCTGCCTGGGCGCGCTGGTCTGCCTGGGCTCCGTGCAGCGCTACCGCGGCCTGGTCGCGCAGGCGCGCGGCGACCACGACCAGGCGATCGCCTTGCTCGAGGACGCGATCGAGTGGGAGAAGCACGCCGGCGCCCGCCCGCTCGAGGCGCTCGCCGTGCTCGACTGCGCGCGCGTCGCGCTCGCGCGCGGTGACGCCAGCGACGACGAGCGGGTGCGCGTGCACGCGGCGCGCGCGCTGCAGATCGCGGCGGGGCTGAACATGCCGACGATCCTGGCGGCGGCGCGCGAGCTGGCCTACGCGCGGTAGGCGCTAGCCGCTCGCTCGTCGCCAGCCTGCCGGCTAGCCGCGCGGTCCGACCCGCCAGTAACGCGTGGGCGGTATCGAGCCGGGCGGCGCGTCCGCGGGCGCGGGCGGCCGCGCGTACTTCACGGCGTACACCGCGCGCAGGCGCGCGAGCTCGGCGACATCGACCTGCTCGTCGAGCGGCACGAGCGCGACCTCGTACACCTTCCCGTCGATCCCGAGCCGCACCTGCGGATCCGCATCGGCCCACGCCGGCCAGCGCTTGGTGTCGGGGTCGCGCGCACCGACGTACAGAGCCCCGTCGAGCGCCGCACACCAGATGGTGACGGAGTGCGGAACGAAGTACGGCGTCGCGACCTCGATCGCGATCTCCTTGTGCGCATCGGTGAAGGACCAGTCGGAGGGAAGCTCCGCGGCGACTTCGCCCGAGAGCCAGGTGCCGGGGCGGCGGTCGGAGGGGTCGAGGCAGGCGGTGAGGGTGAGCAGAGCGCCGGCAGCGGCGGAAGCGCGAAGGACCGCGATCATGCCCCGTCTCCTCTGTTGTCGTTGGCCGCGCTCGACACGCTACGTCGCCGCGCGCAGACCGCTCGGGGTCCCTTGCTGATGGAACTGGGACGGGGCGGGCATCACCGCACCGTCGACGGTCTCGACGATGAGCTGGCAGAGCCGAAGTCCGGGGGTCAGCGTCATCGGGATCGGGCCGAGATTCATGATCTCGAAGGTGATCGTTCCTTCGAAGCCAGCATGGATCGTGGGCGCGGTGAAGTGGATCAACAGCCCCGTTCGTGCGAACGAGCTGCGTCCCTCGATTCGGGCCGCAAGTGCGCCGCCGTGCGGTAGCGCGACCTTCTCGATCGTGCGTCCCAACACGAGCCGTCCTGGCTCGAGCAGATACCCCGACGCACCCATCGCGAGCGGCGCGCAGACCAGTGCGAGCGTCTCTGCAACGTTCCCCTGCCGCAGGTCGAACGTGAGGCTGAGGTCTCGCCGCGGCACGAGCAGGTCGCCCGCCAGCCGGAGATCGACGGATGAGCTGTTGTACGGGGAAAACGGCGCTTCCGGACCCGGCGCCGGTCGCGGATCGATTCGGAGACGGTCGGAGTCGAGGGCGGCGATGATCGCGAGATTGGAGAGGACACCCACGGTGAGCGCGATTCTCAGTTCGGTGCGAGCCGATTCGCGAGCACGGACACATAGCTTCCGTACTTGACGTTCTGAACCGGGAGCAGCACCACGGCGTGTGGTCCATCCTGCTTCACGACGCAGACACGGAATCTGCCCGGCACGCGCTCGCCGCGTTTGACCTGGCCACGTTCTCGCACCAGCCCGGAGTCGACGAGGATGTCGATCTCGTCGTTGCTCTCGTCCCGGTCGACGACGAATCGCACGTTGCGCTCGGTGTCGAACAGCCCCGGCGCTACTTCGCACTCGAGCCAGCCATAGCCGTTCGCATCCATCCACACTCTCCCTGCGTCGAAGTCGCATTTTCGCGCGGAAGCGGCGCCAATTCAATGGTCGTGCGCGATGGTGAAACGGTCCGGCAATGGCCATGCTGTCGGGGTGTCCTCGGCAAGCGCCTCGTCAGCGAGGCGCTCTAGCATGGCCGGATTCTCCGCGAGCGAACGCGCCCAGCGTCCCTCTGCAGCAAGATCCTCGAGGATCGCGGCGGCGGGAGCATCCTGCTCAGCGTCCGGCAGCGATGCGGCAGCCTCGAAGGCGCGTTCCAGCTCGTCTGCATCGTCTCGTTCGCCGGTGAACTCGAGATTGGATGGTCAGGTGCACTCGCGCGCGTTCGGTGCCATGCTGGCCGACGGAGGGCGCCCGAGGATGACGGTCGAAGTCTCGTACGCGCAGTCGCCATACCCGGTGCGGCAGGATCTGGTCGACGCGCACCAGCACGCCTGGCACCGCCTCGCGCGCGCGGGGACATGGTGGACCGGTGCTGCGCGCGTGGCGATCGCGGCCGAGGTTCGCAACGCCGCGCGGTGTCGCGCCTGCCACGAGCGCAAAGGCGCGCTCTCCCCGGCGGCCGTGACGGCTCCACACGACTCGGTGGCGGCACTGCGGCCCGCGGCGCTCGACGCGGTGCACCGCATCACGAGCGATCCGGCGCGGCTCACGAAGTCGTGGTTCGAGAAGACGCTCGCTTCCGGGCTCGGCGACGGCGAGTACGTGGAGCTCGTCGGCGTGGTCGTCACGGTGGTCAGCATCGACAGCTTCTGCCGCGGTCTCGGCGTTCCGCCGCATCCGTTGCCCGAGCCCGCGCCCGGCGAGCCGACGCGCTACCGTCCGGCCGCGGCGGTGCTCGAAGGCGCGTGGCTGCCGACGATTCCCGCGTCGGCGGTGGGCGGCGCGGAGGCCGACCTCTGGTCGCCCGGCCGCACCGGCAACGTGATCCGCGCGCTCTCGCTCGTCCCCGACGAAGTCCGCCAGCTCGCCGAGCTCGGCGCCGCGCACTACTTGCCCTTCAACCGCATGATGGACCTGCGCGCCGCCCGCGCGATCGACCGCATGCAGATCGAGTTTCTCGCCGCGCGCGTCTCGGCGCTGCGCGAGTGCTTCTACTGAACCACCGCGCACGCGCTGCTGCTCCGTGCGAGCAGCGAGGTCAGTGGCGATGGCGCCGCGCGGGATCTCGCCGCGATCAACGACGGTGAGTCGGCGGCGGCCGAGAGCGGGATCGCGCACGCCGAGGCGCTGATCGCGCTCGCGGACGCGCAGGTCGGGGACGACGACGCGGCGCTGGCGAAGGCGCGAGCGCGGCTGGTCGCGGAGATGGGGGCCGAGGCGTTCGTCGATGCGACGGCCGTCGTCGCGAACTTCGAGCGCATGGTGCGGATCGCGGACGCGACGGGAACGCCGCTCGACGCGCCGGTTGCGATGATGGCCACGAGTCTGCGTGCGGAGCTCGACCTGGATCGCTTCGGCTCAGCCGGCAACACACCGCGCGCGGGGGCGGTGCAGCGCGCGATCGGGCGGGTGCTGGGGCCGTTCGCGGGCAGCTTGATGCAGAGGATGGGGAGGCGGATGGCGGGACGCGGGTGAGCCGCCGTCTGAGGCCGATCGCTCGAGGAATTCCTCTCCCTCGCGGGTGGTCCGGAGAAGTCAGGCCGTTCGATGAACGGTCAGGCGGCTTCGGGCGTGTAGAAGTTCTTGGGCGCGGAGAGCGCGTACTGTCTCCAACCAAGATTCAGCGTGAGGGCGACGTAGGCCAGCAAGCGGGGAGTCGTCGCCCAGCCGCCCGTGATCTCCATCCCTTTCGTAGGCTCGCGCAATGGCGCTCGTCCCACGCCTAGAAGCCCAGCTCGCAATCTGATGGCCAAAGCTGAAGCCGCCGTCGCTCACGCGTGGCGAGGCGCTCGGTCGGCGCTAAGTTCGGCCGACGTCGTCGTCAGCGACTCGATGGAAGGGCATCGCGTGACCCACACGAACGAAAGGCGCGATCGATCGGCCGAGTCGATCCTGAATGCGCCCGCCTACCGCATAGCCGAAGCCGCGCAGTACCTCGGCATTCCGGCGGCGACGCTGCGCTACTGGGTGGCTGGCGCGCGCTATCGAACGAAGGCCGGTCGGCGCGTCGCGCGTCCACTGATCCGGACGCCAGAGCCCGGGATTCTCTCGTTCCAGAATCTGGTCGAGGCGCACGTGCTCGACGGGCTTCGTCGGGAGCACGAGATCAGCCTGCAGGCGCTTCGCCGCGCGCTCGACTACGTGGCGAAGCGACTGCATTCGACGCATCCCCTGACGGACTGCGACTTCGAGACGGACGGCGTCGACCTCTTCGTGGATCGCTACGGCGCTCTCATCGACGTCTCGGCGGATGGGCAGATGGCGATGCGCGAGGTGCTGCGCGCTCACCTTCGGCGCGTGGAGCGCGATGCCGCCGGCTTGCCCGTGCGCTTGTATCCCTACACACGGAAGCGACTAGTCGACGAGCCGCGAGTGGTCGTGATCGACCCGCGAGTCCAGTTCGGTCGGCCGGTTCTCGTCGGAACGGGGATCCCCACCGAAGTGATCGCCGATCGCTTCAAAGCCGGCGAATCGCTGCACGACCTCGCCCACGACTACGGACGCACGGCCGATGAGATCCAAGAGGCGATCCGAGCCGAGATCCAGCTCCGAGGCGCCGCGTAGCGTCGAATGCCTGGCTTGCGCTCGCGGGCCGCAGTGACTGGGTCGTACTGACGAAGGACAACCGAATCCGCTTTCGACCCCTCGAGAAGCGAAGCTTGATGGAAGCCGGCGTGCGCGCGTTCGTCCTCACGTCGGGGTCGATGACCGGATCGGAGATGGCGCAAGCGCTGGTGGCGGCGCTGCCTCGGATGCTTCACATGGTCCGCGCGCAATCGGGACCTTGGATCGCGGGCGTATCGCGGTCGGGCACGGTGCGACGGCTGGAGGGGTAGTCGGCCGCCGCTCCTTCCCCTCTCGTCGCTGCCGCGGCCTACAATCACCCATGCCCGGCCCACTCCACGGCTATCGCATCCTCGACGTCACCCAAATGATCTCCGGCCCGGTCGCGACCAGGATCCTCGGCGACCAGGGCGCGGACGTGATCAAGGTCGAGCCCCGCGCGGGCGACCTGACGCGCAGCACGGGCAGCGCGGGCCGGAAGATGTCGCCGCTCTTCGCGACCACGAACCGCAGCAAGCGCTCGGTCGTGCTCGACCTGAAGACCGACGCGGGCGTCCGGGTGCTGCACCGGCTCGCCGCGCGCGCGGATGTGTTCGTGCAGAACTTCCGGCCGGGCGCGGCGGAGCGCATGGGCATTGGCGAGCATGCGCTGCGGGCGCGCAACGACAAGCTCATCTACGTGTCGATCAGCGGCTTCGGCGAGAGCGGGCCGTACGCACACAAGCGTGTGTACGATCCGGTGATCCAGGCGCTCTCCGGGCTCGCGTCGATCCAGGGCGGCGGCGGGCGGCCGCGGATGCTGCGCTTGATCGTGCCCGACAAGCTGACGGCGGTGACGGCCGCGCAGGCGATCACGGCCGCGCTGCTTGCGCGCGAGCGCACGGGCGTGGGCCAGCACGTGCGGCTGGCCATGCTCGACGCGGTGGTCGCGTTCCACTGGCCCGAAGCGATGGTGCGCCACACGTTCGTGGGCGACGACATCGGCCCCTCGCGCCCGCCCGACACCCGCGACCTGGTGTTCGAGACCGCCGACGGCTTCATGACCGCGGGCACGGTCGCCATGCGCGAGTGGCAGGCGTTCTGCGCCGCCGTCGAGCGGCCCGAGTGGCTCGCCGACGAGCGCTTCCGCAGCACCGCGGGCCTGGTGCGGCACGCCGACGCGCGGCTCGAGCTGATGGCGAGCGTGCTGCGCACGCGCACCACGGCCGACTGGTGCGAGCGGCTCGACCGCGCGCAGGTGCCGTGCGCGCCAATCCTGACGCGCGACGAGCTGCTCGAGCACCCGCAGGTGCAGGGGAACGCGATCGTGGTCGAGAGCGACCACCCGAACACCGGCCGCATTCGTCAGGCGCGTCCGCCCGAACGCTTCGAGCACACGCCGTCCGCGATCGGCCGCCCGGCGCCGCTGCTCGGCGAGCACACGGACGAGGTGCTCACGGAGAGCGGGTACACGCGCGCCGAGATCGAGTCCCTTCGAGCGGAAGGCGCGCTGGGCTGAGCGACTATCCGAAGCGGAACGCCTGCACGTCCCTCGAGAGCGCGGCGTCGGCCGCGGAGACGAACACCAGGACGAGCGGCCCGGGGCCCTTCTGAACCGGGACCACGCTGTAGTTCCCCGAGCGGATCATGCCGACGTCGCCGCGGTCCGCGGGGAGGGTCGCCTGCCACGGCACCGGCTTCTTGAGCGTGAACTCCTTGGGATTGAAGTACACCGCGGTCGCGCGGGGATTCGCGCACACGAAGCTGACCAGCACCTCGTCGCCGACCTCGGGGAGCAGACCCGCGGTGGGAGTCCGACCCGCCAGCGCCAGGCGACCCGGGGCCACGCGGACGCTCGCGCGCACCGTCGAGCGCTGCTGGACGACGTGGCTCAGCTCGTGCGCCGGCAGGCTAGCGCCGCTCGGGGCGGCGCCCGCCCCAGGCGCGAAGCGCACGTCGAGCCGCCATCCGTCGACGGAGACCGCCGCGCGCAGCGGCGTACCGCTCGGCTGAAACAGGGTGTAGGCCATTCGCGGGCTCGGATTCTACGCGGATCGGGACGCGAAGGGGAGGGCTCGCGAGTCGATCGGTCGGCAGGTGCTCGGGCTCTACGAACGCGCCACAGGCGCTTCGGCGGCGAGCCGGGCTCGCTATCGGCACTTGAGGCGTGAACGCCTATTGGTGCCCCCCTGCCATTCAACGATGGTCAACTCCCCTTCTTGCCGGAAATTCTGGAGGGGGACACCTCGTCTGATCGCGTCGTCGCGGGAGCGACCCGACGCCGATGTGTGTCGTCGAGCTGGCCGCTCGAGCAGGTTCGTGGTTCGGATCGAGGCCCCGGCGCGGACACGCGGCGAACTGGCTGCCTGCGCCCAACGACACACGTCTATCTCGCGATGCAATTGCACTGGCCGAAGAGCGAAGCGCCTTCCATACTGCCCGCCGGAGAAGGCAGCTGGCAGCCGCCCGGTATCACTGTGGCGCAACGATTGTCCCGACCATGGCGTCGGATTTCGATGAGGAGCGAGCGATGATAGGCAGTGCGAGACTGATTTGCGCCACCGCCGCGGCGGTACTGGTAGGCTTGGGCACCGCTTCCGCTGATACGACTGCTTCCGCGCAGACCTACAAGCTGACGACGCCTTTCGCATCGGGCGTCGCCGTGCCGGACAAGATCGAGTCCTCGATCGGGACGCTGAATCTCAACTACGGCTATCCCTCGGCGGATACCGTTAACAGAATCTACGACAACCTGGACCGTTCGCGCGCGCTACAGGCTTATCTGCTGGCGATCCCGATCGTAAATCAGGCCGGCATGCGCGACTCGATACGCAAGTTCGGGCCCGATAACCAGACCGACGTGATCTGGGAAAATCTGCTTGGTCCGAGGACCGTAGCGCTGACTGGCAACGACAACACGATCTACAACTTCATTTGGGTCGACACGAGCAAGGGACCGTTGGTGGCCGAGATTCCGCCCAAGGTGCTCGGGATGGTCGACGACTTCTGGTACAAGTGGGTGGCCGACATCGGCATCACCGGCGCCGACAAGGGCGAGGGCGGCAAGTACCTCCTGTTGCCGCCTGGATTCAAGGGCGACATACCACCGGGGTATCACGTCGTACGGCCGAGCACCTTCGGGAGCTACCTCGTATTTCGCGCTTTCCTTGTAGACGGCTCCACCCAACCTGGGGTTGACTCGGTCAAGAAGAACCTGCGGATCTATCGCCTGGCCGAGGCCGCCAACCCGCCGCCGATGAAATTCGTCAATGTCTCCGGAATTCCATCGAATTTCGTCGCACCGGGTGACTACTCGTTCTGGAGCCTGTTGAATCACGTGATCCAGGAAGAGCCGGCGGACGGTTCCGATCCCACCACCTTGGGCCTGTTCGCCTCGATCGGCATCGTCAAGGGCCAGCCCTTCAATCCCGACGAGCGGATGAAGAAGATCCTCACCGACGCCGCCAACATCGGCGCCGTGACGGCGCGGACGATCGCCTTCAAGATTCGCGCGAAGGATGCGTATTTCTATCCGGACAGTACGTGGCGCCTGCCATTTTTCGGCGGCTACAAGTTTGAGGCGGCGCCCGGTGTCAGCAACCTGGATGGTGCTGTCTTCTACTATTACTTTGCCATCGGCGTCACACCGGCGATGGAGGAGAAGATGGTGGGCCAGGGCTCGCAATATCCTTGGTCGGTTCAAGATGCGGCCGGCAATCCCTTTGATGGCGGCAAGACCTACAAGCTGCGCCTGCCGCCCAATATCCCCGTCAAGGATTTCTGGTCGGTCATCGTCTACGACAACCAGACCCGCTCGATGGTGCAAACCAACCAGCAAGCTCCAAGCGTCAGTAGCCAGAACAAGGGGGTCAAGGTCAATGCGGATGGTTCGGTGGATGTCTACTTCGGACCCAGCGCCCCGGCGGGAATGGAGAACAACTGGGTGCAGACGATTCCCAGCAAGGGCTGGTTCATGATCCTTCGCCTCTACGGTCCGCTGGAACCCTGGTTCAACAAAACTTGGCGGCCTGGTGAGATCGAACTGGTGCAATAGGGGAAAGGGGATAGGAGAACTCGGGGAGCGCCGAGGTGCGCAGCCACGAGGACCCGGTCCCTCGGCGGTGCGAAGCTCGCCCCGCCGTCTACTGGCGGACGATGATCGGCGAGGAAGTGGACTTCGTGATCGAGACCGAGGGCTCGTTGCCGCGGTTTCGCCGTCGACCGCCGAGTTCGAGGGTCGGCGGCGGTCTACAGTGTTCACTCGCGTATGGAACCGCACCGCCTCGCAGCCGACCGCAGCAAAGGCCCCGTCACCGGCCTCCTGAACCGGCCGTCCGACGCCTTCGCGCTCTACGTCCTGGCGCACGGCGCCGGCGCGGACCTGCGGCACCGCTTCCTCGAAGCGATGGCGGGGGAGCTCGGCGCGGTCGGCGTCGCGACGCTGCGCTTCAACTTCCCCTACACCGAGCAGGGACAGCGCGCGCCCGATCCGGCGCCGGTGCTCGAGGCCTACGCGCGCTCCGTCTGCGCCGACGCGTTGCGGCTGGTGCCCGATCTGCCGCTGTTCGCGGGCGGGAAGTCGATGGGCGGGCGGATGTGCGCGTATGCCTGCGCGCGCGAGGCGATCGCGGGCCTGCGCGGGCTGGTGTTCCTGGGCTTCCCGCTGCACGCCGCCAAAAAGCCCTCGCGGACGCGCGCCGAGCCGCTGCGCGCGGTTGCGGCGCCGATGTTGTTCCTGCAGGGCACGCGCGACGACCTGGCCGAGGTCCCGCTCATGCGCGAGGTCTGCTCCGAGCTCGGGCCGCGCGCCACGCTGCACGAGATCGACGGTGCGGACCACTCCTTCGAGATGAGGAAGTCGAGCGGGCGAACCAGCGCCGAGGTGCGCGCCGGGCTCGCCGCGACGATCGCGGAGTGGCTGCGCGAGCGGGTGCGTGCTTGAATGCCGCCATGATGTCGAAGCTCATCCGTCTCTCCGCACTCGTGCTCCTGCTCGGTGGCTTCGCGCTGGATGCGGACACGGCCGAGTCCGCGCCGCCGGAGTGGGCCGCGCTAGCCGGCGTCGAGGAGATCCAGGTCCTGTCCGAGAACCCCGACGGCGCCAAGCGCGAGACCACGGTCTGGCTCGCGGTGCTCGACGGCGAGGGCTACATCCGCACCGGCGACACGTCGTGGTACCCGAACCTGGAGCGCAAGCCCGAGATCGCGGTGCGGATCGACGGCAGGGAATACGCGGTCACCGCGCAGCTCGTGAGCGAGCAGACGTTGATCGATCGTGTGGTCGCGGTGTTCGCCGAGAAGTACGGCTGGTCCGACACCATCCGCGGCTGGGTCATCCGCAGCGCGCCGCACATCGTGAAGCTGGTGCCGCGCACGGCCTGACTCACCCGCGCGCCGCGATCGCCTCGAACTGCTTGGCGAGCTTGGGCCCCGCGCCCTCGTCCTCGTGCTTGAAGAACGCGAACACGTCGCCCCAGGCGGGCCCGCGGATGCGCCCGACCCACGCCTCGAGCTCGCCGGGGTCGTAGCTCGCCTTGCGCAGCCGCAGGTAGGCCCAGTCCGCGGTCGCGACGAAGGGCGTCTCGAGCGCGCTCGCCTCCTCGTCCGCGTGCGAGATGCAAAGCGCGGCGTTGCGCTCGCGCAGCGCCGCGAACACGGCTTCGTCGTGCCAGCTCTCGTGCCGGAATTCGAGCGCCGCGCGCGTGCCGTCGGGAAGCCATGAGAGGAACGACTTCAGCCGCTCGACGTCCTGCTTCATGTTCGGCGGGAGCTGGAACAGGATCGGCCCGCGCTTCTCGTCGAGCGCGGCCGACTTCGCGACCAGGTACTCGACCGGCTGCTTCTCCTTCAGCCGCTTGTAGTGGGTGATCTCGCGCGACGCCTTCAGCACGAAGCGGAAGTCGGCCGGCACCCGCGACGCCCAGTCGCGCAGCACGCTCTCGCGCGGCATGCGATAGAACGTGTTGTTGATCTCGACCGAGCGGAAGTGCTGGCCGTAGTAGTCGAGCATCTCCGCGTCGGGCAGGCGCTCGGGGTAGAACGAGCCCTTCCACTCCTTGAACGCGAAGCCGCTGGTGCCGACGAAGAGCTTGCGCATGGCATCCCCGTCCACGGGGCCGCCCCTCGACGCGCGCGCGCCTCGCGTGAACGATCGGGACTGTACTACGGAGCGAGCGGGCGTTCGCCCGCTACGACTCCCCGCCCAGATCGCGCAGGATTTCGGCCTCCTCGAACCAGCGGTCGTCGCGGCTGCTGTTGCGATTCCGCTCGCGCGCGCGGCGGCCGGGCGTCGTCGAGAAGGGTCGCTCCTTCTCGGGCACCAGTACCGTCACGCGGGCGCCCTCCTCGAGGGCGGCGCCGTCGACGACCACCTTCCCGGAGACCACCGTGCCTCGCAGGACTTGCATGGTTCGAGCCTACACCCCCGGATGCGGATCGGGGAGAGTATTCTAGGGGCCGACCCGCCCACCCGAGGAGATCCCGCCCATGAGCGCCGCGCCCAACCTCGAAGGCCTGACCCTCGACAACGTCGACGTGATCTCGCCCGAGCACTACGAGAAGAACGGCTACCCGCACCCGGAGTGGACGTTTCTTCGCCAACACGCGCCGGTGTACTACTTCAACCGCGGCAACTACGACCCGTTCTGGGCCATCACCAAGCACCAGGACATCGTCGAGGTGGGCAAGAACCCGGACGCCTTCATCATCGCGCCGCGCATCGCCGTCTTCGACCGCACCGTGCCGGTCGACGTGGTGCCGCTGCGCCATCTGCTGTCGATGGACGGGCAGGAGCACCGCGACTACCGCGGGGTGACCGCCAAGCAGTTCACGCCGCGCATGACGCAGCAGTGGGAGGCGAAGGTCCAGCGCATCACGCGCGAGATCCTGGACGAGGCCGCCGAGAAGGGCGCGTGCGATTTCGTGCAGGACGTGGCGGCGCCGATCACGATCGCGGTGATCGCGGAGATGCTCGGCGTGCCGGGCACCGACTGGCGGCTCTTGTTCCGCTGGACCAACGAGACGATCGCGCCCGAGGACCCCGAGTTCCAGAAGGGTCGCACCACCGAGCAGACACTGCAGGACGCGCGCGCGGAGCTCTTCAAGTACTTCAACGACCTGATGGAGGAGCGCCGCAAGCACCCGAAGAGCGACATCATCTCGGTGGTGGTGCAGGGCAAGGTCGCGGGTCAGCCGATCCAGCCGTTCGAGCTGCTCTCGTACTACCTGCTGCTCGTGGTCGCCGGCAATGAGACCACGCGCAACGCCATGACCGGCGGCATGCTCGCGTTCCACGAGAATCCCGGCGAGTGGCGCAAGCTGGTCGCGGACGGAGACCTGCTCGATCCCGCGGTCGAGGAGATCGTGCGCTGGGTGACGCCGGTGATCCAGTTCACGCGCGAGGCCACGCGCGACTACACCATCCGCGGTAGCAAGATCGCGAAGGGCCAGTCGGTGTGCCTGTTCTACGCGTCCGGCAACCGCGACGAGGACATCTTCGACGAGCCGTTCCGCTTCAAGATCGACCGTTCGCCGAACGACCACATCGGCTTCGGCCGCGGCGAGCACGTGTGCCTGGGCGCGCACCTGGCGCGGCTCGAGCTGCGCACCGTCTACGCGCAGATCCGCGAGCGCCTCGAGTCGTTCGAGCGCACCGGCCCCGCGGAGCGCGTGCGCTCGTCGTTCGTCGGCGGGATCAAGCGCGCGCCGATCCGCTGGACGCTGCGGAAGGCGAAGGACTGAGCGCGGGCGCGCACGGGGGCTGTTCGTCTTCAGCGCGAGTACGTGCAGCGCGAGCTCGTTCGAGCACGCGATCGGGCCGAGCTCGAGCTCGCCGCCGGGACCGAGCACGCGGTCGGCGATCGGCGTCACCGCGAGCGTCTCGCGCTCGACGATCATGCACTCGAGCTCGATGCCCGTGACCTCGAACAGCCGGTGCGTCGTCCTGCGGCGCACGTTAGCCGAAGGCCGGCGCTCTCCACAACCCTGGCCATGGTTCGTGAGATCATCTCGTTGGGAGGAGACGCGACTCTGGAGACGGCCACGCGCGAGGCGTTCGGCGAGCTGATCGAGCTCTTGCGTGAGCTCGACGCGCGCTACCTCGGACCCGAGTTCCGGATCGCGGACCCGGCCAGCGTCGTCGACGGCCACGCCTTCGCGCTGAACCTGCTCTCGGCCGGCATCGACCTGTACCTGGACGCGGACCCCGCGCGACCCCGCTTCGTTTCGCTGGTCTCGCCCGCGCGCAAGTTCCTGGGCGACAACCCCGACGCGTACTACTTCCTGGCGCCGCTCGAAGGCACCCGCACGTACCGGATTCGCGGCAACGTCTCGGGCGCGGTCTACACCTCGTTCACGTTCCAGAAGAGCGACGCGAGCGGCTGGGCGAGCGAGATCTTCGCCGCGCGCAACGACCGCGAGCTCGACGTCGCGCGCGACGGCAGCTACGAGCTGGTGCTCGCGCCGCGCCGGCCCGCGGGCGTGTCGGAGCGCGCGTTCGTCGAGCTCGTGCCCGACGCGGTCTCGGTCACGACCCGGCACTACTTCGAGAACGCGACCTGCGCGCAGCTCGATCCGACGCTACGCGTTCCGCTCGCGATCGAGCCGCTCGCGCGTCCCGCCCCTGCCCCGCCGCTCGACGACGCGACCACCGCCTCGCGCATGCGCTCGGTCGTGCGCTTCGTGCGCGAGGCCACGCTCGGCATGCCGCCGCGCGACCCCGCGCAGCAGCCCGCCTGGGTCTCGACGGTGCCGAACCGACTCGGTGTACCCGACTTCTACGCGCCGACCGAATCCGCCTGGGGCGCGGTCGACAACGCCTACAGCATGGGCCCGTTCCTGCTCGGCCCCGACGACGCTCTGGTCATGGAGGGCCGGCTGCCCGAGTGCTGCTTCGCGAACGTGGTGCTGTGGAACCGCTTCATGCAGTCGCTCGACTACCGCGACCGCACGATCTCGCTGAACCGCCGGCAGCTGAAGCTCGGCAAGGACGCGAGCTTCCGCATCGCGATCGCCGCGAGCGACCCCGGCATCCCCGACTGGCTCGACACCGGCGGCCGCGCCTTTGGTCTGATCTTCTGGCGCTTCCTCTTGCCGGTCGGCCCGTTCGAGCCGATCCGCACGCGCGTCGTGCCCGTGGGCGAGGTCGCGAAGCTCTAGGCCGCGGCCCGCGCTCGTTCGAGCGCGAAGCGGATCAGCGCGCGCGTTCCCTCGAGGTCGTCGGTCTGGTCGCCGTTCGGGTACGCGAGCGCGCGCTCGATCGCCGGCCGAAAGCGCGCGGGCAGCGCGTCGCGCGCCCAGTGCATGGCCGCTTGCTTCGTGCCGATCTCACCGGTCGCGAGCGTGTGCAGCGCGCGGCACATCGTCTGCACTGCGAACACCTGATAGGCGCGCGGCCGCAGGAACTCGTCCGAGCTGCCGTGATTCGCCCAGAACTCGCGGAGCACGGCGGCGACGGATTCGCGCAGCATCGCCGGCGTCACCGGGTCGATCCAGTCGCGCGGCGGCGGTCCCGCGACGACCACGCCGTGCTCGCGCAGCACGTGGCGCTGGATCACCCAGTCCGGTCCGTGCTCCTCGACCTGGAACGGTCGGTCGTGCGCCAGGTGCGGATGGCGCGCTGTGGCGGGATCCCAGCGGCGCAGCGCGTCGCGTGGGATGTACGAGCCCTCGAGCGACGCCGCGAGCCCGCCCGACGCCGCGAGCCGCGCGTGCATCGCGCCGAGCGCGGCGACCTCCGCGTCGGAAACCTCACGGTCGGTCACCACGACGAAGTCGACGTCGCTCGTCGCCGGCGAGAAGTCCCCGGTCGCGAGCGACCCGTACAGGTACAAGCCGACGAAGCGCGCGCCGAGGACTCCGCGCGCGCCATCCAGCAGCGCCGCGAGAGTCGCGTCGACTTCGGGATACGCGCTGAAGCGCTGCGTCAGCTCGCGATCCCGGCCGCCTTCTTGGCCTTGCGCCGCGCGCGCTCGAGGTCGTAGGTGCGGTTCATCATGGTGCGCTGCGCGACCAGGCCGCCACCGGCCTGCAGCGTCGTCACCAGGTGCCAGCCGCCGTAGGCGTCCGCGGTCAGGTCGCGGATCAGGTTGTAGATGCGCATGCGCTCCTCGATGTCGACGTCGGGCGTCGTGTGCAGGTACTTGCGCAGGTACTTGCCCGACTCGGGATTGCGCAGCTCGGCCTCGGTCGGAAGCGTGAGCACCAGCCCGCCGGCCAGATCGTGGAGCTTCTGCACGATCTGGTGGTAGCCCGCGGCGAAGTAGTACTTGCCGACGTTCACGCCCAGCACGCTCGGGTGGATCATCCCCGACGGCGTCGTCTCGAAGTTGCGACACGACCAGTCGAGGCTCATGCGGATCATCTGCGCGTAGCAGACCATCTCGGCGACGGCGCTGTCGACGGCCGGGGTGCCGCCCTTGCCCTGCTGCTCGCTGACGAGCAGCGCCAGACCGACCAGCTGCTCCGCGCGCTCCGCGGCCTCGACCATGCCGAGCGTGCGCTCCCACAATCCGAGCGAGCGCGCGAACACGCCCGCCATGCGGTGCTCGCCGGCCAGGAACACGCGCTCCCAGGGCACGAACACGTCGTCGAACACGACGAAGCCCTCGGGCATGCTGTGGTGCGCGCTGGCCGGGTAGTCGAACTCGTTCAACGTCGGCGGCGCGAAGCTGCGGTTGATGATCTTCACGCCGGGCGCGTTCGCGGGGATCGAGAACGACACGGCGTAGTCGGCCTCGGCCTCGCGCATCGACTTGGTGGGCATGACCACCAGCTCGTGCACGAGCGCCGCGCCCGTGATGTGCAGCTTCGCGCCGCGCACCACGATCCCTTTCGAATCGCGGCTCACGATGCGCAGGTACAGGTCCTTGTCGTCCTGCTCGTGGGCCTTGCGCGAGCGGTCGCCCTTCGCGTCGGTGATCACCTCGGCCGCGCGCAGGTCGTTGGCGCGCGCGTAGCGCCAGATGCTCTCGATGTTCTCCGCGTACTGCGGATTGACCGCCGCGATCTCGTCCTTCACCGACTGCAGCGCCATGAACACGCCCGTCACGCCGCCCACGATGCTCATGGTGGTCGCGAGCTCGAGGCGCTTCAGCAGATCCTCCTCGGTGCGCGGGATCTGGTACACGCGGTGCGCGAGCTCGCCCTCTTCGGTGCGGTACGTCATCAGCTCGCGCCGATCCGGGTCGTCGTACTCGTAGTCGCGCGCGGCGACCGCGAGCGGCACGCGGAAGCGCTCGCTCTTCGCCACGTCGTCGATGCGCTCGCCGTCCCAGTAGAGACAGCGTCCGTCGCGCAGGCTCTCGACGTACTCGGCCGGGGTCTTCAGGGGCATGGGTTCCTCCCGAGACGATTCTATCGGGATCGAGAGCGTCGGGGGTGGCTCAGTCCGCCGGAGCGCTCCGCCTTCGCGCCGTCCAGGCGCGCTTGCCGGCCTCGAGCCAGGGGCGATCCGGCACCACTTTGCGCGGGGCCGGCGGGAGCTGGAACTCGTTCGCGTACGCGCGGCGTGCGTGCGGACCGCGGTTGGGCAGCGAGCTGTGCAGGATCCGGCAGTGGTGGAAGATCGCGCCGCCGGCCGCGAGCGGAGCGTAGACCGCGCGCGATTCGTCGACGTCGTCGGTGACGATCGCGTGCACGCTCGGATCGTCGCCGACGTGGCGATGCACGCGCACGCCCTCGTGCTGAGAGCCCGGCACGAAGCGCATGCAGCCGGTCTCGCGCGTGGCCGCGTCGAGCGGCAGCCAGCAGCCGAGCGCGGTGTACTCGAACGCGGGGTCCCAGTACGCCTCGTCCTGGTGCCACGGCAGCGGCGCGCCGATGCGCGCGGGCTTGCGGATCATGTGACCCCACCCGCGCAGGGCCGAGGCGTCGACGTCGAGCAGCCGCGCGGCCAGGCGACGTCCGTTGCGGAAGAAGCACGTCTTGCGCAGCTCGGGGAAGCGCGCCTCGGGCGCGATGATCTGCGGCTGCAGATCGGTGCCCTCGCTCTCGTACGGTCGCGACAGATCGAAGTAGCCGCCGGGCACCGTCTCAGCCTGCGTCTCGAACAGCCAGTCGTAGAGCTCGCGCAGCCACGCGAGCTCGACGTCGGGCACGATCCGATCGACCCGTGTGAAGCCGTTCGCGCGGAATTCCTCGACCTGCGCGTCCGTGAGCTCGACCGCGAAGTCGAGCTCCGGGCGCCGCGCGAGGATCGCTTCGACGCGCGCTCGAGACTCGCCGGGAGTGTGCTGCGTCACGACGACCTCCGGGTGCGATTCTATCGCGATTGCTCCGGCGCGGCGGGCGAGATCGGGCAGTCCCGGGCGATCCGTATCTTCGAGCCGGGCAGCGGCAACGTGCTCGGGGCGTCGGTCAGGTCGGAGACCACCTTCATGAAGCCGGCCACGTCGGTAAGACGCACCGTCCTCACCTTTTCGTAGCTCTGGGAATAGGGAGTGAAGAAGTCCTCCCAGTGTCCGAAGACGATGTAGTCGGGCGCGAATCGCGCGATCAACGTCGCGGGATAGTTGTCCACCTGCGAGAAGGACGCGACGCACGGGATCGCGACGCGAATGCGAGCTCGTTCCAGATCGGCAGGCGGAAGCCCGACGCCCGGCCTGGCCGCCGAGTCGTGGACCAGCACGCGGAAGTCGGTCGTTCCGTCGCTGGCCAGGAAGTCGATCGCGAAGGCGAAGGTGGGTCCTCCGCGCCAGTCGAAGGCGCTGCGCGGCGGCTTCGTCTGCGGCTCGTCGTACTCACCCTCCATGAGCGTGTGGCCGAGTAGGTGAGGCGCGTGCTCCGAGGGCACGGCGCGGAAGATGACCCGCTCACTGACCTTCACTTCCGTCACCTTCTCGCCGTCCAGTGGCTCCGTGTGCAGACCGAAGGCGGAGAGGATGTTCTTCCCCGTCTCGCTGGCGTAGATCGTCGCGTTGGGAGCCTTCTCGCGCGCGACGATCGGAACGTCGAGCAGGTGATCGTAGTGCGTGTGTCCGACGAGGATCGCGGAGGCGCTCGGCAGATCCGGCATGTATTCGAGCACCGTCTCTCGATCCGATTCGATCGTGAGGTGAAGCCCCACGCGCAGCAGGGACGGGTTGGAGAAGAACGGGTCGACCACGATCGTGTCGGAACCGCGCACGAAGACGTAGCCGGCCGCGCCCAGAGTCGTGATCTCGAGCGGCTCATCGCACGCTTCGCTCGTGCACGGAAAGCAGCGGCCCTCCTTGTCGACGGGCAGACCCTTCAGTGACCCGGCGCAGGAGAGCGACAGTGCGGCGCCGCACGCGATCAGCGCGGTGAGTCCCGTGCGGTTCGTCTCCGTCCACAGCATCCGCATCAGCCGAACTCGGGCCCGTAGCGCACCGGACCGCGCACGCCGTCGAGCGCGCCGGGTACGAGCTCCATGGCCATGAACGCGTCGCGCGGCGGGGCGTCGCCGAAAGTGAGGCCGAAGCGCACCGCGGGCACGAAGCCGAGACGCGGGTAGTAGCTGGGGTGGCCGAGCACGACCAGGAACGGCGCGCCGCGCGCGCGGCAGGCGTCGATGCCCGCGCGGCACAGCGCGATGCCCGTGCCCGCGCGCTGCAGTCCCGGCAGGACGCCCACCGGCCCGAGGCCGAGCGGCGTGCGTGAAAACGAGTGGCCGTCGACCGAGACGGGGCTGAACAGGACGTGGCCGACGAGCCCGTCGCCGTCGAAAGCCGCGAGCGACACGCACGCGGCGCCGCGCGCGTGCAGGCGGCGCGCGATCTCGGCCTCGTCGGCGCGGCCGAACGCGGCGGCGTGCACGCGCACGAGCGCGGCCTCGTCCTGTGGCGTCGCGGCGCGGATCGCCGTCACCCCGGTATCGCCGTACACACGATCGTGGCGCGCGTCAGCTTGTGGCGGCGCTGGAACTCGAGCCGGCCGGTGTCGGCGCGCGACGCCTCCCAGACCGCCAGGCTCGCGTAGCGCGTGAGCAGCAGCACGCGCGCGTCGGGAGGGCGCACGTCGAGGCTGCGGAAGAAGCCGCAGATCTTCGCGTCGTAGCTCGCCTCGAAGCCGGGCCAGGCGCGCGCGGAGAGATCGGCGAACTCCGCAAAGTGCTCGTCGACGATCGAGAAGAAGCGGAACGCGTACACGCCGGAGCGCACGGGCGGCGTGGGATCGTCGGGCCGTAGCGTCGCGACCAGTCGCTCCGCGCGCGACTCGAGCGCGTCCGCGAACACGCCGTGAAGCCGAGCGGCGCCCGACGCGAGCGCCTGCTCGTCCGGCCAGGCGCTGAGCGCGATGCCCTCGTTCGCCTCCAGCCCGATCTGCCCGCGCCATACACCGAAGAGCGTCCCGCCGTGCTCGGCCGCCCGACGCGCGCCCTCGCCACGCAGGCGCTCGGCGAAGCGCTCCCACTCGCCGACGGCGACCTTGAAGCGGCGGTACTCGTAGGTCTCGTTCATGGTCCCTCCATCACGGCAGCGCGAACGCCAGCACCGCGTCGCCCGGCTCCGACCAGCCGTGGCCGCCCGCGGCCACCACCACGAACTGCTTGCCGTCGGGCCGCAGCCGGTAGCTGATCGGCGTGGCGTTCGCGGTGTAGGGCAGGCGCTGCGTCCAGATCTCCTCGCCCGTGCGCGCGTCGAAGCCGCGCAGGAACTTGTCGGTGGTGGCACCGATGAACACCAGCCCGCCCGCCGTCACGATCGAGCCGCCCAGGTTCGGCGCGCCGAGCGGCAGCCAGATCGGGAACGGTGCCTGGTCGCGCGTGGTGCCGAGCGTCGACTCCCAGAGCGTCTTGCCCGAGACGAGATCGATCGCGGTGAGCGTGCCCCACGGCGGCGCGTTGCAGGGCGAGCCGAGCGGGCCGAGCAACGGCCCACGCCGAACGGCGTAGGGGGTGCCCTTCATCGGATACAGCTCGTTCGGATACGTCCACTTGCCCGAGTCCTGGATCGCCTCGTACTCGTCGCGCGGGATCAGCTGCACGACCGACGGCAGGCGCATCTGGTTCACGTACAGGATCTGGTTCTCGGCATCGACGGCGACACTGCCCCAGTTCGGCCCGCCCGCTGGACCGGGGAACTCGATCGAGCCCTTCAGCGAGGGGGGCGTGAAGATGCCCTCCGAGCGGTAGCCGGCGATGATCTCCGCGCACTTGCCGCGGTCCCAGAACGTGAAGCCCCAGGCGTCCTCGGGCGCGAGCCGCGTGGGGTGGATCGGCGCGGGGTGCGTGGGGAACGGCTGCGTCGGCGCGAGTGACTCGCCCGGGACGTCCGACTGCGGCACGGGGCGTTCTTCGACGGGAAAGAGCGGCTCGCCAGTGTCGGCGTGGAGCAGGAACAGGTGACCCATCTTGGTCGCCTGCACGATCGCGGGCACCGGGCCGTCAGCAAAGCGGAACTCGAAGCGCACCGGCTGCGACGCGACGTCGTAGTCCCACACGTCGTGGTGCACGGTCTGGAAGTGCCAGGCGACCTCGCCCGAGTCCGCGTGCAGCGCGACCACCGAGCTCGAGTAGTAGTCGAGCCCGTGGCGGTCGGCGGCCCAGTAGTCCGGCGGCGCGTTGCCGGTCGGGACGTACACCAGTCCGCGTTGCTCGTCCGCGGACAGGATCGACCACACGTTCGCGGTGCCCGGCCGGTACTTCGGCGCGCCACTCGCCGTGCTTTCGGCGAGGCCGCCCGGCGGAACCGGATCCCAGGCCCAGCGCAGCTCCCCGGAGTGCACGTCGAACGCGCGCACCACGCCGCTCGGCGCGTCGGTGCGCAAGTTGTCGGAGACCAGCGCGCCGACCACCACCAGCTCGCCCACCACGATCGGCGGCGAGGTCACGTAGTACTCCCAGGGCGGCGCATCGCCGAGACCCTCGCGCAGCGCCACGCGCCCGCGCACGCCGAAGTCCTCGCAGGCGAGACCCGTCTTGGCGTCGAGCGCGATCAGCTCGGAGTCGATCGTGCCGGTGAAGACGCGCGTCGCGCACGGGCGCGTGGTGCCGCTGCCGTCGCCGCCGAAGTACGCCACGCCGCGACACGTTCTCGGATAGGGGCCCTCGAGCTTGCGCAGCACGGGCTTGGGATCGAACGCCCACAGCTCCTGGCCGGTCTCGGGCTCGAGCGCGATCACGCGGTTCATGCCCGTGCAGAAGTACAGCCCGCCGTCGACCACGATCGGCGTCGCGTTGAACGAGGTGCGCGAGCTGCCGTCGCTGCCGTCGGAGACGTCGTGGTGGCGGTAGGTCCACGCGACCTGGAGCGCGCCGACGTTCGCGGGCGTGATCTGCGTGAGCGGCGAGTAGCGCATGCCGCCCTTGTCGTTGCCGTACTCGGGCCACTCCGCGACCGGACCCGACAGATCGACGACGCGCTCGGGCTTCTGGCACGCGGCGAGCGCCAGCGCGCAAGCGAGCAGCACGAGACCGCGCGACGCGGGAGGTTTCACGCGCGCGAGTCTACCAGACGTCCCCGTCAGTGAAGCGCCGCGAGCACGTCGTCGGGATCGACGCGCACGCGATAGCTGTCGGTGAGATCGCGCCAGCGGATCACGCCGCCGTCGATCACGTACACCGCGGGGCGCGCGATGTCGCCGCTCTTCGGCGGCTCCGCGAACGGATCACCCTTGGGGTGGCGCAGGCCGAAGGCGTCGATCGCGACCCCCTCGGGATCGGAGAGCACGGGGAACGAGAGCCCGATCTTCTCGACCACGCCGCGGTTCTGCTCGACCGAGTCGACCGAGACCGCGACGAGCTTCGCACCCGCGACCTCGAAGTCACTGGCTCTAAGCTGCAGCCCGTGCAGCTCCGACATACAGAAGGGTCACCAGTGCCCTCGGTAGAACACGAGCACGAGCTTGTCGCGCGACAGCGCCGCCAGCTCGACGTCCTGACCGCGATCGTCGCGCAGCACCAGGGCCGGCACCTCTGCTCCCACGTCGAGCGCGAGCTCCGCCGAGGGAATGTCGTACGACAACACGTAGCAGTACCAGACGAAGAAGCCGGACAGCGCGAGCGTCAGCACGAGCCCGCCCGCCGCGAGCACGCGCCGGCGCGCGCGCACGAGCCCCGCGATCGACACGCCGACCGCAAGCGCGAGCAGGATCAGGTTCACCCACGGCACGTCGCGCGTGATCGCCCAGTTCAGGAAGACCGTGAAGTAGGACGCGACGGCGACGAGCGCGAGAATCGGCCCGATCCAGACCATGCTCGGGAGCATATCGCGCTCTTTGCACTCGGCCAGCCGCGCCTGCCAGAATCACCCCTACACCAACGGCTACACAAAGAAAGGGAGGGAGCCCGATGGCGTCGATCGCGCAGACACGGTCCGGCAAAGTCGAGGGCGAGGAACGAGCGGGCGTCCACGTCTTCCGCGGCATCCCGTTCGCGGCGCCCCCGGTCGGCCCGAGGCGCTGGCTCGCGCCCGAGCGCGAGGCCCCGTGGTCGGGCGTGCGCCCCGCGAAGTCGTTCGGGAGCGCTTCGCCGCAGAACGCGCTGGCTCTGAACATCTTGGCCGCGTTCAACATCGAGGAGCCCAAGAGCGAAGACTGCCTGTACCTGAACGTCTGGACGCCCGGGCTCGACGGCGCGCGCCGGCCCGTGATGGTCTGGATCCACGGCGGTGCGTTCACGATCGGCTCCGGCGCACAGTCGATCTACGAGGGCACGGCGCTCGCGAAGCGCGGTGACGTCGTGGTCGTGACGATCAACTACCGGCTCGGCGCGCTCGGCTTCCTGCGCCTCTCCGAGCTCACCAGCGGCCGCATCCCGTCGACGGGGAACGAGGGCATGCTCGACCAGGTCGCGGCGCTCGAGTGGGTGCGCGAGAACATCGCGGCCTTCGGCGGGGACCCCGGCAACGTGACGATCTTCGGCGAGTCGGCCGGTGGCATGAGCGTGGGCACGCTGCTCGGCATGCCCAAGGCGCGCGGGCTGTTCCAGAAGGCGATCCCGCAGAGCGGCGCCTGCAACACCGCGGCCCCGCGCGAGCAACACATGTACGTGGCGGAGCGCTTCGCCGAGCTGTGCAACGCGCGCGGCGCCGACGCGCTGCTCGCGCTGTCGACGGACGCGGTGCTCGCGGGCAGCGCGGCCATCGCACCCGTGCCCGGGCAGGAGTCCGACCCGCGGCTCGGCGGAATGCCGCTCCAGCCGGTGATCGACGGCGAGGTCGTGCCGCGGCTCTCGATCGAGTCGGTCGAGCGCGGCTCGGCCGCGGGCGTGGCGCTCTTGGTCGGCTCGACGCTCGACGAGTGGAAGCTGTTCGCGGGCGCGGACCCGAACGTGCTGTCGATGCAGGACGGGCAGCTGGTCGGTCGCATCGAGAAGCGGCTCGGCGCCTCGGCCCGCGGACTGATCGAGACCTACCGCAAGGCGCGCACGGAGCGCGGCGTTGCGGCCACGCCCGCCGAGGTCTTCATGGCGGTCGAGACCGACCGCATCTTCCGCATGCCGGGTCTCCAGCTCGCCGAGACGCAGGCGCGTCACGACGCGCGCGTCTACAACTACCTGTTCACCTGGAGCTCGCCGATGTTCGGCGGGATGTTCGGCGCCTGTCACGCGGTCGAGCTCGGCTTCGTGTTCGGCACGCAGGCGACCCCGGGCGTCGCGGACTTCACCGGCGCGGGGCCCGCGGTGGACGCGCTCGCGGAGCGCAGCATGGACGCCTGGCTCGCCTTCGCGCGCACCGGCGATCCGAGCTGCCCGAGCCTCGGCCGCTGGCCGACCTACAGCGCGGCGGAGCGCGCGACCATGCTGCTCGGCGAGCGCTGCGCGGTGGAGCACGCGCCGCTCGAAGAAGAGCGCCGCGCCTGGGCCTCCGTGCCCAAGCACGTGCTCGGCGCCGTGTAGCGCATGGCCGGCTTCCAGAACATCCTGGTCGAGGTCGAGCGCGGCCGCGCGCGCATCACGCTGAACCGGCCGGAGAAGCGCAACGCCCTCTCCTTGGCGCTGCTCGAGGAGCTCTCGCAGGCGCTCTGGGACGCGGACGCGGACCGCGAGGTGCACTCCGTGATCCTGCGCGGCGCCGGCTCGGCGTTCAGCGCGGGCTACGACCTGTCCGACATCGCGAAGCGCGACGGCGAGCCGCCGCGCAGCGAGGGCCTGCGCGGCGGCGCGAGCTACCGCGGCGGGCGCAGCATCGACGACGACATCTGGCAGCTCGAGCGCGCGCAGCGCTACCGCATGGCGATCTTCGACATGCACAAGCCGGTGCTCGCGCAGGTGCACGGCTTCTGTCTGGCCGGCGGAACCGACATCGCGCTGCTCTGCGACATGGTGATCGCCGCCGACGACGCGCGCTTCGGCTTCCCGCCCGCGCGCGATCTCGGAGCGCTGCCGAACAACATGTGGCTGTACAACGTCGGTCCGCAGTGGGCCAAGCGCCTGACACTGACCGGTGACACGATCACCGGCGCCGAAGCCGCGCAGATCGGCCTGGTGATGAAGTCGGTGCCGCCCGACTTGCTGGAAGGCGAGGTCGAAGGGCTGGCCGACCGGCTGGCGCTGGTCGACGCGGACCTGCTCGCCGCCAACAAGCGCATCATCAACCTGGGTCTCGAGCTGATGGGCGCGCGCACGCTGCAGCGCCTGGCCTGCGAGAACGACGCGCGCGGCCACCTGGCCGCCAGCGCGCGCGGCTTCATCAAGACGGCCGCCGAGAAGGGGCTCAAGACGGCGCTCACCGAGCGCGACGCGAAGTTCGGCGACGGCCGCGCGCGCGTGAACGGACCCGAGCTGCGCGACGCGCGCGGACACCTGAAGGACACCTAGCGATGGACGTGATCGTCGAGACTCGAAACGGGAAAGTGTCGGGCGAGCGGCTCGAGAACCTCGACCGCTTCCGCGGCATCCCCTACGCCGCGCCGCCCGTCGCCGAGCTGCGCTTCCGCGCGACGCGCCCAGCGACGCCCTGGCCGCATGTGCGCGAGGCGCACGCGTTCGGCCGCTCGGCGCCGCAGAACCCGAGCTTCCTGCCCGGCATGGAGTCCGGCCCCCAAAGCGAGGACTGCCTGTACCTGAACGTCTACACGCCCCGCGCCGACGGCGGGAAGCGGCCGGTGCTGTTCTGGATCCACGGCGGCGGCTTCACCGGCGGCTCGGGTGGGCAGGCGCTCTACGATGGCGGGCGGCTCGCGGCGCGCGGCGACGTGGTGGTGGTGACGATCAACTACCGGCTCGGGGCGCTCGGCTACACGCACATCGCGGGGCTCGACGCGAACCTCGGCCAGCAGGACCAGATCGCGGCACTGCGCTGGCTGCGCGAGAACATCGCGGCCTTCGGCGGCGATCCCGCGCAGGTCACGATCTTCGGCGAGAGCGCGGGCGGCATGGCGGTCTCGACGCTGCTCGCCATGCCGGCGGCGTCGGGTCTCTTCCGCGGCGCGATCGCGCAGAGCGGCGCGGCGCATCACGTGCACTCGCGCGCGAGCGCCGAGCGCATCGCCCACGCGCTGCTCGGCGAGCTCGGCCTGGGCGCGAGCGAGCACGCGAAGCTGCGCGACGTGCCGGTTCCCGCGCTGCTCGCCGCGCAGGCGAACGTGCTCGGCAAGAGCGCGCGCCTGGGCGGCTTACTCGCCTTTGCGCCCGCGCTCGACGCCGACACGCTTCCGCGTCACCCGCTCGAGGCGGTTCGCGACGGCGCCGCACGCGACGTGGCGCTGCTGGTCGGCGCGAACCGCGACGAGACCAAGCTCTTCCGCATGGGCATGGCCTCGAACATCGAGCTCGACGAAGCGGGCCTGGCCAAGCGCGTGCGCGGCGGCCTGCGCGCGCACGGCGCCGACGAATCGCACGCCGAGCGCCTGATCGAGACCTACCGGTCCGCACGCAACGGCCGCACGTCCACGGAGCCGGGCGAGCTGCTCGACGCGCTCGACTCCGACCGCACCTTCCGCGTGCCCGCGATCCGGCTCGCCGAGGCGCAAGGCCAGCAGCAGCCGCGCACGTACCAGTACTTCTTCACCTGGAGCTCGCCCGCGCGCCGCGGCACGCTCGGCGCGTGTCACGCGCTCGAGCTGCCGTTCGTGTTCGGCACGCTCGACGCACCCACCATGGACCGATTCGCGGGCAAGGGCCCGGACGCCGAGGCGCTCTCCGCGCGCATGATGGACGCCTGGATCGCCTTCGCGCGAAAATCCGAGCCCGGCCACGCGCAGCTGCCGGCCTGGCCCGCCTATGACACCGCGAAGCGCGCCACGCTCGTGTTCGACCGCGCCTGCCAGCTCGCGCTCGCGCCGCTCGACGCCGAGCGCGCGGCCTGGGACGGGGTCCTCTAGCGAGCGCGCCGCAAGCGCCCGCGCGCGAGAGCGGCTGCGCCCAGCCCGACCAGCTCCGCGCCGAGGAGCGCGGTGCCGATCGCGTCGCTCGGGCCGTCGAGCGCGAAGCCGAGCAGGCGGCCGAACGCGAGACCACCGAAGGCGAGCAGCGCGGCGAGCAGACCGAGCTCGACGCGCGCGGCGTCGCGCGCGCACAGCCAGAGCAGACCTGCGATCCCGCACTCGAGCCCGCCGAAGACCGCGCGCGCGTCCGCGAGCGACGTCGGGGATTCGAGCTCGATGCCGACGAGCGGCCCGAGCTGGGCCGGAGCGAGCAGCCAGGCGAGCCCGACCGCGCCGAAGACCGCCGCCGATCCGCGCAGCACGAGCACGGCGAAGCTCATCGCGCGGGACCCGAGCGCCCGCTGAGCGGCAATCGCGCGTGCACCACGCCGTCCGGGTTCTCGACGATCGCGACGCTCTCGAGCGTCGCCTGGATCGGCAGCGGCACCTCCGCGCACACGCGCAGCGCCACCGCGACCTGGATCGGATCGAGCGCGGTGGTCAGCGTGCAGTGCGGCACCCAGCGGCCCGGCCGATAGTACTCCCACGGGTCGCGCGCGCTGGTGGCGAACAGCGCGTCGAAGCGCGCGTGCATGTCGATCAGCTCGCGGGTGTTGATCAGGCCGAGGAACACGACCCCCTGGCGATTCGAGAACGTGCCGAGCGAGACGAACGTGCCGTGCAGCTTCGGCTCGCGCGCGGCAAACTCGGCGAGCTTGGCGGCGAAGGCCGGGCGATCGAGATCCGCGCACACACCCAGCGAGACGTGCGGCGCGTGGCCGAGCTCGAGCAAGCGCGACGGCAGCCCCGCCCGCTCGATCCGCTCCCAGATCTCGCGGATGCGCGCGTCGGCGTGCTCGTCGAGGCACAGCTCGATCGCGATGTTCATCGCTGCGCAGCATGGCGATCGCGGCCGCGGGTGCCAACCCGCGGCTCGCGACCGGCAATCAGCCGGCGCGCCGCCGCAGGAACGCCGAGCCGACGGCCAGCGCTCCGAGCCCGCCGACCAGCGCGAGCCCGGCCGCTCCCGGGAAGATCGGCACCGGCTCCGGCCCCGCCGTCACGACGAAGGCGTCGAGGTCGTTGGCCGTGAAAGTCGCTGCGCCGACCGTGAGCGCATAGTGCGCCAGGTTGGTCGTCGGAGCGGTTGCGCAGGCCGGCGTGAAGCGAACCGCCTCGAGGCCGGTCGAGGGCAGCGGCCCCGCGAACGGCGGGTTCATCGTGCCGTCGGCGTCATTGCCGCCGGCCGCGATCGTGGTGACGGTACCGGGTCCGGTGTACGAGGCACCGCCCCAGCTCAAACGCCAGTAGATCTGTGTGCCCGCGGTGTTCTCGAACGTGAGCGAGCCCGCCGCGAGATACGAGGCCGGGATCGGCGTGTTCATCACGTAGTCGGCCGCCGCCGCGTCGAGCGGCGGTGTGGTGGTGAACTCGAAGTCCGGCGTCGCCACCAGGATCCGGCGGCACGCGACACCGCTCGCGGGATTGGCACCCGAGAACGCGATCAGCACGACCGGGTTCGTCCCCGCGGCGTCCCAGGCGCGCAGCCGAACCGCTCCGCTGAACAGGTTCTGCCCGGCGGTGCGCATGCGCAGCTGCACCGCCTGCGCGGACGTGTCGCCGTCCACGCCGCCGATCACCTGCTCGATCTCCACCAAGTGAAATGCCGCCAGCGCCGAGCTCGGCAACGCGAGCGCTGCCAAGGCGGCAATCGACACCACGAATCCGCGCAACCTCATCGGCCGTCCCTTCTCGGTCTATGGGTCAGGGGTCCGCGCCAGTCTACACAGCGAAGGACCAAAGAGGGGCAGATTCACAACGTCCACGGCGGAATATCCGACAGATCCGCCCGGGCACGCCCCCGGGGCCCCGAACGCCTCCGTAGGCGGATTTCACTGGCCGGACCCGAAGCTCACCTGCACGGTTGCGCCGAAGAAGCTGGCGGAATAGTCGCGATCCTGATGCCCCAGGTAGACGCGGCGCCCGATTTCGGTGGGCAGGCCGGTCTGGTGGTAGTCCTCGATCTGGGAGCGCCAGTAGCGGTAGTACAGCTTCAACCCGACGGCCTTCTGCAGGGCGACCCGTACGCTGGTCTCGAGCGCGTGATCCCGGCTGCGCAGCTCCGGGAAGTGACCGGGCGGAGGCGTGACGAAGTCGGGATTGGCGAGTGCGGAGAGGTCCGTGAAGGCGATCCGATCGTCCTCGCGGGTCACCAGGAACGTGTAGCGGGTGTCGAGCTCGAGCCAGTGCAGGGGCTGCACGGTCAGCGACCCGCCCCAGCCGACCGCGTCGCCGCTGGCGTTGGTGGACCACTGGTAGGCGAGCGGATAGTTCGGCCCGCCGGCGTTCCCGTCCGAGGAGGACGCGAAGCCGCGGATGCTGCCCATCCTGCGCGAGTGCGACTCGAGCGAGACGAACAGGCTGGCCGCGAGCACGGGCGAGGGCTGCACACTCCACTCGGCCTCGAAGCCGCGCGAGCGGTCGCTGCGCAGGCCGAACTGGCTGCTCGTGCCGTAGCTGTTGGAGCGCAGCCGCCCGGTCAGCGAGAGGTCCGAGCGGTCCCCGACCGCGAAGATCAGGCGCCCGTTCCAGACCTGGCCCTCGAGATCGGCGAGCGAGGGCCGGACCATCTGGTTCAGATTGTGCGGGGGCTCGCCGTCGGGGAACTGCGGCACGAAGCCGGGCAGGCTCTGGGTCTCGTAGTCCGCGTACACGCCGTAGTCGATGTCGCTGCCGTCCCGGGTCAGGTACTGGTACGAGAAGCGCGCGGTCGCGAACGAGAACGCGCGCGAGTTCGCGCTGAGCGTGACGCTTTGCTGCGTCGTCTCGTCGCGCTCGCTGACGTCGCGGTCGATGTGCTCGTGCCGCAGCAACACGTCGAACGAGTTGCGCCGCGGCAGCGTCAGCGTCGCACCCGCGTCGACGGTGAGCTGCGTGCCGCCGAACGGCTGGCTGCGGTAGCGCCAGTTGCTGCCCGGCACGGTCGGCTGGTAGACGCCGACGTAGTCGGGGCCGAGGCTCGCGCCGAAGCCGCCGTCCTCGACCACGTAGCCGTACTCACCGGTGAGCGGGTTCAGCGCCTGGTAGTCGGTGTGGGTGTCGCGGTCGGTGTAGCGCAGGCCGCCGCGCAGGCGCAGCGGTCGCCACGGGTTGGTGTGGAGATCGAAGTCGAGCAAGAGCTGATCGACGCGCGCGTGCGCGCTGCCGGTCGACAGCGCCGCGGGCGTGTTCCAGTTCGCCAGGTCGATGGTCCCGATCGTGACGTCCGAGATCGTCGGCGGCAGCAGGTCCTGGTCCTGCGTGCTGCGCGACCAGGAGACCACGCCGGTGATGCGCGAGCGCAGCGGCAGGTTCAGCGCCGCGTCGGCGCGGACGTTGTGCCAGTCGTTGTCGGGCGCGAGCGCGAGCCGCGCGTCCGTGATCGAGGCCAGCCCGAACTGCTCGTAGGGCTGCGCGAGCGAGAGCGACGAGTCGCGGTTGCGGTAGAACGAGCCGTTGTAGGCGAGGTTCCACTGCGTGACGTCGCCGCCCCACGAAAGGCTCGCGCCCGCGGTCTGCGTGCGGTCGTCGACGGGCGAGGTCACCTCGAGCGTCTGGCCCAGGCTCGTGCTGAGCTCCGGGAACGCGAAGCCGACGCCGGTCGGGATCTCGCCGCGACGCTCTTCGAGCCCGTACTGGGCGGTCAGGTCGAGCTGCGGCAGCGCGCGCACGCGCAGCGCGAGCTGGGTGCGGTTGCGCTGCACGTCCACGTCGTCGTCGCCGCGCGCGGCCAGCGCCGCGGCCACGTCGGCCTCCGTGCTCGCGCCCGGCACGAACCCCGCGGGCAGCGTCAGCCGGTCGTTGCCGACGCCGTCGAACAAGCTGACGGCGTCGGACGCGTAGTTGTGCGGGACGCCGCTGAACGAGCCGCGGAAGCGCAGCCAGCCCGCGCGGTCGGCCTCGAGGTCGTAGAACTGGTCGTGACGGCCGACGCTGCCCGAACGCAGCATCAGGTAGTCGCCGCTCTCGGGCCGCCACAGCTCGAGGTCGAGCAGATCGAGCAGCGGCCCGTTCTTGCGCTCGACGTAGCGCGTGAAGCGCGTCTCGCGCGTGTCGCCGCTGATCCAGAAGTAGCCGGCCTCGAGCGCGCCGCGGCCGAGCCAGCCGTCGCCGAGGTCCGACATCGGGTACGGCGCGGACGGGTACGGGTAGAGCAGCCCGCTCGGGCTACGCCGACGCGTGTCGGTCAAGAGCGAGAGGCCGTTCGGGTCCGGGATCTCGTAGACCTCCGCGTTCCCGGGATGGAGCGAATCGCGCGGTGGCTCGGCCGCGGCGGGCAGCGCGCCGATCGCGACGGCGACCAGGAGCAGCAGCTTGTGCCGAAGCAGCGCCATATGCCCTCTCTAGCGGTGGAAGCGGGGACCCGAGGGATGGTTCGAGCCGTGGATCTGCCCGTGGCAGTTCATGCAGCCGCGGTTCATCAGCCGGTCGTCCGGCGCGCTGCCCGTCGGCATGTTCTGCGCGGTCGTCATGCCCGCGGGGTGCGAGAAGTTCGGGTAGTCGATCGGCGAGTGACACTCCTGGCACAGCAGCGGCAGCGACGTCACCAGCAGCTTCTCGTGGTTCGAGCCGTGCGGCTTGTGGCAGTGGAGGCAACTCTCGCGCACCGGCGCGTGCTCCCACAGGAAGGGACCGCGCTTCTCGGCGTGACAGCTCGTGCACAGCTGGTTCACGTCGTCGCCGCGCAGCAGCGGATCGGTCGACGAGCCGTGCGGGTTGTGGCAGTCGACGCACGAGATCTTCCCTTCGAGAAGCGGCATGTGCGAGCGCTTGCCGAACTCCGCGCGCTGCGCCGGATGGCAGCTGAAACAGGTCTGGTTGGCGTTCTCGAGCCGCAGCAGCGATTGGCCCGAGGTCTGCGCCATCGGGTTGTGGCAGTCGCTGCAGGCGAGCTCGCGCACCTCGTGCGTCGATCCGATCCAGAACAGCAGCGGGCCCGAGCGATGACACTGGATGCACATCGCGTTCATCTGCGAAGGGTCCTGGGCCGACGCGCGCGTGAACGAGACGATCGTGGCCGTGGTCGGCTGTTTCACGTGCTCGCCGCCCGGGCCGTGGCAGCTCTCGCAGGTGCGCCGCTCGAGCTCCGTGCGCGGGTTCGCCGCGAAGGCTCGCGCGTGCACGGTGCGGTCCCAGTGCGACGCCTCGACGCTGTGGCAGCTGCGGCACAGCGCGTCGCCGACGTACTCGGCGGCAGGGGTCGCCGGATCCTGCGACTCCGCCGATGGCAGCGCGCACGCGAGCAGGAGCGCGCCGGCCGCGCCCAGCGTCATGCCGAGAGCCCGAAGTGACCCCATCCCTCTGGCGATGCTACGCCCGGGCGGGCGCGGAAGGGCAAACTTTGTTGTGTAGCCGCGGCCGGGAGCCTGATCCCAGACTCTTAGGGGGCGACCTCGACGTCGAACACGCCCGTCAGCACGCCGCCCGCGGGGCCCGCCCGGACCTGCACCCAGATCCGATACGCGCCCGCGCGCGGAAACGCATACGGGAACGTCACCGAGCCGGTCCGCTCCGGCAGCGGCGCGGGAATCGGCTGCGCGGTGCCCGCGCGCGCGGCCAGCAGCTCGGCGGCCGCCATCGAGACCGTGCCGACCGGGTGCAGATGCGTGAACACGCTGCCGTCCGAGCGCCGCACCACCGCGTGACCGAGCATGCCCATGTAGGGCTGGAAGAGCGAAGGCTGGCCGCCGCTCTCGAACGCCGAGAAACGCAAGCTCACTTCGCGATCGGCGACCAAGCCGTCCGGGTTCTCGAACACCATGCGGCCGCCGTCCATCAGCCGGCTCTCGCGCGGCCCGGACGAGCGGCCCAGATGCCAGGCGTCGTCGAAGTCGAGCGCGTCGGGCTCCGCGGCGTTGGCCGGCAGCGCCACGCCCGAGCGGCACCAGGCGTCGCCTTCGCCTATCGGCGGGAGCGCGTCCGCGGCCGCGCCGTTCGCCGGGCTTGGCAGAGCGAGCTTCGCGACCAACGTCTGGCTCGAGCCGCTCTCGTGCGTGAGCTCCGCATACAGCTCGTAGTCACCCGCGGGCAGCGGGGGCAGCACGCCCTCGAACGAGCGCCCGTCGCGGCGCACCGGGTGCAGGTGCGCGAACACGTCGAGGTCGTTCTGCCGGATCAGGAACAGGTGCATGAGCTTGCCGTGATCGGTGACGAGCGTCTCCCAGGTCGACTCGGGTGCGCCGCTCGCGACCGGCGCCAGATGCAGGCGATTGCGCCACTCGCCGCGCTCGACCGCGGCCTGCACGGGCAGCGGTCGCTCTAGCGCGTTCGCGAAGCTGCGGTCCATCGCGCGCCAGCGCAGATCGCCGGCGTAGACGGCGCCGGCGAGCACGAGCACGGCCGCGATCGTGGCGACACGGTTCCGTGTCGCGGCAGCGACCAGCCAGGCCGCCCAGCCGAACAAGAGCGCGCCGAGCGCGAGCAGCAGCGCTCCGAGCGAGAGCGGCATGACCGGGCGCTCGAGTGCGGCGGCCTGCAGCGGCACCGCCACGGTTCCGCTCCCGCCCGGACCGTCGACCGAGATCTCGACTCCGTACGGACCGCGGCGCAGCAGCCAGACGCCCGCGCTCCACAGCTTCGCCTCGCCGACGACCGGCGTGGCGGGGGTCGCCACGGGCGCGGCCTCCGCACTGGCGTCGGCGAACACGGCGCGCACGCCGACGCGCGCGGCGTCGGCCACGCGCACGTCGATCTGCGCGACACCCGGAAGCGTCGGCGGCGGCCGGATCACGACGCCGACCGCGTGCGGCCCCGCGTGGCCCTCGAAGAACACGTTCGGGCTACCCACGTGCGCGCGCGCGGCGAGCGGCAGCGCGAGCAGCGCGAGCGCGACGGCGACGAGCGCTCTCATGAACGCACGCGCGCGAGACCCGCGCCCAGCGCGAGACCCGCGCTCGAGGCGAGCACGGCCAGGAGCGCTACGACGGCTCCGCGCGAGGCCGACAGCGCGTCGCCGGGCGCGTGCCAGAAGGCGGCGCGCGCGGACGGGTCGATGCGCAGGAAGAACGGCCAGTGCCGGCCGCCGCCCGCGAACAGCCACGTGTCCGCCGCGGGCGAGAGCAGGAAGCCCGCGAACGTCCACTGCACCAGCACGAACACCGCCGCGAAGGCGAGCCCCGCCTCGAGCGCCAAGCGCGCGTCGAGCGCCGAGGGCGCGCGCTGCCCCGGCCCGCCACGCGCGGGCCTCGCGCGCAGCAGCAGGTCCACGACCAGCGCCGGCAGCACCAGCAGCAGCGGGAACGGCGGTGGTAGCAGCGTGTCGCGCGGGTGGTAGACCGGGCCGACCTCGGGCGCGCCCGGCACCAGCGGTAGCAGCCAGACCAGCGCGAGCTGCACGCCGAACGCCGCGAGCGCGGCCGTGCTCGCCGGGAACCGCCCGCGTCCCGCGACCGCGAGCGCGACCAGCACCACCGGATAGGTCGCGCAGCCGAGCTGGAAGAAGAACGCGGAGCGCTGCAGGTTCGCGAAGCTCGACGCGAGCGTGACGACACCGATCAGCGACAGCACCGCGCCGCCCGCGAGCGCGAACCCGAGCACGCCGCTCGCGCGCGCCTGCCGCCCCTGCCACTCGACCCAGACGCCGATCGTGACCGCGAAGAACGCGACCGCCTTCAGGATCTGCGGCGGGTGCCAGATGCCGGCGGCCTGGCCGTAGCCGGTCTGCCACCAGCGATCGAAGACCAACGCGGCCGCGAAGGCCAGCGCTCCCCAGAGCACGAGCCAGGCACCGAGCGGCGCGCGCATCCGCCCGAGCGCGACGCCGGCTGCGCGCGCGCGCGTGGTCTTTAGCAGCAGCGCCAACGCGACCGTGGCGGCGAACGCGACCGCGAGATCGGTTGCGACGTGCGGCGGTGCGAAGAAGCGGTCGACGCCGATCGTCGACTCCCACGAGTAGTCCCAGTAAAGGCTCGCCGGCACGCCCCAAGAGCCGAGCAGCAAGAGCCAAGCGTTCCGGTTCGCATGCGCCATCGAGCTTCTAGTCCTACCGCAATTCCCCGCGCTTCTCCCGCGTTGGATCGGCCCGGTCGGCCGTGGTCTACTACTCGACGCGGTCGGGCTCCGGGGACGAGGGCCCGCGTAGGGAGGCGATGGGTTCGTCGAGTGACGGAGACATCCTCCGCCGGAGGATGCCTTGCTGAGCCCGCTCGTCTTCGGCTG
The DNA here is from genome assembly GCA_040902485.1 of Myxococcota bacterium. Lineage (GTDB taxonomy): Bacteria > Myxococcota_A > UBA9160 > SZUA-336 > SZUA-336 > VGRW01. Next base: position 29,326 of record JBBDXF010000051.1, on the reverse strand, counting down.
CGCGAGCGCGATGTTTCTCGCGGCGGGTGCGCTGGTCGCGGTGCTGCGCCCGACCTGGATCGTCGACTACCCGCGCGTGGTGCTCGCGCTGATCGGGCTGGTGACGCTCGGCATGGCGGCGGCGCTGGTGCGGCCCGATCCGCTCGGCTTCCGCATCGGCGTCGACGCGTCGAGCGAGCCGATGCTGCCCGAGAACGATCCGGGCGAGCCGGTCTACCAGCGCGCGATCCTCGACTTCGGCGACGACGACCTGTTCGTGATCGCGATGGAGTCCGACGACGCCTTCTCGCGCGCGAGCCTCGAGACGCTGCGCGAGGTCGGCGACGCGATCGCGAAGCTCCCGGGCGTGCGCGGCACCGAGAGCCTGGTCGACGTCTACACCTACCGTTGGGACGAGCGGAACGAGCTGGTCGAGCTCGGCCGCTTCATCGACGAGATCCCGAGCGAGCCCGCCGAGCTCAGCGACTTGCGCCGGCGCGCGCTCGCCGACCCGCTCTACACCAAGACGATCGTCTCGCGCGACGGCCGGGCGGCGGCGATCAACGTCTCGTTCCGCTCGATGACCGACGGCGAGTTCGTCGACCTCGCGCTCGACCATCGCATCGAGGCCATCCTCGACGAGGCCACGCGCGACGGCGTCGCGTTCCACGTCACCGGGCGCCCGCACGTGCGCGCGCGCGCGCATGAGCTCCTGATCCACGACATGCTGCGCCTGATCCCGATCGCGGTGGGGGTCGCGGTGGTCGCGCTGTGGCTGATGACGGGCTCGGTGCGCGGCACGCTGGTGCCGCTGATCGCGAACCTGACCGCGACGTTCTGGGCCTACGGCGCGATGGGGCTGGTGGGGTCGGACCTGAACCTGATCACGCTCGTGCTCGGGCCGGTGATGATCACCATCGGCGGCGTGTACGGCGTGCACGTGTTCGCGCGCTACGAGGTCGTGGCGTCCAGCTCGCCGGACGCGCGCACGGCCGCGCTCGAGAGCCTGCGCCACACGCTGGCGCCGGTGCTGATCTCGGGCTGCACGACCATGGTCGGCTTCGCGGCGCTCTTGATCAACGAGATCCCCGCGACCAGCGATCTCGGCGGCTTCTGCGTGTTCGGCGTCGGCTCGATCACGGTGATCACGCTCACGGGCGTGCCGGCCGCGCTCTCGCTGCTGCCGCTGCGCGCGCCGGACGGCAGCGGGCGCGCGCTCTACGCCGCGCAGACGCGGCTCGCGGAGGGCGTGCGGCGCGCGATGGAGGCCGGCCTCGCGGTGGTCGGCCGCTGGCAGGTGCGCAACGCGGGCTACGTGCTCGCGTTCTGGATCGCCACCGCGCTGGTCGCGATCGCGCTCATGCCGCGCATCGTCGTCGACACCGACTTCATCACCTACTTCCTCGAGGACTCGGACGTGCGCGTCGACTTCGCGGCCGTGAACCGGCTGCTGACCGGCGCGGTCCCGATCTACGTCGTGCTCGAGGGCAGCCAGGAGGGCACGTTCCGCGAGCCCGACGCGCTGCGCGCGGTCGAGCGCATCCAGAAGCGCCTCGAGATCCTGCCCGGCGTGACGACCGTGTCGTCGGTGGTCGATCTGCTGAAGGCGGCGCGCCAGGCGCTCGAGCAGGGCGAGCCCGCGGCCGCGCGCATTCCCGACACGCGCGCCGAGGCGGCCGAGCTGATCTTCATGATCCCGAAGGAGAAGCTGCGCACGTTCGCGACCTCGAACCACTCGAGCGCGAACCTGCTCGTGCGCACCGACCGGCTGGGCTCGGCCGCGATGCGCGAGCTCGAGACCGCGATCCGCGCGGCGCTCGAAGCCGAGCCACTGCCCGCCGGGTTGAAGGCGGACGTGACGGGCAACGCGATCCGCATCAATCGCGGCGCCGACGGGATCGCCGGCAATCAGATCGCGCAGCTCGCGCTCACGCTGAGCTGCATCTTCGCGATCGTGTGGCTGGTGTTCGGCCGCCTCGGGCTCGGCCTGCTCGCGATGCCCACCAACCTGATGCCGGTGCTGAACTTCTTCGGCATGCTCGGCGCGGGCGTCGCGACGCTGTCGATTCCGACCAGCCTGATCGGCTGCGTGGCGCTCGGCATCGCAGTCGACGACACCTGCCACTTCCTGCAGGTGTTCCGCGAGGAGCGCGCGCGCGGCAAGAGCGCGGAGGACGCGGCGCTGCACTGCATCGTCGAGGTCGGCCGGCCGATGGTGGTGACCTCGATCATGCTCGTAGCCGGCTTCCTGGTCATGCTCTTCTCGAGCTTCGCCACGCTGCAGCAGTTCGGCCTGCTGACCGCGATCACCATGGGCCTGTGCCTGGCGACGGACGTCGGCATGCTGCCGGCGCTACTCGTGGTGCTGAAGCGCCTCTCGGATCCGGTCTGATCGACTTCGCTCGGCTTCGCCTCGCTGCGCGCCGCTTCGCGGCTCGCGAGGCGCCGCCGCGGGCCGCCGCGGACCGCGCCCGTCTCGCCTTCCGCGAGTGCGGGGCCGGGCTCAGCGGCGCAGCGTGAGCTGCAGGGTGCTGAAGTGGCGGTCGGCGAGCGCCACGTTCGCGTCGAGCTTGTCGACCACGATCCGCGTCGAGGTCTTCTCCTTCAGGTTGAACATGGTCGACTCGGCCGCGACCCAAGTGCCGTTGAACTCGCGAATGCCGGCCGCGGGCGCGCGCATCTCGCGGATCTCGACGCCGTTCTCGTCGCGGTACAGAGCGCGCAGCGGCACGTAGTGCTCCTGCTCGATCCAGGCGCGCATGGTGCTGTACTGCGATTTGACGAACGGCTTCATCGTGACCTCGACCACGTAGACCGGCTTGCCGTCGATCTGCTCGTCGGGCAGGCGCTGGTAGTCGGCGTCCTCGACGCTCTTCCAGGAGATGTCGTCGAACGTGTAGTCGGTGCCCATCACGCCCACGCCCTGGAGCTGCACGCGCCGCACGCGTCCGCTCGAGGGCGTCCACACGAACTGGTCGTTCGAGCGGTCGTCGTTCAACACCATCAGAAAGCCGGTCTGGCGCAGGTCGTCGGGCGCTTCGAACTTGACCAGCGTCTTCGCGAGCACGCCGTCGACGGCCTTGTGGTTCGCGTCGCGGTAGTCCTTCCAGCGCACCCAGAAGCGCAGGCGCTGCTCGTTGCCGCCGGGATCGCGCGAGAACACCGTCTGGTACTGGACCGCGGAGTGCAGGCGGTTGTCGAGGAAGCGCTCGAAGATCTCGCGCCCGGTCATGGAGCCGCCCTCGGGCAACGCGTCCTCGGCTTCCTCGCGGTCCGGCAGCACGATGCCGCTCGCGGCGAAAAGCGGCGCGGAGGGGAACGAGAGCGCGAGCGCCAGCGCCAGCAGGGTCGTCGGGATGCGCGCTCCGTTCATCTCGAGCATCTATCGCCGATCGCCGGGCCGCGCGTCAACCGGTCGTGTCGCGTAGGATGCCTTCGTGATCGACGAGCAGCAGATCCGTCCCGCCTACGACGGCTCGACCACGGCGTTCCGCGCGCTCGAGGGCGGCGGCTGGGGAGAGCTCGTGAACCTGGGCTACTACCCCGCGTACGCGCTGCCCGCGGTCGCGCTCGGGCTCGGGCCGTTCCAGCGCCTGCTCGCGCGCAAGTCGCTCGCGCTGGTCGAGCCGCGCGCGGGCCTGCGCGTGCTCGACGCCGGCTGCGGGCGCGGCTACACCAGCGCGCGTCTGGCCGAGCAAGGCTGCGAGGTGTTGGGGCTCGATCGGCTACCCGAGAACGTCAGCGCCGCGCAGGCGAAGTACGGAAGCAGGCCCGGTGTGCGCTTCGCGGCGGCCGACGTCACACAGCTGCCCGCGAGCGCGGCCGGCGTCGCGCTCGACGACGGAACGTTCGACGCGGTGCACTGCCTCGAGGTCGCGTTCCACTTCGGCCCGCAAGGGCGCGCGGATTTCCTGGCCGAGAGCTACCGGGTGCTCCGGCCCGGCGGCCGGCTCGTGCTCGTGGACTTCGTCTGGCGCGACGCGCACCCGGAGGCGATCGAGCGGCTCGATCCCGAGCGGCTCGTGCGCGACACCTGGTGCTTCACCGAGTTCGAGCCGCTCGAGCGCTACCGCGCGACGGCGGCGGCGCTCGGCTTCCGCGAGCGCCGGCTTTGCGACTGGACCGGCCCCGTGATCGACCGCTTCCAGAAGATCGCGCAGACCAACGCGCGCGCCGGCACGTTCGCGCTCGGGCGCCGGATCCTGCGCGCCTTCCGGCCCGGCTACGCGCGCATGAGCGCGGCCGACTGGGAGTTCCTGGTCGAGCTGATGCGCGCGCACGACGCGGTGCGCCGCGCCAGTCGCTACGTGGCGCTGGTGTGGGAGAAGCCGCGTGCCGCGTAGCGCGCGAGCGACGTTCGCGATCCTGTTCGCTGCGCTGCTGCCGTCCGCGCGCGAGGCGCGTGCAGACGCGGACTGGCAGCCGCTCCTGACACAGGACGGCGTCAGCGTGGAGGAGCGCAACGCGCCCGGCCGCACGCTGCCGGAGCTGCGCGCCAGCGCCGAGATCGACGCCGGTGTGTTCGAGGTGCTCGCGGTCATCTCCGACGTTCCGCGCCAGAAAGAGTGGATGGCCGACTGCGAGGAGAGCCGGCTGATCCGCGAGGAGCCCGGCGACGTCTCGCTGATCTACAACCGCACCGGGGCACCCTGGCCGATCAGCGATCGCGACGTGGTGCTACGCGCCGAAGCCAAGCTGCTGGAGCCCTCGCAGCACGCCGCGGTCTCGTTCGCGAACGTCGACGACCCGAGCACGCCGCCGATCGACGGGATCGTGCGCATGCCACGGCTGGCCGGCTCGTACGACCTGGTCGCGGCCGGTCCGGTGCGCACGCGCGTCACCTACCAGATCGACATCGACCCGGGCGGATCGCTGCCCGTCTTCGTGGTGACTCGCACCACGCGCGACACCCCGCTCCACACCCTGCTCGGCCTGCGCAGGCAGGTCGTGGCGACGCGCGGCCACTACGCCGACTTCGTTTCGACCTGGAGCGCGCGCCGCTGAGTCGAGCCGACTGTTATGATCGGCCGGCCGTTCCCAGGAGTTCCTCCCATGCCGCATCGACACCGAATCGTGCTCGCGCTCTGCGCTCTCGCCGTGCTCGCGACCGGCTGTGACAGGGGATCCGAGCAAGCCGCCGCGCCGGTGCCGACGGTCGTGGTCGTGCCGGTGGAGCAGAAGGATGTGGAGGTCGCGTCCGAGTGGGTCGGCACCACGACGGGTAACGTGAACGCCCAGATCTATCCGAAGATCCAGGGCTACCTGGTGAAGCAGAGCTACCTCGACGGCAGCCCGGTGAAGGCCGGCGATCTACTGTTCCAGATCGACGATCGTCAGTACCGAGCAGACTACGACCAGGCCAAGGGGCAGCTCGCGCGCACGCAAGCGCTGCTGGTCAAGGCGCAGCAGGACGTGCGGCGCTACACCCCGCTCGCGGCCGAGGGCGCGGTGAGCCAGATGGAGCTCGACACGGCGGTGCAGGCGCGCGCTGCGGGCGCCGCCGACGTGGAGTCCGCGCGGGCCACGCTCGAGAACGCGCGGCTCAACCTGGAATGGACGCAGGTGAAGTCGCCGATCGACGGCGTCGCGGGGATCGCCAACGCGCAGGTCGGCAACCTGGTCAGCCCGCAGACGCTGCTGACCGACGTCTCACAGCTCGACCCGATCAAGGTCAACATCCAGATCAGCGAGATCGAGTACCTGCGCTTCGCCAAGCGCATCGCGGAGGCGAGCGCGACGGAGCCGCGCGAGCGGGCCGCGCTCGCGCTGATCCTCGCCGACGGCTCCACTTACGCCGAGCCCGGCCGCTTCAACGTCGCGGGGCTCGACGTGGCCGCGACCACCGGCACGATCGAGCTGCAGGCGCTGTTCCCGAATCCGAACAACCTGCTGCGCCCCGGCCAGTTCGCGAAGGTGCGCGCGGCCACGGATCAAATCAAAGGGGCGCTCTTGATTCCGCAGCGCGCGGTGACCGACCTGCAGGGCACGAGCCAGGTGGCGGTCGTGGACGCGGAGGACAAGGTCACGATCAAGCGCGTCACGCTCGGGCCGATCAGCGGCAGCGACTACGTCGTGAGCCAGGGGCTCGATCCCGGCGACCGCGTGATCGTCGAGGGCGCGCAGCGGGTCCGCAACGGCATGGTCGTGAAGGTCGAGACGACGCCCGCCCCGGAAAAGTCCCGGAACTAGTCGATGGCGCGTTTCTTCATCGACCGGCCGATCGTGGCGATCGTGATCGCGATCATCACCGTGATCGGTGGCTTGGTCATGATCGGCCGTCTGCCGATCGCGCAGTACCCGGACATCGTCCCGCCGATCATCCAGATCAAGACGACCTACACCGGTGCCGACGCGCTCGCCGTCGAGCAGTCCGTCGCCACGCCGATCGAGCAGCAGATCAACGGCGTGCAGAACATGATCTACATGAAGTCGATCAACGGCAGCGACGGCACGATGACGCTGCAGGTCAGCTTCGAAGTCGGCACGGACGTGAACCTCGATCAGGTGTTCGCGCAGAACCGGCTGGCGCAGGCGACCTCGCAGCTGCCGAGCTCCGTCGTCGAGTTCGGCACGACCGTGCAGCAGACCGTCGGCCTGCCGCTCCTGGTCGTGCCGATCTACTCGCCGGGCGAGACCTACGACGCCGAGTTCCTCGGCAACTACGCCACCATCAACGTGATCGATCAGCTCGCGCGCGTGAAGGGCGTGGGACAGGTGACGCTGTTCGGCGCTTCGAGCTACGCGATGCGCGTCTGGGTGCGGCCCGACACGCTGGCCAAGCTCTCGATCACCGTCACCGACGTGATCAACGCGGTGAAGTCGCAGAACGTGGTGAACCCCGCGGGCCAGGTCGGCGCGGAGCCCGCGCCCAAGGGCCAGGAGTTCACCTACACCGTCACCGCCAAGGGGCGGCTGGTCGAAGCGGAGCAGTTCGGCGAGATCATCGTGCGCGCGAACCCCGATGGCTCGTTCGTGCGGCTGCGCGACGTGGCGCGCATCGAGCTCGGCGCGCAGACCTACATGCAGCTCGGCCGCTACCAGGGCAAGTCGGCGGCGGTGGTCGCGATCTACCAGGCACCCGGCTCGAACGCGCTGGCCACCGGGAACGAGCTCAAGGCGCAGATGGAGCAGATCAGCGAGCGCTTCCCCGCGGACATGAGCTACGCGATCGCGCTCGACACCACCCTGCCCGTCAGCGAGGGCATCACCGAGATCATGCACACGCTGGTCGAGGCGATGGTGCTGGTGATCATCGTGGTGTTCCTGTTCCTGCAGGGCTGGCGCGCGACGCTGATCCCGTTGATCGCGGTGCCGGTGTCCCTGATCGGCGCGTTCATCTTCTTCCCGATGCTCGGCTTCTCGATCAACACGCTGTCGCTGCTCGGACTGGTGCTCGCGATCGGGCTGGTGGTCGACGACGCGATCGTGGTGGTCGAGGCGGTCGAGGTGGGCATCGAGCACGGGCTCTCGCCGCGCGACGCGACCATCAAGGCGATGGACGAGGTCACCGCGCCGGTGATCGGCATCGCGCTGATCCTCGCCGCCGTGTTCATCCCCGCGGGCTTCATGACCGGCATCACCGGCAGCCTGTACCAGCAGTTCGCGATCACGATCGCGATCTCCGTGCTGATCTCCGCCTTCAACGCGCTCTCGCTCTCGCCCGCGCTGTGCGCGCTGCTGCTCAAGCCCAAGCACCCCTCGACCGGCCCGCTGGGCCGCTTCTTCGCCGCCTTCAACCGCTTCTTCGACCGCGCCACCGCCGGCTACATCACCGTCTCGGCGGGTGCGATCAAGCGCTCCTTCCGCGCGATGATCCTGCTCGTCGGTCTCGGCGTGATCGGCGTCGGCATCGGCCGCGTGCTGCCGACCTCGTTCGTGCCGAGCGAGGACCAAGGCTACTTCTTCATGCAGCTCCAGCTCCCGGATGCGGCGTCGTTGCAGCGCACGGATGTGGTCGCACGCGAGGTCGAACGCGTGCTCGGCGAGACCGACGGCGTGCAGAGCTACACGTCGATCGTCGGCTTCAGCCTGCTCTCGAACATCTCGCAGAGCTACGCGGGCTTCTACTTCGTGCAGCTCGACCCGTGGCACGACCGCGGCGAGCGCACGGCGGACCTGGTCATGCGCGAGCTGAACGCGAAGCTGCGCGAGCTTCCCGGCGGACAGGCGTTCGGCTTCGCACCGCCCGCGATTCCCGGCGTCGGCAACGCCGGCGGCTTCGACGTGATGCTGCAGGACCGCGGCGGCCACGACGTGGAGTGGCTGGCGGCGAACGCGCAGCGCTTCATCGAAGCGGCCAGCCAGCGCCCCGAGCTCGCGGGCGTAGTCACCGTCTTTCGGCCCGACGTGCCGCAGCTCCACGCCGGCGTGAACGCCGACAAGGTCTACAAGCTGGGCGTCTCCGAGCGCGACGTGTACGACACGCTGCAGGCGCTGCTCGGCTCGACCTACGTCAACCAGTTCAATCGCTTCGGCCGGATCTGGAAGGTCTTCCTGCAGGCCGAGCCGGAGTTCCGCGTGAAGGCCGAGGACATCGGCGGCTTCTACGTGCGCAACCGCGAGCAGCAGATGGTGCCGCTCTCCACGCTGGTGAGCGCGGAGCCGTCGTTCGGGCCCGCCTTCACCAACCGCTACAACCTGTATCGCGCGATCGAGGTGATCGGCAGCCCGGCGCCGGGCTACAGCTCGGGTCAGGCGATGGCTGCAGTCGAGGCCGTGGCGGCCGAGGTCCTGCCTGCGGACATGAGCTACGAGTGGACGAACATGTCGTACCAGGAGGCCACCGCGGGCGGAGCGGCCGCCACGTTCGCGCTCTCGATCGTGTTCGTGTTCCTGATTCTCGCGGCGCTGTACGAGAGCTGGTCGTTGCCGTGGAGCGTGCTGCTGACCACGCCGATCGCGGTGTTCGGCGCGTACCTCGGGATCTTCCTGCGCGGGCTCGAGAACGACGTGTTCTCGCAGATCGGCCTGATCATGCTGATCGGCCTGGTGGCGAAGAACGCGATCCTGATCGTCGAGTTCGCGGTGATGGAGCAGAAGGGCGGCAAGACCGTCGTCGACGCGGCGCTCGCCGGCGCGAAGAGCCGCCTGCGCCCGATCCTGATGACGAGCTTCGCGTTCATCCTCGGCTGCGTGCCGCTCTGGATCGCGTCGGGCTCCGGCGCGATCTCGCGCCAGAGCATCGGCACGACGGTGATCTCGGGCATGCTCGCGGCCACGCTGATCGCGATCTTCTTCGTGCCGGTCTTGTACGTGCTGGTCGAGAAGCTCGCGAAGCGCGGAGCGGCCCCGTCGTGAAGCGGATCCTCACCGCGCTGGTCGCGCTCGCGCTCGCCGGCTGCGCGATCGGCCCCGACTACGAGCGCCCCGCGGTCGTCGAGCCGCCGCTCTACCGCGAGCAGACCACGCCCGCCGAGTCCGCGTCGTTCGCGGACCTGCCCTGGTGGGAGGTGTTCCAGGACGAGGCGCTGCGCGCGCTGATCGGCGAGGCGCTCGCGAACAACTACGACCTGCGCATCGCGGCGGCACGCGTCGAAGAGGCGCGCGCGTTCGCGGGCATCGCGCGCTCGGAGTTCTTCCCGCAGATCGGCGGCGAGTTCGACGCGGCGCGCGGCGTGAACTCGGTGCTCGGCACGCCCGCGCCCGGCGCCCCGCGCGACAACTCGTTCCTGCTCGCGGCGGGCATGGCCTGGGAGATCGACATCTGGGGCCGGATCCGCCGCACCAACGAAGCCGCGCGCGCGGAGCTGTTCGCGACCGAGGCGTTCCGGCGCGGCGTCGTGCTCTCGCTCACCAGCGACGTCGCGATCAGCTACTTCGAGCTGCTCGGGCTCGACCTCGAGCTCGGCATCGCGCGCGAGAACGTCGCGGCGTTCACCAAGATGCGCGATCTGTTCGAGCGCAAGTTCACCGGCGGCGTCGACTCCAAGCTCGGCATGCTGCGCGCGGAGGCCTCGCTCGCCAGCTCGGCGTCGACCATCCCCGAGCTCGAGCGGCGCATCGTCCTGGTCGAGAACCGCCTCTCCGCGCTGCTCGGCCGCGAGCCGGGACCGATCGCGCGCGGCCAGCCGCTGCTCGAGCAGGGCAATCCCCCGCAGGTGCCGATGGGCGTGCCCGCGCAGCTGCTCGAGCGCCGCCCCGACATCCTGGTTGCGGAGCAGAACGTGGTCGCCGCGAACGCGCTGGTGGGCGTGTCGATCTCGGAGTTCCTGCCGCGCATCGGACTCACCGGTCTCGCGGGCGGCGTATCGACGCAGCTCTCCGACGTGCTGCAGAAGCGCAGCGCGATGTGGTCGATCGCGGGCGTCGCGACCACGCCGATCTTCCAGGGCGGCGCGATCTACTACGGCTGGGAGCAGGCCAAGGCGCAGTGGGAGCTAGCGGCGCTCGACTACGAAGCCACGGCGCTCTACGCGCTGCGCGAGGTCTCGGACGCGCTGGTCGCGCGCGAGAAGCTCGCGCAGGTGCGCGAGCAGCAGGCGCTCGCGGTCGACGCGCTGAACGAGTCGGTGCGCATCTCGACCATCCGCTACACCGACGGCAAGGCCAACTACTTCGAGGTGCTGAACGCCCAGCAGGATCTGTTCCCCGCCGAGACCGAGCTCGCGCGCACCGAGCGCGACCAGCGGGTGGCGCTGGTGCAGCTCTACCGCGCGCTCGGCGGCGGCTGGTCGCAATACACCCGACCCCAGGCGCCGCCCGCGGCGCCGTAGCCGAGGAGCCGACCCGTGGCGAAGAAGGTGCCCAAGGGAGCGCGCGAATTCTCGCGGCCCTATCGCGTCAGCAACGGCAAGAAGTTCCGGCTGAAGGACGTCGACCCCGGGGACACCGCGCATCTCGAGTCGGACGAGAACGCGGCCGAGTACCTGGCGCGCGGCGTCGAGATCCTCGCCGATCTGCAGGAGCGCCTGTACGCGCAGGACAAGTGGGGGCTGCTCCTGATCTTCCAGGCCATGGATGCCGCGGGCAAGGACGGCACGATCAAGCACGTGATGTCGGGCGTGAATCCGCAGGGCGTGCAGGTGTACTCGTTCAAGGCGCCGTCGTCGGAGGAGCTCGACCACGACTACCTGTGGCGCTGCAAGAAGGCGCTGCCCGAGCGCGGCCGGATCGGCATCTTCAACCGCTCGTACTACGAGGACGTGCTGGTGGTGCGCGTGCACCCCGAGCTGCTCGCCAAGACGAAGCTGCCCGAGTCACTAATCAGCAAGGACATCTGGGACGAGCGCTTCGAGGACATCCGCGGCTTCGAGCGCTACATGGCGCGGAACGGCTACGTGGTGCTGAAGTTCTTCCTGCACGTTTCGCGCGGCGAGCAGAAGCGCCGCTTCCTGGCGCGGCTCGAGGAGCCGGCGAAGAACTGGAAGTTCTCCACCGCCGACGCCGCAGAACGCGGACACTGGAACGACTACATGGACGCCTACGAGGACATGATCCGCAACACCGCCTCGGAGCACGCGCCCTGGTACGTGGTGCCCGCGGACCACAAGTGGTTCACGCGCCTGGTCGTGGCGTCGGCGGTGATCGACGCGCTCGAGGAGCTCGAGCTCGCCTTCCCCGTCGTCGACGCCGCGAAACGGCGCGAGCTCGCGGCGGTGAAGCGGGCGCTCGAGCGGGAGAAGCGCTGAATGCCGCACGTCGGCTTCTGGGCGAGCGAACGCAGTCTGTCCGTGCTCGCGGGCGTGGTCGTGATCTCGAGCTTCGTGATCGCGCCGCTGACACCGCCCGCCGGTTTGGGGAATGCCGTGCTGGTCGCGACCTACCTCGCGCTGCTGGTGTCGGGCATCGCCGCGGTGCCGCGCCGGGGCGCGGCGATCTACGCAATCAGCGGGCTCGCGCTGGTCAGCTTCGCCGCGCGCGCGATCACGTTCTTCGCGCCCGGGGACGTCGCGGAGGTCGGCCGCAAGCTCACCGCGGCGGTGTTCTGCACGCTGCTCGCCACGCTGGTGTTCGGGCGCATCTTCCGCGCGGGGCGCGTCACGGTGCACCGGATCTCCGGCGCCGTGGCCGCCTATCTGTTGATCGGCCTGGTCTTCGCCTATCTCTACGACGCGATCGAGATCATGCTTCCAGGCTCGTTCCACTTCGCGACGCCCGCGCTGCGCGACGCCGCGCTCGCCGACCCGATGACCTACTTCAGCTTCACGACGCTCACGACCGTCGGCTACGGAGACATCACGCCGCGGATTCCGCTCACCCAATCGCTGGCAAACCTGGAGTCGCTGATCGGCCAGCTGTTTCCGACCATCCTGATCGCGCGGCTGGTCGCGCTCGAGCTGCTGCCACACCCCGACGGCAAGCCATGACGCTGCGCGACGTCGAGTGGGATGCCTGCGTGCTCCAGCCGCGGCACGACCGCGAGCTGGAAGCGTACGTGCGGCAGCAGGTCGGCGCGGTGCCGTCGGCCGTGCCCTACTTCACCGCATCGCCGTGGATCGTGCGCTCGATGGCGAGCTTGAGCTACTTCGGCGCGCCGCTGGTCGAGATCGACTACACGCTCGCGGATCTGGTGGGTCTGGTCGTGAGCCAGGACAACTCCTGCCGCTACTGCTACGGCATGCAGCGCACGGTGATGCGCGTGCACGGCATGCCCGAGGCGCGAATCCGCCAGATCGAACAGAACTTCCTGGAAGCCGAGATCGATCCGAGCACGAAGCTCGCGCTCGACTTCGCGCGCCGCATCTCGCGTGCCTCGCCGCTGGTCACGGCGTCGGACGCCGACGCGCTGCGCGAAGCCGGTTGGCGGACGCGCGCGATCAAGGAGCTCGCCTTTCAGGCGGCGCACAACGTATTCATGAATCGACTGATGACGGCGCCGGCGATTCCGATCGCGGCGGTGGAACGCACCGCCGACCACTGGGCGCTCGGCTGGGTCGCCCCGTTCATGAAGCTCGTGATGCGCAGGCGCTGGCGGATGAGCGCGGCCGCGAAGCTTCGCCCCGAGCAGAAGACCGGCCCGTTCGCGTACCTGTCGAACGCCCTCGACGGTCTGCCGGCGGCTGCCGCGTTGCGCACTGCGCTCGACGCGATGTGGGAGTCGCCGCTGCTCTCGCGGCGGGCGAAGGCGCTGGTGTTCGCGGTGATCGCGCGGGGTCTGGGCTGTCCGCTCGGCGAGCGCGAGGCGCGACGGCTGCTCGAGTCGACGGAGCTCGCGCCGGAGGCGATCGATTCGATCCTGACCCACCTGGGCGGCGCTGAGCTCGATCCGATCGAGGCCGCGATCGTGCCGTTCGCGCGCGCGACCATCCGCGCCCGCCCCGCGCAGCTCCAGCAGCGCACGCGCGCGCTGCTCGAGCGCCTTCGCCCCGAGGTGGTCGTCGAGACGGTCGGCGTGTGCGCACTGGCGAACAACCTGGGCCGGCTCGGCGTGGTGGCGCAGCTCGAATGACGCTCGCGTGGCTCGTCGCCTCGGGCCTCGCGATCTCGGTCGGCGCGCTGGTCGCAGCGCTGCTCCACTCGCGCAGCTCCGATCGCCGGGCACGCGCGCGCCTGGGCACCGCGAGCGCGGAGCTCGAGCGACTCTCGCACGCGTTCGCGCGCTTCGCGCCGATGGAGCTGGTCGAGCGCGTGATCGCGAGCGGCGTGCCGACCCGCGGCGAGCGCAAGGAAGTCACCGTGCTGTTCGCGGACCTGTTCGGCTTCACGCCGCTCTCCGAGCGCGTCGATCCGTCCGTGCTGGTGCGCATCCTGAACGGCTACTTCGAGCGCATGGCGCGCGCGATCACCGCCCACCAGGGCCACATCTCGACACTGATCGGTGACGGCATCCTGGCGCTGTTCGGCGCGCTCGAGACCAACCCCTGGCAGACCGACGACGCGGTGCGCGCTGCCCTCGCGATGCGCGCGGAGCTCGAGGCGTACAACCGCGAGCTCGAAGCCGAGGGCCTGCCCCGGCTTCGGCTCGGCATCGGCCTGCACCGCGGCTCGGGCATCGCGGGGCTGGTCGGCAGCCCCGAGCTGATGCAGTTCACCGTCGTGGGCACGGTCGTGAACGTGGCCGCGCGCGTGCAGGCGCTGACGCGCGAGCACGATGTCGACGTGCTGATCACGCCCGCGGTGCAGCAAGCGCTCGATCCGCGCTTCGCGCTGCGCGCGCTGCCGGCGCGCGAGCTGAAGGGCATCGCCGAAGCCGTCGCCACCTTCGCCGTGCTCGAGCAGTCCGCGGCGCTCGACTAGCCGGAGCGATGGGGGAGAATCTCGCCATGCACCCGGGACCCGCGCTGCTCGGCATCGTGCTCGCGGCCCTGCTGCTGTCGGGCATCGGGCCCGCGGACCGCGCGACCTGGCTGCTCGAGGTGTGTCCCGTGCTGATCGGCGCGCCGCTGCTCGTCGCGACGCAGCGCCGCTTCCCGCTCTCGCGCCTGCTCTTGTGGCTGCTCGCGGCGCACGCGCTGATCCTGATCCTGGGCGGGCACTACACCTACGCGAAGGTTCCGCCCGGCTTCTGGGTACAGGACGCGCTCGGCCTCGCGCGCAACCACTACGATCGACTCGGCCACCTCGCGCAGGGCTTCGTGCCGGCCATCTTGGCGCGAGAGATCCTGCTGCGGCTCTCGCCGCTCCGGCGCGGCGCGTGGCTGTTCTTCCTGGTCACCTGCGTGTGTCTCGCGTTCAGCGCGTTCTACGAGCTGCTCGAGTGGTGGACCGCGCTCGCCGCGGGCGCGGCCGCGACCGCGTTCCTCGGCACGCAGGGTGACATCTGGGACACGCAGTGGGACATGTTCCTGGCCCTGGTCGGCGCGTTCGCCGCGCAGCTCACGCTCGCGCGCGCGCACGACCGCTCGCTTCGGGAGGTCTGGCAATGACGAAGGCGAAGCACGCGCAGTGGCGCCCGCACCCGTGGCACGGTCTCGCGGTCGGCGAGGATCCGCCGCGGGTGGTGTGCGCGTACATCGAGATCACGCCCTTCGACCTGGTGAAGTACGAGGTCGACAAGCAGACCGGCTACCTGCGCGTCGACCGGCCGCAGCGCACGTCGGCGTCGCCGCCGACGCTGTACGGCTTCATCCCGCGCACCTACTGCGCCGCTCGCGTCGCCCCCCACAGACCCCC
>JBBDXF010000051.1:0-14286 GCA_040902485.1 Myxococcota bacterium | reverse complement strand
GCCGCGCTCTCGCCCGAGTCGAAGCGCGGCGACGGCGACCCGCTCGACGTCTGCGTGGTCAGCGAGCGACCGATCGCGAAGGCCGAGGTGATCCTGTCCGCGCGCGTGGTGGGGGGATTCCGCATGGTCGACGCGGGCGACGCCGACGACAAGATCATCGCGGTGCTGAAGAGCGACGCGATCTGGGGCGAGGCGACGCGGCTCGCGGACCTGCCGGCCCCGCTGATCGAGCGGCTGCGCCACTACTTCCTGACCTACAAGCTCGTTCCCGGCCAGCCCAACCGAGTGACCATCGACGAGCTCTACGACGCCGAGCACGCGCAGCGCGTGGTGGAGGCTGCGATCGCGGACTACGCCGCCGAGTTCGGCTCCGGCGTGTCAGACTCGAGCTAGTCCGAAAAGCGAAGGAGTCTTCTCATGAGCGTGGTCTCCGAGTTCACGGCCTTCATCAAGCGCGGCAACGTGATGGATCTCGCGGTCGGAGTGATCATCGGCGGCGCGTTCGGGAAGATCGTCTCGTCGGTGGTCGGCGACGTGCTGATGCCCGTGATCGGGCTCGTGCTCGGCGGCGTCGACTTCACGACGCTCGCGTTCACGATCGGCGGCACGGCCGAGGCGCCGGTGCGGCTCGAGTACGGCGCGTTCATCCAAGCGATCATCGACTTCCTGATCATCGCCTTCTGCGTGTTCCTGCTGGTGAAGGGCGTGAACTCGATGCAGAAGCCCGCGCCAGCCGCGGCGCCGCCCGAGCCGCCCGCGGACGTGAAGCTCCTGACGGAGATTCGGGACTTGCTCCGGGCGCGCGGTTGATCGGCGCGAATCGCGGGGGAACTCCTTCCCGGGATCCACGCCCCGGGGAGTGGCCGCTCGAGCGAGGCAAGATCAGACCGCGCCAAAATCTCCCTCGAGAGGCCGATACGATCGGCTATTCGGGACTGCTCGACGGCTGAGTCGCAGGTTTGAGACCTGCTGTACCACGCAGTTGGCCGATAGAGGGCACGGCGCGGCGGTCAGTTCGGTCGACTCCCTCGTCGAGACCAAGGCCGCGCGGCCACCGGAGGATCGCCATGAGCCAGCCGAAGCGCCACCGCGACGAGGCGCAGCAGCTCACGCAGGCGGCGAGCCGACTCTCCGAGGCTGCCTTCGCCAGGGCCTGGGAGAGCCCCGACGACGCCGACTATGACCGGCTCTGAGTTCGGGTGGACCGCTCCTCGAGCCGACGCATCCCCTGGTAGAGCGCGCCGACCGACAGCCCCTTGCGTCGTGTGTACGCGCTCGCCGACTCGTCCCCGCGCCCGATCGCTTGCAGGTGACCCAGCCAGAATCGATCGCGCTTCGTCAGCTCCCGTCGCTCTCCCGCACCGCGCTCCCTCGCCCCCGACATCTCGCGCCCTCCGAGTCTCCGTCGACTCGAGCGCACGGTCGCTACGCGCGCGAACCCTCGCAACATGGGATCATTGAGCGCCTGCAATCCGGATGCGAAATTCCCGATCGGCGAGAAGACGCTACTCGCGACGCTCCGCACTCCGCCCCACACCGCGTCGGCGCCAAACGGGAGTCCAAGTAGACCAATGCCGAGCCCGGTGGCTGTGTCGTGCGATGTCCAGAGCTTTCCGGCGAGGCTCGCGACGCCCCCGGGTTTGCTCTGGTCTCTCACGGTTCCCGGTTGGAGGGGGCCGATGAAGCCCTCGGGAACAATCTGACTGGGGCCGTTCGCAGGATTGCCTGGGCGCGCTGAGTCAGTCCGGGGCTGGCTCCCTGAGCGAAGCTCGGGCCAGCGCCCAACGAGATCGTCCCCCCGCCGACGTGAAAGGTCGCGCCCGTCGGACCGACACCAAGGCCGGCACCGAGCGCATGACCCTGGCTCTGAACCACGATTCCCGCGCGGAATCCCGCCGCACCCAGGCCGGAGCGTTGGGGAGGCCAGATTGAAGACCTACCTTGAGGCTCTGGAACCGCCCCGTCGTGGCGTCGTGGTTCGTCTCCGAGCGAACCCCGCTGCTTGCCGTCCACCGGACCAAGCGTCCGCGCGCGTCCCACTCAGCGCCCGTAGCATAAGCGGATCCCCCCTGGTCGTGTAGCTCGGTCGCGAATCCACGTGCATCGTAGACCTCGACTTCGACTACATCGGCCTCCTCTGGCTCAGCGACCTCGTCTGGCGTCGGGATCGCTGGGAGGCCGACCCCGAGCACATCCACGAGTCGGCGTGGAAGAAGACGCGGTCGGATTCGCGGAAGGAAGGCGGAAACGGGCCGAAGTCGGAGAACCTCCTCCGGCGGCTGCAGCGCGGGTACCGCGAGTGAGGTGACGTGCGGGCGTCGCGGCCCGTTCGTGCATCTACCTCAATTCAGGGTAATATCGACCTGTTTTGAGGTAGACGAGGATCGGCAATGCTCGAAGGCTTGGTGGGCAACGCGACGGTGGAGAAGGTGCTGCTCTATCTCCAGCAGTTCGAGCAGGGCTATCCGAGCGAGATCGCGCGGACGTTCGATCTATCCACCACGATGGTGCAACGCCAGCTCGAGCGTCTCGAGCGAGGCGGCATCGTGGTCAGCCGCCTGCGCGGACGCACGCGGCTCTTCGAGTGGAATCCGAGCTTTCGATTTCGTGAGGAGCTGCGCGCGCTCTTGAGGAAGGCCGTTCAAGCCCTTCCCGACGCGGAACGCGCACGATTCCTGAGTCAGCGCCGGCGCCCGCGCCGCGCGGGCAAGCCGCTTTGAACCCGGTCGGGCCGAGGACGTCGATTGAGGATCTCGCCGGTCTGGTGTGTGCGACGCTCGCACGGCACGGCGTCGACGTCGCCCTCTCCGGTGGCGCGGTCGTGTCGATCTATTCGGAGAACGCTTACCAGTCGCTCGACCTCGACTTCGTTCCCATCGGCCTCTCCAGCAAGGTCGAAGCTGCGATGGTCGAACTCGGCTTCACGCGCCGCGATCCGAGGAACTGGGTTCACGCTCGAACGAAGTACTCGGTGGAGTTCCCGTCCGGACCCGTGACGGTCGGCAACGTGCAGATCTCGGAGTTCTCCGTGCGAATGACGAAGTACGGCCCGCTGAAGCTGCTCGCGCCGACCGAGTGCGTCATGGATCGCCTCTCCAAGTATTTCCATTGGGGAGACATGCAGGGCCTCGAGCAGGCGATCGAGGTCGCGAAGCGACAGCCCGTCGAGCTCGCCCGCATCGAGAGATGGGCACGCGGAGAAGGCTCCGGCGGGCTGGAGAAGTACCGCGAGTTCGAAGCGCGGCTTCGGAAGGCGAAGCCCCGCAGGAAGCGGTGATCCTGTCGCTCCTGCAGGGCCGACCTTCGCGCGTAGGCCAACGCCGCTGCACCGCAAAGCCGCCCGTGGTAGCGTCGCACTCGCCACAGGGGGTGAGCCCGGTCCGATGCCGCTGCGCGCCGAGAACCCTCCGATCGAGCTTTCCGTCGAGCAGCACCGAGCGCTGGCCGACGTGATCGCGCGCTTCGCGGCGCCGGTACGGACTCGCGGGCGGCGCTACGCGCGCGCGGGGCGGGTCGGCGAGATCGACTTCGACGGCGAGCGGCTCGTCGCGAGCGTCGAGGGCTCGGAGGCCTACACCACTGAGTGGAGCTTCACTCGCAAGCGCTGGCGTGGTGTGTGCTCGTGCCCGGTGGCCAGTCGTTGCAAGCACCTGTTCGCGCTCGCGCAGGAGGCGCTCGCCGGGAACGTCGCCCGGATCGCCGCCGGAGGAAAGCCGCGATCCACCGCGACCGCCCCGCGCGCGCGGACCTCGCTCGTCGACCGCATCGCCGCGCGCGACGCGCCTGCGCGCGCGGCCTCGCTCGCCGACGAGATCGGGGCCGCAATCATCGGATCGGCGCGGCCGATCTTCCCGGCGCTGCCACTCACCCTGCGGGAGCCCGACCCCGAGCTGCGCGTGTGGCGCGTCGCGCGGCTGCTCGTCGACGCGGGCGCTGCCGCGATCCCGGCCGAGCTCGCCGCGTGGGCGGAGCGCGACGACCTCGAGCAGAGGCTCGGCGAGCGGCGCGGGCTGGCGCTGTTCGAGGCGCTCGAATCCTGGGCCGGACACGCGAGCGTCGTGCCGTCGAAGCGCCTGCGCTTCGAGCTGTGCTTCGCCGACCCGCACGCACGCTCGGCGCTGTTCGCGCGCGTGCGCCTGCGCTCGTCGCGCATCGCCGACGAGCCGCGCAGCGGCATGCAGCTCGTCGCGCTGCTGCGCGAGACGGATACGCGCCCGGGAGTGCTTGCGGCGGCGGAGCGGGAGCTGGCGCGCTTCCTGCTCGAGGGCGGGTTCCTCGAGTCGCTTCCGTACGAGTACGCGGGTCGCGTTCCGGCCGACGACGCGCTGCTCGCGCGTGCGGCGGCGACGCCGCTCGTGCGCATCCAGGACGACCTCGACGCGAAGCTCGCCGCGCGCACCGGGCTCGTCCCGGGAGGACGCGTGCCTCTCGATCCGGAGCCGGCCCGACTTGCGCCGGTCGTCGAGCGCGGCGCGCGCGGGCCCGAGCTTCACGTGCGCTGCATCCTGCCCGACGGCAGCGCGCTGGCGCTCGACGAGGCATGGCTCGCGCCCGAGCGGGCGCGCGGAGCGTGGATCGGCGACGGCCCGCGCCTGCTCGCGGCGCGCGGGCGCTTCTTCCGCGTGATCGACGCGCCGTCGCGCCATCTCCTCGATCTCGCGGGCGAGATCGGCTCGATCGCACTGGGCGGGCCGGAGCTGCGGCGGCTGCGCCGCGTGGCGGGCGGCGTGCCCGCGCTTTCGGCGAGCCTCGCGCCGTTCGTGCGCACACTGCGCGTGACGCCGCTGGTGCTGCTCGACCTGCTCGAGGACGACTGGCTCGACGCGCGGCTCGTCGCGCACACCGGGCCGCGCGACTGGCAGCCCTCGCAGCCGCCGCCCGACGGCGCGCGCATGTTCGAGGTCGACGCCGAGGGCGCGTGGCGCGAGCGCAATTCGACGTTCAGCGAGGATCTCGCCGGCTCCGCAGGGTCCGGTCTCGAAGAGCCCGAGGCCGAAGACCTGGCGCCCGCGGTGCGCTGGCTCGAGTCGGTCGACGCCGACGGCGCGCGAGAGACGGCGACGGGTCGCGCGAGCGCGCGCTACCGGTGCATCCGCGTCACTACCGAGTCACTCGACGCCCTCTCGCGCGCGGTCGACGACGCGCGGCGCGAAGAGGTCGGCGTGTACACGAGCGCGCGGCTCGGCCGGCTCCTGCGCGGCGGCAACACGCGCCTGCGCGCGTCGGTGCGCGCTTCCGGGATCGACTTCTTCGAGGTCGACGCGTCGTGGGAGGACGAGCTCGCCGCGCTCAGCGACGACGACCGCGCCCGCCTGCGCGCGTCGGGTCAGACGTTCGTGCGCTTGCGGCGGGGCTGGGTGCGGCGCGCGCAGGCGGCCGAGGACGATGCGCTGCTCGACGCGTTCGCGGATCTCGGCGTCGCGCCGGGCGAGGGCGCGCGCAGGATCGGTCTGCTCGAGCTCGCGGGCGCGCACGCGGACAGCCTTGCGACGCTCGAGCGTCTGGCCGGCGACGCCGAGGCGGTGGCGCAGGCGCGCCGGCTGCGCGAGCGCGTGGCGAGCTTCAAGGGGCTGCCGCACGTGAAGCTCCCGGCCGGACTGCGCGTCGAGCTGCGCCCCTATCAGCACGCGGGCCTGGATTTCCTCTCCTATCTCTCCTCGCTCGGCCTGGGCGCGCTGCTCGCCGACGACATGGGGCTGGGCAAGACCGTGCAGGCGCTCGCCTGGCTTTTGCACCTGCGCGAGCTCGAGCCGCGCGGCGGTCCGAGCCTGGTGGTCTGTCCGACTTCGGTCGTGCACGGCTGGGCGCGCGAGGCGGCGCGCTTCGCGCCCGCGCTGCGCGTGGTCGTCCTGGAGAGCGGCAACGAACGGGCGGCGCGGCGGCGCGAGCTCGCGCGCTGCGACCTCGCCATCACGAGCTACGCGCTCCTGCGTCGCGACCTGGCAGACTGGCGCGACCTGGAGCTGCGAGCGGCGATCCTCGACGAGGCGCAGCAGGTGAAGAACCCCGACGCGGTCGGCTCGCGCGCCGTGCGCGAGCTGCGCGCCCGTCACCGTCTGGTGTTGACCGGGACGCCGCTCGAGAACCGTCCGCTCGATCTGTGGAGCCTGTCGGAGTTCGCCAACCCTGGCTACCTGGGAGCGCGCAAGCAGTTCGTCGCCCGCTTCGACCGCACGGACGCCCCGCCGCACGCGCGGCGTCTGCTCTCCGCGCGCCTGCGCCCGGTGCTGTTGCGGCGGCTCAAACGCAACGTCGCGCCCGAGCTGCCGGAGCGGATCGAGGAGCGGCGCGACTGCGAGCTCTCGCGCGAGCAGCGCAAGCGCTACGCGGTCGAGCTCGAGCGCGCCCGCGCGGTGGCCGCGGCGCCGGCCGACACGGCGCAGGCGCTCGCGCAGAAGCGCATCGCGATCCTGGCCGCGCTGCTCCGCCTGCGCCAGATCGCGTGCCATCCGGCGCTCGCCGGGGGCTCACCGGAGCAGAGCTCGGGCAAGCTCGACGCGCTGCTCGAGCTCGTCGAGCCGCTCGTCGCAGAGGGACACAAGGTGCTCGTGTTCTCGCAGTTCGTGCGCTTCCTCGAGCTGGTCGAGCCGGCGCTCGCGCGCCGCGGCATCCGCTCGCACGTGCTCACGGGCGCGACCACCCGGCGCGAGCGCGTGATCGCGGCGTTCCAGTCCGACAGCGAGCCCTGCGTCTTCTTGATCTCGCTCAAGGCCGGCGGCGCGGGCCTGAATCTGACCGCCGCCCGCTATGTCGTGCTGCTCGATCCTTGGTGGAACCCCGCGGTCGAGGCGCAGGCCATCGACCGCACGCATCGCATCGGCCAGGACCGCACGGTGGTCGCGTACCGCCTGGTCGCGCGCGACACGATCGAGGAGAAGGTCCTCGCGCTGCAGGAGGCGAAGCAAGCCCTGGTGCAGGACGTGCTCGGCGACGAAGCGTTTGCGCGCAGCCTGTCTCGCGAGGTCCTGGAGGAGCTGTTCGCGGAATAGAACGCTGGCATCAAGGCATCGATCGCTGTGTGCCTTGGTGCGTGCGAACGACCCTGACTCTCGACGACGATGTCGCCCGCCTCCTCGAGCGCGCACGCAAGCGGCGAGGGATCAGACTGAGGCAGCTCGTGAACGAAGCACTGCTTCACGCGGCGACGGCGACCCGCTCGACGTCTGCGTGGTCAGCGAGCGCCCGATCGCAAAGGCCGAGGTGATCCTGTCCGCGCGCGTGGTGGGGGATTCCGCATGGTCGACGCGGGCGACGCCGAGCACGCGCAGCGCGTGGTGGAAGCCGCGATCGCGGACTACTCGGCCAAGTACGCCGGCGGCGTGTCAGAATCGCGCTAGTCCGAAAAGCGAAGGAGTCCTCGCCGGAGCAGCCGCACCATCTCCTCGAGCTGTGCGATCCGCTCATCGCGCTGCTCCATGACGCCCAACGTACCGCACACTCGCGCCTCGGGCATCACCCCGCGCTGCGGTAACTCAGTGTCTCGTGCGGAGTCAGTCGGAAGAAGTCGATCCCGTCGAGCAGCCAGCCAAGCTCCCGCGCCGACAGCTCCACCGTCGCCCGCGTCTCGCCCCCGGGCCATGGGAACCGCGCCTTCTCCAGCCGCTTGTACCAGAGCGCGAAGCCGCTCCGGTCCCAGTACAGGATCTTCAGCTTGTCGTGGCGGTGGTTCGTGAACACGTAGAGCTCCGCGTTGAACGGATCGAGCCCCAGCGTCTGCTCCACCAGCCCCGCCAGACCGTCGATCGACTTCCGGAAGTCCACGCTCTCGCGGCACAGCCGCACCGCCACCGTCTCCGTCGGGCGCATCATGCCCGCTTCCCGATCCGCTCGACCAACGCCGCGAGCCACTCCACCTCCGGCACGCTCGACCACGCGAGCTCCGCGCCGTTCGCGAGCCGCAGGCGGAGCGCGCCCGGCGCGGGCTCCGCTTCGTCGCGTACCACCACCGGCGCGAACGACACCGACTTCGCGGCGCGCGTCCACGCACCTCGCTCCTCGAGCCGACGCATCCCCTGGTAGAGCGCGCCGACCGACAACCCCTTGCGCCGCGCGTACGCGCTCGCCGACTCGTCCCCGCGCGCGATCGCTTGCAGGTGACCCAGCCAGAACCGATCCCGCTTCGTCAGCTCCCGTCGCTTCCCCGCATCGCGCTCCTTCGCGCCCGACATGTCGCGCCCTCCGAGTCTCCGGCGACTCGAGCGCACGGTCGCTACGCGCGCGATCCCCCGCAACATGGGATCATTGAGCGCTTACACTGATCGGATTGTTCAGCACGTACGCGTAGCGGTTGAGTGACTGCGGGTTCGTCGGGCTCGGCACGATCGAGTCCGGCTGCAGGAAGCGCCCCAGCACCGGGTCGTACCAGCGCGCTCCGTAGTCGTAGATCCCAAGGCCCTGCTCGAACCGCTGCCCCGTGTACCCAAACTCCGGCGGCGACGCCGCGCCGCCCGCGACCGCGATCGCCTCCCCGTACGGCCGGTACACCACCCGCTCCAGCAGCGACCCGTCCGAGCGCGTGCGCACCGTCGTGCTCCCCAGATGGTCCCCGTACCAGAACACCACACCCTGCACCGGCTCGGGATCGCTCGCGTCGCCGAAGCCGTCCTGGTCCGTATCCGCTTGAGCGGGGTCGCTCCCGAGCGTGAGGATCTCGACGTCGTCCGGCACGCCGTCTCGGTCGCTGTCCTCGCGGAACGGGCTCGCGCCCTCCGCAAGCTCCACGTCGGCGGGCACCCCGTCTCCGTCCACGTCCTGGCCGTCGATCCCGCGCAGCAGCAGCACCAGGTCCCCCGCATTCACGTCCGACGGCGTCTCGGGCGCGAGCTCGAGCGGCGCGATGTCTCCGCGCGCTTGGTCGGCGCTCGTCTCCGGAACGCTCCCGTCGACGATTCGCGTCATCAACAGCGCGTCTGCGGCGTCCAGCCGATCGTCTTGGTTCATGTCGCCTTGGGAAACTGCAGGGCATGAGTTTAAGTCATGGCGCGAACGATGCGTCGACCTGGCTCTGGGTAAATCTCACCTCGTGCGAAGGAAACTCCTGAGCAAGCCTCGTCGCGAGTCTGTCTCGCAACCGACGAGTGAACTCCGTCTCATCTGGGTGATCAATGTCGCGGATGACGATCTCGATGTTCGACCGATCGTTGGGGAGACTTACAGAGAGAAACAATCCTCGACGGGAACCGGGGAAGGAGTAGCTTGCGATCGGTCGAAATCCGTATTGCTCCATGAGCTGCCGAACGATTTCCTCACTCACCGGAGGGCGCTCTTTCATATTGAAATCCAACGCGATACTTGCGGTAGTCTTCACCGCCATCTCGACATCTGCATCCGTTACTCGCGCTTCTGCATGATCCGCAGTTGAGTCAGAATGTGGTACGATCAAAAACTCGCCAGCGTAGCTTGAGATGCAACCGATCAATATCACTACGGAAAGGACAGTCGCCAACGTGAGTTTCTCTGGACATGGATATCTGGCGTTCTTCACGGAAGATCGCATGACGGGCCACAGGCGAGTTTGGCACTGAAGGCTCCGTACATTCCAATTTGGTAGATTCCGGTAACAGGGCCGGGAATCGGTGCGGTTCGGAAGTCGAGGGCATCAACGAGCGCGCGGTCCGCGGAAGATTGGTTCCGTTTCTCTGCGTACGCTTCATCGTGAGGTCGCGCGTTGATATCTGGGCCGGTGTTGAAGGACCCGATCCTCGATGCACTGGACCGTGGATGTCCCGGCCCGGAAGCCAGCCCGTGTCGCGGGACGATTCCGGTGAACCAAGCGCCCGCCAGGGACGCGAACTCACCCAAGCTCGGGCTGAGAACCGCGTCGAGCGTGTTCCCGACGGCTTGTGTGATCCCGGCGACGTTTCCGACCGCCCCGAACCCCGTCGCACCCACATCGGTCGTGAAGGGCGACAGCGGAGTCCAGTTCGTCCGGCTGAAGCTGTCGCCTCGGAGCGCGATTCCCTCGCCGGCGCCGTACAGACGATCGCCCGCCCAGTTGAACGGCGCCGCGAGACCGCCGCCCACAAAGGGGAGCGCGCCCAAGACATCGCCCGCCCCATGGAACGGCAGCGACAGTGCGCTCACACCCAACCCGGCCAAGATCCCGACGCTACCCCCGAGGGACGCGCCAGCTCCATAGGCCCAGCCCGAGCCGCTCGGCTGCGATCCACCTCCGAAGCTGTGCCCAAGCGACGAGCCGAATCCGGATGCGAAGTTCCCGATCGGCGAGAAGACGCTACTCGCGACGCTCGTCACTCCGCCCCACACCGCGTCCAAGCTGAAGTTCCCGCTGGGATCGATCCGGCTGATCGGGTTGTTCAGCACATACGCGTAGCGGTTGAGTGACTGCGGGTTCGTCGGGCTCGGCACGATCGAGTCCGGCTGCAGGAAGCGCCCCAGCACCGGGTCGTACCAGCGCGCTCCGTAGTCGTAGATCCCAAGGCCCTGCTCGAACCGCTGCCCCGTGTACCCAAACTCCGGCGGCGACGCC
Source organism: Myxococcota bacterium (assembly GCA_040902485.1). Classification (GTDB taxonomy): domain Bacteria; phylum Myxococcota_A; class UBA9160; order SZUA-336; family SZUA-336; genus VGRW01. The sequence continues at coordinate 3,797 of JBBDXF010000051.1, read as the reverse complement.
GCGCCGCCCGCGACCGCGATCGCCTCCCCGTACGGACGGTACACCACCCGCTCCAGCAGCACGCCGTCGGAGCGCGTGCGCACCGTCGTGCTCCCCAGATGGTCCCCGTACCAGAACACCACGCCCTGCACCGGCTCGGGATCGCTCGCGTCGCCGAAGCCGTCCTGGTCCGTATCAGTTTGGGCGGGGTCGCTCCCGAGCGTGAGGATCTCGACGTTGTCTGGCACGCCGTCTCGGTCACTGTCCTCGCGGAACGGGCTCGCACCCTCCGCAAGCTCCACGTCGGCGGGCACCCCGTCTCCGTCCACGTCCTGGCCGTCGATCCCGCGCAGCAGCAGCACCAGGTCCCCCGCATTCACGTCCGACGGCGTCTCGGGCGCGAGCTCGAGCGGCGCGATGTCTCCGCGCGCTTGGTCGGCGCTCGTCTCCGGAACGCTCCCGTCGACGATTCGCGTCATCAACAGCGCGTCTGCGGCGTCCAGCCGGTCGTCCTGGTTCATGTCGCCGTCCGGGATCTGCGCGAGCACCGGTGTGACCAACCCCAGATAGAGCACGATCGCAGTCGACCCGGCGAGCGCGGGTCGCGCGAGCGGGACGTTGCGCCTCCGAAGGTAGAGCAGCTGCAGGCCAAGCAGCAGACCCGCGACGCCTGCCGGGAGCAGAACGATTCCCCGTGCGGTCCCGGGCCCGAGTGGAGTCGAAGGCGGCGCCCCTGCCTGCGCCGTGTACCGCTCGAGCCGGGTGGCGATCAGCGAACCGCCGAGCGACACATGGATCTTGCCGAGCTTGTGCGTCGCGTCCCACTCGAAGTCGCCCGCGACCAGGTAGCGCACGACGGCGGGACTCTGGGTGCGGTCGACGATCTTGCTGCGGCGGCCGCTCGCGTCGTAGGTGAGATCGGCCAGTGCGGTACCACTCTGAGTCGCAGTCGCCAGCTCCCCAAAGGCCGTGTAGGTGTAGACTCGCCCACCGAGCGACTGCAGGTTGCCAGTGGATCCATAGCCTGCAGCCAGCCCATCAACAGTGAGGGGAGCGTGGGGTCTCGCCGATCCCGCGTTCGGATAGACGAGCTTCTTGCCGCTGGTGCAACTCGGGTCGGAAGACGCGGGCTGCGTCGCGTCCTTGCAGAGCAGATTGCCTATCGCGCTGTAGTCGTAGTGGAGCACGCCGTAGGGGCCAGTTGCTTGCTCGAGGCGTGCGAGCTTGTCGTACGCGAAGGTCTGGCTCCGAGCCGGATCGAGCTGGTCCGTGATCCCTGTGACTAGGTCTAGAGCGTTGGGCTGATAGGAGAGGTGCTGCAGCGTTGGGGAGGTCAGATCGAGACCTACCTTGAGGCTCTGGAGCCGTCCCGTCGTGGCGTCGTAGTTCGTCTCCGAGCGAACCCCGCTGCTTGCCATCCACCGGACCAAGCGTCCGCGCGCGTCCCATTCAGCGCCCGTAGCATAAGCGGATCCCCCCTGGTCGCGTACCTCGGTCGCGAATCCACGCGCATCGTAGACCCATTGGAGCGTTCGTCCGGTCGGGTACTGCCGGGTGCTGATCGCACCCAGCCTCGAAAAACTACTCCCGAACGCGAAGACCTTTCCGTCCACGGCCTGGCTCTCGCTTGTCGGTCTTCCGAGGCGATCGTACCCGAGCGCCGTGTACACACCGGCTGCGTCCGTGCGCTGACGGAGCAGTCCCTTGCCGTTCCCGGCAGTGTCGTACGTCCACGACGCGTTCTGCGCGCCCGGAGCAGCACGCGCCACGGGTCGGTTGAGCTGGTCGTAGGTCCAGGTCGTCGTGCCGAGGCCATCGATACGCGTCAGGAGATTCCCGTTGGCGTCATAGGTGTAGCTCGTGGCTCCGGTGTCCGGATCCACGAGCGTTGTTTTCTGGCCGAGCCGATCAGTCACGATCGTCGTCACGTTCCCGAGGTGATCCTCGACGCTGGTGAGCGCGCCAGAGACGTCGTACTCATAGCGAGTCGTGTAGTTCACGACTCCGGCGTTTTCACGCACCCAATCTGCATTGCCGAAGGCGTCGATGTGTCGCTCGGTGATTCGGTTGCCCGGATCGCTCGGAATCGCCGGGTTTGCGAGAGTCGTGAGTGTGACAAGACCCCGGTCATACTGAGCCGTGCGCGCGCGGTTGCCTGGGAGATCGGTACGTTTCACTCGGTCGAGTGCGTCGTACTCGATCGTCGTCCATACCTCCGGATCGCCCGTGAAACGAGGTGCGGTTTCAGAATTCAAGCGACCCGACGCATCGTAAACCCTGACCTGCAAGACGTTCCGGCCAAGCGACCCAGGCGTCGTGGTGCGCATCACGCGACCCAGGCCGTCAAGTTCCGTCATCGTCGCGCGCGCGCCTGTCTCGGTCAGATCTGATCTCGTGATCGACACTTGACCCGGAGTGTCGACGTACCCCCAAGTGCTCTCTGTGAGCGCCCCGGGCGCCCTTTCGAGCCCGATTCGCCCGAAAGCGTCGTAGCAGCGGAGCCAACCGTTGCCGATCCCGATGTCGTTCGGGCGGAGTTCGGCCTGAACTAGGCCAGCGCCCGGGGGAAAATTGATGAGGGGAGGGAGAGCTGTGCAGGCACTCCCCGAGTACTGGTACTCGGTACGATGCCCGTTGCTGTTCTCGACCGACGTCAGGAACGAGTGGAACGTAGAGTCGTACGCATACGTGGTCGTACCTTCACCGGCCGACAGCTCTCCGGCGTGCTCTCGGGGATCGACAACGGTCCGGACATTTCCGAAGGCGTCGTACGTGAATCGCGTCGTCGGGTCCGGTTTGCCCGCTTGGGCCAGAACCTCGACGCGCCGGGTCAGATTCCCAACCGTCGGCACGGACGTGCCCGTCGTGTCGCCGTCGTAGAAGAACCGCGTCTCGCGCGCGATCTCGGAGCTCGACGGACTGCCGACGCGAAGTGTGCTTCGACTCAAGAGATTGACAAGGTAGAGGCCAACATTCGCTGGCGCGTACTCGAGCACCGTGCTGCGATTGTCATCCGCCGCTGGCGGCGGTGGATCGTTGCCGCTCGCATCGACCTCGCCGTGTGCCAGTGTCGCCGTCAGATTTCCGAACCCGTCGTACTGATAGTCGGTGCGCGTCCGCCTGGGCGTGGCCTGCCCGTCGTACTCGAGCGAGGTCGTTGTCTCGAGCAACGCAACAAACGGCGGCGTCCCGTCCGGGGTGTATGAGTTGTCGGTGCGGTGCCATAGAACGCCACTGCCGTCGCGACGCTCGCTCCATTCGACCAGCCCCGCTCAAGCGTCATCCTGGTGGAACTGCGTCACCGTACTCTTGCACGATTGCTCGGCAGTGACCACCCGGAACCCTCGGAGCTCTCGATCCTCAGCGTCGAACAGACCACCCTGATAGCGAAATGTGGTGAGCACCGGTGGGCTGTGCGCGGGACTTCGCCCATCCGATACCTCGACCGCCGAAACCAGCTGCCTCACGTGCGCCAACGCTGGACTACCCGACGCGCTCGGGGAGCCGAACACTGAGGACGTAGACGGTAGATGCTCGAACCGCGTGCTACCTCCATGTGGATTGACAACTTCCATCAACTGGTCAGGCACTAGACCCCTGTTGAACCTAACCTGCTGTGCTGATCCCTCAATAGAACGGATCATGTCAGCCATTCCGTCACCATTCAGATCCGCCAGTCTGACACCGGTATCTTGGCCTGAGGTGTTCACAAATTCGAGCCCACTCGGCACCTGCCAACCCGACGAGGGGCTCTCCTGAATCCACTGGAGTTGACCCGGTTTCGTGGACTCCTGGACACTTGGGATCAGGGAGTTCGA
>JBBDXF010000050.1:0-12162 GCA_040902485.1 Myxococcota bacterium | reverse complement strand
CCCCCCCCCCCCCCGGGCCCCATCAGAACGGGATTTCGTCGTCTCCGCTACCGCCGCTCGCGGGAGCCTGTGCCGTCGGATCACCGCCGCCGCCGCCGCCGCCGTTGCCGCCGCTGCCGCCGCCGCGTGACGGGCCTTCGTCGCCGAAGGAGCCGGCGCCGCCGCCGTCCTCGCCGCGCCGGCCGAGCATCTGCATCACGTTCGCGATCACCTCGGTCGTGTATCGCTTGTGTCCGTCCTTGTCTTCCCAGTCGCGTGTCTGCAGCCGGCCCTCGACGTAGACCTGCTTGCCCTTGCGCAGGTACTCGCCGCAGATTTCCGCGAGCCGTCCCCAGGCGACGACGCGGTGCCACTCGGTGCGCTCCTGCGGCTGCCCGTCCTTGTCCTGGAAGCGCTCGGAGGTCGCAACCGAGAACGACGCGACGGCGCGTCCGCTCTGCGTGTAGCGAACCTCCGGATCACGCCCCACGTTTCCGACGATGATGACCTTGTTCACGCCAGCCATGCGAAGTCTCCTCTCGTGAGAATCGGGGCGAGGATTCGTCGACAGGCTAGCACAACGACGCGCGCGCAAGTCCCGCGAAGCTTGCCTTTCTCGTCGACGTTCCCGATCGTAAAGTTCCCCTCTGGGTTCGAGCACGTGTTCGTTCGGCCGCCGCAGCTCGCGCGCGACGGAACGACGCGAGGAAGGTTCACGAGGGCCGCGGATGAGGGGACCACGCAACCGGCGAGCGACGCGACTTGGGTAGGGGCGTGAAGCGAGCAACCGCAAAGCGCGCGGCCAGAGCAGAGCCCCGGCAGCCGGGACGGCTCGAGGCCGAGGCAGTGGCCGTCAGTCTGGCGGCGCTCGCGCTGTTCACGGAAGTCGCGCTCCTCTCTTACAGCCCCGCCGATCCGCTGCTCGCGGACGGGGCGCGGGTCGCGAACTGGTGCGGGCCGGTCGGGGCGCTGGTGGCGGGCGCGCTGGCCGGGAGCCTCGGCTTCGCGGCGCACGTGCTGCCGCTCGCGGCGGTCGTCGTGGCCATCCGCTACCTGCGCGGTCTGCCGCTGCGGCCGCGCTGGATTCCGCTCGCGGGCTGGTCGCTGTGCCTGCTCAGCCTGTCCGCGGGCTTCGAGATCCTGCACCGCGCGCTGCCCGATTCGGTCTCCGCGAGCGCCGGGGGCGTGCTCGGCGCCGCAGTGGTCGGTCCGCTGTCGCGCGCGTTCTACCTGGCGGGCACGTCGTTCGTGCTGCTGATCGGCGCCGCGCTCGGCCTGCTCGCCGCGACGGGTGTGTCGCTGCGCGACGCGTCGCAGGGCGCGCGCCAGCTCGTGCGCGGGGCGACGCGCGAGCTCGGTCAGGTCGCGCGCGTGAGCTGGGCGCGGCTGCGCATGCGGCTCGCCCAGCGCGCCGAGCTTCGCGCCGCGGCGTTCGACGAGGAAGAAGAGGCAGGCAGCGCGGAGCCGCGCAAGCTGCCGCGGCCCGCGCCGCGCGTGACGCCGCCGCGCAAGACGAAGGCGGGCGAGCCCGAGGTGGTCGAGCACCGCGTGACCGCGCCCGCGCCGCTGCGCCAGGAGCCGCTGCCGTTCGCGGACGGCCGCGGCGAGGGCCCGTACAAGCTTCCCGATCTGGACCTGCTCGCGCGCGGACCGGAGTCGAGCCCGAACCTCGACCGCGACGCGCTGATCCGGAACTCGCAGATCCTGGAGAAGAAGCTCGCGGACTTCTCGGTGCTCGGGCGAGTGGTCAAGGTCCACCCCGGCCCCGTGATCACGATGTACGAGTTCGAGCCCGCGCCGGGCGTGAAGGTCTCGCGCATCGTCAACCTGTCCGACGATCTCGCGCTCGCGCTGCGCGCGATCTCGGTGCGCATCGTCGCGCCGATCCCGGGCAAGAACGTGGTCGGCATCGAGGTGCCGAACGTCGAGCGCGACGTGGTCGTGATCCGCGACGTGATCGCGCACGCCTGCTTCCAGGAGACCGACTCGCGCATTCCGATCGCGCTCGGCAAGGACATCTTCGGCAATCCGGTGTGCGCGGATCTCGCCTCGACACCGCACTTGCTCGTCGCGGGCGCGACCGGCACCGGCAAGTCGGTGTTCCTGAACGCGCTCTTGTGCAGCATCCTGATGCGCGCCACGCCCGAGGACGTGAAGCTCCTGCTGGTCGATCCGAAGATGCTCGAGTTCTCGCTCTACCAGGGCATTCCGCACCTGATCGCGGAGGTGGTCACCAATCCCAAGCGCGCCGCCGCGGCACTGCTCGGTGTCGTGAACAAGATGGAGGAGCGCTACCACCTGATGGCGAAGCGCGGCGTGCGCAACATCGAGCAGTACAACAAGGCGATCGCGAAGGACCTCGCGACCCACCGCCCCAAGCCCGACGACGAGATCGTTCCGAAGAAGCTCCCGTACATCGTGGTCGTGATCGACGAGCTCGCGGACCTGATGATCGTCGCGGCGCGCGACGTCGAGGAGTCGCTGATGCGGCTCGCGCAGATGGCGCGCGCGGCCGGCATCCACCTGGTGCTCGCGACCCAACGCCCGAGCGTCGACGTGCTCACCGGCATCATCAAGGCCAACTTCCCTTCGCGCATCTCCTTCCAGGTCAGCTCGCGCACCGACTCGCGCACGGTACTCGACGCGAACGGCGCGGAGCGACTGCTCGGGATGGGCGATCTCTTGTATGTGCCACCCGGCAGCTCCAAGCTCGAGCGCATCCACGGCCCGTACATCTCCGAGAAGGAGGTCGAGGCCGTGACCGCGTGGTCGCGTCAGCAGGGCTCGCCCGAATTCGACCCGACGCTGATCCGTCTGAGCCAGGAGAGCGAGAAGACGGAAGAGCGCGGCGAGGAGGTCGACGAGCTCTTCGACCAGGCCGTCGACGTCGTCGCGCGCAGCCGCATCGCCTCGATCTCGTTCGTCCAGCGCAAGCTCAAGATCGGCTACAACCGGTCGGCGCGGATTCTGGAGCAGATGGAAGCCGACGGCATCGTCGGTCCACAGGAGGGAACCAAGCCCCGTGAGATCTTCGTCCGTCCGCCCGACGACTAGCGCGTGCGCCCGGTTGGCGTGCATCGTGCTCGCGCTCGTCGCCGCGGACTCGGCGGACGAAGCGGGCAGGACCCTCGACGCCGTGCAGAAGCGTTACGACGGCGTTCGCGACCTGCGCGCGAGCTTCGAGCAGACGAGCTTCAGCGTCGCGCTGGGTGCGGAGACGGTCTCGCGCGGAACCGTGACGGTCGAGCGACCCGGGAAGATGCGCTGGGAGTACGCCGCGCCCGACGGGCGCGTGATCGTGCTCGACACGGACGCGATCAAGATCTGGAACCCGGACGAGAAGCAGCTGCAGATCGCACCGCTCTCCGCGGGCAACGTGTCGCCCACGGCGCTCGGCTTCCTGCTCGGCCAGGGGGTGCTGCGCGAGACCTTCGACGCGGAGCTGATCGCCGCGCCCGAGCGCGCGGAGCGCGGCCTGCGCCTGCGGCCCAAGAGTGATGGCGGCTTCGAGCTGCTCGAGCTTTGGGTCGACCCCAAGACCCACGAGCTGCGCGAGTCCGTGGTGCTGGATCTGTTCGGCAATCGCACGCGCCTGCGGCTCTCCGAGCTGCGCGAGAACTCCGGCGTCGCGCCCAGCGAGTTCGAGTTCGAAGCGCCAGCCGGTGCGGAGGTCGTCGACCTGCGATGAACGCGCGCACTGGCGCATCGAATCCGCACCGCGCAGCCCGCCATCGAAGCGGATGTACACCGGACAGCGTTCCGAGTGGCGGAGTCTTGACACTCGAGCCGTCGGCGATCCGTCGCGCGCAGGAGTGCGCGATCCGAGCGCGAGACGGGGGCGTAAACCCTTTCGTGCCAAGCACTTCGGCGGTTCGGCGCGCGCTTGGGGCCGTTGCAATGAGAAGCACTTTTGATAGACTTCGAGAAGTTCGTAACCGCTCGATTTATCAAGTGATTTTGGACCGCTGCTGGGTACTGGAAAAAGCCCTGCCTACGCCGGGACGCGTTCATCCGGAGCGACATGCCGCCGCGGGTCTCGCCGCGGCCGCGCTGCACGCGTGCAAGCTCTCGAACCATCACGATTTTCGGACGACGTTCGGCGTTCGCACGGGCGTCACGCGGCGGCGGCGGACACAGGAATCCGCGCGCGGCGCTTGGTATGTCGATTGCACTTCTCGGCCCCGCGGACCAGCCGAAGGCGAGGAAATCCAATGAGCGACTCGGGATCGGGTTCTGGGAGACGAGGGTTCGTCCGAGACGTAATGAAGCGCATCTCCGTATCGCGCGGAGGTGATGACGACGAACGGGAGAGCCGGTTGCCTGACGAGATGGACGAGATCGAGAGGATTCGAGACGGGCTGCGCTTCCTCGGGCCGGAGTCGGCCGAGCTCGTGCGCCGCGTCGAGCGCGTGCTGATGGAGTACGAGCTGATACGCCAACGGCTCGAGCGACAGCGCCAGCAGGCGTTCGACTCCGAGCGGCAGAACGAGAAGCTCGTGAGCGGCCTGCAGGACGCGAAGCAGCAGATCGACCTGTTGAAGCAGGAAGTCGACAAGCTGTGCTCGCCGCCGAACACCTACGGGATCTTCGAGCGCAGCAACAAGGACGGAACCTGCGAGATCAACGTCGACGGCAAGATGATGCGCGTGAACTCGCACCCGAGCATCCGCGTCGAGGAGCTGATGGAAGGCCAGCTCGTGGTGTTGAACGAGGCGTTCAACATCGTCGACGCGACGACCTTCGATCCGCGCGGCGAGGTGATGACGGTCTCCGACGTGCTCGACGACGGACGCGTGATCGTGCTCGGTCACGCCGACGAGGAGCGCGTGGTCAGCCTGTCGCAGCCGATGCGGCGCGAGAAGCTGAAGGCCGGTGACAACCTGCTCGTGAACCCGCGCACCGGCTTCGGCGTCGAGCGCCTGCCCAAGTCGACCGTCGACCAGGTCATGCTCGAGGAAGTTCCCGACGTCACCTACGAGGACATCGGGGGCCTGGGCGACCAGATCGAAGTGCTGCGCGACGCGATCGAGCTGCCGTATCTGCACGCCGACCGCTTCAAGCGCTACAACCTGTCGCCGCCGAAGGGCATCCTGCTCTACGGCCCGCCGGGCTGCGGCAAGACCATGATCGGCAAGGCGGTGGCGAACAGCCTGGCTCTGCGCATCCAGGAGATGCGCGGCGGCGAGGCCAAGAGCTACTTCCTGAACGTGAAGGGCCCGGAGCTCCTGAACAAGTACGTCGGCGAGACCGAGCACAAGATCCGCGAGGTGTTCAAGAACGCGCGCGAGAAGGCGGAGGAGGACGTTCCCGTCGTGATCTTCTTCGACGAGATGGACTCGCTCTTCCGCATGCGCGGCTCGGGCATCTCGTCGGACATGGAAGCGACGGTCGTCGCGCAGTTCCTGTCCGAGATCGACGGCATCGAGAGCCTGCGCAACGTGATCGTGATCGGCGCGAGCAATCGCCAGGATCTGATCGATCCCGCGGTGCTGCGCCCGGGCCGCCTCGATCTGAAGGTCAAGGTGCACCGGCCGGAGAAGCCGGGCGCGCTGCAGATCTTCACCAAGTACCTGACGCAGGATCTGCCGTTCAGCGAGGACGCGACACGGAAGTACGGACCCGATCCGGCCGCGATCGTGCGCGGCATCGTCGAGGAGACGGTCGAGTCGATGTACGCCGAGAACGAGGAGAACAGGTTCCTCGAGGTCACCTACGCCAAGGGCGAGCGCGAGATCTTCTACTTCAAGGACTTCTCCAGCGGCGCGATGCTGAAGAACATCGTCGACCGCGCCAAGAAGAAGGCCGTGAAGCGCGCGATCACCAACGGCGACGAGGGCGTGCGGATCGCCGACATGCTCGAGTCCGTGCGCGAGGAGTTCAAAGAGAACGAGGATCTGCCGAACACCACCAACCCCGACGACTGGGCGCGGATCTCCGGCCGAAAGGGCGAGCGTATCATCAACGTGCGCACGCTCATCACCGGCATGAACCGCTCCGAGCACCAGATCGAGAACGTCGGCGGCGGTTCCGGACAGTACCTCTGATATGCCACTTCCCAGTGTATTGGGCAGCGAGATCGAGTACGGGATCACCGTCCAGGGTGATCCCGACTTCGACCCGATCTCGAGCTGTGTGCTCCTGGTCAACGCGTACCAGGACAACGAGGAAGCCCGGATACTCTGGGACTACGAGCAGGAGAACCCGCTAGCCGACGCGCGCGGCTTCCACGTCGAGGGCGAGAAGTACACGCCCAATCAGCAGGAGAACATCGCGCGCAACAAGACGCTCCGGAACGGCGCGCGCTTCTACGTGGACCACGCGCACCCGGAGTACTCGACGCCCGAGGTCACCAACGTCCGCGACCTGATCGCGTACGAGCGCGCGGGCGAGCGCACCATGGAAGCGGCGCGGCGCGCCGCGCCCGCGCTCCTGCCCAGCGGCCAGACGGTGCTGATCCACAAGAACAACAGCGACCGCAAGGGCAACTCCTACGGCAACCACGAGAACTACCTGATCGAGCGCTGCACGCCGTTCCGCGAGATCGTCGAGCACATGACGCCGTTCCTGATCACGCGCAACGTCTTCTGCGGCGCGGGCAAGGCCGGCAGCGAGAACCGCGCGCAGCCGTGCGAGTACCAGATCAGTCAGCGCGCCGACTTCTTCGAGACCGAGGTCGCGCTCGACACGATGGTGAAGCGCCCGATCATCAACACGCGCGACGAGCCGCACGCGGACCGGGAGAAGTACCGCCGCTTTCACGTGATCATCGGCGACTCGAACCTGTCCGAGGTCTCGACCTATCTGCGCGTCGGCGTGACCGCGATCGTGCTGGGACTGGTCGAGGACGGCGCGATCCCGAAGAGCCTGTCCGTGAACGACCCGGTCAAGGTCGTGAAGGAGGTCTCGCACGACCTCGCCTGCAAGCGGCAGTACGCGCTGGAGCGCGGCGGGCGCATGACGGCCGTCGAGATCCAGAAGGAATACCTCGAGAACGCGCTGCGCTACTTCTCGTCGCGCAGCCTCGACCCGATCACGAAGGACGTCCTGGCGCGCTGGGAGCGCGTGCTCGGGCAGCTCGCCGAAGATCCGTTCCAGCTCGACCGCGAGGTCGACTGGGTGATCAAGCACAAGCTGATCTCGAGCTACATGCAGCGGCACAAGGTCGATTGGCACCACCCGCAGGTGCACATGCTCGACCTGCAGTACCACGACATCCGGCCGGACAAGGGCCTGTACTACGTGCTGGAGCGCCGCGGCGAGGTGGACCGGATCGTCGATCCCGACGCGATCGAGCGCGCGGTGCGTACGCCGCCGAGCGACACGCGCGCCTACTTCCGCGGCGAGTGCATTCGGCGCTATCCTGACGAAGTGTTCGGGGTGAACTGGGATTCGATCTCGTTCAACGTGGGCGATGAGCCGATCAAGCGCATCCTCATGAACGAGCCACTCAAAGGCACGCGCGCGCACGTGGAGGAGCTGCTCGACGCAAGTCCGACGGCGCGAGTTCTGGTTCGCAACCTCACGGCCTCGTGAGCTAGGGAGAAAGTCATGGCCGACCAAACGCAGAAGACCAAGCAGGGCGGTGGCGACGCGGGAAGCGCGACCTCTTCCGACGCTGGCGGGCAGAAGAAGCTCGCGAAGAAGGGCGAGGAGCTGAAGGAAGAGATGGACAACTTGATCGATGAGATCGACGAGGTCCTCGAAGCCAACGCCGAAGAGTTCGTGAAGAACTACGTCCAGCGCGGGGGCGAGTAACCCGGTGTTCAAAGGCCAGACGTACGCCGGCGACAGCTTCTACGAATTCCTGCGAGCCGACCACCCGGGTCTCCTGCCGGACTGGACGCGCTTGGACTGGTCGCAGATCCAGGTGCTGCACGGCACCACCGTGCTCGCGATCGTGTGCAAGGAAGGGGCGCTGATGGCCGGCGACCGGCTGGCCACCGAGGGCCACCAGGTCGGCACGCGCGACCTCGAGAAGGTCTTCCGCATCGACGACTCGTGCATGATGGCGATCGCCGGCGCCGCCGGTCCCGCGATCGAGATGGTGCGCATGTTCCAGCTCGAGCTCGAGCACTTCGAGAAGCTCGACGGACAGCCGCTCACGTTCGAGGGCAAGGCCAACCGACTCTCGTTCCTGCTGCGTCAGAACCTGCCCGCGGCGATGCAGGGCCTGGTCGTGATGCCGATCTTCGCGGGCTTCGACCACGACAAGGGCCGCGGCCGCATCTACAAGTTCGACATCACCGGCGGCCGCTTCCGCGAGGCCGACTACTACTCGACGGGCTCGGGCGGCAAGGACGCGCGCAGCTCGCTCAAGAAGATCGTGCGCCACGAGGATCTGTCCCGCGAGGAGGCGATCCGCGGCGCGGTCGAGGCCCTGCTCGACGCCGCGGACGAGGATCGCGCCACCGGCGGCATCGACGTCGTGCGCGGCATCTTCCCGACCGTGAAGATCGCGACGCGCTCCGGTGTAGAGGACGTCAAGGACGACGAGCTGCGCCGGGTCTTCGACTCGATCATCGCAGAGCGGCGGGCGGCTTGATGAGCACTCCGTTCTACGTCTCGCCCGAGCAGTGGTACCAGGACAAGGCCGAGTACGCGCGCAAGGGCATCGCGCGCGGGCGCCCGATCGTCGCGCTCGAGTACGACACCGGCATCGTGATCATGGCCGAGAACCGCAGCGCGACGCTGCGCAAGATCTCGGAGATCTACGACCGGATCGCCTTCGGCGGCGTCGGCAAGCTCGACGAGTACGAGAACCTGCGCAAGGCGGGCGTGCGCTACGCCGACATGCGCGGCTACTCGTTCTCGCGCGAGGACGTGGCGGGCAAGAGCCTGGCGAACGAGTACTCCAACGTCCTCGGGGGCGTCTTCACGCGCGAGATGAAGCCGCTCGAGGTGGAGATCCTGGTCGTCGAGATCAAGGAGAAGGGCAGCGCCCTCTATCAGATCCGCTACGACGGCAGCATGAGCGACATGACGCACTGGGCGACGATCGGCGGTGACTCCGACAAGCTCGGCGACGTGATCCGCGGCGGCTGGAAGGCGGGCATCCCGCTGAAGGACGCCGCGAAGCTGGCGCGCCGCGCGCTGGCCGGCTCGGGCAACGGCGCATCGATCGACGACCTCGACGAGAAGTCGCTCGAGATCGCGATCCTGGATCGCACGCGCGTGGGGCGTACATTCAGACGGGTCGTAGGTGAGGAGGCTCAGGCTCTCCTCCGCGGATGATCGGCGGAAGGTAACGTGCAGAAGCGGATCTACGGTCTAGAGACCGAGTACGGAATCATCTTCACCCCGGAGGGTCGCAAGACCCTGCCGGTCGAGAAGGCGATCCGCTTCCTGTTCGAGAAGCTGATCACGACCGAACACTTCCTGAACGTGTTCCTGGAGAACGGCGCGCGCTTCTACCAGGACACCGGCTGCCACCCCGAGTACGCGACGCCCGAGTGCGCGAGCCCGCGGGACTTGGTGATCTTCGATCGCGCCGGCGAGCGGATCCTGGAAGACCTGCAGCTCTACGCGGAGGAGAAGATCCGCGAGGAGCGCGTGCCCGGGAAGCTCTCGATCTTCAAGAACAACACCGACTTCGTCGGCAACTCCTACGGCTGCCACGAGAACTACCTGGTCGACCGCGACGTCGACTTCTACTACCTGGCCGAGCAGCTGATCCCGTTCCTGGTCACGCGCCAGATCTTCAGCGGCGCGGGCAAGGTGTTCCAGACCCAGGACGGGGTGCACTACTGCATCAGCCAGCGCGCGCAGCACATCTACCAGAAGATCTCGGGCACGACGACGAACGACCGCTCGATCATCAACACGCGCGACGAGCCGCACGCCGACCGCGAGAAGTACCGCCGGCTGCACGTGATCGTGGGCGACTCGAACATGAGCGAGTACACGAACTTCGTGAAGATCGCGACGGCGGCGATCGTGCTGCAGATGATCGAGGACGGCTTCATCAACAAGGACTTCACGCTCCGCCACCCGGTGAAGGCCATCAAGGACATCTCCTACGACACGACCTGCAAGCGCAAGCTGCGGCTCGAGAACGGCCGCGAGTACTCGCCGATCGAGATCCAGCGCGACTACTGCGAGATGGCGCAGCGCTACATGGAGCAGTTCCCGGTCAGCGATCAGCTGCGCGAGGGCGTGCGCGAGTGGCAGTACATCCTCGACTGCCTGGACAGCGATCCCGAGAAGCTCGACCGCAAGATCGACTGGATCATCAAGCGCAAGGTGCTGCGGGGCTACATCGAGAAGCACCAGATCTCCTGGCACGACCCGCGCGTGTTCATGATCGATCTGCAGTTCCACGACCTGCGCCGAGACCGCGGCTTCTTCTACATGCTCGAGCGCAACGATCACGTGGATCGGCTCTACACCGATTCGGAGATCGAGAAGGCGAAGACCGAGCCGCCGCAGGACACGCGCGCCCGCATGCGCGGCGACTTCATCAAGCTCGCCCGCCAGAACAACATCCAGTACGACCTCGACTGGTCGAACATCCGGCTCGGCAACCTCCTGAACGTGCGCGTGATCTGCAACAACCCGTTCGAGACCGACACGGAGAAGGTCACCGAGCTCGTGCGCACGATTCAGAAGACGAACCTGCGCCGCACGTCGCTCTCCAAGCTCGTGATCCAGAGCTGACGCCGTGGACCAGGAGCCCAGGCTCAGGTCGGTTCCGCCAGCCGCGCCGGGCACGCGCCCGGGCATGCTCGGGCGCGCCGAGAAGGACCCGCCGCAGGGCCGGCTCGCGCTGGTGCTCGGCACCGCCCTCGCGCTCGCGCTGGTCCTGCTGGTCTGGAGCTACCTCTCGCTCGGCTCGCGCATCGACACGCTCGAGGGCGAGGCCCAGCTCTTGCGCGAGGCGGTGGCCGAGCGCGACGAGCTGATCAACGCGCAGCGCACCCGCCTGGACGAGGTGCGCGGCCGCGTTCAGGAGCTCCTGCAGCTCGTGGAGCAGCCGGTGGCGGGAGCGCCGCCAGCGACGTCCGAGCCCGCCCCCGAGAGCCCGTAGCCCGCAGCCCAATCTCGGTGCGCGCGCTCAGGGTCCGGACCGTCCTTGCCGATGAAAGACGAGGCTTGGGGCGTGTTCCCCCTCGAGACTCGGAGCCGACGCGATGTACAGATGGCTGGTTGGGCTGCTCTCGAACGATCTCGCCATCGATCTCGGGACCGCCAACGTTCTGGTCTACGTGAAAGGTCGCGGCATCATCTGCAGCGAGCCCTCGGTCGTGGCGGTCGCGGACGGCCCGAACGGGACGCGCAAGGTGCTCGCCGTGGGCACGGAAGCGAAGGAGATGGTCGGCCGCACGCCCGGCTCGATCCGCGCGATCCGCCCGATCAAGGACGGCGTGATCGCCGACTTCGAAGTCACCGAGGCGATGCTCCGCTACTTCATCCAGAAGGCGCACAACCGCCGCCGCCTGGTCCGCCCGCGCATCGTGATCTGCGTTCCGCCCTGCATCACGTCGGTGGAGAAGCGCGCGGTGCGCGAGTCGGCGATCTCCGCCGGCGCCCGCGAGGTCTACCTGATGGAGGAGCCGATGGCGGCCGCGATCGGCGCGGGACTGAACGTCTCCGAGCCGACGGGCAACATGGTCATCGACATCGGCGGCGGCACCACCGACGTGGCGGTGATCTCGCTGGCCGGCATCGTCACCTCGAGCTCCATACGCGTCGGCGGCGACAAGCTCGACGAGGCGATCATCCACTACGTGAAGCGCAAGCACAATCTGCTCGTCGGCGAGCGCACGGCCGAGATCATCAAGATCACGATCGGCACCGCGATGGCGAACGGCCCGACCAAGACCATGGAGATCAAGGGCCGCGACCTGGTCGCCGGCATCCCGAAGATGATCGTGCTGTCGAGCGACGAGGTGCGCGAGGCGCTCTCCGAGCCGATCCACCAGATCATCGACACGGTCCTG
Source organism: Myxococcota bacterium (assembly GCA_040902485.1). GTDB lineage: Bacteria > Myxococcota_A > UBA9160 > SZUA-336 > SZUA-336 > VGRW01. The sequence goes on along the minus strand of JBBDXF010000050.1, from coordinate 247 downwards.
CAGACGCTCGAGCGCACGCCCCCGGAGCTCGCGGCCGACATCGTCGACCGCGGCATCGTGCTGGTCGGCGGCGGCGCGCTGCTGCGCGACTTCGATCAGCTGCTGCGCCAGGAGACCAAGCTGCCGATCGTGCGCAGCGACGACCCGTTCACCGCGGTCGCGGCCGGCGCCGGCAAGGCGCTCGACAACATCGCGCTTCTTCGTGAAGTGGCGATGCAGTACTAGCGGGGCCCGGGGGGGCTAAGCC
>JBBDXF010000049.1:0-14263 GCA_040902485.1 Myxococcota bacterium | reverse complement strand
TCGCCTTCGGCTCGCTGCGCGCTCCGCGCGAAGCGCTCCGCTTGCCGGACGCTCGCTCAACGCCTCGCAGGCGTCGGAAGGCAGAAGATGTAGTACTCGCTCTCCGCTACGGCGTTCGCAGAAATCCGAGCAAGCCGCGCGCAGCGCGCCGCGCGGCGAGGCGAGCCGCGCCGCCCGCACTTCGCTCGCCTTCGGCGTGGCTTGCTCGCTGCGCGCGGGCGGCCGCGCGCTTCGCGATCGCTCCGCCGACTCTGGCCGTCGGAAGCGCTTTCACCCGACGATTTCGTCGCGCAGGAGCTTGGCAATGACCGCGAGGGTGCGGACGTGGTCGGCGGTCGACAGGCTGATCAGGTCGGCGATCGAGAGGCGGCCGTCGATCTGCGCGAGCATGAAGCCCTCGTCCGGCTTCAGCTTGAGCTGCATGATCTGTGCGGTGGTGATCTTGCGCTTGAGCACGCGGCCCTGGTCACCGATCTCCTTGGCCCAGGTCTGCGCGCGCTCGGTGCGCACGAGCTGCAGGTAGCCCTGCACGTCGAGGCGGCCGGGCTGCGTTTTCGCCACCTCGTTCAGCTCGCGCCAGGCGTCGTCGAAGCGACCTTCCTTGTACGCCTGCAGGGCGAGCTGGAGCTGCGTGTCGGGATCGTCGTCGGCTTCGAACTCGATGACCGGGCCGCTCTTGGGCGTGTCGTCGTCGTCGGTGACTATCTTGCCGGGCGCCGACTTCTCCGGGCGGGGGGGCGGGAAGCTGCGCGAGGGCGCCGCGGGCGCGCGCGGCGGCGCGGCCTTCTTGCGCGCGCCGCCGTTCTCCTCGTACGCGGTCTCGAGGTAGTCGTGCACGGCCTGGTTCTCCGGGTCGAGCGCGCGCGCTTGTTCCCAGCACGCAATCGCGCCGTCGAGATCGCCCAACCCGTAGTGGTTGAGCCCTCGCTTCAGCAAGCGCGTCACTTCATCGTGTCGTGAATCGCCCAACGCCTAGCCCTTGACCGCCACCTCGTTGCCTTGGTCGTACTGTCTCGCCAGCCGCTCGATCTCCTCGGGCGAGAGCGTGCCGCGCGGGTTGACCTGGATCGACTGCGCGCGTCCGGTCGCGAGATCGCGCGCCGAGACCGACACGATGCCGTTCGCGTCGATGTCGAACGTGACCTCGATCTCGGGTCCGCCCTTCGGTCCCTGCGGAATTCCCGCCAGCACGAACTCGCCGAGCAGATCGTTGTCGTCCGCCCGCTCGCTCTCGCCCTGCAGCACGCGGATCTTCACGGCGGTCTGGTTGTCGCGCGTGGTGGTGAAGATCTCCTGGCGCGAGGTCGGCACGGTGGTGTTGCGATCGATCAGCCGCGCGAAGTGACCGCCGAAGGTCGCGATGCCGAGCGACAGCGGCGTGACATCGACGAGCAGCGGACCCTCCTTCTCCTCGGCGAGCATCGCGGCCTGGATCGCCGCGCCCACCGCCACGACCTCGTCGGGATTGACACCCTTGTGCGGCGTCTTGCCGAACAGCTGCGCGACGAAGCGCTGCACCAGCGGCATGCGCGTCTGGCCGCCGACCAGCAGCACCTGATCGATCCGCTCGGCCGCCACGTTCGCGTCCTCGAGCGCGCGCTGCACGATGCCGCGCGTGCGCTCGACCAGCTCCGACGTCAGCTCCTCGAGCTTCTCGCGCGAGAGCACCACGCTCATGTGCAGCGCATTCTCCTCCGCGTCGGCGGCGATGAACGGCAGGTTGATTTCCGACGACGCGACCTGCGACAGATCGCACTTCGCCTTCTCCGAGGCGTCCTTCAGCCGCTGCAGCGCCATGGTGTCGCCGCCGAGGTCGAGGCCTTCCTTCTCCTTGAACGACGAGAGCAGGAACTGGACGATGCGCCGGTCGAAGTCCTCGCCGCCGAGCTGGGTGTCCCCGTTGGTCGCGAGCACCTCGATCACGCCCTTGCCCATCTGCAGGATCGAGACGTCGAAGGTGCCGCCGCCCAGATCGTAGACCGCGACGACCTCGGTCTTGTCGCGGCCGAAGCCGTAGGCGAGCGCCGCGGCGGTCGGCTCGTTGATGATGCGCAGCAGCTCGAGGCCGGCTATGCGGCCCGCGTCGCGCGTGGTCTGCCGCTGCGCGTCGTTGAAGTACGCGGGCACGGTGATGACCGCCTGCTGCACGGTGTCGCCCAGGTATTCCTCGGCGACGCGCTTCATCTCGCGCAGCACGATGCCCGAGATCTCGGGGATCGTGTACACGCGGCCCGCGACGCGCACGCGCACGTCGTTGTTCGGGCCCTCGGCGAGCTCGTAGGGGAGCAGCGACTTGAAGGCGGCGACCTCGGGCGAGTCGAAGGAGCGTCCGATCAGGCGCTTCGCCGCGTACACGGTGTTCCTGGCGTTGGTGACGGCCTGGCGCTTGGCGAGATGTCCGACCAGCCGCTTGCCCTCCTCGGTCACGGCGAAAATCGAGGGAGTCGTCTTGTAGCCACCAGTGTTCGGGATCACGACCGGCTGTCCCTCCTCGAGGATCGCCACGCACGAGTTCGTCGTTCCCAGATCGATTCCGATTACTCGACTCATCGTCCTTCCCTCATGACTTCCGACACGTCACAGTGTCTGCAAGGCCAGTCGGATCTCCTTGTCCAGCGGATCGAGCTCCCAGGCGCGCTGCAGGTGCTTGCGGGCCTTCTGCGGCTCGCCGGCCTGGCGGTAGATCGAGCCCAGCGATTTGCGGAAGCGCAGCTCGTCTTCGTCGAGGGCGACGGCCCGCTCGCCGTAGAGCGCGGCCTTCGCGAGGTCGCTACCGAGCCCGAACAGCAGGGTCGAGAGCTTGAACGCGAGCTCCGCGTCCGTCGGGCAGAGCTGCGCGGCCTCCTCGAGCAGCTCCGCGGCGCCGGCGCGATCGCCGTGCAGGAGCAGCTCGGCCTTGCGCCGGACGTCGGCGGCGCGGTCGGTGTTCGCGCGCGGCAGGATCTCGGCGAGCTCCTCGTGGTACTGCTTCTCGCGCGGGTCGAAGGCGAGCGCGAGCTCGACGAGCTGCGCGGCGCGCGCCCAGTCCCCGCTGCTCTTGTAGGCGAGCGCCGCTTCGAAGTGCTTGGCGGCGCGCGCGCGGCTCTGCTCGAGCTGCTTCTGCAGCGAGTCGAGCACGAGCCCCGGCGATTGCAGCCCGAGACGGTTGCGCAGCGACGAGCCGCGTCCGGCGGGCGCGGCCGCGGCGGGCTTCGCGGCGGGCTTGGGCTTGCTGGCGAACGGCGACGGCTTGGCGGCGCCGGTGCTCTCGGAGAGCGTGCGCTGATAGCCCGTGCGCAGCTTCGAGTCGCGCAGCACGTCGTGCGCCGCGACGATGCGCTTGTAGATCTCAGTCAAGAGCCCCGCGTACGGACCGAGCTCCTTCTTGAAGTAGCGGTCCGGGTGGAAGGTCTTCGAGCGCTCGAAGAAGGCGTCGCGAATCTCGTCGGGCGTCGCGGCCCGCGAGACGCCGAGGATCTCGAAGTAGTCGAGCCCGGGCAGCGCGCGCGCGAGGTTGCGGATCTCTGCCTGGAACGTGTCCGGCAGATCGACGCGCACGCTCGTCCGCGCCGCCTCGGGCGAGGCCGCGTCGGGATCGTGGCTCGAGCTCATCCCGCCTCCACTGCGATGCGCGCACCGAATGCGCATATCCGATGCGCACGTGCGCTTGCCAACCTTGCTTCGAAGCTATCGGGGGCGCTCGATCCGAAGTTGAGAGCGCCAGGCGGGAAGGGACGTCGTTGGCGGGTGTGTCGCTCGCTGCCGGGCTAGGCGACGATCAGCCGCTCGAGGATCGCTTTCTGCGCGTGCAGGCGGTTCTCCGCCTGGTCGAACACGATCGAGCGCTCGGACTCGAACACGTCCGCGGTGATCTCCTCGTCGCGGTGCGCGGGCAGACAGTGCAGGAGCTTGGCGTGCGCGGGCGCCGAGGCGAACAGCGCGGCGTTGACCTGGAACGGGCGGAAGATGGCGCGGCGCTGCGCGGCTTCCGCCTCCTGGCCCATGCTCGCCCACACGTCCGTGTAGACGAAGCTCGCGGACTTCACCGCCTCGTGCGGGTTCGCGACGAAGCGGATCTGGCCGCCGTTGCGCGTGGCGAGGTCGCTGGCGCGCTCGGCGATCGCGGCGTCGGGCGCGTAGCCGGGCGGCGTGCTCACGACCAGCCGCATGCCCAGACACCCGGCCAGGTTCAAGAGCGAGTGACACATGTTGTTGCCGTCGCCGATGTAGCAGAGCTCGTCGCGGCGCAGGTCGCCGTGCTCCAGGATCGTGAGCGCGTCGGCCATCGCCTGGCACGGGTGCAGCCGGTCGGTGAGCGCGTTGACCACGGGCACGCTCGCGTGCGAGGCGAGCGACTCGATCACGTCGTGGCCGTAGGTGCGCGCCACGATCGCGTGGCACCAGCGCGACAGGTTGCGCGCCACGTCCTCGGGCGGCTCGCGCTCGCCGATCTGCACCTGGCCGGGCGGCAGATAGACCGGGAATCCGCCGAGCTCGACGACGCCGATCTCGAAGGTCACGAAGGTGCGCAGGCTCGGCTTCGCGAAGTAGAGCAGCACCGAGCAGCCCTCGAGCGAGCGCACGGGCACGCGCCGCTTGCGCAGCGCCTTGAGCTCCGCCGCGCGCGCGAGCATGCGCTCGATCTCGTCGCGCGGCCAGTCCTCGATCGACAGGAAGTCCTTGGGCGCCCCGTCAGCGGATCGGATTGTGGACAAGCTTCGTCCCCACGCCGCCATCGGTGAAGATCTCGAGCAGGAGCGCGTGCGGCACGCGCCCGTCGATGATGTGCGCCGCCGTCACGCCGTGCTCGAGCGCGTGCACGGCGCACTCTAGCTTGGGAATCATGCCGCCCTTCACGGTGCCGTCGCCGATCGCGCTGCGCACGTCGGCCTCGCTCATCTGGGCGATCAGGTTCTTGTCCTCGTCGAGCACCCCGACCACGTCGGTGAGCAGCATCAGCTTCTCGGCCGCGAGCGCCTCCGCGATCGCGCCCGCCGCGGTGTCGGCGTTCACGTTGTAGGTGTCGCCCGCGGCATCGACGCCGACGGGCGCGATCACCGGGATGAAGCCGTCCTTGGTCAGCGTGCGGATCAGCGAGACGTCGACGCGCTCGGGCGCGCCCCCACCCCCGAGGTCGCGCCCGCCCGGCCCGAGCAGCTTGCGCACGCGCAGGAAGCCGCCCGAGTCCTTGCCGGTGAGCCCGATCGCCTGGCCGCCGGCCTCGCCGATCAGCGAGACGATCTCGCCGTTGATCTGGCCGCCGAGCACCATCTCGACGACCTCCATGGTCTCGTCGTCGGTCACGCGCACGCCGTCGACGAACTCGGTCGGCTTGCCCAGGCGCTCCAGCAGCTTGCCGATCTGCGGCCCGCCGCCGTGCACGATCACCACGCGCAGCCCGATGAAGCGCAGCAGTGTCACGTCCTTGGCGAACGAGGCCTTGAGCGCGTCGTTCTCCATCGCCGCGCCACCGTACTTGATCACCACCGTCTTGTCCGCGAACGCCCGGATGTACGGCAGCGCCTCGACCAGGATCTTCGCCTTGTGGATCAGCTCTTCCATCGCGCCCTACAGGATGAACCGGGACAGCTCCCGGTCGCCCGCGATCCCGGCGAGCCGTTCCGAAACGCGCGCCGCGTCGAACACCACGCTCGAGCCGCCCAGGTCGGGCGCGTCGAAGAGCGTCTCATCGAGCAGCCGCTCCAGCACCGTGTGCAGGCGCCGCGCGCCGATATTCTCGGTCGAGCGATTCACCACCGCGGCGATGCGCGCGATCTCGCGCACCGCGTCGGGCTTGAACTCGAGCGTCACGCCCTCGGTCAAAAGCAACGCCTGATACTGCTTCACCAAGGCATTGTGCGGCTCCTCGAGGATCCGCACAAACGCCGCCTCGTCGAGATCCTCGAGCTCGACGCGGATCGGGAAGCGGCCCTGCAGCTCGGGAATCAGGTCCGACGGACGCGACACGTGGAAGGCGCCGGCCGCGATGAACAGCACGTGATCGGTGCGCACGCTGCCGTGTTTGGTCTGGACGCTCGTGCCCTCGACGATCGGCAGCAGGTCGCGCTGCACGCCCTCGCGTGACACGTCCGGGCCTCCGGCCTGTGACTCGCGCCGCGCGATCTTGTCGATCTCGTCGATGAACACGATCCCGGTCTGCTCCACGCGCGCGACCGCCTGCTCACGCACGGCCTCGGCGTCGATCATCCGGCCGGCCTCGTCGTCGCGCAAAAGCTCGCGCGCCTGCGACACCTTGAGCCGGCGCGAGCGCATCTTCTTGGGCAGGAAGCCGCCCATCAGGTCCTTGAGCGCGCCGCCCACGTCCTCGACCCCGCCCGGCGCGAGGATCTCGAACACCGGCCCCGCGCGCTCGGGCAGCTCGAGCTCGACCTCGCGCTCCTCGAGCGAGCCGTCGCGCAGCTTCTCGCGCATGCGCTCGCGCGTGGCGTCGGGGGCGCCGGCCGCGCCGGGCCCGCGCGGGTAGAGCGCGTCGAGCAGGCGCTCCTCGGCGATGCGCTCGGCCGAGGCGCGCACCTTGGCGAGCTCCTCCTCGCGCACCAGCTTCACGCCCACCTCGACCAGGTCGCGCACGATCGACTCGACGTCGCGGCCGACGTACCCGACCTCGGTGAACTTCGAGGCCTCGACCTTCACGAACGGCGCGGCCGCGAGCTTGGCCAGGCGCCGCGCGATCTCGGTCTTGCCGACGCCGGTCGGACCGATCATCAGGATGTTCTTGGGGTGGATCTCGTCGCGCAGCTCGCCGCGCACCTGCTGCCGCCGCCAGCGGTTGCGCAGCGCGATCGCGACCGCGCGCTTGGCGGCGTTCTGCCCCACGATGAAGCGGTCGAGCTCCGACACGACCTCGCGCGGCGTGAAGGTGTTCACGTCTCGAGCTCCTCGAAGGTGAGCTGGTCGTTCGTGTACAGGCAGATCTCCGCGGCGATGCGCAGGCTGCGCTCGGCGATCTCGCGCGCGGACAGCGAGGTCGCGTCGAACAGCGCGCGCGCGGCGGCCAGCGCGAACGGTCCGCCCGAGCCGATCGCGGTGACGCCGCCGTCCGGCTCGATCACGTCGCCATTGCCGGAGATCACCAGCGTGTCCTGCGCGTCCGCCACGATCAGGAGCGCCTCGAGCCTGCGCAGCATGCGGTCGGTGCGCCAGTCCTTGGCGAGCTCGACCGCGGCGCGGCGCAGGATCCCGCCACGCTCCTCGAGCTTGGCCTCGAAGCGCTCCGCGAGCGCGAACGCGTCGGCCGTCGAGCCGGCGAAGCCCGCCAGCACCTTGCCGCCGCGCAGGCGCTGGATCTTGCGCGCGGTGTGCTTCATCACCGTGCTGCCGAACGTGACCTGGCCGTCGCCGGCCAGCACGACGCGCCCGTCGCGGCGCACGGCGACGACCGTGGTTCCGTGGAACTCGCTGCTCTTCGACATGCGCTCTAGCTTCCCTTCGCGCGAGGGTGCGCCTGCCGGTAGATTCGCGCCAGACGCTCGGCGGAGACGTGCGTGTAGCGCTGCGTGGTGGAGAGCCGCTCGTGGCCGAGCAGCTCCTGGATCGCGCGCAGGTCGACGTCGGCGTCGAGCAGGTGCGTGGCGTAGGAGTGGCGCAGCGTGTGCGGGCTCGCCGGCCGCGCGATGCCCGCGACCAGCATGCGCCGGCGCAGGATCACGCGCACGCCGCGGTCGGAGAGCGCGCCTCCGCGCGCGTTGGTGAACAGCGCCTGCGCGAGCAGCCCCTTCGGCTCGCGCAGCGCGAGCCAGGCCTCGAGCGCCGCGCGCGCCTTGACCGGCACCGGCACCACGCGCTCCTTGCGGCCCTTGCCGAACACGCGCAGCTCGCGGCGCTGCGGATCCCAGTCGCGCACGCGCAGGCGGCTGAGCTCGCCGACGCGCAGGCCCGTGCCGTACAGCAGCTCGAACAGCGCGCGGTCGCGGATCGCGAGCCGCGGCGCGCGCTCGGCCTCCTCGACCTCGACCAGCCGCTCGCAGTCCTCGACCGAGAGTGGCGACGGCAGCCGCAGGCCGGCCTTCGGCCCGGGCAGGCCCTCGGTCGGATCGGCCAGCCGCTGACCGCCGCGCACGCGGAAGCGGAAGAACGCGCGCAGCGCGGCGAGCCGGCGATTGCGCGTCGAGGACTTGTGCGTGCGGTGGAAGCTCGCCAGGTACGAGCGCACCGCCAGCGCGTCGATCTTGTCGAGCCCGCCGCTGCGCACGCACTCGGGCAGCTCCGCCAGGCGCCCGGCCTCGGACAGATACGCGCGCAGCGTGTGCTTGGAGAGCCCGCGCTCGGAGTCGAGATGGCGCGCGAACGCGGCCAAGGCCCTTTCGTCCTCGGGAATCACGGCGACACGGGCGCCGCGCCGACCGCGCGCGTCCAGGGCTCGAGATCGGCGCGCGCACGCTCCGCGATGCGCAGGTTGCGATCGCGCCGCTTCGCACGCGCGGCGGATCCTTCGAGCGGCGGGAACAGGCCGAAGTTCACGTTCATCGGCTGGAAGTGGCGCGGGTCGGCCTCGCGCAGGTGGCGCAGCAACGCGCCGAGCGCCGTGGTCGTCGGCGGCAGCGGCGCCTCCACGCCGCGCGCCCGGGCCGCGACGAACACGCCCGCGAGCAGGCCGAGCGCGGCCGACTCGACGTAGCCCTCGACGCCCGCCATCTGGCCGGCGAAGTGCAGCCCCGGCCGCGCGCGGTGCTGCAGGCGCTCGTCGAGCAGCTCGGGCGCGCGGATGAAGGTATTGCGGTGCACCGAGCCGAAGCGCGCGAACACGGCGTTCTGCATGCCCGGCAGCGAGCGGAAGATCCGCCGTTGCTCGCCGATCTTCAGCTTGGTCTGGAAGCCGACCAGGTTGTAGAGCGTGCCGGCCTTGTCCTCCTGACGGAGCTGCACGACAGCGAACGGTGTAGGCCCGCCGCGCCGGTCCTCGAGCCCGACCGGCTTCATCGGCCCGAACGCGAGCGTGAGCGGCCCGCGCTCGGCCATCACCTCGATCGGCAGGCAGCCCTCGAAGTACTGCGGCTTCTCGAACGGGTGGAGCGGCGTCTTCTCGGCCGCGACCAGCTCCGCGACGAAGCTGAGATACGCCTCGCGCGTGAGAGGGATGTTCAGGTAGTCGCCGTCGCCCTGCGCCGGATCGAGCCAGCGCGAGGCGCGGAAGATCACGTCGAGGTCGAGGCTGTCGGCGTGCACGACCGGCGCGATCGAGTCGTAGAAGTAGAGCGCGTCGCCGCACAGCGCCTGCACTTGCGCAGCCAGCGCGTCGCTGGTGAGCGGGCCGGTGGCGAGGATCGCGAGGCCTTCAGGCAGCGCGGTCACCTCTTCGCGCACGAGCTCGATCAACGGCTCGGCCTCGATCCGCTCGCCGATCGCACGCGCGAACGCGATGCGGTCGACCGCGAGCGCCGAGCCCGCCGGCACGCGGTTCGCGTCGGCCGCCGCGAGCACGAGCGAGCCCGCGCCGCGCAGCTCCTCGTGCAGCAGGCCTACGGCGTTCTCGGGCGCGTCGGAGCGCAGGCTGTTCGAGCACACCAGCTCGGCGAGCTGGTCGGTCGAGTGGGCCGGGGAGGTGCGTACCGGGCGCATCTCGAAGAGCCGCACCGGCACACCCCGCCGGGCGAGCTGCCAGGCCGCCTCGCAGCCCGCGAGCCCGCCTCCCACCACCTGCACACGCTCGAGAGCCACGGCCGGAACATAGCCCGCGCCGATCAGCCGGGCCGCGTGCGCGCGACGCGCGCGCCGACGCGCTGCACCAGGCCCGTGAGCTCGAGCTCGAGCAGCAGCCCCGACAGCTCGGCCGGGCTGCGGCCCAGCGCCCGCGCGATCGCGTCGAGGTCGCGCGGGCCATCTGCGAGCAGCGCCAGGAGCGCACGCGCCGGGTCGCTCGGTGGGGCCGCGTCGCCCGCGGCGGGCTCCGGCGGCTCGGTCCTGCGCGCCAGCGGACCGAGCACGGCCTCGATCGCGTCGGCCGGCTCCAGGATCGGGGTCGCGCCGTCGCGCAGCAGCCGGTTGGTGCCCCGGCACAGCTCGGAGTCGATCGGCCCCGGCACCACCAGCACGTCGCGGCCCTGCTCGAGCGCGTGGCGCGCGGTCCACAGCGACCCGCTCCTCTCGCGCGCCTCGACGATCAACGTGGCGCTCGCCAGCCCGCTGATCAGGCGATTGCGCTCCGGGAAGTGGTGCGGATGCGCGCCCTCGCCGGGCGGGTGCTCGGAGAGCCAGGCCCCGCCCGCGTCGAGGATGCGCTCCGCGAGCTTGCGCTGACCGCGCGGCGTGACCTGATCGAGTCCCGACGCCAGCACCGCGACCGTGTGCCCGCGGCCGTCGAGCGCGCCCTCGTGCGCGGCGGCGTCGACGCCGTAGGCGAGGCCGCTGATCACGGCGATCCGGGCCTTCGCGATCTCGGCGGCGAAGCCTCGCGCGCAGACAAGTGCGCGACTCGACGCGCGCCGTGCGCCCACCATCGCGAGCGCGGGTCCCGCGCGCAGCGGCCCGCGCGCCCAGACCACCAGCGGCGGATCCGGAATCGAGGCCAGCACGGCCGGAAACTCGGCCGCGCCCGGCGCGAGCGCGCGGATGCCGCGCGCGGCGGCGTCGGCGAGTCGCTGCCTCGCGACGGGTGCGCGCAGCGCGGCTTCGAGCCGCTCGCCGAGCGCGGGGGAAAGCCAAGCCGCCCTCGCCTTCGGACTCGCGCGCAGCACCGCGCGCGCCGAGCCGAAGCGGTCGATCAGATGCTGCGCTTGCGCGCGGCCGAGCCCGGACAGACCCGCAAGCTCGACGCGTGCGACGACTTCTTCGTCCACGGAGACTCCGCGGGACCGCGCGGGGTGGCCGCGGCTACAGTAGCGGGCCCATGCCCGCCCCGCCCTCGCCGTCCCCGCGTGCGCTGCTCCTGCCGTACGCACTTCCCTATCTGGCCTACGTGGGGCTCGGCTCGCTGTTCGACGGACGCACGCAGCCGCTTGCGCTGTACGGCGGACGCGCGCTCGCGGTGGGCGCGGCGCTTCTCTGGGCCATGCGCGTGTGGCGTCCGCTGCGCGGTCCGAAGGGCGTCTCGGGCTCGCTCACGCTCGGCGCGGTCGCCGGGCTCGCGGGCACCGCGCTCTGGATCGCGCTGCTCGCGCCGTTCGCTCCGGCCGAGGCGGCGCCGTGGCCGGACTCGGCTTGGCTCGCGCGCGCGCTGGTCGCGAGCGCGCTGCCGCCGCTCGTCGAGGAGCCGTTGCTGCGCGGCTGGCTGCTCGGCTTGGTGCTGCTGTTCGAGCGCGCGCGGCGCGCGGGCTCGCAGGCGCCGCTCGGCGACGCGCTCGAGCGGGGGTCGCTGGCGAGCATCGCACCCGGCGAGTGGAGCGCCCTGGCGCTGTTCGTCTCGAGCGCGGCGTTCGCGCTCGGCCACGCCCCGCACGAGTGGCTGGCCGCGAGCGGGTACGGCCTCTTGATGTGCGGGCTCTGGATCGCGCGCGGCGACCTCGTATCATGCGTCTCGGCCCACGCGGTCACGAACGCGGCGCTGGCCGTGTACGTGCGCGCGACCGGCAGCTGGGCGCTCTGGTAGCCCGGACAGAGGACGAGATGAGCGAGATTCCCCAGAGCTACGACCCCGCCAAGGCCGAGCGCGAGTGGGCCGCGCGCTGGGAGCGCGACGGGCTGTATCGCTGGGACGCGACCCGCCCGCGGTCGGAGACGTTCGCGGTCGACACGCCGCCGCTGACCGTCTCGGGATCGCTGCACATCGGCCACGCCTTCAGCTTCACGCAAGCCGACCTGATCGTTCGCTATCAGCGCATGCGCGGCAAGAACACCTTCTACCCGATCGGCTGGGACGACAACGGGCTCGCCACCGAACGGCGCGTGCAGAACGTGTTCGGGATCCGGCCCGACCCGCGCAAGGCGTACGACCCTTCCTTTCAGCCGACCCGCGAGCGGCCGAAGGACGAGCGCGTCGAGGAGGTCTCGCGGCGCAACTTCATCGAGGCGTGCGCGCGGGTCACCGCCGAGGACGAGCGCGCGTTCGAGGACGTGTGGCGCCGGATCGGGCTATCGGTCGACTGGACGACGCAGTACACCACGATCGACGAGCGCTGCCGGCGCACGTCGCAGCTGTCGTTCCTCGACCTGGTGCGGAAGGGCGAGGCGTACCAGAAGTTCGCGCCGACGGTCTGGGACGTCGACGATCGCACCGCGGTCGCGCAGGCCGAGATCGAGGACCGCGAGCAGCCCGGCGCGTACCACGACCTGCGCTTCGGCATCGAGGGCGGCGGCGAGTTCACGATCTCGACCACGCGCCCGGAGCTGCTCGGCGCGTGCGTCGCCGTCGTCGCGCATCCCGACGACCCGCGCTACCAGCCGTACTTCGGCAAGCGCGCGCGCACGCCGCTGTTCCACGCGCCCGTGCCGATCCTGCCCTCGCCGCACGCGGATCCCGAGAAGGGCACCGGCATCCTGATGGTCTGCACGTTCGGCGATCAGGCCGACGTCGACTTCTGGCGCGGGGGCGAGCTGCCGCTGCGCCAGCTGATCGGCCTCGACGGCCGCATGCGAAAAGTGACCTTCGGCGAAGCGCCGTTCGAGAGCGCCGATCCCGCGCGCGCGCGCGAGGCGTGGGCCGGCCTCGAGGGCAAGACCGTGAAGCAGGCGCAGGCGAAAAGCGTCGAGCTCTTGCGTGCGGCGGGCGCGCTGGTCGGCGAGCCGCGCGCGATCGTGCACGCGGTGAAGTACTACGAGCGCGGCTCGCGCCCGCTCGAGTTCGTGCCGACCCGGCAGTGGTTCGTGCGGCTGCTCGTGCACAAGCAGGCGCTGCTCGAGCAGGGCCGCAAGGTCCAGTGGCATCCCGGCTACATGCGCGCGCGCTACGAGAACTGGGTCGAGGGCCTGAACCAGGACTGGTGCATCAGCCGGCAGCGCTACTCCGGCGTGCCGTTCCCGGTCTGGTACCCGCTCGACGCGGACGGCGCGCCCGACCACGCGCGCCCGATCTTCGCGGCGCCCGAGAGCCTGCCGGTCGATCCGCTCTCGGCCACGCCGCCGGGCTACACCGAAGCGCAACGCGATCGCGCGGGCGGCTTCAGCGGCGACCCCGACGTGATGGACACCTGGGCGACCTCGTCGCTCACACCGCAGATCGCCAGCGGCTGGCCGCTCGACCCGGACCGGCACGCGAAGCTCTTCCCGATGGACATGCGCCCGCAGGCGCACGAGATCATCCGCACCTGGGCGTTCTACACGATCGTGAAGGCGTGGATGCACGAGCGCGAGATCCCGTGGCGCAACGCCGCGATCTCGGGCTGGATCCTCGATCCCGACCGCAAGAAGATGTCCAAGTCGAAGGGCAACGTGGTGACGCCGATGGCGCTGCTCGACGCGCACTCGGTCGACGCGGTGCGCTACTGGGCAGCGCGCGCGCGGCTCGGCGCCGACACCGCGCTCGACGAGCAGGTGATGAAGCTCGGCCGCCGGCTCGCGACCAAGCTCGCCAACGCCGGGCGCTTCGCGCTTCTGCAGCTCGAGCGCGCGGAAGCGACCGCGGAGTCGCACCCGGCCTCCCGCATCACCCATCCGCTCGACGTCGATTTCGCCGCCAAGCTCGCAGCGGTCGTCGAGCGCGCGACGTTGGCGTTCGACGACTTCGAGTTCGCGCCCGCGCTGCAAGCGACCGAAGAGGCGTTCTGGGACTTCTGCGACAACTACCTCGAGATCGTGAAGGTTCGCGCCTACGCCGACACGGCGTCGGACGGCCGCGAGTCGGCGCTCGCGACGCTGCAGCTCGCGCTGCGCGTGTTCCTGCGCCTGTTCGCGCCCGCGCTGCCGTTCGTGACCGAGGAGGTCTGGTCGTGGCGCTTCGCCGGCGCCGGCCGAGAGCGCTCGATCCACACCAGCCCCTGGCCGACGCCCGCCGAGTTCGCGGCCATCTCGCTCGAGCGCGCCGGACGCTCGTACGACGCCGCGCGCGAGGTCTCGGCCGCGATCCGCGGCGCGAAGACCGGCGCGAAGAAGAGCCTGCGCTGGCCGGTCGCGCGGCTCGAGGTGCGCGGCGGCGACGCCGAGGTCGCGGCGCTGCGCGCGGTGCTCGCCGACGTGCTCGGCGCCGGCTCGGTCGACGCTTCCGCGTGTCGGCTCGAGCACGGCACCCCCGCCGAGGGCGCGCTGTTCGCGACCACGGTCGAGCTGGCGGAGCACGCCTCGGATCCGAGCGCCAACGCGTAGCGACTGCGCGACTGCGCTCCGACGCAAGCCGCACCGCAGGTGCGGCGCGCAGCGAGGCGCAGCCGAGCGGAGCTGGGTGGGGGGGGGGGGG
>JBBDXF010000048.1:0-14498 GCA_040902485.1 Myxococcota bacterium | reverse complement strand
GCAGCCGGCCGGCCTGGAAGAGCATCTCGGCGAGAGAGCTGCCCCCGCTCTGACCTACACTCGGGCGATGCCCGAGAGCCGCGAGGTGCTGGAGCGCGTGTTCCGCGAGGAGGCGGTGTTCTTGGAGCGCCGTCTCCTTGCGAGCCTTCGCCCCTGATCGCCTGCGCCGCTACTTCTTCGCCAGCGCCGCGTGCGCCTCTGCGAGCTTGTCGTACTCCTGGGCGCTCGACTCGGCGAGTGACTCGAGTTTCGCGCAGTGCTCCTTCTGCGCCTGCAGCGTCACGATCTTTCCGGCCGCATACGATGCTCCCATCTGGCGGTGATACGCGGCCTGCTGGCGCGCCCCGGTCGCCTGGGCCTTGTAGTAGTTCGCCAGCGCCGCGTGCTGTTCCGGCGTGGTGGCCGACTCGATCAGGACCTGCTCGAGCGAGTGATCCGTCATGTCGCCTGCGCTCACGTGCGTCGTGGGCAGCAGGCCGAGCCCGAGGCAGAGAACGAGAACCTTCACTCCCGACACGATCTTCTCCTCCCGCGACTTTGCGGCGAGTGTGCCACGCTGCAAGTCACGGGCCGCCGCGGCGTTCTCGTCGTTCGAGGCCGTCCCGGTCTCGGGCGGCGGGGTTCGTGCCCAATCCGCGGGCAACCGCTGATGAGCCCGTGGGCACGTCGATCGCCGTCCGGGGCCTCGCGCGCGATCAGCGCGCGACGGCGACGCTGGCGCGGAACCGGAAGAGCGCCGCGAAGAAGAAGACCGCGCCGATCGCGGCGATGGCGGCGAACGATTCCCAGACCACGTCGATCCCCGCTCCGCGGTACACGACCGCGGTCGTGAAGCTCACGAAGTGAGCCGTCGGCAATGCTTGCATCAGCACCTGGAGCGCCGCCGGCATGCTCTCCAACGGCGTGATTCCGCCGGACAGCGAGATCATCGGGATGATCACCGGTACGAGCAGCAGCCCGAACTGCGGCATCGAGCGCACCAGCGTCGAGAGGAAGATCCCCACGGCGGACATCGAGAAGAGGTAGGTCACGGTTCCGAGGAGGAAGAGCGGGATCGAGCCGCGAATCGGAGCGCCGAGCCCGTAGTGCACGACGGCGCCGAGCGATGCAGCGGCTCCGACCACGATCACGAGCCCGTTGGCCCAGACCTTCGCGAGCGCGATCTCGAGCGGCGCGAGCGGCATCACGAGCAGGTGCTCGATCGTCTCGTGCTCGCGCTCGCGAAGCAGCGCGGCGCCCGTGAGGAGAATCGCGAGCATCGTGACGTTGTTGATCAGCTGGACGATGCCCATGTACCACGACTGCTCGAGATTCGGATTGAAGGCGACCCGGATCGTGCTCAGGATCGGCGTGGGCTTCGGACCACGCGTTCCGGTCACGAACTCCTCGATCTCGTCGCCGAGCATGCGCGTGAGGTATCCGACGCCGACGCCCGCCTGACTCATGGCCGTCGCGTCGACGAGGATCTGAAGCGAAGGCGGTCGTCCGGCCAGGAGGTCCGCCTCTATGCGAGGGGGCACGTCGATCACGAACGTGTAGGTCCCTGCGTCCATCTCGGGGTCGATGTCGCTGGACGAGACCTCCTGCGGCGTCCGGAAGTAGGGCGTGCGTACGGCGTCCCGCAGGCGCGCCGAGAGATTCGAACGGTCTTCGTCGAGGAAGGCCACGGACGCGTGGCGAACCTCGAGCCCGGTCGTGGCCGAGGGAACGTAGACCGCGTACGTGAACGCGTAGACGACGAAGAACGCGAGGACGGGATCGCGGCGCAGACTGACGAGCTCCTTCCGCCCGAGCCAGTAGATGCTCGCCAACCGACGCCGCATCAGCGCTGCTGCTTCCGCAGGAGGGAGAGGCTCACCCCCGTGTAGGTCGCCGCGAACGCCGCGAGCGCCGCATAGGCGGGCAGGAGATCCGCCATGCTCAGTCCCTTGGTGAACGCGCCGACGCTCACCTGGTTGAACCACGACGCCGGAAAGCCGCGAGCCATCACGGCCCCCGCACCGGTCAGCGACGAGACGGGCCCGATCAGCCCGGAGAACTGGATCGTCGGCAGGATCGTCAGGATCGTGGTCGCGACGATGGCGGCCACCTGCGTACGAGTGAATGCGGAGACGAGCAAGCCCAGCCCCGTGGCCGACCAGACGTACAGGACCGCGCCCGCGGCCAGCGCGGCGAAGCTGCCCCGGAGCGGCACCTGGAACAGAAGGCTCGCGGTCGCCGTCACGCTCGCGAACGAGACGAGACTCACGGCGACGTACGGAAGCTGCTTGCCGAGCAGGAACTCGAGCGGGCGAACCGGCGTCGCGTAGAAGTTGACGATCGACCCGAGCTCGATCTCGCGCACGACCGCCACCGCCATCATCATGGCCGGGATCAGCAGGAGCACGAGCGGAATGACGCCTGGCACGATCGCGACGACGCTGCGACTCTCCGGGTTGTACCGGAAGCGCGGCACCACGTCCGCCGGCACCGGCACCGACTCGATCCCGTCGGCTCGCGCAGCGAGAGCGCGCAGGTACCGCTCCTCGATCCCGACCACGTAGCCCCGTGCCGTCTCAGCGCGGAAGGGCAGCGCCCCGTCGAGCCAGATGCCGACTTCCGGCTGGTGGCCGGCCGCGAGCTCGCGCCCGAATCCGGCCGGGATCTCGATCGCGACGCGCAGCTCGCCCGCCTGGAGTCGTCGCTCGAGCTCGGCTTCGGAGAGGATCGGCGCCCGGGCCGAGAAGTAGCGCGACCCGTCGTACTGATCGAGGTAGGCGCGACTCGCGGGGCTCTGGTCGCGATCGAAGACCGCGTATGGGAGATCCTCGACATCCATCGAGATCCCGTAGCCGAGCACGACCAGGAGCACGAGCGGAGCGACCAGACACATGGCCAGCCGGATCGGGTCGCGCCGCAGCTCCAGCAGCTCGCGGCGCGCGTACGCGAGAAGCCGGCCGATACTCGGGGCTCGCTGGCAGCTCGAGACGGCCGAGCTCGCACGCGACTCACGCGCCGCGGGAGCCGCCGCCGCGTCCGCCTCGGGAGCTCGCGCATCTGCGCGGATCAAGGCGATGAACGCGTCCTCGAGCGTCGCGGCGCCCTGCGACTCGACGAGGGCCTCGGGACGCTCGCACGCGAGTACCCGTCCCGCGTTCATGAGCGCGATTCGATCGCAGCGCGCACCCTCGTTCATGAAGTGAGTGGACACGAAGATCGTGACGACGCGGCGGCGCGACAGATCCGCGAGCAGCTCCCAGAAGCGGTCTCGCGCGATGGGATCCACGCCAGACGTCGGCTCGTCGAGAATCAGGATCTCGGGCTCGTGTATCACGGCCACCGCGAGCGAGAGTCGCTGACGAACGCCCAGCGGCAGGTCGGAGGTGAGCCGATCGAGAGAGTCGACGAGCTCGAACTGACTCACGAGCTCCGAGATGCGGCGACCGAGGTCCGGCTCGCGCGACCCGAAGAGTCTTCCGTGCAGTTCCAGGTTCTGTCGCACCGTGAGCTCGGTGTAGAGCGAGAAGCTTTGCGACATGTAGCCGATCCGGCGACGCACCTCGATGTCGCGGGGATTCACTTCGCGGCCCAGGAGGAGTGGCGTCCCCTCGCTCGCCGGCAGCAATCCCGTGAGGACCTTCATCGTCGTGCTCTTTCCGCAGCCGTTCGGTCCGAGAAAGCCGAAGATCTCCCCGCGCTCGATCCGGAAGCTCACACGATCGACGGCGGTGAAGCTGCCGAAGCGCCGCGTCAGGTCCCTCGCCTCGATCGCGGCTTCTCCGTCGCCGGCTGGTCGCTGCGCGATCGCGAACGCGCGGTGTCCGTGCCGGCGCGCATCCGGAAGCAGCGCGACGTAGGCCGCCTCCAGGCCCTTCGCCCCGGCGCGCGCCTCGAGCTCCGCGGGCGAGCCCGTCGCGAGAACGCGGCCGGCGTCGAGCAAAACCAACCAGTCGAAGTGCTCGGCCTCTTCCATGTACGCGGTCGCGACCACGACGCTCATGCCGGGTCGCCGCGCGCGCATGCGATCGATCAGCTCCCAGAACAGCCGGCGCGAGAGCGGATCGACGCCCGTGGTCGGCTCGTCGAGGATCAAGAGGTCCGGGTCGTGGATCAGAGCGCAGCACAGCCCGAGCTTCTGCTTCATCCCTCCAGAGAGCGCGCGCTCGCGCCGCCCCGCGAACGCCGCGAGCCCCGTCGCCGCCATCAGCTCCGCGCTGCGCTCGCGCCGCTCCGCGGGCGCGAGCCCGAACAGGCGCCCGAAGAAATCGATGTTCTCCGCGACGGTGAGATCGGGATAGAGATTTCCGCCGAGACCCTGGGGCATGTAGGCGACGCGCGGGCAGATCGCGCGGCGGTGCTCGGCATCGCGCTGGTCGCCGCCGAGAACGCGGACGGTTCCGCTCTGGACCGAGCGGACTCCCGCGATCAGACCGAGCAGGCTCGACTTGCCGACCCCATCCGGACCGATGAAGCCCACCATGCAGCCGGCCGGAAGATCGAGCGTCACGCCATCGATCGCGGCCGTCGCACCGTAGTGGTGTGACACGCCCTCGAGCCGGGCGACACACGGCGGTGAAACTCCAGGTGCGGCGGTCACTCGAGCCACGCAGGCCAGGCGGCCTGCGGGTCGAGGCGCACCCAGGCGACTCCCGGCGTGCCGGGCTTGATCAAGGTGGAGCGGCCATCGACGAGCCGCGCCTTCACGCGGAACGAGAGCTTCTGGCGCTCCGACGCCGTTTCGACCTGCTTCGGCGTGAACTGCGCCTGATCCGAGACGAACGTCACGCGCGCGCGCAGCGGCGCTTCGGGCGTAGCGTCGAGGACGACGCGCGCTTCCGCGCCGATCGGGACGCGCCCCGCTTCGCCTGCGGGCAGGAACACGGTCATGTAGACGTCACCGAGGTCGAGAAGCGTGAACACCCGGCCGCCCGCGGGCAGTACCTCTCCAGACACTGCGAGGCGGTGCTGGATGCGACCGCTCCTCGGCGCGACCAGCACGCCGTCCGCGAGCTCGGCCTCGATCCGAGTCACCTCCGCCGTCGCGGCGGCGATGCCCGCGTCTGAGTTCGCGATCTGCGCCTGCGCCGCGGCGCACTGCGCGTGCGCGGTCTCGGCGCGGGAGCGGTCGACGTCGAGCGCCCGCGCGCTCGCGACGTCGCGCTCGAAGAGATGCTCCGTGCGCTCGAGCTCCGTGCGTGCCAGGGTGCACTCGTTCATGCGCTGCGCAACGAAGGCCTTCGCCGCGTCGCGATGCGTGTGGGCCTCGGCAACGCGCGCCTTCGCCTGGGCGAGCTGCGCCTCGAGCGACTTCGTGTCCATGCGCGCGAGGACCTGCCCCGCCGTCACGTCGTCGCCCTCGGCGACGCGGACCTCGGCCAACCGGCCGGGAAGCTTCGTCGCGACGTGGATCTCCTCGCTCTCGAGTCGCCCGTTCGCGACCGCGAAGCCCTCGGGTGGCGTCGAGCGACGGGCGAGCCACCACGCGAGCGTCAGCGCAGCCGCGAGCGCCGCCAGAATCGCCAACGACATCCCCAGGCCGACGCGCGATTTCCGCAAGCCGCTCTCCTCGCACGAGTCTTTCCGATTCTCCGCTCAGCGATCGCGCAGCATCGCACGCAGCTGAATGCCGCTCGCGACTCCGCCCCACGCGCCCACGGCCGTCGCGAGCAGCCAACCGCCGAATACGGCCCAGGAGGAGTCGAACGACTGGAGCGCGATTCCGGGCGCGAGCAGCAGCACCAGCATCGCCGCGGGCAGGGGCGCTCGAATCGGTCGCCGCCGCGTATTTCGAAGGCCGAAGAACGCGGCCACGACCCCGAAGAAGAGCGACGTCACGAGCCCGAAGCACAGCGCGGCGAACACGGCGCCGCCCGCGTCGTTCAGCCGCGCGCCGAGTGGCGTCGTCGACCACCAGGCCAGGAAGTGCTGATCGGGGCAGATCGAGCCGCAGATTCCCGCCAGGCCGAGCGCGAGGATCCCGACACATGCCGAGCGCGCGATCTGGAGCGAAGGCGTGCGAACGCGCAGCAGCAGGAGGGCTACGCTCACGACGAGAAGCCCCGACCAAACCGCGGTGAACGCCACGAGGTGCCACGGCGGATGGTGCCCATACGGATGCCCCGAGAGCAGCGATGCGACGCCGATCGCGCCGATGGCTCCGATCACACCGGCGGCGGCGAGTCGGCGCGCGGTACGACCGCCGCGCATCTCGGCGTCTCGCTCGACGGCCGCAAGGATCCCCGAGCGTACCCCCTCGCGGAGCTCCGAGGGTGTGTGTTCGATCCCCATCGTCAACTCCGCGCTTCTGGCCGAGGCGCGGCCCGACTAGCTCTGGAACGGGGCGCTGGCCGGCACCGTGGCGGACTGGGCGGCCCGTACACGCTGCATGGCGCGCGAAGCCAGCTTCTTGACGGCAGCCACGGACTTTCCCAGCTGGCCGGCGAGCTCGAGATAGCTGACTCCTTCGACCTTCGCGGAGACGAGGACGTAACGCTCCTGAGCCGAGAGAGCGGCGAGGACATGATCGACCTGTTGGCGCCCCGCCGTCTCGTCCGCCGCGTCCGGGCGACGCGCCGGCGGGTCGCGATCTCCGATCGGAACTTCGCGAGAGCGCCAAGCGCGGCGTTGGTCGTCGATCCAGAGGCGTTGGGCGATCTGGAAGAACCAGGGCGTGAAGGCTCGCGTCGAGTCGTAGCTGTCGCGCGCTCGGTGGATCCGCAGGAAGAGCTCCTGGTAGAGGTCCTGGGCGCGCTCGCGTGAATGAGTTCGCTTGAGGAAATAGCGGTACGCACTCGGCTCGCAACGGCGGAAGAGCTCTTCGAACGAGGCGGCATCGCCATCGATGTACCTCTCCATGAGCGTCTCATCCGGAACCTCTTGGATCGTCGCTTCCAATCTTCCTACCGTGGGCATACGCGGTCAGACCTCGTCGAGTGACACGCATCGGTATTGCATTCGATGTGCCAGAGACGGCCGCATGCGCGCCACTTCGGCGCACCGATCGACGACACGATGTCACACGGCGAGTCGAAACGCGCCACTCGCTCCCGGGGTCACGAATCCGCGGCGCGCCCGTATGGAGGCTACGGGAGGCAGTCAAGGCAGGGTTTGGAAGGGACATCCGCCGAAGCGCTCGAGAGCATCGGGTGGCAGCGCGACCGGGCCGACGAGGCTGCGCGCGTCGCCCGCATCAGCGCAGAGCTCGAGCACGGATTTCGCGCGCTCGGCGACGTCGAGCCCGCGGTCGCGATCTTCGGCTCGGCGCGATCGCTGGCGGGCTCGCCGGAGTACTCGGCGGCCCGGGCCGTCGCATGCGCGGTCGCTGCAGCCGGGTTCAACGTTCTCAGCGGCGGTGGACCCGGCTTGATGGAGGCGGCGAGCCGAGGCTGCCGCGAGGGCGGCGGAATCTCCGTGGGGCTCACGATCCGCCTGCCGCACGAGCAAGCCACGAATGCCTTCGTCGATCGCGAGTGCTCGTTCCGCTACTTCTTCGCCCGCAAGCTGATGTTCGTGAAGTACTCGTGCGCCTTCCTGATCTTCCCGGGGGGATTCGGGACGCTCGACGAGGCTTTCGAGGCGCTGACGCTGGTGCAGACGCACAAGATCCCGCACTTCCCCGTGCTGCTCTTCGGCGGCGAGTTCTGGGACGGTCTGCATCGCCAGCTCGAGACACTCGAAGCGAACGGAATGATCGGCGCCGAGGACCGCGCCCGCATTCACCGCGTCTCGAGCCCGGACGAGGCGACGGAGATCCTGCGCTGCTGCCACGAAGGCCTGTGTGCGACCCTGCACAAGCCCCCGCTGGCCCGCCGCGGCGGTCCGAGGTGAGCCGGTCCGCCGGACAGCGGCCGCGACTGACATTTCTCGGCGCCGCGGGCACGGTCACGGGTTCGAAGCACCGGGTCGAGTTCGACGGCCGGTCGGTGCTCCTGGATTGCGGCCTGTTTCAGGGGTTGAAGGAGCTCCGGTTGCCCAACTGGGCAAAGCCCGCGTTCGATCCGGAGCGGATCGACGCGGTCGTGCTGAGTCACGGCCATCTCGATCACTCCGGGTATCTCCCGCTGCTCGTGCGGCTCGGCTACCGAGGGCCCATCTACTGCACGCCGGGGACAGCATCTCTCCTGCCGATACTCCTGCTCGACGCCGCACACATCCAGGAGGAAGATGCGGCGCGAGCCAATCGCTACGGCTACACGAAGCACGCGCCGGCCCTTCCGCTCTTCACGCGCGCGGAGGCGGAGGAGGTGCTCGCGCTCGTGGAGTCTCGGCGCTACCAGACCGAGTTCGAAGTCACACCCGGATTCCGAGCGGTGTTCCGCCGGGCCGGTCACATTCTCGGCTCGGCCACGATCGATCTCGCCGTCGGAGGCGACTCACCCCTTCGGATCGTCTATTCCGGCGATCTCGGGCGGCGCGGCCGGCCGATCCTTCGCGATCCGGAACCCGTCCGGAGGGCCGACGTGCTCCTGATCGAGTCGACATACGGCGACCGGGTGCATCCGCCGGACGCGGCGGTGCGGCTCGCCGGGGTGGTGAACGAGGCGGTCGAGCGCCGAGGCACGCTGATCATCCCCGCCTTCGCAGTCGGAAGGACCCAGGAGCTGATCTGGACCCTGCGCCAGCTCGAAGACCAGGCGCGGATCCCGCAGCTCCAGGTGTTCATCGACAGCCCCATGGCCATCGACGTGACGGCGATCTACTGCCGACATCCCGAGGAGCACGACCTCGACATGCGGCTCCTGATGGACGAGGAGCGCTGTCCGCTCTGCTGCAAGCAGTACCGGCTGGTGAAGACGGCCGAGCAGTCGAAGTCGCTGAATCGCCTGTCCGGGTCGATGGTCATCGTGGCCGGAAGCGGCATGGTCACCGGTGGCCGCGTGCTCCATCACCTGAAGCTCCGGCTCCCCGACCGTCGCACGACTGTGTTGCTGCCCGGGTTCCAGGCTGCCGGAACCCGCGGGCGGGCGCTGCAGGACGGGGCGAGAGAGCTGCGCATCCACGGCGAGCAGGTCCCTGTGCGGGCACACGTCGAGACGCTCGACGGCCTGTCCGCGCACGCCGACCGCGAGGAGCTCGTGCAGTGGCTGCGCGGCTTCGAGCGCCCGCCGCGACGCACGTTCGTGGTCCACGGCGAGCCCGGCTCCAGCGCGGCCTTCGCGCGAACACTCGCGAGCGAGCTCGGTTTCGGCGCAGAGGTTGCGACGGACGGAGCGACCGTCGAGCTCTGAGCGCGGCGAGCGGACGCGCGCGGGCGGATCGCACTCACGCCGGAGGCGACGCGCCCGACCCGCGGCCGCGCCGGATCCACTTGCGTGTCTCGAGCACGAGCAGTGGCAGCGCGCCGAGCGCGATCCACGACAGGCACAGCGCGAGCGAGATCGGGCGCGTGGCGAAGAAGCGGGCCAGCGGCTCCGAGTGGTGGATCGAGATCTGCAGCGAGAAGCTCGCCGCCACGATCGCGAAGAGGCGCAGGTTCGAGAACAGTCCGATCTCGTGCACGAGCCTGGTGTCGCTGCGCGCGCCCACGGCGCGCAGGAGCTCGGCGAAGACGAGCGTGGAGAAGGCGGCGTCGCGCGCGTCCTCGAGCGGGCCGCCGCCCTCGTAGACGAGCGCGAAGGACGCGAGCGCGACGCTCGCGGTGAGCGCACCCGTCAGCGCCAGGCTTCGCAACATCGCGCGATCGGCGATCTGCGCGTCCGGCCGGCGCGGGGGGCGTTCGAGCACGCCGTCGTCGATCGGGTCGGTCGCGAGCGCGAGCGCCGGCAAGCCGTCCGTCACCAGGTTGATCCAGAGCAGCTGGATCGGCAGCAGCGGGGCCGGATAGCCGAAGACGGCGGCGATCAGCATCACGGCGAGCTCGCCGGCGTTCCCGGCCAGCAGGTAGGCGAGTGTCTTCGCGACGTTGTCGTAGATCCCTCGGCCCTCCTCCACGGCCGCGACGATAGACGCGAAGTCGTCGTCGGTGACGACCATGTCCGACGCCTCCTTCGCGACCTCCGTTCCCGTGATGCCCATCGCGATCCCGATCGAGGCCTCGCGCAGCGCGGGTGCGTCGTTTACGCCGTCGCCCGTCATCGCGACCACGAAGCCGCGGCGCTTCCAGGCGCGGACGATGCGCAGCTTGTGCTCCGCGGTCACGCGCGCATAGACGAGGATGCGCTCGACGCGCGCCTCGAGGTCGGCCTCCGTCATGCTCTCGAGCTCGGCGCCGACCAGCACCTCCTCCTCGCCGCGCAGGATCCCGAGCTCCGAGGCGATCGCGCGCGCGGTGTCGGGGTGGTCGCCCGTGATCATCACCACGCGGATGCCGGCGCGATGGCACTTCGCCACCGCGTCGCGCGCCTCGGCGCGCGGCGGATCCTGCATTCCTGCGAGGCCGAGGAACGTCAACCCCAGCTCGACGTCGCCCTCGTTCGCGTCGGCGACCGGCCGCTCCGCGACCGCCAGCACTCGCAACGCCTCGGCGGCGAGCCGCGCGCACGCCTCGCGGAGGCGCGCGCGGATGCTCTCGTCGAGTGACTCGACTCCGCGCGCGGTTCGCACGCTCGCGCAGCGCTCGAGAACGCTCTCCGGCGCCCCTTTCACATACGCCCAGCGCTCGGCGCCGCGGGCGCACACGACGCTCATCCGCTTGCGGTCGGAGTCGAACGGATTGGTGTGCACCCGCGGCTCTTCCCGCTCGAGCGCCTCGCGGGTCAGCCCGGCCTTCGCGGCGGCGACGAGCAGCGCCGCCTCGGTGGGGTCGCCCGCGATCGCGGCGTCGGATCCGGCGGGCAGGAGCTCGGCGTCGTTGCACGCGGTCGCCGCGCGAAGCAGCGCGACGAGCGGCCCGCGGTCCGGTGCAGCCGGGTCCTGTTCGAGGATCTCGCCCGCGACGCCGTATCCCTCGCCGCTCACGCGATACACGGCGTCCGCGGTGACGAGGCGTCGCACCGTCATCGCGCCGACCGTCAGCGTGCCGGTCTTGTCGGTGCAGATCACCTGCGTCGCGCCGAGCGTCTCGACCGAGGGCAGGCGGCGGATCAGCGCGTTGCGCCGAACCATGCGCTGGACGCCGAGCGCGAGCGCGACGGTCACCACGGCGGGCAGCCCCTCGGGAACCGCGGCGACCGCGAGGCTGACCGCGCCCAGGAAGAGCTCGAACGGGTCGGTCCCGCGCGCGAGGCCGAGCGCGAAGACCGCCGCCACGATCGCGAGACAGGCCCACAGCAGCCGCCGGCCGAGAGCGTCGAGCCTGAGCTGCAGCGGCGTCGGGCCGCTCGAGGCGTGCTCGAGCAGGCGCGCGATCCGGCCGACCTCCGTCTGCATTCCCGTCGACACCACGAGCGCGCGTCCGGACCCGGCCGCGACGCTCGTGCCGAGAAACACCAGATTGCGTCGCTCCGCAAGCGGCGTCTTCGCGGCCAGTGCAGCCGGCGACTTGCTGACGGGCTCGGACTCACCGGTGAGCGGCGCCTCGTTCGCGCGCAGCTCCGACGCCTCGACCAGCCGCGCGTCCGCCGCGACGAGATCGCCGGCTTCGAGGACGAGCAGGTCTCCGCGCACCACGTCGCGCGCCGCGATCACCTGCGAGTGACCTCCGCGCAGCACGCGCGCGCGCGGCGCCGCGAGCCGCGCGAGCGCAGCCACCGCGCGCTCTGCGCGAAGCTCCTGCGCGAATCCCAGCGCAGCGTTGAGGACCACGATCGCCAGGATGGCGGCGCCGTCGATCCGCTCGCCGAGCGCCGCGGACACGACCCCCGCGCCGATCAGCACCCAGATGACGATGCTCGCGAATTGCCGGCCGAGAATCGCGAGGGGCGACGGGCCGACGCTCCGCTCGAGCTCGTTCGGCCCGTCGCCGGCGAGACGACGCAGCGCCTCGGACGGCGCCAGACCCGCACGCGCGTCGGTGGCGAGCTCGCTCTCGACCTCCGCGACCGTCGCTGCGTGCCAGTGCGTCATCGGTCGAGCTCCCCTCCGAGGTCGTTCAGGTCGTGATCGACGACTCGCGTCCCAGCTCCCGCTCGCGCCAGATCACGTACAGGGCGGGAATCACCGCCAGCGTCAGGAGAGCGAGTGACACGAGGCCGCCCCAGAGCGGCGCCGCGATGCGCTTGGCCACGTCGGAGCCGATCCCGGCATCGCCGCGCAGCTCCTCCAGGTCGCCGAGCGGCGCGGGCGGCTCGCTCGCAAGGCTGCTCGGGAGCGCGATCGCCGCTTCGCGGCCGAGCCACGCGTTCAGCATCGCGGCCGATGCTGTGCGAGCCCGCTCGATCGTGACCAGGCGCTCCTCGATCATCCCGCGCTCCAGACCCGCGCGCAGCACGTCCTGCTGCGCCGCCTCACCGACCGAATGGCGCGCGGCGGTCTGCTCCGTGATCTGCTTGCCGGGAAACGGCACCCCCTGCTCGGCGGAAATCTCCACGAAGCTGAAGTCGGACTCGTCGAACGTGAGCTCGCTGAACTTCTCGTTGTGATACCGCACGCCAGCATCGGGTCGGGAAGCGTTCCCGCCTGGCTGGGCCGCTCCCGCATCGACCGGTACCGCGCCTGTGCGGCGCGAATGTCCGGGTTTCGCTCGCGCGCGATCGCGAGGGCATCCGAGAGGCTCGTCGGGCCCGCGTTCTCGCATCTCGCCGAATGGAGCGGAGCGAGGCAGAGCCCGCATACCGCCGACCAGCGAAGCATGCGTGCGAGGCGACGGGGCAAGAGTGAGTTCAGCATCGATGAATCGGAACCGCGCATCGCGCGGGCCGTCCTAAGTCCCTGTCGGTGCTTCCGGAGGTTCGAGCCCCAGCCCCTCGACGGTGTCGCGTTCGGGTTCGTTCCGCGGTGCCCTCAGCGGGGCGAGGCCGAGCGCTGCGACGAAGATCCGGCAGCGCGGTGAGAGCATCGGTCACCCTCCTCTGTGGCGAAGCTTTGGCGAAGCGCAACGCCACAGACCGGGGCGCGCAATCTTCAGGCGAGGATTACGAGCGTGCGCCACGAGAGGTGACGACCTGCCCTCGTGACATCCGAAGGTGGGTCGCGCTGCGGCGGGCTGCCGCCCGCTTGCGACGAGGCGGCGGGACACGACGGCTCGGTACGAGCGGTCTGCAATGTCACCGGATCGCCCAACCGTCGTATTCGCAGGATGGACGGGGTCGAGCGATGTCGCGACCGGGACAGCGTGATCGCCGAGTGAAGCTTACGTGCCGAGCGCCGACGGCTCGGTCGGTGTTCCTCGCCGGAACCTTCAACGACTGGCGCCCGGACGCGACGCCGATGCAGCTCGACGCGGAGGGCACCTGGTCGGTGCCGCTCGAGCTCGAGCCAGGCCGCTACGAGTACAAGTTCGTGGTCGACGGCGAGTGGCGCGCCGCCCCGGAGTCCCGCGCCGATCTCGCGTGCACCGGCTGGATTCCCAACGCCTTCGGGACGATGAATCGGGTGCTCGAGGTTCCGGTCGAGGCGCGGACCTGGGCGATCGTTCTCGCCGGGGGAGAGGGCAGCCGGCTCCGCACGCTCACGACGACACGAGCGGGTGTCAGCGTGCCGAAGCAGTTCTGCTCGCTCTCGGGCGGACCGTCCCTGCTGCGTCAGACGGTCGAGCGCGCTGCCGCTTTTGCACCGCGCGAGCGGATCCTGGTGGTCGTCTCCGCCGCGCACCGTTCGTTCTGGCGCAGGCAGCTCGCCGATCTGCCGACCGAGAACGTGGTGGTGCAGCCGGAGAACCGCGGCACAGCGCCCGGCATCCTTCTCCCTGCGCTGCGCATCCGCGGCGAGGACCCGGGTGCCGACGTCGTCGTGCTGCCCTCGGACCACTACGTCGCGGACGAAGCGACGCTGCGCGAAGCGTTTCGCGGAGCACTTCGCGGTCTGCGCAGCGATCCCGCGCGGATCGTGCTGCTCGGCGTCACGCCGGATGCAGCCGATTCGCAGTACGGGTGGATCGTTCCCGGGCCAATCATAGGCGGCGCGACGCACGCCATCGACCTCTTCGTCGAGAAGCCGCCGGCCGAACGAGCCGCGGAGCTCTTCGATCGAGGCGCCCTCTGGTCGAGCTTCCTCTTTGCATGCCAGGTTTCGAGCCTGCTCGAGGCCTTCGAGCTCTCCGAACCGTGCCTTCTGCGCGCGTTCACGAATGAGTCGGCGCGAGGCGACGCAGGCGAAGAGCGTCTGGAGGAGCTGTACGCGAAGCTTGCGCCGGCTGATTTCTCCCGTGACGTGCTCGCGCACGTCGCGCATCGGCTCGGGGTCGTCGCCGTGCCACCGTGCGGCTGGAGCGATCTCGGGACGCCTGAGCGCGTCGCGAGCGTGCTCTCGGCGAGCTCGGGAAAGCTGCGCTCGGGCGCCGCACGCGACCCGATCTCGAAGCGGATGCCGATCCTCGCGCGCGCGATCACGGCGCTCTGATCCATCTGCGGTCGAGCGGTCCGGCCGCCGCCTGGTTCGAGGTCACCTCTTGCCGCCGCCAAGTGAACGCGCCGCTCTCGGCCGAGCACGTATCTCTACGCGCTCGCGCGTCGTAGGGATGGAGGTAAGCGAGATGTCGACCC
>JBBDXF010000047.1:60285-78788 GCA_040902485.1 Myxococcota bacterium | reverse complement strand
CCCCCCCCGGGCCCCGTCAGGAACGGCACTCCGTCCGTGCGCGCCAGCTCGGCGAAGGCCGCGGCGAGCTTCTCGGTGATCGGGCCGGGCGCGCGCAGGCCGATCTCGGCGCCGTCGAGCGAGCGCACGCCGACGATGCGCGCGCCCGTGCCCGACACGAACACCTCGTCGGCGGAGAGCAGGTCCATGCGCGTCAGGCTCCGCTCCTCGGCGGGAATGCCGAGGCCCGCGGCCAGCTCGAGCACGGCGGCGCGCGTCACGCCCTCGAGCGCGCCGTCGCTGGGCGGCGGTGTCAGCAGCTTGCCGCGCCGGAACACGAACACGTTCGCGACCGCGGCCTCCGCCACCATGCCCGCGGCGTTCAGGATCAGCGCCTCGTCTGCGCCGCGCAGGCGCGCCTCGCGCTTGGCCAGCACGCTGTTCAGGTAGTTGAGACTCTTGACGCGCGGGTCGAGCATGTCGGGCGCGGGGCGCCGCACGCTCACCGTCACCATCGAGATGCCGGACGCGAGCAGCTCTGCGGAGTACAGCGCGATCTCGCAGGCGATGCACACCACGCGCGGCTTCAGGCAGCGGGTCGGGTCGACGCCCATCGCGCCGTCGCCGCGCGTGACGAGCAGTCTGACGTAGCCATCGGGCTGGCCGAAGGCGAGCGCCGTCTCGACCACGATCTTGCGAATCGCCGCGACGCCGCCCGGCAGCTCGAGCCCGATCGCGCGCGCGGAATGGCGCAGCCGCTCGAGGTGCGCGTCCAGCCGGAACACGCGGCCGCCCGCCAGGCGGATGCCCTCGAACACGCCGTCGCCGTACAGCAGCCCGTGATCGGTCACGGGGATGCGCGCCTCGCTGCCGTCCACCACCCGACCCTCGATCCACACCTTCATGTGTCGCCTCCTGCGCGCGAGAGCCGCGGCGCGTTGCGCCCGCCCGCCACGCGCGCCTCGATCTCGGTCGCCGCCGCGAGCACGCCGTCGCGGAACACTCGCTTGCGGTCGCCCGTGAAGTGAGAGCTCGGTGCAGCCACCGCGATCGCGCCGAGCAGCCGCGCGCCCAGCCGGAGCGGCGCGGCCACGCCCGAGAGCCCGGGAATCCACTCGTCGTGCATCTCCGCGTAGCCGCCCGCGCGCACCAGCTCGATCTCGCGCGCGAGCGCGGCCGGCGCCACCAGCGTCGCCGGCGTGTAGCGGTGCAGCGGCGCAGCGGCGCGCCGCACGTCGTCGGGCGCGAAGGCGAGGTGGACCTTGCCGATCGCGGTCGCGTGCGCCGGGATCTCGCTGCCGACCCGCGGCGCGGCGCGCAGGAAGCCCGAGCCCTCCTGCTTGTCGAGCACGTAGAGCCGCCCGGCGCGGGCGCCCGACAGGAAGATCGTCTCGCCGAGCGACTCGGCGGCGCGCTCGAGCACCGGCCGCGACGCCTCGACCAGCGGCTCGCGCTCGAGCACGCCGAGCCCGAGCGCGACCAGGGCGATGCCCGGCCGGTAGCGGCCGAGCGCATCGCGCTCGACCAGCCCGCGCCGCGACAGCGCTGCGAGCAGCCGGTGCGCGGTCGATTTCGGGAGCGACAGCGCCCGCCCGAGCTCGGACACGCCGCGCGACGCGGGTTGCTCGTGCAGGTGGAACAAGAGCTCGAGGGCCTTGTCGATGGTTCCGCTGCTCTCGCCGACTCGTGCCATGAGGGGTCGTTCCATTATTCAGAACACCGTATCTGAATCTGGAACGGAGGCTACGCCCGACGGCGCGAGGACGCAACCGGCAACCGATCAGGCGCGCGCGACGCCCCGGTACATCTCGGCCAGGAAGCGCGGGCCGTCGGCCTTGAAGCGCTCGAGCTTCTCGAACTCGAAGCCGCCCTCGCGGATCAGCGCGTCGATCCGGCGGTTCACGTTGCAGCCGGCGCCGATCACGTTCTGGATCGGGTTCCAGCGGTCCTGGAAACGCGCGACGCGCGCGTCGTCGCTGCGGCCGTGCTCGATGAACAGCAGCGAGCCGCCCGGCTTCAGCACGCGGCGCAGCTCGCGCAGCGCGGCGACGGGATCGGGGATCGTGCACAGCGTCCAGGTCATCGCGGCGCAGTCGAAGCGCGCCGCGTCGAACGGCAGCCGGCCGTCGGCGCGCAGGTGATGGCGCTCGACGGGGAACTCCGCGGCCGCGATCCGCTGCGCCACGCGCCGCTCCAGCGCTTGCATGGGATCGACCGCGAGTACGCGCCGCACGCCCGCCGGGTAGTGGCGCAGGTTCAGGCCCGTGCCGAAGCCGATCTCGAGCACGTCGCCGACGGCGGGCGCCAGCACGCCTGCGCGCAGCGGGTTCATCGCGCGCATCGCGAAGTCGAGCACGTGCGGGAAGACGTAGCGCTCGTACAGGCCCATGGTGTCGGGCCCGAGTCTAGCCCAGCGCACGCTCCTGCCCGTCCATCTCGAGCGCGAGCATCGGCCAGGCGGAGACGTCGGCGGCCGCGGCCTCGGGCTCGTCGGGCGTGATCTCGTAGACGTGCTGGAAGCCGCGCGCGAGCGCGAGCTCCTCGAGCTGCTTGCGCGCGACGCGGGCGTCGGCGGGCCGGTCGGCGCCGAGCAGCACGCGATGCGCCCAGTAGTGCGCGAGCGGCGACGCCGCGTCCGGCCGCTCGCCGCGCGCCTCGAGCTCGTCGCGCTCCTTGCGGTGCGGCGGCGTGAAGGAGATCCCGCGCGAGCTCCACAGCGCCGACGCGGCGGGCCGCAGATGGCGCTCGACGACGCGCTTCGGTGTCCCCTCTTCGGCGAGCGCACGCGAGGCGGCGGGCACGAGTCCACCGGCCGTGACCGCGCGCAGCGCGCTCTGCCGGCCGCGGTTCCAGCCCGCGTAGATCTCCTGCTCCTCCCACCACAGCCGGGAGGCGATGCCGTCGGCGATCATGCTGGAGCGGATGCGCAGCTTCCGACACACCGTCGTGTCGGCGAGCTTCTCCCAGGCGAGCGCGCACTCCTCGAGCGCGAGCAGCAGCCAGCCGCAGAACACCGGATCCTCGATCACGAACGGGTGACCCGCGCGCAGCGCGCGCTCGGGGTCGAGCTGGCAGGCGGCCGCCGAGCGGAACAGCGTCGCGCTGTCGTCGCTCCACTCGTCGTCGTCCTCGGAGTCGACCAGCGGATCGAACAGCGCCGAGCGCGGCACACCGGATTCGAGCGGGTGCAGGATCACGGGCAGCGGCGTGTCGGGCGGCAGGCGCTCGCCCCAGATCGCGTCGAGCTCGCGCGTGGCGCACTCGAGCAGGTCGCGCGTGGCGATGCCGTCCGCGCGCGCCATGCGCGCGGCCGCGAACGCCGCGACGGGAGGCGAGATCAAGAGCGACCGCTCGTCCTCGCCGAAGATCGGGCCGACCGCCTTGGTGCGCTCGGCGCGCGCGTGGTCGCCGGCGACCCGTTCCGACGCGAGCAGGCCTTCGTCGCGCTGACAGCTCGCGTACAGGCTGCGCAGCTCCGCCAGCGCGAGGGCGGGATCGAGGTTCCAGAGCGCGAGCGCGAGGTGCGCCGAGGTCCAGGACGACTGCACCGCCGGGGCGTCGGTCGCCGCGACGTGGAAGCGCACGCCGTGGCCGTCGCGCGCGAGGTGTGGAAGCAGACTCCGGCAGCGTGTCTCGAACTCCACTGGCACTGCTCCCGTAGGCTGATTCCGGACTTCGTCCGGTTCCGGATGGATGGGCGAGAAAAACCCCGAAGGTGCTGCGTCCGCGCTGCGGAAGCCCGCTCAGTGACCAAGCGGACCCTCGGGGTTCGGGTGGTTCCTGGGCCATGCCAGGTCCGCCACCAGGTTCTCTAGGCGTACCTAGATGGAAACCACCTCTGCCGTCACTGTGCTTGATTGAAACACTTTTGGACCACCTCCTCACGCAGCGCATCCCAGTCGCGCAGGACCCAGCTCCCGCCCCGGTCACCGTCCGCTCTTCGACGGGATCGACCAGGCCGGACCTGTCGCTCTTGGCAGAGCGGGCCCGGAACCGACGGGGGCAGGGTAAGCGTGCACCTCCGCGGAGGCAAGCGAGGATCGGGGCAGGCCAGGATCCCTCTGCTAGGTTGTCGGCGATGGAGAGCCGCTGGAATGATGCGGAGGCAGCGCGGTTCCGGGAGCGCTACTCCGAGGCAGGTGATCCTCTCGCCGACCGCGTCTACACGTCGAGGCTGATCGGCGGCGAGCCCGACCTGGTGCTGCACGGCGGTGGCAACACTTCGGTCAAGACCCGCGCGCGCGACCTGTTCGGGCGCGACGTCGACGTGCTGCACGTCAAGGGCTCCGGCTGGGACCTGGCCGAGATCGAGCCCGCGGGCCTGCCGGCCGTGCTGCTCGCGCCGCTTCGCGAGCTGCGCGGGCTCGCTGCGCTCTCGGACGAGGACATGGTCGCGGAGCAGCGCCGGGCGCTCGTCGATCCGTCGGCGCCCACGCCGAGCATCGAGACGCTGCTGCACGCATTCCTGCCCGCGACCTTCGTCGACCACTCGCACGCGGATGCGATCCTCGCGCTCACCAACCAGCCCGACGGCGAGCGGCGCGTGCGCGCGCTGTTCGGCGACCGGATCGGCTGGGTGCCGTACACGATGCCGGGCTTCGCGCTGGCCAAGCGCGCCGCCGAGGTATTCGAGAAGGACCCGAGCGTGGACGGTCTGGTGCTCGAGAAACACGGGCTGATCACGTTCGGCGACGACGCGAAGACGAGCTACGACCGGCACATCGAGCTGGTCGGGCGCGCGCACGCCTATTTCGCGACGCAGATGGAGGGGCGGCGACCGCTCGACGCGCGGCCGGTGGTCGCGATGCGCGAGTGGCGCGAGATCGCGACGGTCGTGCGCGGGGCGCTGGCGCTGCGCACCGGCGACCTCGACCGGCCGTTCCAGCGCTACGTGCTCGCGCACCGCAGCTCCGACGAGATCCTGCACTTCGCCGCCGCGGAGCTGGGTCCCGCGCTCGCGGCCAGCGCGCCGATCACGCCCGACCACGTGATCCGCACCAAGGGTCCCTATCTGTTCCTGGAGCGGCCGCCGTACGGAAACCTCGACGCGCTCTCGACGCGGCTGCGCGAGGAGATCGAGGCCTACCGGCTCGCCTACGCCAAGTACTTCGACCGCAACGTCG
This sequence comes from Myxococcota bacterium, assembly GCA_040902485.1. GTDB lineage: Bacteria > Myxococcota_A > UBA9160 > SZUA-336 > SZUA-336 > VGRW01. The sequence goes on along the minus strand of JBBDXF010000047.1, from coordinate 73,686 downwards.
CCGCGAAAGCGCTGAAACGCACGATGCTCGATCCGACGCCGCGCGTGCTGGTGCTGCCGGGCATCGGCCTGGTCGCGGTGGGCGAGACGCGCGAAGCCGCGCGCATCGCCGCCGACATCGCCGAGCACACGGTGCGCACCAAGATCTGGGCCAGCTCGATCGGCCAGTACGAGGGACTCTCGGACGGCGACCTGTTCGACATGGAGTACTGGAGCCTCGAGCAGGCCAAGCTCGGGCGCGGCATTCCGCCGCCGCTCGCCGGCCAGATCGCGCTCGTCACCGGCGGCGCCGGCGCGATCGGCGAGGGCGTTGCGCGCGAGCTCCTGCGCGCGGGCGCGATCGTGCTGCTGTTCGACAAGGACGAGGCGCGGCTCGACGCGGTGCGCGCGCGGCTCGGCGGCGATCGCTGCGAGGCGGTGTGCGGCGACGTCACCGACGAGGGCGACGTGCGCGACGCGTTCCTGCGCGCGGCGGAGCTGTTCGGCGGAGTCGACATCGTGGTCGTGAACGCGGGCGTCGCGCGCGTCGGCGCGCTCGCGGATCTCGCGCTCGAGGACTTCGAGGCCGCGTCCGACGTCAATCTGAAGGGCGCCTTCCTGACGTTTCGCGAGGCGCTCTTCCAGCTGCGGCGCCAGGCGACCGGCGGCAGCATCGTGGGGGTCTCGACCAAGAACGTGTTCGCGCCCGGCGCGGAGTTCGGCGCCTACAGCGCGACCAAGGCCGGCGCGCACCAGCTCGGCCGCGTGGCCGCGCTGGAGGGCGCGCCGATCGGCGTGCGCGTGAACCTGGTGAACGCGGACGCGGTCTTCGGCGGCGCCGAGAATCCCTCGGGCTTGTGGCAGGAGGTCGGCCCCGGCCGCGCGGCCGCGCGCGGCATCGCGAACGAGGATCTCGAGGAGTTCTACCGCAACCGCAACCTGCTGAAGGCGCGCGTGACAGCCGAGCACGTCGGTCGCGCCGTGGTCTTCTTCGCCTGTCAGGACACGCCCACCACCGGCGCGGTGCTGCCGGTCGACGGCGGGCTGCCGGACGCGTTTCCGCGCTAGTGCTGAACGCGATCTTCATCGCGCTCGTCGTCGGCGCGGTTCTGGTCGCGGCATTCACGGGCACGATGGCGGCGACCAACCAGGCCGCGCTCGACGCGGCCAAGAACGCGGTCATGGTCGTGGCGCTGGGGCTGATCGGGCCGATGGCGCTCTGGCTCGGCTTCATGCGCGTGCTGCGCGAGGCCGGCTTCATGACCTCGATCGCGCGCGCGCTCGCGCCGGTGATGCGGCGGCTGTTTCCGGACGTGCCGTCCGATCACCCGGCGATGGGCGCGATGATCCTGAACCTGTCGGCGAACGTGCTCGGGCTCGGCAACGCGGCGACCCCGTTCGGGCTGAAGGCCATGCGCGAGCTCGAGACCCTGAACCCGCGACCCGGCGTGGCGACGAACTCGATGGCGTTGTTCCTGGCGATCAACACCTCGGGCGTCGCGGTGCTCCCGCTCGGCGTCATCGCGATCCGCTCGAGCCTGGGCTCGACCAACGCCGCCGGCATCGTCGCGCCGACCCTGCTCGCGACGGCCTGCTCGATGGTGGCCGCGGTGCTGGTGGCGAAGCTGCTGCAAGGGCGGGCGCTGTTCTCCGCCGAGCGCGCGGCCGCGAGCCTTCCGGAGGAAGGCGCGCCCGCCGCCGCGCCGGTGGCCGCGGGCGCGATCGAGGGGATCGAGGCCGCGGAGCAGGTCGCGAGCGTGCAGCGGCGCGCCGACCCGCTGCGCCGGCTGTTCGCGCTGGCCGCCCTCGCTCTGCTCGGCGTCGCACTCGTGCGCCAGCTCGGTTCGGGTGCGCCTGCAGCGAGCGCCTTCGACGCGCTGAAGCTCGCGCTCGACAGCTGGCTGCTGCCGGCGCTGATGGCGTCGATCGTCCTGTTCGGCTTCGCGCGCCGGATCGACGTCTACGGCGCCTTCATCCGCGGCGCGCGCGAGGGCTTCGAGATCGCGATCATGATCATCCCGTACCTGGTCGCGATCCTCGTCGGTGTCGCGATGTTCCGGTACTCGGGCGCGCTCGGTGCACTCACCGACGCCGTGTCGCCGGTCACGTCGACGGTCGGCTTTCCCGCCGAGGCGCTACCCATGGCGCTGATCCGCCCGCTCTCGGGGAGCGGCGCGATGGCGGTGATGACGGAGACAATGACGACGTACGGCCCGGATTCCTTCGTGGGGTATCTGGTCTCGGTCATCAACGGGAGCACCGAGACGACCTTCTACGTACTGGCGCTCTACTTCGGGAGCGTGGGTGTGCGGGCGGCCCGCCACACCGTTCTCGCCTGCCTGGCGGCCGACTTCACGGGCATCGCCGCCGCGCTCGTCTTCTCGCGGATCTTCTTCTAGGTGGAACCTGCCCGCACGAGGTGGTAGAGAATGCGCGTGGCTCGCTGGCTCTGTTGGCTGCTTCTCCTCGTCCCGACCGCGCACGTCGCTGCGGCGGACTACATCGATGGGGAGGTGCGCGCGCACCTGCGGGCCGGTCCCGGGCTCGAGTTCCGCATCATGAAGGTCCTGCCGGCGGGCTCGGTCGTGCGGACGCTCGGCCGCGAGGGTGAGTGGGTGCGCGTGCGCCACGCGGACCTGGAGGGCTGGGTCCCGAACGGCTACGTCTCGAACGACGAGCCGGCCAGCCTGCAGCTGCCGCGCGTGCGCGAGAAGCTGGTCACGGCCGAGGGGCGGATCAGCCAGCTCGATCAGAAGCTCGTCGAGCAGACCGCGCAGCTCGAGGAGCTCGCGACGCTGAAGGAGCGCAACCGCGTGCTCGAGGCCGACGCCTCGCGCGCGAACGCGACGGCGCGCTGGAAGTCGCTGACCGCGGGAGCGGGCATCGTGCTGGTGGGGATCCTGATCGGTCTCCTCGCGCCGCGCGGCGGCGGGACGCGCAGTCGGCTCAAGCTCTGAGCGCGATGGCGAGCGCGCGAGCCGCGACGTGACGCGAAGCTGGGACGCGCTCTTGCCGCGCGTCGAGCGCGTGCTCGAGCGGCTCGAGGACGCGCTCGCGCGCGGCGAGACACCGCACACCGGCGCGGACGCGGAGAAGGCGCTGGCCTATCGCTGGCGCGGCGGCTCGCTCGCGCCGATCGCGCACCCGGATCTCTACCCGCTCGAGGCACTGCTCGGTGTCGAGCGCTCGATCGCGAAGCTGCGCGCGAACGTCGCCGCCTTCACGCGCGGGGAGCCCGCGCTCGACATGCTGCTGTACGGCGAGCGCGGCACGGGCAAGTCCTCGGCCGTGCGCGGCGCGCTCGGCGAGTTCGCGAAGGGCGGCTTCCGGCTGATCGAGGTGCGGCGCGAGGATCTGCTCGAGCTGCCGGCGCTCTGGCCGCACTTGCGCGCGCGGCGCGAGCGCTTCGGCGTGGTGTGCGACGACCTCTCGTTCGAGGAGGCCGACTCGAGCTGGAAGCTGCTCAAGGCCGAGCTCGACGGCGGGCTCGAAGCGCGGCCGGCCAACGCCATGCTGATCGCCACTTCGAACCGGCGGCATCTCCTGACCGAGCGGATCTCCGAGAATCGCGAGGCGGTGCTCGATCCCGACGGAATCCTGCACCCGGGCGAGACCGCGGAGGAGAAAGTGTCGCTCTCCGACCGCTTCGGGCTGATGCTGCCGTTCTTCGCCTTCGACCAGGAGACCTATCTGCGCATCGTCCACCTGCACGCGCGCGGGCTCGGGCTCGAGGGCCGCGTGCCGGCGGCCGAGCTCGAGGCCCGGGCGCTGCGCTTCGCGCTCGAACGCGGCACGCGCAGCGGCCGCACCGCGCGCCAGGCCTGCATCGCGATCGGCCAGCACTTCCCGGAGTCCGCGACGTGAGCTCGTCTCCGACCGCGACGCTGCTCTTGTGCTGTCCCGACCGCAAGGGACTCGTCGCCGCCATGGCGCAGCTGCTGCACGACCACGGCGCGAACATCCTGGAGGCGCAGCAGCACCTCGACCCGCACGAAGGCGTCTTCAGCCAGCGCATCCACTTCGACCTGGCCGAGCTCGACATCGCGCGCGACCAGCTCGAAGCGCTGCTCGCGATCGAGTGCGGCCGCTACCAGATGCGCTGGCGGATCGCCTACTCCGACCGGCCCAAGCGCGTGGCGATCTTCGTCTCGAAGTTCGAGCACTGCCTGTACGACCTGCTGATCCGCCATCGGCTCGGCGAGCTGCGCTGCGAGCTCGCGCTGATCGTCTCGAACCACCCGGACCTGGCGGGGATCGCGAAACAGTTCGGTGTCGCGTACCAGGTGTTCCCGATCGACAAGCAGACCAAGGCCGAACAGGAGGCGCGCGAGCTCGCGCTGCTCGAGCGCGAGGCGATCGACCTGGTGGTGCTCGCGCGCTACATGCAGGTGCTCTCCGACGGCTTCATCGCGCGCTACCCCGAGCGCATCATCAACATCCACCACAGCACGCTGCCCGCGTTCAGCGGCGCGCGCCCGTACCACCAAGCCTTCGAGCGCGGCGTGAAGCGGATCGGCGCGACCGCGCACTACGCCACCGCCGAGCTCGACGAGGGCCCGATCATCGAGCAGGACGTGGTCGCCGTCTCGCACCGCGACACGATCGACGATCTGGTTCGGAAGGGCCGCGACGTCGAGCGCATGGTGCTGGCGCGGGCGGTTCGGGCGCATCTCGAGGATCGGATCCTTGCGCTGGGCCGACGGACCGTCGTCTTCTAAGAGCGCAGCTGGGGAAACGTTGGAGGCCGCGCGCCGTACCCCACGGGCTAGAAGTCCATTCCGCCCATACCGCCCATACCGCCCATTCCACCCATGCCACCCATTCCGCCCATGCCACCCATACCGCCCATGTCGGGCGCGCCGCCGCCGGCGGCCGCGGGCTCGGGGCGATCGACGATGGCGCACTCGGTGGTGAGCAAGAGACCCGCGACGCTCGAGGCGTTCTGCAGCGCGGCGCGCACGACCTTGGTCGGGTCGATGATGCCGTCCTTCACCAGATCGGTGTACTGCTCGGTGGCCGCGTTGAAGCCGAAGTCGCCGCCCTTCTCGCGCACGCGCGAGAGCACGACCGAGCCGTCGTGGCCGGCGTTCATGGCGATCTGGCGCAGCGGCGCGGTGATCGCGGTGCGCACGATCTCGGCGCCGAGCGCCTCGTCGCCGGACAGGCCGAGGTCGCCGAGCACCTTCTCGGTGCGGATCAGCGCGACGCCGCCGCCCGCGACGATGCCCTCTTCGACGGCCGCGCGTGTGGCGTGCAGCGCGTCCTCGACGCGCGCCTTCTTCTCCTTCAGCTCGGCTTCGGTCGCCGCGCCGACGCGGATCACCGCGACGCCGCCCGCGAGCTTGGCCAGCCGCTCCTGCAGCTTCTCGCGGTCGTAGTCCGAGTCGGTGTCCTCGACCTGCTTGCGCAGCTGCGCGATGCGCGCCTCGATGTCGGCCTTCTTGCCGGCGCCACCGATGATCGTCGTGTTCTCGCGATCGAGCACGACGCGCTTGGCGCGGCCGAGGTCGGTGAGCGTGACGTTCTCGAGCTTGATGCCGAGGTCCTCGCTGATCGACTTGCCGCCGGAGAGGATCGCGATGTCCTCGAGCATGGCCTTGCGGCGGTCCCCGAAGCCGGGCGCCTTGCAGGCGGCGACGTTCAGCGTGCCGCGCAGCTTGTTCACGACCAGCGTCGCGAGCGCTTCGCCCTCCACGTCCTCCGAGATGATGATCAGCGGCTTGCCCGAGCGCGCCACCGCCTCGAGCAGCGGAACCAGGTCGCGCATGCTCGAGATCTTCTTCTCGTTGATCAGGATGTAGGCGTCGTCGAACACGCCCTCCATGCGCTCGGCGTCGGTCACGAAGTAGGGCGACAGGTAGCCGCGATCGAAGCGCATGCCCTCGACGGTCTCGAGCTCGGTCGACGCGCTCTTGCCTTCCTCGACGGTGATCACGCCTTCCTTGCCGACCTTCTCCATCGCCTCGGCGATCATCGTGCCGATCGACTCGTCGCCGTTCGAGGAGACCGTGCCGATCTGGGTGATCTCGTCCTTGCCGCGCACGCGCCGGGTGTTCTTGCCCAGCTGCTCGACGATCGCGGCGACCGCCTTGTCGATGCCGCGCTTGAGGGCCATCGGAGACGCCCCCGCCGCGACCAGCTTCAGCCCCGCGGCGTAGATCGCCTGGGCGAGCACGGTCGCGGTGGTCGTCCCGTCACCCGCGACGTCGGAGGTCTTGGACGCGACCTCCTTCACCATCTGCGCCCCGAGGTTCTCGAACTTGTTCCCCACCTCGATCGCCTTCGCGACCGTGACGCCGTCCTTGGTCGAGGTCGGTGCGCCCCAGCTCTTCTCGATCAGGACGTTGCGGCCGCGCGGTCCCATCGTGATCTTGACCGCGTCCGCGAGGATGTCGACGCCGCGCTGCAGCGAGCGGCGTGCGGCCTCGTCGAAGCGGAGTTCCTTGCTTGCCATGCGTTACTCCAGGATCGCGAGGACGTCGTCCTCGGAGATGATGAGGTGCTCTTCGCCGTCCAGGTTGACCTCGCTCCCGCCGTACTTCGAGAACAGCACCCGGTCGCCCTTCTTCACGTCCATCGCGATCAGGTGGCCCTTGTCGTCGCGCTTGCCGGGACCCGCCGCGGTCACCTTGCCCTCGGTCGGCTTCTCCTTGGCCGTGTCGGGGATGATGATGCCGCCGCGGGTCTTCTCCTCTTCCTTGATGCGCTGCACAATCAGCTTGTCGTGAAGCGGTCGAACCTTGCTTGCCATGGTGTCCCGGGTCTCCCTTGCGTTGGGTCGTGGGTTGGGGGTGAGTCGATGCGCGGACGAGCGAGTCTCCAGCCGACCGCGTGCGCGCCGCATCGTAAGGGCGAGGGCAGGGGTGTCAAGTCGGCGCTCGCGCTCGGTGCCGCGCTGCTCTGGCTCGCGCTCGGCGCCGCGGCCGGATCGCTCGAGATCTACGTGCCCCGCAGCCGGCCCGCCGAGGAGCTCGCGCCGCTCGTGCAGGCGCTGCTCGCGGGCCACGGGTCGGCGGTGGCCGACCCGCATTCGGGCAAGCTCGTGCTGTCCGGCGAGCCGGAGGCGATCGCGCAGGCGCTCGCCGCGCTGAAGGAGCTCGACCAACCGGTGCGCCAGTACCGCGTCGATTCGGAGACCTCGACCCGCAAGGCGCTGGAGGGCGCCTCGGCCCGGGTCGACGGCTGGATCGAGGCCGGCGACGTGCGCATCGGCCGGGTCGTCGGACCCGAGGGCGTGCGGCTCCACGCGGCCGCGGGCGGCGGTGGCTCCAGCGAGCGGCTCGCGGCCACGCTGGTGGTGATGGAGGGCCGCACCGCGGAGATCTGGACCGGCGCGGACGTCCCGTTCACCACGCGCACGATCGAGCGCGTCGGGCCCTACTCGCGCGTGACCGAGTCGACCGAGCTCGTGCAGGTGCGCAGCGGCTTCCGCGTCCGGCCGCGCAGCGTGGGGCCCGACCAGATCGAGGTCGAGATCACGCCGATCGTCGAGGAGCTCGGGCGCGGCGGCACGATCCGCGAGACCGGCGCGTCCACACAGATTCGTGTCAGTCCGGGCGAGTCGGTCGCGATCGGCGGCGTGACGCGGGAGGAGTCGAGCGCAGCGGCGGACCTGTTCCAGGGTGCAGGACGCTCCGCCGGCTCGAGCGACTCGCTCATGCTGGTGCGCGTGACGCCGCTCGACGACGCGCCGCCCGCGACGCGCGGCCGCTGACGGAATACTAGGAGCCGAGCAGCGAGCGCCCGACCACCTTCAGCTGCAGGATCGGCTTCACGCCCTCGAAGATCGGCAGCACCTGGGCGTCGACGACGTAGCGGCTGATCGGGTATTCCTCGGCGTAGCCCCAGCCGCCGTGCAGGAGCTGACCGTCCTGCGTGACCGAGACCGCGACGTCGCAGGCGAGCAGCTTCGCCTGCGCGGCGTAGGGCGAGGCCTTGCGCTCGTCCTCGTCCATCGCGGCCGCGGCCGAGTAGGTGATCGCGCGCGCGGCGGCCAGCTGAACCGCCATCCAACCGAGCTTGTACTGCGTGAGCTGGTAGTCGATCAGCGGCTTGCCGAACTGCAGGCGGTCGACCACGTATTCCGCGGTCTTCTCGAGCGCGGCCTGCGCCACGCCACAGGCGCGGCCGGCGGTCTGAAGGCGGCCGGCGCTGAATCCGCCCATCTGCAGGAAGAAGCCCTTGCCGATCCCGTCCTCGCCGCCCACCACGTTCTCGGCCGAGACGAACCAGCGCTCGAAGTTGAGCGTGAACGAGTGCATGCCGCGGTAGCCGGGCGTCGCGTCGGCCTTGCCCGCGAGCTTGCCGCCGCCGGGCTGGCTGAACTCGAACTCGTGACCGAGCGCGCGCGGCTTGGGCACGATGAAGAGCGTGAGTCCGCGATTGCCCTTCGCGAGCTCGGGATCGGTGCGCGCGAGCAGCGCGAGGATGTCCGCGCGGCCCGCGAACGTGCACCACGCCTTGGGGCCGGTGATCGTCCAGCCGGGCACGCCGTCCTGGATTGCGCGCTCCGCGCGACACTTCACGCCCGCTACGTCGCTGCCGATGTCGGGCTCGGTCACGCTGATGCCGACCATCAGCTCGCCCGCCGCCAGCTTCGGCAGCCAGTAGCGCTTCTGCTCCTCCGTTCCGCCGGCGAGCAGCGCCTTGGTCAGGATCTCCGGCCGCGTGATCAGCGAGCCGGCGGCCGCGAGTGAGCCGCGCGAGAGCTCCTCGGTGGTGATGCACATGGCGACGTTGCCCATCTCGACGCCGCCGTACTCCTCCGGCACCGAGAGCCCGAAGTAGCCGAGCTCGGCCATCTTGGCGAGGAACTCCTCCGACACCAGCTCGTCGTTGCGGTGGATGCGCTCGGCGTTCGGCGCGACCTCGCTGTCGGTGAAGTCGCGCGCGGCGTCGCGCGCGAGCACGAGCATCTCGTCGAGCGGGCCGTCGTTGCGTCCCTTGGCCTGTGCGACCGCGCACCCGATCGCGCGCACGCGCGCCTCGGCCTGCGCCTCGCGCGCGAAGGCCTGAGTCTCCTCGCTCGGCACGTCCGCGGCCGTGAGCCCGTGTTCCTCGCCGTTGTCGCGCACCAGCCTCGAGACCTCGGACACGACGTGGCCGGCGAAGACCGCAGCCTGCTCCTGGTAGGCCGCGCCGGCCGTCGCCGCGTAAGCGGCCAGGTCCTGGGCCGCGCGCAGCTTCGTCGCCAGATCCGCAAGCCGTGCGACCGCCACCTGTTGCTCGTCGATCTCGCGTGTGCGTGCGCTGGCAATCGCGCGCGCGATCGGCGCTTCGAGCGCGGCGAGGGCCTTGCGGGTGCGGTCCAGGGCCAGGGGGGTCGGCACGACGTGCTCCTTAACCAGACGGGGATCGGGCCCCCATTTGTGCAGGAAGGCCCCGGGCTGCGCAAGCTTTTCCGGGTCGGCATTGCTTGCGCGGCGCGACCCGGCTCGAAGCGCGCGGCGTGCCCGCAGCGAGCCCCGGACCCGGCGGCACGGCCGTTGCTCCTCTCCCCTCGCGGAGGCGAGGACCATGAAAACTTTTCACGATCGCCGGGGCTTCACGCTGATCGAGCTGATGATCGTAGTCGCGATCATGGGCGTCGTCGCGGCGATCGCGATCCCCGCGATGACGACCTACAAGCGCAAGGAGGACACGCGCCAGGCGGCCGTATCCGTGAGCGGCATGCTGACCAACGCGCGCGCGCGGGCGATCGCGAGCGGCCGCATGACGTTCGTGCTGCTCGGCGAGCCGGGCGACGGCTCGGTGCCGTTCGCCGCCGGTCAGATCGCCGCGCTGGTCATGGACGACAACGGCGACAACGCGGTCACGGCAGCCGACACTGCCGTCCCGATCTTCCCGGCGCCGGGCATGAATCCGGAGATCTCCTACTACGGCGTGAACAGCACGCCGCACGCCGCGGCGCTGCTGCCCGCGGAAGACCTCTCCGAGTCGGAGCCGGACGTCGCGCTCGGCGCGCTCGCGGACGGCTCGACGCTGCCCGTCTCGGGCGTGCTCGGCGTGCCGGTCGTCGCGTTCTCGCCGCAGGGCGCAGCGGTCGCGGCCGACACGCCGGCGGAGTGGGGCACCGGCGCCGGCGGAATCTACATCACCGACAACAGCGACGCGGTCATCGCCGTGCTCGTGCTGCCGCTCGGCTCCGTGAAGATGCAGAAGTTCGATCCGGCCAGCGGGGAGTGGAGGTAGTCATGAGGATCCACGGACGAAACACTCGCGCGGGGCGTGACTCGGGCTTCACGCTGCTCGAAGTCCTGATCGCGATGGCGATCCTCGGCGTCGGTCTGCTCTCGATCGCGGTCGCGCAGCTCACCGCGATCAAGGTCTCGTCGCGCAGCAAGAACCTGCAGCAGGCGATGTTCCTGGCGCGCGAGCAGATGGACGACCTCGAGGCGCTGCCGCTCAACGCTCCGGCGCTCCAGGCTGCCGGAACGGTCAACGATCCAGGCAACCCGCTGAAGGCGTCGAACGATCCGGAAGACCAGCTGACCTTCAACCGCAGCGTCACCGTCGCGCCGAACGTGCCCTCGGCGGGGCTCGCGCAGATCACGGTGACCGTGGTCTGGAACTCCGCGCAGGGCGGCACCCGACAGGTGCAGCTCAACTCCGTCAAAAGGATGTTCTGATCATGCGGAACGACGCACGCTCTGCCGCGGGCTTCTCGCTGATCGAGCTGATGATCGCGGTGGCGGTGTTCGGTCTGATCACCGCGCAGCTGCTGGTCGTGTTCAGCAACCAGAAGCGCGTGTACACGAGCAACGAGCGCGCGCTGGACGTGCAGGAGCAGGCGCGGCTCACGCTCGAGCTGATCTCCTTCGACACGCGCATGGGCGGCTTCATGGTGCCGCGCTGGAGCGCGGTCTCGAGCGTGGACGGCGGCGACGACGGCGCGGATCGCTTCTGCGTCTCCGACGCGTCGTACTTCGACTTCTCCGGCGCTCCGTCGCCGCTCGACAGCAAGACGCTGCCGTTCGACGGCGCGCAGGTCATGAACCTGGTGGCGGATCACGTCACCGTGGACACGCTCGACATCGACGGCACCGTGCCGGCCGGCGTCGACTTCCTGGCGCCGAGCGCGCCGGGCGCGGGCAACGGCGGCGGGATCATCATCTCGTCCCCGACCCAGACGTTCTGCGCGCGCATCACGCGGATCGCGGGCAACGACATCTACTTCGAGGACCACGACACCGACGACACCGTCGAGTTCGGCGACGCGACCGCGTACATCACGGCCGGCGTCGGCCCGACCCTCCGCGCCGTTCCCGCGCAGGTCTACGAAGTCGATCAGAACGCGCTCGAGCTGAACCGCAACGGCCTCCTGCTCGCGTCGCAGATCGAGGATCTGCAGGTCGAGTACTGGCTCGACACGGCAGGCACGCCGAACGGCGTGCAGGATGCGGACAACGAGTTCCCGGTGAACTCGCTGAACGCTCCCGACCCTCCCGGCGGCGCGATCCCCGCGGACATGTCGCTGGTGCGCAGGGTGCGCCTCACCGTGCTCGCGCGCACGACCCAGGAAGAGGGGCAGGCCAACGCCGCCGGGCGGCTGCTCGGCGGACGGCCGGCGCTGGCGAATCGCATCGCCGCGGTCGCTCCCGATCGCTTCCGGCGCCGCAGCTTCAGCGCGAGCATCCTGCCGCGCAACCTCGTCGCCGTGGGAGACAACTGATGAACGCGTCTCGAGTCACTCGGTCGGCGCCGAACGCGCTGCGCGACGAGCGCGGTGCGGCGCTGCTCATCGCGGTCGTGCTCCTGCTGCTGATGAGCGCGCTCGGCATCACGGCCCTGCAGCACGCCCAGGACGAAGCGTCCGCGAGCGGCCGCTCGCGCCGCAAGGACGCGACTCTCTACGCAGGCGAGGCGGGGCTGGCGGTGGTGCAGTCCAACCTGCTCAACAACTACAACGGCGCGACCATGCCGGCGTTCACGATCAACGACCCGGGGCTGGTCAACGACGGCTACGGCAATCCGATCGCGGTGCGCTCGGGGCGGCCGGAGAACGCCGTGCCCGAGCCGATCGGCGGCACCGGCGTCGGCACCGCGGAAGCGCCCGACGGTTTCATGATCAACCTGGGCAACCAGAGCGCGCAGTCCTTCTCGGCGGTTCGCGCCGACATCGTCGCAACCGATACCGGCAACGGAACGGTGCACTTGCAGGCTCAATACAGACTTCATGAGGGCGGTGGCGGAGGATCTTACTGATGGCAACCCGGACACTCACTCGAACGATCGCGCTGGTCGCTGCGCTCGCGTGCGCGGCTCAGGTCCGCGCGCAGGGCGATCTCGACATCCTGCTGCGCACCGTGCCACCGATCGTGATGATCCAGTTCGACACGTCGGGCTCGATGAGCAACGTCGTTCTGCCGACGCAGTATCTCGCGGATCGCGGAACGGGCAGCGGCAGCCCGCCGTGGGTCTGGTTCAACACCCCCGATAACGACGCCGTCAATCGGCCCGCCGCCGACCGCGGCGACGGCGTCAGCCCGAACAACTGGGTGAGCGTGACGTCGACCGGGTCCTCGTCCGAGGACTACCGGTCGAAGTGCCAGATCTTCCCCAGCACCTCCACCGGCCGAAACGCCTCGATCTGCTTTCCCGGCACCAGCGGCTGCGAAGACGACGACGGCAACACCAACTCGGTGCAGGCGAACGCGCGGATCCGCTGCTGGGACATGCCCGGCGCGTCGTCGGGTGTCTGCTCGCCGTTCGTCCCCGCCTCGCTCCAGGCGACTTGCTCGACGACGGATCGAAGCCGCAACCGCACCAGCGGCGGCGCGCTGAGCCGGCCCTACACCACCATCACCCTGCCGGACTACTCGTACGGGTCGCAGACGACCGACTACCCGGTGAACTACCTGTGGTGGATGCTGAACGAGATCTACCACAGCCGGCAGCCCGAGTTCCCGCCGCAGGATCGCCTGCTCGCCGCGAAACAGGCGGTCACGGCGCTGGTCAACCAGATGAACGTCGACGGCCAGGATCCGAAGGTGAAGTTCGGCCTCGCGCGCTATCAGAGCGACAACGGCGGCTATGTCGCGATTCCCGCCTCGCTCACGAGCAAGACCGCGATCCTCACCGCCCTGGACAACGTCACGGACTCGACCGAGTTCACGGCGAACGGAGTCACGCCGCTCTCCGAGACGCTGGTCGACGTGGCCCGCTACCTGGCCGGGTCGAGTCTCTTCGGCACCTACCCGCAGTACAACCGGTCCACGACCGGAGGCACCGTCACCGCCTCCTCGGCGCCGCAGAGCCCGATCACGAGCCAGTGCGAGAAGGTCTTCATCATCGTCGTGACGGACGGCTTGCCGACCAGCGACAACAACGACCACTACGGATCGTCGCGGTCGACGTTCCTGGACACGATGTCGGGATTCATCGATTCCGACCCCAACATCCCCGGCAGTGGCGGCGGCGCGGG
>JBBDXF010000047.1:35314-60275 GCA_040902485.1 Myxococcota bacterium | reverse complement strand
GGCGAGTCGTACGACTCGCTCGACGATGTCACGGCGAAGCTCTTCGACGTGGATCTGCGTCCGACGCTCACGGGGACGCAGAACGCCATCACCTACACGGTCGGCTTCTCGCTCGACTCGCCGCTGCTCGAGGACGCGGCGAACCGGGGCGACGGCCAGTACTACGCGTCGAACAACGCGACCGAGCTCGGCTTCGCGCTGACGACCGCGGTCACGGACATCCTGCTGCGCAACGCGACCCTCACGGCCGCGAACGTACCGGCGAGCCGCAGCGCGTACGGTGACGGCTTCTACACCGCCTGGTTCGCGCCCGGCGGTCGCCGGTCGCTGTGGCCGGGTCACCTGCAGGCGTTCACCGTCAACTCGTCGCTGGTGGTCGTGGACGCCGGGGGTCAGCCGGCGATCGATCCGGTGACCGACCTGTTCTACGAGCCACGCAACCCGCACTGGGACGTGGCCACCACGCTGCTCGCCGACTATGACTCGCGCTCGATCTACACGACGCGGTCGGGGGCGCGCGTTCCCTTCACGCCGGCGAGCATCACCGCCGCCGACCTGGGCGTGCTGCTCAGCGAGGAGCCGCAGTACCCGCAGGAGCCGAACCAGCCCGACTTCACCAGCGCCGAGGACCTCGCCGACGCCGTCGTGAGCTGGCTGCACGGCTACGACTCGTTCGACGAGGACGACGACGGGTCGTACGTCGATCCGCGCGAGTTCGTGCTCGGCGACATCTTCCACTCCAACCCGATCGCGATCGGCCCGCCGCTGCCGTACCTGCGCTTCGAGACCGGCTACGGCCCGGCGAGCGACGTGAACTCGTTCATGGGCACGTTCGGCCGGCGCGACCGCGTCATGTACGTGGGCGCGAACGACGGCATGCTGCACGGCGTATTCGCGGGCCGGTTCACGGACCCCAACCCCAGCCCGAGCGTCATCGGCGACGAGTACTACACGCCGGGCGACGGCACGGAGCTGTTCGCCTACGTGCCGGGCTCGCTCTTGCCGCGCGTGAAGATCCTGCCCAAGCTCGACACCGGCAAGCAGTACTTCGTGGACGGTCAGGCGTCCGCCGCGGACGTGTGGATCGACTACGACGGCGACGGCATCAAGGAAGGCTCGGACTGGACCACGCTTTTGGTCGTGCCGTTCCGCGAGGGCGGCGAGAGCATGCTCGCGCTCGACGTGACGGACCCGAACGCGGTCTCCGGCAACCACGGCCCGTACCCGCGCTTCATGTGGGAGTTCGCGCACGCGAACCAGGGCCAGAGCTGGTCCAAGCCGATCATCACGCGCGTGAAGATGCGCGCCGGAATGGGCTATGGCGATCGCTGCGGCGTGAACAACGGCGACGGCGACTGCCGCGAGGAATGGGTCGTGATCTTCGGCGCCGGCTATCGGCCGGAGGGCGATCCGAACCTGTCCGCGTACACGAACGATCCCAACAACCCGACCTACACCCGCAAGGGACGCGGCGTGTACATGGTGCGCGCGCGCGACGGCGCGATCGTCGCGCACATCGCGCAGGATCCGAACAGCCCGACCTACTCGAAGATGCGTTACGCGATTCCGGCCGAGCCGGCGGTGCTCGACCTGAACTTCGACGGGTTCGCCGACGTGTTGTACATCGGCGACGTCGGCGGACAGCTCTGGAAGTGGGACCTGTCGGCGATCGGCGTGCCGGACATGGCCGGCGTGGTGTCGAACACGCTCTGGCCCGCGGGCGTGGTCTTCGAGGCGCCGGTCGCGACGACGGCCGGTGGTCTGCTCCACTACCACAGCATCTTCCAGGCCGCGGCGGCGGCGTTCAGCAACCGCGTGCTCACGCTCAGCTTCGCGAGCGGCGAGCGCGCGAACCTCGGCTACCGCGGAGAGGCGGACCCGAACGACCCGAACAGCCTGATCGGGCTGTACGACGACAACAACCGCTTCTGGGTGCTGAAGGATCGCAGCCCGACCGGTACGAACGCGTTCCCGGCGACGCTGCCGATCTACGAGGAGCCGCTCTTCCCGCTGACGGCGCCGCTGCCGGGCCACGGCAGGCTGACGGACGTGACCAACCTGACCAGCGACCCGAACACCAACGACGAGGGCTACTTCTTCCGCGTGAAGGACGGCGAGAAGTTCATGACCAACCACCTGATCTTCGGTGGCCACGTCGCGACCGTCTCGTACACCCCCTCGTCGCTGCTCTCGCTGCCGCCCGGCACGTGCGCGCTCGGAGGCACGACGTCGGAATGGGCGTGGGAGCTCGAGGACGCCACGGCGGCGCTCGACGATCCGATCAACGTGAACCAGTTCGTGCGCTCGCGCACGCTGGGCAACGGCGCCGCGACGGATCCGAGGATCAGCGTGTCCAAGGATTCGTCCGGCCGGATCATCGTGCGCATCACCGCGCAGACGTCGATGGGCGAGGTCACCAATCCGGACGGCGGAGGTCTCTCGCTCGATCCGGTCGACATGATCTACTGGCGCCAGAACTTCTAGCGTCTCCGGAGTTCCGGCGTCGGTGATCGACCGACGGGGGCCGGGAATCCCGCGAGGGGTTCCCGGCCTTTCTCGTTCCCGCGCGCTCGCTCAGGCGCGGCGACGGGCTGCGCGCGCGCGCGCGATCTCGTCGGCGATCGCGTGCGCCGCGGCGACCGGATCGGCGGCGTCGCGGATCGGCCGCCCGCACACCACGTAGTCCGCGCCCGCCGCGATCGCCGCTTCCGGCGTCACGACGCGCGCCTGGTCGCCCGGATCGCCGCCTGCCGGGCGCACGCCGGGGCAGACGATCACGAGGCTCGGGCCGACCGCCTGACGCACCGCCGCGGCCTCGGCGCCGGAGCAGACCACGCCGCCGCAGCCGGCCTCGCGCGCGACCCGCGCCAGCTCGCAGACTTCCTCGACCGAGGCGTGCAGGCTGGTCAGGCGCGTGACACCCAGCACCAGCGTGTCAGGGCTCGCGGCGCGCACCGCCGCTTCGAGCATCGCCTTGCCTCCGGCGGCGTGCACGGTGAGCATCGCCGGCGCGACCGCGCGGAGCGCGCGCGACGCGCCCTCGACCGTGGCCGGAATGTCGTGGAGCTTCACGTCGAGGAAGACGTTGGCGCCGCTCGCCGCGCGGACCGCGCGTACGGCCTCGGGGCCGGCGGCGGAGAACAGCTCGAGCCCGACCTTGAAGACCCCGACGCTTCCGCGCAGGCGTTCGACCCAGGGCAGCGCCAGCGCGAGCGAATCGACGTCGAGCGGGAAGATCAGCCGATCACTGCCCGGGCGCGCCATCCGTGCCTGAATAGCACAGCCGCGACTAGGCCTGCTCGTCTTCCTTCTCGAGCTGCTCGACCGCCCAGCGGAAGAAGTCGCGGAACTCCGGCGGCGGCTCGTGCAGAAGCACGCCGAAGCCGGACTGCGAGGTGTCGGCGCCGAGCCGGTCGCTGCTCCAGCGCACCTCGCCGCGCAGGTTCACGAGCTCGCCCGTCGAGGGCGCCTCGAACTGCAGCGCGATCGGCACGCCCGGCCGCGGCCGGTCCGCGGAGCGCACGCAGATGCCCGAGCGCGACACGTTCTTCAAGTGGCCGACGCCCTCCGTGCCCTCCGACATGAACCGGATCGGAATGCGTGAGGTGAGGATTCTTCGGCGCGCGCGCGCGGAGGCGTTCACACCGGATAGAATCGGAGCCGTCTCGAGTCGCCTTGAGGCGCGACGGGTGCGCGCCAGCGGAGAGCTCATGCGCATCGCGGACCGATTCGGCGCGGGATCGCCCGTGATCTCGTTCGAGTTCTTCCCGCCGAAGTCGGACGCGGGCTTCGACGCGTTGTTCCGCACGATCGCGGAGCTCGAGCAGCTCTCGCCCGCGTTCGTGTCGGTGACCTGGGGCGCGGGCGGCTCGACGCGCCGCAAGACCGTGGAGCTGGTCGCGCGCATCCAGGACGAGATCGCCCTGACCGCCATGGCGCACCTCTCGTGCGTGGGCTCCACGCGCGAGGAGCTGGTTGCGACGCTCGATCAGCTCGAGGCTTCGGGCATCGAGAACGTGCTGGCGCTGGGTGGCGATCAGCCCGAGAACTACGAGCCTCCGAAGGGCGCGCTGCGCTTTGCGAACGAGCTGGTCGCGCTGATCGAGCCGCGGCGCGGCTTCTGCATCGGCGCGGCCTGCTATCCGGAGACACACCCGAGGGCGGTGAGCCCGGAGCACGATCTGGCGATGCTGGTGCAGAAGGTGCGCGCCGGCGCCGAGTTCCTGATCACGCAGCTGTTCTTCGACGACGCGGACTACTTCGCGTTCGTGGCGCGCGCGCGCGCGGCGGGGATCGGCGTGCCGATCGTGCCGGGCATCATGCCGGTCGTGAGCACCGCCTCGATCCGCCGCATGACCACGCTGTGCGGCGCGCGCATTCCCGAGCAGCTCGGCCGCGCGCTCGACCAGGCCGGCGACGACGACGAGCGCGCGCTCGAGATCGGCGTCGAGTGGGCCACCACGCAGTGCCGCGAGCTGCTCCGGCGCGGCGCGCCGGGGCTGCACTTCTACACGCTCAACCGCTCGCCCGCGACCCGCCGCGTGTTCGCACAGCTCTCGGTCTGATTGACTACGCTCGGCCGCGCCTCGCTGCGCGCGGCTTCGCCGCTTGCCGGCACGCGCGAGGGCGGCCTCGCGTGCGACGCGCCGCAAGCGCCGAAGTCGAGCGTAGTCACTACTGACTGAAGGTAGAGCAAGGTGGGACGGGGTGCGGGACGCGCGAGGCCGCCCTCGCGCGTGCCGGCAAGCGGCGAAGCCGCGCGCAGCGAGCCGAAGGCGAGCGTAGTCACTACTGACTGAAGGCGCGGCGTTTGAGTTCCCGAACGTAGGCGGCGAGCTGCGGGTCGGCGGCGATCGCCTCGGAGACCTCCTGGTCGAAGGTCGCAGCGGCGGTCTCGAGCGCGGCCTTGTCGAGCGGGAAGCCGGTGATCGCCTCGACGCGCTGCAGGAGCGCCAGCGCCGCGCGCGAGTTCGGCAGCTCCTGCACGTAGTGGGGAAGCCGCGCCCAGAGCGAGAGCGCGGGCACGCCGCTCGTCTGCAGCGCGTCGCCGAGCACGCCGACGATGCCGGTCGGACCCTCGTAGCGCGACGGCGAGAGTCCGAGCCGCGTGGCCAGCGCCTCGTCGCTGCTCGTGCCCAGCACCTGGATCGGCTGCGAGTAGATCACCTCGTCCAGGAACGCGCCGAGCAGAATCACCAGCCGCGCATCGACCTGGCGCGCGAGCTCCACGACCGCGGCCGAGAACGAGCGCCAGCGCAGCTGCGGCTCGACGCCCAGACCGACCACCAGGTCGAAGCTGCGCGTCTCGGAACGGATCGCGAAGAACTCGTGATCGGGCCAGCGAATCTCGCGCTGGTCGCCGGCGCCGAGCCGCACCTGCGGGCGCACCGCGGTGTAGTCGACGAACTCCTCCATCTCGAGCGTCGCGAGCTTGCGCGCGCTGAACGTCTCGAGCAGGTGGCCGGCCGCCGTGGTCGCGGCCTCGCCGCCGTCGTTCCAGCCCGCATACGCGAGGATCACGACGGGCTCGCGCAGGTCGATCGGCAAATCAAAGCGAAGCGGGCTCGCCGCGGTCACCGGAGGTAGCGTTGCACAAAGGCAGGTGCGCGGCGAGCCCGTACTGGCGGGGCCCGCTAAGCCCCCAGCGCTTCGGGGTCGCCGGTGGTCAGCAGCAGCTCGCCGTTGCGGTACACGTGGACGCAGTTGCGGCCGGCGTCCTTGGAGGCGTAGAGCGCGACGTCGGCGGCGCGGATCAGCTCTTCGGGCGTGAGCACCGGCCCGATCTCCTCGCTGCACGCGACGCCGAAGCTCGCGGTCACGCTGACGATCTCGGAGCGCGCCTCGAAGTGGCGGCTCTCCGCGGACATGCGCAGCCGCTCGGAGACGTGCACGGCCGAGCGCAGGTTCGTGTCGGTGAGCAGGATCGCGAACTCCTCGCCGCCGTAGCGCGCGACGATGTCGGAGCGGCGCGCGTAGGCGCGCAGGCCCTCGGCGATGCCCTGCAGCACGATGTCGCCGAACAGATGCCCGAGGCTGTCGTTCACGCGCTTGAAGTGATCGACGTCGGCGAGCACGAGCGTGAGCGGGCGGCCGTAGCGGCGTGCGACGTTCAGCTCCGACTCGAGCCGGCGGTCGAGGTACGAGCGGTTCCACAGCCCCGTCAGTCCGTCGAGGAACGACTGCTGCTCGAGGATGTCCTGCAGGCGCTTGGTGCGCAGCGCGGCGCGCACGCGCGCGCGCAGCTCGACCTGGTCGAAGGGCTTGGTCACGTAGTCGACCGCGCCGAGATCGAGCCCGCGCACCTTCGACTCGGTGTCGGCCGTGCCGGTCAGGAAGATGATCGGGATGTTGCGCGTGGACGGGTGCTCCTTGAGCCGGCGGCACACCTCGAAGCCGTCGACGTTGGGCAGCCCGATGTCGAGCAGGATCACGTCGGGCTGATCCGCGACCGCGCGCTCGATGCCGCGCTCGCCGTCGAACTCGCCGATCACCTCGAGTCCCTCGGGGCGCAGCCGCGCGATGACGAGCTTGTGGATCGAGTCACTGTCGTCGATCACGAGCACGCGGTTGGGGTTGGGGACCTGTGGGTTCACCGCGCCTCCGGCACCACGACCGCGCGCAGCGTCGCGCACAGGTCGGAAGCACGGTCCTTGATCTCGGGCTCGGGCGCGCCCGCTTTCAACGCCTGCTCCAGGCGCGCCGCGACCTCGGTGATCGGCGCGAAGCCGTAGCCGCCACCCGCGCCCTTGAGCTGGTGCGCGAGCGTCTGCAGCTCCGCGAAGGCACGCGCGCTCAGAAGCGTCTCGAGCTTCGCCACGCGCGCCGGCAGCTCGCGCGCGAAGTCGCACACGATCTCGTGCATGTCGGGATCGGCTTCGTAGGTGCTTCGGATCGGATCCATGCCTTCCCTTCCGCGGGTCCGATGGCGGCCGGTGTCCCGGTGGAGTCTCATCGGCGCGAGCGACGGGCCGGTTGATCGGCGTTCGCGCCTAGCCAGCATGCTCGCGGCGGGTATGATCCCGGCCCATGAGGTCCAACGAGATTTTCTCGCGCATGACGCCAGAGGCGGCCCTGGCGTTCCTGAACGAAGTCCACGAGACCGCGCCCGCCGTCGAGGAGATCGCGCTCTCGGCCGCGGCCGGCGCGTTCCGGCTGCGCCCGGTGTTCCTGCGCCGGCAGCCGCGCAAGCGCCAGGCCGAGTGGATGCGCCAGGCGCTCGCGCGCACGGCGATGGCGGCGGTGGCCGAGGAAGTCCTGGCCGAGTACTTCCTCGAGTACCACCCCGATCTGCTCGCGGAGCTGCTAGACGCGCTCGGGCTCGAGCACGAGAAGGGCGTGCTCAAGAGCAACGCCCCCGAGTGTCCCAAGCCGGCGGAGCTGGCCAAGCTCGTCGCCGCGTTTCGCACGGGCAAGGACCCGGAACGGCGCGAGCTGCTGATGCGCGCGTTCGCGGCGCAGAGCTCGATCGACTGGCCGGATCTCGAAGCACTGCTTTCGAGCTGAGGTGGAACCATGGATCTGGGACTTTCGGGCAAGGGCATTGTGATCACGGGCGGTAGCCGCGGCATCGGTCGCGCGACCGCGCTCGCTTTCGCGGACGAGGGCGCGAACGTCGCGATCTGCGCGCGCGGCAAGGACGCGCTCGAGGCGACCGCGAACGAGCTGCGCGCCAAGGGCGTGAAGGTGCACGCGCAGACCGCCGACGTCGCGAAGCCGGCCGAGCTCGACGCGTTCCTCGAGGGCGCGCACGTCGCGCTCGGCCGCGTCGACGTGCTGGTCAACAACTCCTCCGGCTTCGGCATCACCGATGACGAGGCCGGTTGGAAGATCTCGTTCGACGTCGACATGATGGCGAGCGTGCGCGCGAGCTGGAAGGTCGTGCCCTGGATGAAGGCGCAAGGCGGCGGCTCGATCCTGCACATCTCGTCCACCTCCGCGCTAGAGGCCGGCAGCCCGCCGTCCTACGCCGCGGCGAAGGCGGCGCTGATCAGTCACTCCAAGACGCTCGCGGTGGCGCTCGCGCCCGCGAAGATCCGCGTCAACACGATCGCGCCCGGCTCGATCGAGTTCCCGGGCGGCGTCTGGGAGATGATCAAGAAGGGCAATCCGGCGCTGTACGACGGCATCAAGGCGTCGATTCCCTGGGGCCGGCTCGGCAGCGCCGAGGAGGTCGCGAACGCCGTCGTGTTCACCGCCTCCGCGCGCGCGAGCTGGATCACCGGCGTGGTGCTGTCCGTCGACGGCGGACAGCACAAGGGCAACCTCTAGGCGTTCACGCCCGCTCCCCTCACTCCACCATGACGTGCTCGCGCACGATCACGCTGAAGCGCGTGGAGAGATCGAACAGGTTCGGCTCGTCGTCGAGCACGACGCGAATCTCGGGCGAGCGGGCCGATTCGCGCATCGCCTGCTCGCTCTCGAACCAGACCTCGGCGAAGCCGTCGTAGGCCTGCTCGCGTCCGCTCCCGGAGAGGTCCGGCGCGAGGTTGATCACGTAGCGCCGGATTCCCGGCACGCGCTTCGCCTTCTCGGCGTGCGTCGTCGTCCAGTAGCGGCCGAAGTCCTCGCGCGACATGCCGGGCCGGCGCTTCGCGCCGAAGATCATCTTGTACGTCACGGCTCACCTCTCGGGGCGTCCGTGACGGATGCTACTCCTCGACGTCCGCGTCCGTCTCGTCGCCGATGCCGCGCTCGATGCGCTCGCCGACCGTGTCGGAGCTCCTCTGCGCGCTCGCGCGGATGCGCTGCAAGGGCGCCTCCGCCGGCGCGCGCGACGCGCCGTCGCCGCCCGCGAAGATGCCGCCGAAGGCCTGGTCCGTGCCCTTGGTGAACACCTCCATCCCGACCCACACGCCGAGCACGAGCATCAGGATGATGATTGCCTTGCCCATGGCTTTCTCCTCTTCCCTCCCGTATCGGCGCGGCGCGGATTGCCCCTTTGCGCCCCGTAGAGTAAAAACGGGTCGCCCCGCCGGAGGACTCGCTTTTGCGCTTCTACGAGTACGAATCGAAGCAGCTGCTCGCGCGCCACGGCGTGGCCCTGCCGAAGGGCTCGAAGCTCGCGAAGTCGGCGACCGAGGCGCGCCAGATCGCGGCCGCGATCGCGGGCCCGACGGTCCTGAAGAGCCAGGTGCTCTCGGGCGGGCGCATGAAGGCGGGCGGTGTGCTGTTCGCCGATTCGCCCGACGAGGCGGCCAGCGCGGCCGAGAAGATCCTGCGGCTCGAGATCAACGGTCACACCCCGCGGGGCGTGCTGGTCGAGAGCCGCCAGCCCGTCGCGCAGGAGTACTACCTGGGCGTCACCTGGGACGGCATCGCCAAGCGCCCGGTGATGGTCCTGTCCGACATGGGCGGGATCGACGTCGAGGAGGTCGCGGAGAAGCACCCCGAGCACATCGCCAAGCGGCACTTCTCGACGCTGCTGCCGTTCTCGGAGTACCGCGCCAAGCAGCTGGTCGCGCAGCTCGCGAGCGGCTCGGACGTGAATCCGCTGGTGCGCTTCGTGGCGCCGCTCGCGCGCATCTTCATGCAGTACGGGCTGACGCTCGCCGAGATCAATCCGCTGGCCAAGCTCGCGGACGGCACATTCGTCGCGCTCGACGCGCACGTCGACATGGAGGCGGAGGTCCGCTCGCAACACGCGAGCCTCTTGCGCGAGCTCGGGATCGGCGACGACGAGACACGCATGGCGCGGCCGCCGACCAGGTTCGAGCTCGAAGGCGCCGCGATCAACGCGGCCGACCACCGCGGCGTCGCGGGCAACGTGACCGAGTTCTCGGGCTCGCTCGGCCTGATCATCGGCGCTGGCGGCGGCTCGCTCACGCTCTTCGACGCGGTGCGGAACCACGGCGGCGACCCGGCGAACTACTGCGAGATCGGCGGCAACCCGAGCGTGGGCAAGGTCGCGAACCTGACCAAGCTGATCCTGGCGAAACCCGGCGTCTCGAAGATCGCGGTGATGATGAACGTGGTCTCGAACACGCGCGTCGACATGGTCGCGCGCGGCGTGATCAAGGGCGTGGTCGAGTCCGGCTTCGAACCCGGGGACAAGATCGCGATCTTCCGCATCCCCGGCTCGTGGGAGCAGGAGGGCTTCAAGCTGCTCGGCAAGTACGGCGTCGAGTTCTGTGACCGCAGCGTGTCCATGTACGAGGCGGCCGGACGCGCCGTCGCCAAAGCGAAGCGGGGCTAGACGTGTCGATCCTCATCACCGGCGACACCACCTGCATCATCCAGGGCATCACCGGTCGCGAGGCCGTGTCGATGACGCGCGAGTGTCTCGACTACGGCACCAAGATCGTCGGCGGAGTGACTCCCGGCCGGCGCGGGCGCGACGTGCACGGCGTGCCCGTCTACGACACCGTCGAGCAGGTGGTGAAGAAGACGCGCGTCGACGCGTCGGTGATCTCGGTGCCGCCCGCGTTCGCGCGCGACGCCGCGTTCGAGGCGATCGAGGCGGGCGTGAAGCTGCTGGTGATCGTGACCGAGAACATTCCGCGCTTCGAGGTCGCGCAGATGGTCGAGCTCGCCGAGCTGCGCGGCGCGCGCATCATCGGACCGAACTGCCTCGGCGTGCTCTCGCCCGGCGAGGCGAAGATCGGCGGGCTCGGCGGGCGCGCCGTCGACGCGCGCAAGGCCTTCACCAAGGGCCGCGTCGGCGTGATGTCGCGCTCCGGCGGAATGACGACGGAGATCTGCAACACGCTCTCCGCCGCGGGGCTCGGCCAGTCCACCGCGGTCTCGATCGGCGGCGACGCGATCATCGGCTCGAGCTACGCGGAGCTGATGCCGCTCTTCGAAGCCGATCCCGAGACCGAGGCGATCGCGATCTACTCCGAGCCCGGCGGGCGCATGGAAGCCGACCTCGCGCGCTGGGTGACCGACCACAAGTCGCGCCTGCCGGTGGTCGCGTTCATGGCCGGCCGCTTCATGGACGCGATGCCGGGCATGCGCTTCGGCCACGCAGGCACGATCGTCGAGGGCAAGGCCGACACCACCGCGGAGAAGATCGAGCGCATGCGCGCGGCGGGCATCGCGGTGGCGGAGCGCATCGAGGACATCCCCGCGCTCGTCTCGCAGAAGCTCGGGAGGTGAGTCGCATGGCGCTGTTCATCGCGGTCGAGGTGGCGAAGGAGCTCGCGAGCGACCCGGCCTCCGCCAGGAAGCTCGCCGAGGTCTGCCCGGTCGACATCTTCGAGATCGGAAGCTCCGGCGCGCTCGAGCTGGTCGAGAAGAACCTCGACGAGTGCACGCTGTGCGAGCTGTGCTTGGCGGTCGGAACGCCCGGGCAGGTGAGCGTGCGCAAGCTCTACGACGGCGGCGCGCGGCTCGAGCGCCGGGCCTAGGGGCTGGACGGACGCGAGAGCTCGGCGACACCCAGGGGTGTCGGCACCGCGAGGTCCCAGAACTCGACGCGCAAGCTCTGCTTCGACGCGACCAGCACCGCGTAGCCGTAGCCCGCGCGCCCGCGATCGTCGCCGTCGCCGGCCGCGAACAGCAGGCGGTGGCCGACCGCGGGCAGCGCGTCGCGCAGGCCCACCAGCCGCGCCAGCCGATTCGTCCACAGCCAGTCGAGCCCGAGCCGCTTCACGCGCGAGTGCTTCGCGCCCGCGCCGGACACCACCTGCCAGCGCGCGCCGGGATGGTCGAGCTCGACGAGCTGCAGGCTGTGATCGTGTCCCGACAGCACGAGGTCGACCGGCGCCTGCTCGAGAGCGCCGTAGATGCCGCGCCGCAGACCGCGATTGCCGAAGTCGTACACCTGCTGGCCGCCGCCGTCGGTCGCCCAGGCGATCGGCAGCGTGATCGGCGCGAGCAGCGGCCCCAGGATCGGGTACAGATCCTTGTGTAGGGCGCTGTAGAGCTCGGAGCCGTTGTGCAGGCCGTAGCTCTCGAGCGGGTGGTGCAGCGCGAGCACCAGCCACGCTTCCGGCCGCTCTTGCCGCAGTCTTGCCAGTTCCCTGTGGAGCGCTTCGTTTGCGCGCGCGCGGAAGTCCCGATCGATGATCATCGCCTGGGAGTCGACCATGACCACGATCACGGAGCCCGCGTCGAGCACCGCCACCGGCTTCGCGTCGTCGAGCTCGCAGCCACGCGACACGTAGCGCCAGCCGGGCGCGCGCGCGGGGATCTTCGCGCAGGCGTTCTCCGTCGAGAGCGGGTCGCCGTAGTGATCGTGGTTTCCCGCCAGCGCGACCACGGGATGCCCCGCGAGCTTGCGTGCGTACGGACCGAGAATTGCGTCGAGCTGCGCATCGACGGACCGCTGCCTCTTGCAGCCGGCCTGCGAGATGCGCTTGTCCGCGGAGCGGCAGAAGCCGAGCAGACCGTCGCGGTAGAACACGTCGCCGAGCACCAGGATCGGCGCGCCGTCCGCGCCCTCGAGCCGCCGCGCCATCGACGCGTGCAGGCGCGGATCGCGGCCGTGCGGCTCGCCGATGTCGCCGATCGCGAGCAGCGTCACCGGCTCGCGTCGCTCGTCGCGCGACACGACCGCCTCGTCGCGATACACGGCGTCGAGCGAAGGCGAGAGCGTCGCGCAGCCCGAGAGCCCGAGCAGCGCGAGCAACGCGGCGGGCGCGAGCGGGCCGAACGCCGCGCGCTCGAGTCTCAGGAGAGCATCTCCCGCGCGACGCGCCCGACGTTCTCGGCGCTGAAGCCGAACTCCTTGGCCAGAGCCTGATAGGGAGCCGAGGCGCCGAAGCCCGCCATGCCGATGAAGCGGTCGGCCGCGCGCACGAGGCTCCCCAGGCCGAGCGACACGCCCGCCTCGACCAGCAGGCGCGGCGACGCTTCGGGCAGCACCGACGCCCGGTAGTCCGCGTCCTGCGCCGCGAAGCGCTCGAGACACGGCAGCGACACCACGCGCACGCGCTTGCCCTCGTCCGCGAGCGCCAGTGCGGCCGCGAGCGCGATCGAGAGCTCCGAGCCCGTCGCCGCGATCACGAGCTCGGGCCCGCCGTCGCCGCTCTCGCGCAGCACGACGTAGCCGCCCTTCGTCGCCTGTTCCTCGACGCCGTCCTGCTCGAGCACCGGCAGGTTCTGGCGCGAGAGCAGGAGCGCCGTCGGTCCGTCCTTGCGGCGCAGCGCCGCCTCCCAGGCTACGACCGTCTCGCGCGCGTCGGCCGGCCGCCACACGTCGAGATTCGGGATCGCGCGCAACGCCGCGGTCTGCTCCACGGGCTGGTGGGTCGGCCCATCCTCGCCGACGAAGATCGAGTCGTGCGTGAACACGAACACGACCGGCTGCGACATCAGCGCCGCCAGGCGAACCGCCGGTCGCATGTAGTCACTGAAGACCAGAAACGTCCCCACGTACGGGCGGATGCCGCCGTGCAGTGCCAGCCCGTTCGCGATCGTGCCCATGCCGTGCTCGCGTACGCCGAAGTGCAGGTTGCGGCCGACGAACTTGCCGCGCGCGATCGAGGCCTCGCCCGAGATCAGGGTGTTGTTCGAGCCGGCCAGGTCCGCGGAGCCGCCGATCAGCGACGGCACGGCTTTGGCGATGGCGTTGATCACCTTGCCCGACGCCACGCGCGTGGCCATCGGCTTTTCGCCGCGCATGCGCGGCAGCAGCCGCGGCAGATCCGCCGGTAGCTCGCGCTCGACCATCGCGCGCCACAGCGCGGCGAGTCCCGGATCCGCCAGCACGCGCTCGCGCCGCTCCTCCCAGGCGCTGCGCGCGCGCGCGCCGCGCGCGGCGTTGGGCCGGAACACCTCGCGTGCCTCGTCGGGAATCTCGAACGGCGGGCGCGTCCAGCCGAGCGTCGTGCGCGTCTGCTCGGTGTAGTCGGCGTCCTTGAACGAGCCGTGCGCCTCGGCGGTGTCGGCGGCGGGCGAGCCGAAGCCGATGTGCGTGCGGCAGATGATCAGGTGCGGCCGATCCTCGTCCTTGTGCGCGCGCGCGATCGCCGCGCGCAGCGCTTCGGCTGAGTGGCCGTCGGCGCGCTGCACCTCCCAGCCGTAGGCCTCGAAGCGGCGCGAGACGTCCTCCGAGAACGCGAGCGAGGTCGGCCCCTCGATGGTGATCGAGTTGTCGTCGTACAGGACGACGAGCTTGCCGAGCCCGAGATGCCCGGCGAGCGAGCAGGCCTCGTGCGAGACGCCCTCCATCAGATCGCCGTCGCTCGCGAGCGCGTAGGTGCGGTGGTCGACGAGATCCGCGCCGAAGCGCGAGGCCAGGATGCGCTCCGCAAGCGCCAGCCCGACCGCGTTGCCGAGCCCCTGCCCGAGCGGGCCGGTGGTGGTCTCGACGCCCGGCGTGTCGCCGTGCTCGGGGTGCCCGGGCGTGCGCGAATGGAGCTGCCGGAAGCGCCGGATCTCGTCGATCGAGAGGGCGTATCCGGACAGGTGCAGGAGCGAGTACAAGAGCATCGAGCCGTGTCCGGCCGAGAGCACGAAGCGGTCGCGGTCGAACCAGTCGGGGCGCGCGGGATCGTGCTTCAGGATCTCCGAGAACAGCAGTACCCCGATCTCGGCGCAGCCGAGCGGCAGCCCGACGTGCCCGATGCCGGCCTGCCTGACCGCGTCGACGGTCAGCACGCGCACCGTCGTGGCCGCCAGCGCGGCGCTCTGCGGCGACGGGGCGGGCGCATGCGAAGGGGAGGGATTCACTTGCGCTCTCCTCGTTCCGGACGGATGAAGCTTTCCGCGGCATGCGCGGGCGCCTTGGCGTGGTTTAGCGTCTCGCCGGGGTCGGCGGCAAGCGCCGCGCTCAATTCCCGAACCGGCGCGTCCGATCGCGAAAGGTGTGAAGCCTTGGCAGCGAATCGTCGGAGCCCGGCCGAACGGGATCGGCGGGGCGCCGCCGGGCCTGCCGCCCGAGCCTTCGGGCGATGCGCGCGGCGCGTTCGGCGATCTGCGCGCGTCGCTCGAGCCGGAGCTGCGGCGCGAGATCGGCTCGCCCTTGCTCGTGCGCGCTTCGTTCGAGCTGCTGGTCGGCGCCTTCGTGACGCGCGCGCAGCAGAGCCGCGAAGCGATGGGGTTGGTCGCGTTCGAGCTCGACGACTGGAAGCTCATCCACGAGCGCGCGGGCGAGTCGGCGTTCGCGGACGCGTTCGCCGGTTTCGGTCAGGAGCTGCGCCGCCGCTTGCGCGCGAGCGACGAGCTTGGACGCCTGGGCGAGGCGCAGATCGTCGCGGTCCTGCCGGGCTGCGAGGCGGTATCGCTCGACTCGGTTGCGCATCGCCTGCGCATGGCGCTCGAGGCGCGCGATCTGACGTTCTGCGGCGAGGTGATGCGGCCGCTGATCACGACCGCGTGGCTGGCGGCGCCGTCCGCGCCCGCGCCGGCGAGCCCGGCGCGGCTGCTCGAGGAGCTCGAGACGGCGCTGGAGCGGGCGCGCGGAGCCGCGCCGAGCTGAGTCGCGCTTCGCCTGCTGCTAGTGTTCGGTCCGTGCCCACCTCCGACTGGCTGCCGCTGCTGCGCGAGATCGCCGATCGCTCCGACGAGATCGCGCTGCGGCTGTTCCGGCGCGTCGACCTGCGCGTCGAGCAGAAGGCCGACCGCAGCCTGGTGACCGAGGCCGATCGCGAGATCGAGCTCGCGGCCCGCAAGCTCGTGGCCGAACGCCGGCCCGAGCTCGGCGTGTACGGCGAGGAGCAGGGCGAGCAGGCCGGCAGCTCGGGCATGCGCCTGATCATCGACCCGATCGACGCGACCGCGAACTTCGTGCGCGGCATTCCCGTGTTCGCCACGCTGCTCGCGATCGAGATCGAGCGCGAGGTGGCGGCGGGTCTGGTCAGCGCGCCCGCGCTCGGCGCGCGCTGGCACGCGTCGCGTGGTCACGGCACCTGGCAGGGCGAGCGACGCTTGCGCGTGTCGGGCGTGGGCCAGCTCGCGGACGCGCAGCTCTTCCACGGCAGCCTCGGCGGCTTCGAGGGCGCTCGCACGCCCCCGGGCCTGCAGCGGCTCGCGCTCTCCACGCACCGGCAGCGCGGCTTCGGCGACTTCTGGCAGCACTGCCTGGTGGCCTCGGGCTCGGGCGAGATCGCGTTCGATCCGATCGTCGCGCCCTGGGACATCGCCGCGCTGCAGATCGTGGTCGAGGAGGCCGGCGGCCGCGCGACCACGCTCGCCGGCGAGCGCTCGATCTACGCCGGCAGCCTCGTCTCGACGAACGGCCTGCTGCACGACGAGGCGCTAGCGCTGCTTGCGAGCTGACACGAGCACGGCGCGCTCGATCTCGCGCCACGCGCGCCGGAAGCCCGTCGAGTCGCACACCGCGTAGCGCTCCGGCCGCGAAGAGCTGACCACGGAGAAGCAGATCTCGGCCTCGTCGTAGGAGAGGATGTGCGCGACCAGCACCTCGCCGTCGGACGCGTGCAGGCGCACGGGCTGTCCCGTCTCGTGCGCGCGCGTGATCGCGGTCGAAGGCATGCGCTTCCCCTCGCGTCCGAGGGTAGCGTGAGATCGCACCCCGATCCGATACCCTGCCGGCCGATGAGTCGAACCGCCGCCGCGCTCGCGCTCCTGTTCGCAGTGATCGCGCTCGCGCCCGAGGCGCGCGCCTTCGACGTGCCGCCCGAGGGGAGCTGCGCCGCGCGCCCGATCCAGTGGCAACCCGACACGGGCCCCGGCGCGCAGGACGTGGTGCCGCCGGCGTTTCGTCCCGGCGAGCGGGTGCAGATCGACGAGTTCGAGCGCCTGCGCGGCTGGCTCCCCGAGGAAGTCTGGGAGCGCCGCGATCTGTTCTTCTTCGAAGGCATGGAGCTCGAGGTGGGCCCGTGCTACCGGCGCTATCCCGCGCCCGCGTTCTTCAGCGACGCGACGCGCGTGAATGCCGGCAAGGCGTCCGTCGACGCCTCGGGAAACTTGTCGGGCTACGGGGGCACGGGGCTGCCGTTCGCGCCCGAGCGCATCGCCGACGACGCGCCCGACGCGGGTCTGCGCTGGGCCTGGAACTACCGCTACCGCTACCAGGGCTCGGGCTTTCGCGGCGCGTTCCGGATCACCGAGCTGACGCGCGGCGGGCGGGGCGTGATGAGCTTCCTGGGCGAGCTGTTCTTCGTGCCACTGCACGGTGTACCCGGCGGACCGGGCGAGGGACGCGAGGACCGCTTCGTCGCGGGCGGCTCGTTCTCGTCGCCCGACAGCGCACGCGGTCTGGCCTGGCGGCAGTTCCAGAAGACCGCAGTCGAGAGCGACTATCTCGCGACCGACGACGTGTTCGTCTACCTGCCCGGGCAGCGCAAGGTGCGGCGCGCGCCGCCGCAGCAGAGCGAGGGCGTGTATCTGCCGAGCTACACGCGCGGCCGCTCGCTCGACAACACGGGGCTCACGCTCTCCGACCAGATGAGCGACGTGGGCAATCCCGCGATCAGCGCCGCCGAGCCGATCCGGCGCGGCTTCGTGGGGTTGGTGATCCGGCCCAACGCCTGGGTCTGGACCTTCGACGGCGTGCGCGACGTGCTGGCGCCCGCGAACGGCAGGGCGCGCGGCTACCCGAGCGACGACAAGCGCAACTACGGCCCCAGCGGTCTGTCGCTGGCCTCCGACCGCTGGGAGCTGCGCCGCGCGGTCGTGCTGCGCGGCGTGCGCAAGGACCTCGAGGGCAGCGTGAAGAGCGTGGCGCTGTGGATCGACGGGCTCACCCAGCAGCCGCTGTACTGGATCTCGAGCCGCAGCAACGGCGCGGTGTACGAGGTGGGTATCTTCACCTCGCGCTTCAGCGCTGACGATCTGACCGACCCGAAATGGGCGGGCAGCGGCAGCGGCTTCGGCGTGATGCTGCCCGTCGCGCAGAGCTTCGCCGTCGCCGGCCAAGGCGGCGGCTGGCTGCGCGAGTCCTACGCGCTGCGCACGGACCCGCCCGAGGCCGCGCAGGTCAAGGACTACCTCTCGACCCAGGGCATGCAGCGCAAGGGCCGGTAGCGGGGCTACGCTCGCTTGTCCTCGGACGTAGCCGACGCATCAGGACAGACAGGCAAAAACCTCCTCGAACGCCTTCATCTGGTTGCCGGCGGCGGAGGAGGGCACCAGGATCGGCGTGCGGACGCCCGCCTCGTACCACGCCTCGAGTCCCTCGCGAACGCGCGCGGCGGAGCCATAGAGGGTCACGTCGGAGAGCCAGGCGTCGCTCATCAGCGACGGGACTCGCTCGAAGTCCTTGGCCACGACGGCGGCCTCGATCGCAGCCATTTCCTCGACGTAGCCGGCTTCGCGCCAGTAGTTGCGGTAGTTCGGCATCGAGACGTAGCCGACGAGCGTCCGCCGGTTGGTCGCGGCGGCGGCCGCGACGTCGTCGGAGATGCAGGTCGGGATCATGTTCCCGATGAAGAACGCGGGATCGTTCGCGCGCGCGGCGGGCAGCGCGGAGAGCGACTCGCGCATGTGCGAACGCGCGCCGTTCGCGAACACCATGCCCTGCGCGATCTCGCCCGCCAGCGCGATCATCTTCTTGCGCAGCGTCGCGAGCACGATCGGCGGCTGCTCGCCCGCGCGCGGGCTCGCGCGCAGCGCGCCGACGAACGCGCGGATGTCGCCGAGCGGCGGTCCCGCCTTCACGCCCAGGCGCTCGAGCGCCGGACCGTGCGACACGCCCACGCCGAAGCGGAAGCGACCGCCGGAGAGCTCGTGGATCAGCGACGCGGTCTGCGCGTAGTCCGCGACGTGGCGCACGTAGATGTTGGCGATGCTGGTCCCGAAGGGGATCCGCTCGGTCGCGAACGCGAGCGCCTCGCACAGGCCGAGCCCGTCGCCGAAGCTCGGGCAGTAGATGCCGGCGAAGCCGCGGCGCTCGATCTCGCGCGCCAGGTCGAGCGTGGCTCGCCGTCGACCAGGAACCGCGGCGAGGCTGAGGGCGGGAAGTGCGAAGGTAGACATTCGGGTCCTCCTCGGCGCAGTCTACGCACTTCGCCGCGTCCGCGTCCGCGCCCGCTCGATAGGGAGTGATAAAACCCAGCGATTCCGGGCCATTCGAGCGCCGCGTTGCGCATCGTCCGGGAGTTCCTCGGCCGGGCTGGGCAGCCGGCCTCCGCAAAGCGAACCCGGGCTGCCTCTTTCGCTCCCAGCTTTTTTCGACAACGGTGTCGTACGTCACAGCGCACGGGAGAAATTTTTCACTCCCGAACGCGCCTCGCTTCCTATAGAATCCGCGCCAGGCCAGGGTCAGTCGGGTTTCTTTTGCCGGTTGAAGTTGTGTGTCCCACGACCTGGCGGTTCGTTGCATCACTCACCCCCCGGAAGGTCGATCGCGCTGGCATCTCGCTTGCGAGTGCCGGAGGCGCCGGACGGCGATGGATGCGGGGGTCGCCGGTTGCGTCTCGGGGCGAGCGGGAGTTGTTGGATGCGGGTCGCGATTCTTGGTGGCGGTATCGCAGGTCTTGCGTGTGCGCATTACCTGGCGAAGGGCGGCCACACGCCGGTCGTTCTCGAGACTTCTGCTTGGCTCGGACAACTCGGAGCACCGATCGAGCACGAGGGACTGCGCCTCGACGGCACGTCGCTCGCGATCCGCAACGGTGACACTGCACTGTGTGGCTTGCTCGGAGAGCTGGGCGGCCTCGGCCGGATCTCCTGGCGCGAGACGCGCTCGTCGGTCGCGGTCGGCGGTAAACACTATCCGGTGACGGCCGCGCGCGACCTCCTGCGCCTGCTCGGGCTGGGCAACAAGAGCCGGCTGCGCGCGGCGCTCGGACTGGCCTACGCGACGCAGCTCAAGCGCTACGCGCTGCACCTCGATTCGATTCCCGCCTCGGACTGGCTGCCGCGCGTGTTCGGCCGCCCGGTGTACGAGGCTTGGTGGCGCCCGCTGCTCGAGAGCCGTTTCGGCGAGTACGTGGACGAGGTTCCCGCGTACTGGGCGTGGCGCCAGCTCAACGCGTACCAGACCGGCCGGCGCGAGGTGTTCGGCTATCTGCGCGGCGGAGCCGCCTGGCTCGCCGAGCGGCTGCGCCGCTCGATCGAGACGCGCGGCGGCGAGGTGCGGCTGCACGCGCGCGTCACCGCGGTCGAGACCGGCGGAGCGCACGCCAGCGTCGAGCTCGACGGGCAGGAGGAGCGCTTCGACGACGTGATCTGCACGCTCGCGCCCGGCGACCTCGCGAAGCTTGCGCGCGCCCGCCTTGCGCACGACCTGCCGAACCTGGACGTGCCGTACCAGGGACGCGTGACGGCGCTGCTGGTGTCCCGGCGCAAGCTCGGCGACTACTACCAGACCGCACTGGTCGGCAACGACCTGATGTTCCAGCAGGTGATCGAGGCGACCAATGTCGTCTCCAACGAGTCCTACGACGGCCGGCACCTGATCTACGTGCGGGGCGACTGCGGTCCGCACACCGACACGTTCAAGCTGCCCGACGATGTGGTGAAGAAGCAGGCGCTGGAGACGATCGCGCGCTGGTTCCCGAGCTTCGACGCCAGCGCGCTCGAGGCGGTGCACGTCTCGCGCGATTCGCACGCCGAGCCGATCACGCTGCTCGGCCAGCTCAAGCGCCGCCTGCCCACGCGCATCGGCGACTCGCGCGTGCTGCTCTGCAGCTCGGCGCAGGCGTACCCGCGCCGCGTCGGCTGGGACGCGGACGTGACCCTCGCGCGCGAGACCGCCGCCGCCGTCTGACCGGCGCCCGCACCGCCGCTCCGAATCGATTCCACTGCGAGGAGGCCTCGATGCCTGCCGTTCTGGTGAAGTCCATCGCGCTCGTGGGCGCCGGTCGCGCCGCCCGGGACTGGCTCGAGCTGCTGCCGGAGTACCCGGAGCTGTCGCTGGTCGCCGCGGTCGATCCCGACCCCGAGCAGCTGCGCGGCATTCGCGCGCGGGGCTTCGCGAGCGTGGCCGCCATGCTCGACGCGGACTGCGTGCCACGCGTCGCAATCCTGTGTACTCCCCCGTCGCTCCACCTCGAGCTGGCCGAGCCGCTGCTGCGCGCGGGCGTCGACCTCCTGGTCGAGCCGCCGCTCGCGACCACGCCCGCGGACGCGGATCGGATCGCGGAGATCTCCGAGCGCTCCGACCGCTGCGCGGTCACCGCCACCCGGCTGCGCCTGGCCTCGGCCGTGGCCTCCACGCGGCTGCGCATCGTCGCGGGCGCGATCGGCCGGCTGTGCGCGGTGGAGGTGTCGCTGTGCCGGAAGTTCGACGCGCGCGAGGGCTGGCGTGGTGATCCCGCGCTCTCCGGCGGCGGGGTCTGGACGGAGCTCGGCCCCGACGCGCTCGACGCCGTCGAGGCGTTCGCGGGTCCGGTGCGCCGCCTTCGCGTGCTCGAGGCGGCGAGCCGCCAGGGCGCGGATGTGGAGGACGAGATCCACATCGAGACCGCGCACGACGGCGGCGTGGTCGGCGTGCTGCGCGTGTCGTGGAACGAGCACTCCGAGCGCCCGATCGCGCGCTGCATCGGCGACCGCGGCGAGATCGTGCTCGGCAGCGCGCAGGCGATCCTGCGCCGCGAAGACGGCCGCGAGGAGATCATCGCCGCCGAGCTCGACGCCAGCGCGACGCGGGGCGCCGTGCTGAACGACTTCCTGCGCGAGTGCCGCGGGCCGGAGCGGCGCGTCGACACGGGGGCGCAGACGCTGGCGTGGATTCACGCGGCGTACCGGAGTGTGAGCAGCCGCCGCTGGGAGCTCGCCTGACCGAGACGTCTTCGCGACGGTGAGCGCAAGTCCGGCAAGGCTCGCGCCCAGCGCGAGCCGCGCAGCGAGGCGAAGCCGAGCGTAGTCGGGGTGGGGCCCGGCCCCCCGCCCGCCCCGCCCCCCCGGGCCCCCTAAGACTGGATGAGTTCGATCTTGTAGCCGTCGGGATCTTCGATGAAGGCGATGACGGTGGTGCCGTGCTGCATGGGGCCGGGCTCGCGGCTGATCTTGACGCCGCCCTCGCGCAGGCGCGCGCAGGTCGCGTAGATGTCGTCGACGCCCAGGGCCACGTGGCCGTAGCCGGTTCCGATCTCATAGCGGGCGGTGTCCCAGTTGTGGGTCAGCTCGAGCACCGCCGTCTCGGACTCGTCGCCGTAGCCGACGAAGGCGAGCGTGAAGCGGCCGCCGGGGAAGTCGTGCTTGCGCAAGAGCTTCATGCCGAGCGGACCGGTGTAGAACGCCAGCGAGCGCTGCAGGTCGCCCACGCGCAGCATCGTGTGCAGCATCCTCATGCATGTCCCTCCTCGCGGCGCGGGCGCGACGCGATGATGCGATCGAGCTCTTCCCGAAGGCGCACGAGCACCTCGTCGTAGCCGAACGAGCCGAGCTTCTCGCCGCCGCGCTTCAGGTTCACGGCGCGCGGTCCGCACCACAGGCCGAGATCCGCGTCGTCGGTCTCGCCCGGCCCGTTCACGCGGCAGCCCATCACCGCGATCGTGACGTCGTGGTCGACGGCGTAGGCGGTGAGGTCGCGCACCTTCTCGGCGAGCTCGACGAACGCCTCGTTCTCGACGCGCGAGCACGACGGGCAGGAGATGATGTTCAGCCCCGGCAGCTCGGGCACCGAGCGGAAGCGTCCCGCTGCGACGTCGGCCAGGATGCGCAGCCCCACCAGGACCTCTTCGTGCTTGCGGTCGTTCGGCAGCGTCAGCGAGACGCGCAGCGTGTCGCCGATGCCGCGCGCGAGCAGCTGCTCGAACGCGATCCGCGTCTTGATCTCGCCCATCGGCAGCAGGCCCGCCTCGGTGACACCGAGATGCAGCGGCACGTCCGGGCGCTCGCGCGCGAAGCGCTGGTTGGCCTCGACCACCTTCGCGGGATCGGAGTCCTTGAGCGAGACCACGTAGTGGGTGAAGCCGAAGCCGTCGAGCAGCGCGCAGTGGTCGATCGCACACGCCACCATCGCGCCGATCGAGTCGCCGGGGAAGCGCTCGTCGTACTCGGGCGCGACCGAGCCGCAGTTCACGCCCACGCGCAGTGCGCAGCCGGCGCTGCCGGCCACGTCGGCGATCCACGCGACCTTGTCGCGGATGCTGCGCGCGCGCTCGTGGTGGTGCAGGTGGCCGGGGTTGTAGCGCAGCTTCGCGACAGACTTGGCCACCGCGCTCGCGAGCCGGTAGTGCTCCTGCAGGTCGACGACCAGCGGCACGGGCGTGCGCGCGTGGATCTCGGTGAGCGCGTCCGCGTCGGCCTTGCTGTCGACCGCGACGCGCACCAGCGCGGCGCCCGCGGCTTCGAGCGCCTCGGCCTGCGCCACGGTCGCCGCGACGTCCTGGGTGTGCGTCGCGCACATGCTCTGCACGGAGATGGGCGCACCACCGCCGATCTCGACGCGGCCGGCGCGCACCAGGCGAGTGGGATTGCGGAGGGTCGCGAGGCTCACGGCCGAACCGTAGCACGCGCTCGCGGGCGACCGCCGGGTGTTCGATTCATGACACCCCCCGCCGGAATCGCGTCGCTGCGCGGCGCGTCCGTCGCTCGCCGTGCACGCCTGGCGAATGTGTCGCGGGCACGCGGCTTGCTGTTCCGGGCCGCCGGACGCCATGAATCCGAGCAACCCGAGAATCCTGCTGATCGGCGGAACCTACCGCACCGTGTGCGTGCTGGAGCGGCTGCTCGAGCGCGGCGATCGGGTGGTCGCGTTCATCGGCATCGAGGGCGGAGCGGAGCGGGATTTCTGCCCCGAGATCCTCGAGATCTGTGATCGCGCGGGAATCCCCGCGCGCAGCGGACAGAAGCTCGGCGAGGAGATCGCGCGCTGGCTCGAGGATCGCATCCGCCCCGATCTCGCGATCGCGCTGGGCGGAGGCGCGGACCTGCCGCTCTCGGTCGCGGGCAACTGCCGGTTCGGGCTGCTCGAGGTGATCGATCGCTTCGCGAACCCGGCCTGCCCGGAGATCGTGCTGCGCCAGCGCGGTCAGGAGGTCCTGCGCCGCGAGCTTCCGGAGTTCGATCGCGACGCCGATTCAGGCGACGCGTTCCAGTGTACGGTCGACGCCATCGCCGAGTGCCTCGAGACGTTCCTCGACGGCCTCGCGCCGACGAACGCGGTCGTCGGCCGCAGCGTGCCGTTCGACTTCGCGCGCCAGGACGAGGACACGCTCGCGCTGCTGCTCGCGAGCCCCGATCCGGGCGCCGAGACGGAGGCGCTCGAGCGCGAGGCCGCCAGCTACCTCGGTGCCGACCGCGTGCTCGCGCTGCGCTCGCCCGGCGAGGCGTTCCTGGCGCTGACCGCGGAGCTCGGCCTGCGCAGCGACGACGAGGTGATCGTGCCCGGCGTGGTCTCGGCCGCGGCGCTCGAGGCGCTGCGCGCCTCGGGGCTTCGGCCGGTTTTCGCCGACGTGCATCCGGACCGACTCACGCTCAGCCCCGCCGCGGCGGCCGCGGCGATCGGCTCGCGCACGCGCGCGATCCTGGTCTCGCACCCGCTCGGTCAGGCCGCCGAGCTCGACGCGCTGTATGGGCTCGCCGAGGAGCGCGGTCTCGAGCTGTTCGAGGACGGCTGCCAGAGCCTGGGCGCGACCTTCGCCGGCTCGCGCCTCGGCCGCAGCCCGTGCGTGAGCGTGTTCCGGCTCCCGCTCGGGATCCACGCGCCGGGCTTCAAAGTCTGCCTGGTCGCGCTGCCGGAGCCGCTCGCGACGGCGCTCGCGCCTCGGCTCGCCGAGCAGCGCATCGGCGACGGGCTCAGCCGGCTCGCGCGCCGCGCGCTCGCGCACTGGGAGGACCGCATCGCCGCGCGCCGCCGCATCGCCAGCGCCTACTCCTCGGAGCTCTCGCGCTACGACGCGTTCCGCGTGCCGCCCACCCCTGAGCGGGCGCTGCCCACCTACTCCGACTACCTGCTGCGGCTGACGCGCTTCGCGCGCACCTCGGCCGACGATCTGGCGAAGCTCCTGCTCGAGAGCGGGATCGAGACGCGCCGCCTGCGCCTGCCTCTCACCGAGCGCGAGCTCGCGAGCCTGCCCGCGACCGAGCACGCCCGCGCCACCGGAATCCTGCTGCCCGTCGACGAGAGCCTCACCGACTCCCAGCGCGACCGGGTGCTCGACGAGACCTTCGGCTTCGCGATCGGGTGAGTCTGATTGACTACGCTCGCCTTCGGCTCGCTGCG
>JBBDXF010000047.1:27307-35214 GCA_040902485.1 Myxococcota bacterium | reverse complement strand
CGCGCCGCCTTCGGCGTCGCTTGCAGGGCTCGGCTCGGGACGGCCCTCGCCTCGCGACCGGTTGACTACGCTCGCCTTCGGCTCGCTGCGCGCGCCGCCTTCGGCGTCGCTTGCAGGGCTCGGCTCGGGACGGCCCTCGCCTCGCCCTCCTCGCGCGACGTCGCGGCGGTCAGACCCGAGTCAGACGGGAGTGAGCCAGGAGTCGTACTTGCGGTCGCGGCCGTGGACGGCGTCGAAGAAGGTCGTCTGGATGGTCTTGGTGATCGGGCCGCGCGAGCCGGCGCCGACCTGGCGGTCGTCGACCTCGCGCACTGGCGTGAGCTCGGCGGCCGTGCCGGTCAGGAAGACCTCGTCGGCGCAGTAGAGCTCGTCGCGCGTGAGCGCGGTCTCGACCACCTCGATGCCCTTGTCGCGCGCGATGCGGATCACCGAGTCGCGTGTGATGCCCTCGAGCACGGACACGAGCGGCGGCGTCTTCAGCACCCCGCGCCGCACCATGAACAGGTTCTCGCCGCTGCACTCCGCGACCAGGCCATTGGTGTCGAGCATGATCGCCTCGTCGTAGCCCATGCGCGTGACCTCGCGCTTGGCGAGGATCGAGTTCACGTAGTCGCCGCAGGTCTTCGACTTGGTCATCGACACGTTCGGGTGATGGCGCGTGTACGACGAGACCTTCGCGCGGATGCCGCGCTCGAGGCCCTCCTCGCCCAGATACGCGCCCCACGGCCAGACGATGATCGCGAGCTGCGGTGGGTTGTCCTTGGGCAGGAGGCCCATCGCGCCCGCACCCAGATAGACGAGCGGGCGGATGTAGCCCTCGGCCATGCGGTTGGCGCGCAGCGTGTCGAGGATCGCGCTCTCGACCTGCTCGCGGCCGTAGGGCATGTCGATCTCGACGATCTTCGCCGAGAGCGCGAGCCGCTCGACGTGCTCCTTCAAGCGGAACACGCTGCTCCGGCCGTCGTCCGCGCGATAGCAGCGGATGCCCTCGAAGACCCCGAGTCCGTAGTGCAGGGTGTGGGTGAGGATGTGGACGTTGGCGTCGTCCCAGGCGATCAGCTTGCCGTTGTGCCAGACGCGCTCGGTCTTCTCGACACCCACTACTTCTTCTTCCTTCCGAAGAGCCTGCCCGCAATCGTGTCGTCGCCCTTGGCGCGACGCAACTGCATCAAGCGGACTTCGCGCAACGCGTCGACGTGGTCCGGGCGCACGTCGATCACCTTGCGGAACATTTTCTCCGCTTCGGCCGAGTCTCCGCAAGCCTTCTTGATCTGGCCCATGTAGAACCAGCCGCTGGGAGACTGCGGCGAGAGCGCGATGCCCTTCTTCAGGTGGGTGATGGCGGCCTCGGCGTCGCCGCCGCCCTGGTCCTGCTGCTTCAGGAACATCACCCAGCCACGCAGCGAGTGGAACTCGCCCTCGTCGGGATCGAGGTCGAGCGCCCAGCGCAGCGCCTCGAGCGAGGCGTCCCATTCCTTGCGCCGCATGGCCTCCTCGCCGCGCCGGAACTGCTGCTCGGCCGTCAGGATCTTGCTCACCGCCTGGCGGTCCGCGGCCGCGCCACGCGTGTGGCGCAGCTGCGCTGTGTAGCCCGCGCGCGAGTCGGGGCTTGCCAGCACGTCGTTCGCCTCCGAGATGCGCGCGAATACCTTCGCGGCGAGCTCGCTGAGGCCCGGGGCCCGCCGCCCGACCTTGTCGGGGTGGAACACCTTCGCGAGCGTCATGAACGCCTGGCGAACGTCCTCGTCGCGCGCGTCGCTGTCGATGCCCAGCACCTGGTAGTGGGTCGCGCCCTCGAACGAGGCCAGTGCGTCGCGCAGCTTCTTCTCGAGGTCGGCGACGGCCGCGGCCGGGCCGACACCGGGAAGCGACGACTGGGTGTCGTCCTTGTCCACGCGCAGATCGACCGCACCGATCAGCCACAGCGCGTACAGCGTGCTCGCGTGCGGGCTCATCAGCTGCCGCACCCGCTGTGGCCTGCCGATCGCCTTCCACAGCGCGGCCACCGCGTCGGCGTTCTCGCCCTCCTCGAGGTGCAGGCTCTCCTGCGAGATCTCGCACGCCTGGTAGGGCTCGAGGCGCTTGGCGACGACCGTCGCGTTCACACGCGTGGCGCCATGCAGGATGGTCTGCCGCGGCGTCCAGCCGGTGAGCTCGGAGGTGAGCGTCATCGCTCGTACACCGGCCTGTGTCCAGGCGCGGCCCTCGGTCCAGCCGAACACGTCGAGCAGCTTGTCGGAGGCCTGGGTCGAGAGCGCCTCGCGCAGGTCGGTCTCGCTGATCGCTCCCATCTGGATCAGGATCTCGCCCTGCCGCTTGCCGGTCGCCTTCGAGCGGCGGTGCGCCTCTTCGAAAGCGCGCTCGTCGATCCGGCCCACCTCGACCAGGCGCCGGCCGAGCGACTCGCGCGCGAGGTTCGAGCGCACCGAGCACGGCAGGCCCTCGTCGAGCACGACCACCTTGTGGCGCTTGCCCTGCTCGAAGTGCACCGCGCCCGTGGTCTTGATCTGCATCGCGCTCCACAGCACTTCCGCGGGCGGCGTGTTCGCGAGGTCGAGCGCGTCGACCGCGACCTGGTTCTCGACCGACACGGGTCGGCCGATCAGACGCGAGACGCGGTCGATCATGACGCTCATCTCGAACGGCTTCTCGAGGAATCCGCGCGCGCCCGCGGCGACCACGCTCTTGAGCGGGTCGGCGCCGCGGAACACGCCGCTCATCGCGATGATCGGAATGCTGCGCGTCGCCTCGGCCGCGTTCAGCGTCGAGATCACGCTCTGTCCGTCCTTCCGCGGCAGCAGCAGATCGATCAGGATCAGATCGGGAGCGGCCTTGCCGACCGCTTCGAGCGCGGCGATTCCGTCGTGCACCTGGCGGCAGCCGTAGCCGGCGCGCTCGAGCGCTTGCCCGAGAGATCGAGCGAGCGCTCGATTATCTTCGACGACCAGCACTTCCACAGGCGATCTGCTCCCGGAGGACGGGCTCGCGTCCAACCGGTGTCATCGGCCTTCGGACGACCGCCGTTGAGCCGCGAGACCCGGCGCGTAGGGGGGCCGCAGAACGCCCCGCTCCGTCACGATCGCAGTCACGAGTGTGGCGGGCGTCACATCGAAGGCGGGGTGCAGCGCCGACACGCCCGCGGCCGCGATCGCGACTCCGGCGATGCGCGTGACCTCGTCGGAGCTGCGTTCCTCGATCGGAATCTGCTTGCCCGTCGGAGTGTCGAGGTCCAGCGTCGACAGCGGCGCCGCGACGTAGAACGGCAGGCCGTGCGCGTGCGCCAGCACCGCCAGCGTGTAGGTGCCGATCTTGTTGGCGACGTCGCCGTTGGCGGCGATGCGGTCCGCGCCGACCACCACGGCGTCGACGTCGCCGCGCGCCATCAGCGCGCCGCCCATGCCGTCGGTCACCAGCGTCACGGGAATGCCGTCGCGCGCGAGCTCCCAGGTGGTGAGTCGCGCGCCTTGCAGGAACGGGCGCGTCTCCTGCGCCAGCACCCGCGACAAGCGCCCCGTGCGCGCGGCGCTGCGGATCACGCCGAGCGCCGTGCCGTAGCCGGCGGTGGCGAGCGCGCCGGCATTGCAGTGCGTGAGCACGCGCGCGTCCGGCGGCAGCAGCACCGCGCCGGCGTCGCCGATCGCGTGACAGCTCGCGACGTCCTCGTCGTGGATGCGCTGCGCGAGGGCGCGCGCGTGGGCGCGCACGTCGTCGGCCTTTGCGCCCGCCGAGATCTGCGCGCCGACCTCGCGCGCCATGCGCTCGAGCGCCCAGGCCAGGTTCACCGCGGTCGGCCGCGTGCGCCCGAGCCGCGCGACCGCCCGCTCGAGCGCTTGGCGCAGGCTGCAGTCCGGCGCGCGCGCGAGCTCGACCGCGACCGCCATCGCCGCCGTGACGCCGATCGCCGGCGCGCCGCGCACCGCGAGCGTCTCGATCGCGCGCGCGATCTCTTCGGTGGTCTCGAGCCGCAGGTAGCGCTCCTCGCCGGGCAGCAGCCGCTGGTCGAGCAGCTCGACCGCGTCGCCGGCGAGACGCACCGTGAAGAACGACGTCGGGGCTATTTCTTCTTCCCGCCCAGGATGTTGCCCAGCAGGTCCTCGACGGCCTCCGAGGCGCCGGGACCGAGGGCCTTGTCGAGCTTCTCGCGCGTCTTGTCGTTGCCGGTGTAGGCGAGCGCGAGTGCCGCGAGCGTCTTCTGGTCGAGCTCGACGCGCGGCGCGTCGAGCGTTCCCGTGATGTGCGCGATCGGGATCACGCGCTCGCGCGCGCGCTTGGCGCCGGCGAGGTCGGCGTCGGCCTCCTTGCTGAGCACGACGCGGCCCGCCAGGTCGAGGCTGCGGTCGCTCATCCCGACCGAGCCGTGCAGGAAGGCGGTCGCGTTCTGGTAGGCGAGCTCGAGGTTCTCGGTCGAGACCCGGCCGCCCGCGATCCTGTAGTCGGCGGTGAGCCGCTCGAAGCGCTCGTCGTCGTAGCGCGAGAGATCCTTGCCGCTGGCCGCTGCCGCGATTCCGGGCAGTGACGAGAGCGACCCCATC
Source organism: Myxococcota bacterium (assembly GCA_040902485.1). Taxonomy (GTDB): domain Bacteria; phylum Myxococcota_A; class UBA9160; order SZUA-336; family SZUA-336; genus VGRW01. The sequence continues at coordinate 30,682 of JBBDXF010000047.1, read as the reverse complement.
AGCGACTTCACCAGCGAGAAGCCCTGGATGCGGCCGGGCCGGATGTCGATCCGGCCCGTGCCGGCGAGCGCGTTCAGGTCGGGCGTGGGCGCCGTGAGCTGGCCCTGCGAGCTGAGCGTGCCGTCGACCTCGCTGCGGCCCGAGAGCGCGGCGACGAGCGCTCCGAGCTGGCTGTTGGCGGTGTCGTAGCGGGCCGCGATCGCGCCCGACTCGAGATCGTAGGTCGCGTCGATCGCGATCGTCTGCTCGCCGACGACGGCGCTGCCGTTCTCGAGCACGATCTGCTTGCCCGTTCCGCGCACCGGGCCGGAGACGCGGATCGGGCCGTGCTCGAGCTTGGTCTCGACGTTGTCGAGCGCGGCGTTGCCGGTGACGCGCAGCGGATCGATCTGCACGTCGAGCCCGTCGACGTGGAAGCGTCCGGCGAGCGGCGGCCGGTCGGGCGGCAGCAGCTCGCGCAGCGACGCCAGGTCGATCGCCGAGCGGCGCACGTGCACCCGCATCGGACGGCGTTCGAGCTCGAGCCCGAGCGGGATCACGTTCGTGCCGATCTTCACCAGCGCCTCGCGCACCGCCGACAGATCCGGCTCCTTGCCGAGCGTGCCGGTGACCGACAGCGGCGTGCGCTTGGGCTTCGCGAACAGCCCCGTCTTCTCGACGCGCGTGTCGGAGAGATCGATCGAGTAGCTCTCGCCGAGCACCGCGTGCGCGCGCGCGGGGCCGGAGACGACCAGGTCCCCCGAACGCACCAGCAGGTCGGGCACGTCGATGTTCACCGTCGCGGTGCGCAGCTCGGCGCCGGCGAGCCCGACCTCGAACTCGCCGCGCGCGCGGCCCGAGATCTCCTGCGAGAGCGCGAAGCGCTTGGCGAGCGGCGTGAGGTCGGCGAAGAACTCGCCCTGCGCGCCGATCTCGGGCGTCGCGCCCGTGAGCCCCGCGAGCTCGAGCTCCGTGTTGCGCAGCTCGCCGATGCCCGGCAGGTCGAGCGCGACGCGGAACGAGCCCGAGCCGTCGAGCGAGAGGTGTCCCGCGACGCTCCCGTTCTCGATCAGCCAAGGCCCGGCCTCGACGCGCGCGCCGTCGATGCTGATGCGGTCGACCGCGAGCGCGGGTGCCGCGCTCGCCTCCTCCGCCTCGGGCTCGCCCGGCTTCTCCGCGTCGCTCGGCGCGGGCTTCGCCTTCGCTTTCGCGGGCCCGGGCAGGATCGGCTTGCCGGCCTTGTCAAAGGGGATGTGCACGCGCGGCGAGTCGATCTCGAGCGAGCGCAGCACCACCTGGCGCGCGAGCAGCGGCAGGATCGCGACGCGCAGGCGCAGCTCTTCGATCTCGGCGAAGGGCGGGTCGGAGGGCTTGGGCCCGGCGATGCGGATGTCGGCCACCCGCACCGCGGGCAGCGGGAAGAGCGAGAGGGAGATCTCGCCGAGCTTCGCATCGCGGCCGAGCGCCGCGCTCGCCTGGGTCTGGAGCGGCTCGCGCAGCGTCTCGACGTCGAACAGGTACAGGGCGACACCGGAGAGGATCACGACCAGCGCAACGAGCGCCGCGGCGATGAGCAGCACGCGCCTCAACTCGCGAAGCCCTCCGGAGCCAGCTCGTGGAAGCGGGTGTGGCGCTGGAACGCGTCGCCCGCGCGCAGCACGCTGGCCTCGTCGAGCGGCCGCCCGATCAGCTGCACGCCCACGGGCAGCCGCGCGGCCGTGAGCCCGCAGGGAAGCGAGACCGCCGGCAGCCCCGCGAGGTTCGCGGTCACCGTGAACACGTCGGCCAGATACATCTGCAGCGGGTCGTCGACCAGCTCGCCGAGCCGCCAGGCCGGGCCGGGCGTGGTCGGGCTCGCGATCAGGTCGCAGCTCTCGAAGGCGCGCTCGAAGTCGCGCCGGATCAGCGTCCGCACCTGCGCGGCCTTGCGGTAGTACGCGTCGTAGTAGCCCGCCGACAGCACGTAGGTGCCGAGCAGGATGCGCCGCTTGACCTCGGGGCCGAAGCCCTCCGAGCGCGTCTTCTCGTACATCTCGTCGAGCGTCTGACTCGCGGCGCGGAAGCCGTATTTCACGCCGTCGTAGCGCGACAGGTTCGAGGACGCCTCGGCGGTGCAGATCAGATAGTAGGTGGCGATGCCGTAGGCGCTGTTCGGAAGCTCGACCTCGACCGTCTTCGCGCCCAGGCCCTCGAACACGCCGAGCGCCTCGCGGGCGCGCGCCATGGTCTCGGCGTCCGCCCCGGCGCCGTCGAAGAAGCCGCGCGGGATGCCGATGCGCAGGCCGTCGACGCTGCCGGAGAGCGACGCCAGCCAGTTCGGCGCGGTCTGCGGGTACGAGGTCGCGTCGTGCGGGTCGTGGCCGGCGATCACGCCCAGCAACAGCGCCGCGTCCGAGCACGAGCGCGCGATCGGTCCGATCTGATCGAGCGAGCTCGCGAACGCGACCAGCCCGTAGCGCGAGACGCGGCCATAAGTCGGCTTCAGCCCGGTGACACCGCACAGTGCCGCGGGCTGGCGGATCGATCCGCCCGTGTCGGTGCCGAGCGCGGCGGGCACGAAGCGGGCGGCGACCGCCGCCGCGCTGCCGCCCGACGAGCCGCCGGGCACGCGGGTTTCGTCCCAGGGATTGTGCGTCTTCTGGCGCGCCGAGTTCTCGGTCGAGCCGCCCATCGCGAACTCGTCCATGTTGGTGGAGCCGATCACGACCAGCCCCGCCTCGCGCATTCGCCGCAGCACCGTGGCCTCGTACGGCGCGCGAAAGCCCGTGAGGATGCGCGAGCCGCAGGTGGTCTCGAAGTCGGGCGAGGCCAGAATGTCCTTGACCGCGATCGGCAGCCCGTGCAGGCGCGAGCGCGCGTGGCCCGCCTTGCGCGCGTCGTCCGCGGCGCTCGCTTCTGCCAGAGCGGCCTCGCCGCGCACGCTCAGGAACGCGCCGATGCGCGCGTCGTCGCGCGCGATGCGCGCGAGCGCGCCCGACACGATCTCGCGGCACGAGACGTCGCCGCTCTCGACGTGCAGCGCGAGCTCCGCCAGGCCCGCTTTCCAGAGCTCGCTCACTCCAGCACCTTCGGCACGATCATCGCGCTGTCGTCGTGCTGCGGCGCGTTGCGCACGACCTCGGCGACCGGCAGCACGCCGTGCACCTCGTCCGGCCGCAGCGGCGTCGCGATGTCGAGCACGTGGGTCGTGGCGGGCACACCGGTGGTGTCGAGCTCGCGCAGCGTCGCCACGTAGTCGAGGATCGCGTCGAGGTCGCGCTGCATGCGCGGCACCTCTTCGTCCGTGAGCCGCAGCCGCGCCAGCCGGGCGACGTACAGCACCGTCTCGCGGGTGATGTTCATGGCCGGAAACTAGCAGGGTAGGGGGCCATCCGCGCGCGTACTGTGGGGGCCCGG
>JBBDXF010000047.1:0-27297 GCA_040902485.1 Myxococcota bacterium | reverse complement strand
GGCGCGGCGCAGCCGCGCCACCCACCTACGCTCGGCTTCTCGACCAGGCGGGCCGTCCCGGCTCGACCCGACTCTCGCGCATCGCGCTTCGCTTGGCTGACGATCGATGGTCGCGCCCGGGCCCGATGGGCCAGGTGGCCCGGCTCAGCCGCGCCGGGGCCCGTCGGGCTTTGACCCGTTGTCCAGCGGATCCCGGAGGTACTTGTGGCCGAGCTTGCCCACGCGCACGCGGTCCCAGCCGGCGCGGCCCGCGACGGCGTTTGCGTGCGCGAACTTGATCGCCTGGCCGCGGGCGAAGGCGCGCGTGTCCGAGGGAGGATCGAGGCGCGCGCTCTCGACCTGCTCGGGCTGCGACAGCCGACGCAAGAGGCCGCGGCGCTCGAGCCGGCGCGCGCCCCCGCGCGGGCTGAGCTCGTGGAAGCGCAGGTCGACGCGCCGGACGCGGTAGGCGCGGTCGCGCAGGTGCAGATCGGCCGCGCCGTGCGCACCGCCGTCCCGCATCACGTCTGCGCCGCGCGCGCGCAGCGCCGCGCGGTCGGCGGACTCGGGCATCTCCTCGAACACCAGCCGCCGCTTGGCGAGCCAGTCGATGCGATCGCTGAGTGACTCGGGCGCGCGCCGCAAACCCTCGAGCGTCTCCTGCCACATCGCGAGCACGCGCAGCTTCCAGACTTCCAGCGGCTCTGGATCGGACTCGAGCCGCTCGCGCACGAAGCCGAGGATCCTGCCTTGGATCTCGAGCGCGCTCGCACGCGTGCCGTCCGCGAGCTCGTAGGTCTGGGCCAGGTCCGAGTCGAGGTTGATCGCCTGCAGCGCGTCGAGCGGCTTCGCGAGCACCGGCCAGCCCGCAGGCGTGCCGCCCTCGATCACCTCGAGCACCAGCGCCGTCGCGCCCACGCGCAGCACCTGTGCCCACTCCGACATGTTCGCGTCGCCGATCAACAGGTGCAGCCGCCTTCGCGAGCGCAGCGCGGACCAGGGCTGGAAGAACAGGTCGCGCATCTCGTAGAGCGGTCGCGCGTCGTCGTCGGGAAAGATGCGCGCGAGCACCTTCAGGAACGGCGGCCGCTGCGCCAGGCGGAACAGCGGTCCACCGTCGAAGCCGAGCGCCCCCGCGCCCGTGTAGAGCGTGCGCGTGACCAGGAACGCGGTCAGGTCGCGCCGGATCGCCAGGAAGTGGAAGCGGTCGTACACCGCGGAGTGGAGCCGCATCAATGGGTAGAGCGGCGCGGCGAGTCTTTGGACGCGCCGCGCGAGCTCGCCGGGGTGCTGCTCGAGGTCGCGCGCGAAGCGCGCCATCCAGGCGAACAGTCGCTGCCCGAGGGCGGGCCGGATCAGGCGCAAGAGCGCCCCGGTGCCCAGCAGGACCGCTCCCCCGCCGAGCACGACCGCGAGCAGCCCGATGCGCAGCACGAACAGCCACGCGACCACCGGCAGCGACACCAGCCAGAGCGCGAGCCAGACCGGCACGAACAGCGCGAGCCGCGCCGGCGGGAGCCGATCCTCGACCCAGTAGCTCTCGTGCGAGCCGAGTGTGTTGCCCTGACTGTCGACGCTGTTCTTGCCCACGCTCGCGTGACCGCGGAAGCCGGCGCGTTCGAGTTCGCGGTTCACGGCAACGCACAGCTCCTCGAGCAGCTCGTCCTTGGCGCGCTCGTGCGCGAGCAGCGTGAACGGATCACGGCACTCGGGGCTCGCCATCTCGACCAGCCCGCTCTCGAAGTCCTCGGCCGTCGCCTCGTAGTGGAACGTGCCGCCGTTCTCGAGGAACCGCCCGCCCTTCTCGCGCAGCCACGAGAAGCCGTGCGGCAGCGTGCGCACGCGCGCGAGCAGCGCCGCCTCGAAGCGGCGGTACAGCTCCAGGTTCGTGGGGCGCGCGCCGCCGAGGCCGCGCGGATGAAAGATCAGCGCGTACTCCGTCTCGATCCCGAACACCCGTTCTTTCATACGAGGAGGAGTTTCATCCGAGCGAGACCCTAGCGCCAAGCCGAGCCGCAGAGGAAGCTGTGACGATGCCCGAGCTTCCAGAGGTCGAGGTCACGCGCCGGAAGCTCGCGCCCTCCCTGGTCGGCCGGCGCATCGCGAAGGTGCACACCACGCGCGCGAGCTACTTCTTCCTCACGCCGCCGGCGCGGCTCGCGCGCGAGCTGCCGGGCGCGCGCGTCGATCAGCTTTCGCGGATCGGCAAATACCTGCTCGCATGCCTCGACGATGGCCGGCGGCTGCTTCTGCACCTGGGCATGACGGGGCAGCTCTTCGCCGAGCATGCGAGCTCGGTGCGGCTGCTCTCCGCCGCCGCGCGCGCCTCGCTCGCGCCCGACGCGCAGCTGCGATTCCGGCCCGACGCGCACACGCACCTGCGGCTCGAGTTCGAGGACGAGGGCCCCGAGCTGTTCTTTCGCGACGTGCGCAAGTTCGGAAAGGTGCGCCTGCTCGCGCCCGGCCAGAGCGATCCGCGGCTCGAGAAGCTCGGCGTCGACGCGCTCGAAGCGACCGGCGACGAGCTGTTCGCCGCGAGCCGCAAGCGGAGGATCGCGGTGAAGAGCCTCCTGCTCGCGCAGGAGGTGATCGCCGGCATCGGCAACATCTACGCGGACGAGGCGCTCTTCCTCGCCAAGCTGCGGCCGCGGCGCGCTTCGGGCAGGCTCACGCGGCGCGAGTGCTCGGAGCTCGTCGCCGCGGCGCGCCAGGTGCTGCTGCGCTCGATCGAGACCGGCGGCTCCTCGATCAGCGACTACGTGATGCCCGACGGCAGCGACGGCGCCTATCAGGACGAGCGCCGCGTCTACGCGCGCACCGGAGAGCCCTGCCTCGACTGCGGCACCCGCATCAAGCGCATCGTGATCGGCGCGCGCAGCACGCACTTCTGCCCTCATTGTCAGGTGTGACGTATCATCCGCGCCGTGAAGTGGGTCGTGCACTACGCGGAGCTGGGGCTGAAGGGGCGCAATCGGCCGCGCTTCGAGAAGACGCTGTGCGAGAACCTGGTGCGCGCGCTGGCGCCGCTGGGTCGCGCGGTGGCGCGCCGGCTCTACGGCCGGATCCTGCTGGACGCGCCCGAGGACGCCAATCCCCAGGACGTCGCCGAACGGCTCGGGCGCGTGTTCGGCGTGGCGTACTTCAGTGTCGCCACCACGCTCGAGCCGACCCGCGAGGCGATCGGGGCCGCGGTCGACGCCTTCGTCTCGACCCGCACGTTCGCGAGCTTCGGCGTGCGCGTGCGGCGCGTCGACAAGGCGCTGCCGTTCCGCTCCAACCAGCTGGCGGGTGAGCTCGGCGCGCGCATCCAGGCGAGGACGGGCGCGCGCGTCGACCTGTCGGATCCGGAGCTGTGGGTCGATTTGCACCTGTTGCACGGCGGCGAGGCGATCCTGCTGCACGAGCGAAGGTCGGGGCCGGGCGGTCTGCCGGTGCGCTCGTCGGGGAGGGCGCTCGCGCTGGTCTCCGGCGGCATCGACTCGCCCGTGGCCGCGTGGCTGCTCGCGAAACGCGGCTGCGAGCTCTCCTACGTGCATTTCCACAGCGCGCCCTACACGAGCGCCGCGTCGCAGCGAAAGGTGCGCGACGCGCTGGCGCGGCTGGCCGCCTGGACCGGGCCGGCCAAGCTCTGGCTCGTGCCGTTCGCGGAGCTGCAGCAGACGCTGGTGCGCGAGGCCCCGTCCGAGCCGCGCATCGTCCTGTACCGCCGCTTCATGATCCGCATCGCCGAGGCGCTCGCCGAGCGCGTGGGCGCGCTCGCGCTGGTGACCGGTGACAGTGTCGGCCAGGTTTCCTCTCAAACGCTCGCGAACCTAGACACGATCAACCGGGCGGCTACCCTGCCCGTGCTCCGACCGCTCGTCGGGAGCGACAAGGGCGAGATCATCCAACTCGCCAAGCGCATCGGGACCTACGAGATCTCGATAGAACCCGACGAGGACTGCTGCAGCTTTCTGATGCCGCGGCAGCCCGCCACGTGGACGCGGCCCGGGCCGATCGAGGCGATCGAGCAGGGGCTTCCCGTGAAGATGCTGGTCGAGGCGACACTGTCGCGCGTAGAGCAGGAGAGGATCGAACCGATCTCATGACCGAAACCGGCGCCGAAGCGGCGCTTCCCGAAGAGCTGACGAGCTTCGAAACCTTCAGTCCCGAGATCCAGCGGGCGGTCGCCGAAATGGGCTGGACGAGCCCGATGCCGGTGCAAAAGCGTGTCACCCCGGTGATGCGCCGCGGCCGCGACCTGATCGCGCAGGCCATGACCGGCAGCGGCAAGACCGGCGCGTTCGGCCTGCCCTCGCTCGAGATCATCGATCCGAAGCTGCGCGCGCCGCAGGTCCTGGTGCTCGCGCCCACCCGCGAGCTCGCGCTGCAGATCGAGAACGAGATCAAGCTCATGGGCAAGTACCTGAGCATCGAGACGATCTCCGTCTACGGCGGCACCGCTTACGGCCCGCAGCTCGACGCGTTTGGCCGCGGCGCGCAGGTGATCGTCGCCTGTCCCGGCCGGCTGCTCGACCACCTGAGTTCGGGCAACGTGAAGCTCGACAAGCTGCGGGTGTTGGTCTTCGACGAGGCCGACGAGCTGCTCTCGCTGGGCTTCTGGCCCGACATGCGCGAGCTGCAGAAGTACATCCCGAAGCAGCGGCTCACGGGTCTGTTCTCGGCGACCATGCCGCAGCGCGTGGTCTCGCTGGCGCGCGTGTTCCTGACCGAGCCCGAGTTCGTCTCGCTCACCGAGGGGGGCGTGCGCGCGCCCGAGGAGATCGAGCACTGGCACTTCATCGTGGCGGCGAACGACAAGGAGAAGGCGCTGCTGCGCATCCTCCGTTACGAGGATCCCGATTCGGCGCTCGTGTTCTGCAACACGCGCGACGACGTCCGCTTCGTCACGCGCTACCTGGCGCGCAACGAGATCGACGCGGACATGATCCAGGGCGAGATGACGCAGGCCGCGCGCGAAGCGGTCATGAAGCGCATCAAGGCCGGTGAGCTGCGCGTGCTGGTCGCCACCGACGTGGCCGCCCGCGGCATCGACATCAGCGATCTGTCGCACGTGATCTCGTACACCTCGCCCGTCACGCCCGAGGTGTACACGCACCGCACCGGGCGAACCGGCCGCGCGGGCAAGTCGGGCACCGCGATCTCGCTGGTCTCGGGTCTCGACATCGGGAACTTCCGCTCGCTGCAGAAGGTCAACCGGATCGTGATTCCGGAGCGCAAGCTGCCGAGCGAGGCCGAGGTGGCCAAGCGCGAGGCCGAGCGCCTCGGCGTCGACATCGAGCACCACCTGCGCGACATCCCGCTGGCCGATCGGCCCGCGCGCGAGGAGACGCACCTGGCCACGGTCGAGTCGCTGTCCGCGACGCCCGAGGGCCGGCGCCTGCTCTCCGCGGTGCTGTTCGAGTACCTCGAGCACCGGCACGTATCGACGCCGGTGAACGACGAGAAGGCCCGGCCTGCGGGTCGCGCGGAGCCGCGCGCGGAGCTCGCCGAGCCGGCCGAGCGCGCGGAGACGCGCGCGGATGCTGCGCGAAGCGAGAGCCGCGCGCCCGAGCAGCGCGAGCACCGGAGCGACGCGCGGGGCGGCGACGATCGACCGGGCCCGGCCCGTCCGCGCAGGCGCGGCCGTCGCGGCGGTGGCGGCGGAGAGCGCGGCTCGCGCTAGCGTGCCGACCGGGATCGCGCGCCGAGCGGTGATCCTTCTCGGTGTAGCGCTCGCGGCTTGCACGAGCTTCGGCCGAGCCGATCGGGACGCCGAGATCCCCCCGGCGCTCGCGGATCTCGGACGCGCCGGCTTCCGCTTCGACGCGGACGTGCGCTTCGTGTACGACCCCGTGACCGTCTGCGACGGCCTGACCTGCGCGGACCTGGTGGTGATCGACGAGCGGCGCACGATCCGACTCGCGAAGCCCGCCTTCGCGAGTCCCTCGCGGCTGCGCGCGACGCTGCTCGAGATCTGGCCGCGCTACGCGAAACCGCGCCGCAGCGACGTGGCCGATCTCGCGCGCGCGGCGCTCCTGGTCGTGACGGACGGCGCGCGCGCGGGCGTGAGCAATCCCGAAGTCATGAGCTCCGCGCGCTTCTACTACCGTCAGCTCTGGAATCAGCTTCCGCAGGCTTCGCGCGCGAACCTGCTCGCACCCGACGCGCTGCCTGCGTACGCGCCCTGAGCGCGTCGTGAATCCCGCGACCGCCATTCGGATATGCTGCCGTGCTCGAACCTCGCGGGAGCGGACGTGAAGAATCGCAGGCTGGGCAGGACGGGTCTCGTGGTGTCGGAGATCTGCATGGGCACCATGACCTTCGGCAGCATGGCCGACGAGAAGGAGAGCCACGCGATCCTCGATCGCGCCGACGCGGCCGGCGTCGACTTCTTCGACGTGGCCGAGATCTACCCCGTGCCGCCCGACCCGCGCTACGCAGGCTGGAGCGTGGAGATCGTCGGCCGCTGGCTCGCGAAACGCGGCCAGCGCGAGACCGTGTTCGTCGCCACCAAGATCGCCGGGCCGAGCGGCGGCTGGTTCCGCGCCGCGGTGCGCGGCGGGCGCACGTCGCTCGACCGGCACAACGTCGAGACGGCGGTCGACGCGAGCTTGCGCCGACTGGGCACGGACTACGTCGATCTGTACCAGACCCACTGGCCCGATCCCGAGCTGCCGGCGGACGAGGTGATGGAGGCGCTCGACCGCGTCGTGCAGGCGGGCAAGGTCCGCTACGTGGGCTGCAGCAACGAAAACGCGTACGGCCTGACCAAGAGCCTGTGGGCGTCGGAGCGCACCGGCAGCGTGCGCTACCAGACGATCCAGAACAACTTCTCGCTCTTGAACCGGCGCTTCGAGGACGAGCTCGCGAACGTGTGCCGGCGCGAGCAGGTGAGCCTGCTGCCCTACAGCCCGATCGCAGGCGGCGTGCTGTCGGGCAAGTACGCGGGCGGCGCGTTCCCCGACGGCGCGCGCTTCTCGCTGTACAAGAACGACGCCGCGCGCGGCGCGGTCATGACCCGGCGCTTCGTGAACGAGAAGACGCTCGCGTCGCAGGCGCGCTTCGCCAAGATCGCCGCCGACGCGGGCATGGCGGTGGTCACGCTCGCGGTCGCCTGGTCGCTCGCGCACGACTTCGTGGGCTCGACGATCATCGGCGCCACGAGCGTCGATCAGCTCGACGACTCGCTCGCGGCGGCCGGCGTGACGCTCCCCGCGGACGTGCTCAAGGCCTGCGACGCCGTCACCCGGGAGCTCCTGTACCCGATGGGATGAAGCGGGCGATCTTGTCCGGATTCAGGAGCGTGTAGATGCGGCGGATGCGGCCGTGCGCGTCGAGCTCGCCGAGCGTGATGAAGGCGGGCGCGAAGCGGTCGGTGATCGGCTCGTCGTAGCTGCCGATGATCGCGGGCCCGCCGTTCAGCCAGCGGACCTCGATGCGCGGGAGCCGCGCGCGCAGGCTCGCGATGCCGGCGTGGAAGCGCGCCACCTTGTTCCTGCCCGTGACCGCGACGCCCGCCGCGGGGTAGCGGCCGTTGGTGTCGTTCAGCGTGACGACGTCCTCGGCCAGCAGGGCCTCCATGCCCGCGACGTCGTGTGCGCCGAACGAGCGCATGAAGCGGCCCATGACGTCCAGCGTCTGCTCGGTGAGCGCGCGGCTCGGCGGACGGCGGCTCGCGTCGTAGGCGGCCATCGCCGCGCGCGCGCGGTGGTGCACGACGCGCACGTTCGCCCCTGACAGGTCGAGCGCCGCGGCCGTCTCGGAGCCGCTGTACTCGAGCACGTCGCGCAGCAGGAGCACCGCGCGCTGCACGGGCGTGAGCGCCTCGAGCGCGAGCAGGAACGCGAACGAGACGCTCTCGACCAGCTCGTAGCGGCCGGCGGTCGAGGCGGGCTCGTGCGCCGGCTCGTGGCGCGCCTCGAAGACCTGCGCGTCGTCGACGGGCTCGGGCAGCCACGGTCCCTTGTAGGCGCGGCGCTTGCGCCGGCGCAGCTCGTCGCGCGAGAGGTTCACCGCCACGCGCACGAGCCACGGCCGCCACGGCTCGTGCGTGCGCGCGGGCGGGCTCGCGAGCGCGCGCGCGAAGGTCTCCTGCACCAGGTCGTCGGCGTCGGCGGCGCTGCCCGTCATGCGGTAGCACAGGCCGAACAGGAAGCGGCGCTGCTCGTGAAAGACCCGCGCGAGGTCCGCGGGCGCGCTCGCGGCCGCGGCGTCGCTCATGCCGCGACGCCGAGCCTTCTCGAGCCCACCGCTCCGCGCGCGGCGACGCGCGCGCTGGCGAAGCTCGCGTCGGCGAGCATCCCGGTCGGGCCGACCCAATCGCCCGCGAGCCACAGGTTCGCGATCCCGTCGACCGCGCCCGGCGTGCGTCCCGCGAGCCCGCCGCGCGAAGCCTGCGGCAGGTCGTGCACGACCACGAGCTCGCGCATCACGCGCCGCGCGAGCGTCAGGTCGCGCCAGCCGGGCTGCACCAGATCGAGCATGGCGTCGAACTCGGCCTCGAGCGCTTCGCGCGTGGGCGATTCGCCGGGCGCGAGGTAGCGCGCGGCCTGGATCAGCGACTGACCCTCGGGCGCGAGCCTCGCCGACGCCGAGTGCACCGAGAAGTAGGTCGCGCGGTCGATGCCGAGCGCGAAGGCGCGAGGCGGCAGCGGCAGCCGCTCGAGACCCAGGTCGAGGCACGCGGCGCGCACCGGCAGGCAGGCGCGCGCGGCGTCGCCCAGGAACCGGTTGCGGCCCTCGTCGACCAGCGCGCTGGCTTCGCCGGGACCGAGCGCGAGGATGGCGGCGTCGCAGGCGATGCGCTCGCCGTCCGCGAGCCGCAGCGCGCGCACGCTGCCGTCGTGCTCGACGCTCTCGACGCGCGCGCCGCAGCGCAGCTCGACGCCGGCGTCCCGGGCGTTGTGCGCGAGCGCGTCGACCAGCGCGCTCCAGCCGCCGTCGAGGTAGCGCACGCCGGGACCGAGCCCGAGCCGGAGCTGGTCGAGCGCCGCTCCTGCGCTCAGCACTTCGGGCGCGTTCGCGTAGCCGGTGAGCCGCACGACCGCCTCCACCACCTGGCGCGCGCCCGGATGGCGCAGGGTCTCGCGCAGGTAGTCGGCCAGCGCGACACCGTGTAGTGGCGCGCTGTCGAGCTTGGGCAGGCCCGAGAGCAGGCGCGCGAACTCGAGCTTCTCGGCGAGCCCGAGCAGCCCGGTCGTGAGCAGCGAGACCAGCCCGCCGGGCAGCGCGTGCAGGCGCCCGCCGCGAATCGCGAGCGCGCCGCTGGTGGGCGCGGACGCGCCGGCCGGATCGATGCCGAGCTCGTGCAGCGCGGCCATCGCGGCGCCGCCCTGGTAGAGCGCGTGCGGGCCCTGGTTGAACAGGAAGCCGCGCTCCTCGCGCGTGCGGGCACGGCCGCCGGGATCCGACAGCCGCTCGATCACGCTCACCTGCGCGCCCGCGCGCGCGGCGAACGCCGCGGCCGAGAGCCCCGCCAGGCCACCGCCCACCACCACGACCCGTGCTCCGTTTCGCATCTCGGTTCCTTCGCGCGGGGGCATCCCGCTCGAACTGTTCACGCGCGAGCCCGGGCTTTCGTTACGCGATCTCGAAGAGCTCGCGCAGGTAGGGGTTTGCGAACGTGCCGGACGGGTCGAGCTCGGCTCGCAGGCGGCCGAAGCGCTGCCACTCCGGATACAGCCCGGCGAGCTCCGCGGCCTTGCGGCGGTGCAGCTTGCCCCAGTGCGGCCGGCCCTCGTGATCGCGGAACACCGCCTCGCAGTCGCCGAAGAACGCGTCGCAGTCGAGCTTGGCGTCCTGGTGCAGGGAGATCGTCACGGTGTCGCGCGCGTGCGCGGTCGAGAGCCAGGCCGTGTCCGGGGCGAGCGTGCGGTACTCGACCGGCCAGACCACGTCCGGCCAGCGCGAGCGCATGCGCTCGCGCACCGCCCGGAAGCAGGCGGGGCCCGCGGCCGCGGGCACGGAGTACTCCATCTCGTTGAACTTGAGCTCGCGCACGGACGGCAGGATCCGCGGGCTCCAGTCGATGCGCTCGCCCTTGCGGCCCGCGACCGACGCGGCTTCGGCCTCGGTCGGCTGCAGCGCCTTCTGCTCGGCGTAGTCGCGGTGCGGGTACCACCAGAACTCGAAGTGGCGGTGCGCGGCGATGTTCGCGTCGAGTTCGGCGAGACACGTCTCGGTGTCGGCCTTCCAGACGCGCTCGTGCAGTCGGTAGGCGGGCACGAGCTGGAGCGTGACGGTCGAGAACACGCCGAGCAGGCCGAGCGAGACGCGTGCGGCGTCGAGCCGCACGTCACCGGGCGCGAGCTCCAGCAGCTCGCCGGAGGCGAGCACCAGCCGCGCTCCGAACACCTGCGAGGAGATGTTCGCGAGCGTCGGCCCCGTGCCGTGGGTTCCGGTCGAGACCGCGCCGGCCAGCGCCTGCACGTCCACGTCGCCCATGTTGCGCATCGCCAGCCCGGCCGCGAGCAGCGGCTCGCCGAGCGCGTGCAGCACCGTGCCCGCGCGGATCACGGCCTGGTGTTTCGCGGCGTCGACGGACTCGATGCCGTGCCAGTCGTCGAGCGAGACCAGCGTGCCCGGGCTCTCGACCAGCGGGGTGAACGAGTGGCCCGTGCCCGCGACGCGCAGGGTCTCGCCCGCCGACGCTGCCTCGCGCACGACCGAACACAGCTCCGCCTCCGACTTCGGCCGTGCGCGCCGCGACGGCGTGAAGGCCACCCGACCCGAGAAGTTCGACCACGCGAGATCCGCCATCGCGCGATCCTACCAGCTGGTTTCGGACGAGAGCAGCTTCGGCAGCTCGCGCATGTCGCGGAACACCTCCGCGCCCGCGGCCGCGAGCGTCGCGGCGTCGCTGCGCGCAGCAAAGCCGAGCACGCGCATGCCCGCCGCCACGCCCGCCTCGACGCCGCGCGGGCTGTCCTCGATCACCACGCAGCCGGCCGGAGCGGCGCCCATGCGCTGCGCCGCGTGCAGGAAGAGATCGGGAAAGGGCTTGGCGCGCGGCACGTCGGCCGCGCAGAAGATGCGGCCCTCGAAGCGGTCCCACAGACCGGTCAGTCCGAGCGTGATGCGCAGCTTGTCGATCCGGCCGCTCGAGGCGACGCAGGTCGGTGTCGGAATGCGCGCGAGCGCCTCGTGGATCCCCGGCACGGGTCGGAGCTCCGCGTGCAGCGCCCGATCGAGCCGCGCCCAGAAGTCCGCCTCGAAGCGAGGCGGCAGCGCGCGGCCCAGGCGCGCCGCGAAGATCTCCACGCACGCGCTCCACGAACGCCCCATGTAGTCGCGCATCGACGACTCGACGCTGGTCGCGAGTCCGATCTCGGAAAGCGACAGCGCGAGCACCCGGTTCGCGATCGGCTCGCTGTCGACCAGCACGCCATCGCAGTCGAAGATCACGAGCTCGAGATCCGCCGCGCGCCGCACGCGCGCGAATCTAGCAGCTGACCTCGGCGGGGCCCGGCTTGGTCTCGAGCGTGAAGCTGGCCAGGCAGTCGAGCAGGCGCGTGCGGTCGATCGGCTTGGTCAGGTACTCGTCGCAGCCCGCCGCCAGGCAGCGCTCGCGGTCGCCGCTCATCGCGTGCGCGGTGAGCGCGACGATCGGCGCGGTGTAGCCGCTCTCGCGCAGGCGCAGCGTCGCCTCGTAGCCGTCCATCACCGGCATCTGCATGTCCATCAGCACCAGGTCGTACGGCTCGCCCGCGTCGAGCGCCGCCAGCGCCTGCGCCAGCGCCTGGGCGCCGTTCTCGACCAGCGCCACGTCCGCGCGCGGGCGCAAGAGCGCCCGGATCAGGCGCTGGTTGTCGGCGCCGTCCTCGGCCAGCAGCACGCGTGCCCGCCGCGTCGGCGGCTCCGCCGACGCGGGCACGACCGCGGGCGCCTCGATCTCGAGCCGGAACGTGCTGCCGCGCCCGGGCTCGCTCGAGACGCCGAGCGTTCCGCCCAGCAGCTTCGCCAGCCGCCGCGAGATCGCGAGGCCCAGGCCCGCGCCGCCGAAGCGGCGCGTGTGCGACGCGTCGACCTGGCCGAACGGCGCGAAGATGCGCTCCAGGTCCTTGGCCGGGATGCCCACACCCGAGTCCGCGACCTCGAACGAAAGCCGCGTACCCGAGTCGCCCGCGGGCGAGACGCGCAGGTCGACCGAGCCCGCCGACGTGAACTTCACCGCGTTGCGCAGCAGGTTCGCCAGGATCTGGCGCAGCCGCACCGGATCGGTGTCGATCGCTTGCGGGCAGCGGTCGCCGATCTCGCAGCTGAACGCGAGCCCCTTCTCGTTCGCCTCGGCGCGCGCCGTCGCGGCCACCGGCTCGACCAGCTCGCGCAGCTTGCAGCCGCGGCGCTGGATCTCGAGCCGGTCGCTCTCGAGCCGCGAGACGTCGAGGATCCCGTCGATCAGGTCCAGGAGCTGCGCGCCGTTGCGGCGCACGGCCGCGGCCCAGACCTCGCGCTCGGTCGCGTCGCCGGCGCCCGCCAGCAACAGATCCGTGTAGCCCAGCACGGCGGTCATGGGCGTGCGGATCTCGTGGCTCACGTTGGCGAGGAAGTCGGTCTTCGCGCGGCTGGCCTCCTCGGCGCGGTCCTTCGCGTCGATCAACGCGACGTGCTGCGCGTGCAGGTCCGAGGCGTTGGCGTCGAGCTTCTCGGCCATCTCGTTCACCGCGCGCGCGACCTCGCCCACCTCGTCCTCGCGATCGATCGCCAGCCGCACGGAGAGATCGCCCTGGCCGATCCGCTCCGCCGCGCCGAGCAGGTCGCGCATCGCCGAGACCAGGCCGCGCGAGAGCACCAGGCTCGCGATGAGCGCGCCCGCGAGCGCGATCAGGCCCGCGCCGATCAGCAGCACGCGAGAGCGGTGCAGCGCCGCGTGCTCCGCTTCCAGCCTCGATTCGACGCGCAGCTCGCCGCCGCCCACGTTGCGGACCGGCCGCCGCAGCGCGTCGGGATCCACGGGCGCGCCGCGCGCGGAGCCCGCGACCGGACCCACCACCACGCTCGCGCCGCACAGCTCGCCCCAGCGCTCGAGCGTCTCGGGCGGGATCGGCTCCGCGACCAGCAGCCGGCCCACCGCGTCCTCGCCCTCGCCGATCTCGACGCTCGCGAGCGCGAACAGCTTGCCCGCGCGCGCGAGCAGGCGCGGCTCGGCGTTGTACAGCAGCTCCGAGTCGAGGTCCGTGTCGCCCGAGGCCGCGACCAGCCGGCCGCGAACGTCGACGAACGCGATCCGCACGGCGCTCGAGCGGCTGCGCAGCTCCTCCGCGTAGTGCGCGAGCGTGGGCGGATCCTCGACCTCGAGATTGGCCCGGAGCTGCGGCGTGCCGCTGACCGCGCGGTAGCGCTCGAGCAGACCCGCGAGGTGCGCGTCCACCAGCGTGTTCGCCGCGGACGCCGAGCGCTCGAGCCGCGCGGCGGCGGCGCTCTCGAGATCGCGCGCGAGCGTGCGGTCCTGGAAGGCGAGCGCGAGCGCCGTCGCGATCGCCGCGGTCGCGCAGAGGATCGAGATCAGCCTCGCGCGCAGCGACACGCGCGACCTAGCGCGAATCGTCCGCGGCCACGACGAGCTCGGTCACGACGGGCGCGCCGGGGCCGATCTCGACGAGCTGCGACGCGGGCGGCAGGCGTCGGTTCCAGGTGCGCAGCCGGTAGCGCCCCGGCGGCACGTCGCGGATCGTGAACTGGCCCGACGCGCCCACGACCGCGAAGTAGACCGACGGCGCGACGAAGAGGGTCGCGTTCATCGATTCGTGGATCGAGCAGTAGATGCGCACCACGCCCGGGTACTGGAAGGTCTTGGAGCGCGACTCGCCGCGCGGGTACAGCCCCAGATCGAAGTCGTTCGGTGTCGAGTACGAGAACACGTTGTGGAAGATCACGTCGTCGTTCGGCATGACGACGGTTTCGCCGGCGGCGATCGCCAGGAACGAGGGCGTGAAGGCGGCGTCCTTCTGCTTGATCTCGAGCGCCTTGTCGCGCACGGGCGCGACCAGCGGCGCGTCGACGCCCTCGAGGTAGACGACGACCGGGCCGGCGCGGTCGAGCGACTCGCCCTCGACGCCCAGCGACACGCGACCCTGCACCTCTCCCGCGCGCGCCTGGCCGAACGGGCCGAGCGCGAGCAGCAGCGCGGCGAGCAGCGTCTTAGAAGTGGACACCGATCTCCATCCCGAAGAAGTCCGCGTCGTTCGCGGCGTCGCGAATGTCCTGATCGGTGATGCCGCGGACCAGGTCCATGTTCTGGATCGCGTACTGGGCCTTCAGCACGATGTGGTTGCCGAGCGGCAGGCCGAGCGCGACCGCGTACGCGTCGAGCGCGCGCATGTTGTAGCCGACGTCGCGGTAGCGGAAGTCGAGCAGGTAGCCCTCGTCCTTGTCGTAGGTGCCCAGGCCGTTCGCGCGCACCGCCAGATACATCGGGTCGAGCGCCGACGTGATCGTGCGCAGCTGGAACACGACTTCGGCGAGCCAGTACAGCAGGTCGCGGTTGTAGACCCCCGGACCCGTCGAGTCGATCGCCGCGCTGCCCGCGGAGAGCCAGATGCGCGCGGCGGGCAGGTTCACGACGGCGTCGGCGCCGATCACGGTGATGTTGCTGAGCTCGTTCGGCCCGTCCGCGAGCGCCACGCCGTGGTCGTAGTTCACGGCCGACGAGCTCAGGCCGAACGACTTCGGGTACGCCTCGCCGAGCCAGACCGAGGCCACCGCCGGCTCGTCGTCGGAGCCGAGCTTGCCCGTGCGCAGCGCGCTCGCCGACAGGTGCAGCCACTCCGACGGATCCCAGGAGAGCTTCAGCGTGACCTGCTTCGACGAGTTGTTCTCGATGTTGATGCCGCCCTCGCCGTCGGTCACGGACGCGATGTAGCCGAAGCGCCCGTTCGAGCTCTTGCCCCACAGCTTCACGCCCTCGTCCCAGAACCAGGGCGGCGCGGCGGAGAGCGCGACGAACGGATCCGCCTTGCGGCCGCGGCCGAAGCGCAGGTAGTTCTCGCCGAACGGGATCTGGAAGCGGCCGGCCTCGAGGTTCAGCCAGTCGCGCCCGCCCACCCCGCGCAGGTCGACGTACAGGTCGCCGACCTCGTTGCGCACGCTGCCCAGCCGCACCAGGTTCCACTCGAAGGTGAAGCCCGCGTCGCGGTAGACGGTGCTCTCGCCGATGCGCGCGTCGCTGCCGAGGTTCGCGTCGATGAACACGCGCGCGTCGTAGATCTGGGTAGAGCCCTCGTCGTACAGGCCGTAGTCCGCGCCCTGGCCCTGCAGGTAGTCGAGCTCCGCGCTGCCCGAGAGGCGGACGCGCTCCGACCAGTCGCCGGCGCTTCCGCGTGCCGAGCTCGAGGCGTTCGCGCTCTCGAGCTCGTTGATGCGGTGCTCGAGCCGCTCCACGGTCTCGTACAGCGTGTCGAGCTCCTTCGCGCTCGCGGTCTCGTCGGCGTGCGCCGGACGCGCGGCCAACGCGCAGGCGAGCCCGAGCGCGGCGAAGCGAAGCCAAGGCGTCATCGCGAAGCCTCCGCCTCTCCGCGACCGACGCCCATCTCGATGTCGATGCGCCGGGTCTGGTCGGCCACGACCTCGACGCGGCGCGCGACGGGCGGGAAGCGCGGATGCCACACGTGCAGGCTCACCGGGCCGGGCGCGAGGTCGCGCAGCTCGAACTGGCCCTTGTTCGTGAGCACCGCGAAGGGGCCGTTCGCCGCGTACACGCCGCCCTCGATTTGCGGGCGGTCGAGCAGGAACAACGGGTGGGCGCCGGCCTCGGGAACCTCGACGACGAGCGCCTCGCCGGGTTCGAGCCGCCGCACGATGCCGAGCGAGGGACACGAGACGGTGTGGATCTCGCGCGTGATGTTGACCAGGTCCAGCGTCCCGCCCGCCGCGACCGCGGACCAGGTCGGCTCGAGCCGCGTCTCGAACTCGTTCGCGCGAATCGCGAGCCGCGCGTTGGCGGAGGTGTCGGCGGCTCCGTCTAGCCACACGACCGCGAAGCCCGGGCGCGCGTAGTCGACCAGCTCCACGTCGGCCAAGCGGCGGTCGCTGTACGCGCCTCCGCCCTTCGCGGGCATCGTCACGCCCGCGTGCGGAACCAGCCGCAGGTCGCCGAACAGGGTGCCTCTTCCTGGTGTAGGGGCGGGCGGCGCGGAGGCACACGCGAAACACAGAAATGTGGCCGCGCACGACGCCCAAGCTATGCGGGCGAATTGCATGCCCTCGAATCGGCAGCCGCAGCCCAAACTGTGAGCCTGCGCCTCAGGCCTTCGCGGACTCCTCGACCAGCTTGTACCCGAATGACCGCACCGAGAGCAGGTGGCGCGGATTCGACGGATCCGGCTCGATCAGCTTGCGCAGCCTGAGCACGAACGTGTCCACGACGCGCGTGCGCGTCTCCGGATTCAGGTCCCAGACCTCGTGCAGGATGTCGCCGCGCGACACCGCCGCGCCGCGCCGCGCCCAGAGCAGCAGCAGCAGCGCCTGCTCCTTGGCGGTGAGCGAGATGGCGCGCCCGTCGCGCTCCAGCTCGAAACGCTCGGGGTACACGGTGGCGCTGCCGATCACGAACGGCGCGGGCGTCTCGTCCGCTTCCTCGGGGCGCGGGATCCGGCGCAGCAGCGTGCGCACGCGCGCCAGGAGCACGGGCAGCGAGAAGGGCTTGGTCAGGTAGTCGTCCGCGCCGAAGTCGAGCCCACGCACGATGTCCGAGGCCGCGTCGCGCGCCGTGAGCAAGAGCACCGGCACGCGGTTCTCCTCCGCGCGCAGCTTCGCCACCACGTCGAAGCCGGAGATGCCCGGCAGCATCACGTCGAGCAGGACCAGGTCGACCGCGGGCGAGCCCGCGTCGAACAGGCGCGCCAGCGCCGCCTCGCCGCGCTCGGCCAGCTCGACGCGGTAACCCTCGGCCTCCAGGTTGAAGGCCAGGCCGCGCGCGAGGTGCTCCTCGTCCTCAACGATGAGGACGCGTTCTTCCGTCGACATGTCCGGGGAGCGTCAGGATGAAGCGGCTGCCCTTGCCCTCGCCCTCGCTCTCGGCGCGCACGCTGCCGCCGTGCGCGCGCGCGACGTTGCGCACGATGTACAGGCCGAGCCCGAGCCCGCGCGCGGTCCGCACCGCCTCCTGCGGCAGGCGCGAGAAGCGCTGGAACACCCGGTCGAGCGCAGAGGCCGGAATGCCGAGCCCGAGGTCCGAGACCTCGACCTCGAGCCGGCGGGCGCTGATCGAACGCACGTGGATCTCGACGTGGACCTCGCCGCCGGCGTAGCGGATCGCGTTCTCGATCAGGTTGCGGAACGCCACGCGCAGCTGCTCCACGTCCCCCTTCACGCGCGCGCCGGCGGCCACGTCGACGAGGATCGCCGCCTCGGGCAGGTCGAAGCGCTCGCGCGCGTCCGCGGCGCACTCGCCGAGCAGCTGCGCGACGTCGACCGGCTCGCGCAGCACGCGCTTCAGGTCGGTGCGGGCCGCGTTCAGGATCTGGTCGATCGTGCGCTGCAGGCGGTCGAGATCCTCGCCCATGATCTCGAGGAACTCGTCCCGCCGCTCCTCGGGCAGCGCGCGCCCGCGCAGCGTGTCGAGGTACAGCCGCAGCGAGGCGAGCGGCGTGTGCAGCTCGTGCGTGACCGCGTCCATGAAGGTCTGCTGGCGCTGGTTCGAGCGGATCTCGCGCACCAGCCACACCGCCTGCAGGATCAGCACGGTGATGATCAGCGCGAAGAAGATCGAGCCCAGGATCACCAGCACCCAGTGGATCGGGGTGAAGCCCTCGGCGAAGGCCTCGAACTCGCGCACCACCAGGATCTGCCAGCCGACCGTCAGCGCGATGGTGATCGCGACGATCGCCACGGTCAGCGCGATGGGGATCGAGACTCGGGGTGCTGCGCGCATCTCCCCGCGCAGTGTACGCGCTCGCAGGTCGCTGTGTAAGATGCGCGCATGCGGGGGAACGCTCTGCTCGGGATCGCTGCGCTCGCGCTCGTCGCCGTGCTCGCGCCGGCGGTGCGGGCGGAGCTCGACGCGGAGGACGTCGAGATCCGGGTGCTGCTCGGCGAGCAGCAGCCGGAGATGGAGAAGCTGCTCGCGGACTGGGTCGACCGGAACACGGGCACCTGGAACACGGCCGGGCTCGAGGCCTTCGCGCCGCTGGTCGCGGACGCGCTCGAGGCGATCGGCTTCGAGGTGACGATCGAGCCGGGGGTGGCGCTCGAGTATCCCGATCGCAAGGATGCGCGCACCGGACCGCTGATCGTGGCGGAGCGCAAGGCGCAGATCGCGCCCGAGCAGGCCCGACACTTTCTCTTGTTGGGTCACGCCGACACGGTCTTCGAGCCGGACTCGAGCTTCCAGAAGTTCGCGCCCGATCCCGACAGCCCGCGCCGCGCGCTCGGGCCCGGCGTGATCGACATGAAGGGCGGGCTGGTCGTGCTCTTGTACGCGCTGCGCGCGCTCGCGGAGAGCGGCGACCTGTCGCGCGCCGACGTGACGGTGCTGGTGAACTCCGACGAGGAGATCGGCTCGCTCGGCTCGCGCAAGCGCATCGATGCCGAAGCCAGGCGCGCGCAGCTCGGCTTCGTGTTCGAGCCCTCGCGCGAGGGCGGCGAGATGGCGCGCTCGCGCAGCGGCGTGGGCCAGTTCCACCTGTCGGTCGAGGGCGTCGCGTCGCACGTCGCCACCTCGCAGCGCGACGGCCGCAGCGCGATCGTGGCGCTGGCCAAGAAGGTGATCGCGATCGAATCGCTCACCGACTACGACCGCGGCATCATCCTGAACGTCGGCACGATCTCGGGCGGCACCAAGCGCAACATCGTGCCCGCGCACGCCGAAGCCTGGATCGACGTGCGCTACGACGAGATCGAGCAGGGCAAGGAAGTGCAGCGCAAGCTCGAGCAGATCGCGATCACGAACGACGGCGCGGGCACCAAGGCCAGCCTGTGGGGCATGTTGCACCGCTCGCCGAAGCCCGAGACGCCGGAGGTCCGAGAGCTGCTCGCGCGCCACCGCGAGGTCGCGGCCGAGCTGCGCCTGCCGACGCCCGAGGCCGTGCACTCGGCGGGCGTCACGGACGGCTCGATCATGGCCGCGGCGGGGCTGCCGACGCTCGACTCGATGGGCGCGCGCGGCGGCGGCGCGCACACCGACTCCGAGTACATCGAGCTCGCGAGCCTCTCCGAGCGCGCGACGCTGGCGGCGATCCTGTTGCGCAAGCTCGCGCGTCAGGCGCCGCAAGCCCGAAGCGTTGCGCCGGCCGGTTCCGGTTTACCTGGGGGCAAGGCCAAGTTAGAGTCCCGCCTTCCATCACCGCCGGTGATCGCTGGGTCCCGGCCGGTGGTCGGTCCGTGAACCCCGCCAGGTCCGGAAGGAAGCAACGGTAGCGGTGCTCTCCAGGTGGTCGGATCGGCCCAGCGATCACCCGCGGTGATGGATCCGCCGAGGTTCCCCCCTGACATGACTCCGGTTTCATGAGCTACGAGGTTCTGGCGCGGCGTTTCCGCCCGAAGACCTTCGACGAGATCGAGGGTCAGCGGCACGTCGTGACGGCCTTGCGCAACGCGCTGCGGTTGGGCCGCGTGCCGCACGCGCTGCTGCTGGCCGGCCCGCGCGGCGTGGCCAAGACCACCATCGCGCGCATCCTGGCGCGCGCGCTGAACTGCGACGAGGGCCCGACCGAGAAGCCGTGCGGTCACTGCTCGCCGTGTCGCGAGATCGCGGCCGGCACCTCGCTCGACGTGCAGGAGATCGACGCGGCCAGCAACACCGGCGTCGACAACGTGCGCGAGATCCGCGAGAGCGTGCGCTACGCCGCGGCGCCCGGGAAGCACCGCATCTACATCATCGACGAAGTCCACATGCTCTCGACCGCGGCGTTCAACGCGCTGCTCAAGACGCTCGAGGAGCCGCCGCCGCGCAGCCTGTTCATCCTCGCGACCACCGATCCGCAGAAGATCCCGATCACGGTGCTCTCGCGCGTCCAAAGGTTCGACTTGCGCCGGCTGGGCAGCGCCGAGCTGCTGACGCTGCTCGGCAAGATCTGCGCGGCCGACGGCATCGAGGCGTCGGAGACGGTGCTGCGCACGATCGCGCGCGAGGCCGACGGCAGCGGGCGCGACGCGCTGACGCTGCTCGACCGCCTGACGAGCGCGCTCGGCAAGCAGGTCGGCGACGCCGAAGCGATCGCGATCCTCGACCTGGTCGACCGCAAGCTGCTCGTCGACGTGCTCGACCCGGTGCTCGCGCGCGATCCCGCGCGCGCGTTGGTGGCGCTGCGCCGCGTGCTCGAGCAGGGCGTCGATCCCGCGCGGCTCGCGGCCGATCTGCTCGCCGAGCTGCGCGACCTGGTGGTCGCGCGGCTGGTCGACGATCCGATCGGCATGATCGACGCCGCGCCCGACGCGCTCGCCGCGCTGCGCGAGCGCGCGAAGCCGCACGATGCCGAGACGCTGCAGCGCCTGTTCCGCGTGCTGCTCTCGCGCATCGGCGAGCTGCCGTTCGCGTCGCGCCAGGAGCACGCGCTGGAGATGGCGGTGCTGCGGCTCGCGACCCTGCCCGAGGCGGAATCGCTCGCGGCGCTGATGCAGAAGCTCGACGCGCTCGACGGCCCGGGGAGCGTGCCCGGTGGCTCCGGTCCGGGTCCGGGCGCCGGTCCCGGCGGAGGGGGCTCGCGAGGCCCCGGCCGTGCGCCGGGGCCCACGCCCGCGCGCAAGCCGCCGGAGCGGCAGGCGTCGCCACCCGCGCCCGTCACGCCGCCCGCGCCCGTCGCATCGCCCGCAGCCGTACCGGCCCCGGTCGTCGCAGCGGGTCCGAGCGCGCTCGCCGCTCCGGCCGACGAGCCACCGCTTCCCGACGACGCCGAGTTCCTGACCGCCGGCGCCGGCGAGGACGCGCGCGCCGCCGCGCCGCTGCCGCCGGGCCGCTCCGTGCTCAGCCACGAGCAGCGCGCGCTGCTCGAGGCGCGCGTGCGCACGGAGGCCAAGGCGAATCCGCGCGTGCGCGAGGTGATCGAGGCGCTCGACGCGGAGCTGCGCGAGGTGCGCGTCGACACGCGCGCGCTCGCCAGGCCTTCCGGGAGCGCCACGTGAGCGACAAGCTCCCGGACGTCGGCGCGATGCTCGCGCAGGCGCGCGAGCTTTCCGAGAAGATGCGCCGCGTGCAGGACGACCTGCGACACCAGACCGTGTCGGCGACGGTCGGCGGCGGCATGGTCGAGGTCACCGCGAACGGCGCGCTCGAGATCGTCCAGGTGGTGATCGACCCGCTGGCCGTCGACCCGCGCGACGTCGTCATGCTGCAGGACCTCGTGCGCGCCGCCGTGAACCAGGCCCTGCAGAAGGCGTCGCAGCTCGCGGGCGCGGCCATGCAGCAGGCCACCGGTCTGCCGCTCCCGGCCGACATCGGCCTGGGTCCGCGCCGCTCGGGCGGCGGCTCGTGAGCGACTCGAGTCTCGAGCCGATCGAGCGGCTGGTGAAGGCGCTGCGCCGGCTGCCCGGCGTCGGCGAGAAGACCGCCACGCGGCTCGCCTACTTCATGCTCTCGGCGCCGGAGAGCTACGCCGCCGAGCTCGGCCAGGCGATCCTGCGCCTGCGCGCCGACATCCGCCTGTGCGAGGAGTGCTTCAACCTGACCTCGCGCTCGCCGTGCGAGATCTGCCGCGACGACACGCGCGACGCCAGCCTGGTCTGCGTGGTGGAGGAGCCGGCGGACCTGGCCTCGATCGAGAGCACCGGCGGCTTCAAGGGCCACTACCACGTGCTGGGCGGCACCATCTCGCCGCTCGACGGGATCGGGCCGGAGTCGCTGCGCATCGACGCGCTGGCGCGGCGCATCGAGCGCGGCGGGATCGAGGAGGTCATTCTCGCCACGAACCCCAATCCCGAGGGCGAGGCCACCGCGCTCTACGTCGCCGATCGCTTGGCGTCGTTCGGTGTGCCCGTCACGCGCATCGGCTACGGCATGCCGATCGGCGGGGACCTCGAGTACGTCGATCCGATCACGGTGCGAAAGTCGCTCGAGAACCGGCGTTCGTTCAAGAGCTGAAGCGCGGCCGCCGATTCCAGAGCGTGAAATCGGCTTGTCACCGGAAATCCCGCTCTGCTAGTCTCGATCGCGGGAATTTCCCAGACAGATCGAAGCCTTACAACTTCGAGCTGCAACAAGACCGAGCCGAGATCACGCCGGGATCATCGGGATCATGAAGGGGCCGAGGCGATGTCGTTGACGCCGCAGCTAGTGCTCTACGAAGACGACCATCGCAAGCTGCTCGCCGTCACCGAGCGGCTGGTCGAGGACGCGAACGCCAAGGCGATCTTCCTGGTCGACCGCAACGGCCAGCTGGTGACCGAGGCCGGCGAGCTCAAGGGCATCGACACCACGTCGCTCGCGTCGCTGGTGGCGGGCAACGTCGCCGCCACGCAGGGTCTCGCCAAGGTGATCGGCGAGCCCGACTTTCCGACGCACTTCCATCAGGGCGAGCGTGACAATGTGCACATCACGCTGGTCGCGCAGCGGATCATTTTGGTCGTGGTGTTCGACGAGCGCAGCTCGCTCGGTCTGGTTCGCCTGCGCGTGAAGAAGGCCGGGCAAAAGCTTTCCGAGCTGTTCGACGAGATCTTCAAGAGAGCCGAGGCGGATTCGGACGCGGATGGACCTGCGTCGCCTTTCGCGGAAATCAGCGACGAAGACATCGACAACCTGTTCTCGGACTAAAGACCCCACATGGCCTTCATCAACTACAGCGCGCGCGAGATCAACTGCAAGCTCGTCTACTACGGGCCGGGTCTGTGCGGCAAGACGACCAATCTCAAGTACATCTACGAGAAGACGGCGGCGGACGCGAAGGGCAAGATGATCTCGCTCGCGACCGAGACCGAGCGCACGCTGTTCTTCGACTTCCTGCCGCTCTCGCTCGGCGAGATCCGCGGCTTCAAGACGCGCTTCCACCTCTACACCGTTCCGGGTCAGGTCTTCTACGACGCGAGCCGCAAGCTGATCCTGAAGGGCGTCGACGGCGTGGTGTTCGTCGCCGACAGCCAGGAGGAGCGCTTCGAGGCCAACGTCGAGTCGCTCGAGAACCTGAAGGCGAACCTGCGCGAGCAGGGCTACGACTTCGACAAGATCCCCGTGGTGCTCCAGTACAACAAGCGCGATCTGCCCAACGCCGTCGCGCTCGAGGAGCTCCGCTCCGCGCTCAACCCGACGGGCAAGATCGCCGACTTCGAGGCCGCCGCGCAGTCGGGCAAGGGCGTGTTCGAGACGCTCAAGGCGCTCGCGCGCCTGGTGCTGCAGGAGCTGAAGAAGGGCAGCCGGTGACGCGCGGCGGGCTCTGGCTCGCAGCCGCGCTGCTGCTCGTGCTCCCGCTCGACGCGCGCAGCGACGATCCGAGCGCCGAGACCGTCGTGATCCAGGACGCGAGCGGCCGGATCGTCGTCGTGCCGGCGAAGTCCGCGGCGAAGCGGCCGCCGCCAGTCGAATCCGAGACGCCCGCTGCGCGGGAGGTCGGCGAGTGTGAAGCCCACGAGGCCATCATCTCGAAGTGGTTGAAGGCGCGTGAGCGCGTGATCGCGGCGCAACGGGCGCTCGAGTACGCCGAGTCGATCCCGCTCTCGGGGATGGGCCGCTATCGGGACGTGCGAATCCGCAGGGCCGAGTCGGAGCTCGCACTGGCCGAGAAACGCGAGAGCACCGCCGACACGACCGCCCTCGATCGAGGCGTGCCGCAGCGCTGCCTCGACGACTCGCACCTGCCCTCGGCCGACCAGTAGCGCGCCTCGCCGGGTCTGCGGCCCGGCAACTCGCTCCGCGATCGGAGTAGGATTGCGCGATGCCGAGCTTCCGGACCCGCGGCTTCGCGATCCACTACGAGATCCACGGCGACGGGCCGCGCATGCCGCTGCTCCTGATCATGGGCATGGGCGGCACCTGTCAGGGCTGGCTCAGCGTGACCGTGCCCGATCTCGTGAGGGCCGGACGCCCGTGCATCATCTTCGACAACCGCGGCGCGGGTCAGTCGGAGGACCCGGGCGGCTCGTTCTCGACCGCGGAGATGGCCGAGGACGCGCGCGCGCTGCTCGATCACCTCGGGCTCCCGCGCGTGCACGCGCTCGGCGGTTTCCTCGGCGGCATGATCGCGCAGGAGCTCGCGCTCGCGCACCCGGAGCGCGTCTCGTCGCTGATCCTGGTCGGCACCTACGCGCGCGCCGACGCCAAACGCCGTGCGGTGTTGGACCTGTGGAAGCGCATGGTCGAGCTCGGCGTGCCCGCCGAGATCCGCATCAAGAACCGGCTGTGCTGGACGCTCGGCGACGCGACCATGGAGCAGGAGGACCTGATCGACGCGATGTGGCGCTTCTACCTGCGCGACGACGCGCCGATGGACGATCGCGTGTTCGCGCGCCAGGCCGAGGCCTGCATCGCGCACGACACCCTCGATCGCGTGGAGCGGATCGACGCACCGACGCTGGTCGTGTGCGGCGAGGGCGACATCCTGACGCCACCGCACCTCTCGCGGCAGCTCGTCTCGCGCATCAAGGACTCGCGCCTCGTGCTCCTGCCCAACGCCGGTCACCTGGTCGCCGCGGAGCTCGCGCCGCGTTTCAACCGGCTGGTGATCCGCTACCTGAGCGAGCGCGAGCGGCTGGCGCCCGAGCGGCCGGGCTAGCTTGGCGTTCGCGGATCCGCTCGAGGCGCTGCCCGCGTCGTACCGCGCGCTGTTCGAGCGCGCGCGCAGCGTGGCCGAGGCCGACGAGCGCGTGCGCGCGCTCTGGCTCTCGGGGTCGCTCGCGCGCGGCGACGCCGACGCGGCTTCCGACCTCGACCTCTTGATCGCGGTGGCCGACGCGCGTCTCGACGAGTTCGCGCGCGACTGGCGGGACTGGCTCGCGAAGATCACACCGACCGTGATCGCGCGGCCGCTGCCGTTCCTGCCCGGCAGCTTCTACGCGGTGACGCCGGGCCGCGAGCGGCTCGACGTCGTGGTCGAGCCCGCGGGAAAGCTCGCGACGACGTTCTTTCGCGTGCGGCTGCCGGTCTTCGACCGCGACGGGCTCGACGCGCGCGTGCCTGCGCCGGTCGCGGGCGCCGGCCCCTCGCGCGAGCGCATCGCCTTCCTGATCGAGGAGTTCTTCCGCGACCACGGCATGTTCGACGTGGTCGCGACGCGCCGCGACCTGCTGCTCGGCAACGAGGCGACGCACCTGTTGCGCGGCCTTCTGTACCAGCTGTTCTGCGAGGCCAACGCGCCGCTGCCGCAGACCGGCGTGAAGCAGTGGAGCGCGAAGCTCACGCCCGAGCAGCGCGCGCTGCTCGAGCGCCTGCCCACGGGCGGCGCCGACTTCGACGCGATGGTCGCGGCGAACGAAGCGGTGTCGCGCGCGTTCGTGGAGCAGGCGCGCAGGATCGCGGCGGCGCACGGCGTGCCCTGGCCCGACGAGCTCGAGGCCGCGACGCTGCGCCACCTGCGTGCACACGGCCTGCCCGCGCTCGACGGCGACTGACAGGGGCGCGGTCCGCGGCCGCCCGCGGCCGCGCCCGCAAGCGCCGCATCGCGGCGCGCGCAGCGAGCGGAACGCGAGCGCAGTCGATCAGCCCGGCAGAGACAGCAGATCGGCGGGCGAGGGCATGGCGGCGGCGGCGGCGCCGCGCAGCGTCGCGGCGGCGCCCGCGCGCACGGCTTCGCGCAGCGCGCGCGCGAGCGGCTCGCCGCGCGCGAGCGCGACCGCGAGCCCGCCGTTGAACGCGTCGCCGGCGCCAGTCGTGTCGACCGCGCGCACGCGCGGCGAGGGGATGTGCTCGAAGCCGGTCGCGTGCACCCACACGCAGCCCTGCGCGCCGAGCGTCACGACCACGTCGCCGCCGGTTCGCGCCTGCAGCCGCGCGCCCGCGTGCGCGGCGGACTCGAGGTCGCGGATCGCGATCCCCGACAGCGCCTCGGCTTCGAGCTCGTTCGGCGTCAGCACGTCGACCAGCGCGAGCGTCTCGCTCGACAGCTCGCGCGCGGGCGCGGGATCGAGCAGCGTGCGCGCGTGGTGCGCGCGCGCGAGCAGGAGCGCGGCCTCGACCGTGTCGGGCGGCAGCTCGAGCTGGACGAGCAGCACGCCCGAGGCGCGGAAGGCGGTGATCGCGTCGCGCACGTGCGCGACCGTGACCGACGCGTTCGCGCCCGCGGCCACCGCGATCTGGTTCTGGCCGGTCGACTCGTCGACCGTGATCAGCGCCGTGCCGGTGCGCTCGCCGACCAGCGTCTCGACGTGCGTCACGTCCACGCCCGCCTCGCGCAGCGCGTCGAGCGGCACGTTCGCGAACGGGTCGTTGCCGACCCGACCCACCAGGTGCACGCGCCCGCCCAGCCGCGCGGCAGCGATCGACTGGTTCACGCCCTTGCCGCCCGCGCCGATCGTGAGTCCGGTCGCGCGCAGCGTCTCGCCGGGCCGCACGAAGCGCGGCACGCGCACGGCGATGTCGACGTTCAGGCTTCCGACGACGGCGATGTCGCGCACCGGCACTTTGGTAGTCCGGGCCGATCGGCCGGGCAAGGGAAGGCGCTTGGACTCGCGCGGCCGCGGCGGTACAAAGTGGACATGAGCACCCCCACCGTGGTCGAAGTCGCCGTGCCCGTCCCGGTGGACGAGACCTTCGACTATGCGCTCGTCGACGAGCGGACTCTCGAGCCGGGGGTTCGCGTGCTGGTACCGCATGGCGGGCGACGGGTCGTGGGCGTGGTGGTCGCGACTCGGCCGGGCTCGACCGCGCGCGCCCGCGACGGGCGGCTCGCGCGGCCGGGCTCGCTGCGCGCGGTGCTGCAGGTGCTCGACGAGGAGCCGGTGCTGCCGCTCGCGCTGCTCGAGGCCGTGCTGCGCGTCGCGCGCGAGGCGCTCTGCCCGCCGGGCATCGCGCTCGCCGCGGCGATCCCGCCCGGCACCGCGGCGCGGCCTGGAACCAAGGTGACCCTGCTGCCCGCCGGCATGCGCGCGCTCGAGCGCGGCGAGCTGCGCGGGACGCTGGGCCAGGTGCTGTGGGCGCTCGGCCGGCGCGCGCGCTCCGAGAGCGAGATTCGCGCGCGTTTCCCCGCGGCCGTCGCCGCGCTCGAGCGCCTCGAGCGGCTCGGCTTCGTCTCGCGTCAGCCCGGCACCGATCCGCCGCGCGTGCGTCGGCGCAGCGAGCGCGTGTACCGCGTCGCGCCCGCGCTCGACCGCGCGCGCGCCGAGAAGGCGCTCGCGCGCGCGCCGAAGCAGCTCGCGCTCCTGCAGGCGCTCGGTCCCGCGCCGACGCCCGCGCGCTCCACCGCGTCGCTGCGCGCGCTCGTCGAAGCGGGCTTCGTGATCTGCGAGGAGCGCGAGCTGGTGCGCGGCCCGAGCTCGGAGCCG
>JBBDXF010000046.1:76542-79966 GCA_040902485.1 Myxococcota bacterium | reverse complement strand
CGATCTTGCCCGTCACCGCGGCGGAGATGAGGGCGGTGCGGAGCTCCTTGAGGCGATCGATCGCGTCGCGGATTTTGGCGACGAGGGCGTCGATGCGCGTCGCTTCTCTGCGGATGACCGCGATGATCTCGTCCTGCTCAGGCACCGGTGGGATCGGCGTCGAGAAGGTACCGACGTCGGGCATATAGATTGTTTGATGAGTTGAGCCCATCGTCAGCCGCCGGAACTCGTGCCTCATCGATCGGAAGGTGTACAGCAGGTACTCAGGGCGAAGCGTGGGCCCGCAAACCCAATTCACGAAGTCCTGGGTCGTTGCCATGTCAACGCCGAGGATTGTCGAGAATCCGACCGAGGCTGTGCGTGAGAGAATCACAGTGCCCTTCGGGAGCAGCCTTGCGGCGGAACTGGCCAGTCCAAGCTCGCTGATTTTCTCGGTCGTCTCGTACACGTACTCCATCTGCCCATCGCGGATCTGCCAAACGTCAGCGAGACCAAACCACGGAATCGTGCAGTCCTGCCAGTACTCAGGATGCTGGCGGCTCGGTGTGTGTCCCGATCGGAGTCTCGCTGCGAATTTCGTGCGATTGACGTTCCAATGCGCCGGAATCTGCCCCAGACACTCGACGCCGGAGTCCTTCATGGGGACGTTCGGGTCGAGGCCCTTGGTGACGGCGCGGGTGATGAGAGCGGTGCGCTGCTCCTGGAGCAGCCCGATCAGCCGCTCCTTCTTCGCCACCAGCTCATCGATCCGCGCCGTCTCTTCGCGCACGTGAGCAACGATCCGATCTTGCTCGGCCAGCGGAGGTATCGCCGTCGAGAAGCCTCCGACGTCAGGCATGTAGATGGTCTGATGAGTCGAGCCCATCGTCAGCCGCCGGAACTCGTGCCCCATGGAACGAAAGACGTACAGCAAGTACTCGGGCCTTAGTGTCGAGCCGCAGATCCAGTTGACAAAGTCCTGCGTCGTCGCCATGTCCACGCCGAGAATCGCCGAGAATCCTACAGACGCCGTGCGGGAGAGGATGACCGTATCCTTCGGAAGTAGCCGCGCGGAGGAGTTCGCCAAGCCCAACTCGCTGATCTTCTCGGCCGTCTCGAGCACGTACTCCACTTGACCATCCCGGATCTGCCACACATCGGAGAGCCCGAACCACGGAATCGTGCAGTCCTGCCAGTACTCGGGGTGCTGCCGGCTAGGTGTGTGGCCCGAACGCAGCCGTGCCGCAAACTTCGTTCGATTGAGCTCCCAGTGCGCCGGAATCTCTCCGAGCCACTCCACGCCCGAGTCCTTGTAGGCGGGGTACGGCTCGAGCCCACGCGGAGTCGCCTTCACTCGACCGACTCCTCTGGCCTGCGCCCCGTCACCTCTGCGAGCATGCGCAGGATGTCCGTCTCGATCTCGCGGATCTCCGCTTCGATTTCCTCGAGAGGTCGCGGCGGCGTGTAGCGGTAGAAGTAGCGATTGAAGTTGATCTCGTAGCCGACGAGCCCAACCTGGCCGTCCTTCGGGTCGCGCCTGGCCGTGTCGATCCACGCGTCGGGCACGTGAGGCCGGACCTCGCGCTCGAAGAAGACGTCGACGCGCTCGGCGAGCGGCACGCTCTCGGTGTCGCGCAGCTCCGAGTCGGGCTCCGGATTGCCGTTCTTGTCGGTGCAGATCGCAGCCGACTCGTCGCGCTCCGAGAGCGCAGAGAGGATGGCCTTCCTCGCCGTCGCGGGGAGCTTCGTGCTCGCTTTGCCGGCGGCCGCGTCGAGCAGGCGTTCGAACTCGACGCGGTCTTTGACGACGCTCGTCGGCAGTTTTCGCAGGAGATCGCGGATCGCGCCCTGCAGCGCACGGCCCTGCTCTTGCTCCTTGGCTCCCGCCGCGCCCTTCTTCTTCGACTGCGCCAAGGCCAGGAAGCCCTTCTCCGCCTCGACGCGCGCAAGGCGCTCCGGACTCGCCTGGAAGTTCAAGCGGAGCGGTCGCTCGACCGAGATCTTGCGGAAGCCGAAATGAGTCGTCGGGAAGACGCGGCTGACGACGACCTCTTCGCTCTTCCCGACCTTCGTGACCTTCCGTGTCTCGCCGTCCTGGAACGCGGATAGGATCGCCACGATGTCGTCGCCCCGCTCGAGCGGGATCTGGCGCCGCTTGTCACCGAGACTCTTGCGCATCGGCTCCCAGAACGAGGTCGCGTCGATGAGCTGCACCCTCCCCTTGCGTGCCGGCGCCTTTCGGTTCGTCACCACCCACACGTAGGTGGCGATGCCGGTGTTGTAGAAGAGCTGCTCGGGAAGCGCGATCAACGCCTCGAGCAGGTCGTGCTCGAGAACGAAGCGGCGGATCTCGCTCTCGCCGCTGCCGGCGTCGCCAGTGAAGAGCGGCGATCCGTTCATGATGATCGCGATTCGCGAGCCGCCCTCCTTCGGCTGCTTCGCGTGCGCGAGCATGTGGAGCAGGAACAAGAGCTGGCCGTCGCTGATGCGCGGCAGCCCCGCGCCGAAGCGGCCGGACGCGCCGCGCTCGTGCTCCGCTCGCACGGCCTCCTCGTCGCGCTTCCAATCCTTTCCGTACGGGGGATTCGCGATCAGGTAGTCGAAGGCCACGCTCGCGTGGCGGTCGTTCGAGAGCGTGCTGCCGTAGCCGATGTTGTCTGCGTCCCGGCCGGTCGGATCCTTCATGAACAGGTCCGACCTCGAGATCGCCCACGTCTCGGGTTGGCTCTCCTGGCCGAACAGATGGATGTCGGCAGCCGGGTTGATCGCGGGCCGGAGCAGATCGCCGTTCCTGCGCACACCGACGGTGATGTGCTCCTTCGCGATCATCAGCATGCCGCCCGATCCGCAGCACGGATCGTAGACGGTCCGGATCACCTTCTTGGCGCGAATCCCGGATTCGTCGCCGGCGAGCATCAGGTCGACCATCAGGTGAACGACGTCGCGCGGGGTGAAGTGCTCGCCCGGGTTCTCGTTCAGCGCTTCGTTGAACTTGCGGATCAGCTCCTCGAAGACCGTACCCATCGTCGGGTTGTCGACCTTGTCCGGGTGCAGGTCCACGTTCTTGAAACGCTCCAGCACCTGGAACAAGAGCCCTGCCTCGTCGAGCCGTCCGATCGTGTTGTCGAAGTCGAACTTCTCGATCACCTCGCGCATGTTCGGACTGAAGCCGGCGATGTAGTTGCGCAGGTTCGTAGCCAGGTGGGGCGCGTCGGCGAGCAGCTTCTCGAAGTCGTAGCGCGAGGTGTTGTAGAAGGCGAAGCCCGAAGCCGCTCGGAGCTGCGGCTCCAGGTTCTCGAGCTTGCCTTTGAACCGGGCTTGGGTCTCGAGGACCTTGGACTTCCTGGACTCGAGCACGCAATCGAGCCGACGCAGGACGGTGAGTGGCAGGATCACGTCCTGATACTTGCCACGCCGAAACGTGTCGCGGATCAGATCCGCGACG
>JBBDXF010000046.1:0-76532 GCA_040902485.1 Myxococcota bacterium | reverse complement strand
ACGCCCCACAGGAAGCTGACGATTTCAGTGTGAGTCACGGGCGCTCCATCCTCGATTCCCTTCCGGCTGGGCCCACCGCATGGCCGGGGCCATCCCTTGCCGGGCTAGTCTACGCGAGCGTGGCGCGGGGATTCTCCGACCGCGCGTTCCCTGCGAGAATCCGCCAGAAGAGGATCAAACGCATGTCTGCTGAGGCCGGAACTGAGCGTTCGACTTGGCTGAAGGGCTTCTGCGACCTATTCCCTTCGGTCGCGCAAGAGACCACCAAGAACACGCAGGATCTGGCCGCGGTCGAGCGAGTCGTCTCAGCTGCGCGGACGCGAGGAGCGCTCTCGCAGCAGGACCTCCTCGCGATCGAGAGAAGCACCGATTGGACGTACGGCCCGTGGTGGCCGCGCTTGAGTTCCCAGCTCGAGCAGCCAGTTCCGATCGGCGACGGGTCTCCCTCGGCCGATCGCCAACTCCTACGGGAGCTGCAGGTCAAGCTGAAGCACATCGAGGTCGTCTCCGTTCTGCTGCGTTTCACGCTTCCGGAGCGATTCGGCATCTACTCGCCGCCTGTGGCGTGGCTGCTCGGCTTGATGCCGCGAGAAGACCAAGTCAGGACCTACCTCTCGTACCGAGACGTGGTCCGAAAGGTAGGGGCGCTCCACGGACTCGATCGGGTCGCAGACGTGGACATGGCGCTCTGGACCGCGGCTCGACCCTCGGCACTCTCGCGGCACCGAGAGCTTCGCTCGAGCATGGAGGGAGATGCGAAGTTCCAGGCGATCGTTCTCGTGAACTCCGGCGAGGGACTCAGCCGCCGTGGTCGCTGGACGGAGGAACACCGCGTCG
The DNA here is from genome assembly GCA_040902485.1 of Myxococcota bacterium. Lineage (GTDB taxonomy): Bacteria > Myxococcota_A > UBA9160 > SZUA-336 > SZUA-336 > VGRW01. The sequence continues at coordinate 75,695 of JBBDXF010000046.1, read as the reverse complement.
GACTCGCCAGAGGAATTCTGCGCCACGATCCGGTATCGGCTGGCGCGCTAGCCGCGCCGGTCTTCGAAGACACGCTGATGAGGCTCGCCCGCCTGCTGCAAATCAAGACTCCAAGCCAGCGTCGCGAGGGTTTCCTGATGGAGCTGACGGCGAGAATCGACGGGGACGCAGGATTTCGACTTGTTCGCGCTCGATGCCCGAAGCTCGACGATCTCCGTCGCCTCCGAAATCTCGCGGTTCACCCGCCCGGTCTCACGTCCGACGAAGCCCGCGAGTTCATCTCGGGCCTGGAAGCCCTGCTGTGCATCCATCCGCGCAGGCCCGAGTAGCGCGCGCACGGCAGCGATCGGGCAGAGTTCCAGGCGTCGTGCCAATTCACCGCTCCATCCTCGCGCGGCTCGGGCTGCTTGCACTCGTCGCGACCGCCGCGCTCGCGTGTGGCCTTGTCGTCGGCTACGCACAGCGCAGATCGCTCGCGGAGCGCTGGCTGGTCGCGGAGCTCGAGGCGCGCGGCTTCGCGCCGGTCGCGCTGCGCGTGGTCGAGCTCGACTTCGGCGGCTTGGCGCTGCGCGACGTGGCGATCGGCGAAGCGGCGGTGCCCGCGATCGCGATCGGCGCGCTCGACGCGGCCTGGTCGCCGCGCGGACTGCGCGAGGGCTGGCTCGATCGCTTGAGCGTGTCGGGCTTGCGACTGAACGACGTGGGCGGGCTCGCTGCAATCGTTGGCGGCGACGGCGACGGCGAACCGAGCGGACCGCTCCTGCTCCCCGCACCCGAGATCGAGCTCCGCGACGCGAGCCTGTCCTTCGAGACCGCGGAAGGGGCCGGCTCGTGCGCATTCGAAGGGCGGTTGAACGCGGCGGTGGGCGGCGCGATCACGGGCGAGTTCGAGATCGCGCTCGAGCACCCGCTGGCGCGCGCGAACGGCTCGGTCGCGCTGTCCGGCACTCTCGAGCAGCTCGCGGCCGAGCTCTCGCTCGCGTTGCGCGACGCTCGCGAGCCCGCGCGGGTCGCGCCGGCGACGCTCTCCGGCCGCGTGTCGGGCGCGCCCGCGACGCTCGCGTTCGAGCTCGCGCTCGACGGCGCGGGCGGCGCGCTGCACGTCGAAGCTCGCGGACTCGCCGACGTTCCCGCGCGCTCGGGCCAGGCGGAGATCGACGTCGCGCCGATCAGCTTCGCGCCGAAGGGCATGCAGCCTTCCGCGCTGCTGCCGGCGCTCGAGCCACTGCTCGCAAAGCTCGGCATCGCGAAGGTCGCGGGCAGCGTCGAGGCGCGCGGGACGTTCGCACTCGAGGCGGGCGAGCCGAAGCTGAGGCTCGACGTGGCGGTGCGGGAGCTCGGATTCGAGGCCGCCGCGCTGAAGGTGGCGGGGGTGTCGGGGGTGGTGGCGCTTTTCGCGCCGCGCTTGCGGACGCCGAAGGGACAGCTGCTTTCGGTCGACCGGGTCGAGGCGGGGCTGACCCTGCGGGGCGGCCTGCTCGACTTCCAGCTCCTGCCCGACGGCGTGATCGAGCTTGACTCCGCGGCTTTTCGCTGGGCCGGCGGCGAGCTCGCCGCCGCGAACCTGAAGCTCGATGCCAGCGCCGAGAGCACGCCCGCCACGCTCGAGGCTCGTGGGCTCGACCTGGCCGAGCTGCTCGCGCTCGCGCCCCTCGAAGGCATCGAGGGCACGGGCCGGATCGACGGCTCGCTGCCGCTCGTGCGCAGCGGCGAAGAGATCCGCGTCAGCGGCGGCCTGCTGCGCGCGCGGCCCGAGGGCGGCACGCTGCGCTATCGCCCGAGCGAGTCCGCCAGCGCGCTCGCCGCGTCGCGGCCGAACGACCTGGGCATCGCCGTCGCCGCGTTCTCGAACTTCCGCTACGACACGCTCGAGGCGCGCGTCGACGGAGACCTGCGCGGCGAGCTGCGCATCGCGCTGCGCGTGCGCGGCGCGAGCCCGGACTTCCAGGGCGGCCAGCCGATCGAGCTGAACCTCGCCCTCGAGTCGCGGCTCGCGGACCTCGTGCGCGAGGGCGTTGCGGTCTATGGTGTGCCGGAAGTCGTCCAGGAGCGCCTGCGCGCGTTCTCGGAGAAGGGGAAGAAGTGAGCCGAGCGTTCGCCTGTCTCGCAGCCGCGATCGTCGCTCTCGTGCTCGGCGCGGGCTGTACCCCGAAGATCCAGCTCGAGGCGCCGAAGGAGCCGATCGTGATCAACATGCACATCAAGATCGAGCACGAGGTCCGCGTGAAGGTGGACAAGGACCTCGACGATCTGATCGCCGAAGACAAGGACATCTTCTGATGACGAGCAGAATCACGGCCGCCTGGCTCGCGTTCGTGCTGGTCGCCGCACTCGGCACGGCGGCCGGCGCCTCCGGAGTCGATCTCGAGCGCGCGAAGGGTCAGGGACTCGTGGGCGAGCGCGCCGACGGCTACGTCGGCATCGTGGTCGCGCAAACGACCTCGGGAATCCAGGCGCTGGTCAATCAGGTGAACGCCAAGCGCCGCGCCGCCTACGAGGAGATCGCCAGGAAGAACGGCACCAGCGTCGACGCGGTCGCCGTGCTCGCCGGAGCGAAGCTTATCGAGCGCGCCGCGAAGGGCGAGTGGGTCACCGACGCGAGCGGGGTCTGGCGCAAGAAGTAGCTCCGGCCCGCGTTGTATGATCCGCCGACACGCGCGTTGGCGTGGAGGTGGAGCGATGGCGGGAGAGATGGCGGCAGAGGTTCGGGTCGAGGGCGAGAACGCGTCCCGCTTCGCGCGCGTGCGCGCGGCGTTCGAGAAGAACTTCGCGACCGGCGAGGTCGGCGCGGCGCTGGCCGTGACGCTCGACGGGGAGCTGGTCGTCGATCTCTGGGGCGGACACCGCGACGCCGCCCGCAGCAAGCCCTGGCAACGCGACACGATCGTGAACGTCTACTCGACCACCAAGGGCATGACGGCGATCTGCGCCAACCGCCTGGCCGAGCGGGGCGTGCTCGACCTCGACGCGCCGGTCGTGCGCTACTGGCCCGAGTTCGCGCAGGCCGGCAAGTCCGAGATCCCGGTGCGCTGGCTGCTCTCGCACCGCGCGGGGCTGGCCGCGCTGCGCGAGCCGGTCCCGCCGGGTGCGCAGTACGACTGGAAGAACATGACCGAGGCGCTGGCGTCAGAAAGACCTTGGTGGGACCCGGGCACCTCCCACGGCTACCACGCGCTCACCTACGGGTATCTGGTGGGCGAGGTGCTGCGCCGGGTCGACGGCCGCACGCTCGGCGGCTACTTCCGAGAAGAACTCGCCGCGCCACTCGGATTGGACTTCTGGATCGGCACCGGGCCGGAGCTCGACGCGCGCGTGGCCGACATGATCCCTGCCCCACCGTCACCGCCCGGTGTTCCCAATCCGTTCGCCGCTGCCGCGCAGAATCCGACCTCGCTGGTCGGACGCGCATTCGCGAATCCGGTGGTCGAAGCCGGCGCTGTCAACACGCGCGCCTGGCGCGGAGCCGAGATCCCGGCGGCGAACGGCCATGGCACCGCGCGCGGGCTGGCGCGCATCTACGGCGCGCTCGCGCGCGAGGGCGAGCTCGACGGCGTGCAGGTGCTCTCGCCCGCGCAGATCGCGCTCGCGAACAGCGAGCAGAGCTTCGGGCGCGACGAGGTGCTCGCCCCGCTGCACACGCGCTTCGGGCTCGGCTTCTTCATGACCCAGCCGATGATCCCGTTCGGTCCCAACCCGCGCGCGTTCGGACATCCCGGCGCGGGCGGCTCGATCGCCTTCGCCGATCCGGACGCGCGGCTCGGCATCGCCTACGTGATGAACCAGATGCAGATCGGCCTGGCGGGCGACGCGCGCGGCTTCGGGCTGATCGCGGAGGTCTACGAGGCGCTCGCGTGACGCCGTCCGGCGGGATTCGCGATGTGTGACACGCTCGCCGTCGTCTCGAGCGATGGCTGCCTTTTCGCGAAGAACTCCGACCGCGATCCCAACGAGGCTCAAGCGCTCGACTGGCAGCCGCGCGCGAAGCACGCGCCGGGCGCGCGCGTGCGCTGTACCTGGATCGACGTGCCGCAGGTGCCGGCCACGCACGCGGTGCTGCTGTCGCGGCCGTTCTGGATGTTCGGCGCCGAGATCGGCGCGAACGAGCACGGCGTCGCGATCGGCAACGAAGCGGTGTTCACGCGCGAGCCCTACGCGGCCACCGGACTCACGGGCATGGATCTGCTCCGGCTCGCGCTCGAGCGCGCGGCCACCGCCGACGACGCCGTGCAGGTGATCGTGAGCCTGCTCGAGCAGTACGGTCAGGGCGGGGGCTGCGGACACGAGAATCGCGCCTTCACCTACCACAACAGCTTCCTGGTCGCGGACCCGCGCGGCGCGATCGTGCTCGAGACGGCGGGGCGGCACCACGCGACCGAGCGCGTCAGCGGCGCGCGCTCGATCTCGAACGTGCTCACCATCCCGGCCTTCGCGCGCGCGCACTCGGATCGGATCAAGACGCGCGTCGCCGGCGGACGCGCGCGGCTCGCGCGCACGAGCGAGCTGGGCCGGCTCGCGAAGTCGCCCGCGGAGCTGATGGCCGTGCTGCGCGACCACGGCGCGGGCCGACGCTGGCCGGTGTACACGCGCGCGACCGGAGCCATGCGCGCGCCCTGCATGCACGCGGGCGGGCTGGTGGCCGCGTCGCAGACCACCGCGTCCTGGGTCGCGGAGCTGCACACCGGGCACTCGCGCCACTGGGTCACGGCCACGGCCGCCCCCTGCCTCGCAGTCTTCAAGCCCGTGCGCGTGACGGAGCCGCTCGATCTGGGTCCTGTGCCGACCGATCGCTTCGACCCCGCGACGCTGTGGTGGAGGCAAGAGCGCTTGCACCGGCGCTTGATCGCCGACCCTGCGCGCCTCGCCGAGGACTACGCGGCGGAGCGCGACGCTCTGGAAGCGCAGCTCGCGCTGGAACAGTGCGGGCCGGCAGAAGCCTTCGCCCGCGCCGACGCCCTGCTCGCGCGCTGGTTGGAACGCGTTTCACTTTTCGGAGCGCGCGACCGCCGCCCGCCGATCGCGCGCGCCTACTGGCGAAAGCGCGACGCGCGCGCCGGACTCGAGCCCGCGCGCGCCTGAACTCCGCGCGCACCCCATGTACGTCGCTGCGTGCCGAGGCCCGGCCGCACGCTGGGTTGCTCGGAAGTATTGCCAGCGCGCGGGCCATTTCCCGCATGCTCGCCCTCGCTCCCCTCTAGAATGGCGGTGGAGGTGCAGGCTACGAGGCTCCTGTCGCGAATCGTCGAAGTTGCGATCGCGGCGCTGTGGGTTGCCGTGGCAGCGCAGCCTCGCCTCGCGTCCGCCGCGTTCACCGCGTTCGAGTCCGGTCACGTGCGCGGCCTGGCCCTGTCGGCGGATCGCACGCGGCTCTACGCGCTGAACACGCCCGACAACCGGCTCGAGATCTTCGAGGTGAGCGACGCGGGCGTGCTGCACCTGTCGAGCGTGCCGGTCGGACTCGAGCCGATCGCGGTCGCCGAGCGCGTGCCCGGCGAGGTCTGGGTCGTGAACCGGATCTCGGACGACGTGACGATCGTCTCGACCGCCGGCACGCCGCGGGTGGTGCGGACGCTGCTGGTCGGCGACGAGCCCTCCGACGTCGTCTTCGCCGGTGTCGGCCGGAGCCGCGCGTTCGTCGCGACCGCGCGCCGCGGCCAGAACAGCCCGATCGCGGCGCAGTACCTGATGCCGGGCATCGGGCGCGCGCTGGTGTTCGTGTTCGACGCGACCGATCTCGGCGCGGCCGCGGGCGGTGAGCCGATCGAGGTGCTGGAGCTGTTCGGCGACGCCCCGCGCGCGCTGGCCAGCACCGCGGACGGGAGCATCGTGTACGCCGCGATCTTCCACTCCGGCAATCGCACGATCACGATCCCGGCGAGCGTCGTCAGCGGTGCCGGCGTCACGCTGCTGCCTAACATGAGCGCGAACGGGCAGCAGGCGCCGCCGTCGTCGCAGATCGTCCGTTTCGACGACGCGAGCGGTCAGTGGCGCGACGACGAGGGCCGCGACTGGAGCGCGTTCGTGCCGTTCACGCTGCCCGATGCGGACGTGTTCGCGTTCGACGCGGACGCCTCGCCCGCCGCCATGCAGAGCAGCGTCGTGCCGTACGCGCAGGTCGGCACGGTGCTGTTCAACCTGGCCGTGAACCCGGCGGACGGTCAGGTGTTCGTGACCAACTCCGAGGCGCGCAACGAGCGGCGCTTCGAGGGCGCGGGCGCGGCGCTGGCGAACTTCCCGCTGCTCCCGCAGAAGACCGTGCGCGGAAGGCTCCACCAGTACCGCGTCACGGTGATCGACCCGGGCACGTCGACGGTCGCGCCGAGGCACCTGAACAAGCACATCGACTACGACCTCACACCGGAAGCGACGGCCGCGACCGACACCGCGGACCGCAGCCTCGCGACGCCGCTCGACATGGTGTTCGACGCCGCGGGAAACAACCTCTACGTCGCGGCTTTCGGCTCGGACAAGGTGGGCGTGTTCGCGCCGGACGCGCTCGCGGACGACACGTTCACGCCCGACGACGCGGATCACATCGCGATCAGCGGCGGAGGGCCGACGAGCCTGGCGCTCGACGAGCCGCGCAATCGGCTGTACGTGCTGGCGCGCTTCCAGCCGTCGATCTCGGTCGTCGATCTCAGCAGCCATCCCGGCAGCGAGATCGCGAGCGTGCCGCTGCCGCACGATCCGGAGCCGCCGAGCGTCCGCGACGGCCGCCGCTTCCTGTACGACGCGCGGCTCACGTCGAGCAACGGCGAGGCCTCGTGCTCGAGCTGCCACATCTTCGGCGGCACCGACGACCTCGCCTGGAACCTCGGCGATCCCGACGGCGCGACGCGCTTTGACGCCAACATCCAGGCGATCGACACCTGGAAGCTCGATCAGCTCGCGGGCATCGACTTCGTCTCCCAGATTCAGCACCAGCAGGACTTCCTTCCCGACGGCTTCTTCCTCGAGCACCACCCGCTGAAGGGACCGCTCTTCACCAAGAGCCTGCGCGGGCTCGCGAACGGCGGCCCGATGCACTGGGGCGGCGATCGAACCGGCGGCGTGGGCGTGCGCGAGGATCCGGACTCGCTCGACGAGGACGCCGCCTTCAAGAGCTTCAACGGCGCGTTCCGCTCGCTGATGGGACGCACCGGCCCGCTCTCGGTCGCGGAGATGCAGGCCTTCACGGACTTCATGCTACAGGTGGTCTATCCGCCCAACCCGAACCGCGCGCTCGACAACTCGCTCACCCCCGCGCAGGCGAGCGCGCGGAACATCTTCCTGAACGTGCCGGTGCACTCGACGGTCCCGGCCGAAGAGGACGTGTTCACCTGCTCGAGCTGCCACACGCTGGACCCGGCGGCCGGCTTCTTCGGAAGCGGCGGGAGGGCATCGTTCCGCTCGAATCGCACGCAGATCCTGAAGGTGCCGCACCTGCGAAACCTGTACGCGCTCGCCGGCATGTTCGGGGTCGTCGGCAGCTCGCCGCCCACGGGCGCGCAGATCCGCGGCGTCGGCCTCCAACACGACGCGAGCGTGGACACACTGCTCTCGTTCGTCGAGGATGCGCGGCTGCGCTTCCCCGGCGCGAACGAGGCCGAGAAGGCGCAGAACCGGCTCGACATGGTCGACCTCCTGCTCGCGTTCGACACCGAGTCGGCGCCGGTGCTCGGACAGCAGGTGACGCTCGACGACGCGGGGCCCGCGTCGAGCCTGCTCGCCTTTGGCGCCAGCACCGTGCAGCAGCGCATCGATCTGTTCGCCTCGCGCGCGCTGGTTTCCACCCCGATTCCCGAGTGCGACCTGATCGTGAAGGCCGCCTTCGACGGCGAGCCGCGCGGCTGGTGGATGAGCGGCGCGAATCAGTTCCGGCCCGATCGCGACGGCGGGCCCGAGGTGACGCTCGCCGCGCTCCAGGCGTTCGCCGAGAGCCCCGGCCGCGAGCTGACCTTCTCGTGTGTTCCGCCGGGATCGGGCGCGCGCCTCGGCATCGACCGGAACGAGGACGGCACGCGCGACGGCTCGCAGTGCGGCGACGTGAACCTCGACGGCGTGGTGGCCACGAACGACGCGACGCTGCTGCGCCGCGCGCTCACGCGCGTGCCCGGCGCCGCGCTTCCGCTCGCGCGCAAGTGCAACGCGCTGGGCCCGCGCGATCTCGGCGACGGCAACGGCGACGGCGTGCCGAACGACTGCGACATCAGCGACGTCGTCGTGCTCGTGCGCGACGCCGCCGCGCTCGCGCCCGGCGCCGCGCAGGTCTGCGCGTCGGCCGAGAGCTGTGCCGTCGACCCGGACAGCGACGTCGTGTGCGGCAGCGTCGACAACTGCCCGACGGTCGCGAACCCCGGGCAGGAGGACACCGACGAGGACGGCCTCGGCGACGCCTGCGACCCGTAGCACGGCCCGTTTCGGGGCGGCGCGCGGCGCGCGCGCGGCTCGTCCTGTACGATGCCCCGCATGGCGATGCGACAAGAGCAGGAAGACGCCCAGACGCAGGTCACCGAGGTCGCGCCGAACATTCTGCGCATGCAGCTGCCGATCTCGATGCCGGGCTTGGGCCACGTGAACTGCTACGCGCTCGTCGACGACGAGGGTGCGGCGCTGGTCGACCCGGGGCTGCCGGGTTCGCCGACTTGGAAGGCGCTGCAGGACCGGCTGAAGCAGGCGGGTCTGCGCCCGAAGCACGTCCACACGATCGTGGTCACCCACTCACACCCGGATCACTTCGGAGGGGCGACGCGCTTCGTGAAGGAGAGCGGCGCCAGGGTGATCGGGCACCGGAACTTCCGCTTCGGACTGCCGCAGGACAAGCCCGAGGTCTCGGTCGAGGACCTCGAGGCGCAGCGCGCCGGCAACGCGGGCGAGCCCGCGGCCGATCCGGAGTCGCCGGCCTCGCCGCAGCGCTTCGGCGGCTGGGGCGGGCCCACGCCGTGGGGCGGCGCGCGGCCGCGCCCGCCGCTCGCGCAGCGCATGCGCTGGACCATGCTGCGCATGGCCGGCGGCGGCTTCGTGCCGGAGATCTCCGATCCGGTCGAGCACGGCAACGTGCTGCGGCTGGCCAAGCGCGACTGGTTCGTGCTGCACACGCCCGGCCACACCGAAGACCACATCTGCCTGCACGACCCCGAGCACGGCGTGTTCCTGGGCGGCGACCACGTGCTGCCCACCATCACGCCGCACATCTCGGGCATCTCCTCCTCGCGCGATCCGCTCGCGTCGTTCTTCTACTCGCTCGACCGCGTCGCCGAGATCTCGGGCATCAAGCAGGCGCTGCCCGCGCACGGCCACCCGTTCAGCGACCTGCGCGCGCGCACCGAGGCGATCAAGCGCCACCACTTCGAGCGGCTCGACAAGATCCTCGAGATCTCGCGCGAGCTCGGGCCCGCTACCGTCGAGGCCGTATCCAAGAAGCTGTTCCGCGAGCGGAGCTGGGGCTCGATGGCCGAGAGCGAGACCTACGCGCACCTCGAGCACCTGCGCCTCGCGGGCCGCGCCGAGACGCATCGCGACGACGACCAGAAGCTGGTCTACACGCTCCGGTGACGGACCATGCAGGCGATCCTGTGGGACAACGACGGTGTCCTCGTCGACACCGAGGAGCTCTACTACCGCGCCACGCGTGAGGGGCTCGCCGAGCTCGGCATCGAGCTTGGGGTCGAGGACTACGTCGAGCTGTCGCTGCGGCGCGGCGGGAGCTGCTTCGAGCTGGCGTTCGAGCGCGGCTTCGACGCGGAAGTGATCGAAGCCACGCGCAGGCAAAGGAACGTGCGCTACGAACAGCTGCTGCGCCGCGGCGTCGAGCTGATCGACGGCGTCGCCCCGACGCTGCGCGCCCTGCGCGGGCTCGCGCGCATGGCGGTCGTCACCAGCACCCGCCCCGAGCACTTCGCGCTGGTGCACGAGCGCACCGGGATCCGGGAGCACTTCGAGCTGGTGCTCACCGGCGCGGACTACACGAACTCCAAGCCCGACCCCGAGCCGTACCTGTTGGCGGCCGAGCGCCTGGGAGTCCGACCGGCCGACTGCCTGGTGGTCGAAGACAGCGAGCGCGGGCTGGTGTCCGCCAGCCGCGCCGGCATGCGCTGCGTGGTGATTCCGCGCGGGCTCTCCGTCGGCGGCGACTACGTGCAGGCGTACCGCGTGCTCGAGCGCGTCGACGAGCTGGTGCCGATCGTGCGCGAGCTCACGGGCTCTAGGACTCGCCCTCCCGCGTGATCCGCTCGTGGAGCTGGACCGGCTCGGCGGGCCGGCGCAGCCGCAGGTTCAGCATCTCGACGCCGAGCGAGAAGGCCATCGCGAAGTAGAGGTAGCCCTTGGGGATGTGCTGATCGAAGCCCTCGGCGACCAGCGCGAAGCCGATCAGCAGCAGGAACGAGAGCGCCAGCATCTTCACCGTCGGGTGTCGCTCGACGAAGTCGCTGATCGGGCCCGCGAACACCAGCATGAAGCCGACGGCGATCACCACGGCCGCGACCATGATCGAGATCTGGTCGACCATGCCGACGGCGGTGATCACCGAGTCGAGCGAGAACACGATGTCGAGCAGGAGGATCTGCACGATCACCGCGCCAAACGACGCCGCCGTGCGCGTCGAAATGTGCCCGGGCTCGCCCTCGAGCTTCTGGTGGATCTCGTGGGTGCTCTTGGCCAGCAGGAACAGCCCGCCCAGCAGGAGGATCAGGTCGCGGCCGGAGATCTCGTGCGCGAACACGCTGAACAGCGGCGCGGTCAGCCGGATGATCCAGGCCAGCGAGAACAGGAGCGCGATGCGCATGAACATGGCGAGCGCGAGGCCGAGACGGCGCGCGCGCGCCTGCTGCGCCAGCGGCAGCTTCCCGGCCAGGATCGAGATGAACACCACGTTGTCGATGCCGAGCACGACCTCGAGCGCGGTCAGCGTCAGCAGCGCGATCCACACTTCCGGGTTCGAGAGCCATTCCATGCGACGACTCTCTTCTAGTCTTCGCGGCGCGCGCCGGTCATGCGGTCCAGGATCTCACCCAAGCGCTCGATCTCCTCGCCGTAGCGCGCCCAATCGCCCGCGCGCTGCGCCTCGAGCGCGCGGCGGAACACGTCTCTCGCGCGCGCGGCGGAGTCGTCGGCGCCCTGCGCGGGCTCGACCGCGGGGCTCCCCGACTGCGGCGTAGGACGCGGAGCAGGCCCGCCGTCCAGCGGGAAGATCCGCGCGAGCGCCGCCTCGAGCGTCTCTTCCATCACGATCTGGTTCTGGTACGCGACGATCACGCGCTTGAGCTCCGGAATGCGGCCTCCCGCCGCGCGCAGGTAGAGCGGCCGGATGTAGATCAACGACTCTTCGACGGGGATCACGAGCAGCGCGCCCTGGATCACCTCGGAGCCCTGCTGGCTCCAGAGCGTGATCTGCGGCGAGATGACCTGGTCCTGGTTGATCCGCGCCACGACCTGGCGCGGTCCATAGATCACCTTCTGCTTCGGGAACTGGAATGCCAGGAGCTGTCCGTAGTTCTCGCCGTCGCTGCGCGCGACCATCCAGGCCGCGAGGTTGTCCTTCTGGCGCGGGGTGAACGGGAGCATCTGGATGTACTCGGCTGCGCTCTCCCCCGGCAGACGCATGATGGTGTAGTAGGGCTCCACCTGCGACGCGACGCCGTCGCTCTCGACCACCGGCACCTGCCACTGATCCTCGCGGTTGTAGAAGACCGCGGGATTGGTCATGTGGTAGGTCGCGAACATGGCGGCCTGCGCGGTGAAGATGTCCTGCGGGTAGCGCAGCCGAGTGCGCAGGCCCTCGGGCATCGCGTCGCTCGGCGTCAGCAAGTCGGGGTAGATGCTCGCCCACGTGCGCGCGATCGGATCGTCGGGTTCGATCGCGTAGAAGCGCACGTGACCGTGGAACGCGTCGATCGTGACCTTGATCGCGTTGCGGATGTAGTTCACACCGCTCGGGCCGATCGCCGTCGCGTACGGATAGCGCGTGGTCGTGGTGTAGGCGTCCTGGATCCAGACCAGGCGACCCTGGTCGATCGCCAGGTAGGGATCCTCGTCGTAGGCCAGGAACGGCGCGATCCGGCGCACGCGGTCGTCGATGCGCCGGTAGAGCAGCACGCGGCTCTCGGCCGTCAGGCTCGGCGAGAAGAGCGTGTCGGTGGAGCGGAAGCGGATCGCGAACAGCAGCCGGCGCCAGAGCCCCGCCACCGAAACGCCGCCGTCGCCGCCGTAGCTGGCGAACTTGTTGTCGTCGCCCTCGGGGTAGTCGAACTCCTCCGTCGCGGTCTTGACGAAGACGTGGTCGCTCGAGAGCTCGCCGAAGTAGATCGCGGGCTCGGTCACCGGCAGATCGACACTGGACTGTGGCGGCAGATCCTTGATGAACAGGACCGGCAGCCCCTCGCGCGTGACCTGGTTCACCGGGCCGAGCGTGAGCCCGTAGCCGTGTGTGAACGTCAGCCGCTCGTTGATCCACGAGCGCGAAGGCAGGCTCTCGGAGTTCAGCTCGCGCGCGCTGAGCATGATCTGGCGGTACTTGCCGTCGATCGTGTAACGGTCGTTGTCGACCGAGATGAAGTCGTAGTAGGTGCGGATCTCCTGGATCTGGCTGAACGTGTCGAGCAGGGGTTGCCGGTTCCAGAGCGGCACGTTGTCGAAGGTGGCGGCGTTCGCGTCGATGTCGGCGCGCGTGAGCTGCGCGTCGCCCGAGAGCTCGCGCTCCTCGACGCGGTCGAGGGCGAACGCCGCGCGGGTCGCGTGCATGTTGTGGATGATGTAGGGCGTCTCCCGCACCTGCTCGTTCGGAGCGACGACGAGACGCTGGATGACGGCCGCATAGAGCGTGCCGCCGAACGCGACGACCCCGTAGAGTGCGGCCGCCGCCGCGATCGGCCAGAGGCGCGTGACGGTCATCTGATAGGCGGCGAGGGTGGCCGCGGCGAGCGAGGCCACGATCAGGAGCGCGAGCGCCGGCATGCGCGCGTGCACGTCCGCGTAGCTCGCGCCGTGTGTGATCGTCGATGCGGTCGTGAGCAGGCGCGGCGACCCGAGCCACGCGCCGAACGCCAGCACCACGAAGAGCGCCGCCAGGAGCGCCGAGACGTGCTGTCGTGCGGTGCGCGTGATGATCGGGTGGCGCAGCGCATTCATGCCCAGGTTCCCGGCCATCGCGTGCGCCGTGACCACCCCCGCGAGCGCAAGCACGATCAGCGCCAGCAGCAGGCCCCGAAGCGTCTCCAGGAAGGGCAGCGTGAACACGTAGAAGCCGATGTCGCGGCCGAGCAGCGGGTCGCTTTCGCCGAACGGCTGCGCGTGCAGGAACAAAAGCCAGGTCTCCCAGCGCGCCGAGGCGAACAGCGCGAGCAGGAACGCGGCGCCCGCCGAGATCGCGAGGATCTGCGGCCGGAGCACGCGGGGATCGATCGAGATCGTGCGGACGCCGTCGGGCGTCATGCGCACGATGTCGAGCCGCCGCAGCGAGCGCCGCGCCAGGTCGAAGTTCACGAAGAACACGGCGAACGCGAGCGCGAAGACGGCTGCGCCGACCCCGAGCGGGGCCACGATCGAGCGCACCATCACCTGGGTCTGCCCGATCTCCTGGAACCAGAGCCAGTCGGTGACGAGCCGCACCAGCGCCGGCAGGAAGAACACGAGCAGGACGAGCACCGACAGGAGCGGAAGGGTTCGGGAGGATCGAGTGGGCAATGTCCCTCCGAAAGCGTCGAAGACACGACGGATGCTCGACTATACTGGAACCCGAGGAGACCGCCGTGCCCTACGCCGAGCCGACCGAGGCGGGCTTTCACTATCACGACGCGGATTCGCACGTGATGGAGACGCCCACGTTCCTGATGGACTTCGCCGATCCCGCGGTGCGCGCGCGCATGAAGCCGCTGTTCATCTCGGCCGTGCGCCCGGGCGAGGCGGACATGATCGAGGAGCAGCGCAAGCGGCAGCGCGACCCGGTCTGGCGCGCCAAGGACGAAGCCGAGATCATGCTGCGCAAGAACTGGACGGCGACCGGCTCGTTCCTGAAGGAGGACCGGCCGCGCGCGCTCGATCTGCTCGGCTTCGAGAGTCAGCTCGTCTTCAACACCTTCGCGAACAAGCACCTGTGCGCGGCCGAGCACGGCGACGACGTCGAGCTCGCCTACGGCGTGGCGCGCGCGCACAACCGCGCGATGGCGGACTTCTGCTCGGTGGACCCGCGCCTGCTCGCGACCGGCTACGTGCCACTGCGCGATTTCGCGAGGGCGCGCGCGGCGGCGGAGGAGGCGCTCGAGCTCGGCTGCAAGGCGCTGCTGTTCGCGTCGGCCTGCCCGCGCGGGCACTCGCCGAGCCACGTCGCGCTCGATCCGGTCTGGGCGCTGGCCCAGGAAGCCGGCGCGCCGATCGTGCTGCACGTCGGCGGCGGAGGGCAGCTGCTCGACCCGAACTACTTCGTCAACGGCCTGCCCGAGGTGCCCGACTTCCACGGCGGCGCCGAGAACTTCCGCTCGGTCGACTACATGGCGATCCCCTACCCCGTCATGCAGACGCTCGCGACCCTGATCATCGACGGCGTGTTCGAGCGTTTCCCGCGGCTCAAGTGCGGCGTGATCGAGCAGGGCGCGTCGTGGCTGCCCGGCTGGATGCGCCAGCTCGACTCCGCGCTCGACGCGTTCCGCAAGAACGAGGAGCGCCTGCGCAACCTGTCGCTGCGGCCGAGCGAGTACGTCAAGCGGCAGATCCGCGTCACGCCCTACCCGGCCGAGGACGTGGGCTGGATCGTCGCGCAGGCGGGCCCGGAGGTGTGCCTGTTCTCGTCGGACTACCCTCACGTGGAGGGCGGCCGAAATCCGCTGCGCCGGTTCGAGGCGAGTCTTTCGGGTCAGTCACTCGAGACCAAGCGCCGCTTCTACGCCGAGAACTTCAAGGACCTGATGGGGCCGATGATCCCCTGAGCGGAGGTGTCCAATGAGCGGAGTCGATCGCCGCGAGTTCCTGCGCCGGAGCGCGCTGCTCGGCGCATCGCTCGGTCTGAGTCCGCTGGCCGCGAGCGGCGCGATTCCGGAGCTTCCACCGCGCGTTCGCGGCAGGCGCGTGCTGGGGCGCACCGGACTCGAGATCTCCGACATCGGCTTCGGCTCGTCGAGCCTGTCGGGCGACGACGCGCTGGTCCGGCACGCGCTCGAGCGCGGCATCACCTACTTCGATACGGCCGAGAGCTACCGGGGCGGCGACGCGGAGGAGACGCTCGGCCGCGCGCTCGCGGGACACCGCGACGAGCTGGTGCTGGCGTCGAAGACGACGGCCTCCGCCGGCGCGACGCGCGACGAGATCATGGCCGCGCTCGAGGGCAGCCTGCGCCGGCTGCGCACGGATCGTATCGACGTCTACTTCAACCACGCGGTGAACGACGTGCGCCGGCTCCAAAATCCCGAGTGGGCCGAGTTCGCGACGCGCGCCCGGGCCGCCGGCAAGATCCGCTTCACCGGCATGTCGGGTCACGGCGGGCGTCTGGTCGAGTGTCTCGACTTCGCGATCGATCACGGCGTCGCCGACGTGGTGCTGGTCGGATACAACTTCGGACAGGATCCCGCTTTCATGCAGCGCTTCACGGCGGGCTTCGACTTCGTGGCGGTGCAGGAGGACCTGCCGCGCGTGCTGCGCAAGGCGCGCGCGAAGGGCGTGGGCGTGGTGGCGATGAAGACGCTGCGCGGCGCGAAGCTCAACGACATGAAGCCGTTCGAGCGGCCCGGCGGCACGTTCGCGCAGGCCGCCTTCCGCTGGACATTGTCGAGCCCGAACGTCGACGCGCTGGTCGTCACCATGCGCGATACGGAGCAGGTCGACGAGTACCTGGTCGCGTCCGGCACGAGCGAGCCGACGCGCTCGGATCTGCGCCTGCTCGAGCGCTACGAGGCGCGCAACGGTCACGAGCAGTGCCGCTACGGCTGCCGCGACTGCGAGGACGCCTGCCCGCTCGGCGTGCCGATCGCCGACGTGCTGCGCACGCGCATGTACGCGGAGGACTACGGCGATCTGCCGCTCGCGCGCCGGGAGCTCGCGGCGCTCGGCACCGACGCCAGCGCCTGCCTCTCCTGCGCGCACCGGATCTGCGCGAGTGCCTGCCCGCACGGCCTCGACATCCCTGCGCTCACGCTCCGGGCACAGCGCGCGATCGTCGGCTGAGCCGCGCGCGCCGGAGGCGCTACTTCGGCGCCTCGGACGGGCCGCCGTGCGGGCCGGCCGGCGCGGCCGCGTCGGGGCCCGGCTTGATCTCGATCAGCTCGACCTCGAAGCTGAGCGTCGCGCCGGGCTGGATCGAGGGCGGCGAGCCGCGGTCGCCGTACGCGATGTCCGACGGGCACGTGACCTTGTACTTCCCGCCGATCTTCATCGTCTGCAGGCTCTGCGTCCAGCACGGGATCACGCGGTCGAGCGGGAACTCCGCCGGCGTGCCGCGGTCGACGGAGCTGTCGAACACCGAGCCGTCGCGCAGCGTGCCGTGGTAGTGGACCTTGACGATGTCCGTGGCGCCGGGGCTCGCGCCCGTGCCCTCGGTGATGGTGCGGATCACGTAGCCGGTGGGCGCGGTGGTCGCGCCCGGCTCCGCCGTCATCTGCGCGAGGTAGCTCGCCGCCGCGGCCTTCTCTTCCTGCGCCTTCAGCATCAAGCGCGCGTTCGCGAAGGTCTGGATCAGTCCCTCGACCGTCGCCGGGTCGATCTTCGTCTCGCCGCCGAGCACGCCGTCGCGCACGCCGGCCGCGAAGGTCGGAAGCTCCGCCTCCGTAAGCGAGAAGCTCTCGATGCGCTGCGCGATCAGGAGACCGAGCGCGTAGACGGCCCGGTCGTCGTCCGTCTCGAGCTTGGGCTCCGGGGGGTTTCCGGCGGGGCCGCAAGCGGCGAGTGCGAGTGCGAGCGAGGCGGCGAGCCAACGGGACGGAAGCATCGATTTCCCTCTTGCTCCGGGTGATTCCAGAGTGCGCGCAGGGTACCACGGGCTGGTTTACACGCTCAGGGGCCCGGGCGTAGCATGGCTCGATGCAGCTCGGCGACATGATCCTGGTCAGTGTCGACGATCACGTGGTCGAGCCGCCCGATCTGTTCGCGCATCACCTGACCGACGTCTGGAAGTCGCGCGCGCCGCGCGTGGTGCGCAAGAAGGACGGCTCGGACGTCTGGTACTTCGAGGGCCAGCAGCTTCCCAACCTCGGGCTCAACGCCGTCGTCGGGCGGCCGCCCGAGGACTACGGCGTCGAGCCCACCAACTTCGACCAGCTCCGCCCCGGCACCTGGAACGTGCACGAGCGCATCCGCGACATGAACGCGAACGGCGTGCTCGCGTCGCTGTGCTTTCCGTCGTTTCCGGGCTTCTGCGGCGCGCTCTGGTCGCGCACCAAGGACAAGGGTGTCTCGCAGAAGATGCTGCGCGCCTACAACGACTGGCATATCGACGAGTGGTGCGGCGCGTATCCGGGCCGCTTCATCCCGCTCGCGCTGCCACCGCTCTGGGATCCGAAGCTGATGACCGAGGAGGTCCGGCGCGTCGCGCTGAAGGGCTGTCACGCCGTCTCGTTCTCGGAGAACCCCGAGAAGCTCGGCCTGCCGAGCCTGCACGCGGAGCACTGGGACCCGTTCTGGAGCGCGTGCTCCGACGAGGGCACGATCGTGTGCATCCACGTCGGCTCGGGCGCGGGCATGACCTTCACGTCGATGGACGCGCCCGTCGACGTGATGATCACGATGCAGCCGATCAACATCGTGAGCTGCGCGGCGGATCTGCTCTGGTCGCGCGTGCTGCGCAAGTTCCCGCGGCTCCGGATCGCGCTGTCCGAGGGCGGCATCGGCTGGATCCCGTATTTCCTCGAGCGCGCGGACTACGTCTACCAACACCATCGTGCGTGGACCCGCCAGGACTTCGGCGCGAAGCGGCCCAGCGACGTGTTCCGCGAGCAGATCGTGACCTGCTTCATCGACGACCCGATCGGCATCGCGAACCGCCACGCGGTCGGCTTGGATTCGATCACCTGGGAGTGCGACTATCCACACTCCGACACGACCTGGCCGAAGTCGCCCGAGCGCCTCGCCGCGCAGTTCGTCGGCGTGCCCGACGCCGAGGTGAATCAGATCACGCACGAGAACGCGCTGCGGCACTTCCGGCTCGACCCGTTCGCGCACGTGCCGAAGGAACGCTGCCGCGTCGACGCGCTGCGCGCGCTGGCGCGCGACGTGGATCTGTCGGTGTCGAGCAAGGGCGGCAGGCCGGCGAGCGCCGGCCGCACCAAGCCCGTCACGTCGCAGGACGTCGTGCGCCAGCTCGCGACCGCGTTCGCGTCCGCGCCGGAGTGAGTCGCGCGCGCAGCGCGGACCGGGTCGGGTTCAGCCCCGCTTCAACAGCGCGTTCATGCCCCTGAGCTTCGTCGGCGTGGCGAGCAGGCGCGCGCTCTCGCCGTCGAGCAGGAAGCGCTCGACCGCGGCCTGCGCGGCGGCGAACGCGACCTGCGCGACGCCCGAGCCCGCGCTGAGCCGGCGCACACCGAGCGCGCGCAGCTCCGGGACCGGCGCGAGCGACGGGATCGCCATCACGTTCAGCGGCAGGTCGACGGCGCCCGCGATCTTGCGGATCGCGTCCGGCTCCGCGAGCAGCGGCACGAACAGACCGTCGGCGCCGGCGCGCGCGTAGCGCTGGGCGCGCGCGATCACCTCGGCCACCGCCTCGTTCGCCGGCACGAGCTGCTTCAGGATCACGTCCGTGCGCGCGTTCACGAACACGTCGCAGCCCACGCGTTTCGCCGCACTCTTCACGGCCGCGATCTTCGCGGCGTGAAGCTCCGGCGACTCGGTGCCGTCCTCGAGGTTGATGCCGACCGCGCCGGCCTCGATCAGCTCGAGCACGAGCGCGGCGACCTCGTCCGGCGCACGCGAGAAGCCCTTCTCGAAGTCGACCGACACGGGCACGCTCACCACGCGCAGGATCTCGGCCACGGTCTGGCGGAGCGCCGCCCGTGGCAGGTTCTCGCCGTCGGGATGGCCGTGCGACCAGGCCACCGCCGCGCTGGTGGTGGCGATCGCGCGCGCTCCGCAGCTCTCGATCAGCGCGGCGCTGCCCGCGTCCCAGGCGTTGGGCAGGACCAGCAGCTCGCCGCGCGCGTGCAGCGCGCGGAACGCCTCGACTCGAGCGATGTTGGGAGTCGTCAGCTCGGCACCTCCGTGAGGAGAGTCAGCTCCCGAGCGTCTTCTTCAGCGCCGCGATCGCGCCGCGGTAGATGCCCTCGATGATGCGCTTCGCGTCCGGCTCGGGCGCGCCCTTCGCGTCGAAGGTGCCGATCCAGTCGATCGTGGTCCGCGTCGGACCGTCGGCGCGGAGCTTCACGCTGCCCACGTACCCTTCGACGGGCAGGTCGCACGGTCCGATGATCGCGTAGCTGAAGCTGCGATCGGCGTCGTCGAACTGCACCAGCCGCTCGCGCAGCGGATTGCCCTGCGCGAGCGCGAGCGTGCGCACCGCTCCGACGCCCTCGCCTTCGAGCGTGCAGCTCTTGACCAGCGCCCCACCCCATTTCATGAGACCGCCGAAATCCCCGAAGTAGCTCCAGACGGCATCCGCCGGAGCCTCGAACGAATCGCGCACGTGCACCACGGCCATGACTCACCCTCCTTCTCTGATCGCTTCGTGCTTCACGAGCACGCCGCTCGCTTCGAGCGCCGCGAGCCTCGCGGCGTCGAAACCGAGCAGTTCGCGCAGAATCTCGGCGCCGTGCTCGCCCGGCAGCGGCGCGGGACCGCGGATCTCGTTCCGCGACCCGGAGAAGCGCGCGGGCATGCGCACCACCGGCCGCGTGCCGCCGCGCCGGTCGTCGACGCGCGTGAGCAGCGCGCGCTCCGCCGCGAGCGGGCTCGAGAGCGCCTCCTTCAGCGTCGCGACCGGCGCGCAGGCGAGCTTGGCGCGCGCGAGCTTGTCGAGCGCCGCGGCTTGCGTCGGCTCGCGCGCGAGCCAAGCCGCGATCGCGTCGTGGCGCGAACGCGCCTTCTCGTCCAGCGCCGCGCCGGGCGGCGCGGGATCCGCGAGCTCGCCCGGGAACGCGGCCGCGATCGACATCCACACGTGCGGCGCCGCGCCGCCGACCGCGATGTAGCCGTGCTCGCCCGCGTCGTAGATCGGGTTCATCACGCGCTCGTCGGGCGGGTCGAGCAGCACGTTACCCGATTCGCTGTGGCTCGCGAGCGTGGCGTCGAACATGGGCACCTCGACCCACTGGCCGACGCCCGTCGCCTCGGCCACGCGCAACGCCGCGAGCAGCGCCACCGTTCCGTGTAGCGCCGTGATCACGTCGGAGTAGGCGTTGCGCGGCTGGGTCGGCGCCTGCCCGAGCTGGCCGCGGTCGCGCAGCAGCCCGGTCGCCGCATGCACGATCGGCGCATAGGCGCGGCGCTCGCGAAACGACGAGTCCGAGCCGAAGCCGTTGATCGAGAGCAGCACCGCGCGCGGGTTCGCCTGGTGGATTCGCGCCCAGCCGACGCCGAGCCGGTCGAGCACGCCCGGCCGGAAGTTCTCGATCACGACGTCGCATTCGCGCGCGAGCGCGAGCACCACGTCGGACGCGCCGGGCTTGCCCAGATCGAGCGAGATCGAGCGCTTGCCCACGTTCGAGAGCGTGAACAGCCACGATTGCCCGCGGTCGTGGCGCGGCGCGATCTGGCGCGACTCGTCGCCCTCGGGCGGCTCGAGCTTGATCACCTCGGCGCCCAGGTCGCAGAGCAGCCGGCCCGCGTACGGCCCCGCGAGCACGCGCGAGAGGTCGAGCACGCGCACGCCCGAGAGGGGTCCCGCTGCGAAGTCCGCTTCCGTCAAGGTGACGGAGATCCTATCAGGAGAACGTAGCGAGGCTCACCACTTCTCGAGCCAGGGTCGCAGCACGACTTCGAACGCCCAGGTCGAGCGATGCTGGCGATGGAGCTGCAGGTAGAGCTCCGCGATGTGGTCCGGGTCGGCCATGTTGTCGTCGGCGGTCGTTCCCGCGAGTCGGTGCGCGCGGCTGCCGTCTGCCTGCGTCCAGCCGATCGCGGCGTCGATCGGCACGTTGGCGACGTGGATGCCCTGCGGCATCAGCTCCCGGGCCATGCTCTGCGCCAGTCCCGACTTGGCGTGACACGCCATCGCAAAGGCGCCGCTCAGTGGAAAGCCCTTCAGCGCCGCGCTCGCGTTCGTGAAGATGATCGTGCCTCGCGCGCCGTTCGAGTCCGGCTCGTTCTCGCGCATGCGCCGGGCGGCCTGCTGCCCGATCAGGAACGCGCTCCACGCCGAGTTCCGGAACGTGTCGAACGCCATGCTCGGTTCGGCTTCGGTGATCCCCTTGCGAAAGATCCCGGCCACCCGACCGTCGATGTTGTGGACGACCAGCGTGGGCGTCCCGAGCTCCCGAGCGACGCTCTCGAACAGCAGCTCCGCGGCCGCGGGCTCGCTCGCGTCGCACGCGTAGCGGCGCACGCCGTGCGTCTTCTCGAGATCCTGGAGGACCGGCTTGTCCGGAGTCCGGGCCGCGACCGCGACCCGCATGCCGCTCTCCGCGAACAGCCTGGCGCAGCTCGCGCTGATACCGGGGCCGCCCCCGACGATGAGTGCGACGTCTCGTGAAGGCATTTCTTGCCTCAGTGGTTCCACCACGGGCGATCGGAGAACGCCCGCAGGTCGATCTCGTGCGTCCACGTGGATCGGTGTTGATTCGCGAGGTGCGCGTAGGTCTCCGCGATCTCTGTGGGAAGCATGAGTCCGTCGTGTTCCCGGCCCCGGCTCTCCCGTAGCTGCTCGAACCGCTCCGCGCCCAGCATCTTTCCGAGCGTGTCGGGCGCGTCGACGGCGCCGTCGATCACGATGTGCACGACGTGGATTCCCTTGGACGCGAACTCCGCGTTGAGCGTCTGGCAGAGCATGCGCCGGCCGCCCATGGCCGCGGCGTGCGAATGCTGACCGCCGTTGCCACGCACGGACGCCGTCGACGAGGTCACGAGCAGCGTTCCCTTGCCTCGCGCCGCCATCCGCGGACACACGGCCAATGCCAGGCGAAACAGACCGAACGTCGCGAGGCGCCAGCCCGTTTCGAAGGCCTTGAGCGATGTGTCCTGCAGCGCTCGGTCGCCGATCTGCGCGCCCAGGTTGTAGACGACGACCTCGATCGGGCCGATCTCGGCCTCGATCGCGGCAACGCGCTCTTCGATGGCGTTCGGCTCGACGGCGTTGAGCAGGAAGCCCGTCGCCGAACCCCCGTCGCCCTTGATCGCGTCCACCAAGCGCTCCAAACCGTCCGCGTCGCTGCGCCGACACAGAACGGCGTGGTAGCCGTCGCGCGCGAAGCGGCGACCGACGGTCCCGCCGATCCCCGCGCCAGCACCCATCACCAGACACACCGGTTTCACGTTTCGCTCTCTCCTCGAGTCAGGGAACCCGATCAGTGGCCGCTGAAGCGCGCCTCGCGGCGCTCGACGAAGGAGCGGATGCCTTCCTTCGCGTCCTCGCTGGCCATCACACGCTCGCGGACCGCGGGAATCGCGGCGATCGCGGCCGCTTCGCCCGCGGCGATGTAGCGCAGCGCCGCCTCCTTCATCGCGCGCAAGCCGAGCGGCGCGTTCTTCGCGATCGCGTGCGCGACCTCCATGCCGCGTTCGATGTGCTTGCCGTAGGGCACGACTTCCTGCACCAGCCCGATCTGCAGCGCGCGCTGCGCGTCGAACTCGTCGCACAGCATCAGGTGGTACATCGCGTTGCCCCAGCCGGTGCGCGTGAGGAAGCGGAAGTGCGCCCCGCCGAGCGGTGCGATGCCGCGCTTCGACTCCATCTGGCAGAAGCGCGCGGTGTCGGCCGCGATCGCGATGTCGGCGGCGAGCATCATCTCGATGCCGATCGTGTACGTGATGCCCTGGACGACGGCGACCACGGGCTTCAGCGTGCGGCGCTTCAGCGCGAACGGGTCGAGCGCGTCGGCCGCGGGCTCGACGGGGCTCGCGGTCGGCCCGAAGAACTTCGGCATGTCGAGGCCCGCCGTGGTGTGCTCGCCCTCGGCGCAGAGCACCGCCACCCACTGCTCGTCGTCGCGGTCGAACGCGGTCAGCGCCTCGCCGAGCGCGACCATCATCTCCGGCACGAAGGCGTTTCGCTTGCGCACGTTGTCGACCACGATCTTCAGCACGCGGCCGTCGATCTCGGTTCGGATCTGCGCCGACTCGGTCATCGCTCTTCTCCCTCGCTCCGGATCGCAGGCATCACGAACTTTCCGATGCGCTCGAACGAGCCGAGGATCCGCTCGTGCTCGCCCACGATGTGACGGACCATGACGTAGTCGAAGCCGAGCGCGCGGTAGTCGCGGAGCTTCTCGACGACCGTCTTGCCGCTGCCGACCAGCAGCTGATCCAGGCCCGTGCCGCGATAGCCCTCGTCGAGAATGCGGCCGACCACGGCCTCCGCCTCGGCGTCGCTCTCGCCGACGTAGATGTCGCGCCGCAGCACCGCCTGCGCGGGCCGGCCGGAGCGCGCCGCGGCTTGGCGGTACACGTCGAGCTGGCTGACGAGCTCCTCGCGTGTGGCGTTCTGGCCGGTCAGCCAGCCGTCGCCGATCCGGCCCGCGCGCGCCGCGGCGGCGGGCACCGTTCCCGCGATCCAGATCTCGACGGGCACGCGCGGCAGCGGGCTGATGCTCACGCCGTCGAGCGTGAAGTGCTTGCCGTGGAAGCTGACGCGCTCGCCGGCGAGCAGCGGCCGCACGATCGCGACCAGCTCTTCGAGCCGACTCGCGCGGCTCGACATCGAGAGGCCGAACGCCTCGAACGCCTGCGCGCGCCCGCCGTTCGCGAGCGTGACGACCAGCGGCGCGCTCGCGAACGCGGCGAGCGTGCCGATCTGCTCGGCGAGCAGGATCGGGTGGTAGAACGGCGCGAGCAGCACCATGCCGAGCGTCATGCCGCCGCTGACCGCGCCGAGCCGGGCGACGGTCGGGATCGGCGCGAACGAGTTCGCGAAGGCCGCAGGCACCGCGTGGTTGTCGCCGTACAGCAGGCTGTCGAGACCCGCCGCGCGCGCGGCCGCCGCGATCTCGAGCACGTTGCGTGCCTGCTCGGCCGTGTCGGTCGCGCCCATCGGCCGCTCGATGAAGCCGCCCGGCGGCATCGCCGCGAGCGCTTGCTTGAACAGGGCGTAGGTGTGCGGACCGGTCGGGTACAGGAAGCGCAGCGAGGTGCCGAGCTTCATCGCCGCGCCTTCTGCGCCTCGATCTCCTCTTCCACCTCGCGCAGCCGATCCTTGCCGAAGAAGATCTCGTCGCCGACGAAGAACGTGGGCGAGCCGAACGTGCCGCGCGCGACCGAGCGCTCGGTGTTCGCGAGCAGCTCCTGCTTCACGCTCGCGTCCGACGCGAGCGCGAGCAGCTCGTCCGCCGGCAGACCCGACGCGCGCAGCGCCGAAGCGATCACGGCGGGGTCATCCATCTTCTTGGGCTCGGCCCACATGTGCCGGTACACCTCGTCGACGTAGCGCTCGAAGCACCCGAGCCGCTGCGCCGCGACCGCGCCGCGCATGATCTGCAGCGTGTTCACCGGGAAGTACGGGTTGCGCGCGTAGCGGGTGATGCCGTGGCGCGCGACGAAGCGGCGCGTCTCGAGCTCCGTGTACTCGCCCTTGTTCTTGACGTCTCGCAGCGACACGGCCGGCGACACGTTGTTGGTGGCCTTGAACACGCCGCCGAGCAGCACCGGCAGGTACGCGAAGCGCACGCCCGTACGCCGCTCGATCGCCGGGATCACCAGGTGACTCAGATAGGCGTTGGGCGAGCCGAAGTCGAAGTGGAACTCGACGTTCACGGCCGGCTCACAGCCTCGACGCGCGCCGGCGTGTGCTTGTGCCAGGGCGTGCCGGCGAGCCAGTCGCGATCCTCGCTGCGCGTGAGCTCGTTGGGCGCGACGCCAGTCTGCAAGCGCGCGCCGCCGCCGTCGGGGAAGTCGAGCCCGAGGCCGTTCGGCAGCGAGACGTGGCCGGGCTGCATGCGGTCCGAGAGCTCGACCGACACCTCCGCGGAGCCGCGCCGCGTCGAGACCCGCACGCGCCCGCCGTCCTCTACCCCCACGCGCTTCGCGTCGTCCGGATGGATGCGCAGCGCGCCGGCCTTGTCCTTCCGCCGCCATTCCGGGTTGCGGATGATGGTGTTGGCCGTGAACGAGCGCCGCTCGCCGGCGGAGAGTACGAACGGGAAGTCGGGGTGCGTGCCGGGCGCGGGCTCGTCGGCGAGTGAGTCGAGCTCGTCGTACAGCTCCGGGATCGCGAGCTGGATGCGCCGGTTCGGCGTGCCCACGCGCGCGAAGCTCTCGTCCCACTCGTCGATCGAGAACACGACCGCGCTCTTGCTCGAGAGCAGCGCGTCGAACAGCGCGTCCGCGGCGTCGGCGGGCTCGCCGCCGAAGCCCGCGCGCGCGAGCGAGGCCGGCTGGCGCTGCGCCGCCAGCTGGCACAGCGCCCAGACACCGGCGCCCTCCGCCAGCCCCTTCGGCAGCAGATCGCCGATCGCGCGATACAGCACGACCGGCGCGACCCCGAGCAGCCTCGGATTCGCGCCGACCAGCTCGAAGAACTTGGCGCGGAACGCGAGCCGGCCCTGTTGCCAGGCTTCGCGCAGCGCGGCGACCGCGTCGTGCGGCAGCGCCCCGAGCGCGTCGACCAGGCGCGCGTGCAGCTCGGCTTCGGAGAACAGTCCCGGCAGCGGCTCGACCAGCGCCTTGCGCAGGTGGAAGTAGTTGCGCGGGAACTCGAAGTTGAAGAACGTCGCCTCGGCCTTCTCGAACTGGCTCGCGACCGGCAGCACGTAGTGCGCCAGCCGCGCCGTCTCCGAGAACGCGACGTCGATCACGACCACCAAGTCGAGCGCTGCGATCGCCTCGCGCATGCGCGGGCCGTCGGCCAGCGAGTGCGCGGGATTGCCGCTCTCGACCAAGAGCGCCCGGAAGCGCTTCGGGTGGTCGGTGAGGATCTCGTCGGGGATCACGTTGCACGGCGTGAGCCCGCCGATGATGCGCGCGCCCGTCACCGGCGTGCGTCGCCCGCCGGCGTCGCCGCCCTCGTGGCCGCTCGCGAGCGGCACGAAGGCGCTCGGCCGATAGGCCGCGCCCTGCTTGCCGAAGTTCCCGGTCAGCAGCACGAGCAGCTTGTGCAGGTAGGAGACCAGCGTCGAGTGCCGGTTCATCTGCACGCCCAGGTCCTCGAAGGTCGCGACACTCGAGGCCTTGGCGATCCGGCGCGCGGTCTCGCGTACCAGCGCCTCGGGCACGCCGCTCTTCGCGCAGTGCGCGGCCACGTCGAGCTGCTCGAAGTGCGGCAGAACCTGATCGAGGCCGTCGGCGTGCTCGGCGAGCCAGTCGCGCGCAATCAACCCCTCTTGCACGATCACGCCGATCAGCGCCGAGAGCAGGAACGCGTCGCCGCCCGGCTTCACCTGCAAGTGGATGTCGGCGATCTCGGCCGTCTCCGTGCGCCGCGGGTCGACCACGATCAGCGTGCGATCCGGATCGTTCGCGATCTCGCGCAGCGTCACCCGCGCGCGCGGGATGCTGTGCGAGAACCAGGGATTCTTGCCCAGGAACAGCGCGACCTCACAGTGCTCGAAGTCGCCGCGCGCGTAGCCGCCGACCATCTTGTTCGCGACCCAGAACTCGCCGGTCTTCTCCTGCGCGAGCGCGCTCGACTGGTAGCGCGAGCCGATCACGCTGCGCGTCGAGCGGCCGTACGCGCCGGGCAGGTGGTTCCCCTGGCCGCCGCCGCCGTAGTAGAAAATCGACTCGCCGCCGTGCGCGTCGCGGATCGCCGCGAAGCGCGCGGCCACCTCGCGGATCGCCGTGTCCCAGTCGATCTCCTCGAAGCTGCCGTCGTCGCGGCGGCGCAGCGGCTTGGTCAGGCGCTGCGGGCCGTTCTGGTAGAAGTCGAGCCGCGAGGGCTTCTCGCACGCGTAGCCCTGCGAGATCGGGTGCGCGTCGTCGCCGCGCACGCGCACCAGCCGGCGGCCGTCCGCGCCGCCGAGCTGCACCTCGATGCCGCAGTTGCACTCGCACAGAATGCAGGCCGTCGACTTCCACGCAGCAACCGATGCGCTCGCGATCATGAGACAGCTCCTCGTTGGGCTACCAGTTCTCACCGTAGGGACGGAGGTCGAGCTCGAAGGTCCAGGCCGAGCGCTCCTGCGCCACCAGATGGTGTACGGCGTCGGCGATTCCGGCGGGCTGGATGAAGAACTCGTCGGGCCGGTCGGCGAAGGCCTGGCGCGTCCAGGGCACGTCGATCACCGCGTCGATCACCACGTAGGCGACGTGCACGCCCTTCGGCCCGAGCGCGCGCGCGAGCGACTCGGCCAGGATGCGCTGCGCGGCCTTGGTGGGCGCGAAGCCGGCGAAGGCCGCCTTCCCGCGCCAGGCCGAGGTGTTGCCCGTGACCACGATCGCGCCGCGCCCGGCCTCGACCATCGCGGGCGAGAGCTCCTGCGCGAGCACGAGCAGCGACGTGACGTTCACGCGGAAGCGCGCCTCGAGCTCCTCGGGCTTCACGGTCTCGAACGAGCCGAACCCGCCCGCGACCGCGTTGTGCAGCACGACCGACGGTGCGCCGAGCTCCGCGCGCACGCGCGCGAGCGTCGCGCGCAGCGCGTCGAGGTCGCCCACGTCGACCGGGAAGACCGCGGTGCCAGGCAGCTCGGCCGCGAGCTTCTCGAGCCGGGCCCGGTCGCGCGCCAGCATGGCCACCCGGTAGCCCTCGGCCGCGAAGCGCCGCGCCAGTGCCGCTCCGGTCCCCGGTCCCACACCCGTCACCAGGCACACGCGCTCGTCCATTCCGTACCAATACGCGAAATAGTTTCATTAAGCAACCATAAATCTGCTAGACTGGCGGCATGGGACGGAGACGCTTCGCGGACATGAACTGCGGCATCGCCCAGGCGCTCGAGGCGCTGGGCGACTGGTGGACGCTCCTGATCGTGCGCGACGCCTTCTTCGGCGTGCGTCGCTTCGGCGATTTCGAGCGCAGCCTGGGCATCGCCAAGAACATCCTGGCCGCGCGCCTCGCGCATCTGGTCGAGCACGAAATCTTCGAGAAGGTCGACGTCGGCGAGTCCGGCGAGCGCTTCGAGTACCGGCTCACCGAGAAGGGCGAGGCGCTGCTGCCGGTGCTGACCAGCTTGCGCGACTGGTCCGACGAGTACGTGTTCGGCCGGGGCCACGAGCCGGTGATCGTGAAGGACCGGCGCACCGAGCGGCGCATCCCGAAGCTGCGCGTGACCGACGCGGACGGCCGGCCGCTCGCGCGGCGCGACCTGCGCACCGTGCCGGGGCCCGGCGCCTCGGAGGCGACGCGGCGCCTGCTGCAGCCGCGAGCGAAGTGAAGCCCGAGCTCGCGCGCCCCGACGACGCGGACTCCGTCTACCGGCTGCTGAACGACGCGGCGGTCTGGCTCGAGGCGCGCGGGATCGAGCAGTGGAAGCCGGGCGCGCTCCCGCGCGCGGTCGTCAGCGGCGGAATCCGCGCCGCGAGAGTCTTCGTGGTCCGCGCGTCCGATGCGTTGATCGCGACGCTCCAGCTCGAGGACAGCGACCCCGCGACCTGGGGCGCGGACGCCGGTGACGCGCTCTACCTGCACCGGCTCTGCGTCGCGCGCACGCACGCCGGCGACGGTCTGGGCTTGCGGCTGCTCGACTGGGCCGCCGCGACCGCGCGGGCGCGCGGCCGGCGCTTGCTGCGGCTCGACTGCGTGGCCTCGAATGACGCGCTGCGCCGCTACTACGCGCGCGCCGGCTTCGCGGAGCGCGGCGAGGTCGACGTGGGCGTCCGCCTCGCGCGCTTCGAGCGCGTCGCGTAGGCTGCGCGAATGCTGTCGCCCCTCGACGACTACCCGGTGCACCAGATCGCCGAGCCGATCCGCCACGTCGCGACCGGCGACCGCAACTTCTACGACCGCTACTACTTCAATCTGCACGCCTGCAGCGACGAGCTGTTCCTGGTGATGGGACTCGGCCAGTACCCGAACCTGGGCACGACGGACGCTTTCGCGGTGGTGTTGCGCAACGGTGTGCAGCGCGTGGTGCGCGCGTCGCGCGAGCTCGGCCACGACCGCATGAACACGCGCGTCGGCCCGCTGCGCATCGAGGTGATCGAGGGCCTGCGCAAGCTGCGCGTGGTGCTCGAGCCGAACGAGTGGGGGCTCGCCTTCGACCTGGTCTGGGACGGCCACGTGCCCGCGCACCTCGAGGCGCGCCACTTCGTGCGCCAGCTCGGCCGCGTCGTGTTCGACACCTCGCGGCTGGCGCAGACCGGCTGCTGGACGGGCGCGCTCGAGATCGCGGGCGAGAAGCTCGCGATCACGCCGGACCGCTTCTGGGGCACGCGCGACCGCTCCTGGGGCGTGCGACCCGTCGGCGAGCCGGAGCCGCCGGGCATTCGCGCGAAGCTCGGCGTCCCGTTCGCGTTCTGGAACTACGCGCCGATGCAGTTCCGCGACTACTCGATCCAGTACATCGTGCAGGAGGAGCTCGACGGCACGCGCGTGCTCGAGCAAGCCGTGAAGATCTGGCGCTTCGGAATCGACCGCCCGCCCGAGCCGCTCGGCCGCCCGGATCACAGCTTCGAATTCCGGCCCGGCACGCGCATGGTCGAGAGCGCGACGCTCCACTTCGCGAAGCCCGACGGCACGCGCCTCGACGTCGCGGTGCGTCCGCTCCTGCCGATGCACGTCGGTGTCGGCACCGGCTACGGCTTCGACGCCGACTGGCGCCACGGCATGTACCAGGGCGAGCTGGTCGTGCAGGGCCTCGCCTACGATCTCGCCAAGCCCGAGGACCGCGCGAAGATGTTCGGCCTGGTCGATTCGGTCGCCGAGTTCTCATGCCAGGGCGAGGTCGGCCATGGGCTCTTCGAGTACCTCGTGCTGGGCCCGTACGCGCGCTACGGCTTCAAGGAATTCCTGGACGGTGCGCCGTGATGGAGCTCGCGTGATGTCGGCAAGTCAGGTGCGACTCGGCGTGATGAAGCTGATCGGGATCCGCGTGACCGGTTCGCGCGAGGACCTGGCCGAGAGGGTGCCGAAGGCCTGGCGTGAGCTTTCGAGCCGGCTCGGCGAGATCGAGGGCGTGGTCGATCCCGGCAGCTACTTCGGCGTGGTCCCGGAAGTCGATCACCACAAGCTCGCCGGCGAGAACACCTACACCTATCTGTGCTGCGCGCGCGTGCGCAGCGGGCGCAGCGTGCCGAGGGGCATGGAGTCGCTGATCGTGCCCGCGCAGCGCTACGCGCAGGCGACGGTACGCGGCGGCGCCAGCGAGGTCACAAAGGCCTACATCGAGCTGGCGCGCTTCTTCGCCGAGAACGCAGTCGCGCCGAACAAGAAGGCGTTCGGCCTGGAGCGCTTCGAGGAGAAGCGCCAGAGCGTGCTCGCGCCGTACGGGCGCTTCGACTACGACGTGCTGCGCCCGCTCGCCTGACGCTCAGCCCTCGAGCAGGCGCAGCGTCTCCGCGTAGAGCAGGCGCTTGTGCGCCTGCATCACGGTGCGGTTCTTGCCGGCCAGCGGCGCCGCCAGCGCGGTCGCCTTCGAGAGCAGATCCACCTCCGGGACCGCGAAGTCGACGATCCCGCGCTCGAGCGCCTCGACGCCGCCGTAGCGCTTTCCGGTGACGATCGCCTCGTGCGCGGCCAGCTTCGGCAGCTTCGCCTGGATGATCGAGGCCATGCCCGGCGAGAGGGGCAGCCCGAGGTCGATCTCGGGAATGCAGAAAAACCCGCGGTCGGTGCGCATCACCCGGAAGTCGCAGGCCAGCGCGAGCATGGCGCCGCCCGCGAAGGCGTGCCCGTTCAACGCCGCCACGCAGACCAGCGGCGACGCGAGCACGCGCGCGAAGATGCGCAGCATGCCGACCACCAGCTCGCCCGCCTGGTCCTTGCCCGGACCCGACATCCAGGTCAGATCGAGGCCGTTCGAGAAGTACTTGCCGTCGCCGGTCAGCACCAGCGCGGTGGGCTCGGTCGCGGCTTCCGCCTGATCGAGCGCCGCGTTCAGCGCCGAGACGAACTTCGGGTTGAAGCGGTTCTCGCCCGCGCGCATCTGCAGCACGAGCACCGGACCCTCGCGTTTCAGGTCGATCATGCGTGCTTCCTTCTCGAAACGCCCCGGGCACAACCCTACCAGACCCTCGGGATCGCACGAGACCCGGCGCCCCTGGCTGGAGAAGTTCTGACGGTAAGGGTACGAATAGCGCCATGACCCCGACGCCGGAGCCCGCCCAGGACCACGAGCCCGTCCCGCCGCACGCGCCCCTGCTCCAGTACTACGACACCGACGCGGAACGGCGCCGCTACGTCGATGACCTGTTCAACAAGACGGCGCGGCACTACAACACGATCGAGCGGATCTTCGGCAACGGCGGCCTCTGGTACCGGCGCTTCTCGCTCAAGCGCAACGGGCTCCGGCCCGGAATGCGCGTGCTCGACGTCGCGATCGGCACGGCCGCCGTCGCGCAGGGCGCCGCGCGCCTGGTCGCGCCCGGCGGCAAGGTCTTCGGCGTCGACCCGAGCAAGGGCATGCTCGGCGAAGCGCGCAAGGTCTTCCGCGGCCCGCTCACGCGCGGCGTCGCCGAGGCGCTCCCGTTCAAGAGCAACCAGTTCGACTTCGTCACCATGGGCATCGCGCTCCGCCACGTGCCCGACCTGGTCGCCGCGTTCAGCGAGTACCTGCGCGTGCTGAAGCCCGGCGGCAAGGTCTGGATCCTCGAGGGCCACCTGCCCGAGTCGAAGCTCGGTCACGCGCTCACGCGCTTCGCCTGGAAGACCGTGATCCCCGGACTCACGCTGCTGTTCACGCGCGACCGCGATGCCAAGGTGTTGATGGACTACTACTGGGACACCGTCGAGAAGTGCGTCCCGCCCGAGACCATCCTCGCCTCGATGCGCATCGCCGGCTTCGCCAACCCGAAGTTCAAGGTCGTCGTGCCCGGCGCGTTCTGCGAGTACACGGGGACGAAGTCGGGCTGAGCAGGCGCGCCGGGCGCTACCATCGCGGCGTGCCCGACGCGCCCCGGATCCACGGCTTCTGCGCCCCGCGCTTCGCGGCGCTCCGGGCCGCGCTCGAGGCGAACTTCCGCGAGCACGGCGAGGTCGGCGCGGCGCTGGCGGTGACCGTCGACGGCGAGCTCGTCGTCGACTTGTGGGCGGGCTGGCTCGACGAGGCGCGCGCGCGGCCCTGGCGGCGCGAGACACTCGTGAACGTGTTCTCGGTGGGGAAGGCGGTCGCGACGCTGGCGGTCCTGATGCTGGTCGAGCGCGCGCTGCTCGCGCTCGATGCTCCGGTCGCGCGCTACTGGCCGGAGTTCGCGCGAGCCGACAAGGGCGCGATCACGGTGCGAATGGTGCTCGGCCACCGCGCGGGGCTGCCGGCGATCCGGCAGCCGCTCTCGGACGACGCGATCTACGACTGGAAGCGCATGACCGAGGCGCTCGCGGCGGAGACGCCGTACTGGGAGCCGGGCCGGCGGCACGGCTACCACGTGAACACGTTCGGATTCCTGGTCGGCGAGCTGGTGCGGCGCGTGACGGGCGAGTCGATCGGCGCGTTCGTGCGGCGCGAGATCGCGGGCCCCCTCGGGGCGGACTTCCATTTCGGCGTCTCGCCGGAGAATCAGGAGCGGGTCGGCGACTTCCTGCCGGGCGTGCTGTTCGGCGGAGAGGCCCGCGAGGCGCCGCCGACCGACGCAGAGCACGCCGAGCTCCTGCTGCGCGTGTATGCGAACCCACGCGGCATCTCGGGCATGGGCACCGTCAACACCGAACGGTGGCGCGCGGCGGAGCTGCCGTCGACCAACGGCCACGCCAACGCGCGCGCCGTCGCGCGCATCTACAGCGCGCTCGCGGGCGGCGGCGAGGTGGGAGGAACCCGGCTTCTGCGACGCGAGACGATCGAGGAGGCGACCCGCGAGGTATCCGCAGGCGAGGACTTCGTGCTGCGCCGGGCGACGCGCTTCGGGCTGGGCTTCCAGCTCTGGATGCCCGAGCGGCGTTTCAGCGCGAGCGAGCGTTCCTTCGGACACTTCGGCGCGGGCGGGTCGCTGGGCTTCGCCGATCCCGACGCGCGGCTCGCCTTCGGCTACACGATGAACCGCGGCGGACCGCGCTGGCAGAACCCGCGCGTGCGCGGACTGCTGGGGGCGGTCGAGTCGGTGGCCGACGTGCGCGGATGAGCTCGGTCGCGCGAACCTGGGGCACCGACGCCGGCGAGCGCGCCCTCGCCTTCCCCGGCGATCGCGGCGACGACGGTGCTTGGACTTCGCTCTTCCGCGGCGTCTCGATCGCCGCGCCGGCGCCGATCGTGTTCCGCTGGCTGTGCCAGCTCCGAGCCGCGCCCTACAGCTACGACTGGATCGACAACCGCGGGCGGCAGAGTCCGCGCTCGTTCACGCCCGACCTCGAGCAGCTCGCGGTCGGCCAGACGGTGATGTCGATCTTCCGCTTGGAAGCGTTCGACACGCCGCACTTCATCACGCTCGTGACGCCGCCGGGCGGCCGCGGCGAGGCGCTGTTCGGCCCGCTCCGCTGCACGTACTGGGTACGGCCCTCCGCGTCGTCGGCACCGACGCGCCTGCTCGTGAAGCTGCGCCTCGGCGCGGCGCGCAGCCCGTTCGCGCGGCTCGCGAGGTCCGCGCTCGCCTGGGGCGACCTGGTGATGATGCGGCGCCAGCTCCTGAACCTGAAGGCGCTCGCCGAGTCGACCGCCGGCTAGGGAATCAGCACCACGCGCCCGAACGCTGCGCGGCTCTCGATGTAGGCGTGCGCGGCCGCGGCCTCCGAGAGCGGGAAGGTGCGGTCGACCACGGTGCGCAGATCGCCGCGCGCCAGGTCGCGCAGGATCGCGTCGAGCATGGCGCGCACGCGCGCGCTCTGGAACGCGACCTCCGCGCCGAAGAACACGCCCGTGAGCGAGCGGTTGCCCGGCGCGAGCGGCGAGGGATCGAGCTTCAGATCGCCCCGGCTCACGTTGCCGACCGTGATCGCGCGGCCGCGGTAGCCCAGGCACAAGAGGCTACGCTGGAGTGTGTCGCCCCCGACCGCGTCGACGACCAGATCGACGCCGCGTCCCTTGGTCAGGTCGCGGATCGCGTCCGCGAAGTCGACCTCACGATACAGGATGCCGTGATCGGCGCCGAACTCCTTCAGCCGCTCGAGCTTGTCCTTGCTGCCGATGGTCGAGTACACGACCGCGCCCGCGCGCTTGGCGAGCTGCACGCAGGCGAGCCCCACGCCGCTGCCGCCGGCCTGCACGAGCACGCTCTCGCCGGACTTCAAGCGCCCGAACTCGAACAGACAGTCGTGCGCGGTCCCCCAGGCCACCGGCACGCAGGCCGCCTGCTCGAAGGGGAGTGCGTCGGGCACGATCCAGGTCGCCGCGACCGGCACGGCCACACGCGCGGCGTGCGAGCCGTGCATCATTAGCGCCGTCACGCGGTCGCCCACGCGCCGGTCCGTGACCTGCGCGCCGGCCTCGCGCACCACGCCCGCGCAGTTGTAGCCCACGATGTGCGGCTTGGCGGCCATCATCCCGCCCGCGCGATTCAGCACGTCGCCGCCCTCGATCGCGATCGCGCGCACGTCGATCACCACGCCGTTGGGCGCACAGACCGGATCGGGCACGTCCTCGTAGCGGAACACGTCGGGCTTTCCCGTCTGGTAGTAGACCGCGGCTTTCATGCGCTGCATTCTCTCACATCGAAGCCATGATCAGCGCCGAGGAATTCGTGGAGCGACTCTGCCGCCTCGGCGCCGACCGGGGGCCGCGGCTGTTCCCGCGCTCGCGCAACGATCGCGAGATCCTGTTCAAGAGCATCCGGCTCCTGCTGGACAGCGCGCGCAGCTACACGGAGCGCGAGATCAACGCGGAGCTGCGCATCTGGATCCGCGACGTGGCGCCGGCGATCGAGATCGACCACGTGACGCTGCGCCGGTATCTGGTCGACTACGGGCACCTGGAGCGCACGGCCGACGGCCACGCCTACCGCGTCGGCTTTCCCGCGCGTCCGTCCGCCTTCGCGCTCGACGTCGACGAGATCGACGTGCGCGCCACGATCGCGGCCTATCGCGAGTACCTGGCGAAGCGGCCACGCCGCGCCAAACCGTGACTCGAATCAGTCCAGCGGCTCCACGTGCACCGCGACCTCGACCGTATGGCCGCCGCCGCCCAGCACCACGCCCTTGACCGGCGACACGTCGCCGTAGTCGCGGCCCCAGGCCACGGTCACGTGCTGGTCGGAGACCAAGAGGTCGTTGGTCGGGTCGACGTCGAGCCAGCCGGCGTCGCCGCAGAACACCGCGAGCCAGGCGTGACTCGCGTCGGCCCCGATCAACGGAGCCACTCCCCTGGGTGGCGAGGTGCGGATGTAGCCGCTCACGTAGCGCGCCGGCAGACCGAGCGCGCGCAGACACGCGATCTCGAGCTGCGCGAAGTCCTGACACACCCCGATGCGCTGCTCGAGCACCTCGGCGACCGGCGTGGTCACCGACGTCACGCCGGGCCGGTACTTGAAATCAGCGTGCACGCGCCGGGTCAGGTCGAGCACCGCCTCCGCGATCGGGCGACCCGGCTCGAACGACGGACGCGCGTACTCCGCGAACGGCGCCCCGATCGGCACGAGCGGCGACTCGAACGTCATCTCGCGCGCGCGCAGGCCGTCGCGCGAGCAATCGCCGCGCAGGTGGTCGCGAAGCGCCTCCCAGGCGGGCGTCGCGTCCGGCTCCGGGCGCGGCGGGGCCACGATCTCGAGCTCGCTGGTCGCCACGATCACCATCCGGTGGTGAGGCTCCTGCAGCGTGAAGAAGCTGGTGGGGTTGCCGAAGTAGTCGCGCTCGCTCGCGCGCAGCGCCGGAGCAGGCTCGATCGCGAGCTGCGTCGAGAGGCAGGTCTCGGTCGGCGTGCCGCGCGGCTCGAGCCGGACTTCGTTGTGACCGATCGAGACCAGCTCCTCGTAGCTGTAGGTCGTCGAGTGCGTGACGCGATAGCGCATGGGAGCTCCGGCCGGCACGGCTAGAAGGAGTCGATCCGCTGTGCGACGCCCGCGTGCGACAGGTAGCTCTGCGTGATCGCGTCCGAGAACCCGCGCAGGTCGTCGAGCGTGCGCTCGAGCAGCGCGCAGAGCCGCAGGCGCTTGCCCTCCTCCACCCGGCACAGCTCGTTCACGTCGGCGATGCGCGCGCGCGTCAGCGCGCCGAGCGCGATCCGCTCCTCGCCGGCGCGCGACGCGCGCGCGCTGGCGGGCAGGTGCGCGACGTGCTCGTCCAGCGCCACCAGCTGGAACACCAGCGAGCGCGGATTGGTCTCGTCAGTGAGCAGCAGATCGAGCGCCGGCACGGCCTGCAGCTCGCCGCCGTAGCGGCGCCGGTAGGTGATCGCGCTCTCCGCCACCTCGAGCAGCGCCTCGAGCCGCGGCGCCTCGTCCTCGTGCGTCTCGCCCAGGCAGGCACCGAGCAGTGTCGCCGTCCAGATGCTGCGCTCGAGCCGGCGCCCCATGTCGGCGAAGCGCCAGCCGAGCGTGCGCGTCATGCTGTCCATCGCGAGCCCGCTCCAGGCGGAGAGGCGCACGATCATACGGTTCAGGATCTCGTTCGCCTCCGGCAGCGTCGGTGGCGGCGCGTCCGAGTCCGCGAGATCCTGCTCGAGCTCCGAGAGCACACGCCAGGTGTCGAGCGAGAGCTGGTCGCGCAGCGAGAACGCGAGCTGGTGGATGGCGGCGAGCGTCGCGCGCAGCGAGCGCGCCGGCGCCTCGCCGAACAGCACGGCCAGGAACGCGTCCTCGTCCGCTTCGAGCCCGGTCTCGAGCCCGATGTGGCGCGCGAGCGCGGCGAGCAGCGCATCGAGCACGGCCTCCTGCTCTGCGCTCTCGTCGGAGAGCCGCGCGAGCAGGCTGCGCGCGATGCGCGCCGTACCCTCGACGCGCTCCACATAGCGGCCCAGCCAGAACAGGTTGTCGGCGACGCGCGACGGTAGCTCGGCGCCGCCGCGCGAGAGCTCGATCGGCGCGCCCGCGGGCCGCAGCAGCGTGAGCGGGAGCGGCAGCTGCTCGCAGGTCACCCAAGTGTCCTTGCTGCCACCGCCCCGCTGCATCGACACGACCAGCGAGTCACTCGCCGACGACACGCGCGTGAGCCCGCCCGGCATCGCTTCCCACTCGCCGTGGCCCGCGGCCACCGCGTAGCCGCGCAGCACCAGATTGCGCGCCTGTACGCGCTCGCCGTCCCAGACCGGCGCGGTCGAGAGCGCGACCTGCTCCTGCGCGACGAACGCGTGCGGCCGCGCGCGCACGCGCTCGAGCAGCGCCGCGCGCTCCGGTACCGTCAGTCCCGCGCCGAACTGCGGCTCCATGCGCAGGCCCGGGAACGCGGGCTTCAGCACGAGCTCCTCGAGGTGCGCCTCGACGTACTCGAGCGCGCGCGCGTGGCCGCACCACCAGGTCGCCACCGACGGCAGCAGCAGCTCCTCGCCGAGCAACGCCTTGCACAACCCGGGCAGGAACGCGAGCAGCGCGGGCGTCTCGACCAGGCCGCTGCCGAGCGCGTTCGCGACCGCGACGTTGCCCGCTCGCACCGCGTGCACGAGCCCCGCGACGCCCAGCGACGAATCGCTGCGCAGCGAGAGCGGATCGCAGAACACGTCGTCGACGCGCCGCATCAGCACGTCGACCTGCTCGAGCCCTCCGAGCGTCTTCAGGTACAGCGCGCGGTCGCGAACCGTGAGATCCCCGCCCTCGACCAGCGACAGCCCGAGATAGCGCGCGAGATAAGCGTGCTCGAAGTAGGTCTCGTTGTACGGACCGGGCGTGAGCAGGGCGATGCGCGGGTTGTCGCGGTGGCGCGGCGCGAGCGAGCGCAGCGTGTCGCGCAGGCGCGCGAAGAAGCCCGCCAGCCGCTCGACGCGGCCCTCGCGAAACGCCTCCGACAGCGTGCGCGAGACCACCAGCCGGTTCTCGAGCGCGTAGCCCGCACCCGACGGCGCCTGTGTGCGGTCGGCCAGCACCCACCACTGGCCGTCCGGGGCGCGCGCGAGATCGGCGGCGTAGAGCTGCAGCCACGATGCGATCGGGATGTGCACGCCGTGACACGGACGCAGGTAGGTCGGGTGCGCGAGCACGAGCTCCGCGGGCAGGAGTTCGTCGCGCAGCAGGCGCTGCGGTCCGTAGGCGTCGGCGAGGATCGCGTCGAGCAGGCACGCGCGCTGCGCGAGTCCGCGCCCAAGCGTTTCCCACTCGCCCGCGTGCAGCACGAACGGAATCGGATCGAGCTGCCAGGGGCGATCCATGCCGCGTGGGTCGCCGTACACGTTGTAGGTGACACCGTTGTCGTGGATCAGACGGCGCGCGGATTCCCAGCGGCGGCCGAGCTCCGCGGATCCCATCCCCGAGAGCGAGCGCACGAGCGGATCCCAGTGTGCGCGCAGCGCGCCCCCGGGCGTGCGCAGCTCGTCGTGCCGGCCGGGCACGACTTCGAAGTCGAAGCGCAGAGCCTCCGCGCGCGCCACGCCCGCGACGCTAGCTCCGCCGCAGATCGAGCGTGAAGGGGAAGTCCGGGTGCGGCAGCGGCGGCGCCACCACCAGGCGGCCCGGCGTGTGGCCGAGCGGCGAGAAGCGCGAGACGCGCCGGGACTCTGCTTCGTTGGCGTTCACTGGCAGGCTTTCATACGCGAGTCCGCCGGGGTGCGCAACGTGGTACGTGCAGCCGCCGAGCGAGCGCGCGAGCCAGGTGTCGACGAGCTCGATCGTGAGCGGCGCGTCGACGGGGATGGTCGGGTGCAGGCACGAGCTCGGCTGCCAGGCGCGGTAGCGCACGCCCGCCACGCGCTCGCCCTGCGTGCCCGTCGGGTGGAGCGGCAGCGCGTGACCGTTGCAGGTCACCACGAAGCGATCGCCGATCGCGCCGCGCACCTTCACCTGCAGGCGCTCGAGCGACGAATCGACGTAGCGCACCGCGCCCCCCGCGGCCTGCTCCTCGCCGAGCACGTGCCACGGCTCCAGCGCGTGGCGCAGCTCGAGCCAGATGCCCTTGCGCACGATCTCGCCGATCTTCGGAAAACGCATCTCGACGAACGGCTCGAACCAGGCCGGGTCGAGGCGGAAGCCCGCGCGGTCCAGGCGCTTCAGCACGTCCTGGAAGTCCTGCATCACGAAGTGCGGCAGCATGTAGCGGTCGTGGAGCTGCGTGCCGTAGCGCACCAGCTTCGGGTCGTAGGGCGTCTCCCAGAAGAGCGCGAGCAGCGCGCGCACCAGCAGCTGCTGCACGCACGACATGCGCGCGTGCGGCGGCATCTCGAACGCGCGCAGCTCGACCAGCCCGAGCCGGCCGCGCGGCCCGTCGGGCGAGTAGAGCTTGTCGATGCAGTGCTCGGTGCGGTGCGTGTTGCCGGTCGCGTCGACGAGCAGGTTGCGCAGCGCGCGGTCGACCAGCCACGGCGGCGTACCGATCGCCTCGCGCGCATCCTTGGGCAGGCGCTGGAAGGCGACCTCGAGCTCGTACAGCGCGTCGCTGCGCGCCTCGTCGATGCGCGGCGCCTGACTGGTTGGGCCGATGAACAGGCCCGAGAACAGGTACGAGAGCGACGGGTGGTCCTGCCAGAAGCCGACCAGGCTGCGCAGCAGGTCGGGCCGGCGCAGGAACGGGCTGTCGGCCGCGCTAGTGCCGCCGATCGTCAGGTGGTTGCCGCCGCCGGTGCCGACGTGCCGCCCGTCGAGCATGAACTTCTCGGCACGCAGCCGCGCGAGCCGCGCCTCTTCGTACAGCGCCGTGGTGCCGTCCACCAGCTGGCTCCAGGTCGAGACCGGCGCGACGTTGACCTCGATCACGCCCGGATCGGGCGTGACCTCGAGCTTCTCGAGCCGCGGATCGGCCGGCGGGTGGTAGCCCTCGATGCGGATCGGCAGCCGCAGCGTCGCGGCCGTGTCCTCGAGCGCCTGCACCAGCGACAGGAAGTCCTCGAGCTGCGGGATCGGCGGCAGGAACACGTGCAGCATGCCGGCGCGCGCCTCGACGCACAGCGCCGTGCGGATCACGCCGCGCGCCGAGACCCCGTGCGCGGGCCGGCGCAGGTGCTCGGCGTCCGGCGGGTACACGCGCCGCGGCTGCGCCGCGCGCGACGCAAGAATGTGTTGGCGCGCGACGCGCGCCGGCAGCGGGGCGAGCTGTGCCATCGGGTCGACCTCGAGCGGATCGGGCAGATCGGCGGCCGCGGCCCAGGGCAGCGAGTCGAGCGGCAGCCGGAAGCCGATCGGCGAGTCGCCGGGCAGCAGGTACAGGCGCTCGCGGCGCAGGAACCACGGCCCGCTGCGCCAGCGCGTGACCGGCCCGCGCGCATCGGGATCGGGCTGGAGCGGCAGCACGTAGCCCGCGATCGCGCCGAGCCCGCGCTCGAAGATGCGCGCGAGCCGCGCGCGCTCCTGCTCGTCGTCCATGCGCGCGTCGAGCGGATCGACGTTGGTCGGCAGCCTGCGCTCGCGCCACAGGTAGTACCAGGCGTCCTCGTAGGCCGAGATCGCGTGGCCCGGATCGAGATCGAGGCGCTTCGCGAGCGAAGCGATGAAGCGCTGCGCCTCGACGTCGCCGAACTCGTAGCCCACGCGCGAGTCGGCGAACAGCGTCGCATCCTCCCAGACCGGCTCGCCGTCCTTGCGCCAATAGCAGCCGTACGCCCAGCGCGGCAACGGCTCGCCCGGGTACCACTTGCCCTGGCCGAAGTGGAGCAGCCCTCCGTTTGCTGCGCGCGCGTGCAGCCGGCGCAGCAGATCCTCCGCGCGCTCGGACTTGGCGGGGCCGAGCGACGTGGTGTTCCACTCCGGCGCGTCGGGCGCGTCGATGCCCACGAAGGTCGGCTCGCCGCCGAACGTGGCGCGCACGTCGCCGCGCGCGAGCCGCGCGTCGACCGCGTGGCCGAGCGCGTCGATCGCGGCCCATTGCGCGTCGGTGTAGGGCCGCGTGACGCGCGGGTCCTCGTGGATGCGATCGACGCTCATCGCGTGCGAGAACTGAACTTTGCACTCGTCGACCGCGCCGCTGATCGGCGCGGCGGTCATCGGCTCGGGCGTGCAGGCGAGCGGGATGTGGCCCTCGCCGGTGAGCAGGCCGGACGTGGCGTCGAGCCCGATCCAGCCCGCGCCGGGCAGGAACACCTCCGCCCAGGCATGCAGGTCTGTGAAGTCCTTGCTCGTGCCCGCCGGACCGTCGAGCGGCTTCTCGTCGGCGACGAGCTGGATCAGGTAGCCGCTGGTGAAGCGCGCGGCGAAGCCGAGGTGGCGCAGGCACTGCACGAGCAGCCAGGCCGAGTCCCTGCACGAGCCGCGTCCCGCGGCGAGCGTGTCCTCGGGCTCGAGCACGCCCGGCTCCATGCGGATCACGTACTCGACGGCGGAGTTCACCGTGCGGTTCAGCGCGACCAGGAAGTCGTTCGTGCGCATGCGCTCGCGCGGCAGGCTCGCGAGCAGCGCGTTCAGGAGCGGCCCCGTCGCGCCCATCGTCTCGCGGTACGGCGCGAGCTCTTTCGCGAGCGCCGACTCGTAACGGAACGGCCAGTGCTCGGCCTCGGGCTCCAGGAAGAAGTCGAACGGGTTCACCACGTGGAGCTCGGCGAGCAGATCCACGTTCACCTCGAAGCGCTGCGTTTGTTCGCGAAACACCGCCCGCGCCAGGTAGTTCCCGAACGGATCCTGCTGCCAGTTCAGGAAGTGCTCGCGCGGCTCGATCGAGAGCGCGTAGGAGAGGACCTGCGTGCGCGCGTGCGGGGCGGGCCGCAGCCGGATCACCTGCGGCGAGAGCGTGACCCGCCGGTCGTACTCGTAGACCGTGCGGTGGTGAAGCGCCACTTGGATTGCCATCGCGCGCACGCTCCTTCCCCGAGCCCGCGATTTGCACGAAATGGGCCAGCGCCCGGCACGCGCAGCGGCCGCGCCGCGGCCCCGGCCCTGCCCGCTTTGCGGTCTGGCATCGCCTTGAAGCTGGGCGTATCGTGGGCGGCGATGCGGGGCAGCTTCACGTTGGAGGTCCGCGAGGACCAGCGCGCCTTCTTCAAGTCGAACGGCTTCCTGTCCGTGGACGCGATCACGACGCCGGACGAGCTCGCCTGGCTGCGCGAGATCTACGAGCCGCTGGTCGACGACGCGCGCGCGCTGCGGCTGCGCTTCGAGACCACCCGCGCCGACGGCACGGCCGGCATCATCAGCCAGATCTTCTCGCCCGAGCTGATGCGCCCGGAGCTGCTCGAGACCACCTACATCGCGAACGCGCGAAGGCTCGCGGGAGCGCTGCTCGGCGCGGCCGACGAGGACGTGCGCTACGGCGGGCTGATGCTGATCCACAAGCCGGCGGGCGCCGGCCGCGACACGCCCTGGCACCAGGACGAGGCGTACTGGGATTTCCCGCCGAGCCGGCGCAGCCACAGCCTGTCGGTCTGGATGCCGCTCGACGACGTGACGGTCGACAGCGGCTGCATGCAGTTCCTGCCCGGCTCGCACGCGAACGACGTGCTGCCGCACCGGCAGCCGCCGGCGGACGGACCCGAGCCGCTCGTGCTCGAGTCACCGGTCGACGTGTCGGGCGCCGTCGCCTGCCCGCTGCGCGCGGGCGGCGCGACCACGCACTACTGCCGGACGCTGCACTTCGCGGGCGCGAACACCAGCGCGCGACCGCGCCGCGCGCTGACGGTCATCTTCCACGGGCCGGAGGAAGTACGCGACGTGCCGCTCGAGCGGCCCTGGCTGCGCCAGCCGACCCTTTGACTTCGCTCGCCTGCGGCTCGCTGCGCGCGCCGCTGCGCGTCGCTTGCGGGGCGCCGCCGCGGGCGGCCGCGGACGGCGCCCGTGGTGTCGTGTCGAGTCATGGGTCTAGGTCCAGACGGGCGCGTGGCTGCCGAGCGGGGGTGTCGGCAGCGCCCAGCGGGCGGGCGTCTCGGAGAGCTCGACGATCGGCCCCAGGTGCTCGAGCGGGCCGTACACCGTTTCGGATCGGATCAGGAACGGCCGCACCTGCTCGGGCGTGAGACCGGGACCGGGCTCGTCGCTGCGCCGCATGCGCTCGAGCCACATCCCCGTCTGGCAGAGCGACGCGCGCACGTGCCAGCTCCCGCCTTCGCGCGCGCGGCGTTCGAGCGCGATCATCGTGCCGAGCGCCGCGAGGTAGCCGGTGTTGTAGTCGGTCGCCGCGGCGGGC
Organism: Myxococcota bacterium; assembly: GCA_040902485.1. Taxonomy (GTDB): domain Bacteria; phylum Myxococcota_A; class UBA9160; order SZUA-336; family SZUA-336; genus VGRW01. The sequence goes on along the minus strand of JBBDXF010000046.1, from coordinate 32,527 downwards.
AAGAGCCGCGGGCCGCTCGCGCCGCCATGTTCGTGCGCGATGCCGGTGACGGCCTGCGCGAGCTGCTCCCAGCCGGGCCGGCCCGTCCACGGTCCCTCGTGTCCGTAGCAGTTGATCGAGGTGGTGACGATCCCGGGCCGCAGCGCGGCGAGCGCGGCGGGACCGAAGCCGCGCCCTTCGAGCGCGCCGCTGCGATAGCCCTGCGTGAACACGTCGGCGTCGCGGACCAGCGCGCGCAGTCGGTCCGCGTCTCGCGCGTCGTCGAGGTCGAGATGCGCTGCGCGCTTGCCGTGACTGGTGTCGATCACGAACGGCGCGATGAACGGGAGCTTGGGCGAGCCGATGCGCAGCACGTCGGCGCCGTGCGAGGCGAGCGTGCGGCCGCAGGTCGGTCCGGCCAGCACGCGCGTCAGGTCGAGCACGCGCACGCCGTCGAGCGGACGCGCGCCAGTGCGGAACGGTTCGGGCGGGGCGTCTCCGATCCGGATCACCTCGACCACCGGTCGGGACGCGAGCGCGCGGCCCTGCGGGTGCGCCCTCCACTCGGCCGCGCTGCGCACGCGCGCGCCGCACAGTCCGCGTTTCGCGAGCGCGTCCTCGAGCGCCTGCGCGTCCCAGCCGGCGATGCGCTCGGCGACGGCCGACACGCTCTCGTCGCAGCCGAGCAGCGCGAGCGCGCGTGCTTGTGATTCGGCGAAGCTGCCGTGGAGTAGAAAGTACCCGCCGTCGCGCGTCGGATAGATGCCGGTCACGTTGCGCGCGGGATCGAAGGCGGGGATCGCCGCCGGCTCGTCGGCGCGCTGGAAGGCGAAGCCGATCAGCGACGCCGCGGCGCCGGTCACGTCGACGCGCACGCGCTGGCGACCGCCGCCACGCAGCTCCCAGAGCTCGGCCGCCTGCAGCCCGCACGCGGCCAGCGCCGCGGCCGCGGCCTCGCCGACACGGAATCGCGTAGCCAGGATCGGATCGGCACCGGAGATCGCCACGCGCGCCGGGTCGGGAGCGTCGAGGCCGAGCGAGCCCCGCAGCTCGCCGAGCAGCGCGAGGCTCGGATCGAGCGCGCTCATCCGAGCCGCTCCGGTCCCTGCGGCACCGACTTCCAGAACTCCGGGTCGTGGCCGTACAGGATGCGCGCCCCGGCCGACTGCAGCGCGCGGAAACGCACGAGCGACGCGAGCGCGGCCTCGCGGTCGAACAGCACGCCCGGCATGTGCAGCTCGTCGAGCGTGCGTTTCAGGTAGCAAGCGTCGCCGCACAGCACGAACTCGCCGCGCTGCGTGCGCACGCGCAGCGACTGGTGACCGGGCGTGTGCCCGTAGCTCGGAAAGCAGGTGGCGCTGCCGTCGCCGAACAGGTCGTGCTCGCCGGAGACGAGCGTCACGCGCTGGCCCGTGTCGAAGTCGACCTTGCGGTAGCCCGGGTCGTCGTCGGGCAGCGCGTGCGCGTGCTCCCACTCGCGCCGCTGCACCACCACGTCCGCGTCGGGAAGCTGGCCGTTCCCGCCCGAGTGGTCGTAGTGCAGGTGCGAGTTCACGAGGAACGTCACGGCTTCCGGCTCGATCTCGAGCGACTGCAAGCGCGCGGCGATCTCCTCGCCGGGGTCGAAGTGGAACGTCGCGTAGCGCGCGCCCTGCTCGCCCATGTACGCGATCGGGTCCGTGCGCGACGCCAGGTTCAGCCCGCTGTCGAAGAGCGCGACGCCGCGCGGGTGCGCGATCAGATACGACGGCACGGGCACCTTGATCCGCCCCTTCTCTCCCTCGAGCAGGAAGCCGAGCGGGATCGTCACGTGCCCGCAGGTGAAGGCGTAGAGCTCTACTTCGTCGCTGCGCCGCATGACTCACTCACTCAATAGCCCTCCGCAGTCCTTGCAGTAGCTCGCGTCGAGATGGTGTCCCTCGCTCGTGCAGTGCCGGCAGCTTCGTGTCGTGATCGGGGCGCGAGCGGCTTCGACGATGCCCGCGGTGACGATGCCGGTCGGCACCGCGATGATGCTGTAGCCCAGGATCATGACGAGGGCCGCGAGCGCCTTGCCGAGCGGCGTCTCCGGCGCGATGTCGCCGTAGCCGACCGTGGTCATGGTGACGATCGCCCAGTACATCGCGGCGGGAATGCTCGTGAAGCCCGACTCGCCGCCCTCGATCAGGTACATGGCCGAGCCCAGGATCAGGTCGATGATCAGCACGCTCGCCAGGAACACGAGCACCTTCGCCCGACCCATGCGCAGCGACGTGAGCAGCAGGTTCTGCTCGCTGAGGAAGCGGGCGAGCTTGAACACGCGGAAGATCCGCAGCAGGCGCAGCGAGCGGATCACCAACAGGGACTGCGCGCCGGGAAACAGCAGGACGAGATAGCTGGGCAGGAAGGCCAGCAGGTCCACGACTCCGAAGAAGCTGCGCGCATAGCGCAGCGGGCGCTCGACGACGGCGAGCCGCGCGACGTACTCGGCCGTGAAGAGAAGCGTGAAGAGCCACTCGCCGATGCGCAGTGCCGTGCCGCTGCTCTCCCGGATCGACGCGACGCTCTCGAGCATGACGGCGAGCACGCTGGCCAGGATCGCTGCGAGCAGTGCGACGTCGAACGCCTTCCCCGCCGGCGTATCGGCCTCGAAGATGATCTGGCGCAGCCGCTCGCGCCGGGTCACCGGACCGGCCTCCGCAATTTCGCGGAGCGCGTTCCGGTAGAATGCGCGCCACGCCACCGAACCGGGAGGTGCACACGATGCGCTTCGGGATCTTCTACGAGCACCAGCTTCCGCGTCCCTGGCAGGAGCACGACGAGTACCAGCTGATGCAGGACGCGCTCGCGCAGATCGAGCTCGCCGACCGGCTGGGCATCGAGTACGTGTGGGAGGTCGAGCATCATTTCCTGGAAGAGTACTCGCATTCGAGCGCGCCCGAGGTGTTCCTGGCCGCGGCCAGCCAGCGCACGCGCACCATCCGGCTCGGGCACGGGATCATCCAGACCTCGCCGCTCTACAACCACCCGGCGCGCACCGCGGAGCGCGTCGCGACGCTCGACCTGATCTCGGGCGGGCGCGTCGAGTTCGGCTCCGGCGAGTCGGCGACCACCGGCGAGATGGGCGGCTTCAACGTCGAGCCCCAGCTCAAGCGCGAGCAGTGGCGCGAGGGGCTCGAGGTGGCGGTGCGCTGTCTCACCGAGACGCCGTTCACGGGCGTGGACGGCAAGTACGTGAAGATGCCGCCGCGCAACGTGGTGCCCAAGCCGCGCCAGCGCCCGCATCCGCCGCTCTGGGTGGCGGCCTCGCGGCGCGACACGATCATGCTCGCGGCCGAGCTCGGGCTCGGCGCGCTCACCTTCGCGTTCATCGATCCCGAGGAGGCGCGCGGCTGGACGCAGGCGCACGAGCGCAGGCTCGAGCGCTGCTCGCCGATCGGCGAGCTCGTGAACACGGACGTCGCCTGCGTCACGCCGATGATGGTCCACCGCGACGAGCGCGAGGCGATCCGGCGCGGGCTCGAGGGCGGCAACTTCTTCGGCTACTCGCTCGCGTTCTTCGCGGCGTTCGGCGACCACGTGCCGGGCACGACCGATCTGTGGCAGGACTTCCAGAAGCGCCGGCACGAGCGCGGCTTCAACTCCGAGGCGGCGATCGAGGAGCGCAGGGAGCTGGGCGCGAAGGTGTCGGCGGGCGAGTCGTCGGCGCTGCGCGGCGCGGTCGGCACGCCCGATCAGCTGCGCAGCTACCTGCGCCGCTTCGAAGAGGCGGGCGTCGACCAGCTGATCTTCGTGATGCAGGCCGGCCGCAACCGACACGAGCACATCTGCGAGGCGATCGAGCTGTTCGGCCGCGAGATCCTGCCCGAGTTCAAGGACCGCGACGAGAAGCTGCGCGCCGAGAAGGCCGCGCGGCTCGCGCCCGTCGTCGACGCCGCGCTCGCGCGCAAGGTCCGGAGCGCCCCCGCGATGCCGGCCGGCTACCACGTGCCCGCGGTGATGAAGGACATGATGAAGGCGATCGGCGGCGAGGCGCTGCTGGAGAAGATCGCCGAGGCTTCGGCTCTCGGCGGCGAGGGCCTGCGCGACCTGGCGCCGCGGGAGCTCCCGCCGACGGAGTGAGTCGCCGCCGATGCGCGCGCCCCGCTATCTCGTGCCGATGATCGTCGCCTGCGCGCTGTTCATGGAGAACATGGACGCGACGGTGATCGCCACGGCCCTGCCGACGATCGCGAACGCCTTCGGCGAGAGCCCGCTCCGGCTGAACCTCGCGATCACGGCGTATCTGCTGAGCCTGGGCATCTTCATCCCGCTCTCGGGCTGGCTCGCGGACCGGCTCGGCGCGCGCACGGTGTTCAGCGCGGCGATCGTGGTGTTCACGCTGGGCTCGGTCGCCTGCGCCGCCGTGCAGTCGCTGCCGGAGCTGGTCGCCGCGCGCATCCTGCAGGGCATCGGCGGCGCGATGATGGTGCCGGTCGGTCGGCTCGTAGTGCTGCGCACGATCCCCAAGTCGGAGCTGGTGTCGGGGATGGCGTACCTCACGGTGCCCGCGCTGATCGGCCCGGTGCTCGGGCCGCCGCTCGGCGGCTTCATCGTGACCTACGCGTCGTGGCGTTGGATCTTCGCGATCAACATCCCGATCGGGCTGCTCGGCCTGGCGCTGGCGCTGCGCTACGTCCCGAACGTGCGCGAGCGGCGCGCGGAGCGGCTCGACCTGGCCGGCTTCGGGATCGTGAGCCTCGGCCTGGCCGCGACCATGTTCGGCTTCGAGAACGTCGGCCGCGGCGTGCTGCCGGGCTTCGCGATCGCGGCGCTGGTGGCGGTCGGTCTGGTCCTGCTCGTGCTGTACGCGCGCCGCTCGCGCGCGGTGGCGACACCGATCCTCGACCTGTCGCTCTTGCGCGTGCGCACCTTCGGCGCGTCCGTCGTCGGTGGCTTCGTTTTCCGCATGGGTATCGGCGCGCTGCCCTTCCTGACGCCGCTGATGCTGCAGCTCGGCTTCGGCCTGTCGCCGTTCGCCTCGGGCATGATCACGTTCGCGGGCGCCGCGGGCGCGCTCTTGATGAAGCTCACCGCCGCGCCGATCCTGCGCCGGCTCGGCTTCCGGCGCGTGCTGATCGCGAACACCGTGCTGTGCGCCGGCTTCATGGCGTCGTACGGACTGTTCGGGCCGACCACGCCCCACCTGCTGATCACCGCGGTCCTGCTGGTCGGCGGCTTCTTCCGCTCGCTGCAGTTCACGAGCCTGAACACGCTCGCCTACGCCGACATCGACGAGCCGGCGATGAGCCACGCGACCACGCTCTCGTCGGTCGCCCAGCAGCTCTCGCTCACCTTCGGCGTCGGGCTCGGCGCGCTGCTCCTGCACGCGACGCTGGCGCTGCGCGGCCGGGAGACGCTGGGCGCGGACGACTTCGCCTACACCTACTTCGCGATCGCGGCGATCAGCCTGACGTCGCTCTTCTTCTTCACCCCATTGCCGCGCGACGCGGGCGCGGAGATGAGCGGGCGGCGCGAGCATCCCGCGCGGATCGCGGACACCGCCCACGCGGCGGAGTGATCCGCCGCTCGCTCACAGCTAGTGCCAGGCGCCGACGGCGGTTTCGGCGGCCTCGTTGCTCGGCCGCGCGACCAGGCCCGTCTGGCTGATCGTCACCTGGAAGCGCGCGCCGTCGGCCATCGGCAGGTACGTCGCGCTGCCGTACACCGCGTCGACGAACGGCAGCCAGCGCGGGTACGCGCGCGCGAGCAGCCACAGGTCGAGCGCGGGGGGAGCGCCGAGCGCGTAGACGCTGCGCGGAGCCGTGCGCTCCTGCTCGATCTCGACGTAGCGGCCGCCGAGCCGCTCGAGCCGGTAGCGCGCGTCGAGCCCGAGCAGGTTCGCGACGCCGCGCCACTTCAGCACGCGCGCGTCGAGCTGCCACTCGTCGCCGTTCAGCACGTAGGTCTCGACGTCGCCCGACGGCGCGCGCACGAGCGTGGCGGTGTAGAGCTGCGGGCCGAGCGCGACGAACGTGAGCTGCGCGACCGGCGCCTCGAAGGTCAGGCGCGCGTAGCTGTAGAGCGTGGCCGAGAACGCGAACAGGAACGCGGCGCCGGCGACCAGCAGCAGCCCGAGCAGCGCGGACCGCGTCGCCGCGAAGAGGTGCGCGCGCACGAGCCTGCGCAGCGCGACCACCAGCGCGATCAAGCCGAGCGCGGCGCACACGATCGCGAACACCTCGGGGCTCGCCTGCGGCATCGCGGGTCACTCCTCTCGATTCGCGTCCTTCGCGCGGAACGGCTCGACGAGCTGCGGCAGATAGCCGGCCGGCACGCGCTCGCCGCCGGCCAGACCGTAGGCGCGCGGCCAGCGGCCCTTCGGCAGATGGAAGGTACCGAAGATCCGATCCAGCACCTGCAGGTGCACGGCGAAGTTCACGTCGACCGCGTCCGCGTCGGCGGCGTGGTGCCAGTGGTGGAACTGCGGCGTGGCGAGCAGGCCGCGCAGTGCGCGCAGCTCGAAGCGCAGGTTCGCGTGGATGAAGGTGGCCTGGATCGACACGAACACGACGTACGCGAACAGCGGCGCCTCGGCGAAGCCGAGCACGTAGACCGGCACGTAGGAGAGGCCGCGCGTCACGGCGATGTCGACCAGGTGCAGGCGTGAGCCCGCGAGCCAGTCCATCGACTCGGCCGAGTGGTGGATGCGGTGGAAGCGCCAGAGCCAGGGCACGCGGTGGAACGCGCGGTGTACCCAGTACTGTGTCAGGTCCGCCACGAACAGGATGCCGACGAACTGCAGCACGAACGGCTGCCCGGCGATCCACGCCTGCACGCCCGGGTGCGACGCCCACTGGAACAGGATCATCGCCGGCTGCAGCGTCAAGAGCGTCGTCACCTGCACGAACAGCGTGCTGACGAAGAAGTACGACAGGTCCGTGCGCCAGGAGCCGCGGAAGATCGGCTGCTCCGGCAGCCGCGCAAACAGCCGCTCGAGCGGGATGAATACGGCCGAGTAGGCGATCAGGTTCAGCAGGAACCAGTCGAGGCCCAGGAACGGCCCGTCGCCGAGCTCGCCGTCGATCGGCACGCGCGAGCCGCCGAGCAGCGCCGCGACCAGCGTGAGCGACATGCCCGCCGTGCCGAGCCGCTTCGAGCGCCGCAGCAGCACGGAGAGCAGGCCCAACAGGAACGCGCTCACCAGCACCAGGTGCAGGAGCGCGCGGATGTACGGCACCGGGTACAGCCCGCGCAGCTCGGGCATGGTGAGCACTTCGGGAACGTGGAAGCACAGCACCGCGCCCAGTCCGACCGCGCCGAGGACGGCGGAGAGGGTGCCGCTGATCCAGCCCGAGCCGAAGCGCGTGGACTCGCTCATGCCCCCGCCGTATCGGCAGATCCCCGCTGGTCCCTGCGCGGCTCGGCGCCGGTGAGCCGCGAGATCGCCCGTTCGAGCCGGGCGAAGAAGCCGATCGCGCCGAGCGCTCGATTGCACCAGCCGGTGGCGATGCAGTAGTGGGACACGTGCGGCGGGACGTGGTGCCGCTCGTGGTCCGCGCGCGGCAGGATCAGCCGGGCGCGCTGCAGCCACGAGACCAGCCGCGGCGGGTCGGGCCGGTGCGCCCACTGGTGCACCTGGTTCGTCGGCAGCGAGGTCGCGGCGAACGCGACCAGGAAGGCCGCCAGGAGCCGGCCAGCCTCGTCCGAAACGGGCACCGCCCAGGCCGCGGCGAAGATCGGACAGGTGATCATCGCCACGTCGCCGTTGCAGTCGATGAAGTCACGATCCAGGAAATCGCGGGGGTTCACGTGGTGCACGCGGAACGGCCGCAGGAAGCGCCGGCCGAGCACGGGCATCGACACGCTGCCCCAGGTGTCGGCGCTCCAGTGCACGACGCCGGAGCCGAAGTCCGCGAGCACGGCGCCGGCGACGAACGCCGCGAGCACGCCCCACGAGAGCCAGCCGGGATCGCTCGCCAAGCGGATCGCGTGCGACACGAGCAGCCCCACCGCCAGCGCGATCGAGAGCGCCTCAAGCGCGCGCGTGACCGGGCCCATCACATCGTGCCGCGGCAGCAGAGCGTCGTGCTCGGGCAGTGACTCGCGTTGCATCGGCCCCCCGCCGTTCCCGAACGGTTGCGTCACCTCCAGAGCGGATCCGAGCTCCGCTTCCAGGCTTCGAGCGCGTCGATCCGCCCGAGCCAGGCGGCGATGTTCGGCCACGCCGCCGACGTAAACTCCGCGTGCTTGAAGTACGTCGTCATGCCGGCGACGGAGAGGTCGGCGATGCTGAGCTCGCTCCCGCACAGGAACGCGCCGCGCGCGAGCGCCGAATCCAGGAACACGAGCAGCGGCGCGAGCTGCGCTTGCTTCCAGTCGGGCGACGCCGACGGCGCGGGCAGCACGTTCGGCAGCAGCCGATGCCCGACGCACGGCGCGAGCACCGCCGAGAGCGCCGGCTGCCACGCGGACGCCTCCCAGAACATCCAGCGCAGGATGCCGGCGCGCGCGCGCGGCTCCGCGGACCAGTAGCGCGAGCCGCCGTACTGCTCGGCGATGTAGACGAGCATCGCGTTCGACTCGACCAGCACGAAGTCGCCGTCGACCAGCGCGGGGATCTTGCCCAGCGGGTTGACGGCGAGAAACTCGGGCGTGCGGCCCTCGCCTGCGTACACGTTCACGCGCCGGATCTCCGGCTCGAGCCCGAGCGCGTGACACAGGGCCAGCGGCTTGCGGCCGTTCGCCGAGAGCGGCGTCGTGTACAGCGTGAACACGGCTACGAATCGCCCGGACGCGTCACGCGCGAGGGGATTCCGTAGCGGTGCAGGCCGATCACGTCGACGCGCGGCCAGTCGACCTCGCGCACCTGCTTGCCCGCCGCCTTCTTCACCTGCTCGCGCAGCGAAGCGGGCGGGCGCGTGGACGCGAACTTGCCGGCCTCGTCGAGCTCGAGGGATTGATCGGCGTCGGGGTTCACCTCGAGGTACAGCTCCCCGCCGATCCAGCCGAGCTTCACCGGCTCGTTCACCACGCGCACGGCGGTGCCGGGCTCGATCACGCCGTACAGCTCGGCGATGTCGTCCGGGTACAGGCGGATGCAGCCGCGGCTGGAGTGGCGGCCGACGCCGCGCGGGTCGTTCGTGCCGTGGATCAGGTAGGTCGGCCAGCCCAGGTAGAGCGCGTACTCGCCCAGCGGATTGTCCGGGCCAGGCGGGACGCGCGCGGCCAGGGTCGGATCGTCGCGGCGCGCGGACTCGCCCGGGATCCAGGTCGGCTTCTCGCGCTTCGACTTAACGGTGGTGACGCCGAGCGGTGTCGCGTAGCCGTCCTTCGCGATCCCGATCGGATACGAGCGCGCCGGCCCCGACTTCGGGAAGTAGTACAGCCGCAGCTCGGCCAGGTTCACGACGATGCCCTCGCGCGGTCCGCTGGGCAGGAGCCGCGCTTCGGGCACGACGAGCCGCGTGCCCTCCGGCGGAAGCCACGGATCGATGCCGGGATTCGCGGCCATCAGCTCCACGTAGCCGACACCGAGCGCGGGCGCGAGATCGACCAGCGTGTCCTCGCGACGGGTCTTGTGGAAGCGCAGCTTGCCGACCAGATCCGGAGAGGCCGGCGGCGCCTCGAGCAGGTAGCGCGCGCGCGGCTTCGGAAACAGGCCGAACGGATCCCCGGCGCACGCGGGAAGCGCGAGCGCGACGAGCAGCGCGAGCAGGCTGCTACGGGCGAATCTCGATCGGCGTTCCGTCATCGACGAGCTCCCAGATCTCATCCATCTCGTCGTCGGTCACCCCGATGCAGCCGTTCGTCCAGTCGAACTCGCGGTGCTGATCCCCGACCCAGCTCTCGCCATCCGGCAACCCGTGGATCATGACGCCACCGCCGGGCGGCACGCTAGTCGAGCGCGCGCGCGCGCGGTCCTGCTCGTTCGGGTACGACACGTGGATCGCGCGGTAGAAGCGGCTCTCCTCGATGCGCCAGTCGAGCCGGTAGCGCCCTTCCGGGGTGCGACCGTCCCCGTTGCGCCGTTTCGGTCCCTTCGGATTCGTGCCGAGCGCGACCTCGTAGTCGCGCACGACGCGTTCGTCGCGCAGCAAGAGCAAGCGACGCGGCCCCTTCAACAGCAGGACGAAATCCGCCTTGGCAGGTGGCTCGAGCCACTCGCTCGGGATCGGACTCCGCTCGGCGGTATCCGGACGGGCGCTATTTGTGGAGCGACCGCTGAAAGATCCGGTCCGCTTTTTCGCTGGCCTTCCGCGCCTCCTCGGCGGCGGCGGCGGCATCGGCACGCGCGGCCGCGGCATCGGCGGCGGCGGCGGTGGCCTTCTCGTTCGCCTCGTTGGCGACGCGAAGCGCCTCGGACGCTTCGGACCGCGCCGCGGAGACGTCCGAGCTCGTGGCACACCCTGAAGCTGCAAGCGTCATGATCAGAGCCCCCGCGAGGGCCCCCTTGATACCAAGCCGGGTCATTCGCACCCCCTGTTGTTCGCTAGCGATGCTACGGCGCGTCGCGGATTCCTCTATGTGATCCCGCGCACGCGATCTCGGAATAGCACGAACCGAGGCCGGCGTCTCAGTCGACGCGGGTCACGGCGCCGGCAGCGGGCAGGCCGACCGAGCCGAGTGTGCGAGGAAGATTCGCCGCACCTCCTCGACCGTCGCTGGCGCGGACTGCATGCCCGAGTGGGGGCTGTGCACGACGAGCTCCGAGTCGACGCCGCTGATGTGCGCGCTCTCGTACCTCACGACGCCGTCCCCGGCCTTGTCGAGCGGACCATCCGAGTCGACCGCGATGATCGAGTGCGCGATCACGCCCGGGCTGACCGGGATCTCCGCGAGCGTCACGATGAACTGGTTGGTCGGCGACATGTTGTCGATGCTGGTCGGCATCCTCGCGAACGAAAGCCCGCCCTCGCCGCGCGGCAGCTTGGTCGCCAGATCCGCGCCCACGCGCACGACGTCGCTCGGCAGCCGCACGAAGTACTCCGCGATCCGCCGCACGATCTGCGGACCCGCCAGATAGCTGCCACGCTGGGGCGTGGCCAGGAAGATGACCTCCTTCACGAACGGCAGCGGCTTCACGAACAGGGTCTCGGACAGGAGCTTCTTGTCCGCCGGATTCAGCCCGACCTGATCGAACGGCTTGCTGCTCAGGTTCTCCCAAAAGGCGTTGCCGGCGTCGATCGCGGTGAGCTTTGTGAGCAGGCCGCCCTGGCTGTGCCCCAGCACGATCATGTTCTCGGTGCATGGGTTCGTGCGCTCCGGATCCGCGCGCGCGACCACCTGCGTGAGCGCCGCGCGCAGCTGGTAACCCGAGTACGCGATGGGATTGCCGGAGTCGTAGCTGAAAAACCAGAACGCGTAGCGGTCGCGCAGCCGCGGGTCGGCGATCAGGTCGTTGACCAAGTCGGCCCAGCGTCCGGGGCTCGAGTTCGTGCCGTGCACGAACACCGCGGGGATGCGCGTCGGTCGGTAGGGACGCATCGCGAGAAGGCCGCTGTCCTTGCGCACGCCAACGGCGTTGCCGAGGAAGGCCTGCAGCTCGCGCCTCCAGAACTGCGATTCCGACAGCCCGGCAGCGAGCGCGGCGGTCGTCTCCGACTCGAGCGGAACGGCGCGGCCGTCGATCTCGACGCTCGTGGTATCGAGCGTCGACACCACTTCGAGATGACCCTTCAGCGTGCGCGCGCGCAAGCCCGCGATCGGCGCGTCGAACACGATCACGGCCGTGACGGGCAGACGGGCGGACTCCAGCATCGGGATCGGGGGCAGCTCGCCCGGGAGCGGGCGGACCTTGGCCGCGAGCGGCGCGCCGATGCCGGGACTCCGGTAGCGATTCTGCAGTCCCTTGACCTGGAACTCCGCGACCGGCTGCAGGTCGTACAGCTCGCTGCCGTTCTCGTGCAGCACTTCGGGGGAGGCCGCGATGCTGACGTGGGCGAACTCGAGCTCGAACTCACCCCGTCCGTCGAGTGCGAGCGTGCCCTGTTTGGTGCGCCGGAAGGCCAGCGTGAGCGCGCGGTTGTAGAGATCCGCGGCGACGCGCTCGCGCGGGTCGAGCGGGTCGAGCGGCGGCCGCTCGTCTTCGGGAAACAGAAATGCGTAGGCGTAGACCAGCGACGAAGCGTAGCTCGTCTGCAGCTCGTCCGAGTCGGCGCGCAGGAACCAGAGCTCCGACAGGGCGAACAGCGCCGCTCGCGGAAAGTCCTGTGCAGCCGCGGCCTCGTGCAGCTCGGCGAGCGCGGCGAGCGGATCGTCGTCGAATTCCACCAGCAGCCCGTAGCGGCGCAGCTCGTTCTTCGAGGCGTCGCTCGGCTCGTTGGCGGTGAGCGCGCTGCGCGTGAGATAGCGCTGCACCTGGCGCGGACTCACCACATCGATACCGACCGGGCTCGCGCAGCCGGCCAGCAGCAGCGCCAGCAACCCGACTCGCTTCGCGGCGCTCGAGACGCTTCGCATAGCGGAGCAGACTAGCGAGATTCCCCGCCTACGCCGGAGCGCGTGGCTCCCGATAGTGGAACTCGATCAGATACACATTCTCGCCCGTGCCGTGCTTCGCGACCTTCAGCAGGTCGACCACGCCCGCGAAGCCCGACTTGCGCGCGAGCGCGGGGGTCACGTCGCGGAGCTCGATCCGCCGGATCGCTTGGTGAACGTCATTTCGACCAGAATCGCAGCTGCGACGAGCTCCGGGCCAGGATCTCGAGACGGGTACCAGCGGTCGTGCTCGAGCGGGTATGATCCGCTGATCCGTTCACCAAACGGGAATGAGGAGGTGCGCATGGGTTCTCGCGCCGTGGTTCTCGCGTTGTCGCTGGCGGCAGCGTTCACGCTCTCGGGCTGTGCCGACGAACCGAAGACCGCAGAGGTGCCGAAGAAGACCGTCGAGGCGTCCAAGCTGGTGAAGGCGGGCACGGTGACCGTCGAGGCCATCCAGGCGGGCATCGTCGTCGGTGACATGGTCTGGGGTCACGGCGAGCTGACGGCGCTGGGCCAGACCCGCAAGTTCCGCTTCAACGGATTGGGCGTGGGCGCGGGCGGCGGCGCGAAGATCACCGCCACCGGCACCGTGTACAACCTGAAGGACATGGGGCTCTTCGCCGGCGTGTACAGCGCGGGCGGCATCGGCGCGGTCGCGGGCAAGGAAGAGACCGGCACGGCGGTGTGGCTGTACAACACCAACGACGTGGCCATAGAGCTGCACGTCACCGAGAAGAGCGGGCTCGCGGTCACCGGCGGCGCGAACGGCGTCCTGGTCCAGTTCGAGGACTGACCCGCGAGCTAGTGGTGCACCTGATCGCCGGCGATGCGCTCGCCGATCATCAGGTAGCGGAACGGCTCGCTGCCGGTGTTCTCTAGCCGGTGCGTGACTGCCTGACCGGCGGGAAAGCAGACGTACGAGCCGGGCTGGAGCGCGAGCGCTTCGCCGCCGAGGTGAAGCGTCGCGCAGCCGGCCAGCACGTACAGGTGCTCCTCTTCGAGGCTGTGCCAGTGCGCCGGCGCGGTGTCGCTCTTCGGTGGCAGCTCCATCAGCCCCACACCGACCTTCGCACGGCCGCCGATGTCGCACAGTGTCTTGAAGCGAACCTCGGTCCGCGTGCCCGCCGCGTGCACCTGCCAGTCGAGCTCGGCTTCGTGGATCGGCTTCTTCATCGGAGGCTACCCCGCTTCTCGTTCATGGGTGGCGCGTCGGGCCAGCTCACCAGACGCAGCGCGCCGGCGATGGTACCGGTCGCATCCGCGGACGCGAACACAGGCTGCGGCTTGCGCAAGCCCGCCAGCGCCTCGCAGTAGGCGCGGTCGCGCGCGAACGGGCCCTCGACGATCACGTCACCCGTCGCGCCGAGCGCGTCGAGACAACGATCGGTGTCGCGCGCGAGCTCGAGCGCGGCGACCGCGCGCGGAGTCGCGCGCTCGATCAGCGTCTCGTAGCGCCGGCCGCCCATCAAGCGCGCGGTCGCGACCGGATCGCCGAACGCGTCCACGTTCGCGAGCATGTCGAGCTCCGGATTCAGCCGTTCGAGCGCCGCGCCGTGCGCCATGCACACGAACCAGGTGCCGGTAGACACGACGGCAAAGGCGTCCTCGCGCCTTGCGCGATGCACCAGGTATGACGCGTTGCTGTCGTGGATCCCGGCGAGCACTGCGCAGTCCGCGCGCAGGCCCGTCGCGCGAGCGAGCTCGGGCCGGATCGCGCCCAGGCGCCGCCAGGCGGGAACGAGCGGCGGAAAGCGCGTGTCCCAGCCGCGCTCGCGCGCGAGGCTCGAGAACGCGCGCGCCTCGGGCTGCCACAGATCGGTGTGGCAACCGAGCGACGTCCACTCGCTCGCTCTCGCACCCGAGAGCCGCCACGCGAAGTACTGCGGCCAGAGCAGGATGTCGCTCGTGCGCGCGAACTCGGCCGGGAAACGCCGCTCGAGCCAGAAGAGCTGTCGGCCCAGGTTCAAGCCCGCCGGCAGGCGCGGCGAGCGCGTGCGCGCGAAGTCACGCGCGAGTGGCTCGTAGGCCGCGTCGAACTCGGCGACGCCCTCGAACTCGTAGTCGAGCACCGGCAGCACGAGCGCCTCGCCGGACACGAGCGCCGCGGTCGCGCCGTGCGCCACGGGCACAATCGCGGCGACCGCGTGATCGGCAGCGATGCGCGCCAAGCCCTCGATCGCCCAGTCGAACACCCCCTCGCAGTCGAGCCGCGGGTACGGCGGCCCCGCCAGCACCGCGCTCGGCCGGCGCAGCTCGACGAGCACGCGACCGCTTGCGTCGACCGCGCACAGCTTCGTGTTGGTCTTGCCGACGTCGAGAACGACGCTCGCGCCCACGCGGCCATGATAGCCTCGCGCGGAGGCCGAGATGGGTGAACCCGCCGTGACCAACCGCTGGGACGGAGCGCGCGCCGCGCGCATGGACGAGCGCGAGCTGCTGGTCTACCGCTCGAACCTGCTCGGCGCGGATCTGCGCATCACCAACTTCGGCGGCGGCAACACCTCGGCGAAGCTCGTGGTCGAGGATCCGCGCAGCGGCGACCTGGTGCGGGTGCTGTACGTGAAGGGCTCGGGTGGCGACCTCGGCTCGATCGCGCTCGACGGCTTCGCGACGCTCGAGCTCGAGCTGCTGCTCGGGCTCGAGAAGCGCTACCGCGGCCGCGCGCACGAGGACGAGCTAGTCGGGCTGGTCGAGCACTGCGTGTTCGCGCGCAACCCGCGCCCGCCGTCGATCGACACGGCGCTGCACGCGTTCATCCCCGACACCCATGTGGATCACGTGCACCCCGACGCGCTGATCGCGCTCGCCGCCTGCGCGAACTCCGAGGCGCTCGTACGCGAGGTGTTCGCCGGCAGCGTCGGCTGGCTCGCCTGGCAGCGGCCGGGCTTCGACCTGGCACTGCGCATCCGCGATCTCGTGGCAGCGAATCCGCCGCTGCGCGGAATCGTGCTCGCAGGACACGGGCTGGTCTCGTGGGACAGGACCGCCGAGGCCTGCTACGCGAACACGCTGGCGCTGGTCGGCATGGCCGAGGACTGGCTCGCTGCGCGCGCCTCCGACGAGCGCGCGTTCGGCGCGACGCGCTTTGCTCTGCTCGAGCCGAGGGCCCGCGCCGCCCAGGCTGCGCGGCTCCTGCCGCGGCTGCGCGGCAAGCTCTCGAGCCGGGGCCGCGTGGTCGCGCACTACGACGACTCACCCGAGGTGCTCGCGTTCACCGACAGCGAGCGGCTCGAGGAGCTCGCGCGCGTGGGCACGTCGTGTCCCGACCACTTCCTGCGCACGAAGATCCGGCCCGTCGTGCTCGACGCCGACGCGGACGGCGCCGCGCTCGACGAAGCGCTCGCGCGCTACCGCGCCGAGTACGCGTCGTACTACGCGCGCTGCAAGCGGCCCGACAGCCCGCCGCTGCGCAGCTCCGATCCGGTGATCGCGCTGGTGCCCACGCTCGGCCTGTTCGCGTTCGCGTCCGACGCGCGCGACGCGCGCATCGCCGCGGAGTTCTACAAAAGCGCGATCGCGGTCATGCGCGGCGCCGCCTCGGTCGACCGCTACGTCGGTCTGCCCGAGCAGGAAGCCTTCGACATCGAGTACTGGGCGCTCGAGGACGCGAAGCTGCGCCGCCGGCCGGCGCCGCTGCCGCTCGCGGGAAACGTCGCCTACGTGACCGGCGGCGCGGGCGGAATCGGCCGCGCGACCGCCGCGCGCCTGCTGGCCGACGGCGCGCACGTGGTGCTCGCGGACATAGACGCGCGCGCGCTCGAGACCGCGCACGCGGATCTCGAGGCGCGCAACGGCCCGGACCGCGTGCGCGACGTGGCGATGGACGTGACGGACGAGAGCTCCGTGGCCGCGTCCTTCGCCGAAGCCGTGCTCGCGTTCGGCGGCGTGGACATCGTGGTCTCGAACGCAGGCCTCGCGTCGTCGGCCGCGGTCACCGAGACCACGCTCGCGGTCTGGCGCAAGACCCACGACGTGCTCGTCACCGGCTACTTCCTGGTCAGCCGCGAGGCCTTCCGGTTGCTGCAGGCGCAGGGGCTCGGCGGCTCGATCGTGTTCGTCGCGAGCAAGAACGCGCTGGTCGCGACACCGGGCGCGGTCGCCTACAACACCGCGAAGGCGGCCGAGCTGCACCTCGCGCGAAGCCTCGCGCTCGAGGGCGCGCCGCACGGCATCCGCGTGAACACCGTGAACCCCGACGCGGTGCTGCAGGGCTCGCGCATCTGGGCTGGCGCGTGGCGCGAGGAGCGGGCCCGCGCCTACGGCGTCCCGGTCGAAGAGATCGAGACCTTCTACCGCGAGCGCAGCCTGCTCAAGCGCGACGTCACACCCGAGGACGTCGCCGAGGCGATCGCGTTCTTCGCTTCGGAGCGCTCGCGCCTCTCGACCGGAAACGTGCTGAACGTGGACGCCGGCAACGCCACGGCGTTCACGCGCTGAGGAGCGGCGCATGCCCGCCTGGCCGATCGAACCGGAGCTCTTGATTCAGGCGAACCGGCGGAAGAGCGCCGAGCTCGAACGCGACTACGAATCGCTGGGCGAGCGGCTCGCACGGCGCGGGACCGCGATCGACGTGATCACCGCGCGCCTGACGCGCTTCGGTGTCGCGATTCCGACCTGGGGCGTGGGGACCGGCGGCACGCGCTTCGCGCGCTTCCCCGTGCCGGGCGAGCCGCGCGACGTGTTCGAGAAGCTCGAGGACTGCGCGCTGATCTGGCAGCTCTCGCGCGCGACGCCGACGCTCTCGCCGCACTTCCCCTGGGACGCGGTCGACGAGCCCGCCGAGCTGCGCGCGCGCGCCGCGAGCTTCGGGCTCGGCTTCGACGCGGTGAACTCGAACACCTTCCAGGACCTGCCCGGCCAGGCGCACTCGTACAAGTTCGGCAGCCTCGCGCACACGGACGCACGTGTGCGCGAGCAGGCGATCGCGCACAACCTGGATTGCATCCGCATCGGCCAGGCGCTCGGCTCGAACGCCCTCACGGTCTGGATCGCGGACGGCGCGAACTTCCCCGGCCAGCAGCACCTCTCGCGCGCGTTCGAGCGCTACCTCGACAGCATGCGCGTGATCTACGCCGCGCTGCCCGCGGACTGGCGGGTTTTCATCGAGCACAAGCCGTACGAGCCGGCGCTGTACGCGACCGTGATCGCGGACTGGGGCACGAGCTACGTGGCCGCGCGCGAGCTCGGGCCGAAGGCGCACTGTCTGGTCGACCTCGGCCACCACGCGCCCACCACCAACATCGAGCTGATCGTCGCGCGCCTGATCGGGCTCGGAAGGCTCGCGGGCTTTCACTTCAACGATTCGAAGTACGGCGACGACGATCTCGACTCCGGCTCGATCAACCCGTTCCAGATCTTCCTGGTCATGAACGAGCTGGTCGACGCGGAAGTGCGGCGCGTGCCCGGCTTCGCGCCCGCCTGCATGATGGACCAGTCGCACAACGTGACCGACCCGATCGAGAGCCTGATCGCGAGCGCGCAGAACCTGCAGCGCGCGTTCGCGCAGGCGCTGCTGGTCGATCGCGAGCAGCTCGCCGAGCACCAGCAGCGCAACGACGCGCTGCTCGCGCGCGAGACGCTGATGGCCGCGTTCCAGACCGACGTCGGTCCGATCCTGGCCCGCGCGCGTGAACGTGCCGGAGGTGCGGTCGACCCGATCGCGGTGTATCGCGCGTCGGGCTACCGCGAGCGCAAGGCCAAGGATCGGCCGCAGGAGCTCACCGGGAAGTCCGGCATCGTTTGACCGCGCCCGCCTCGAGCTCGGTCAGATCGGTCCGATCTTCATGATCTCACGAACCTCGACCACACCCCAGCGCGCGTGTGGACAGCGCTTGGCGATCTCGATCGCCGCGTCGCGGTCCGGCGCACTCACGATGTAGTAGCCGCCCGCGACCTCCTTCGACTCGGTGAACGGCCCGTCGGTCACGAGCAGCCGCCCGCTGCGCTCGGAGATCCGCGCGCCCGATGGCTCGAGCGGAAGCTGCGCGCTCTCGACGTAGCGGCCCTCGCGCCGCAGCAGCTCGTCGAACGCGACCATCTCGCGGTACTTCGCGCCGTCCGCGTCGTGGAGGTCGGCCGCCATGTGCAGGAGCAGCATGAAGCTCACGCCCTGCGCCGGCCCTGCGACGTCGCGATCGGGCAGCGGCCGCAGCTCGACGATTCCGGCGCGCGCGTGCGGACAGCGCTGGGCGATCTCGATCGCCTCGGCGCGATTCGCCGCGTCGATCACGAAGAAGCCCCCGACGACTTCCTTTGCCTCGGCGAAGGGGCCGTCGGTGACCGTCGCGTGGGCGCCGCGGACGACGATCCGCGCCCCGGCGGCTTCCGGGAGGAGCGGCGCTCCGCCGCGCATCTTCCCCTGGCGACCGAGCTCGCCGGCGAACGCCCCCATCTCGGCCATACCCACCGGCTCGCCCGGCGGAGCATCCTTGCGGTTCACGATCAAGAGCATCCAGTCCATCTTCGTTCCTCCTGGGGATGCGACGAGCGTACTCCCGCGAAACGACGTTTCGCGGCGAAGATCGCGTGCTAAGACCTCCGGCGATGCCACTGCAGCCGCGCGCGAGCGGCCCCCGCTCGAGTGCGATGCTCTGGGCAGCCTTCGCTGCCTCCGCGATGATCGTCGCGAGCTTCGCGCAGCACCTGCGAACCGCGCTCGGGCACGACGTCGCGCATTTCCTGGCGCTGGCCAAGATCCTGGCCGGCGGGCGCACGCTCTACGACGACGTGCTCGACCAGAACACCCCGGCCATGGTCGGCCTCGACCGGGTCGCGGTCGCGCTCGCCCGGATGGCCGGCCTGGCCGAGGACCACGCTCACACCGTCCTGGTCACGGGGCTGACGCTCGCGGGGTTCGCGCTGGCCGGCTCGATCGTGCGGAGTCTCGCGCATGAAGATCGCGCACTCCGCGCGGGCTTCGCGCTGTGCGCGGCGGCGACGCTGTTCGTGTTTCCCGGCTACGACTACGGCACCCGCGAACAGCTCTTCACCGCCTGCTTCCTGCCCTACGTCGTCGCGGTCGTCGCCCACGCGCAGAGCGTGGAGCGCACGCGCCTCCAGACCGCGGCGGTCGCCCTGCTCGCGGGCTACGGCGTCTTCCTGAAGCCACACTTCGCGGTGTTCCCGGTCGTGACCGCGCTGTGGGAGCTGGCTCGAGCAGGCTTCACGAGGCGCGGACTCAGTCGCGAGACCTGGCTGCTCGCGGGCGTGCTCGCGCTCGCGTACTCGGCGTTCCTGCTGCTCGTGCCGGAATATCTCGACTCGGTCGTGCCGCTCACGATCGCGACCTTCTGGGAGTACCGGATCGGCTTCCTTCCGGCGCTCGCCCTGTCACTCGGAACGTTCGCGCTGGCGGCGGGCGTGCTCGTCGCCGGCGCGCTGTTCGATCGCTGGCTGCCCGAGACGCGCCTGCGCGCGCTGCTGCCGCTCGGCTGGCTCTACCTTCTCGCGGGCGTCGCGTTGGTCGGCGCGCAGGGCTTCGGCTTCAGCTACCACGCGAAGCCGGTGCTCTGGATGTCGTACCTGCTCGCGGGGCTGCTCTGCGTCCGCGCCGGGTCCTTCGTCTTCTCGGGTCCGACGCTCGCACCCGCGCGCTACCGGGCGCTGCTGGTCGCGCTGTCACTCGCCCTCGCGCTCGGCGCGCCGGACGTCGTGGACGACGGTCTCGACCTGGCCCCGCGCATCCGCTTCTCGAGCCATCCCTTCGTCGCGGTGCTCGACCAGAACGGTCCGGACGAGTACGCCTACGTGCTGTCGAGCTCGGTCCGGCCAGGCGGCTGGGCGCACGTCTACGCCGACACCCGTTGGTCCGGACACATGATCCCGATGTTCCTGCTGCCGATCGTCGCGGACCACGCGCGTGATCCGAGCCTGCACGCGCAGGTCGCCCCCGAGGCGATCGCGGAGGTGGAGCGCTACGAGCGCGCGCGCATCCTGGCCGATTTCCGCGAGCGCCCTCCGAAGCTCGTGCTCGTGGACGTCGGCGCGCACAAGCGGTACTTCCAGACCGACGACTTCGACTGGCTCGAGTTCCTCGGTCGCGACGAAGCCTTCGCGCGCGTCTGGCGCGAGTTCGACTACGAGCCCGCCGGCATCGTCACCGACTTCTCGCGCCGACCGTTCGCGGTGTATCGCCGGAAGACCGCTCAGGGCGAAGCGTCGCTCGGGCGCTTCCCCTGACGGAACTCCTTCAGGGTGGGGAGCGCGAGGTATTCCGCCGCCTCGACGAGGGCCGCCTTGGCTTCTGGATCCGCGGAGGCCTCGGCGAGCTCGAGCAGCTCGGGAATCGCAGCGCGGCTGCCGAAATCGATCACGGCCTGCAGGAGAGTTCGTCGCTGCTCGCCCTGCGCACGAGACAGCTCGTCGATCAGGAACGCGAGGGCGCCCGCCTCCCCGCTCCCCGCGATCTCGGAGAGGGCCGCCTCGCGTTCGACGGGATCCGTGCCGCGGTAGCGGGCAGCCGCGTCTGCGACGTCCGGAGTCAGCTCGATCTCGACCCGCGACGGCTGCGACGGCGAGACGACTTCACGCGGTGTTCGAGTGGGAGCCGGCGCAGGCGCCGGCTCCTCCGCTTGCGCGGGCATAGCCTGAACTTCTTCGGAGCGATCGACCGGCGACGGCGTCGGCTCGCGCGCGCCGCGGATCCACCAGCCCGCAGCCAGCGCGATCAGGGCGACGCCGAGGATCCCGGCCCGTCGCGCGCCGTGCCTCAGGGAACGATCTTCTCACTGCTGGAGCTGAGCTTGCCGGTCACCACCGCATCTATCTCTCCGTAAGCGAAGTCCTCGGCCACCATTCCACCCGTCACGGTCGCAGAGTTGCTGCTGACCAGGTACCCGATGTCCACACCGTTCTTCGTGAGGAGCTTCAGAGTGACCTTCTCCAGGCCGACCAGCGTCGCCTCGAAGCCGTCTTCCTCCAGGTTCCCCAGCCCGAACGCGGTCGGTTGGAGAATCTTGACCTCCGTCTCGACGAAGTCGCTCTTTCGGCGCTTCACGGCTTCGACGTACGCGAAGTAGCTCTCGGGCAGCTCGACTTCGATGTCGTCGATCGGCTCGTCCGGGACCGGGTAGGCCACTTTGTTCACGATCAGGAAGGTCTCGACGGGGCTGTCGAAATCGCCGATCTGTCGCCTCGTGACGAGCGAGCCACCGCTGCGGGTGATCCCGAGCTCTGCCTTGATCTCGTCGACGAGATCGCGCGTGCTGACGCGGACTTTCTCGATCTTCGAGCCGTTCGCCGTCGGGACCGAGAACTCAGCCGTCAGGGCAACGGAGAGAGTGGCCTGCACGGTCTGCGCGTGACTCGGCGCGCTCACGAGTCCGAGCAGGATGGCGACGCCAAGAGAGAGGGGGAGACGCATGGGAGCTCCCGCGGCGGTGTGCCGAGTCACCATCATCCGAGAGACGGAACGGGCTTGTCAAGCAGCGGGATTTCGGCCACCCCTGGGTCCGATCTTCCTGCTCAGCCCACGCCCCGCGGCACGCCGATCAGCCAGTTGAAGAACCGGATCGCTAGCTTGTTCACGAAGATGTGTCGCAGCTTCCAGAACGGCGAGTGCCACTGCGCGGGCGGCAGCGTTCCGTCCAGGATCTCCGCGATCGCCTCCGCGGTGCGACCCGCGAGCGTGTCGAGGATCTGCTCGCCGATCTCCGCCGACGCGCCGGCCGGCGCGCCCGCGTACGACTCCAGGGCGAAGTAGTGGACGCCGGCGCGGAAGCCGCGGACCATCTCCGGAACCGACGCCGGCTTGCCGCGCAGGCCGCGCGGCCTCTCGCGCCCCGTCTCCTCGAGCCAGAGCTCGACCGTGCGGCGCGGCAGCGACTTGTAGTCGGGATCCACGAAGGAAGGGTGCAGCGCCAACAGCTGCGAGGTCTCGACCAGACCACCGTGCGTGTCGCCGTCGAGATCGGAGCGCACAATGCCGGGGATGTGGCCGAGCACGCCGCCGAGCTCCGAGCCGCCGCCGTTCAGGCGCGAGAGCATCAGCGAGAAGATCGACACCATGCGGATGCCGTGCTTGCGCGAGATGCGCTCGCACGCCGTCTCGACCGCGAGGAAGTGGCGCGGGCTGCCGTGGAAGTTCGAGACCATCACGTTGCGAAAGCCCTGGATCGCGAGCGAGCGGCCCATGTCCTCGAGAAACGCGATCGTCGTCGAGGGCCGGAACGCGACCGTGCCCGGTTGGGGCACGCCGTCGGTCGCGGCCCACACGAACGGCAGCTTCAAGAACGTGCGCGAGTGATGGCGCTCGGGCAGGAAGCGCAGCGTGCGCTCGGCCAGGCCCTCGCCCTCCAGACAATCCGCGCCCAGTGGCAGGTGCGGCCCGTGCACCTCCATCGGCGAGCAGGTCACGAACACCACCGCGCTCGCGCGATCGATCGCGTCGAACTGCGTCTTGGTCAGCGTCTCCCAGCGAAGGCATTGTGGGGTCGGGATCATCGCGGTGTGCTCCCAGGGTGAGGCGTCGGCTGGCGGGTAGCGTAACCTAGTTTGCTCCGCGCGGGCCGACGCCGAAAGCCGCGTAGCACCGGCGTAGCGGTCGCTGCTAGGCGAACGGCTGGTAGCAGGGCGAGAGGTACGGGTCGCAGAACGCGCGGTAGGCCAGCGGGCGGCTCTCGTCCTCGCCGCTCACGAAGAAGTCGGTCGAGAGCAGGAAGCGCCGCCGCAGCTCGCCGCGGTGCAGCGGCTGCGGCAGCCGCGCCAGGTCGCGCATGAACGCGCCGAGCAGCGCGTCGTCGAATTCCAGGTACGCGTAGTACTCGCGCAGGTCCGCTTCGATCTCTTCCGGCGTGCGCGCGGCGCTGCCCCGCCGGGGCAGGCGGCGCCAGCCGAACGCGACGGCCGCCGCCGCGCCGAGCGCCCCCAACACGAACGTGCGTCGGCGCATCACCCTGACTTCCCGAAGATCCGGCGCGCCGCTCGCAGCGAGAGCGCGCACAGAGTGAGCGTGGGGTTCGCGGGCGCGGCGGTCGGGAATGCGCTGCCGCCGACCACGGCGAGGTTGCGCACGCGGTGATGGACGAGATCGGCGTCGACGACGCTCGTCTCCGGGTCGGCGCCCATCACCGCGGTGCCGAGCGAGTGCGACTCGGTGCGCGACCGCTCGCGCGCGATCTCGACCCGCTCGACCGGGAGCTTCTCGAGCACGCGCTCGAGCTCGTGCGGCAGCGCGTCGAAGGCGCGGAGCGCGTAGTCGGAGATGCCGGTCCAGGTCGTGCGCGCGAGGCGCTCCGGATCGCCGGTCGGATCGACGCGGTTCTGGGGCCGGCGCAGGTCCTCGACGATCACCTTGAAGCGCAGGATCTCGCGCCAGCGGCCGCGCTCCATGCGCAGCTCGGGCCGGTTGTGGGTCTCGATCAGGCCGGCGGCGCGGTGCTTCCGGTGCGCGCCGCCGTACAGCATGTAGCCGTGGCCGGTCTGGATCGTGGCGCCGTCGAAGCCGCGCATCCCGCGCAGCAACGCGTGCACCATGACGGAGGCCTGCTCGACCAGCCCGCGGCCGAGCTCGGGATGCGCGAGCCCGGACTCGGCCAGGATGACCGGGTTGAAGATCGCGTTCGCGCCGAGCGCGAAGAAGTCGCCGCGCACGCGCTGCTCGCCGCCGCCGTGCGCGAACAACGCCGCGCGCGCGCGGCCGTTCTCGAGCTCGAGCGCGCGCACGCGTGCGCCGTGGACGACGCGCACGCGCGGATCGTCGAAGACCGCGCGCATGCCGTTCAGGATCGTGAACTTGGCCTCGACCGGGCACAGCGTGCAGCTGTGGCTCCCGCAGCAGGCGGGGCGCGTCGGCGTCGGCCGGCTCGCGCGCGCGGTCGGCAGCGCGAAGAACTGGCCTGGAAACGCCTCCGCGAGCGCCCGATCCGGCGCCTGCATGCGATGCGGAGGCTGCGGATAGGGCGTGCTGCGCGGGTACAGCGCGGTGTTGTCGGGACCGGCGACGTCGAGCAGCGCCTCCGTTTTCGCGTACCAGGGCTCGAGCTCCGCGTAGCCGACCGGCCAGTCGCTTCCCACGCCGTAGCGCGAGCGCAGCTCGAAGTCCTCCGGCAGCATCCTGGGCGTGTTGCCGATCCAGCAATTCGACGAGCCGCCGTGCGCGAGCGCGAAGCGCCACGGCTTGACCTCGACGTCGGGATTCTCGATCGAAGCGAGCGCCGCTTCGAGCAGCGCGTCGCGGTTCGCGAGCTGCCAGGCGTGGCTGCGCAGCTGGCCGCGCTCCAGGAAAAGCACGCGCGCGCCCGCGGGCGCGTGCGCGAGATACTCGTGCGCGAAGAACGTGGACGCGAAGCCCGTCCCGACCAGGACCAGGTCGTACGTCGTCGCGAGATCGGACAGCGCCATCGCCAGCGAGCTTGGCAAAAAACCCGGGCGCGGTCGAAAGCGCTCGCGCGGCACGGGCGGCTGAACGTGAGAACGCGGGCGCTCACCAGCCTGGGCGCGGGGCTCGCGGCGGGACTGGTCGCCGCGTTCCAGCTGCGCGAGCTCGTGCTGCTCGATCCGCTCGCGCTGCGCGGCCGCTTGATCGACGACGCGTTCTTCTACACGATCGTCGCGCGCCGGCTGCACGCGAGCGGCTCGCCCAGCTTCGACGGCGAGATGACGACGAACGGCCTGCAGCCCGGCTGGACGGCGCTGACGCTGGCCGTGCAGTCCGCGCTGCCGTCGGGCGACTCGCTCGCGCCGATGCTGCGGGTCTCGTGGCTCCTGTACGCGGTGTTCGCGGCCGCGCTGTTCGCGTATCTCGGGCGACGCTGCGCCGGGCGCGGGTTCGCCGCGGCCGCGCTCGCCTTCGCGGCGTTGGTCGCGCTGAATCCCGCCTTCCAGCGCCTCGCGGTCCAGGGGCTCGAGACGCCGCTCCTGCTCGCGCTCGCGCCGCTCTTCCTCGTGCTCAGCGACCGGCTGGCGGCGCTCGAGCCGGCCCGCGCGCTGCCGATCGGCGCGACCGTCGCGCTCGCGCTGGTCGCGGCCGCGCTCTTTTTCGCACGCACCGACTGGTTCTGGGTCTCGGTCGTGTCGTTCGCGTGGGTCTGGCGCCGCGGCGGCGTGCGCGCGGGTGCGGCGTTCGCGCTCGTCACCGCGCTCTGCGTCGCGCCCTACCTCGCGGCCAACCTCGCCTACGGCGGGAGCCTGCTTCCGATCAGCGGCCGCGTGAAGCTCTTCTACCTGGCGAGCTTCGCGCCGGACCTGGGCGCGTACCTCGCCTCCGACGAGTGGCGCGGTTTCGTGTCGTCGTTCGCCGAGGTATTCCCGTTCGGACGCGCCGGCGCGTGGCTGGCGTTTCCGGCCGTAGTGGCCGCGGGCGCCTACACGATTCTGCGACGCGACCGGCTCGGCGCGGGCCTGGTCACCTTCGGCGTCGCCGCGGGTCTGCACTTCGTGTTCATGCACCTGGTCTACCGGGAGCTCCGGCCCTACTCCGGCTACTACTTCGCGCTCGAGCTGATCTGGATCGGGCTGCTCGCGGCGCTCGCGCTCGGCGAGCTGGCCGCGCGCCGGCCGCGGCTCGCGCTCGGGCTCGCCGCGGGCCTCGCGCTGCTCAGCGCGATCGCCGCACTGCGCGACGACAGGGCGGGCGATCGGGAGCGCTACTGGGGCACGCGCATCGCGCTCGCCGACGACATCCGCCGGATCGCGCCCGCGGGTGAGCACGTCGCCGCCTTCTGGCCGGGCGCCTTCTCGTACTTCAGCGGTCGCGACGTCATTCCGCTGGACGGCGTGATCGGCTCGGCCGCGTACTTCGAGAGCCACGTCCGGACCGGGCGCGAGCTCGACTTCGTGCGCGAGCGGCGCGCCGCCTACCTGGCGATTCACCTGCCGGTCCCGCCCGAGGAGCTGCGCGCGCAGGCGGAGCCGCCGCCGATCCGGAGCTGGGCCGATCTCGGCACGCTGCGCCTCTGGCAGCAGCGCGACGTGTCCTGGCGCACGGTCGCCGCGCGGACCTTCAGCGAGCGCGGCGGCGGCTGGTACCTGATCGAGTTCCCCTGGCGCTGCTGCCGCTGAGCCGGACCCCACGAACCGGCTCGACCGGCGCGTGTCACCCCGCGCTCGACGTGGCAAAATGGCGCTGTGAAAATCGGGCGAACGGCCAGCGGCGATCCCCCACCGAAGATCTCGGTCGTCGTGCCCTCCCGCCCCCACGAACCGGTCGAGCTCACCCTGAACTCGCTGACCCGCCAGACGCTGCAGGACTTCGAGCTGATCCTGGTCGTGGACTGGCAGCTGCGCGGCGCACCGTGGGCGCGCAACCGCGGCGCGGAGCTCGCGCGCGGCGAGTACGTGCTGTTCTCCGACAACGACCTCGAATGGGCGCCCGATGCGCTCGAGTGCATGCTGAAGACGCTTGAGCGCGGCCGGCAGCTCGGCATCGACGAAGACGGTTTCCGCGTCGGCTACGCCTACCCCGCCTACGTCGAGACGGGCGTCCCCGGACGCTGGCGCAGGTTCAAGTCGGCCACGCGCGGGCCGATCGGCGACACCGACTGGGACTGGCCGAGTCTGAGACACGGCAACTTCGTCCACACCAGCAGCTTGATCGCGCGCGAGCACGTGATCGAGTTCGATCCCGAGCTCGAGCGGCTACAGGACTGGGACGTGTGGCTGCGCCTGGCACTGAAGGACGGCATCAAGGGGATCGCGACTCACCGTGTGCTGTTCAAGACGCCGTACCGAAACGGCATCACGCACGGGTCGAAGCTCTCCTACGCGGAAGCCAAGGAGCGGCTGCAGCAGAAGCACGGTATCGACAGCGTGCGCCGGCCGCGGCGCGACTGAAGCGGGCGGGTCATGCGCCGGGCTGGCGCAGCCGCTCGACCAGCGCGTAGATGTCCGGGTTCGGCGAGATCCAGGGCAGGTGCACGTGTGTCGCGAGACCCGGGACGGCACTCACCAGCGTTCTCGCCTTCCTGAACAGACTCCGCTTCCGAAGGTGGGAGAACATCAAGAAGCTCCGTGATTTTCCGTCGCCGTTGAAGCGCCTGTAGACGGCGTAGTCGCTCCGCAGGCAGCGCACTCGCGTCGCGAACGTGAGCGGCGTGCTGTTCGTGATCTTCCAGTGCACCGACGCCGAGCGGTACAGCCGCGTCACCTCGCTGCGGCCGCGGATCAGCGGATTCGCGCGCGGTCCGTCCATGTACTTGTCGGGATGGTCGTAGAGCGTCGCGTAGTCGCCGAACTCGAGGCCCTCCTCGAGGACCTCTCGCGAGCGCGGCAGGTGAAGGTAGTCGTCCTCGAGCAGATAGACGGATTCGTCGTCGCTGCGGGCAGTGCGAAGCGCGAGGTCGATCGCGTAGAGGAAGGAAGCGGCGCCACATCCGAACGACGTCGGGTGAACCGTCACACCCGCCGCCGCGAGCCACTCCTGGGTATCGCCCTTCACGCAGTCCGCGACGACGTGGACGTCGTTCGGGTCGAAGACCTCCAGGAAGTTCTTGAAGCACTTTCGCTTCGAGAATCCCTCCGGCCGGGGCTTGGGTCGGCCGCTGTTGCTCTCGTCGCTGAATCGCAGGAAGCAGCGCATCATTGCCGACCTACTCTAGCAACTCGCCGCGCATGCCTCCCTGTGACCGGCGACACACTCGCGGCTAGCCTGTGAGCTTCGCGCGAAGGGGAGCGCCGCCTGAACTCCGAGAGCTCGAGCGTGGACGCCGTGGTCCCGGTGCACAACGCGCCGGAGCTCGTGCGCCGCTGCCTCGAGTCGGTGCTGGCGCACGTCGGCCACCGGCTCGGGACGCTGGTGGCGGTGGACGACGCGTCCGACGCGCCGACCGTCGCCATGCTCGCGTCGCTCGACCACCCAAAACTCCGGGTGCTGCGTACGGACCGGAACCTCGGCTACGGCGGCGCGGTGAATCTCGGTGTCGCGAGCTGCCGCGCGCCGCTGGTGCTGCAGCTCAACTCGGACGTCGAGGCACGCGAGGACTTCCTGTCCCCGCTGGTCGCCGCGCTCGAAGCCGATGCCGAGCTGGCGGGCCTGAATCCGGGCGGAAACAGCTATCGCCGCTACGACTTGCCGCGCTACGCGAAGCGCGCCGGCTGCGTGGTCACGAACCATCTGGCCGGCTACGCGTTCCTGATCCGCCGCTCGGTGTTCGCGGAGCTCGGCGGCTTCGACCCGGTCTTCGGGCGCGGCTACTTCGAGGACAGCGACCTGACGCGCCGCATCCTGCGCGCGGGTCATTGGGTCGGGATGCACCCGGGGACGAGCCTCCACCACGAGAGTCACGGCTCGTTCTCGAAGCAGCCCGAGCGTCGCGCGCTGCTCGAGGCGAACCGCGTCGTGTACCACCAGCGCTGGCCCGAGGCGCGCCGCAACGTGCTGATCGCGAGTCGCGCGACGCGCGCGTCCGAGCTGCCGCCGCGCATGCTCGAGCGCGCCTGGGCGGTGCTCGAGGGCGGCGGCAGCATCTGGTGGGTGAGCCCCGAATCGCCAAGCGACCTGCTCTCGCTGGGCATGCGCGGCGAGCGCATCGGCATCATCCGCGGGCTGCGCCGCTTCCGGCGCCAACGGCGGGATCCGTGGAAGCGCATGACGGAGCTGTGGATCATGTCGGACGCGCCGCGCCTGCCGGTCGCGCTGCTGCGACTCGCTTCGCGAAGCGCGGGAATCGAGCCCGAGGTCTGGCCCGCGCCCTGATCCCGACCTAGCCTCGGCACATGAATCCACGCTTGATCGGGATCGCGGTTCTCGGTTTCTTCGGTTTGATGGTCATGCTCGGCTGCTTCTACGTGGTGCAGCCCGGTGAGCGCGGCGTGCACGTCACGCTCGGCACCATGTCGGATCAGTTCGTCGCGCCCGGCTTCGGCATGAAGATGCCGATGATCACGCAGATCTGGCGCGTGAACGTGCAGCAGGACACGCGCGAGATGGTCTCGGAGTGCTTCTCGTCGGATCTGCAGCAGATCACGATCCAGCTCAAGGTCCTGTACCGGATCCCGGAGACCTCGGTGGTGTCGGTGCTGCGCGACTACGCGGGCCACCCGTTCGAGAAGCTGATCCTGCCGCGCGTGCAGGAGGCGACCAAGGAGGCCACGGCGCTTCGCACCGCCGCCGACATCGTGAAGTCGCGCGAGCAGGTGAAGGCCGCCTCCCTCGCGGCTTCGCGCGAGAAGATCGGGAGCCTCTTGATCATCGAGGACCTGGTGATCGAGGACGTGAAGCTCTCGCGCGAGCTCGAGCAGGCGATCGAGGCCAAGATGGTGCAGCAGCAGGAAGCCGAGAAGGCGATCTTCAAGATGCAGCAGGCCAAGACCGACGCCGAGACGCTGATCATCAAGGCCACCGCCGACGCGGAGTCGATCCGCATCCAGGGCGAGGCGCTCGAGAAGGCGCCGAAGCTCGTCGAGCTGAAGATGGTCGAGAAGTGGAACGGCGTGTCGCCGCAGGTGGTCGGCGCGGGCTCGAACATCATGCTGCCGCTCGCCAAGCCGTAGCTGCCGCGCCGGTCAGCGCGCTGCGGCTCGCAGCCGCCGCAGGGACTCGAGCACGTCCCACGCGCTCGCCCAGCCGTCGAGATAGCCGTCGTCGAGAGCCGGCTCGGCCGCGAGTATCGCCTCGATGTCGGCGAGATCCTGTGCGCGGCCCGCGATCAGCTTGAAGATGATCACGTCTTCGGGAGCCAGCACTCGGACCGAGGCCGCAGGGCTCGCGCCTTCCGAGCGCGCGCGCGCGATCGCAGTGCGCTCGTACTCGGTGCCAGCGACGATGAGATCCGCGAGTCCGTACGCGGGATGCCTGGCCCGGAGCATCTCTCCGCCCGGCGTCGCGCGGCGAACGGTCCACCCCGCACTTCGAAGCGCCGCCTCGAGCGAGTCGAGCCCGGGTCCGAGATCGAGGAGCAGGAGATCGACGTCCTGCGTGGTTCGCGTGGTCTTCCGATAGCGATTGGCCGCGAGCGCCCCGATCAAGACCCAGCCGATGCCGAGCGGATCGAGCACCGCGGCGAGCGCGCTAAGCGAGTCCCGTTCCGTCATCATCCCGGCCGCGCAAGCGCCGGATCACCCGCAGATGCGCTTCCAGCTCGGACGGGTCCTCACCCTCGATGCCGGCTGCCGCCCACGCCCCGAGTGTGCGCCGCAGCGCGGTGAGTCGCTCGAACATCTCGTCGAGTGACGCAGGCGCGGCGGCATCCGGATCGTTCGCATTCGCCTCTGCGATGCGACGGAAATGCTCTCGATCCGCTTCGGACGGTCGTCGCGCGGTCATGGTTGGAGTGTATCGTCGATCGCACGCCGAGATCAGGGGTTCGCGGGCGAGAGCCGCACAACCAGCGACTTCGACTGGTCGACGAACAGCCCGACCCAGGCGTCGCGCAGGCCGTACTTCTCGCGCAGCTTCGCGCGGACCCGCGCGCGCGATGCCGCGTCGTCGCGGCGTTCTGCGACGTAGACGCCCTCGACGCCATCGGCGCGCAGCGCGAGCCGCGGGTCGCGATCGAGATCCGCGAACCAGGGATTTCCGGGCGAGCCCGCTTCGAGCCAGAGCTCGCCGTCCGGCTCGACGAACCACACGTGCGTCGCGCGCGTCGAGCCGTCCGCGGCGCGCGTCTCGACGATCGCGACCCCGCCCGCTTCGAGCGCGAGCCAGGTGATCGCGACGATCCCGAAGACCAGCGCGGCGGCGATTCCGAGCGCGAGTTTCATGCTTCGATTCCCTCCAGGCGCTTCGCAAGGTACGCGCGCTCGGGCTGCGTGCCCGCGCGGTCGATCGCCTCGCGGTACGCGGCCCGTGCCTCTTCGCGCCGACCGGCGCGCCGCAATAGATCGGCACGCGCGGCCCGGAACGGCGCATACTCGCTGAGCGCCTGCACGAGCTCGGGCGCTTCGAGCAGCGCGAGTCCGGCCTCGGCGCCCTCGCCGATCCCGACCGCGATCGCGCGATTGAGCGCCACCACCGGCGACGGCGCGAGCGCGAGCAGCTGGTCGTAGAGCGCGACGATGCCACGCCAATCGGTGTCGGCGAAGCTCGCGCCGGTGACGTGCAGCGCGCCGATCCGCGCCTGCAGCTCGTACGCCCCCGCGCGCGGGGGTTCACCCAGCGACGCGAGCACCGCGAGCCCCGCGTGGATCTGCGCGCGGTCCCAGAGCCTCCGGTCCTGGTCCTCGAGGGCGATCGCGACGCCGTCGGCACCCACGCGCGCGTCGCGGCGCGAATCGTGCAATAGCATGAGCGCGAGCAGGCCACGCACTTCCGTGTCACCCGGGGCGAGCCGGTCCAGCACTCGCGCCAGCCGGATCGCCTCGGCGCACAGCTCGCGCCGCACCAGCGCGTCGCCCGCTGTCGCCGCGTAACCCTCGTTGAAGATCAGATAGAGCACCGCAAGCACGGACTCGCGCCGCTCCGGAAGCTGCTCGAGCGGCGGAACCCGATAGGCGACGCCCGCCTCGCGCAGGCGCGCCTTCGCGCGCACGAGCCGCCGTGCCATCGCCGACTCGTCGACCAGGAACGCGCGCGCGATCTCCGAGGTGTCGAGCCCACCGAGCGTGCGCAGCGTGAGCGCCACCTGCGCCGGCCGCGCGAGCTCCGGATGGCAGCACGTGACGATCAGCCGCAGCCGCTCGTCGGGAATCTCATCGTCTTCCGTGGTCGTCTCCGCCGCGCCCGCGAGCTCGTGCTCGAGCGCGAGCGCTGCCTGCTTGTCGAGCCGCGTCGCACGACGGCGCAGCCGGTCGAGCGCCTTGCGCCGGGCCGTCGTGAGCAGCCAGGCGCCGGGCCGGCGCGGCACACCCTCGCCGGGCCAGTGCTCGAGCGCCGCCGCGATCGCGTCCTGGAACGCGTCTTCGACCAGATCGAGGTCGTGGAGCTGCGCGAACAGGGCGCCCTGGACGAGCCCCGCCTCCTCGCGGAACACGCGCTCCAGCACCTCGCGGCTCTCGGGCATCGCCCGAGTGTAGAAGCGGTCTCAGAAACCCGCTCCCGTCGCCGGGCGCGCGTCTTCAGCCCGATCTCTTCGTTGCGAGAGCTCGCCGGATCGACGAGATACGGCTGCGCTCTCGCGCCTCGATCTCGGGCCGAATCCGCGCGCCGGGCTCGGGTCGAGGTTTCTGAGACCGCTTCTGGGTCAGAGCGGGGGCAGCTCTCTCGCCGAGATGCTCTTCCAGGCCGGCCGGCTGC
>JBBDXF010000045.1:55341-80850 GCA_040902485.1 Myxococcota bacterium | reverse complement strand
CTGCCGCGCCAGCTCTCGCCCGACGAGGACGCCGAGCGCGCGCGCCTGCTCGCGCGCGCGCTCGACCGCGCCGGCGACGGCGAGGCGACGCTCGGCCTGGTGCTGCCGCTCTCCGGCCCGTTCGAGAGGATCGGCGAGTCGATCCTGCGCGGCTTCGTGCTCGAGTCGGGGGTGTACGCCGAGCCGCCGTCGCGCCTGCGCCTGCTGGTGCGCGACTCGGGCGGCGACGCGGAGCGCGCGGCCGCAGCTTCGCGCGAGCTGGTGGCCGCGGGTGTGGTGGCGATCGTGGGCCCGGTGCGCTCGAGCGAGGTGCTGGCGACCGCGCCGGTCGCCGAGGCGGAGCGGATCCCGCTGCTCAGCTTCGCGCGCCGCGACGACGTGGCCGACCTCGGCGAGTACGTGTTCCGCGTCGGCCTCACCCCGGGCGATCAGGCCGGCGCGCTCGTGCGCTTCTGCGCCGAGCAACGCGCCTGCAAGCGCTTCGCGATCCTGTACCCGGAAGACGAGTACGGCACGAGCTTCAAGAACTCGTTCTGGGACGCGGTCGAGGCGGCCGGCGGCAGCATCGTCGCGATCCAGGGCTACACGCCGGGCACCGTCGACTGGCAGAGCGAGATCAAGCAGCTGGTCGGGCTCGAGCCGCTCTCGCCCGCCCAGAGCGCGCTGGTGAAGCAGCGCGACAAGCTGCGCCGCAACGCGGTGCTGAACGCGGCGAAGCTGGCCGCTCCGCAGCTCCAGGGATTGCCGCCCTACGTCGACTTCGACGCGATCTTCATTCCCGACGATGCCGCCAGCGTGGGCCTGATCCTGCCGCAGCTCCGCTTCTTCGACGTACGCGACGTGGTGTACCTCGGCGGCAGCGGCTGGAACGATCCGGCGCTGGTGAAGATCGCGGCCCGCGAGGCGACCCGCGCGGTGTTCACCGACGAGTTCTTCGCCGGCAGCGCGCGGCCCGAGGTCGCCGAGTTCGTGCGCAGCTACGCCGCGACCTACGGTGGACCGCCCGACGCCTACGCCGCGGAGGGGCGCGACGCCGCCACGGTCCTGCGCGCGGCGATCGCGGAGGTCGGCGGCTCCGACGGCGACGCGCTGCGCGAGCGCCTGCTCGCGCTGCCTCCGATCACCGGCGTCACCGGTCCGCAGTCCTTCGACGCCGCCGGCGGCGCACGGAAGTCACTCGAGTTCCTCACCGTGCGCGGCGATGCCATCATCGCCATCAGCCCGGCGACGCCTGCGACGCCCGCGACCCCCTGAGCGCGCGAGCGCAGCGAGCGCGTCGCGAAGCCGCCTTCGTCGGACGCTCATCAAGGTTGACCTCGCGCAAGTCGATTTCCTGAATGTGGAAAACGACTCCCCCGGCACCTTCGAGATTCCGAGTCAGCTCCCGCTCCTGCCCATTCGCGACGCCGTCGTGTTTCCGTCGATGATCCTGCCGCTGTTCGTCGGGCGGGACGTGTCGACGCACGCGATCGAGACCGCGATCGAGGGCGACCGGCTGCTGGCGCTCGTGACGCAACGCGATGCCGAAGTCGAGGATCCGCAGCCCGAGGATCTGTACACCGTGGGCGTGGTCGGAATGATCATGCGCATGATGCGCCTGCCGGACGGACGCCTGAAGGTGCTCGTGCAGGGTCTGTCGAAGGTCCGCGTCACGCAGTTCCTGCGCACCGAGCCGCACATCGACGTCGCGGTCGAGGCGATCGAAGCGGAGACCAGCGAGGAGTGGACGGTCGAGGTCGAGGCGCTGGTGCGCAGCGTGCGCGAGAAGCTCGACGAGCTGCTGCCGCTGCGACATCTGCCGCCCGAGATCCTGACCGTGACCGGCAACGTCGACGACCCGGGCCGGCTCGCCGATCTGGTCGCGTCGAACCTGCGGCTGCGCGTCGAGGAGGCGCAGGAGATTCTCGAGATCCACGATCCCGTGCGCCGGCTGCGCAAGATCGACGCGCTGCTGCGCCGCGAGCTCGCGGTCAGCTCGGTGCAGGCGGAGATCCAGGGCGCCGCGCGCGAGGAGCTCTCGCGCTACCAACGCGAGCAGTTCCTGCGCGAGCAGATGCGCCAGATCCAGGAGGAGCTCGGCGAGGGCGCCGAACGCAAGTCCGATCAGGACGAGCTGCGCCAGCGCATCGCCGCGTCGGGCATGAACGCCGAGGCGCGCGCCGAGGCCGAGCGCCAGCTCGACCGCCTGGCGCGCATGCACCCGGACTCGTCCGAGACTCAAGTGATTCGCACGTACCTGGAGTGGATCAGCGAGCTGCCCTGGGCGAAGACCTCGGACGACAATCTCGAGCTCGCCCACGCGCGCGAGGTGCTCGAGCGCGATCACGCGTACCTGAACCGCGTGAAGGAGCGCATCCTCGAATTCCTGGCCGTGCACAAGCTGCGCGGCTCGACCAGCGGCAAGGGACCGATCCTGTGTCTGGTCGGCCCGCCCGGCGTGGGCAAGACGTCGCTCGGCCGTTCGATCGCGCAGGCCATGGGCCGCAGCTTCGTGCGCATGTCGCTCGGCGGCATGCGCGACGAGGCCGAGATCCGCGGGCACCGCCGCACCTACGTCGGCGCGCTGCCAGGCCGGATCATCCAGGGCATGCGCACGGCCGGCACCAGCAACCCGGTCTTCCTGCTCGACGAGATCGACAAGATCGGCGCGGACTACCGCGGCGATCCGGCGGCCGCGCTGCTCGAGGTTCTGGATCCGGAGCAGAACGCGAGCTTCCGCGATCACTACCTGAACGTCCCCTACGACCTGTCGAAGACGCTGTTCATCGCGACCGCGAATTTGATCGATCCGATCCCGCGCGCGCTGCTCGACCGCATGGAGATGATCCGCCTGCCGGGCTACACGCCGGAAGAGAAGAGCGTAATCGCGCAGCGCTACCTGTTGCCGCGCCAGATCGAGGAGTGCGGGCTGTCGTCGGACAACGTGCAGGTCTCGCGCGCCGCGGTGCGCGAGGTGATCGCGGGCTACACGCAGGAGGCGGGCGTGCGCGGGCTCGAGCGCGAGCTCGGCCGCATGCTGCGCAAGGTGGCGCGCCGCATCGCCGAGGGCGAGGCGAAGCACGTCTCGATCACGCTGCGCAACCTGCGCGCGCAGCTCGGTCCCGCGCCGTTGCTCGGCGAGGCGATCCCGCGCGGCGCCGAGGCCGGCCTCGCGCGCGGCCTGGCCTGGACCGAGGCCGGCGGCGAGGTGCTGGTGGTCGAGGCCACCAGCGTGCGCGGCCGCGGCCTGATCATGACCGGCCAGCTCGGCGACGTGATGAAGGAGTCCGGACAGGCGGCGCTGTCCTACGTGCGCTGGCGCGGCGCCGAGCTCGGCATCGCGGAGTCGCTGGCCAAGAACGAGATCCACGTGCACGTGCCCGCCGGCGCGACACCCAAGGACGGTCCGTCCGCGGGCATCACGCTGGCCACGGCGATGGTGTCGCTGCTGACGGGAATCCCCGTGCGCGCCGACGTCGCCATGACCGGCGAGGTCACGCTGCGCGGCCGCGTGCTGCCGGTCGGCGGCGTGCGCGAGAAGGTGCTGGCGGCGCTGCGCCGCGGCATCCACCGGGTGATCCTGCCGGAGGCGAACCGGCACGACCTCGAAGAGGTGCCGCAGGAGCTTGCGCGCAAGCTCGAGTTCCACTTCGTGCGCACGATGGACGAGGTGCTGGAGCTGGCGCTGGCGGAGCCGTTGCTGCACAAGCGGAAGCCGCGTCGCACGGCTCCCCGTCCGCCTGCGGCGATCGTTCGGTCGTAGGCGGTCGAGCCGGATGGCCGGAGCGCGGGCCGGCGGCTCTGCGCTTCCTCGGGGGGTACCCTCGGGAGGACCCTCGACCTCCCCTGGTCCGATCGACTTCGCTCGGCTGCGCCTCGCTGCGCGCGCCTTCGCCGCTTGCGTCCCTGCGCGAAGGCGGCTTCGCGCAGGGACTTCGCTCGATCTCGGCTCGCGGCATACCGAGGCCGCTCCGCCTAAGATCGGCGCGTGGATCTGCGGGCGCTTGGGGAGTTTGGGCTGATCGAGGCCATTCGCAGACGTGCGCGCTTCGACCGGCGGGTGTGGCGGCTCGGGATCGGGGACGACGCCGCGCTGTTGCGGGCGCGGCCGCGTGAAGAGTTGGTGTGGACGACGGATGCGCTGGTCGAGGACGTGCACTTTCGCTGGTCGACGACGGATGGGCGGTCGCTCGGGGACAAGTCGCTGGCGGTGAACTTGTCCGACGTCGGGGCGATGGGGGCGAGGCCGCTCGGCTGTCTGCTGACGCTGGGCGTGCCCGAGGACGTGCAGCCGGCGCGGCTCGACGGATTCGTGTCGGGACTCCTGGGCCGTGCGCGTGCGAGTCACTGTCCGCTGGTCGGTGGAGACACGGTGCGAGCGCCGGTCTGGATGATCGCAGTGAGCGTGGTCGGTGCGCTGGCGCCGGGCCGCGCGCTGCTGCGCTCGGGTGCGCGCGCGGGCGACCGGATCCTGGTCACCGGTGAGCTCGGCGGCGCGGCCGCGGGCCTGGCGCTCTTGTCGGGACCGGGCGCGTCGACGCCGCTCGAGCGGCGGCTGGTCGCGCGACAGCTCCGCCCGCGTCCGCCATTCACGGCCGGCGCGGCGCTCGTGCGGGCGCGGCTCTCGCGCGCGGCGATCGACATCTCGGACGGGCTCGCCGCGGATCTCGGCCACGTCGCGCGCGCGAGCGGCGTCGCGGCGCGCGTCGAGGTCGAGCGCGTGCCGCAGGCAGAGGGACTGGCGCGAGCCGCCTCGCGGCTCGGCGTCGATCCGCTGGTGCTCGCGCTCGCGGGCGGCGAGGACTACGAGCTCGTGTTCGCGGCGCCGCCGCGCGGGCCGGCGGCCGATGGCTATGCTCGCAAGCTCGGTTGCCCGGTGACCGAGATCGGCGTGTTCGCGAAGGGCCGGGGTGTGCAGCTCACGCGCGGGGGACGCCCGTACTCCCTCGCATTGCCGGGCTTCGCGCACTTCAAGCCCGCCCCGCCAGAGTCCGAGAAGTAGCGAGGCGCCCGCATCTCGCGGCGAACTTGCGCTCGGAAGGGCTCGTGCGGTTCGACCTCTCGCAGAAGCTCGTGCTCGGCTTCACCGCGGCGATCGCCATCGGTGCCGGGATCGCTCCGGCTCTGCACTGGCTCGGCGCGCCGGGCTGGGGTGCGTTCTTCGT
The DNA here is from genome assembly GCA_040902485.1 of Myxococcota bacterium. Classification (GTDB taxonomy): domain Bacteria; phylum Myxococcota_A; class UBA9160; order SZUA-336; family SZUA-336; genus VGRW01. Next base: position 75,706 of record JBBDXF010000045.1, on the reverse strand, counting down.
CGCGATGCTGCTCGGTGTAGGCCTGGGCTGGATCTACGCGGGCCAGATCACCGCGAACTTCCGCACGCTGCGGGCCTGCACGGAGCGGATCAGCCGCGGCGACCTGACCGCGGAGATCGACATCGAGAACGGGCGCCGCTTCCCGGACGAGACCGTCGACCTGGCGCGCTCGGTCGACGTGATGCTGCAGAAGCTGCGCGAGCTGGTCGACCACATCCAGCGCGCCGCCGACGAGGTCGCGCAGTCCTCGCGCGACGTCGCCACGTCCTCGCAGAGCGTGAACAGCACCAGCCACGCGCTCGGCGCGAGCATGGAGGGCGTCTCCGCGGGCGCCGGCCAGCAGCAGAAGGACGTCGAGCAGATCCGCACGCGCATCCACGAGATCGCCGATAGCTTGCGCGCGAACGCCGATGCCGCGCGGCGCGCGTCCGCGCTCACCAGCGAGGCCAGCCAGCGCGCGACCGCCGGCGTCGACGTCTCGCGTCTCTCGCAGGCCAAGATGCAGAGCCTGTTCGAGCGCATCGAGCAGGCCGGCCACCGCGTGGAGAGCTTCGAGGGCAAGATCCATTCGGTGCACCGCGTGACCGAAATGATCTCGAGCGTGGTCGAGAAGACGCACCTGCTGTCGCTCAACGCCTCGATCGAGGCCGCGCGCGCGGGTGACGCGGGTCGGGGCTTCTCGGTCGTCGCCGAGGAGATCCGCAAGCTCGCCGAGAGCGCGGGCAGCTCGGCCGAGCAAATCGAGGACCTGATCCGCGAGCTCGAGGAGGAGTCGAAGCGTATCTCGCACGCGACGCTCGCGATGCGCGACGACGTGCGCAGCGGCCGCCAGGATCTGGAGGCGATCTTCGCGGCGCTCGAGAAGGTCCAGGGCGCCGTCGGCGAGGCCTCGCAGCGCGCCGAGGACATCTTCCAGAAGGCCGGCAGCCAGGCTGCCGACTCGGAGCGCATGGTCGGCGACATCGAGCGCGTCGCGGCCGTGGTCGGTCAGAACGCGAAGGCGATGAGCGAGATGCGCGGCGGGCTCTCCGCCCAGATGCGCACGATGGAGCAGATGGTGCGCGAGGCCGCGCGCCTGTCGGACATGTCGGTCCAGCTTGGCGAGGTCGCTCGCCGGTTCCGGACCCGGTAGGCGGGGGCGCGACGTGGAAGCGACGCCGTGGCTGTGCTTCGAGGTCTCGGGGCAGGACTACGCGATCCCGCTCGCGTCGGTGGTCGAGGTGACGGGCGCGCAGCGCCCGTACCTGATCCCGCGCATCCCGCTCGAGATCGGGGGCGTGCTGAACGTGCGCGGCGAGCCGCTGCCGGCGGTCGACGGCGGGGCGCTGCTGACGGGCTCGAAGGCGCCGCGTCACCGACATGTGTTGGTGCTGGAGCGGCGTTCGCTGCGCATCGGCGTGCTGGTCGGGCAGGTGCGGCGCATCGAGCGCGCGCTGCCGTCGCAGCCGGAAGAATCGGTGCCGAGCGGGACGTCGGTCGCGCTCGTGCAGTGGGTGGAACAGGACGGCGTGGCCCTCGGGTTGGTCGATCCCGAGGGTCTGATCGAGAGGGCGACGATGCTGCTTACGGATCAACGCAAGCAGCCGGGAGGACAGGAGTCATGGCACAGCGGGTTCTGATCGCGGACGACGCGGCGTTCATGCGCGAGATGCTGCGCGACATACTGACGGACGGCGGCTACGAGGTCGTGGGCGAGGCCTCCGACGGCAACGAGGCCGTCTCGGCCTTCGCCAAGCACATGCCCGATCTGCTCACGCTCGACATCGTGATGCCGCGCAAGAGCGGACTCGAGGCGCTGCGCGAGATCGCCGCCGCCCACCCGGGCGCGTGCGTGGTGATGTGCAGCGCGCTCGGCCAGGAGGCGCTGGTGATGGAGGCGCTCGAGGCGGGCGCGCGCGACTTCATCGTGAAGCCGTTCAAGCCCGATCACGTGCTCGAGGTGGCGCAGAAGGCGCTCGCGAAGTCGGACGACTGACCCGAGGCGCCACCTGAACCTCGAGAAGTACAGGACGCTCTTCGTCGACGAGGCGGGCGACCATCTCCAGGAGATGGGTCGCGCGCTGGCGGCGTTGTCGGCCGGCGACGAGCCGGTCGAGAGCGCCATCGACACGCTGTTCCGCATGGCCCACTCGATCAAGGGCATGGCGGCGTCGCTCGACTACGACGCCGTCTCGTCGCTCGCGCACCGGCTCGAGGACTGGATGGAGCCGCTGCGCGCGGGCGCGGAGTTCGACCGCTCGCAGCTCGACCTGCTCGCCGAATCGATCGCCGCGCTCGAAGAGATGCTCGCCTGCGTGGAAGAGGCCGGCGTGCCGGCCCCCGCGCGCGAAGACCTGCTGGTGCGGCTCGCGCAGAAACGCGAGGACGCGGCCGCGACGCAAGGCCAGCTCAAAAAAAAACTCCCGAGACCGCGGCGCCGCCGCTCCCTCGTACGGTTCGCGTTCGCACGGAGGCGATCGACCGCTTCCTGGCCACGGTAGGCGTGCTCATGCAGGGCCACGCCCGCCTGGAGGAGCTGCACCGCGACGCGCCGTACTGGCAGCAGCACGGCGCCTTCGGTGACGAGCTCGACCAGCTCGCGCGCGTGGTGCGCGACCTGCGCCGGCACGCGCTCGACATCCGCATCACGCCCGTGAGGCGCGTGCTCGAGCGGCTGCCTCGGGTCGCGCAGGACCTGGCGCGCGAGCTCGGCAAGCACGTGCGCGTGGAGCTTTACGGCGAGGAGGCCGAGGTCGACCGCGCGGTGCTCGACCACCTCGACGATTCGCTCCTGCACCTGGTGCGCAACGCCATCGATCACGGGCTCGAGACCGAGGCGGAGCGGCGCGAGTCGGGCAAGGACCCCGTCGGCACGCTGCGCATGCGCGCCTCGCGCGTGGCCGGGCGGCTGCAGCTCCGCCTCGAAGAGGACGGCCGCGGCATCGACGTCGAGAAGGTGCGCAAGCGCGCGATCGAGCGCGGGCTCCTGCTCGACATGGTCGCCGAAGATCTGCCGGCCGAGCGCATCCTGGAGTTCATCTTCGAGCCCGGCATCTCCACACGCGACAGTGTCAGCGACATCTCCGGGCGCGGCGTCGGGCTGGACGCGGTGAAGCGCCAGGTCGAGGCGCTGGGCGGCACGATCGCGGTCGCGAGCGAGGCGGGCAAGGGCACGTCCTTCCTGCTCGACCTGCCCTCGATGGTCGCGCTGCAGCGCGTGCTGGTGCTGCAGGTGGCGGGCGAGCGCGTGGCGGTGCCGATCTCGAGCATCGAGGCGGTGCTGTCGGCCGCGGAGGCCGCGGTCGAGCGCGCCGGCGTCGACGCGTTCTTCAAGCTGAAGGACGAGCCGCTGCCGCTGGTCGACCTCGGGCCGCGGCTCGGCCTGTCGGAGGCGCGCGCGACCGGCGGCTGCGTGGTGGTGCTGGAGGCACGCGGCTTCAAGCTCGGGCTCCTGGTCGACCGCGTGAGCGACGACCTCGAGGTGTTCGTGCGCGAGACACCCGCGCCCCTGCGCGAGCTCGCGTCGCTGGGCGGCATCGCGATCCTGCGCGACGGCGCTCCGGTGTTCCTGCTCGAGGTCGGGTCGCTGGTGGAGAACTTCCCGTGAGCCGAGCCGACGATCGCCTCGCCGAGATCGCGAACATCTGCGCCGGTCACGTCGCGACCGCGCTGGCCTCGCTGCTCGACGCCACGCTCCTGATGGAGCCGCCGCTCGTGCACGCGCTGCCGGCGGGCCGCTCGCTCGACGCGCTGCTCGCGCCCGAGGACCGGGTCGCCGCGGTCTTCATCGATCTCGAGGGCGTGCTGCGCGCGCAGGCCGCGATCGCGCTCTCCGCGAGCGCGATCGACGAGGTGCTGGCGCGCGTGGCGGGCAAGCGCGCGGAGGAGACCTCCGAGGTCTCCACGCTCACCGTCCTGGCCGAGGTCGGCAACATCGCGGTCTCGGCCGCGGCGAACGCGCTCGCCGAGCTGCTCGGCGGTCGCTCGCTGCCCTCCGTGCCGCGCGCCGGCTACGCGCGCGAGGGCGTGCTCTCGCTGCGCGAGCTCGACCCGGCCTCGAACCGGCGGCGCACGGTGCTGATCGTCGAGCTGATCGAGCGCGGCGGACCTCTGCGCCTGCACTTCGTGCTCGCGCCCGTGGACCCGCCGATCGTCTAGACTCCTGCGCGCCATGGACCGCGACCGCCTGCACGCGCTGCTCGAGAGCTTCGTCCGCGGCGACCTGCCGCGCGACGAGCTGGTCGAGACGCTCGCGCGGCTGCCGTTCGAGCTGCTCGGCGACGCGCGCGTCGACACCCATCGCGCGCTGCGCAGCGGCGTGCCCGAGGTCGTGCTCGGTACCGGCAAGACCGCGGAGCAGATCGCGCGTATCGTGCTTGTGCTGCGCGCGGCGGGGGGCGACGTGCTGGTCACGCGCGTCACGACCGAGCAGGCCGGCGAGGTGTGCGTTCGGATTCCCGAGCTGGACCATCATGCGAGCGCGCGCCTGCTGGTCTTGCGCCAGGCGCCGCGGGTCTTGCGCGGACGCGGGGTGATCGCGGTGGTCTCGGCCGGCACCTCCGACCTGCCGGTCGCGGAGGAGGCGGCGCTGGTCGCGGAGCTGTACGGCAACAAGGTCGAGCGCATCTACGACGCGGGCGTGGCCGGGCTGCACCGCCTGCTCGCGACGCTGCCCACGCTGCGCGAGGCTTCGGTCGTGATCGCGGTCGCGGGCATGGAGGGCGCGCTCGCCTCGGTGGTCGGCGGCCTGGTGGCGGTGCCCGTGATCGCCGTGCCGACCAGCGTCGGCTATGGTGCGTCCTTCGGCGGCGTCGCGGCCCTGCTCGCGATGCTGAACTCCTGCGCCGCGAACGTCACGGTGGTGAACATCGACAATGGCTTCGGAGCCGCGTACGTCGCGTCGCTCATCAATCGCTCCTGAGCGCGCCGCGCGCGGCGCGCGCGTGCTGCACTTCGACTGCTTCTCGGGCGCGGCCGGGAACATGCTGCTCGGCGCGCTGCTCGAGGTCGGTGCGCCGCTCGCGGCGGTGCGCGAGGCGCTCACCGGGCTCGGCGTTGGCCCGCTGCGCCTGCGCTCCGCGCGCGTCACGCGCGGCGCGCTCGCCTCGCGCTACGTGTCGTTCCCGGCTGCCGAGCGCCACCATCCCCGCGATCATCACGATCATCACGGGCGCAGCTTCCGCACCATCCGCGCGCTGCTGCGCAAGGCGAAGCTCTCCGCGCGCGTGCGCGAGCGCAGCCTCGACGTGTTCGAGCGGCTCGCGCGCGCGGAGGGCCGCATCCACGGCGTGCCGATCGAGCGCGTGCACTTCCACGAGCTGGGCGCGCTCGACGCGCTGGGCGACATCGTCGGCGTGTGCGCGGCCGTCGAGGCGCTCGGCGTCACGCGCATCAGCGCGAGCGCGCTGCCGCTCGGCCACGGCGCGGTCCCGACCGAGCACGGCCCGATTCCGCTGCCCGCGCCCGCGACGCTCGAGCTCTTGCGCGGGCTGCCCACCTATCCGCTCGACGTCGCGTGGGAGACGGTGACACCGACCGGTGCCGCGCTGCTCGCGTCGCTGGCCGACGAGTTCGGAGCGATGCCCGCGCTGCGCCCGCTCGCGCAGGGCTTCGGCGCGGGCGACGAGCGCAAGGGGCCGCTCCCGAACGTGCTGCGCGCGGTGCTCGGCGAGCTCGAGCCGGGCCTCGCGCGCGAGAACGTGGCGCTGCTCGAGACCAACCTCGACGACATGAGTCCCGAGCACCTGCCCTTCCTGATGGAGAGGCTCTTCGAGGACGGTGCGCTCGACGTCTCGCTCGTGCCGCTGATCATGAAGAAAGGCCGGCCCGGCCAGCTCCTGCGCGTGATCGCGCGGCCGAGCGACGCCGATCGGCTCGCGCGGCGCGTGCTCGCGGACTCGAGCGCGCTCGGCGTGCGCGTGCAGGTCGTGCCGCGGCTGGTGCGCGCGCGCTCCGCGCGCTCGGTCCACACGCCCTACGGCGCGATCCGCGTGAAGCTGGCCGGCTCCGCGGGCGCCGGCGCGAGCGTGAAGCCGGAGTACGAGTCGTGCGCGCGCGCCGCGCGGCGTCACAAGGTGTCGATCGCGACCGTGACGCGCGCGGCCGATCTGGCCGCCTCGCGGGAGCTGCTGTGAAGGCGGACGGAAGCGCCTTCCAGCTCGGCGATCCGCGCGACGGCGGTGCGCCCGCGGTGCTTTGCATCCACGGCCTGACCGGCACCCCGTACGAGGTGCGGCCGCCGGCCGAGGCGCTCGCAGCCGCCGGCTTCCACTGCCACGGCCCGTTGCTGCCGGGCCATCTGACCCGACACCAAGAGCTCGCTGCGACCCCGCGCTCCGCCTGGCTCGAGGCGGTGGTCGCCGCCCACGACGCGCTCGCGCAGCGACACGCGCGCGTGTACGTGCTCGGGCTCTCGCTCGGCGGCGTGCTGGCGCTCGCGCTCGCCCAGCGCAGGCGCGTCGCGGGTGCGGTGGTGCTGGCCGCGCCGATCGATCTCGGTCGGCTGGTTCGCTTCGCCGTGCCGCTGCTCTGGCCGCTCCTGGGCTCGCTGCCGAAGACCCCTGCGATCCTCGACGACGAGGCGCGCGCGCGTCACCCCGGCTACGACCGCATGCCGCTGCGCTCGGTGAGCGAGCTGTGCAAGCTCGGGCGCGAGGTCGAGCGCCGGCTCGGCCAGGTGCGCGCGCCGGTGCAGCTCATCTACAGCCGGCGCGATCCGACCGTGCCGCCGCACAACGCCGAGCGCATCCTGCGCGGGCTTGCGCCGGGCGAGCACGAGCTGCACTGGCTCGAGGACTCCGCGCACGTGCTGCCGGTCGATCGCGAACGCGAGCGTATCGCGCGGCTCGTGGTCGATTTCCTGCAGCGCCTGGAGAAGGCCGCGAGCGGTTGACGGCAGCGTCCGGGCTGGGAATCCTAGGGACGCGAACCACGAACGGTTCCGGGGGCGAGGAGTACATGGCGGAAATTCCCGCGGCCGCGATCAAGCGGCTGCTCACGAAGCACGGCGGTGAGCTGAGGACGTCCGGGCCGGCGGTCGAGCTGGCGGTAGCGGCAGCCGAGGAATACATCGCGCGGCTGGCCCAGGAAGCGAGCGCGTCGGCTCAGCGCGAGAAGCGCAAGACGATCATGGACGACGACATCAAAAAGGCGCGTCAGGTCGTCGGCTAGCGCCCGAGCTCCGAAGCCCCGGCATTGCGCTCCGCCAGCGCCTCGATCACGCGGATCCAGCGCGCCTCGCCTTCGTCGAGGAAGCTGCGAAAGCGGATGCCCGCGAGCACGCTCGCGTAGCCGGGCAGCGTCGCGCGCGACATCACGTCGCCCTCGACCTCGATCGGCGAGAACGGCGCGGGCAGATCGATGCGGTAGCGCTCGATCGCGCCCGGCAGGATGTCGCGCCGGGTGCGCAGGCAGATGCCGCCGCGCGCCACCAGCTCGGTGAGCTCGTCCCAGCTCTCCGAGCCCGGCGTCGTGCGAACCACCAGCCGCGCCGGGAAGCGCCGGTAGCGGCGATAGGCCGCGTGGTCGAGCAGGTCGAGCAGCGTGTCGCCGATCTCCTCCCAGCGCAGCGGCTTCACCGCGTACAGCGCCGCGCCCGCATCGCGCGCGGCCGAGCGGTTGGTGTTGCTCTCGCGCTCGTCGATCAGCACGATCGGCAGCTGCTCCACGCCGGGCAGCGAGCGCAGGCGCATGGCGAGCTCGAAGCCGTCCTCGCGACCGAGGTGGACGTCGACGAAGACCAGCTCGTAGCTGCGCTCGCGGAACGCGCCGAGCGCCCGGCTCGGCTCGCGCAGGAAGTCGATCTCGACCGATTGCTCGGAGAGCTGGCCGACCAGCTCGGCGAGCGCCTCGGTCGAATTCGTGACCGCGAGCACGCGGCGCGCGCGCTTCGCAGCGGGCGGCTGCTTCGCGGCCGCGAGCGGCGGGGGCGCCGGCACCAGCGAGCTGCGCGAAGCGCGTTCGTGCATCGCGGAGGCGATCGAGATCGCGAGCTCGTTCGCGCTCTCCAGGCTCGCGAGCGGGCGGAAGCGCCGCTCGCTCGGAGTCGTGAGCGAGCGCTCCGACAGCTCGCCGCTGCTCGGCACCAGCAGCTCGCGCGGCGAGCGCACCTCGATCGCGCCTGCCGCGTCGTCGACCAGACGCAGGCGTGCGCCGCCCGCGACCAGCTCCGTCGGTGCGCGCAGGCGCTGCAGCCAGGCGAGCGCTTCACCCAGGTCGCGCAGCGAAGCGGCCCAGGTGCGGCGCAGGGCCGCCTCGACGTCGGCCGCCGACTCGCAGCGCGTGACGTCGACGGCGGGCAGGTCGAAGAAGACCGGCGGCTGGAAGAACTTCAGCCGGTTGTGGCCGAGCGTGTAGAAGCGGGCGCGCTCGATCACCAGCGGACGGTGCAGCGTCTCGAACGGCGTCGAGGCGAGCGTGAGCTCGCCTTCCGCGGACATGCCGCCGCGCGCGAGCTCGATGCGCAGGCCGAAGCCGCGCAGACGCTGCGCCAGAAACTCCGCGTGACGCTCGGCGGACGACATCTCGCCTTCGCCCCCCGGGAAGCTGCATCGGCAGCGTCCCGGAGGGGCTGAAGGATCGAGATCGCAGCCGACCCCGAGGGCCGGGCCGAGCGCGCGGGCTAGTGCTGGTGGCCGGCGTGGCCGCCGCCGCCGGACTCTTCGTCCTTCGGTCGGTCGGCGATCATCGCGTGCGTCGTCAGCAGCAAGCCCGAGACGCTGGCCGCGTTCTGGAGCGCGGTGCGCACCACTTTTGTGGGATCGATCACACCGTCCTTGACCAGATCGCCATACGTCTCGGTCGCGGCGTTGAAGCCGAACGCGCCCTTGCCGTTGGCGACCTTGTCGACGACGACCGAGGCCTCGTGGCCCGCGTTCTGCGCGATCATGCGCAGCGGCTCTTCGACCGCGCGGCGGATGATGTCGATGCCCGCCTGCTGCTCCGTGCTCGAGCCCGAGAGGCCGTCGAGCACCTTCATGGCGCGGATCAGCGCGACGCCGCCGCCGGGGACGATGCCTTCCTCGACCGCCGCGCGCGTGGCGTGGAGCGCGTCCTCGACGCGCGCCTTCTTCTCCTTCATCTCGCTCTCGGTCGCGGCGCCGACCTTCACGACGGCGACGCCGCCGGCGAGCTTGGCCAGGCGCTCCTGCAGCTTCTCGCGGTCGTAGTCGGACTTGGTGTCGTCGATCTGCTTGCGGATCTCGTTGCAGCGGGCCTCGATGTCCTTCTTCTTGCCCGCGCCCGAGATGATCGTGGTGTTGTCCTTGTCGATCACGATGCGGCCGGCCTTGCCCAGGTCGGCGAGCGTCACGTTCTCGAGCTTGATGCCGAGCTCCTCCGCGATCACCTGGCCGCCGGTCATGATCGCCATGTCCTCGAGCATGGCCTTGCGGCGATCGCCGAAGCCGGGCGCCTTCACGGCCGCGACGTTGAGCGTGCCGCGGATCTTGTTCACGACCAGCGTCGCGAGCGCCTCGCCCTCGATGTCCTCGGCGATGATCAGGAGCGGCTTGCCTGCGCGCGCCACCTGCTCGAGCAGCGGCAGCAGGTCCTTCATGTTCGAGATCTTCTTCTCGTTCAGCAGGATCGCCGGGTTCTCGAGCGCGACCTCCATGCGCTCCGCGTCGGTCACGAAGTAGGGCGAGAGGTAGCCGCGATCGAACTGCATGCCCTCGACCACGTCGAGGATCGTGTCGAGGCCCTTGTTCTCCTCGACGGTGATCACGCCTTCCTTGCCGACCTTGGCCATCGCGTCGGCCAGGATGTTGCCGATCTCGGGATCGTTGTTGGCGCTGATCGAGCCGACCTGCGCGATCTCCGCGCGGTCGCGCGTGGGCTTCGACAGCTTCGCGAGCTCGCCGACGATCGCCTCGACCGCGATGTCGATGCCGCGCTTGAGCTCGATCGGGCTGTGACCCGCGGCGACCATCTTCAGGCCCTCGCGGAACACGGCCTGCGCGAGCACGGTCGCGGTGGTGGTGCCGTCGCCGGCGACGTCGGAGGTCTTCGACGCGACTTCACGCAGCATCTGCGCACCCATGTTCTCGAACTTGTCCTCGAGCTCGATCTCCTTGGCGACCGTGACTCCGTCCTTGGTCACGACCGGCGAGCCGTAGCTCTTCTCGATGATCACGTTCCGGCCCTTCGGACCGAGCGTCACCTTGACGGCGTTCGCCAGCGCGTTGACTCCGCGGATGATCGCGTCCGAAGCGTGGGTGTCGAACTTGATTTCCTTGGCGCTCATCGGATCACTCCTCTCAGCCGAGAACCGCGAGGATGTCTTCCTCGCGCACGATCACGAACGTCTCTCCCGAGACTGTGATCTCGTTCCCGGAATATTTTCCGTACAGCACTCGATCGCCGGCCTTGACGTCGAGCGGTGTCAGCTTGCCGTCCTCGCGGACCTTGCCCTTGCCGGTGGCGACGATCACGCCCTCTTGAGGCTTCTCCTTGGCGCTGTCCGGGATGATGATCCCGCCCGCCGTCTTCGCCTCGCCCTCGACCTGACGCAGCAGGATGCGATCCTGGAGCGGTCGAATCTTCATGGTTCCGTTCTCCCTCTCTCTCGTTCTCGCGCGTTCGTGGGGTTGGCACTCGCGAAGTCGGAGTGCCAAGCGCGGGCCAGGGTACGGCCGAGGCGTGCGAAGTCAACGGGACTGTGGCTGCGCCCGGCGCGCCGCGATCTGCGAGCGGACCCCCTCGGGCCGCGAGAACGGGCCGCGCGGGACCGAAAGCTCGAGCGCCTCGAGCGCGCGCGCGCGCTCGCCCAGCCGGTCCCAGGCGTAGGCCTCGACCTGGCGCAGGGACTGGGTCGAGCGCGGCTCGACCGCGATCCCGCGCTCGATCGTGGCCTCGATCCCGGCGGCGTTGCGCTCCTGGGCGTAGAGATCCGCCAGCTGGCCGTAGCCGCGCACCAGCAGGGGGTCGCGCTCGAGCGCGGCCTCGGTCAGCGAGCGGGCGGCCTCGCGGTTGCCTTCGCGGGCCGCCGCATCGCCGCGCAGCAGCAGCCAGTCGGGGTCGTCCGCGAGCAGCTCGTCCGGCCGCGGCAGCGGGCGCGCGAGCCGGGGCGAGCCCGGCGGGAGGAGCACGGTGGCCACGCCGTCGGAGTAGATCACCCGCCAGCCGTAGCGCGGGCCGGCCAGCACCTCGGCGAGCCGACCGGGTCCGGCCGGCAGCAGCGCCGCGTCCACCGGATACTGCGCGAGCCGCGCCGCGAGGCCGTCGCCCGCGCGCGTGAGCGCGATGTAGTCGAGATAGGTCTTGTCGTCGTAGAGCGTGTTCGCACGGCCGTCGATCAGCACCTTGAACTCGGGCGCGTGCAGCATCACGTAGCCGCCCCAGTTGTAGTGGTTGAGCAGGCGTGGTCCGGGAGCGAGCGCCCGCAGGTAGGTGAGCGCGGCGCGCGGGTAGAGCTGTGACTCGGTCCAGCGCTCGAGCAGCCCCGGGGTGAGTCGCACGTCGCGCCAGAGCGCGAGCGCGAGCACCAGCGCCGCGAGCGGGGCCGCCGCCGCGACGCGTCCCGCGAGCGCCTCCGGCAGCCGCCCGACGACCGCGCCGCGAAGCGCCGTGAACAGCGTCGCGAGCATCGGCAGCGCGGTGACGGCGAACAACGGAATGAAGCGCCTCGAGGTGAGCGCCATCGAGCAGGTGACTGCCGCCAGTGACACCAGGTACAGGTCGCGCCGCTTGGAGCGCAGCTCGAGCGCGGAGCCCGCGACCGCCGCCGCGAGCAGCCAGGTGAAGCGGCCGGCGAAGTCGCGCGGATCGAGGCTGAAGCCCGGCGGCTGCCACTCGAGGATCTCGCGGAACGGCGAGCTCGAGTCGAGATAGGCGACCGGATACTCGAGGATCCGCCAGCCCCAGGGGTTGCACAGGAAGGCGAGCCCGGTGAGCGCGACGCCCGCCCACAGCCGCCGGTCGATCGAGAGGCGCCTCGAAGCCCACGATGCGCGCAGCGTCTCGACCAGCGCGAACAGGCCGATCGCGCCGAAGCCGAACACGAAGCCGCCGTGCAGGTTGCACCAGAGCACCATCAGCGGCGGCCACAGCCAGGGCGCCCAGGGCTGGTGGCGCGTCAGCAGCACGATGCCGACGAACAGCAGCGTCAGCTCGTGCGGTCGGATGTCGAGAAACCAGTACGAGGCCGCGGCCGCGCCCCACAGCGCGAGCCCCGCGCCGAACGACGAGCCGCAGTGGCGTCGCGCCACCTCGAAGGCGACCGCGAAGACCGCGCTCAGCAGCGCGAGATTCGCCCACGCGACGAGCTGCGGGTCGATCTCCCAGGCCAGCCAGTAGCCGACGCCCCAGAGCCACTCGTGGTGCATCCAGTCCCGGCCGTCGAAGGTGAACGAGAAGTGGTCGACGGTGGGCAGGCTGCGCGATTCCAGGATCTCGCGGCCGGCCGCCAGGTGCCACCAGAGGTCGGAGCCCGCGACCGAGGGTTGGAACCAGGCCGCCGCGCCCACGATCGCCGCCAGCGGGGCGAGCCAACGATTGATTTTCGCCATCCTTTCGAATAGCCTGCGATTGCGCAGGTCTTTCACCGCCAGGGACTTTCGCAAGGTAGAGTAGGGCGGCTGCCCCGGTCCGCGGGGCGATGGGAGTTCGCATGCACCTCACCAAGAGACAGAAAGAGATCTTCGATTTCATCTGCGAATACTTGGAACGAGAGGGCTACGCGCCGAGCCTCGAGGAGATCGGCGAGCGCTTCGGTCTGTCGTCGGTGGCCACGGTGCACAAGCACGTGCAGAACCTCGTCGACAAGAACCTGCTGCGGAAGGCCTGGAACCGCAGCCGCTCGATCGAAGTGGTGCGCGAAGAGCGCGCACCCGCGCGCGTCGAGATCCCGTTGCTCGGCCGCGTCGCGGCGGGCCGGCCGATCGAAGCCGTCTCGGTTCCCGACACCATCGCCGTCCCGCCCGATCTGGTGGCTCGGCGAGACTGCTTCGCGCTGCGCGTCAGCGGTGACTCGATGATCGAAGACCACATCGTCGATGGCGACGTGGTGGTGCTCGAGGCGCGCAAGACGCCGCGCGCGGGCGAGACCGTGGTCGCGCTGATCCGCGGCGACGAGTGCACGCTCAAGCGCTTCTACCAGGACGGCGGCAAGATCCGACTCGTGCCCGCCAACGCGGCGCTGGCGCCGATGGAGTTCCCGGCCGAGGATGTCCAGGTGCAGGGCGTCGTGATCGGCCTCATGCGGAACTTCTGAGCCCGAGCGAGCGTCCGAGGCGACGAACATCGTGCTGATCACGCGCCGGCTGGAGTTCTCCGCCTCGTATCGCGACCGCAAGGGCGCTACGCACGGCCACAACTGGGAGCTCGAGGTCACACTGTCCGGTCCGGTCGACGCCGAGACGGGCATGGTGATCGATCTGAAGGACCTGAAGGAGGTCATGGAGCGGGAGGTCGAGGCGCGCTTCGACCACCGCTCGCTGAACGACGACACGCCGTACTTCCGCGAGCGCGCTCCGACGCCGGAGGGCTTCGCGGAGCTGATCTTCGGGCTGCTCGACGCGGCGCTGCCGAAGGGCGTGCTGCACCGCATCCGACTCAGCCCCACCGACGACGTGACGATCGAGGTGCAGCGGTGACCCGCGTGATCCGACGCTACGCGTTCTCGGCCGCGCACGTGCTCGCACGCCCGGACTGGGACGAGGCGCGCAACCGCGCCGTGTACGGCAAGTGCGCGAACCCGTCGGGGCACGGGCACAACTACCGCATCGAGCTCACGCTCGAGGGCACGAGCGACGCCGGCGAGGCCGTCGACGCGATCGTGGGCGAGCGCGTGCTCGGCGAGCTCCACGATCGCTTCCTGAACCAGGACGTGCGCGACTTCGAGCGCGTCGTACCGACGGCGGAGAACATCGCCCGGTACATCTGGGATACGCTTCGCGTCGCGGTTGCGCCGGCTCGGCTCGCCTGCGTGCGGCTGGTCGAGACGAGCAACAACTCCGTCGAGTACTTCGGGAGCGAACCGACCCCATGAGCAAGATCGAGGGCCTGATCGAGCAGCTGCTGCACGAGATCGGCGAGGAGCCGGGCCGCCAGGGCCTCCTGCGCACGCCCGGTCGCGTCGCGCGCTCCTTCGAGTTCCTCACCCAGGGCTACCAGCTCGACCCGCAGAAGATCCTGAACGACGCCGTCTTCGAAGAGTCGTACAACGAGATGCTGATCGTGAAGGACATCGACTTCTACAGCCTGTGCGAGCACCACCTGCTGCCGTTCTTCGGCCGGGCCCACGTGGCCTACGTCCCGAACGGCCGGATCGTCGGACTGTCGAAGATCGCGCGGCTGGTCGAGATGTACTCGCGCCGCCTCCAGGTGCAGGAACGGCTGACCAACCAGATCGCGCGGGTGATCGAAAAAGTCCTTCAGCCGCGCGGAGTTGCGGTGATCATCGAGGCCCAGCACCTGTGCATGATGATGCGCGGCGTGCAGAAGCAGAACTCGTACGCGATCTCGAGCGCCATGATCGGGGAGTTCGAGTCCGACCCCAAGACGCGCGCCGAGTTCGTGCAGCTCATCCACAAGACCCGCGAGGTCTGAATCGCCTTACGGCTCGCTGCGTCAGACCCGGCGGACGGGGTCCGGTCGCCGCCTGGCTCCAGGGTACGCTGCTTCTCGGTTGCCGCTTCGAGCGGGTCCGAATATTGCTCGCAAGTACTCGAACGTCCTCCGGAAGGAGCTTCAGGATTATTTCTTGACAGAGGGGCTCAAGTCTCATACGGTCCGCGACGAAAAGTAGGCAGCCGAGCCCTGCTCTTCGGAAGCGGCCCCCCCTTTGGCAAGTCTCGCGAGACCGCCGGAGCGTGAGTGGAGCCGTTTTTTTGCACGTAGGTTTTGACACGCTGCGTCGGACCGACCGGACACAGCGAGGCATGTTGGCGGCGGCGCTGCGGGGGTGGTGCCGCTCGAACCACGAAAAACTGGGCCCGGGCCCGAGGCATCACACGGTTGCCTCACTCGAATCGGGCAGGAGACGAAGGCAAGCATCATGAGCCAGGGACGCTGGACAGAGACCAAGGCGATCGACCCGGAGCACTCGAACGTGGATCCGGACGAGGAGGCCGCGCGCAATCGCAACACGCTGCTCTCCTATTTCAACGACATCGCGAGCATTCCGACGCTGACCAAGGACGAAGAGGTCATGCTCGCGAAGGAGATGGAGTCCGCGACGCACGAGATGCGCTCGGGGATTCTCTCGGTGTCGTTCACGTGGCGCGAGGCGATCGACATCTGGAAGGGTCTCCAGACCGAGAATCGAGTCACCGCGAAGATGTCGGAGGCCTACGGCTCCGGCACGCCCGAGGGTGAAGAACGCGGCGAGAAGCTCGACAAGTGCCTGAAGAAGGTCGAGGGCCTGCTCGCGAAGTACGACGAGCTCGCGGCCTCGGGCAAGGACGACAAGGACGGGCTGGCCAAGCTCGGCTCGAGCATCCAGAAGGCGCTGCGCGAAGCAGATCTCTCCATGCAGATCTTCGAGCGCATCCGCCGCAAGCTGCGCAGCGCGCGTGACACGATGGCGAGCTACGAGCGCCAGATCCGCGACCTGAAGTCGCCCAAGCGCGCACCGAAGACGGAGAAGGGCAAGGTCGATCGCGAGCGCGACCTGCGCACGCTGCGCAAGCAGCTGCGCGAGGTGGAGCTGTCGATGGGCGTGAAGGCGCCCGAGTACATCAAGCTGATGGACAGTGTCGATCTCGCCTACGACCGGCTGATGTGGCACAAGAACAAGTTCGTCCAGCACAACTTGAAGCTCGTGATCGCGATCGCCAAGGACTACCGGAACATGGGGATTGCGTTCCAGGATCTGATCCAGGAGGGCAACCTCGGGCTGATCCGCGCCGTCGAGAAGTTCGACTACCGACGCGGCCACAAGTTCTCGACCTACGCGCTGTGGTGGATCCGGCAGGCGCTGATCCGCGCGATCCAGAACCAGTCGCGCACGATCCGCATTCCGAGTCACATGCACGACACGCTGCTCAAGTACTACCGCACGTACAACGCGCTCTCGAAGCGACTCGGCCGCGAGCCGAAGACCTCCGAGCTCGCGAAGGAGCTGAAGATCTCCGTCGAGCAGACGGAGCGTCTGCAGAAGATGACGCGCGAGCCGGTCTCGCTCGAGACGCAGGTGAAGGGGACCGACTCGAAGGTGCTCAAGGACTTCGTGAAGGACCCCGCGACGGTGTCGCCGCTCGAGAGTCTGGATCGGCTGCGGCTGGAGCGCGCGACCGAGGAGTCGATCTCGCAGCTCAACGAGCGCGAGCGGAACATCCTGCGCTGGCGCTTCGGCATGAAGGGCGAGCAGGACCACACGCTCGAGGAGATCGGCGAGAAGCTCGGTCTGTCGCGCGAGCGGGTCCGTCAGCTCGAGGCGCGGGCGATCGAGAAGCTGCGCCACTCCTCGAAGCAGCGGCTGCTCGAGGCCTTCGCCGAGCTTTAGTCCGAGCCCGCGCCCGACCCGCACGCAAGAGAGTACGCAAGAGCCCCTGGCGACCCGACCGGTCCCCAGGGGCTTCACGTTTGCGGGCGCCAGGCGCAAATCCAGGCGGAAATCTTCGCCACGTTCGGCAATGCGCAGCCACCTCCCCCCAGAGGGGCGCGGAAGAGCCTCTCGCGTGGAGTGGGGTTACGACCCCAAAAAAGGCTTGGATTCCACTTCGCGGTATGAGAGGGTTCCGAGGCGCTCGTGGCGCCGAGGGAGTTTTTGAGTTTGAAGGGAGGGGAAATGGTCGCTCTACGACTAATCGCGCTTTTTCTGTTGGTGGGGTCCATGGCCCTGCCAGCTCATGCGGACATCTTTCCGTATGAGGCGGTAGGAAGCGCTGGTCAGAACAACGTCGTCGATTCCAACGCGTCGTCCTGCAGTTCGGTGCAAGGCTGCTACACGAGCACGGGCACCCGCTGCTCGGACAATCCAAACGAGATCTGCAACCTGCAGGTCGCGCCCGCCGGGCGCTGTTCGTACGGCGACCTGGCCACCGGGCTGTCGAGCTGTGTGTGGCCGCACCGGGCCGGACGCTGCACCTTCAACAACAACGTCGGCTGCCTCACGAGCGGTCCGGCGGGCGAGTGCTCGGGCCTGTCCCCCGACACCTGCGACCTGACATTCGACAAGTTCGGGCGCGCCGCCGATCCGAACGACGCGGCGACCTGTACCTGCACGAACGCCACCGCGACCACCGTCTGCGGCGGCACGCTGTCGGTTTGCTCCGACGGCGATGACACGCGCGCCTTCGGCGGTCACGGCGTCGGCCTCGGCGTCGAGCTGAAGCTCGGCGGGGCGGGCAGCCAGACCTTCGCCAACATGGGTCCCGCGTCCACGGGCTCGGGTCAACCCACCAGCACCCCGCCCTACGGCATCGAGAACCCGCCGGTCAACTTCGATCCGCAGCGCGATGCCGGCAGCATCGGCCGCAGCGCGCAGGGCACGGGCCTGATCCACCAGGCGCGCACGACCGACGCCCGCGAGATCGCGGACTACACGCACCCGACGATCGCCAACCCGGGTCCGGAGCCTCTGAACGTGCGGAAGGTCACCGCGCTCGGCGACTCGTACTGGGGCGACTGGTTCTTCATCTCGGTGGCGGTCAGCGGCACGTTCAACACCCACATCGTCACCTACACCTGCGACCCGCCGGTCGGCTGGGTCCCCGGCACGGTCGTCAACGGGGCCGGCCAGCAGTGCTACGAGGCGGTGCGCAACGGCATCAGCTTCCTCTGGGAAAACGATCTGACCGCGGCGCAGAAGACGGCGTACACCTCGGGTGGCGTCCCGGTCTGCCCGCCCCACTGCTACAAGGACTTCGACATCTCCACGACAGAGCTGCAGGAGTTCAACGAGGCGGGTCTGCAGGATCCGAACGCGGGCATCCAGCTCGCGATCCAGAACGGCGAAGTGGAAGCGACCCGCGTGGCGGGCGAGCGTGACACGATCGGCGTGGCCGCGGTCACCTCCCTGACCTACCTGGTCGACAACGACCTGCGCTGCAAGATGGGCGGCTGGGGCAACGCGGCCGGCTTCGTCGGGCGCTGCAGCGATGGTGCGAGCGCGTGCGATCCCGACGCCGTGAATTGCGGAATGGGCGGCGCATGTTGCTCCGGACAGGGCGGCAGCTGCCGCGCCTGCAACGGTCCGTTCAACGCCGGCACCAACCCGCTCGGCCTGCCGATCGGGTACAACACGCACGGCTATCCGGAGCTCGATCTGGTCGCCGGCGAGCGCATCGGCGGCATCACCGGCCAGGCCGCCGACGTCCGCGTGCCCCTGTTCGTCGTCGGGACGTCCGGCAACGCGGCTTCGGACTTCCGCGACATCGCGAACGAGGGCCTTCCGGACGTCGATTTGGCCGACATGGGTCCGGTCGATCCGGGCTCCTCGTTCGGCAGCGGCGTCGGTACGGGCGGTACGTTCCTGAACGGCAGCACCCTGAACATCGACGAGGCCTGCTGCGGTACGGGCGCCGGCGCCAACGTCGTTTGGGATCCGGCGGCCCTCGGTACGGTGGTCTCCGGCTTCGAGGACGGCTTCAGCTACCGGTACGGTCCGGGTGGCGGCGACGTCTTCCTGAGCGACTGGGGGCTCACCTACGACAAGGGTCCCGGTCCGGACGGAATCCCGGGCTGCATCGGCGACAACGTCAACGTGCTGAACGGCGTGGATGCGTGCAATCAGCGCCTCGGCTTCGGAACGGTCGGCGCCAAGACGAACTCGTTCTTCGCCACCGGCCAGGACGATCGCGCGATCATGTACACGATCGGCTCGACGACCAAGCCGGCCTCGGGTCCGAAGTTCCAGTGGCGTGATGCCGACGCGGCGACGGTCGCGTACTTCGGCCTGGCGCAGAACCCGCCGACGACCAACTCGGTGGCGGCGTTCACGCTCCGCGACCTGAACGTCTTCGCTGCTCGCAGCGCGGACGTTCTGGTCAAGGTCAGCACCACGCAGTGCCCGCTGACGGACGAGGGTCCGCAGTGCACCGCAACCGACGGACCGATCGACTGCACCGGTCAGGGTGACGACGTCGACGGCGACGGGATCTGCGGCAACGTCGACAACTGCCCGACGGTCGCGAACGCCGGTCAGGAAGACGGCGCGGGCGGACTCGAGGTCACCACCGCGGGCGCGGTCAGCGCAGACGGGGTCGGCGACGCTTGCGACAACTGCATGCGCATCTTCAACCCGCGCGTGCCCGGCGGAGGGACGGCGTACCTGGCGGCCAACCAGTGGGCGACGCTCACCGGCGAGCAGCGCGACGACGATCACGACGGCTACGGCAACGTCTGCGACGGTGACAACGGCAACAACGGGGCCACCACCGCGGCGGATACCGCGCAGTACAAGGCGTCGATCGGCGATCTCAAGGCCTCCGACGTCTGCGGTACCCTGGCGACCCGGCCGTGCGCGATCTTCGACCTGAACGCGAACAACGCGAC
This sequence comes from Myxococcota bacterium, assembly GCA_040902485.1. GTDB lineage: Bacteria > Myxococcota_A > UBA9160 > SZUA-336 > SZUA-336 > VGRW01. The sequence goes on along the minus strand of JBBDXF010000045.1, from coordinate 56,290 downwards.
GGAGATCTCGACCGGCGGTATCAACGCCGCCGACACCGCGCGCTACAAGCAGCTGATCGGCACGGCGCCCGGCCCGCGCTGCACGACGTGTCCGCTCACCTGCCAGGCCGGTACGGCGGGCAATTGTTTCTAGGCTAGAGAGGCATCCGAACCCCCCTGGGTCGGATTTTCCACCCGAAAATGGATGGAAATTTGACCCAGGGGGCTCGGGACATGGTAGAGTCGCATCGATTTCGACGGGATCGTTTCAATGCAGGGCTCGAAGCAGATTACGCATCGTGGTCTTCTTGATGAGTCCATTCCACTGGAGGGAAGGGTAAGAGCTATGAGAAAACTGATTGCATTGGTGGCATCGACCGCTGCACTGCTCGTTGCCGGCATGGCAAACGCGGCGACGGTCGATCTGTTCCTGACTCAGGAGGAGGTCGGGGGCGTCGGGACGGACAACTGGGTGCTGACGATGGACGTGAACGAGAACATCACGGTCGCGGCTCTCGCGCTCGAGATCTCGAACGGCGGAATCGGAAGCTTCACGATCCAGCAGCCTGCGACCGTGATCGATCCGTTCCTTCCGACGGGCTTCTCGAACTACGTGGTCTCGGCCGGTGTCGTGCGCATGGCGCCTGGTCCGGGCACGCAGGGCTTCATCACCACGGGTATCGTGGCCGATTTCCTGATCGGCACGTTCACGGGCCCGGGTCCTGTTCAGCTGCTCCCGGGTAACGCCGGCGACGGCGACACGGTCCAGAACCAGGACTTCGAGGCAGTCGACTTCTCGCTCACCACCACCCCGTTTGTTCCGGTTCCGGAGCCTGCGGCGATGGTGCTGCTCGGGATCGGCCTGGGCGCCGTTTCGCTGGCGCGCCGCAAGTCCGCCTGATCGACATCTCGGGGCCTGAATCGAAGGGCCTCGGAGAGGGGGGGGGGGGGGGGGGGGGGCGGGGGGGGG
>JBBDXF010000045.1:40570-55331 GCA_040902485.1 Myxococcota bacterium | reverse complement strand
ATGCGCAAAGCGAAACCACGACGCAGCAGCCAGGCCGCGAACGCGGCACCGCCTCTCTTCTTTCTCCGACGGTGAACGGAGGTGTCTTGACCGGGCTACGCGCGCGTGGTCGAATTCCCGTCGTCGGCGAGCACGCCACACGGACACACGCGAAGGGGACGCAATGTTGCGCAGCGGGCTGATTCTGATTCTCGCGGTTCTCGCGTTGACTCTCTCCGGGTCGGCTCGCGCCGTCACCGTCTTTCAGAACCCGATCAACAACCCGACACCGGCCGCCCCCGTGACGATCGTCGCCGGCGGTGCGGACGTGACGCTCAACGTCTTCTACGACACGGGGACCACGGCCTCGCCCGGCTGCCCCGGCGTTCCACCGACGTGCAACCGCTGCCTCTCGGGCACCGGCGACGAAACGTGCGGCTGGGACATCCACATCGGCGCGACCGACCCGAGCATCACGCTCGAGAACTTCATCCCCGAGCCGGGCTACGACGTCGTCTGGGCGATCACCGGCAACGTGCTGCGCGCGAACGGTGGCGACCCGATCATCGGAGAGCTCGGCGTACACCGGATCGGTGCAGTGATCGTGAGCGCCGCACCCGCGGGCTCCGGATCGGTGACGGTGACGGGAAATCTGTCCGTGAACTCCTCCCTCATCGCGGTGCCGATCACGACCGGAACCGTACTCGCGACCGTGGGCTCGGAGCCGGACGGCGACCTCGACGGCGTGCCGGACTCCGCCGACAACTGCCCGACCGTGCCCAATTCCGGCCAGGAAGACGGGGGCGTCGGCCCGGCCTTCGAGTCGCCCGCCGACGGCGTCGGCGACGCCTGCGACAACTGCGTGAACGCGATCAACGCCCGTCTCGATGCGACCTACGTGACGAGCAACCCCTGGGCGACCTTGACCGGCGACCAGCGCGACGACGACCACGACGGCTACGGCAACGTCTGCGACGGCGACTTCAACCAGTCGTTCAGCACAACCGCGGCCGACAGCGCGCAGTTCAAGGCGTCGATCGGCGCCCTCAAGGCCGCGGATACCTGCGGCACGGCGGGTGACCGGCCGTGCGCGATCTTCGACATCAACGCGACCAACGCCACCGAGAGCTCGGCGGGCGGCATCAGCGCGGCGGACACGGCTCGCTACAAGCAGCTGATTGGGGCGCCCCCGGGCCCGCGCTGCGCGGATTGCACGGGCAGCGGCTCGGTGCTTCTGCCCTGCACGGCGGGTACCGCGGGCTCCTGCGGCCCGTAGCGCCCGGGGCCGACTCGGGATCAGCTAGCGGGCCGCCAGCTCGAGCTGCTCGACTTGCCCCTGCGCCTCGAGCTCCTTCAGGCGCTCCTGGTACCAGAGGCCCGTGGTGAGGCCGCGTTCGCGCTGTAGCAGGCGATCGCGCGTGGCCGGCATCTCGCCTGCGATCTGCGCGGAATCGGGCTCCTCGCGCGAGAGCAGCGCGATCACGTACAGGTTCTCGATGTCCGAGAACACCCGCCGCGCGTTCGGCGCTGCAGGGGTGAGCGCGAAGGCGGCTTCCTTGAGCTCCGCCACCCCGGCCAGCCCCGGCACGCTCGGATCGCGCATGCCGAACGGGGCGGTGACCGAGACCGGCAGCTTCAGGGCATCGGCCGAGGCCACGAAGGGCGCTCCGGCGGCGAGCCGCTCGAGCAGCGCGTTCGCCGCGCTGCGGGCCGCTTCGGAGGCCTTGTCGTCGCGCAGGAGCCCCGTCGCGAGCTCCTCGGCGACCGCCTCGAACGCGACCTGGCTGGCCGGGTCGTGGCTCTCGACCAGGATCAGGTGCACCCCGCGGTCGGTCGTCACCGGACCGCTTACGGCACCGGGCTCGAGCGCGAAGGCCACCTCGTCGAAGGCCGGCAGCATGCGGCCGCGCGGAAAGCCGCCCAGCGACCCGCCGTCGTTCCGGGTCGCGGCGTCCGCGGACAGCTCCTTGGCGAGCGCCGCGAAGCTCTCGCCCGCATCGAGCCGGCCGCGCGCCACGATCGCCCGCGCCTCGGCGTCCTCGCCGCTGAACAGGATGTGGCGCGCGCGCACCTGCTCCGGCTTGGCGTACTCCGCGGAGCGCAGCTGGTACACGCCGCGCACGCGATCGGGCTCCTTGGCGATCAGCGCCTGCGCCTCCTCGGGCGTCACCGTGATGTGTTGGCGCAGCGCGGCCTTGCTGGCGGTGGCGAAGCGCAGCGTGAGCTTCGTGCCCTCGCGCAGGATCGCGTCGCGCACCGCCGCGTCGGAGACACGCACCGGCGACGCCACGAAGCGCGAGAAGTTGCGCAGCAAGAGGTCCCGGCGGTGCTGCGCGGCGTACTCGCGCGGGCCCAGGCCCGTGCGCGAGATGTAGCGTTCGGCGGTTTCGCGGTCGAACTTGCCGTCGATCTGCAGGCCGGGCGTGGACTGGAAGTCGGCCTTGAGTGATTCGTCGGAGACAGCCAGCCCGAGTGACTCGGCTTCCTGCGCGATCAGATAGCGGCGCACCAGCGCGGAGCGCGTCTGCTCGTCGATGATCGTCGAGAGCTGGTCCGAGTCCATGCCCTGATCGTTGAACTGGCGGAAGGCTTCCTCGTTCTGCTCGCGGAAGAACTCGAACACGTCGCGCGGGATCGGCTCGGAGTTCACCCGCGCGACCGGCGAGGTCGCCGGGTCGCTGCCGGTCGGCTGGCCGAACAGGAAGGCGAAGGTGGCGAGCACGGCGATGATGGCGAGGTTGCGCAGCCAGATTCCGATCCGACCCATCTCGATCTCCCTGGGAAAGTCGCGGCAAGCTGCCGTTTCGCGAGCTTTGCACAAGGCCCGTGCTTGCGCCGAAACGGCATCGCTCGTAGAATCGCGCGGCACGCCGTGAAGGCCGCGATTCCTGCGGCGCCATCGGTACTTACGGCTGCAACTACGCCAACGCCACGCACGCAAAACAAGGTGAGCCTAGCGATGTTGAAGGTGCTCGACCGCCTGCTCGGCATGTTCTCGAACGACCTCGCCATCGATCTGGGCACCGCCAACACCTTGGTCTACGCCAAGGGCCGCGGGATCATCTCGAGCGAACCCTCGGTCGTGGCGGTCGACACGGTCAAGCACCGCGTGCGCGCGGTCGGCAAAGAGGCCAAGAGCATGCTCGGCCGCACGCCCGGCTCGATCAGCGCGGTGCGGCCGCTGCGCGACGGCGTGATCGCCGACTTCGAGATCGCCGAGGCCATGCTGCGCTACTTCATCCAGAAGGCGCACAACCGCTCGACGCTGCTGCGGCCGCGAATTGTGATCTCCGTACCCTCGGGCATCACCGAGGTCGAGAAGCGCGCCGTGCGCGAGTCCGCGCTCTCGGCCAGCGCCCGCGAGGTGTATCTGATCGAGGAGCCGATGGCGGCGGCGATCGGCGCGGGCCTGCCGATCACCGAGCCGTCGGGGAACATGATCATCGACATCGGCGGCGGCACCACCGAGGTCGCCATCATCTCGCTGTCCGGGATCGTCTACGCCAACAGCGTGCGCGTCGGCGGCGACAAGATGGACGAGGCGATCCTCAACTACGTGAAGCGCAAGTACAACCTCTTGATCGGCGAGCGCACTGCGGAACGGATCAAGATCGAGATCGGCTCCGCCTATCCCACGGACGAGCAGCGCTCGCTGATCGTGAAGGGCCGCGACCTGGTGGCGGGCGTGCCCAAGACCCTCGAGCTGCACACCGAGGACATCCGCGAGGCCATCCAGGAGCCGGTCAACGCGATCGTCGAGGCGACCAAGATCGCGCTCGAACGCACGCCGCCGGAGCTGGCCGCCGACATCGCCGACAAGGGCATCGTGCTCTCGGGCGGCGGAGCGCTGCTGCAGAACCTCGACATTCTGCTACGGGAGGAAACGGGATTGCCGATCATGTTGGCAGAGGACCCGTTCACCGCGGTGGTGATGGGCTGTGGGCGCTGCCTCGACGACGCAGGCCTCCTCCGGGATGTCACGGATCGGGCCTAGCACCCGAAAGCGAGAAAGCGGGACGACTTGAGCGAGCAGCTGCGTCGCTACGCCTATCCGCTGCTTTATCTGCTCTTCGCGTCGCTGTGCGCGATCGGCATGGCCTCGCAGCACGGGCCGGCCGAGATCGGCTTTGCGCCGCGCCTGGTGCTGAACCTGACGCTGCCGCTCGAGCGCATGGTCACCCTGCCGGTGCAGGAGCTGCGCGGCGTCTGGAGTGACTACGTGGCCCTGGTGGGGGTGCGCGAGGAGAACGACAAGCTGCGCGGGCGCCTGGCGCGGCTCGAGGACGAGAACCAGCAGTACCGCGAAGCGATCCTGTCGTCGGAGCGCTTCCAGAAGCTGGCCGGCTTCCGCTCCGAGCGCGAGGTTCCGATGGTGCCGGCGAACGTGATCCACCAAGACCTGTCGCCCTGGTTCCAGTCGCTGATCATCGACCAGGGCGCCGCGGCGGGCATCCGCCCGGGCATGCCGGTGATCACCGAGTCGGGCGTGGTCGGCCTGGTCTCGGGCACCACGCCGGGCGCGGCCAAGGTGATGCTGATGATCGACCCGCAGAGCCGGGTCGACGCCTACGTCGAGCGCACGCGCGCGCGCGGCACGGTGCGCGGCGCGGCTTCGGCGAGCTGCGACCTCGACTACATGCTGCGCCAGGAGAACCTCGAGGAGGGCGACCTGCTGCTCACCTCGGGCATGGGCGGCACCTACCCGAAGGGCCTGCGCGTGGGCCGGATCGCCAAGGTCGACCACAAGACCTCGGGCCTGTTCCTGGCCGCGCAGGTCGAGCCGGCCGTGGACTTCACGCGGCTGGACGAGGTGTTCGTGATCCTCGAACAGCGCCAGCTGCCCGAGGAGCAGGCGTTCTCCGCCGCCGACGAGGGGCTCTGGCCCGATCCGCCGGCGCCGGCCGGCGCGGAGGGCGCGCCGTCGATCGCCACGGCGACGCCGCGGACGCCCGCGCCTGCGTCGCCGAAGCCGCCCGCTCGACCGGCGCCCAAGCCGCCGGCGGCCGCTTCGCCTGCGCCGGCCACGGCCGCTCCGTCCGAGCCCTCGGCGCCCGCACCCGCCTTGCCGGAGCCGCCCGCACCCGAATCGGCCACGCCTGCGCCGGCCTCCGCTCCCGCCGCGCCCGCGGCCGTGCCCGAGTCGCCCACGCCCGAGGCATCTTCATCGCCCGAGGAAACGACGCCGTGAGCGCGCTGGCGAAGCTCGTCGGCATCGGGCTCGCCCTGTTGCTCGGCCAGGTCCTCGCGCGCCAGCTCCTGCCGCAGGTGATCCAGCCCGACCTGATCCTGATCTTCGCGCTGGCCATGGGCCTGCGCGGCGGCGGCCTGCAGGGCCTGATCCTCGCCTTCGGCGCGGGCTTCGTGCTCGACGTGCTGTCGGTCTCGCCGCTCGGCCTGTACTCGCTGCTGTGCGGCACGGCCTGCGCGGCCACCCGGCTCTTCGACAAGGCGCTCTACCTGCGCGCGGCCGGGCCCTGGGCGACCTACGTCGGGGTCTACGCGGTGGTGAACTGGGTGCTGCTCGGCGTGGCCCAGCGCCTGTTCGCCCCCGAGGCCGTGTCCGACTGGCTCGACCTGCTGGTCCGCGCGCCCGGCACGGCCGTCGCCACCGCGCTCGCGGCGGCGCCGCTCCTGTCGGTCTTCCGGCGCCTGCTCAGCGAGGCCGACAGCGAGGCCGCCTGGCCCGTGCTGGCCGCGCACGGCCCGCGCGGGCGCTCGTGAGCCGGCTCACTTCGAGCGCGCCGCCCTCGGACGGAACCGTCGAGCGGCGGCTGCGCGGCGTCTCGCTGCTGGTGGTCTCGGTCTGGATGCTGCTGCTGACGCGGCTCTTCTACCTGCAGGTGGTGCAGGGCGACGTGTACAAGGTCTCGGCGGAGCGGAACAGCGTGCGCACGCAGCGCGTGCAGGCGCCGCGCGGGGCGGTGCTCGACCGCAACTTCGAGGTGCTGGTCGACTCGCGGCCGGCCTTCGAGGTCCTGGTCGTCCCGCACGAGACCGAGGACGTGCCTACGACGCTTTTGCGCATCTCCGGGCTCACCGGCCGCGACCTCGACGCCGTGCGCAAGAGCTACGGCACGCCGCGCGGCCGCGCGCGCTTCCAGCCGCAGCGCGTCGCGCACGATCTCGACCGCGACGCGCTGGCCAGCGTCGAGTTGCGGCTGTGGGCGCTCGGCGGCGTGCTCACGCAGGTCTCGCCGGTGCGCGGCTACCGCTTCGGGCCGAGCGCAGCGCACCTGCTCGGCTGGCTCGGCGAGGTCAGCCCGGAGCAGCTGCGCGAGAAGGAGTTCCAGAGCTATCGGCTCGGCGACGTGATCGGCCGCGGCGGCATCGAGCGGCTGCTCGACTCCGATCTGCGCGGCCGGCCGGGCGGCCGCAACCTGCTCGTCGACGCGCACGGCAAGGAGCTCGACCTGCTCTCGCGCGTCGAGCCGCAGCCCGGCCGCAACGTGGTGCTGACGATCGACCACCAGCTCCAGCTCGCCGCCGAGGCCGCGCTCGACCGCGAGCACAAGCAGGGCGCCGTGGTCGCGCTCGACCCGCGCACCGGCGAGGTGCTCGCGCTCGCCAGTCGCCCCGCCTTCGACCCGAACGGCTTCGCGACCGGCGTCGATCCCGAGGTCTGGCGCGCGCTCACCAGCGACCCGCACAAGCCGCTGATGAACCGCGCGCTGCAGGGCCAGTACCCGCCGGGCTCGACCTACAAGGTGGTCACCGCGATCGGCGGCCTCGAGGAGAAGCTGGTCGACCCACACACCCAGGTGTACTGCGGCGGCTCGTTCCGGCTGGGCCGGCGCACCTACCGCTGCTGGAAGAAGGAGGGCCACGGCGCCATGGACCTGCACAAGGCGCTGGTCCAGTCCTGCGACGTGTACTTCTACAAGCTCGGGCTCGAGCTCGGCGTGAACCGGCTCGCCTACTACGCGCGCGCGCTCGGGCTCGGCTCGCGCACCGGCATCGAGCTCGGCGGCGAGATGCCGGGGCTGGTGCCGACCAAGGAGTGGCGGAAGCTGCGCGACGGCACGACCTGGGTCGAGGGCGACACCGTGTCGGTGTCGATCGGGCAGGGCGCGAATCTGTGGACGCCGCTGCAGCTCGCGTCGGCCTACGCGGCGATCGCGAACGGCGGCACGCGCCACCGGACGCACATCCTGAAGCGCATCGAGGAGCCCGACGGCACGATCGTGCGCACCGTCGAGCCCGAGGTCGTGAGCGACGTGGCGATCTCCGCCGCGACGCTGGCCCGGGTGCGCGCGGCCCTGTCGGGCGTCGTGAACGAGCCGCACGGCACGGGCGGCGTGATGCGCAACCTGCCCGGAGGGGTGCTCGCGGCGGGCAAGACCGGCACCGCGCAGGTGGTTGGCATGGCGCCCGGCGAGCGCATCGACTCCGAAGACCTCGCGCGGCAGCACCGCGATCACGCCTGGTTCGTGACCTACGCGCCGGCCGACGATCCGCGCCTGGTGGTCGCGGTGCTGGTCGAGCACGGCGGCCACGGCGGCAGCGCGGCCGCGCCGGTCGCGCGCGAGGTGGTGGTGCGATTCCTCGAACTCGAGCAGGGCCTGTATGCAGGGAATTGACCGGAGGCTGATCCAGAACTTCGAGTGGCCGCTGTTCACGATGGCGGTGCTGGTCGCCGCGATCGGGATCGTGAACCTGATCTCGGCCTCGCCGGAGCAGACCGTGACCGGCATGCCCGACACCGCATTGCGTCAGCTCGTCTGGCTGGGAATCGGCATTGCGCTGATGTTCGCGATGCTGATCCCCGACTACCGCACGCTCGAGCGCTTCGCGCTGCCCTTCTACGGCGTGATCGTGGCGTTGCTCGTCACGGTGCTGATCGGCGGCCGGATCGTGAACGGTTCGCAGCGCTGGCTGGTGCTGGGCCCGCTGAATCTCCAGCCGTCCGAGCTCGCGAAGCTCGCGATGATCCTGCTGTTCGCGCGGCTGCTCGCGCGGCGCAGCGCGAGCTCGCCGGTCGGACTCCGCGACCTGATCGTGCCCGGCATCCTGATCGCGATCCCCGCGGCGCTGATCTTGAAGCAGCCGGATCTCGGTACGACGCTGGTCGTCTGCATCGTGTCGGCGAGCTACCTGGTGCTCACCCGGGTGCGGGTCTTCTCGTTCGTCCTGCTCGCCGCCTTCGGCGCCGCCGCCGCCACCGCCGCTTGGGTCTTCTACCTGCACGACTACCAGAAGGAGCGCGTGTTCACGTTCCTGAACCCGGAGCGCGACCCGCTCGGCGCGGCCTACCACGCGATCCAGAGCCAGATCGCGGTCGGCTCGGGCGGCCTGTTCGGCAAGGGCTTCGGCCAGGGCTCTCAGAGCCAGCTCGACTTCCTGCCCGAGCAGCAGACCGACTTCGTGTTCTCGGTGCTGGGCGAGGAGTGGGGCTTTGTCGGTGTCGCCGTGGTGCTCGTGCTGTATCTCGGGATCCTGCTGCGCGGGCTGATGATCGCGCACTCGTCGAAGGATCTGTTCGGCTCGTACCTCGCGCTCGGCGTCGTGGCGCTGTTCTTCTGGGCCGGCGTGATCAACATCGGCATGGTCATCGGCGTGCTGCCGGTCGTCGGCGTGCCGCTGCCGATGCTCTCCTACGGCGGCTCGGCGCTGCTCACCTGCATGGCCGCGCTGGGGCTGCTGATGAACGTCTCCATGCGCCGCTACATCTTCTGACGGCTAGACTCCGGACGTGCCGCGCGCCAAGCCCAACCACGTCGGAGCGTTCTTCGACGTCGACAAGACGATCCTCGCCGAGAACTCCGGCACGGCGTACCTGAAGATCCTGTACGAGCGCGGCGAGATCGACTGGAGGACGGTCGTGCTCGGGCTCGGCTCGTACCTGCAGTACAAGCTGAACCTGCTCGACATCGAGCGCTGGACCGAGAAGAACAGCGGCATGTTCCAGGGCCGCAGCGAAGCGGCCACCGCGCGCGAGGCCGCCGAGCTGTTCCAGACCGCGCTGCTCCCGTCGATCTACCCCGAAGCCGAGGCGCGCGTGCGCTGGCACCTGGCGCAGGGTCACCTGGTCGCGCTGGTCTCCGGTTCGACCAAGTTCGTGCTCGATCCGCTGGCCACGCACCTGGGCGTGAAGCACCTGCTGTGCACCCAGCTCGAGGCCGAGGACGGCGTCTTCACCGGCCGCGTGGTGCGCCCGATCTGCTTCGGCGAGGGCAAGATCTACTGGATCCAGCAGCTGATCGAGCGCGAGTTCGTCGACCTCGCGCGCAGCTGGTTCTACACCGACTCGATCACCGACCTGCCGCTGCTCGACCTGGTCGGCCACCCGGTGATCGTGAACCCCGACCCGCTGCTCTACCGCAAGGCGCTGCAGCGCCACTGGCCCGTGCGCTTCTTCGCGAGGCCTGTGCCGCTCCTCACGGGGCCCGCAAGATCGATCAGCGCCTTGATCTTGTCCTTGGGCTGATCGCCGACGAGCTGGCCGACCACGGCGCCGTTCTTGATCACGAGCAGCGTCGGCATGGCGCGAACCTGCATCTGGGAGGCGACCCGCGGATTGGCGTCGACGTCGAGCTTCACGACGCGCAGCCTGTCGCCGAATTCCTCGGCCAGCTCCTTCACCTTCGGCGCGAGTCGCCGGCAAGGTGCGCACCACTCCGCCCAGAAATCCACCAGCACTGGCACGTTCGACTTGAGCACGTCCGCCTCGAACGTGGCGTCGGTCACGTCAAGAATCTTCGCCACGACGAACCTCCTGGGCAGGGCTCGCGACAGCATAGAACCTGCCGCGCTCCTCTGCATCGCGTGGGACGAAAACGAGCACCGGATGGTTTCCGGCCCGGGCCAGCGCGGCCGCGCGCGCGCGCGTGGAGCGCAGGTCGTTGCCGAACACGAGCACCGCCGTGCCCTGATGGACCGGCGCCGCCGCGTCCTTGGGCGCCGACATCAGCGCCGCCGGCACCTCGACCAGGACCACCGCGTGGCTCTCGACCAGGCGTTTGGCCTCGTCGATCGCGATCACCCGGAAGCGCACCGGCGCAGCGGGGCACGCCGAGACGACGCAAGCGACACCGACGAGCAACGCGAGACGGGCACGCGACCGCATGCGCGCAAGCCTATCGAAGCCCGCGCCGCGGTGCTTGCCGCGCCTGCCCGCGGGCGCGAAGATCCTGCGTCGATGGGCCGGATTCTGCTTTCCGAGGGCGACATCACGGCGCTCGCCGTGGACGCCATCGTGAACGCGGCCAACACCGGGTTGCGGCTCGGCTCGGGCGTGGCGGGCGCGATCCGGGAGCGCGGCGGACCGTCGATCCAGGCCGAGTGCGACGCGCACGGGCCGATCGGCCTCGGCGAGGCCGCGCTCACGGGCGCGGGCGAGCTCCAGGCCCGGCACGTGATCCACGCCGCGGCGATGGCGTTCGGCGGCAGCACCAGCGAGGCGGCGCTGCGCGCGGCCACCCGGGCGAGCCTCGAGCTCGCGCGCGCCTCGCGGCTGCGCTCGATCGCGTTTCCCGCGCTCGGCACCGGCGTCGGCGGCTTTCCCGTGCAGCGCTGCGCCGAGGTCATGCTGGAAGAGGTGCGCGCGCACCTGGCCGGCGAGACCACGCTCGACGAGGTGCACTTCGTGCTGTTTGGCGAGCCGACCTACCGCGTGTTCGAGATGGTGAACGACGCGGAGCGCGTGCGCGCGACCCTGGCCAGGCTCGGGCGATGACGCTGCTCGCGCACAGTCTCGCGACCGCGCTGTATCTGTTCGCGGCGTTCCTCGGCTGGACCCACCGCTCCACGCGCGGCGGATTTCGCGGCGTCTCGTTCGTGATCGCGTTCGCCACCGTGATCCACGCGCTCGGCTTCTACGGCCTGCACCTGCAGACGCCGCCGGTGCCGATGTCGAGCTTTCCGGCCGCGCTGTCGCTGATCGGCTGGTTGATCGCGCTGGCCTGGCTCTTCTCGCTGCGTCGCCTGCACATGCGCGACGCAGGGCCGTGGGTCGGGCTGCTCGCCGCGGCCTTCACGCTCTCGGCCGAGATCGGGCTTCAGCTCGACGCACCCGCGGCGTCGACGCTGCCGGAGCCGGTCGCCTGGTCGCACGCGCACGTGCTGCTCGGCACCTCGGGCTTCGCGCTGCTCGCGCTCTCGAGCATGGCGGGGCTCGGCTACCTGGCCAAGGAGCGCGCGCTCAAGCGCCGGCGCGGCTTCGCGCAGTCGCTTCCGTCGCTCGAGAGCCTCGATCGCGGCGAGCACCTGACGCTCGCGCTCGGCTTCGCCCTGCTCACGCTCGGCGTCGCGACCGGCTTCGCCTGGGGCTTGCGCCAAGGGCTCGATCCCTGGACCAGCCACAGCTTCTTCCTGCTGGCGGCCTGGGCGGTGTATCTGGTGCCCGTCGGTGCGCGCGTCGTGCGCCAGCAGCAGGGCGCGTGGCCCGCGCGCGGCGTGGTGTGGAGCTTCGCGTTCCTGGCCTTCTCGTACATCGGCATCCGCTTGCTCGGAGCGGGCGCGTGAAGCTGTTCGTCGCGGGCATGAGCTATCGCACCGCGCCGGTCGCCGTGCGCGAGCGCTACGCGGTGACGCCCGCGCAGCTCGCCGAGCGCGACGCCAAGCTCGTGCGCAGCGCGAGCCTCGACGAGGGCGCGATCCTGTCGACTTGCAATCGCACGGAGATCCTCGGCGTGTCGCGCGCGGGCGAGGCGGCGCTCGAGCGCATGCACCGCTTCCTGCACGCGGAGCTCGGCGACGGCTCGGCCGCCGCCGCGCACGTGTACGAGCTGCGGGACGGCGAGGTCGTGCGCCACCTGTTCCGCGTCGCCGGCGGGCTCGACTCGATGGTGCTCGGCGAGGCGCAGATCCTCGGCCAGCTGAAGCTCGCCTATCGCGCGGCGGTCGATGCGCGCACCACGGGTCCGGTGCTGAATCGCCTGTTCCAGCACGCGTTCCGCACCGCCAAGCGCATCCACCACGAGACCGGGCTCGGCGCAGCCTCGGTCTCGGTCGCGCGCGTCGGCGTGCAGCTCGCGCGCGAGATCTTCGAGAGCTTCGACGGCAAGCAGGTGCTGCTGATCGGCGCGGGCGAGATGGCCGAGTCCGCGCTGCGCGGCTTGCGCGAGGCAGGCGCGAGCCACCCGCGCGTGGTGAACCGGACGCTCGCGACCGCGGTCGAGCTGGCCGGCAGGCACGGCGGCACGGCGCACCCGATGGAGTCGCTCGCCGAGGAGCTCGCGCGCGCCGATGTCGCGATCAGCTCCGTGCAGGTCGACCGCCCGCTGATCGGCCGGCCCGAGCTCGAGCGCGCGCTCGCGCATCGGCGCGGCCACCCGCTGCTGCTGATCGATCTGGGCGTCCCGCGCAACGTCGACACCGCCGTGCAGGCGCTCGAGAACGTGTACGTGTACGACCTCGACGACCTCGAGGCGACCGCCGAGCGCGGCCGCGCGAGCCGCGCGTCGGCCGCCGACGCGGCCGGCGCGATCGCGCGCGAAGAGGGCGATCGCTTCCTGCACTGGCTGGCCGTGCTGCCGCACGCGCCCACCATCCGCGAGCTGCGCGAGCGGCTCGAGGCGCAGGCGCTCGACGAGGTACGCCGCACGGTGTCGCGGCTGGGCGCGCCGGGCGAGAGCCTCGAGCCCGAGCTCGAGCGCATGGCGCGCGCGATCGTCGCCAAGCTCCTGCACCAGCCGCTCGAGCAGCTTCGCCGCGAAGCGTCGAGCGGCTTCGCACAGTACTATGCCGGGGCGCTTCGGGAGCTCTTCGGTCTCGAAGAGGAGGATCCGTGACGCAGCTCAGGCTCGGCACCCGCGCGAGCCAGCTCGCGCTCGCTCAGGCGGAGACGATCGCGCGGCTCTTGCGCGCGAGCGGCCACGACGTCGAGATCGTGAAGATCACGACCACCGGCGACCGCCTGGAGGGCCCCGTCTCGGAGCAGGGCGGCAAACAGGTCTGGGTGCGCGAGATCGAGGCGGCGCTCTTGCAGAACGCCATCGACCTGGCGGTGCACTCGGCGAAGGACCTGCCCATGCAGCTCGCCGAGGGCCTCACGATCGGCGCCTATCCGCAGCGCGAGGATCCGCGCGACGCGTTCGTCGGCGCGCCAGGCATGCGCTTCGCGGCGCTCGCGCCCGGCGCGCGCGTGGGCACCGGCTCGTCGCGGCGCATCGCGCTGCTGCGCGCGCTGCGGCCCGAGCTCGAGCCAGTGCCGATCCGCGGCAACGTGCTCACGCGCATCGCCAAGATCGAGTCGCAAAAGCTCGCGGGCGTGATCCTCGCCGCAGCCGGGCTGGTGCGGCTCGGGCTCGAGGACCGCATCCTCGATCCGCTCGACCCGGACCGCTACGTGCCCGCGGGCGGGCAGGGCGCGCTGGCCGTCGAGGTGCGCATCGACGACGACGACGTGCAGCAGATCGTGACCCAGCTCGAGGACAGCGACGTGGCGTCGCAGGTTCGAGCGGAGCGCGCGTTCCTGTTCGAGCTCGGCGGCGACTGCAACACCCCCATCGCGGCCTATGCGTCGATCCACGGCGTGCGTCTGCGGCTGCGCGCGCTGGTGATGTCGCCCGATGGACGCGAGCGCGTGGAGGGCACGGCGGAAGGCGAGCTCTCCGCGCCCGAGATGCTCGGCGCCACGCTCGGGCGCGAGCTGCTCGCGCGCGGCGCGCGGCGCCTGATCGAGGGACACGAGTGAGCGGCCGCGTGCTGCTGGTCGGCGCGGGTCCGGGCGATCCGGACCTGCTGACCGTGCGCGCGCTGCGCGAGCTCGAGCGTGCCGAAGTCGTGCTCTACGACGCGCTGATCGATCCCGCGATCCTGCTGCTCGTGCCCGAGGCCTGCGAGCGCATCGACGTGGGCAAGCGCGGCGACGGCACCAAGGGCGTCGCGCAGGACAAGATCGCCGACCTGTTGATCGAGAAGGCGCGCGCCGGCAAGCGCGTCGTGCGGCTGAAGGGCGGCGACCCGTTCGTGTTCGGCCGCGGCGGCGAGGAGGCCACGCGGCTGCGCGCGGCGGGCATTCCTTTCGAGGTCGTGCCGGGCATCAGCTCCGCGATCGCGGTGCCCGCCTACGCGGGCATCCCCGTCACCGATCGGCGTCTCGCGTCGTCGGTCGCGATCGTGACCGGCCACCGCGGCAAGGACGAGCACGACCACCGCATCGACTGGGAGGGCCTCGCGCGCAGCGCGGAGACGCTCGTGGTCCTGATGGGCACGGCCTGGCTCGAGGACATCGTCGCGCGCGTGATCGCCGGCGGACGCGATCCCGCGACGCCGGCCGCCGCGATCGCGCGCGGCTCGACCCCGCAGCAGCGCGTGGTGGTCGCGCGGCTCCAGGATCTGCCCGCGCGCGTGCGCGCGGCGGGCCTGGCCGCGCCGACCGTGGTGGTGGTGGGTCGGGTCGTGGAGTTCCGCGAGCAAGCCGGCTGGTTCGAGCAGCTGCCGCTGTTCGGCCGGCGCGTGCTGGTCGCGCGCGCGGAGGGTCAGGCCGCCGAGCTCGCGCTCGAGCTGCGCCGGCGGGCCGCGCAGCCGGTGCGGGTCCCGCTCCTGGAGGTGGTTTCGACCGCGCATGCCGACGCGCTCGCGGCGGCGCTGGCGCGCGCGTCCGAGTACGACTGGATCATCTACAGCTCGGCCAACGCCGTGCGCTTCGCGGCGGCGCGGCTCGACGCGCAGGCGCGCACGCGCGTCGCCTGCATCGGTCCGGCGACCGCGCGCGCGGCGCGCGAGGCCGGCCTGCGCGTCGATCTGGTTCCGGCGGGCGAGAGCACGCCGGAGCAGCTCGCGCAGGCGCTGGCCGCGACGGGCGCGCTCGCGGGCCTGCGCGTGCTCCTGCCGCGTGCCC
>JBBDXF010000045.1:306-40560 GCA_040902485.1 Myxococcota bacterium | reverse complement strand
GTGCGCGCGTCGACGCGGTCGAGGCCTATCGCACGCGCACGCCCGAGGGCGCGGGCGCGCGGCTCGCGGCCGAGCTTGAGCTCGGGCTCGACGCGGTCGCGCTGACCAGCCCGTCCACGGTCGCGCACCTGTTCGAGGCGCTCGATCCGGCGCAGCAGCGAGCGCTGTGCGACTCGGCCGTGCTCGCCTGCATCGGACCGACCACGGCCGAGGCGCTGCGCGTCGCGCTCGGCGGACGCGCGGCGCGCGCGTGCACGGCCCGACTCCAGACCCCGCTCGCGCTCGTCGATGCACTCGAGCGCGAGCTTGCGGAGGATGCGAATGGCCTTTCCTGAGCACCGGCCCCGCCGTCTGCGACGGACGCCCGCGCTGCGCGCGCTCACGCGCGAGACGAGTCTGCACCCGGGCGACCTGATCGACGCGCTGTTCGTCGTCGAGGGCCGCGGCGTGCGCGAGCCGATCAGCTCGATGCCCGGCGTGCTGCGACTGTCCGTCGACCAGCTCGCCGACGAGGCCAAGGAGATCCACGACCTCGGCCTCGGCGGCGTGATCCTGTTCGGCATTCCCGCGCACAAGGACGCGCTCGGCAGCAGCGGCTACGACCCGGACGGCATCATCGCTCGCGCGCTCCGCGAAATGAAACGCGCCGTGCCCGAGCTGCTCTTGATCGCCGACGTGTGCCTGTGCGAGTACACCGACCACGGACACTGCGGGGTGTACCGGGACGGCACGGTCGCCAACGACGAGACGCTGCCGCTGCTCGCGCGCAGCTCGGTGGTCGCGGCCGAGGCGGGCGCGGACGTGATCGCGCCGAGCGACATGATGGACGGCCGCGTCGCGGCGATCCGGCGCGCGCTCGACGACGCGCGACTCTCCGAGACGCCGATCCTCTCCTACGCGGCGAAGTACGCGTCGGCCTTCTACGGGCCGTTCCGCGAGGCGGCCGAGTCGGCGCCCAAGAGCGGCGATCGCCGCGGCTACCAGATGGACATGGGCAACGCGCGCGAGGCGCTGCGCGAGATCGCGACCGACATCGACGAGGGCGCGGACATGGTGATGGTGAAGCCGGCCATGCCCTGTCTGGACGTGATCCGGGCCGCGCGCGAGCGCTTCGACCTGCCGCTGTTCGCCTATCAGGTGAGCGGCGAGTACAGCATGCTGCAGGCGGCGATCGAGCGCGGTTGGCTCGAGGCGCCGCGCGTGATCGACGAGAGCCTGCTCGCGATCCGGCGCGCGGGCGCGGAGCGCGTGATCAGCTACTTCGCCAAGGACTTCGCGAGGCGATATCGTGGTTGAGGTCGTCTACAAGGTGGTCGAGACCTCGAACGTGGCGGAGGACGAGCTCGAGCGCATCATCAACGAGCGCGTCGCCGACGGCTGGATCTTCGACGGCATGCAGTTCGCGATGCGCGAGTCGTCGAAACGTCCGGCCATGGCGTTCCTGCTCTTCACGCGTCCCGCCGACGCACCCGGCTAGCGCGTGCGCGCTCGCGCCGCTCTCGCGGGAATCGCGCTCGCGGCGTGCGCGTGCGCGACGCTGCCCGCGTCGATCGAGCCGCACCTGACCTGGCCGATCGAGCGCGCGGATGCGGCCGATCCCAGGCCGCGACTCGGCGTGGGCGCGCTCAGCGACGAGCGTCTCCCCTCCGCCCGCGTCGGCCAGCGCCCGCCGCTCGCGCTCGGCTGGCTCGGGTTCTCGCGCGAGGGCGTCGAGCGCACCGGCGACGACGCCTACGCCGGGCCCGTGCTCGAGGCCGCGCGCGCCGATCTGCTCGCCACGCTGGCGCGCTCGGGCACGTTCGCGTCGGTCGCGTCGGTCGCGTTCGATCCGCGCGCGCCGGGCTCGTGGCCGGAGGCGGCCGCGCCCGACTACGTGCTGACCGGCGCGCTCGGGGAGTTCACCGGCTCGCAGTGGCGGAGCTTTCTGCTGACACCGTTCCGCGTCGGCTTCGTGCGCGACCGCTTCGGCGCGCCGCGGGCGCGCGTCTCGGCCTCGTACGAGCTGTGGACACGCGAGGGGCTCGTCTGGCAGGAGACCGTGACGACGCTCGTCGAGAGCGATCGCGAGGACCTGGCCGACGCCGTGCTCGAGGCGCTGGCTCGCAACGACGAGAAGCTGGCGCTGCGGCTCGATCGCAACCTGCGTCCGCGCACGCGGCCGCCGCGGCGGCTCGAGGTGCGCGTGCTCGACGCCTGCGCCCTCGGCGCCGAGGGCGTGCGCCGGCTCGTCGCCGAGACCAGCGAGGTGTTCGAGCGCGAGTGCGAGGTCGCGCTGGTCGCGCAGCCGGAGACCTGGTCGGTGCCGGCCGACGCGACCGACCTCGAAGAGCTGCTCGCGGCCGCGGCGCTGGTGGAGCCGCCGCCCGGTGGGGTGGTGCTCGCGCTCGCGCCCGCACAGCAGGTGCGCGACTTCGACCTCGCCACCGAGCGCACCGGGCTCGCGGTCCCGCTCGGCCGGCACGCGGTCGCGGTCTGTCCCGAGCGGGGCGAGGCGAGCGTGCTCACCGCGTCGCACGAGCTCGCGCACCTGTTCGGCGCCGTGCACGTCGACGACCCGGCCTCGATCATGAATCCGACCGCCGACTTCGACGCGCGTTTCTTCGACCCGAAGAACCGCCGGCTCTTGCGCGAAGCGCGCGAGCGGCGGTTCCAGGACTGACACTCGCGTCTGGTCGAGTGCCCGAGAAGCCGAATGCAAGTCCCGGCAAGCGTGAGCGAAGCGAACGCGCACAGCGGGCGAAGCCGAGCGATGTCGGGGTGGCCGGGCTATGCCCGGCCGGGCCCCCGCAAGGTCGCGGCGAGCTCGGCAAGCTGCTCGAGGGCGGCTTCGATCTCGGCGGGCTCGGCGCCGGGGACCTGCACGCGCGCGATCAGGTGGGTCATGCCGAGCGCCTCGCGGTAGCGCGCGACGCCGTCCGCGACCTCCGACGCGCTCCCGACCAGCGCGAAGCTCACGACCTCGGCCTGCGCGGAGCGGCGGATGGCGGCGGCGCGCGAGCCGGCGAGCGCGGCGGTCTGCGCGGCCAGCGCCTCGCGCACGCGTGTGGCGGAGGCGTCGTCCTTGGTGATGAAGACGGTGCGCATCACCGGCACCGCGAGCGCGGCCGCGCGTCCCTCCGCGCTCAACACGCTGCGGTGTCGCGCGTGGTTCTCGACCAGCGCCTCGAGCGACTCGATCGGCGACGCCAGGTAGGGCAGCCCGAGCCGCCCGGCCTGCTCGACCGCCTTGGGGCCGAACGCCGCGACCCAGATCGGCGGGTGCGGCCGCTGCACCGGCAAGGGCGCGAGCCGCACCGCCTCGCCGCCGTCGCCGTCGGTGGTGATCGGCTCGCCGCTCCAGGCGCGGATCATCTGCTCGAGCGCGCTCTGGAAGCGGTCGCGCTTCTCCTTCAACGGCACGTCGAAGGCCGCGAACAAGTCGGGGCGGAAGCCGCGCCCGACGCCCAGGATCACGCGCCCCTCCGACAGCCGGTCGAGCACCGCGACGTCCTCCGCCACCTGCAGCGGGTGACGCACGGGCAGCAGGTACGAGGTGGTGCCGAGCCCGAGCCGGCGCGTGCGCGCGGCCACCGCGGCCAGCAGCAGCAGCGGCTGCGGCAGCGCGCCGCGCGCGCCGAAGTGGCTCTCGGGCAGCCAGAACGACGCGAAGCCGAGCGCCTCGGCGCGCTCGCCCTGCGCGGCCAGAGGATCGGCCGCGCCGTGCGCGTCGCTGCGCCAGGGCGTGAGCCCGACGTGCAGTCCGCTCATCGCCCCTCGAACAGGCGGGGCAGCAGCGCGCGCACCAGATTCACGCGCACGCCGAGCTGCGCGGAGACACCCGAGAGCAGACCGAGCACGCGGCCGAGCAGGAACACGTGCGGCGGCACGGTCGCGAGCGGATCTTCGCGCAAGAGCGCGCTGACCTCCGCGCCCAGCGTCGCGACCAGCGCCGGAAAGCCCTCGGCATCGGCGCGCCGCAGCGCGGTCGTGATCACGGCGGCGATCCGCTCGATCGTGCGCGTGGTCGGATCCTTGGTCTCGAGCCCGAGCCGGAGCAGCGCCGCCGCCGTGGCGTCGCCATCGCGCGCGAGGATGCCCTGCACCAGCGCGACGACGCCGGCGTGAAAGCCCTCGGGCACCTCCTGCACGATCCCGAAGTCGACGAAGCAGAGCTCGAACGCGCCGCCGCGCCCGGGCAGCACGAGCAGATTGCCGGGGTGCGGGTCGCCGTGGAAGAGGCCGTGCGTGAAGACCTGCGTCGCGTAGGCGCCGAGCAGCGTGTCGAGCACCTGCCCGCAGTCCACGCCCGCGCGCTCGAGCCGCGCGCGGTCGGTCACGCGGATGCCGGGCAGGTACTCGGTCACGAGCAGGCGGCCGCGCGTGAAAGCCGGCACCACGTAGGGAATGCGCACGCGCGGATCGCCGGCGAAGTTCCGGCCCATGTGCTGCGCGCTCTCCGCCTCGAGCCGGAAGTCGAGCTCGCGCTCCAGCGACAGCTCGAGCTGATCGAGCAGCAGCGCGAAGCCGAGCGACCCCTCGATGCTCTGGATCGCGCGCACCGCGAGCCGCAGCGTGCCGAGGTCGGCGTGCAGCGCGCTGCGCACGTCCGGGCGTTGGACCTTGAGCGCCACCTCGCGCCCGTCGGCGAGCGTCGCGCGGTGCACCTGCGCGAGCGAGGCGGAGGCGATCGGCCGCCGCCAGATGCGCGCGAACACCGCCTCGGGCTCGGCGCCCAGCTCCTCGGACAGCACCCGACGCACGTCCGTGTAGGGCAGCGGGCGCGCGCGGTCCTGCAGACGCGCGAGCCGCTCGACGTAGGCGGGCGGCAGCACGTCCGCGCGCGTGGCCAGGAACTGGCCGGCCTTGAGCAGGACGCCGCCGAGCTCGCTCGCCGCGTCGTTCAGGGTCGAGGCCGAGAAGCGGTCCCAGCCGCGCCGCGCCGCGCCGACCACGCCGCGCAGCGGACCGCGGTCGAGGAAGTGCAGGCCCTTGTAGCCGATGTAGATGCCGGCGATCGCGCCGCCCGTGCGCGCGGCGCGGCGCAGCCGCTCGCGCGGCCCGAGCTCGCCTCCCTGCGCGGTTCGCGGCGTCGGCAGGGTCACGGCCGAGGTCCGCGGCCGCCCGCGGACCCGGCCCGCAAGCGCCGCACAGCGGCGCGCTCGGCCAGACTCGGAACGCCCTCCGTCACCACAGCTTGGGCGGCTCCTCGGGACAGCTCCAGGATCCCGCGAGACCCCGCTCCGCGAGCTTGGCCGCGAGCGCGAGGTCCTCGGCGGTCGGCTCGCCCGGCGCGGACACGTCGGGCGTCTCCCACGATTCGACCGCTGCGTCGGAGCCCGAGGCCTCCTCGTCCAGCTCCTCGGCCAGCTCCTCGGGATCCGCTCCTGCGAACGAATAAGGCGGGCTGTACTGGCACTGGACCCAGAGCACGCTCGCGAACTCGAGCATGTACGAGTCGCCGTAGTTCGAGTATGCGAACTGGTCGTCCTCGTCGCGGATCAGCCCGATCGCGGGCCGCGGCACCTCGGCGACGTAGTCGGGCACCAGCTCGTCGAGCTTCTCCGGATAGGTCTGGCGCTCCTGCTTGTACGCCTCGAGCGCGACCAGCACGTCGAGCGCGGTCTGATCGCGCGCCGCGCGCTGGTTCAGGGACGCGACCCGGTTCGAGCCGAAGATCGCGCAGAGCAGAAGCGCTCCGGCGGCGAAGCGGAAGAAGCCCGAGCGGCGCGCCTCGACCGGCTCGCGTGTCGCGAGCAGCATGCACAGCAGTGCGTAGACGCTCGCGATCAGCGCGACCGCGACCCAGTTGCGCGGATCGATGAAGATGATCCAGCCCGCGACCAGGCCGACGATCGCGGACAGCACGATGCCGATGGCGAATCCGCCGACTCCCCCGACCCGACTTCGGAGCCACACCGCCGCGCCGCCCGACGTGTGCGCGGCGGCGATGGTCGCGCCGACCAGCAGGAAGCCGACCAGCGTGACGATCGGCCAGGGGCTGACGTTGAACGGCATCTCGCTGTTCGTGCCCGTGACCTCGGTCGAGAGCACGAAGATGGCGGCCGCCGCGGCCGCGATCGCGAGCCACGCCAGCGCGCGCGAGCGCCTCGCCAGCCCGCGCAGGAGCGAGGGCGAGAACAGGATCGCGCTGACGATCCCGGTGAAGGCCGTGACCACGGCCGCGAAGCGCCACTCGAAGAAGCGCCAGACCTGCTCCGCGCGGTAGCCGTACCAGACGAAGATGCACATCGTGAGCGCCAGGAAGAACAGGTACGCGCGCGCGGCGGCGCTCTTGCGGAACAGCGCCAACCCGCCCGCGAACAGCGCCAGCGGCGGAAACCAGAACAACCCCAGAGGAACCAGCGCCTGCGGCAGACCCTCGCGCGCCATCGCGGTGAGCTCGACCATCGGCAGCCAGCGCACGGCCGTGCCCCACGGGCGCCACCACTCGAGGTCGTCGAGGTACTCGGACGCCGACGGGCCGGCGCCGAAGGCGAAGTAGTAGGCCACTGCCAGCGCCGTCACGGCGACGAGGTAGCCGAGCCGGATCATCGCAACCCTCCGTCCGGGATCCACACGCGAGCGCGCGATTCTACCGCGCCGCGGCGCGGACGGGCGCGAGTCTTGGGCTACTTCCGCCTCGTCACGAGCGACAGCTCCGGCGCGCGCTCCGCGCTCTTGCGCTCGCTCGAGATCGAGATGCGCAGCTCGAAGTCGTTCTCGGCCAGCACCTTGCTCACGATCTGCACCATGTCGACCGTGCGCAGCCAGGCGCCGAACTCCGCAGACATGCGCTCGATCATCTCCGAGCGCAGCTCCGTGCTCTGGCCCTTGGCGTAGTCGACCCAGTCGCGCGGCACGGCGTCGTTGAAGGCGCGGCGCACGGCGTCCTCGGTGGCGAAGAAGCTCGAGAAGCCGACCGAGGCGGTGCGCCGGATCGCCTCGTGGAGCAGGGCCTCGAACAGGCCCGCGCGGCGCGCCTCGGCGCGTTCGAGCTCGATCTCGTCGTCGCGATCCCGGCTCATGCGGCCATCATAGCAGTCGCGTGCGCCTGCGGCTGTGATTGTCAGCCGAGGGCTCCGCATGCTAGATGGGCCGGGTGGTCACCGTCCGCGAAGTGATGAAGAAGAAGGTGGTGAAGATCTCCGCTGACGACACGCTGTGGATCGTCAAGGAGATCATGGATCTCGCGAGCGTCCGACACATCCCGGTGGTGGATGGCGGGGCGCTGGTCGGGGTGGTTTCGCAGCGCGACCTGCTGCGCGCGTCCCTTTCCAACGTGATGGGGATCTCGGCCGAAGAGCAGAAGATCTTCCTCGAGGGCGTGCGCATCTCGGAGGTCATGTCGGCCCCCGCGCGCACGATCGGCCCCGGCGAGGCGATCCAATCCGCGGCCCGCGCCATGGCCGAGCACAAGATCGGCTGCCTGCCCGTGGTCGAGGGCCGCGAGATCGTCGGGATCCTCACGGAAACCGACGTCCTCCACTACTTCGCGACCCGGCCGTGATCGATGCGTCCCGGCGCGCCCCCAGCGGAACATCGGCATTGCGCGGCTGGCTCGAGTCAGACGTCGAGCGTCTTCCAGCGGCCGTGGCGGAAGCGCCAGATCAAGAGGCCCGCCTTCAGCGCGTAGTCGAGCACGAGCATGCTCCACACCACCTGCACGCGCGCGTGGAAGACGTAGGCCGCGATCAGCGCGGGCAGGAGGCGGCACGTGAACAGGCCCGCGAAGATCGCGAACAGCGGGAAGCGCGTGTCGCCCGCGCCGCGCAGCGCGCCCGCGATCGTGTACTCGATCGCCATCAGCGGCTGCACCGCGCCGAGCGTCCAGATGAAGTCGACGGTGAGTTCGACCACGCGCGGGTCGGAGCTGAACAGGCGCGCGAGCGACGGCGCGGCGGCGATGGTCGCGGCGCCGAGCACGCTCATCGACACGATCGCGCCCCACATCGAGCGCCAGGCGGAGCGCTCGGCGAGCCGAGGCTCCTCCTCGCCGAGGTGCTGTCCGACCAGCGTCGCCGCGGCGGTGGCGAAGCCGATCCCGGGCAGGAACGAGAACGACAGGATCTGCGCGCCCACGTTGTAAGCGGCGATCGCGGCGGTCTCGTAGCCGCCGAGCACGCGCATGAACGCGAGCAGGCCGGCCTGGAAGATCACGCCCTCGAACGCGGCCGGGTAGCCGATGCGCAGGATCCGGCCCAGCAGCGCGCGATCGGGGCGCGAGCTCGCGCCCGACGGCTTCAGCGCGAGCCGCCCGCCGCGCCACAGCCACCACAACACCGGAAGCTGTAGGGAGACCGCGATCGTGCCCGCGATGCCCGCGCCCGCGACGCCCAGCGCCGGCAGGCCGAGCCGGCCGTAGATCAGCGCCCAGCACAGCACCACGTTCAACAGGTTCGCGACCGCACCGATCCAGAGCGGCGTGCGCGTGTCGCCCGCCGCGCGCAGCGCCGCGCCGTACACCACCGCCAGGACCATCGGCACGTTGCCGAGCACCGTCCAGTACAGGTACTCCCCGCCCAGCGCGACCACGTTCGCGTTCACGCCGTACAGCGACATCGCGAACTCCGTGAGCGGTAGCATCGCGAACGTCGTGAGCGCGCCGATCCCAAGACCCAGCCAGATGCCCTGGCGCAAGCTCGCGTCGGCGAGCTTCGCGTCGCCGGCGCCGACGGCGCGCGAGAGCAGCGCGACCAACCCCGTCGGCGCGAGCGTGGCGAGTGACTGCACCAGCCAGAAGAACTGGTTGCCGATGCCGACGGCCGCGAGCGCGTCGGCGCCCAGTCCGCCTACCATCGCGAAGCTCACCCAGCGCACCAGCGACTGCGAGAGGAAGGACAGGATCGTCGGCCAGGCGAGTTCCCAGACGCCGAGCGCCGCGGGCGAGGCCGACGGCGGCGACGCGCCCTCTTCGGAGTAGTCGACCAGATCGGAGGCGAGCTCCGGGGCGATCTCCGGCTCGCCGGAGGAGAGGCGCGTCCCGCTCACGGCGCGCGGTTTATCGCACACGCACCCGCTCGCGTCAAAAACCTCGCATTGACACGGATTTTGCGATCTTCTAGCAATCGAGCGGCGGCGACTCGCCGCCGGGGGAGGCGAAGAGATGGCGTTGCTGCAGCCGGTGACACCGCGCGAGCTCCACGGCCGACGCAAGCTCGAGGTCTTCGCGCCGGCGACGCTCGAGCGGCTCGGCGAGATCGAAGTCGCGAGTCCCGACGACGTGCGCGAGGCCGTCGCACGCGCGCGCAAAGCGCAGGGCGAGTGGGCCGCGCGCGGCTTCGAGGAGCGCGGCCGCCTGCTGCTGCGCGCGCGCGATCTCCTGGTCGAGCGCGCGGACGAGATCGCCGACGTGATCTGCCGCGACACCGGCAAGCCGCGGCTCGAGGCGATGACCTCGGAGGTGCTCGGCGCGTGCGACGCGCTCACCTACTACGCGAAGAACGCCAAGCGCCTGCTGCGCGACGAGAAGAAGCGTCTTCACCTGATGAAGACCAAGAAGCTCGTGCTCTCGTACCGGCCGATGGGCGTGGTCGGCATCATCACGCCCTGGAACTTCCCGTTCCTGCTCTCGCTCAACCCGTCGGTGCAGGCGCTCGCGGCCGGCAACGCGGTGGTGCTGAAGCCCTCGGAGATCACGCCCTTCGTCGGGCTCGCGCTCGCCGATCTGTTTGCGGCGGCGGGACTGCCGGAGAACGTGTTCCAGGTCGTGACCGGCGACGGTGCGACGGGCGCGGCGCTGGTCGACGCGGGCTGCGACAAGATCGCGTTCACGGGCTCTGTGCGCACCGGGCGCCGGATCGCCGAGGCGTGCGGCCGGGCGCTCGTCCCGTGCACGCTCGAGCTCGGCGGCAAAGACCCGATGATCGTGTGCGACGACGCCGACATCGAGCGCGCCGCGCGCGGCGCGGTGTGGGGCGCGTTCACCAACGCGGGCCAGGTGTGCATGTCGACCGAGCGCGTGTACGTGGTCGAGCCGGTGGCTGCGCCGTTCATCGAGCGCGTCGTCGAGCTGACGCGCGAGCTGCGCCAGGGACCGGAGTCGGAGGGCGAGGTCGACGTCGGCGCGATCACGAGCCCCGGCCAGCTCGAGATCATCGAGCAGCACGTCGCCGATGCGCTCGCGAAGGGCGCGCGGGTGCTGACGGGCGGGCGCCGCAATCCCGCGTTCGCGGGCCTGTTCTTCGAGCCGACCGTGCTCGTCGACGTGAACCACGAGATGGCGATCAT
Source organism: Myxococcota bacterium (assembly GCA_040902485.1). GTDB lineage: Bacteria > Myxococcota_A > UBA9160 > SZUA-336 > SZUA-336 > VGRW01. The sequence goes on along the minus strand of JBBDXF010000045.1, from coordinate 30,354 downwards.
GCGCGACGAGACCTTCGGCCCGTGCCTGCCGATCCAGGTGGTGAAGGACGAGGAGACGGCGCTCGAGCTCGCGAACGAGTCCTGCTACGGGCTTCAGGCCAGTGTCTGGACGCGCGACTCGTGGAAGGGCAAGCGGCTCGCGAACCGGATCGCCGCGGGCGGCGTGGTCGTCGACGACTGCATCGTCACCTACGGCATCACCGAGAGCCCGTTCGGCGGCGTGAAGGACAGCGGCATCGGACGCGTGAACGGCGAGCTCGGCCTGAAGAGCTACTGCCACGTGCAGTCGGTGGTGCTGCCGCGCATGCGCGGGAAGTCGGAGCTGCTGTGGTACCCGTACACCGCGAAGACGCTCGGTCGGGTGAAGCGCGCGCTCGGCATCCTGTACCGATCGCCGCTCGGCAAGCTGCTCGGGAGCTGAGCGGGCGTTGAAGCTCGCGGACCTCGCCTCCGCGCTGTCGCTCCCGCTCGAGGGCGACGGCGAAGTCGCGCTCGACGGGCTCGCCAGCCTCGAGGACGCGGGCCCGGCCGAGCTCGCGTTCGTGACCGGGCCGAAGTACCAGCGCGCCTTCGACGCGTCGCGCGCGGGCGCGTTCCTCCTGCCTGCGGGCTTCGACGCGCTCGGCCGGCCGTGCCTGCGCTCGCCGGCGCCGTACGCGGACTTCGCGCGCGCGGTCGAGCTGTTCCACCCGCGTCCGCTGCCCGCGCCCGGCGTGCACCCGAGCGCCGTGGTCGCGCCCGGCGCGCGGCTCGGAGCGGACGTGTCGATCGGCGCCTGCGCGGTGATCGGCGAGGGCGCGCGGGTCGGCGCGCGCGTGCGCATCCACCCACACGTGACGGTGTACCCGAACGTGGAGATCGGCGAGGACTGCGAGATCCACTCCGGCGTGCACCTGCGCGAGGGCACGCGGCTCGGCAAGCGCGTGGTCCTGCAGAACGGCGTGGTGATCGGCGCGCCCGGCTTCGGCTTCACCAGCCGCGCCGACGGCAAGCGTGTGCGCGTGCCGCACGTCTGCCCGGTCGAGATCGGCGACGACTGCCAGATCGGCGCGAACACCACCATCGACGCGTCGCATCCCGGCCACCCGCGGCTCGGTCACCCGGACGTGCGCACACGGATCGGTGTCGGTGTGATCATCGACAACGGCGTGCAGATCGCGCACGGCTGCGAGATCCGCGACCACGCGACACTGTGCGCGCACGTGGCGCTGGCCGGCAGCACCGTGGTCGGCCGCTACGTGTTCATGGGCGGGATGGCCGCCAGCGCCGGTCACCTGACGATCGGCGATCTCTCGATGGTGGGCGCGATGGCGGCGCCGTCCGGCGACATCGCCCCCGGCTCGCAGGTGCTCGGCGTGCCCGCGGTGGACCGGCGGCTCTGGGGCAAGGTCGTCGCGGCGAAGAAGCGCCTGCCGGAGCTTCTTCACCGGGTGCGCCGGATCGAGAAGCGGCTCGGCCTCGACGGAGAGGGCTGAGCGGCGTGGAGCTCGCGCGCGTCGCGCTGGCCGAGCTCCGGGCACGCTTCGCGGAGGGCGGCGAGCCGGCGACGCCGGCCGTACTGCGCGCGCTGCGCCAGGACGCGCGCGACGGCGCGCACGAGCTTGCCGAGGCGCTGGCCGCACGTGCGCGCCGCGCGCGCGCGGAGCGCAGCCGGCTCTCCGGCCTGTACGCGCTCGAGCGCGCGCTCGTCGGCCGCGGACTCGCGCGCGTCGCCGGCGTCGACGAGGTCGGCATGGGGCCGCTTGCGGGTCCGGTCGTCGCCGCGGCGGTGATCCTGCCGGCCGGCGCCTGGCTGCCCGGGCTCGACGATTCCAAGCGCCTGTCGCGCGCAGCGCGCGAGCGTCTCGCGCGCGAGATCGAGCGGGTCGCGATCGACCGCGCGATCGGCTTTGCCGAGCCCGACGAGATCGACCGCCTGAACATCTACCAGGCCGGCCTGCTCGCCATGCGCCGCGCGGTCGAGGCGCTAGGCGCGCCGGTCGACGCGCTGCTGGTCGACGCGCGCCGGGTGCCCGGCATCGCCTGCCACCAGCAGTCGGTGGTGGGCGGGGACTCCCGCGTCGCGGCGATCGCCGCCGCCTCGATCATCGCCAAGGTGCATCGCGACGCGCACATGGCGGAGCTCGACCGACACCATCCGGGGTATGGCTTCGCGCGCCACGCCGGCTACGGCACCCCCGAGCACCTCGAGGCGCTTGCAGCGCTCGGACCGAGCCCGATCCACCGGCACTCGTTCGAGCCGGTGCGCGCCTGCGCCGCGCGCGCGGGGAGCGCGTGCCCCACGTCGTGATCGAGGGCGTGGCCGATCTCGCCGCGTTCGCGCGCGCGTGGCAGCCGTTCGTCGTGCGGCGCGGCGCGGACATCTTGCGCGGCGATCACCTGTACGTGTCGGACGACGCGCGCGCCTGCCTGATCGAGGCGCTGTGCGTCGAGGCCGGCCGCAAGCAGCCCTTCTACGTGAAGATCGCGGTGCACGATCGCGGCAGCGCCACGGTGCGGGTCGATCCGATGACCCACCCGGAGCGCAGCGACGGCGTGCGCGACCTGATCGCGCACGTGGGCGCGCGGCTCCTGCGCGCGACGCCCGGCGGCCGCGTCGGCGCCACCAACCTGGCGCTGCCGACACTCGAGGGCGACGCGCACTGAGTCTCCCGATCCGGTGTAGGCTTCACGCGTGAAGGCGATCGAGAGCCGTTCCGGGCTCGATCCGTGGACGCGCGCGGAGCTGCCGATCGCGCCCTCGCCGAAGGGTCTCGCCTGGCTGGGGGTCGTCGGGCCGGGCGTGATCGTGCTCGGCATGTCGATCGGGAGCGGCGAGTTCCTGCTCGGTCCCGCGGTGTTCGTGAAGCACGGCTTCTCGCTGCTGTGGGTCACGTTCGTCGCGATCCTGCTGCAGACGGTCTTCAACACCGAGCTCATGCGCTACACGCTCGCGACCGGCGAGCCGATCTTCACCGGCTTCATGCGCACGCGTCCGTCCGCCACCGCCTGGGCGTGGTTCTACGCGGCGCTGTACTTCCTCCAGGCCGGCTGGCCCGCCTGGGCGGCGACCGCGGCGGGCGCGCTGTACTTCCTGGTCACGACCCGGCTCGCGGGACCCGAAGACGCCGAGACCGTGTACTGGATCGGCGTGGGTCTGTTCTCGGTGTGTGTCGCGGTGCTGCTCGTCGGACGCCGCATCGAGCGCACGCTCGAGCTCATGAACTGGGTGATGCTCGCCTGGATCATGGCGAGCTTCCTGCTGCTCGCGCTCGTGTTCGTGCCGGCCGCCACCTGGCTCGCGGCGCTGGTCGGATTCGCGGGCTTCGATGCCAGCCGTGGCGAATTCGATCCGCTGCCGAGCGGCGCGGATCTCTTCCTGATCGCCGCGCTCGGCGCGTACTCCGGGGCCGGCGGCGTCGGCAACCTCACCCTGACGAACTGGGCGCGCGACAAGGGCTATGGCATGGGCGAGCGCGTCGGCTACATCTCGTCCGCGGTCGGCGGCGAGCGCGTCAAGCTCGCGCACAGCGGCTTCATGTTCAGCGCGGACGGCGAAGCGCTGCGGCGCTGGCACGGCTGGTGGCGGATCGTGCGCGCCGACCAGTGGGGCGTCTTCTTCAGCGGCGCGTTGCTCGGCATGGCGCTGCCCGCGCTGCTCTACGTCACGTTCCTGCCGCGCGGCACGGAGATCCGCGGGCTCGGCATCGCGGCGGCGCTCGCGGAGAGCGTCGGCGCCCGGGCGGGCGCGCTGCTCGGCGGGTCGATCGCGTTCCTGGCGGTGTGGATCCTGTTCAAGACTCAGCTCGACGCGCTCGAGGGCATGGTTCGCGCGATCACCGACATCCTCTGGACGGGCAGCCGTCGGCTGCGCGCGTGGCGCGGGGGCGACGTGCGCGCGGTGTACTACGCGACGCTCGCCGTCGTGGTGCTGTGGGGCGTCGTCGCGCTCCGGCTGGCGCAGCCGATCGTGCTGCTCCAGATCAGCGCGAACGTGGCCGGCGTCGTGTTCGTGATCGCGTCGCTGCATGTCTTGTACGTGAACACGCGACTGCTCCCGGACGAGCTGCGGCCACCGCTCTGGCGTCGCGCGTCGCTGGTCGCGATGGCGCTCTTCTACGGCGCGCTCGCCGCGTTGTCGGTCAGCGCGCTCGTTCGCGCCTGAGTCGCCCCGAGCACAGGGCCTTCCGGACTCCGCGACGAGCGGGGCCGTGATACCGTCGCGCGTGGTCGATTCCCGGCGGCTGCCGCTCGCGACGCTGCTCTCGTACGCGCCCCCCGCGTTCGCGCTCGGCGCGCCGCTCTTTTTCGTGCAGTTCTTCTTCCTGAAGTTCTCCACCGACGTGCTGCTGCTCGCGCCCGCGACGATCGGCGCGATCTTCGCAGTGAGCCGGCTCTGGGACGCGGCGCTCGATCCGATCATCGGCACCTGGAGCGACCGCACGCGCACGCGCTACGGCCGGCGGCGCCCGTTCATGCTCGCGGCGATTCCGCTCGCGGCCGTGACTTTCTTGATGCTGTGGAGCCCGCCCGCGGCGCTCTCCGACACCGCGACGACGATCTGGGTGGTGGTGGCGCTGTACGGCTTCTACGCGGGCTTCTCGGCCTACGCGATTCCGCACTTCGCGCTCGGCGCCGAGCTGGTCGAGGACTACCACGACCGCAGCCGCGTGTACGGCGTGCGCAACGCCTCGTTCATGCTCGGCCTCCTGCCCGCGTTCGGCTGCCTGCAGCTCGTCAACAACGCCGAGGATCCGCGCGCGATGGCGATACTGGTCGCGGGGGTGTTCGCGCTGGCGCTGACCGCGATCCTGCTCGTTCCGCTGCGTGTGCGCGAGCGCGAGGAGTTCCAGCGCCTGGCGGTGGTCGGCTCGGTGTCGGCGATGCGCGACGTGCTGCGCAATCCGCACGCGCGCCGCATCCTGTCGGTGCAGTTCCTGGACAGCCTGGGCATCGGCGTGATCGGCGTGCTCGGTCCCTACCTCGCGCAGTACGTGATCAAGCGGTCGGACCTGATCGCCGCGCTGCCCGGCGTGTACACGGGCTTCCTGCTGGCGTCGATTCCGCTCTGGGTGTGGGCGTCGCGGCGCTTCGGCAAGCGGCAGGCCTGGACGACCGCCATGATCGGCATGGCGCTCTCGTTCGGCGTCACGATCTTGGTGGGCGAGGGCGACGTGGCGCTGATCATCGTGACGCTGATCGTGGCGGGGATCTTCGGTGGCTGCGGCGGTCCGATCGGCGCCTCGATGCTGGCCGACGTGATCGACGCCGACGAGCTCGAAACCGGTGAACGCAAGGAAGGCGCCTACACCGCTGCGTTCACGTTCGCCTTCCAGGTCGGGAGCGGCGTCACGGTCGCCTTGGTGGGCTTCGCGCTCTCGCTCTCGGGCTTCGTGCCCAACGTCGACCAGACGCCCGCGGTAGTCTGGACCATGAAGGGGCTCTTCGCGGGCACGCCGCTGGTCATGCTGCTGATCGGCGCCGCGGTGCTGCGCCGCTACGCGCTCGACCAGCACGAGCACGAGCGCATCCGCCGGGGCCTGCTCGAGGCTCGCGGCGCCGAAGCCCGCTAGCCAGCGTGCGTGTTATCCTCCGCGATCGACGGAGGTGAAGATCGATGAGGATCGCGAAGGACGTCACTCGACTGATCGGAAACACGCCGCTGGTCCAGCTGAACAAGGTCACGGCGGGCTGCAAGGCGCGGATCGTCGCCAAGCTCGAGGCCCAGAACCCGGCGAACAGCGTCAAGGACCGGATCGGCTTCGCGATGATCGAGACCGCGGAGCTCGCGGGCAAGATCCACCCCGGCGTGACGACGCTGATCGAGCCGACCTCGGGAAACACCGGCATCGCGCTGGCCATGGTCGCGGCCGCGCGCGGCTACAGCCTGGTGCTGACCATGCCCGAGACGTTCTCCCGGGAGCGCCGCGCGGTGCTGCGCGCCTACGGTGCGAAGCTCGTGCTGACGCCCGGCGCCGACGGCATGCCGGGCGCGATCAAGGCCGCCGAGGAGCTGGCGGCGCGGATCCCGAACAGCTTCATCCCGCAGCAGTTCAAGAATCCCGCCAATCCGGCCGTGCACCGCGAGACCACGGCGCTCGAGATCTGGCGCGACACCGACGGCGAGGTCGACTACCTGATCTCGGGCGTCGGCACCGGGGGTACGCTGACCGGTGTCGCCCAGGTGCTGAAGGCCAAGAAGCCGGGCTTCAAGGCGATCGCGATCGAGCCGGCCGAGAGTCCGGTGATCTCGGGCGGCAGGCCGGGCAAGCACAAGATCCAGGGCATCGGGGCCGGATTCATTCCCGAGATCCTCGACACGACGCTGATCGACGAGGTCGTGAAGGTCTCGAGCGAGCAGGCGATCGACATGGCGCGGCGGCTCGCGACCGAAGAAGGCCTGCTCTCGGGCATCTCGTCCGGCGCGGCCGTGCACGCGGCGCTCGAGGTCGGGCGCCGGCCCGAAGCCGCGGGTAAGCTGATCGTCGCCATCCTGCCGAGCTTCGGCGAGCGCTACCTTTCGACTGCGCTGTTCGAGCACCTGCAGTACGACGGGAGCGATCCGATCTGAAAGCGGGCGGCAAGCGGGGCGAGCGCAGCCGCAAGCGCATCGTCGATTCCGCGCGCCAGGTCTTCTTCGAGCAGGGCTTCGAACGCGCGAACCTCGACGAGGTCGCGCGCCGCGCGGGGCTCGCGAAAGGCACGATCTACCGCCACTTCGAGAGCAAGGCGGAGCTGTACGTCGAGATCCTGGCGCAGAACGCGGACACGTTCGTGCAGCGCATGGTGCGCGTGATCGATCCGAGCCAGCCCGCCGCCGACCAGATCCGCAGCCTCGCGCGCTTCTACTTCGATCACTACACGACCCAGCTCGAGTACTTCCGGATCTTCTGGGCGATCGACAACCAGCGGCTGATCGGACAGCTGCCGCCCAACCTGGTCGCGCTCGTCACCCAGGTCTGGAAGCGCGCGCTGCAGGTGCTCGCGCAGGTGATCGAGCGCGGTGTCGCGTCCGGCGAGTTCGAGCCCTGCGATCCGTGGCTCTCGGCCAGCGTGGTCTGGGTCGGCGCGAACGCGGTGATCCAGACGCTCGAGGTTCCGGAGCGCCGGAGCCTGTGGGAGCGCGAGGTTCCGCTGGTCTTCCACGAGACCGTCGAGCTGTTCCTGCGCGGCCTCGCAAAGCGCTGACGCGGCTTCGAAACCGGCTTCGTTGACAACCCCGACACCGTCGGGGAAACTCAACCGAGTGGAAAGTGACCCTGAGTCACATTCCCGTATTCATGGCCCCAGGGGAGGAGAGGACGATGGATCTCAGTGAGCGGATTTTCGCGATCGTCGGCGAGCAGCTCGGTGTGGAGAAGGAGACGCTGGTGCCCGAGGCCAACCTGCTCGACGACCTGGGCGCCGACTCGCTGGACGTCGTCGAGCTGGTGATGGCGATCGAAGAGGAGTTCGGCATCGAGGTGCCGGACTCCGACGCGGAGAACATTCGCACCCTGGGCGACATCATGACCTACATCGAGGCGCGCGTAGAGACCGCCGCGTGAGCGTCGTGATCCGCTCCACCGGTTCTGCGCTGCCGGAGCGGGTGATCTCGAACGCCGATCTCGAGCGCATGATCGACACCAACGACGAGTGGATCGTCACGCGCACCGGAATCCGCGAACGCCGCATGATGGCGCCGGAGGAGGCGACCAGCGACATCGTCACGCGCGCCGCTCAGCGCGCGCTCGAGCAGGCGGGCCTCGGCGCGGAGGATCTCGACCTGATCCTGGTCGCGACCTGCACGCCCGACACGTTCACGCCCGCGACCGCGAACCACGTGCACCGTAATCTGTGCCGCGGCTTGACGATCCCGGCGCTGGACGTGAACGCCGCTTGCTCGGGATTCGTGTACGGGCTCGAGGTCGCGACCAGCATGCTGAACGCCGCCGGCTACAAGCGCGTGCTGCTCGCGGGCGGCGAAGGGCTGACGCGCTTCATGGACTACGAGGAGCGCACGGTCTGCATCCTGTTCGGCGATGCCGCGGGCGCCGTCGTGCTCGAGCGCAGCAACGAGCCCGGGGGCGTGCTCGCCACCACGCTCCGGTCCGACGGGCAGTACAGCGATCTGATCCAGATCCCGGGCGGCGGCGCGCGCAAGCCGATCTCGCCCTACGTGCTCGCGCAGCGCGAGGCGTTCGTGAAGATGAACGGACCGCAGGTGTTCAAGGTGGCCGTGCAGTCGATGGAGCAGGTCGCGCTGGACACGCTCGCGAAAGTGGGCTGGAAGGTCGACGACGTGGACTGGGTGATCGCGCACCAGGCGAACAAGCGGATCCTCTCCGCCGTCGCGGATCGGCTCGAGGTGCCGGCCGAGAAGATGCCGACCAACCTCGAGGTGCGCGGCAACACCTCCGCCGCGTCGATCCCCGTGCTGCTCGACGAGTGCAACCGCGCGGGCCGCTTCAAGCGCGGCGACAAGCTCTTGCTGGTGGCGTTCGGCGGCGGACTGACCTGGGGCGCGGCCGCCGTGGAGTGGACTCAAGCCCCGTAGCGCGCGCGCAGGTCCGCGACGTACTCGCTCGGGAAGCCGAGCCGCTCCGCCGCGCGCAGGATCTTGCCCAGGTAGATCTCGTGCGGCGCGAAGCTGCCCTTGTCGCGCACGCTGTAGCTCGTGACCTCGTGCAGCCGGCCTTCGTCGTCCTCGACGCAGAGCACCACGCGCTCGTAGCCGCCCTCCCAGCGGTCGAGCAACGCGGCGTCGCCGTCGCCCATCGCGTAGACCAGGCCCCAGACGGTGGCGCTCTCGTCGGGAGCCACGTCGGCGGTGCCGCCGAGCCAGCGCGTGCCGGAGAAGTGGGTGAAGGCGAGCCGGTGCGCGCGCAGCCGGGCGCGGAAGAGCGCGCGCGAGCCCGGGCAGCGCTCGCGCATCTGCTGCTCGTCCAGGTTCGAGCCGTAGGCGAAGTAGAGCTCGGGCTTCAGCGCTTCGCCCAGCGCGAGGCGACGAAGGCCACGATTCCGAACGCCCCGACCATGATCCAGGTGATCTTGCCCTCGAGGTGCGCGCGCACGCGCTCCTTCACGTAGTCGGGGCTCGCGCCCGGCGGCGGCTCTTCGAGCATGACGGGCAGCGAGTAGAGCATCGCGAGCAGCACGAACAGCGCGAAGCCCGACACGAGCAGCAGCGTGATCCGCGGTACGAACATCGGCGAGCGCGGTGCTGGACCCTTGTGCACGGCCCAGGAGTACGTGGGCTTGTCGCCAGCCGCAAGTCCCGCGAAAATCTCGGTCGAATGGCGATCGATTGGGGCGAGATCCAGAAGGACGTCGACGCGCAGCTCGAGCGCGCGGGTCTCGTCGAGAACGCGGACGTGGGGCTCGACCGCGCGCAGGTCGAGGCGCACGCGCGCGCGATCGCCACGGGCCGGCTCTCCAAGGCCAGCAACGTCGTGCCCGCCGAGCCGCGGGTCGCGGGCCACGAGCACGTCGAGAGCCTCGAGCGGCTGCCGGCGGGCGAGCGAAACGAGCTCGAAGAGCTCGGCCGCGACGCGATCGCGCGCGGGCGGGTGGCCGTCGCGGTGCTGAACGGCGGCATGGCCACGCGCTTCGGCGGCGACGTGAAGGGCATCATCGAGGCGGTCGGCGGCCGCACCTTCCTGGAGGTGAAGCTCGCCCAGGCGCGCAGGTTCGGACGCGTGCCGTTCTTGATCATGAACAGCTTCGCGACCCACGCGCGCACGCTCGAGTTCCTGGCCGCGCGCGGGCTCGCCGACACGTCGGAGGTGTTCCTGCAGAGCGTGAGCCTGCGGCTGACACCGGGCGGTGACGTGCTGCGCGACGCCTCCGGCCGCGTCTCGCTGTACGCGCCCGGACACGGCGACTTCCCGGGCAGCCTGCGCCGCTCCGGTCTGCTCGCGCGCCTGGGCGAGAGCGGCGTCGAGACGCTGGTGCTCTCGAACATCGACAACCTCGGCGCGGAGCTCGATCCGCTGGTGATCGGCTTCCACCTGGCGCGCGGGCGCGCGCTCACCGCGGAGCTCGCCGAAACGCTGCCGGGCGACGTCGGCGGCGCGCCCGCGTTCGTGGGCGAGCGCCTGCAGATCGTCGAGGGCTTCCGCTTCCCGCCCGGCTTCGACTTCGCCGGCGTCCCGTTCATGGCCACCAACACCTTCGCGATCTCGCTCGAGCTGCTCGCGCGCGAGTACCCCCTCAGCTGGTTCTACGTCGAGAAGACGGTCGACCAGACCACGGCGGTGCAGATGGAGCGGCTGGTGAACGAGCTCTCGAGCTTCGTCCCGACCAGCTACCTGGCCACGCCGCGCGGCGGCGCGCGCGGGCGCTTCTTCCCGATCAAGACGCGCGCGGATCTGGAGGCGCTGCGCGCGGACGCGGCGCTCGTTCGCCGCTTCGCCGGGCTATGATGGCCCGCGATGCCGAAGAAGCTGCTCCTCGTCGACGCGAGCTCTAGCGTCTTCCGCGCCTTCTTCGCGATCCCCGCGCTCGCGAACGCCGCGGGCGTGCCGACCAACGCCGCGCTCGGCTTCACGACCATGCTGCAGAAGCTCTTGCGCGAGAGCCGGCCCGACTACGTGGCGGTGGTCTGGGACGCGCCCGGGCCCAAGCGCCGCAAGGCGATCTACCCCGAGTACAAGGCCACGCGCGAAGCGTCGCCCGAGGCGCTGCGCGCGCAGTTCCCGTGGATCCGCCGGATCGTCGACGCCTACCGGCTGAACGCGCTCGAGCACGAGGGCGAGGAGGCCGACGACGTGATCGCGACGCTCGCCCGCTCCGCCGAAAGCAAAGGCATCGCGGTCGAGATCGCGTCGACGGACAAGGACCTAATGCAGCTCGTCTCCGATCACGTGACGCTGGTCGACACCATGCGCGACCGGCGCTTCACCCCCAAAGAAGTCGAGGCGCGCTTCGGCGTGGCGCCCGCGCAGATGCTCGATCTGCGCGCGCTGATCGGCGACAGCTCCGACAACATTCCCGGTGTCGCGGGCATCGGCGAGAAGGGGGCGGCGCAGCTCCTGCGCGAGCACGGCTCGCTCGACGCGCTGCTCGCGAATCCCGACGCGATCGCGCAGAAGCGCGCGCGCGAGGCGCTGCGCGCGGGCGTCGAGATGGCGCGGCTCTCGCGCGATCTGTCGCGTCTGCGCGAGGACCTGCCGGTGGCGTTCGACCCGCAGGCGATGACGCTGCGCGAGCCCGACGTGGCCGCGCTCGCGGAGCTGTTTCGCGAGCTGGAGTTCAAGCGCCTGCTCGACGAGCTCGGCGCGCCCGTGCCAGCCGCGCGCGCCGACGATCCCTCGCCCGCGGCGCAGGTCCGAACGACGGTGGTCACGGGCGCGGCCGAGCTCGAGAAGCTCGCGCGCGCGCTCGAAAGCGCGCCCGCGCTCGCGCTCGAGATCGCGCTCGAGCCCGACGACGCGATGCGCGGCGAGCTGATCGCACTCGCGCTCGCGGGCTCGACCGGCGAGGCGGCGCTGGTGCCGCTGCGCGGGGGGGCCGGCGCCGAAGCGCTCGAGCCGCTGCGCGCGCTGCTCGAAGCGGACGAGCGCGTGTTCGCGGGCAGCGATCTGAAGCGCGCCGCGCTCGCGCTCGCGCGGCGCGGGGTCACGCTGCGCGGGCCGCTTCGCGACGTCGGCGTCGCGGCCTACGTCGCGAATCCCTCGCAGGCCGTCGATCGGCCGGAGGCGCTGGCGCGCGCCTATCTCGGCGCGAGCTTCGTGTCCGCGCAGGAGCGCTTCGGACAGGGCGCGAAGCGCCGGCCGTTCGACCAGGTCCCCGACGACGAGCTGGCCGCGCACTTCGGCGGGCTGGCCGCGCTCGAGCTCGCGCTCCTGCCCCGGCTCGTGCAGGAGCTCGAGCGCAGCGAGCAGCTCCCCGTCTACGAGCAGATCGAGGTGCCGCTGGTGGCCGTGCTCGCGCGCATGCAGCTCGCGGGCGTGCGCATCGACGAGGCCAAGCTCGTCGAGCTCGGCATCCGCCTCGAGCACGAGCTCGCGCAGTCGCGCACGCGCATCTACTCGCTGGCCGGCCAGGAGTTCAACATCGGCTCGCCGAAGCAGCTGCAGACCATCCTGTTCGAGAAGCTCGCGCTCGCGCCGACCAAGAAGACCAAGACCGGCTTCTCCACCGACGAGTCCGTGCTCGAGGAGCTCGCCTTCTCGCACGAGCTGCCGCGCGAGATCCTCACCTATCGCCAGCTCTCGAAGCTGAAGAGCACCTACGTCGACGCGCTGCCGACCTTCGTGCACCCCGAGACCGGGCGCATCCACTGCAGCCTCGACCAGACCGTGGCCGCGACCGGCCGGCTCTCGTCGTCGAATCCCAACCTGCAGAACATTCCGATCCGCACCCCGCTCGGCCAGGAGATCCGCGCCGCGTTCATTCCCGCCGAGGGGCGCGTGCTGCTCTCCGCCGACTACAGCCAGATCGAGCTGCGCATCCTCGCGCACGTGTGCGAGGACCCCGAGCTCGTGAAGGCGTTCCGCGAGGGCGCCGACATCCACGTGCGCACCGCCTCGCAGGTGTTCGGCATCCCCGAAGCGGAGGTCACGGCCGACCAGCGCGCGCGCACCAAGGCGATCAACTTCGGGATCATCTACGGCCAGTCGGGCTTCGGGCTCTCGCGCACGCTCGGCATCTCGCAGAGCGACGCGCGCGAGCACATCGACGCCTACTTCGCGCGCTACCCGGGCGTGCGCGAGTTCATCGACTCCGCGATCCGGAACGCCAAGGAGAAGGGCTTCGCCCGCACCCTGTCGGGGCGACGGCGCTACCTGCCGGACCTGTCCTCGCAGAACCGGCCGGTCCGGCAGGCGGCCGAGCGCATGGCCGTGAACTCGGTCATCCAGGGCACCGCGGCGGACGTGATCAAGCGCGCCATGGTCGAGCTGGACGCCGATCTGCGCTCGGGGGCGGTGCCCAGCGCCCGGATGATCCTGCAGGTCCACGACGAGCTGGTCTTCGAGGTGGTCCCCGCGGAGCGCGAGGAGCTCACCCGGCGCGTCGTCGCGCGCATGCAGGACGCCATCCAACTGTCCGTTCCGCTGGTCGTTCACGTGGGGTTCGGGCCCAACTGGCTCGCCGCCCACTGAAAAATGTCCTGTCCGGACGGGAGACTGGCCGAATGCGGCGGGGCACGCGATGGTCGAAGCCGTGGGTGAATCGGACCGGAAGGACAATCCTCGCGTGGACGCCGTGACCACTTTGGGTCGCTTGCCGGGCATGACCCGGACCGACAACGCCTCCCACACCGATGCGGACCTGATTCGCGATGCCCAGGCCAACGATCACGCGGCTTTCGAGACGCTGGTCCGCCGCTATTCGGAGCGGGCCTTCCGGGCCGCCTATCGGGTCGTCCGGGACCCGCAGGCCGCCGAGGAAGTCCTGCAAGAGGCGCTGATCAAGGCCTACCGCGCGCTGCCCCGCTTCGAGGCGCGCTCGTCGTTCTACACCTGGCTCTACCGGATCACCGTGAACCTGGCGCTCGACCGGCGCCGCCGCACCAAGCGCGAGCCCTCGGTCGAGTGGGACGACGCGATCGCGCACGAGGTCGACCCGCGCGGCCTGGTCGCGGCGACCGTGGCGGCCGACCCCGAGGTCGAGCTGCGCCGGCACGAGGTCCGCGACCTGGTCGCGTCCGGCATCCAGACGCTTCCCGACGGCCAGCGCGAGGTGCTCCTGCTGCGCGAGGTCGACGGGCTGTCGTACGAAGAGATCGCGGAGACGATGCAGATTTCGAAAGGCACGGTGATGAGCCGGCTACATTACGCACGCAAGAAGATGATCGTGTTCCTCGCTCAGCGAGGCGTCGATCCCGAGGATGTGATTTGAAGATCGGTGACTTCGACAAGCGGCTCTCCGCTTATCAGGACGGTGCGCTCGCGGACTCCAAGCGCGATCGGCTCGAGCGCGAGCTCGAACACGATCCGGCGCTCAGGAAGCAGCTCGAGCGCTCGCAGGCTCTCGGCAGCCTGGTTCGCGAGGCGTGGACCGAGGGCCCGGCGGCGCCTCCCCCCGAGCTGCTGATCTCGGCGCTTCGCCCGCAGCTCGCCGCGATCACGCGTGCACGCGGCGAGCAGCCGGCCTGGGCGCAAGCGCTCGAGCAGGCGCGCCTGCGGGTCGCGCGGTTCGGACCGATGCCGCTCGTGACCTCGGCCGCGGCGGCGTTCCTGCTCGCGCTGGCGCTGCTGCCGAGCTCCGACGACCCGAACCCGAATTTCTCCGCGTCGCTGCCGCTCGCCCAGCGCGAGCTCGCGACCGAGGCCGTGCCGATGCCTCGCACCCGCGTGTCGACGACGCCCTACATGGTGCCGCGCATGCCGTTCGCACCCGCCAGCCTCTCGCAGAACTCGGCGGCGGGCGTGTACGATCTCTCGCCGGGGGAACGCCCGGCGATGATCTTCCAGAACGACGACGGGTCGACCATGCTCTGGCTGCTCGAGGAGGACGATCTGTCCTTCCTGCACGGGCTCATGGACCGGTGGGGTTGATGCAGCTCGCACGCACGAGCACCGCTCCGCTCGCCGTCGCCGCCGCGCTCGTGCTGGCGGGCCTCGCGCCGCAGCTGCTGCACGCGCAGACCGCGTTGCCGCTGGTGCCCGACTCCGCGCAGGTGCCGCAGCCGCCGCTCGCGATCCCGCCGATCACGATCCGCATCTCGGTCGCCACCGCGAGCGAGGCGGAGGGCGAGATGGATCCCCGGGCGCTCGACATCTACGAGCACCTGCCCGCCAGGTTCCAGTCGATCCAGATGGTCGAGGAGCGCACGATCTCGGTGCTGTTCGGCGAGGTCGCGCGCGTGAGCCTGCCGACCGGCGCGGAAGTGCGACTGACGCCGGTGGCGGTGCACGGCGGCCAGCTCCACATGCAGCTCGAGATGCCGGAGCTGCTCAACACGAGCATGCGCATGGCCAACAGCCGCGCGTTCTACGTCGGCGGCGTGCCCTACGAGGGCGGCACGCTCGTGTTCAAGCTCGTGCCCGAGTTCAGCGCCTACGTCGAAGCGCCCGTCGAGCGCGCCGCGACCCCGCAGACCACGAAGGCCAAGAGCGCCCGCTAGCGTGTAGACTGGCGCTCGCGCGGACCGCGCGGGAGGACCGAACGTGCGCGAGCCGTGGAGCTTCGCGATGCCGCTCGAGGAGGCGATCACGACCCAGCGGGCCGTGCGCCGACTCAAGCCCGACCCGGTGTCCGACGAGCTGGTGCTGCGTCTGATCGAGCTCGCGCTGAAGGCGCCGACCGGCTCGAACGCGCAGGGCTGGGAGTGGATCGTGGTGCGCGATCCGTCGGTGAAGGCGGGGCTCGCGCGCCAGAACCGGCGCGCGTTCCGGCTCTACGGCGCGATCGGACGGCGCGCGACGGCGAACGACCCGAAGATGTCGCGCCTGCTCGACGCCGTACAATGGCAGGCGGACCACTTCGAGGACGTGCCGGTGCTGGTGGTCGCGTGTCTGCGCGGCGCGCGGCTCGGCTTTCCGAACATCGCCGCGACCTCGTACTACGGCTCGATCTTCCCGTCGGTGCAGAACCTGCTGCTCGCCGCGCGCGCGGTCGGACTCGGCGCCGCGCTGATCACGCTGCCGCTCTGGAGCACGTTCGCGGCGCGCCGCATCCTCGGTCTCCCCTGGAGCGTGACGCCGTGCGCGGTGATCCCGCTCGGCTGGCCGGTGGGACGCTACGGCCCGACCACGCGCCGTCCCGTCGGCGACGTCGTGTCGCTCGACCGCTACGGCAACCGGCCTTGGCAGGGCAGAACCTCGGAATCCGGCGCGACATGAACTTCGGTCTGACGGAGGAGCAGGAGCTTCTGCAGGAGACCGTGCGCGGCTTCTGCGAGAAGGAGTGCCCCGCGTCGCGGCTGCGGCCGCTCTTCGATGCGGGGCAGGGACACGACCCCGCGCTCTGGAAGGGCCTGGGCGAGATGGGGCTGCTCGGGCTGGTCGTGCCCGAGGCCTTCGGCGGCGCGGGCCTCGAGCTGCTCGATCTGGCGCTGGTCAGCGAGGTGCTGGGCCAGGCCGCGCTGCCCGGCCCGTTCCTCGGACACCAGCTGGTGTCGCTCGCGATCGCGGGCTTCGGCAGCGAAGCGCAGAAGAACGCCTGGCTGCCGCGGCTCGCGTCGGGCGAAGCGATCGGCAGCGTGGCGCTGGCGGAGGACGCCGCGAGCTGGGAGCCGGAGACCTGGCGCGCGGTCGTCGACGGCGGGCGGGTGCGCGGAGCGAAGGGCTTCGCGCCGCACGCGGCGCTCGCGGATCTGCTGCTGGTCGGCGTCGCCGGGGGCGGGCTCGTGCTGGTCGAGCGCGGCGCGGCGGGCATCTCGATCACGGACCAGGGCGGCGTCGACCGCACGCGGCCGATCGCGCGCGTCGAGCTCGACGGGGTCGCCTGCGATCCGATCGCAAGCGGCGCGGCGGCCGCACGGCGCATTCGCGACGCGGGCGCGATCCTGCTCGCGGGGGATGCGTTCGGCGCGGGCTGGCGCCTGCTGCAGGCGACGCTCGCCTACACCGGAGCGCGCCAGCAGTTCGGCAGCACGCTCACGCAGTTCCAGGCCGTGAAGCACCAGCTCGCGAACATGGCCACCGAGATCGAGCCGACCCGTGGCCTGTGGTGGTACGCGGCGCACGCCTTCGACGAGATTCCCCAGGAGGCCGAGCGCGCTGCCGCGCTCGCGAAGGCGCACGTCACGGACCGCGCGCTCGAGGTCGCGCGCGGCGCGGTCGAGCTGCACGGCGGGATCGGCTTCACCTGGGAGTGCGACGTCCAGATCTGGTTCAAGCGCGTGATGTTCGACCGCGCGTTCCTGGGCACGCCCGAGCTTCACCGCGAGCGCCTGGCGCGGCTCGCGGGCTGGTAGAAGGACCATGGACCTGCGACTGGGCGCGAAGTACGAGGCGTTTCGCGCGGAGGTACGCGAGTTCCTGGCCGCGAGCTGGCCGCTGCGCGGCGCCGAGGCCGTCCTGCCGGCCGAGCAGCAGGAGAAGCTCTTGCGCGAGCGTGCGCTCGCGCGCGGCTACGTGTACCGGCACTTCCCGCGCGTCTACGGCGGGTCGGAGCAGCCCGCGGACGCGCTCGAGGACATGATCCTCGACCAGGAGTTCGCGGCGGCCGGGGCGGTCCGCGACATCCGCGGCATCGGCCCCGCGATGCTCGCGCCCACGCTGCTCGATTGCGGCAGCGAGGAGCAGCGCGTGCGCTTCATTCCACCGACGCTGCGCGGTGACATGCGCTGGTGTCAGGGCTACAGCGAGCCGGGAGCGGGCAGCGACCTGGCCTCGCTCACCAGCCGCGCGCTGCTCGAGGGCGACACCTGGCGCATCAACGGCCACAAGATCTGGACCAGCGACGCGGTCGGCGCCGACTACATGTTCGGCCTGTTCCGCACCGAGCCCGACGCGCAGAAGCACGCGGGCATCTCGTACCTGCTGATCGACATGCACTCGCCGGGCATCGAGGTGCGGCCGCTGCGCCAGATGACCGGCGGCGCGGAGTTCAACGAGGTCTTCTTCAGCGACGTGCGCATTCCCGCCGACTCGATCGTCGGCCGGCGCGGCGAGGGCTGGAAGGTGTCGCGCTCGACGCTCAAGCACGAGCGCAACCTGATCGGCGACCCGCGCTTCCTGCGCAACGCCTTCGAGGCGGTCGTCGAGCTCGCGCGCCGCACGCCTCGCAACGGTCGCCCCGCGCTCGAGGACGCGCACGTGCGCCAGCGGCTGGCCGAGATCGAGGGCTACGTCGCCAGCCAGGAGTACTCCATCCAGCGCCAGCTCTCCGCTGCGCTGCGCGGCGCCGAGGCCGCCACGCTGCTGCCCATCCTGATGAACAAGCTCTACTCCACCGACACCAGCCAGCGCATCACGCGGCTGGCCTTCGACCTGCTCGGCGCCGACGGCCTGACCGCGCCGCTTCCCGAGGAGTACGGCATGGGCTCGCGCGTGCGCACGCCGGGCGGCTGGGTCGCGCAGTACATGTTCGCGATCGCGAACTCGATCGCGGGGGGCGCCTCGAACATCCAGCGCAACATCATCGGCGAGCGCGGTCTGGGGCTGCCCCGCGATCAGCGCGCGGGGTAGAATCGTGGCACCCATGGCGACCCCGCTTCCCACCCAGCACCCCCAGTCGACCGACAGCGTCAAAGCCTCGCTCGAGGCGATCTACAACTGGAACTACGCGAGCGAGATCGACCAGCTCCGCACCCTGTACGCGAACGCGCTCGACCGGCAGTGGATCGCCCTGCGCGACCTGGACTGGGAGCTCGAGATCGACCGCGCGGCGTTCTCGCGCACGTTCTCGCTGGCGGGCGTGCCGATCCAGGAGACGCAGTTCTGGCGCGACCTGGGCGAGGAGCTGCGCTGGGAGGTGTCGCGCCGCAGCGCCGCGTTCATGCTCTCGAACTTCCTGCACGGCGAGCAGGGCGCGCTGATGGTCGCCGCACAGCTCGTCAACGCGGTGCCGCACATGGACGGCAAGTTCTACGCCGCGACGCAGACGATGGATGAGGCCCGACACGTCGAAGTGTTCGCCGCGTACATCCGCAAGCTCGACGAGGTCTACCCGATCGCGCCCGGTCTGAAGCAGCTGCTCGACAACGTGCTGCAGGCCGACGACTGGAAGAAGAAGGCCGTCGGCATGCAGGTGGTCGCGGAGGGCCTCGCGCTCTACTCCTTCAGGGACATGCGCAACCAGACCGAGGAGCCGCTGCTGAAGAAGCTGCTCACCTACGTCTCGCGCGACGAGGCGCGCCACACCGGCTACGGCGTGAAGTACCTGTCGGCGATCGTGCCGACGCTCTCCGAGGCGGAGCGCGACGAGCTCGAGGACTTCGCCTACGAGTCGGCGCGCCTCTTGATCGACTCGCGCGCGGGCAACTCGATCCGCGAGTCGGTGTTCAAGCTGTGGGCGTCGCTCGGCATCGACATGGGCGCCGCGCTCGCCTCGATCCTGAAGGACCGCGAGCGGATCGTGAAGGGCATGGAGCGCACGGGCGGACGGCTCGGTCCGGTGCGCGGCTTCGTGATCCCGACCCTGCGCTCGATCGGCCTGTACAGCGATCGCGTGCGCGGGCGCTTCGACGAGATGTTCCGCGCGAACCTCGGCGAGGACCTGGCGCGCCAGACGTCGGCGATCCCTGACCTGCCCGACGACCTCGAAGCCTGGGTGAACCAGGGCTACGAGCACGTCTAGCCTGAGCGACCGGCGTCGCGCCCCGCTAGCGCGCGGCCCTCGCGTGACCGGCGCGCGCGTACTCGAGCTGGAGAGCGACGAAGTCGGCGGTCGCCGCGCCGTAGTGGCGCTCGATGTCCGCCAGCGCGAACTCGAGGTACGGCACCGCGGGGGAGTCGGTCCGCGGGAGCGCGAGCGTGCGATCGACGGGCGCCTCGCTCGTGGCCAGGCGCAGTCCGTAGCGCGTCATCACGCGCGGCGCGGAAGCGAGCGCGACCGGAGTCGAGCGCCAGGTCCGCGCCAGCGCGTCGGCGACGAGCGCGAGCGACGCTTCGTCCACTCCGTCCGCCACGGGGATCCCGACGCGTTCGTGCGACCAGACCGACGCGCCGTTTCGCGCGGCGGTCCACACGTGTCCCGCGCTCAGACCGAAGGCGTCCGAGTCGTGCGCCGGATCCCAGTCGCCCACGCCGAGGCTCGAGGCGACCGCGAGCGCGCGCTCCCGTCCGGCGATCCGTTCGATCAGCGCGAGCGAGACGGGAATCGATGCGGAGACGCCCGTCGTCGACACGACCGATCCCGCGTCCAGCCAGCGCCGGTCGCGCGCCCAGCGCACGTTCGGAAACTGCTCGCCGATCGAATCGCGCGAGTACCAGTGCGTCGTCGCAGCGCGGCCGTCGAGCACGCCCGCGTGCGCCAGCACCCAGGCGCCGTCGCAGATCGAGACGAGCGTCGCCCCCTTCTTTGCCTGTTCGCGAAGCCAGCGCCGGAGCGCGGGCGCCTCGGGATCGATCACGGCCGGCACGATCACGAAGTCCGCGCCGTTCGGGTGGCGCGCGTCGAAGTCGGCGAGCGTCTCGTCGACCTCGATCGCGAGCGCCGGGTGAAGCTCGACGGGTCCCGCGCGCAGCGACACCGCGACGACCTGGCCGACGCCGGCGCGCGACAGCACGTTGAACGGCACCAGGAAGTCGGTCGTCTCCGTGCCGTCGTTGTGCGCGACCACGGCCACTAGCGGAGGCGCCGCGAGTGCGAGGCGCGCGAGTCCGGTGAGGACGAGCAGCGGGAACACGGCGCCGCGGATGCATCGGCTCATGCGCCGAGTATGCAGCCGCCTGCGCCGGCCGCCCGGACATTCATCCGGCGATTCCTGCCATCCGCGCACGAGCCTCCGCCTGGCTACTCGTCGTCGCCGGGCCACTCCGCGGAGTAGCGCACGGCCTCGGCGAAGCCCGACGTCTGCCAGGTCTGGCCGCTCTCGTCGATCAGGATGCCCTCGGCGTCGGGCAGCGACTCGAGCAGCGCGATGCCGTCCGTCTCGCCCAGGATCAGCAGCGCCTTGGAGAGCGCCTCGGAGCGCGCGCCGTCAGCCGCCAGCGCGCCGGCGACACGCGCCTGTGTCAGCGGCTCGCCGCTGCGCGGGTCGATCACGTGGCCGTAGCGCCTGCCCGCGATCTCCGTGTACTGGCCGAGGCTGCCCGAGATCGAGAGCGACTGGTCGGCGAGCTGCGCGGTGCCGGCGAAGCCGCCCGACGCGTCGCCGAGCAGCACGCCCCAGCCGTCCCAGCCCGCGGGCTTCCCCAGCGCGCACAAGCTGCTCTGGCCGAACGCGAGCAGCGCGCGCGTGACGCCGGCCTTGCGCAGCCTGGCGGCCAGCCGATCGAGCGTCCAGCCCTTGGCGATGCCGCCGAAGTCGAGCATCGCGCCGGGCACGAGCAGATCGACCGTGCTCGCGGCAACGTCTGTGCGCACCACGCCGGGGCCGACGCGCGAGCGTGCCGCCTCGAGCGCCACCGCGCTCGGCAGCGCGCGCGTCTGCTCCGCTTCGAGCCAGACGAGCACGAGCGGCCCGACCGTCACGTCGAACGTGCCGAGCGTGAGCGCGGTGTACTGGAGCGACAGCGCCGTGAGCTCGCTGAGCGCGGGCGCGACCCGCAGCGGGCCCGACCCGGAAGTGCGGTTCAGCTTCGAGAGGTCGCTCTTCACGTCGAAGCGCGAGAACGTGCGCTCGAGCGATGCGACCTCGGCGAACAGCTCGCCGAGCAGCGCCTCACCGGTTGCGCGGTCGGGCACGCACAGGCTGATCTCGAGCACCGTGCCCATCAGGTAGCGGCCGTCGCTGACCGTGACCGGGCAGACCTGCGCCGGATCCTCGGGCTTCGCGCCGCTCGCGCAGCCCAGCAGAAGACCGAGCGCCGCCGCGACCCGTGCCGCTCTCAACCCTCTCCGCTCCGGTAGCTGTCGCTCGTGCCGCGGAACACCGACCAGAGCGAGAGCGCGACCAGCGCGGCCAGGCTCGACTGCAGCGCGAGGAAGCCCGCGATCTTGAGCCACGCGAAGTGCGGCGAGGCGAAGCGCACCAGCCACCCCGAGCCCTCGTCGAGCAGCCCGGACAGGAACGGCAGCGCGATCAGCCAGGCCTTGGTGCGGTTCGCGAGCGGTATGAACAGCGCCAGGTGCGTCAGCACCAGCAAGAGCATCCCCATCGCGAACAGGTGGAAGTGCGACACTTCGAGCAGGCCCGCGTAGCTGCGCGGCTCGCGGAAGCTCGCCTCCGAGCCGAGGTAGTGCGCGACCACCGACGAGGGCGCGAGACCCATGCGGTCGAAGTAGAGCAGGGCGTTGGTGAGCCAGAGCAGGATCACGTACAGCGCGTAGAGCACGACGATCGTCTGGAGCAGACGATTGCGGTTCATCTCGCCCGTGATCACGAACCGCAAGCGCGGCTCCGGCTACTCGGCGGCGGCGTCGTTTGCAAGCAGGACCTGATATAGCGCGAGCGCGGTGCGCACGCTGCGGGTCACTGCTTGCGAGGAGAGCGTGGCGCCGGCGATGGTGTGGATCGCGCGCTTCAGGTGCAGGTCGGGGCCGAGCCGCTTGCCGTCCATCTGCGCGAGCCAGCGGTCCGATGGCTGGTACTCGGTCGGCTCGTGGAAGGCGAGCACGCGCAGCGAGCGGACCGAGCCGTCGGGCGCGATCACGATCAGCAGCGCCTCCGGCAGCGTGCGCACGTTGCGCACGTCGATCACCGCCGAGCCGAGCAGGCTGTTGCCGCGATACGCGGAGTAGAGCGTCCAGATCTGCCGCTCGAGCGGCGCCCTCGCGCGCTGCGCGACCGCCGAGGCCTGGTCCGGGGTCAGGACGTAGCTCTGCTCCTCGATCCGCTCCGCGTCCGGAAACGCCTCGCGCAGCGCCTCGTCCTTGCTCGCGTACACGCTCGCGCGCGCCTGCGGGACCCACAGGCCACACAGAACTGCGACGACCGCGGCGGCCGCGAGCGCTCTAGAAGATGAGGCCGAAGCCAACGCTCACCTCGTCTTCGTCGCCGTCCGCGAAGTCGTCGATCTTCCGGTAGTCGAGCTTCAGGACCACGTTCGGGATCGGCTTCCACTGCAGTCCCGGGATGTACAGCCGCTGCTTGAACGAGCGGTCGGCCTGGAAGCCGCTGGGCACGTCGTTCTGCGTGTCGACGTACTCGAAGCGGAAGAACGGCTCGAGCGACATCTCCGAGCCGGGGAAGAAGATCGGAATCAGGTCGTACGCCACTTCCCCGTAGCCACCGATCATGCGCCGCGCGACGACCGGATCGTCGGCGCCCGAGAGCGAAAGCAGCCCCGATAGCGAGCCCGCGTCCGCGACGCGCGCCTGGGTCCAGAGCGCGCGCGTGGTCAGAGCCTGCCAGCGGTACTCGCCGTGCACTTCCCAGACCGCCGTGCGCGCGTCGGGCACATCGAAGTCGGTGCCGCCCACGTCGATGTCCTGGTCCTGGCCCGAGTTGCCGACGTAGTACGAGCCGCCCACGCGCATGCCCGGGATCAGCTCGAGGTCCACGCGCGACACCACCGCGAGGTCGTTCGCGATCGCCTCGCTGCCGTTCTGGCGCCCGCCGCGCAGGCCGGCCGAGCTGAAGTCGCTGGCCAGCATTCCGTTCACGACGTAGACGCGGTAGGAGAGCCGCTCGCCCAGGTTCCCGAAGATGCCCATCCCGTTCTCGCGCCAGGTCGAGGGAATGATCACGCGCTCGGGCGTGGGCCGGAAGTTCGAGTAGTAGAAGGGTGGCTCGTGGAACTCGTTCACGAACCCCATCGGGATCAGCACCAGGCCGGTGCGCACGTTCACTTCCGGGCGGAGCAGGAAGTCGAGCGTGGCGAACTCGACGCTCACCGAGCCCTCCTTCGAGGTGCTGGCGTGCTCGAACTCGAGCTCGGTGTTGAAGACGATCCAGTCGTTGAACTTGTAGCCGAGGTACGCGACGACCCGCGTCATGTCCCAGGTGTCGTCGGATCCCGAGTTCGCGCGCGTGTACGCCCCCTCGGCGTAGCCGCCGAGCGAGACGCCGCGTGCGACGCTGTAGATCTTCGAAGCCGCGGGGCCGAGGCCGTACTGGCTCTCGAGCGCGGTCGGCAGCTCGGGTGCCGCCACCTGCGTGCGCAGCGTCTCGAGCTCGGTGACGACGACGTCGAGCTTGCGCTTGAGCTCGGTGATCTCGTCGTCGCGCGCGATCTCGCGGTCGTCGCCCTCGGCAGCCCAGGCCTGCAAGGGCAAGCAGAGCGAGGCGAAAAGCAACATTTGCAGAATCCGATCCCTGGTCGCCCGCACGTTCCCTCCCGGCCGTCTCGATAGTGAGAATCGCTCTCATCCTCACCGTACGGATCGAGGGTGCCGGGTGTCAAGTGGCGCGGTCGGGTCGGGCCTCCTCGGCGAACGGGCGGGGCGTCGATCCGCGCCGCAGCAGCCGGCGCAGCGCCTCCACGCCGTCGTCGAGCTTCAGGTAGAAGACCGGCACGATCAAGAGCGTGAGCAGCATCGACGAGGTCATGCCGGCGGCCGTCGCGATCGCCATCGGCGCGCGCGTCTCCGCGCCGGGGCCGATGCCGAACGCCGCGGGCAGCACGCCGAAGATCATCGAGATCGCCGTCATCAGCACCGGCCGCATGCGAATCGGCGCCGCCCTCCGCATGGCCGCGAGCTTGTCGAGACCTTCCTCGCGCAGCTGGTTCGCGTAGTCGACGAGCAGGATCGAGTTCTTCGTGACCAGGCCGAACAAGAGCAGGATCCCGATCATGCTGAACAGGTTGATGGTGTTGCCGGTCGCCAGCAGGCCGAGCAGCGCCCCGACCAGCGCGAACGGCACCGCCAGCATCACCGAGAGCGGATGGACGAAGCTCTCGAACTGCGCGGCGAGCACCATGTAGATCACCAGCAGGCCGAGCAGCACCGCGAAGCCGAACTGGCGCACGCTCTCCTGCATCGACTGCGCGGAGCCCGAGAGCGAGAGCGTCACGTCCTCGGGCAGGGTCTCCTTGCCGACCGCGAACGCATCCGCGATCGCCTCGCCCATCGGCTTGCCCTCGAGGTTGCCCGACACGGTCACGCTGCGCTGCCGGTTCGAGCGCGTGATCGCCGACGGCGCCGCGCCCGTCTCGATCCTCATCAGGTTGCGCAGCTCCGTGAGCTGGCCGTCGGAGCCGCGCACGTACAGGTTCTCGATCTCGGCGGGCGTGTCGCGGTCCTTGCGCTCGAGCCGCATGCGGATGTCGTAGCGGCTGCCGCCCTCCTTGAAGACGCCCACGTCGAGCCCGCCGACCATCAGCTGCACGACCTGTGCGAGCGTCGAAGCGTCCACGCCGAGCTCCGCCGCCTTCTCGCGATCGGGCACGATCCGGACCTCGGGCAGGCCGAGCTTCAGGCTCTTGTCGAGATCGACGAAGCCGCCGCGCGCGTCGAGCGCGGCGATGAAGCGGTCGGCGACCTGATCGAGCTCGTCGAGCGCGAGGTTGCCGCGCAGCATCACCTCGAACTGCGCGCCGCTGCCGCCGCCGCCCTGCATCGTCGACGGGTCGAAGATCTTGATCTTCTGGCCGGGGATCGCGCCGAGCACCGCGCGCGCGTCGCGGATGATCTCCTGCGCGTCGCGCTCGCGCGCGTGGAGCGGCGAGAGCGTCGCGAACATCATGCCCGCGTTGGGCCGGCCGATGCCGTCGCGGCCGCCGACGCCGATCGCCTCGAAGATGCCCTCGATCTCGGGCTGCGCGAGCAGGTACTTCTCGTTCATCCTCAGGAACTCGTCGGTGGCTTCGAGCGTGGTGCCGGGCGGCGTCTCGAAGTTCGAGAAGAACATGCCGCGGTCCGAGGCCGGGAAGAACTCGCTGCCGAGCTGCGAGCCGGCGCCGCAGGCGACGCCGAACGAGGCCACCGCGATCGCGAGCGTCGTCCACTGGTGCGAGAGCGCCCAGTCGAGCGCGCTCTCGTACGCGCGCTCGAGCTTCAGGAACCCGACTTCGAGGTAGTGGTAGATGCCGCCGTGCGCGCGCTCCTTGGGCGGCGGCATGCGCGAGGCCAGCATCGGCGTCAGCGTCAGCGCGACGAACAGCGAGATCAGCACCGAGCCCGCGACCGTCAGCCCGAACTCGCCCAGGAAGTTGCCGACGATGCCCTGCACGAACACGACCGGCAGGAACACGGCGGTCACCGAGAGCGTCGCGGCCGTGGCGGCGAAGGTGATCTGGCGGGTGCCGTCGATCGCGGCGTCGCGCGCGCTCTTGCCCAGCTCGCGGTGCCGCTCGATGTTCTCCAGCACGATGATCGCGTCGTCGATCACGACGCCGATCGCGAGCGCCATGCCGAGCAGCGTCATGGTGTTCAGCGTGTAGCCGGCCAGCCAGACCAGCGCGAAGGTGGTGATCAGCGAGACCGGGATCGCCGCCGCGACCACCAGCGTCGGGCGCATGCGGCGCAGGAACACGAACACGGTCAGCACCGCGAGCAGCCCGCCGAACACCAGCGCGAACTCGGTCTCGGCCACGGACTCGCGGATCGAGCGCGAGAAATCGATGAAGCCGCTGCCCTCGTCGATGGCAATGCCCTCGGGCAGGAGCGGCCGCAGCGCCTGCAGGCGCAGGAACACCTCGTCGCAGATCGCGACCGTGTTGCCGCCGGTCTGCTTGCGCACGCCGACGCCGACGGTGGGCACACCGTTGTAGCGCGCCAGCGCGCGCACGTCCGTCTCGCCGTCCTCGACGCGCGCGACGTCCTTCAGGTAGACCGCCGCGTCGCCGCGGTGCGCGATCACCATGCGCTCGAGCGCCTCGGTGGAGCGGAATTCGGCGTCGGTCTTGACGCTCCACTCGATCATCGAGCCCTCGACCACGCCGCCCGGCAGGTCGACGTGCTCGCGCCGCAGCGCCATCAGGATGTCGCCGGCCGCCAGGCCGTGCGCGCGCAGCGCGTCGCCGTCGACCCAGATGCGGATCGCGCGGTCGCGCCGGCCGAAGACCGTGATCCCGCCCACGCCCGGAATCGTCTCGAGCATCGGCTTCACGTGCCGGCGCACGTACTCGCTGGTCTCGACCTCCGGGCGCGTGGACTGGAACGGGATCCACAGGATCGGCTGGTCGTCATAGTTGGTCTTCGCGACGGTGGGCGGCTCGACCTCGCGCGGCAGCATGCGGCGCGCCTTCGCCACCTCGTCGCGCACGTCCTGGATGGCCTCGTCGAGATCGCTGCCGAGCTCGAACTCGACGAAGATCTGGGCGACACCGGCCAGTGTCGTCGAGCGCAGGCTGCGCACGCCCGAGATCGTGTTCAGGTTCTCCTCGAGGACGTCGGTGACGTCCTCCTCCATGCCCTCGGGGCTCGCGCCCTCGAGGTTGGCGATCACCATCACGACCGGGAATTCCATCGGCGGGAAGTGGTCGACGCCGAGCCGCTGGAAGCCGAGCGCGCCCGCCACGACGAGCGCGAGCATCATCATCCAGGTGAGCACGGGCCGCTGGATCGAGATGTCGGAGAGGGTCATGGCCGGCGGCTACTCCGCCTTGCGCGGCGCTTCGGGCTTGCCGCTGGCCACGTCGGGATCGAGCGCGCTGCCGTCGGGCGCGCGCACCGTCACCACTCCGCCGTCGATCAGCGCCGTGTGCCCGCGTGTGACGATCCGGTCGCCGGCGTCGACGCCGAGGACGATCTCGACGCGCCCGTCCTTGGCCACCCCGGTCTTCACGACACGCCGCTCGACGCGGTTGCCCTCGACCAGCCGGAACACCACCTGTCCGTCGGAGCGCTGCAGGATCGCTTCCTCCGGAACCATCCTCACGCCGTCGCGGTGCGCGACGCCGAGATCGGCGCGCGCGAACAGGCCCGGCCGCAGCCGCGTCTCGGGGTTGGGCAGCGTGGCCTTCACGCGCAGCGTGCGCGTGGCGGTGTCGATGGTCGGGGCGACCACCGTGACCGTGGCCCGGAACAGCTCGTCGGGATAGGGGGCGACGCGCACGCCTACCGTCTGTCCGACCGCGACGCGGCTCGAGTCGACCTCGGAGACGCGGAACTCGACCTCGATCGGATCGAGCGCGACCAGCTCGAACAGCCGCGTGCCCGGCTGCACGAACTCGCCGACGCTGACGAAGCGCTGCGCGATCATGCCGGCGAACGGCGCGGTGACCTCGGCGTCGCGCAGCGCGCGCTGTGTCTCGCCCAGCCGCGCGTCGGCGCCGTCCGCCCGCGAGCGCGCCAGCTGCAGCCCGGTCTCGGCCTGGTCGAGCTGCGCCT
Source organism: Myxococcota bacterium (assembly GCA_040902485.1). Taxonomy (GTDB): domain Bacteria; phylum Myxococcota_A; class UBA9160; order SZUA-336; family SZUA-336; genus VGRW01. The sequence continues at coordinate 2,679 of JBBDXF010000045.1, read as the reverse complement.
TCGACGCCACGTTGCTCTTGAACAGCGAGCGCATGCGCTCGGCCGCGCGCTCCGCCTCGACCAGCGCCGCCTTCGCCTCGGTGTTGCCCGCGCTCGCGGCGCGCACCTCGAGGTTGCGGCGTTCCGGGTCGATTTCGAGCACGCGCTCGCCGCGCGCGGCGGGCGCCCCGTCCTCGAGGTAGAGCGCGGTGATCCGCCCGCCGACCTCGGCCGCGATCGTCGCGTGGCTGGGCGAGACCAGCTCGCCCGTCGCCTCGATGCGGTCCTCGAGATCGACCACGACCACGTCGGAGAGCGCGACCGGCGGCGCCTGCACGGCAGTCTCGTCCTTCGCCCCCGAGCAGGCGAGCGCGAGCGGGATCAGGAGCGCGAGCGCCAGAGCGGAGCGAAGCTTCATCGCGGGGGTCCCTTCTCGCTGCTCGGCCGCACGATGCCGCGGAGCATCGCGTCGAGCGCCACTTCGCTGACGTTCTTCGACCACGGGTGCGAGGGGATCGCGATCTCGAGCGAGATCAGCCCGTGCAGCACGGCCCACATCGACTGCTGCGCCGCCTCGAGATCGTCGGTGTGGAGCCGTCCCTCGGCGTGCAACGCCTGGAGCGGGCCCGACATGATCTCGCGCGCCTGCTCGGCGGCGCGCACGGTGCGCTCCTTGCCGCCGCGCGGGCCGCGCATCATCAGCTGGTAGAAGGCGGGGTTGCCGCGGCCGAAGCGCAGGAACGCGCGCGCGTGCTCGCGCACGTTCGCGACCGGGTCGGGGCCGAGCGCGACCCGCCGCACGCGCTGCAGGAGACGCGAGAAGCGCTCCTCGAGCAGCGCGTCGATCAGGCCGTCCTTGTCGCGGAAATAGTGGTATATCGTGGGCGCCGTGAAGCCGCAGCGCGTGGCGAGCTTGCGGATCGAGAACTGCTCGACGCCGTCCTCGAGCATGATCGCCTCGGTCGCGTCGAGGATCGCGCGCCGCGCCTCTTCGCGGTGCCGCGAGCGGCGGATCTCGGAGGGGTGGGGTTCCATGGAACGGCGTTCAAGCCCTATAACGGCGTTAGGTCCGCAGACACGCGTGTATACCATCCCGACTCGGGAAGTCAAAAAACCGCTCGGCTAGGACGTCCATGGCTCTCGAGCCCACCCCCCGCGCGCGCGCCTCACGCATCTCGCCGATCCGCAGCATGACCGCGGAGTGCGCGCGGGTGGGCGGCGTCAATCTGGCGCAGGGGGTCTGCGACACGCCCGTGCCGGAGACGGTGCGGCGCGCCGCGCAGGCGGCGATCGAGGAAGGCGCGAACAGCTACTCGCGCTCCGAGGGCGCGATCGAGCTGCGCCGCGCGCTCGCCGCCAAGATGCGCCGCGACAACCGGCTCGAGTACGACCCCGAAGCGGAGATCGTGGTCACGAGCGGCGCGACCGGCGCGTTCTACGTGGTCTGCCAGGCGCTGCTCGAGCCGGGCGACGAGGTGATCCTGTTCGAGCCCTACTACGGCTACCACCGCAACACGCTGGAGGCGCTCGGCGTGGTGCCGCGCTACGTGACGCTGCGCGAGCCCGGCTTTCAGCTTCCGCTCGGCGAGCTCGAGATCGCGCTCAGCCCCCGCACGCGCGCGATCGTCGTGAACACGCCGGGAAATCCGTCGGGCAAGGTCTGGAGTCGGCTCGAGCTCGAGGCGCTGGGCGATATCGCGCGCGAGCGCGACCTGTTCATCTTCACCGACGAGGTCTACGAGCACTTCGTGTTCGGCGGCCGCAAGCACCAAAGCCCCGCGTCGTTGCCGGGTCTGCGCGAGCGCACCATCACCATGAACGCGCTCTCCAAGACCTTCGCGATCACGGGCTGGCGAATCGGCTGGATCGCCGCCGACCAGCGCTTCAGCGAAGCCTTCACCGGCCTGCACGATCTGGTGTACGTGTGCGCGCCCACGCCGCTGCAGCACGCCTGCGCGCGCGGGCTCGAGCTGCTCGATCCCGAGTACTACGCGGCGATCGCCTTCGAGTACGAGCGCAAGCGCGATCAGCTGTGCGCGGCGCTGGCCGACGCCGGTCTCGCGCCGCAGGTGCCGGACGGCTCGTACTTCGCGCTCGCCGACATCTCGGGGCTGCCGGGCGCGAATGGCGACGAGCGCGCGCTCGCGCTGCTGCGCCAGAGCGGCGTCGCCTGCGTGCCGGGCACGGCGTTCTGGCGCGACGGCGACGCGCACCGGATCGGGCGCTTCTGCTTCGGCAAGACCGACCCCGATCTCGACGAGGCGTGCCGCAGGCTCAGAAACCGGCAGGCTTGACGGTTTCTTGGCGGCCGCATAGTCTGCGCACGCCTTCACCCCTCCGAGGTTCCCCTTGCCCGTCTCCGCCCGACCCACCCGCACGCGCGAGCCGCGCCAG
>JBBDXF010000045.1:0-262 GCA_040902485.1 Myxococcota bacterium | reverse complement strand
CCGCCGCACGCAGGAAGAACGAAGCCGAGGAACGCGCGCGCTCCTGCTCGACGCGACCGTCGCGTCGCTGATCGCGGTCGGCTACGCGGCGACCACCAGCACCGAAGTGTGCGCGCGCGCGGGGCTCTCGCGCGGCGCGCAGCTCCACCACTTCCCCACGCGCGCGGACCTGGTCGTGCACGCCGTCGCGCATCTCGCGAAGCGCCGCGCGGACGAAGTGCGGCGCGATCATGGGCGTTTTTCCCGACGAGATCTTCCTGGC
>JBBDXF010000044.1:0-81601 GCA_040902485.1 Myxococcota bacterium | reverse complement strand
CAAGGTAGCCGTAGGGGAACCTGCGGCTGGATCACCTCCTTTCTAAGGAGCTTCGTGCTCACTCTCGAGCAATCGAGATGGAGCCGAGCAAACCTTGGTGAACATTGGACTCAGGACTCTGGTGACAGGGTCACGTGAGTGGCGTCTGAATCCCGGATTTCCGGTAACTCGTTCAATCGGGGGACGTCCTGCCAATGAAGAGTTCGAACTCATCGTCCGCGTACTATTCGGTTTTGAGAGACCGAGCGTGGTGCATCGAGGGATGCCAGGCTCGAGCCGAGCGGGCCTATAGCTCAGTTGGTTAGAGCGCGCGCCTGATAAGTGCGAGGTCGGTAGTTCAAATCTACCTAGGCCCACCATCAATCGCGCCGGCGCTTCTGGAAGCGTTCCTCGGGGCTGTAGCTCAGCTGGGAGAGCGCGGGCTTTGCAAGCCTGAGGTCGTCGGTTCGATCCCGATCAGCTCCACCATCGGTCACGAGTTCAAAGAGTCGCCATCGTGCGACCGACCGGCTTCGGCCAGTCGACTCGATCTATGAAAATTGAATCGTTCAATGTTCCGTGTTCTAGACGAACGCTGAGTATGAGCCGAGTAAATACGAACCAGTTTTCCCGTTCGACCTCGTGAGGGGTCGGTACGGAAAACGGTTTTGGTCAAGCTAGTAAGAGCAAGCGGCGAATGCCTTGGCGGCAGGAGGCGATGAAGGACGTAGCGAGCTGCGATAAGCCACGGGGAGCTGCTAAGCGAGCTTTGATCCGTGGATTTCCGAATGGGGAAACCCGGCCGGGGTCATGCCCGGTCATCCCGCGCTGAATACATAGGCGCGAGGAAGCAAACCCAGGGAACTGAAACATCTAAGTACCTGGTGGAAAGGACATCAACCGAGACTCCCCTAGTAGTGGCGAGCGAACGGGGATCAGCCCAAACCGGTGAGAAGAAATTCCTACCGGGGTTGTGGGACCTCAATGTGAGACTCGATGTGTCAGTCGAACGGACTGGAAAGTCCGGCCATAGACGGTGATAGCCCGGTAGGCGAAGACGCAGGAAGCTCTAGAGGTATCCCGAGTAGCGCCGGGCACGTGAAACCCGGTGCGAAGCAGGGGGGACCATCCTCCAAGGCTAAGTACTACCTGCCGACCGATAGTGAACCAGTACCGTGAGGGAAAGGCGAAAAGAACCCCGGTGAGGGGAGTGAAATAGAACCTGAAACCGCTTGCTTACAAACGGTGGGAGCCCTATGGCGCCTTCGGGCGCAAAGGGTGACTGCGTACCTTTTGCATAATGAGTCCGCGAGTTACGTCTTGCAGCGAGGTTAAGCCGTTTAGGTGTAGCCGTAGCGAAAGCAAGTCCGAATAGGGCGATGAGTTGCAGGAAGTAGACCCGAAGCCAGGTGATCTACCCATGGCCAGGGTGAAGCTGCGGTAAAACGCAGTGGAGGCCCGAACCGTAGTATGTTGAAAAATACCCGGATGAGCTGTGGGTAGGGGTGAAAGGCTAATCAAACCTGGAGATATCTGGTTCTCCCCGAAATATATTTTCGTATAGCGTCGTTCGATCTCCACCGGAGGTAGAGCACTGGATGGGCTAGGGGTCCTACCAGATTACCGAACCCAACCAAACTCCGAATGCCGGTGAGAGTAGTGCGGCAGTCAGACGTATGGGGGATAACCTCCATAGTCGAGAGGGAAAGAACCCAGACCGTCGGCTAAGGTCCCCAAGTGTGTGCTGAGTGGGAAAGGATGTGAGACCGTTTAGACAGCCAGGAGGTTGGCTTAGAAGCAGCCATCCTTCAAAAAGTGCGTAATAGCTTACTGGTCGAGTAGTCTCGCGCCGAAAATGTAACGGGGCTAAGCACGCCACCGAAGCCGCGGATTCAGTGACTCTTCGGAGTCACTGTCTGGTAGGGGAGCGTTCCAGTTGCCTGTGAAGGTCGACCGTGAGGACGGCTGGAGGTTCTGGAAGTGAATATGCGGACATGAGTAGCGATAAAGCGAGTGAGAAACTCGCTCGCCGTAAACCTAAGGTTTCCTGGGTAAAGCTAATCTTCCCAGGGTCAGCCGGCCCCTAAGCCGAGGCCGAAAGGCGTAGGTGATGGGAAACGGGTTAATAATTCCCGTGCCGCTAGTGCAACGTTCGACCGAAGGGGGGACGGAGAAGGGTAGCTGTACCGCCTGTTGGATTAGGCGGGGAAAGTATGTAGGCGGGGCTCGTAGGAAAATCCGCGGGCCCATTCAACGCCGAGGTACGAGACTAGGGCAACTTGTCCCGAAGTCAGTGATCCCATGCTTCCGAGAAAAGCCTCGTAGGGAGTTGCATTGGCGACCGTACCGCAAACCGACTCAGGTAGGTGGGGAGAGGATCCCAAGGCGCTTGAGAGAACTCTGGTTAAGGAACTCGGCAAATTGACACCGTAACTTCGGGAGAAGGTGTGCCTCGGTTGGTGAGTGGATTCACTCCACGAAGCTGACTGGGGTCGCAGTGATCAGGGGGTAGCGACTGTTTACTAAAAACACAGCACTCTGCTAACTCGTAAGAGGATGTATAGGGTGTGACGCCTGCCCGGTGCCGGAAGGTTAAGGGAACTCGTCAGTCTCTTCGGAGGCGAAGCGATGAACCGAAGCCCCGGTAAACGGCGGCCGTAACTATAACGGTCCTAAGGTAGCGAAATTCCTTGTCGGGTAAGTTCCGACCTGCACGAATGGCGTAACGACTTCCCCACTGTCTCAACCAGGGACTCAGCGAAATTGAAATGACGGTGAAGATGCCGTCTACCCGCGACTAGACGGAAAGACCCCGTGCACCTTTACTACAACTTCACGCTGGCCGTCGGCCTTGCATGTGTAGGATAGCTGGGAGGCTTTGAAGCTGGGACGCTAGTCTCGGTGGAGCCAACCTTGAAATACCAGCCTTGTGTGTCTGACGTCCTAACCGCGGCCCGTAATCCGGGTCCGGGACAGTGTGTGGTGGGTAGTTTGACTGGGGCGGTCGCCTCCTAAAGAGTAACGGAGGCGCACAAAGGTCCACTCAGGCTGATTGGAAACCAGCCGAAGAGCGCAAAGGCATAAGTGGGCTTGACTGTGAGACTTACAAGTCGAGCAGGGACGAAAGTCGGTCTTAGTGATCCGGTGGCACCGTATGGAAGGGCCATCGCTCAACGGATAAAAGGTACGCCGGGGATAACAGGCTTATGGCGCCCAAGCGTTCACAGCGACGGCGCCGTTTGGCACCTCGATGTCGGCTCGTCACATCCTGGGGGTGAAGCAGCTCCCAAGGGTTCGGCTGTTCGCCGATTAAAGTGGCACGCGAGCTGGGTTTAGAACGTCGTGAGACAGTTCGGTCCCTATCTGTCGTGGGCGCAGGAGATTTGAGAGGAGCTGTCCCTAGTACGAGAGGACCGGGATGGACGCAGCTCTGGTGTACCGGTTGTCGCGCCAGCGGCACAGCCGGGTAGCCATCTGTGGACGGGATAACCGCTGAAGGCATCTAAGCGGGAAGCCCACCTCGAGACAAGATCTCCCTCAGACTTCGGTCTGCTAAAGACCCCTTCGAGACCAGGAGGTTGATAGGCTGGGTGTGGAAGCGCAGCAATGCGTGGAGCTAACCAGTACTAATCGGTCGTGAGGCTTGACCTGAACCGTCAATATTCACTCGTGCTCAGCTTCGGCTGACACGGAACAAAGAACGATTCTGTGCCCTGGGGGTCGACGCAAGTCGGCCCTCAGGGCATGCAGTTTTTCCCGCCGTCCATAGAGCGGGGGCCACACCCGATCCCATCCCGAACTCGGAAGTTAAGCCCCGCTTCGGCGATGGTACTGCCGGGATCACCCGGTGGGAGAGTAGCGCGACGGTGGGTTCCAAATGCGAGACCCCGTTGGCCTTCGGGCCAGCGGGGTCTCTGCATTTCCGGCGGTCGCTAGCGCCGGGTGCGCACCGCGCAGGGCCGCGAGTCGTCGAGCATGCCTTCGATCGAGCCGTGCGAGCGGCGCGAAGCACGCGTGAAGCCCGCGGCCAGCAGCAGTCCGGCAATCGTCCCCAGAATTCCGATCAAGGTCATCGCGATCTGCCCTCCGTCCGCCCCTCGCGGCGCTCCTGTTCTCTATCGGCAGGAGCCGTCGGCACTTGAGCGCTGCTGTGCGCGAGCGAGAAGCGCCAGCGGCGGATCGGCAGCGATGCGTGTCTTCGTCGCTCAAGTCGACTCGTAGCGGCTCCGAACACTCCCGGGAGGAACCCGGCCCGCGAGCCGGGTCAGGAGGACGGTGTGCGGAGCTCTGCGGGTGAATTCGTTCGAGTTCTCGGCGCGCTGGCGCTCGTCGCTGCGACGACGCTGGGCTGCGCCGATGCGTCGTGGGAAGGCACGCAGCGAACGAACACGGTCGCGGCGTACACCCGCTACCTCCGAGACAACCCGGATTCTCCGCAGGCGAAGGCGGCCGAGGAGCGGATCGCGTTCCTGCGCGTGATGACCCACCAGACGATCGAGGCGTACGAGACGTTCGCCGAGACCTATCCGCACAGCTCGCTCACGCCGGAGCTCAAGGCTGCGATGGAGCCGCTGTTCTTCGAGCACGCGCGCTCCGCGAATACGGTCGAGGGCTACGAGCAGTTCCTCGACAGCTACCCGGGCGGTGAGCTCGCGCGCCGCGTGAAGGGCGACCTCGCCTACGTGCAGATGACGTCCATGCAGCCGAGCGTCGCGTCGCTGCGCGAGTTCCTGCGCGAGCATCCCGAGAGCGACTTCTCGGCCGACGCGCAGCGCAGCCTCGACCTGGTGGCGTTCAAGAACGAGACCACCGTGAAGCACCTCGGCATTCGCGTCGAGGTCGCGCCGAACGCGGCGCAGCCGCAGCGCGTGCGCCGCGGCTTCGTGTCGGTCGTCGCGCGGCAATACCGCGAGCACGGCATCGAGGTCACCCTGATCCCGACCGGCAGCGAGCCGACGGCCGACATGCAGGGCTGGATCCGGCTCGACTACGACGAGGCGCAGGCCTCCGGGACGTTCGGCGGCTCGACGATCCTGTCGCGCTGCCGCGTGCGCCTGTACAACAATGCCGCGCCGAACGAGCCGATCTGGGACCGCACGTTCGAGGCGCCGGCGGAGCACATCCTGAAGGGCACGTACGGCCGCGACAAGACGGTGTTCGGCAACTCGCGCTATCCGTTCTGGAAGCAGTTCTTCGTGCCGGTCTCGACCTGGGCGAGCACGGAGGCGCGGGTGCAGCGGCTCGACTACCTCGAGGACGTGCGCGCGATCGACATGCGTGGCGACCACGTCGCCGTGCTGTTCGCGCGCGGCGGCTTCGATCTGCTCGACGTCTCGTCGCCGCTCGACCCACGCGTGATCGACCGCTACCGCCGCGACGACGACCTGTCGAGCTGGAACGGCGTGAAGATCATCGACGACAAGCTCGTGCTGATCTACGGTCCCGATGGAGCCGAGCTCGTGCAGCGCACCGGCGAGAAGCCGGTCTCGCTCGGCAAGTGGGAGGTGCCCGAGGTCGGCACCGTGCTGGCGGCCGACGCCTACGACGACACCGTGCTGCTCGCGGGCAACAAGGGCATCTACGCGATCCGCACCTCGAGCGAGCGGATGGTCCCGCACCGGCTGCTCGAGGGCATGTACGTCGGCTTGGACGTCGCCAAGCCGTTCATCTACCTGGTGCAGCCGACGCGCGTGGAAGTCACGTCGCCCAAGCACCTGCTCCGACACCTGGCCGGCTCACCGGTCGCGCTCTCGGAGGGCTTCACAGCCAAGGGCTCGCGCATCGCGGGCGGCTCGCTGGTCGTGTTCGGCAAGGACGACGCGATCGAGCTCTCGCTGCAGGTGCCCGCGCGCCCGCGCCTGGTCGGACACCTCGACGCCGAGAAGGTCGGCCGCCTGACCGATCTGGTGGCCGATGGCGATCGGACCTATCTGCTCGGCGATCGCGGCCTGCAGATCGCGGACCTCCAGGGCCGGCGCGTTACCGACACCGTCCAGGTGCACGGCGCGCAGTCGATCAGCCGCCGCGGACGCTACGTGTTCGTCGCCGGCGAGCGGACGCTCGAGGTCCTCGACGTCGGCCCCTACCAGGTGAAGGACGTCGCGCTGGCGAGCCCCGCGCCTGCGAGCCCCACGCCACAGTGAGTCGGTCTCCCGGCGGGCGGCCTCAGGCGGAGAGCCGGCGCAGCTCGTCGAAGAAGCCCGGGAACGTCTTGCTCACGCACTCGGGATCCTGGATCACGATCCCGTCGACTGCGAGCCCCGCCACCGCGAAGCTCATCGCCATGCGGTGATCCTCGTAGGTCGCGATGCTCGCGGGCGTCACGCGCGCGGGTGGATCGATCACGAGATCGGTCGCGGTGGTTTCGACCTGCGCGCCGAGCTTCGCGAGCTCGGTCTGCAGCGCCGCCATGCGGTCCGTTTCCTTGAGCCGCAGGTTCGGCACGTTGCGGATCACCGTGCGTCCGCGCGCGAACAGCGCGACCACCGCGAGGGTCAGCGCGCTGTCGGGCAGCGCGTTCAGGTCCACGTCGACGCCGTGCAGGTAGCGCGGTCCGCGCACCGAGATCCAGCTCGGACCGCGCTCGACGCCGCAGCCCATGCGCTCGAGCACCTCGACGAAGCGGACGTCCGACTGAGCGGAGGCGGCCGAGAGGCCCTCCACGCGGATGCGTCCGCCGGTGATCGCCGCGGCGGCGAAGAAGTACGTCGCGGCCGTGGCGTCCGGCTCGATCGCGTAGGTGCGCGGGCGGTAGCGCTGGCCGCCCGCGACGCGAAACGTGTCCTCGCCGCGCAACTCGACGGAGATCCCGAACGCGTTCATCACGGCGAGCGTCAGGTCGACGTAGGGACGCGAGGTGATCGGCATCGCCACGATCTCGACCTCGTCGTCCGCGAGCGGCGCCACCATCAGCAGCGCGGACAGGAACTGGCTCGACTTGCTCGCGTCGACCGCGACCCGGCCGCCGGTCAGCCGACCGCCCTGGATCGTGATCGGCGGACAGCCGGCCACCGTGCGCACGGAGACGCTGCGCGAGGAGAGCGCGTCCGCGAGGTCCTGGATCGGGCGCTCGCGCATGCGCGCGACACCGTCCAGCGTCACGCGGCCGCGCACCAGCGCCGAGCACGCCGCCAGGAAGCGCATGGTCGTGCCGGACGCGCGGCAGTCGATCGGGTGGAGCGGAATCGCGAACTCGCCGCCGGTGCCGTTCACGAACAGGTCCAGACCGGCGCGTTCGACCGTGACGCCGAGCCGGCCGAGGCCCTCGATCATCGCCGCGGTGTCGTCGCTCTCCAGCCAGCCGATCAGCCGGCTCCGGCCCGACGCCAGCGCCGCGCACACCAGCGCCCGGTTGGTCAGGCTCTTCGAACCGGGAACCCGCACTGTCGCGTCGGGCGCGGAGATCGGGGACACGGCGAGTTCCTGCATCGACGGGCGAACGTAGCACAGCGCCTAACCCACTGAAACCGCTCGTGAAACCATTTCCCGCGCCGCACCGGCCGCGTTGACCGGTCCGGCGCGAGGCGATAAAGTCGCGCCGACTCGCGCACTGGCGCCCCTTGGCCCTCCGTGTGCGTCTGGAGCCGCCTCGATGCCGAAGTACCGTCTGCTCACCCCCGGTCCGGTCGCCGTCCCCGAGCGGGTCCGCCTGGCCATGGCGCAGACGCTCCTGCACCACCGCGCGCCCGCGTTCATTCCGCTGTTCAAGGAGGTGCGCGCGAACCTCGCGCGCGTGTTCCAGACCGAGCAGGACGTGCTCGTGCTCGCGAGCAGCGGAACCGGCGCGATGGAAGCAGCGGTCACCAACACGCTCTCGCCCGGTGAGTGCGCGGTGGTCGTGCGCGGCGGCAAGTTCGGCGAGCGCTGGGCGGAGATCTGCGCGGCGTACGGCATCGAGGTCGAGTGCGTCGACGTCGAGTGGGGGCGCGCGGTCGAGCCCGACGCCGTGCGCGCGGCCTTCGCGCGCCGGCCGGATGCGCGCGCGCTGCTCGTGCAGGCCTGCGAGACGTCGACCGGTGTCTACCATCCGATCCGCGCGCTGGCCGAGCTCACGCGCGAGCGCCCCGAGCGACTGATCGTCGTCGACGGCATCAGCGGCGTCGGCGTGCACGATCTGCCGATGGATGCGTGGGGCCTCGACGTCGTCGTCTCGGGCAGCCAGAAGTCGTGGCTGCTGCCGCCGGGGCTCGCGTTCATCGCGCTCTCCGCGCGCGCGCGCGCGGCCGTGCAGAGCGCGCGCTCGCCGCGCTACTACTTCGACCTGCGCAAGGAGCTTGCGGCGCAGACCACCGACCAGACCGCCTGGACCGCGGCGGTCTCGCTGATCGTGGGGCTGCGCGAGGCGCTCGAGATGATCCTCGACGAGGGCCTGCACGCGGTCTTCGCGCGCCACGAGGCGCTGGCACGCGCGACGCGCGCGGCGATGCAGGCGCTGGGCCTGCGGCTGGTCGCGGCCGACGCGCCCGCCTTCAGTTGCACCGCGGTGTACGTGCCCGAGGGCGTCGACGGCAAGCGCTTCGTTGCGCACCTGCGCGACGTCTACGACGTGACGATCACGGGCGGGCAGGGGCACCTCGAGGGCAAGATCTTCCGCATCGGCCACATGGGCGACGTGGACGGGTTCGACATGATCAGCGGGGCCGCGGCGATCGAGATGACGCTCGTCGACCTCGGCCAGCCGGTCCGGATCGGCGAAGGCACGCGCGCGATGATCGAGCAGCTACACAAGTCCGGTTTCAGAAAGGTGTGAGTGCAGTGACACGCGTACTGATCAGCGACAAGTTGTCCGACGAGGGGCTCGCGATCCTGGAGGCGGCCGAGGGCATCGAGTTCGACCACAAGCCAGGCCTGTCGGCGGACGAGCTGAAGAAGATCCTGCCCGAGTACGACGGCCTGATCATCCGCAGCGGCACGAAGGTCTCGGCCGACGTGATCGAGGCGGGCCGCAAGCTGCGCGTGATCGGGCGCGCGGGCATCGGCGTCGACAACGTCGACCTCACCGCGGCGACCGCGCGCGGCATCATCGTGATGAACACGCCCGAGGGCAACACGATCACGACCGCCGAGCACGCGATCGCGCTCATGACCTCGCTCGCGCGCAAGATTCCGCAGGCCACCGCCAGCATGCGCGCCGGAGCCTGGGAGAAGACCAAGTTCAACGGCAAGGAGCTGTTCGACCAGGTGCTCGGCGTGATCGGGCTCGGCAACATCGGCTCGATCGTCGCGGACCGCGCGCGCGGCCTGCGCATGCGCGTGATCGCGTTCGACCCGCTCGTCTCGGAAGAGCGCGCGGAACGGCTCGGCGTCGACCTGGTCTCGCTCGAGCAGCTGATCGCCCGCTCCGACGTGATCACCGTGCACGTGCCGCTCACCGAGAGCACGCGCGGGCTGATCGGCCGCGACGCGTTCGCCAAGGCCAAGCAGGGCGTGCTGATCATCAACGCCGCGCGCGGCGGGATCGTGGACGAGCAGGCGCTGCTCGAAGCGATCGAGAGCGGCAAGTGCGCGGGCGCCGCGCTCGACGTGTTCGAGAAGGAGCCGCCGCCCAAGAACCACCCGCTGCTCGAGCGCGAAGAGGTGATCTTCACGCCGCACCTCGGCGCGGCCACCGACACCGCGCAGCTCAACGTCGCGATCGCCGTCGCCGAGCAGGTGCGCGACTACCTGCAGCGCGGCGTGGTCCGTAACGCGGTGAACCTGCCCTCGGTCTCGGCCGAGGATCTCGAGGTGCTGCGGCCGTTCATCGTGCTGGGCGAGAAGCTCGGCCACTTCCAGGGCCAGGTCGCGACCGCGGGCATCACCGAGATCGAGGTCGAGTACGCCGGCGAGATCGCCGGTCTGAACGTCCAGCCGATCTCGATCGCGGTGCTGCGCGGCGTGCTGGCGCCCTGGTTCGGCGACGAGGTGAACTACGTGAACGCGCCCGTGATCGCCCAAAGGCAAGGCGTGCGCGTGATCGAACTGAAGTCCGCGGAGCCCGAAGACTTCGTCAGCCTGGTCACCGTGAAGGTGCGCGCGCGCGGCGGCGCCACGCACCTGATCGCGGGCACGATCTTCGGCCGCACGCAGCCGCGCATCGTGCGCATCGACGACTTCCGCTTCGAGGCCATCCCCGAGGGCCCGACGTTCCTGATCCGCAACCAGGACCGCCCGGGCGTGGTCGGCCACGTCGGTACACTGCTCGGTGACGCGGGCATCAACATCAAGCGCATGCAGCTCGGCCTGCACCTCTCGAACGGCCAGGCGCTCCAGCTCCTGTCCGTCGATCCGATGCCCAAGGCCCCGGTGCTCGAGGCGGTGCGCGCGCTGCCCGGGATCGAGACGGCGTTGCTGCTCGATCTGGGTGCCCGAGTCACCTGAGCCATGCCGAACGTCGTCTGCGTAGGCGCTCAGTGGGGCGATGAAGGCAAGGGCAAGGTCGTCGACCAGCTCGCCTGCCGCGCGGATCTGGTCGTGCGCTTCCAGGGCGGCCCGAACGCGGGCCACACACTGGTGGTCGACGGCGAGACCACGATCCTGCACCTGATCCCGTCCGGAATCCTGCAGCCGGCCACGCTGAATCTGATCGGGCCCGGGGTCGTCGTAGATCCCGACGTGCTGCTGGGCGAGATCGCGATGCTGCAGGCCAAGTCGGTCCCGGTTGGACGCGAGCGCTTCCGCATCTCCGACCGCGCGCACGTGATCCTGCCGGTGCACTCCGCGCTCGACAAGGCGCGCGAAGAGGCGCACTCGACGCTGACGATCGGCACGACTGGGCGCGGCATCGGCCCCGCCTACGAGAGCCGCGTCGCGCGCACAGGCGTGCGCATCTCCGATCTGCTCGAGCCCGACACGCTGCGCGAGCGGCTCGAGCTCGCGCTCTACGAGCGCAACTTCCTGCTCGAGAAGCTGTACGGCTGGCCCGCGGCGTCGCTCGAGGACGTCTGGGAGCGCGCGATCGCCTGGGGCGAGAAGCTCGCGCCCTACGTCGACGACGTGGGCGTGACGCTCGACGCCGCCCTGCGCGAGGGGCGCTCCGTCCTGCTCGAGGGTGCGCAGGGAACACTGCTCGACGTAGACCACGGCACGTACCCGTTCGTGACCTCGTCGACCACGCTGGCGGGCGGCGCGTGCGCCGGCGCGGGCATCGGGCCCACGCGCATCGACTCGGTGCTCGGCATCTCCAAGGCCTACACCACGCGCGTGGGCGGCGGTCCGTTCCCCACCGAGGACACCGGACCCGCCGGGCAGCACATGGGCGCGGTGGGCCGCGAGTTCGGCGCCACCACCGGCCGCAAGCGGCGCTGCGGCTGGCTCGATCTGGTCGTGCTGCGCCACGCGGTGCGCGTGAACGGCATCACCGGGCTCGCGCTGCTCAAGCTCGACATCCTGACGGGTCTGCCCGAGGTCAAGGCCTGCGTCGGCTATCGCGTCGACGGCAAGGAGATCCGCGAGTTCCCGGCCAGCATCACCACGCTCGGGCGCTGCGAGCCGATCTACACGAGCTTCCGCGGCTGGAGCGAGGCGATCGAACGCGCGCGCTCGCTCTCCGACCTGCCTCAAGCGGCGCGCGACTACGTCCGATGGATCGAGGACGCGCTCGGCGTCCCGGTGGATCTGCTCGGTGTGGGACCGGAACGCGACGCGACGATCGAGCAGCACAATCCCTTCGATCGACCGGCCAGGCGGTGAAGCGACTCCTCGTCCTCGTGACCCTGTCGACCCTCGTCGCGCTCGAAGCCCGAGCGGCCGAGCCGTCGTGCATCGCGCAATGCCACGAGATGGCGACCGCGGGCAGCTTGCGCAAGGGCGTGAACGAGAAGGGCTGTGTCACGAATCTGTGTCAGGAGGACGCGCGCCGCCTGTACAAGAACGGCGAGTTCGCGGCGGCGCTCGAATCGCTCGAGGTCCTCTCCGAGACCCTCGTCCGCAGCCCTTCCTACATGTACGACCGCGGGCGCATCCTCTACGCGCTGGGCCGCTTTCCCGAAGCGCTCGAAGCCTTCGACGCCTCGCTCAGGAGCCTGCCCGGCGTGTTCGAGTGCGAGGTCCAGCGCGGCCACACGCTGATCCGCCTGCAGCGCTACGACGAGGCGCGCGAGCAGTTCTGGAAGCTGCTCGACTCCAAGGCGGCGCAGCGCGAGTTCCGCGGCCTGCGCACGCGCTCCTACGTGCTCGGGAACATCGGCGCCATCGACGTGATGCGCGGCGACACCGCCAAGGGCAAGACCGAGCTCGCGGAAGCGCTCGAGGTCGACGGCCGCAATACGCAGGCCTCGACCTACCTGTTCCGCGCGCTCCCGCAGCTCGACGCTGGCACGATCGACGCCGAGGGTCTCGCCCTGTACTACGCGGCGACCGAGGACGCGGGCCTGGGTGACCGCAAGCGCGCCGAGCAGGAGACCTCGGCCGTGATCGCGAAGTACCCGAAGTTCGCCGAGTCGTACTTCCTCGAGTCCGACCTGCTGCGCAGCGCCCACCGCTACGAGGACTGCGAGCGCATCCTCCGGGGCGGCGAGCGAGAGATCCCCGACGACATCGACCTGAAGGCCGACCGCCTGCGCTGCACCCTGCTCAAGCTCGGCCCCACCAGCGCCGCCGCCAAGCCCGCGCTCGCCGAGCTCAAGAGCCTCCACAAGAAGCACCCCGACAACGCGCTCGCCAAAGAGATCCTGCACGCACTCGATCTCTACTGAACGCCCCCCAACGGCTGGGCTACCCTCCCGGCCGCGGGCCCTTAGCTCAGTCGGCAGAGCAGTGGACTTTTAATCCATCGGTCCCCGGTTCGATCCCGGGAGGGCCCACCAGATAAGTCCCTCCAGATCGCACGCCCGCCCGGATAGGATGCCGGTGGACGCGCTGACGACGGGACCAAGACGAGGGACCTGTGGACAGGAGGACCCGATGGCCGACAACACCGCTATTCGTCCGTTCCAGGTGAACGTTCCGGAACCGGAGCTCACCGAGCTGCGCAGGCGCATCCACGCCACGAAGTGGCCCGAGCGGGAGCCGGTCGCGGATGCCTCGCAGGGCGTGCAGCTCGCGACCATGCAGAAGCTCGCGCGGTTTTGGGGGACGGAGTACGACTGGCGCAGGTGCGAGGCGCGGCTGAGCCAGCTGGCGCAGTTCATCACCGAGATCGACGGGCTCGAGATCCACTTCATCCATGTTCGTTCGCGACACGAAGATGCGTTGCCGCTGATCGTCACGCACGGCTGGCCGGGCTCCATCATCGAGCAGCTGAAGATCATCGAGCCGCTGACCAATCCCACGGCGCACGGCGCCAGCGCGTCGGACGCGTTCCATCTGGTGATTCCCTCGATGCCCGGCTACGGGTTCTCGGGCAAGCCGACCACGACCGGCTGGGATGCGCCGCGCATCGCACGCGCCTGGAACGTGCTGATGAAGCGCCTCGGCTATTCGCGCTACGTCGCGCAGGGCGGAGATTGGGGCGCGCTGGTCGTCGACCAGATGGGCGTGCAGGCGGCTCCGGAATTGCTCGGCATCCACACGAACATGCCGGGCGCCGTTCCCGTGGACGTCGACAAGGCGGCCTTCAGCGGCGCGCCGCCGCCGGCCGGTCTCTCGGCGGACGAGCGACACGCGTACGAGCAGCTCGCGTCCTTCTACAAGGTCGACCTGGCGTACGCCCAGCAGATGGGAACCCGACCGCAGACGCTGTACGCGATCGACGATTCGCCGATCGGACTGGCCGCCTGGATCCTCGACCACGACTCGGTCAGCTACGCGCTGATCGCGCGCGTCTTCGACGGTCGGCGTGAAGGGCTGACGCGGGACGACATCCTCGACAACATCACGCACTACTGGCTGACGAACACGGGGATCTCGTCGGCGCGTCTCTACTGGGAGAACAAGCTCCCCTTCTTCGTCCCGAAGAACGTCGCCATCCCCGTCGCGGTGAGCGTCTTTCCCGACGACCTGTATGCCGCGCCGCGGAGCTGGGTGGAGCGCGCGTACCCCAAGCTCGTTCACTACAACAAGCTCGAGAAGGGTGGGCACTTCGCGGCCTGGGAACAGCCGGAGCTCTTCGTACCAGAGGTGCGCGCGGGGCTGAGAGGCCTGCGCAAGTAGCCGCGGCGCAGCGCGAGTCGGCGCCGATCCGTCTTCGGCTCGCATGTCGGCTATCTTCGTCCGAACGCGCAGCGCCGACGGACGAGGACAGCAGACGATGGACAAGCGCCTCCGTATCTCGGGAATCCTGCTGCTCGCGCTGCTCGCGAGCCCGAACGCTGGCCGCGCCGACGTGAATCCAGGCGACGTCGTCACCGCCGCGAACGCCGAGCAGGTGCGCGGCCTCGTGCCGGAGGAGCTCGCGCCCTACACGATCGAGAACTTTCCCGAGCTCGAGATGAAGATCGTCGCGACCGAGGCGTACCCGGTCCATCCGAAGTACGTCGAGGCGACGGTGAAGTACGCCTGCCAGGCGTCGCTCGGTCCGAAGGGCGAGCTCGTGAACTACACGGCCGGCCAGCCGTTTCCGTTCTCCGAATGGGCGACGTCGGCGACCGAGCACCGCTGCGACCTGACCGCCGACGATCCGCAGTTCGGCGCGAAGCTGGCCTGGAACTTCAACTTCCGCTGGCAGGCGGGCGGCACGCACATGCCGCACACCGGACAGAGCTTCTGGCGCGGAAAGGGCGACAACACCTGGAAGATCGCGCAGGGCGAGTACCGCAGAACCTACTTCAGCCACCGCGCCGATCTCTTGCCGGAGACGACCGAGCTGGTGCCGGGCACCCATCTCGAGTTCGCGGAGTACAACGAGACCGTCGACCCGTTCGACCTGCGCGGCCAGCGGTTCCTGGTCTACCGCTACCGGAACGCGGTCGAGAAGGACGACGACATCTGGGCCTACGTTCCCGCGCTGCGGCGCGTGCGGCGCATCGCGTCCAACGAGCGCGCGGACTCGTTGTTCGGCTCGGACTTCACGTTCGAGGATCTCTACCTGTTCTCCGGCCTCGTGTGGGAGCACGACTGGAGCTTCGAGGGCGAGCCGACGGTGCTCGCGCCGATGGATTCGCAGCGCACCTGCTTTCCGCGCAACGTGCCGGGCTGGAAGCCCGACAAGATCTCCGAGCTCGGCGACGACGAGCAGTTCTTCGCCTGCAAGTTCGGCCCGTACCGCGCGCTGCCCTTCGTCGGCGAGACCTGGCAGAAGCGGACGGCCGTCAAGCTCCTGCAGACCCCGAAGCGCGCGGGACACCCGTACAGCCGGCGCCTGCTCTGGTACGACAAGGAGACCTTCTCCCCGCTCATGGCGATCTCGTTCGATCGCGAGGCCAAGCCCTTCCGCCTGAGCTGGTACGTGGGCCGCTACAGCGAGAACTCGGGCATCGAGGGCGACCCGGGCGCGTTCGTGAACCACATGGTCGCGTCGATGGTGGTGAACGTGCGCGACCGGCTCTCGAACCTGTTCCTGTTCTACACCGCGAACGCACGACGCTTCAGCGGAGAGGAGTCGACCAAGTACTTCGACACCACCAGGTTGAAGGCGGAGGGCCGCTAGGTCCCAGGCGCCTCTTCAGAGCTTCCCCTCGGCCATCGCGTCGACCGGGTCGCGGAGCGCCAGCATCCCGAGATAGCCGCCGCCGGTCGCGACGGCATCGTGCACCGCGTAGCCGAGCACTTCCTGGGCAGCGCGCGGGAGTGTGCGCGCGATCTCGGGCGGGACGGCGAGGTAGTTGTTCTCCTCGGTGCGCAGCCAGCCGAGCGTGTACGAGATGTGCAGGCCGGGTCGCCATTCGTTCGCGGTCGAGTTCGCGCCGGCGCCGTGGATCGTGGACCCGAGATAGATCACCGCGCTGCCCGCCGGCATGACCGCGTCGGCGATCTCGTGCGCCTCCGGTGTGCGTTTGCGAGGCCAGCGGTGACTGCCCGGCACCAGGCGCGTCGCGCCGTTCTCGGCGCGGAAGTCTTCGAGCGCGATCATCGACGCGATCTGGATCTCCCCGTGGGGCTGCGGGAGGTGCGACCACACGACCTCGTCGCGGTGCAGCAGCTGGGCCTCGGCGCCGGGACCGCGGTCGATCAAGTGGCCGAGGTTCAGCTGGTAGCGCGCGCACGACGGCAGCAGGATGCGGTCGCACAAGGCGAGGTAGACAGGGTGGATCATCACCTCGGTCGCGAACGCGCGCGACTGCGCCACCATGCCGTTCACGTGGCGGGTCTTGTCGCCATAGAAGAACTGGATCAGCGGGTTCAGGTGCTTCATGCCGGGATTCGCGGACGCTCGCGCTTCCGCCACTTCGTCGCGAATTCGCGCGATCACGGCGGCGTCGAGGAGATTCTCCACGATGACCCCGCCGTCGTCTTTCAGCACCTGCTCGATGGCGTCGACGGAGTGTCTTGCGCTGAGACGTCGGAGCGTCGCTGGCATGTCGTGTTTCCCTTCTCGAGAAGCGGGCTCACCCGAACCGCACGTACTCGAAGTCCAGCGGCCGGTCGTCGATCTTGTGCGACGGCGCGGCGATCCAGTTCGCGCACTGGCCGGGCTCGAGCACGGGCGCGTCCTGCAGACTCGCAAGATAGTCCGCGTCGGCGGCGGTCGGCAGATGCGAAGCGGCTTCCCGCTCGTCGCGCGCGGGCGCACCGTCGGGGCGGAACGCCAGACCCGCGAACGGGCCGATCTTGCGGTTGAAGCGCGTGCTGGGCAGGCGGATCGCGAAGTCGATGTCCGCGCGCGCGAGCGCCTGGTTCCAGTTCGAGACCGACTTCTCGCACTCGCGCACGTAGGCGTCCTGGAGCAGGGCGTTGGTCGCGCGGCGCAGCGGCACGGGCTCGTGCTCGATCGCGCCGGCGGCGCCGGGCTTCTCGACGTCGTACGTGCCGCCGAGCAGCGTGTGCTCGGCGTACACGCCGGGCTTCGACTCCTGGTAGCGGCCCTTCAGACCGGTCGCGAAGTAGGTCGCGGCGTTCGACGAGTCGGGATTGCCGAACAAGTCGAGGCTCTCGCTGAACCAGTGATTCACGAAGCGCTGCAGGAGCGGCAGGTCGATGCCGCCCTGCGCGCGCGCGTCCTCGTTGGGGTCGCGCTTCATCAGCTCCGCGGTGCGCGCGACGATCCGGCGGATGCCCGTCTCGCCCACGGACAGGTGGTGCGCCTCCTCGGTGAGCATGAAGCGGCAGGTGCGCGAGAGCGGGTCGAAGCCCGACTCGGCCAGCGACGCGAGCTGATACTTGCCGTCGCGGTCGGTGAACGTGGCGAAGCAGAAGAAGTCGAGCCAGGTGGAGATCGGCCGGTTGAACGCGCCGAGGATGCGCGGGTGGTCGGCCTCGCCGCTCTGCCGCTCGAGCAGCGCCTCGGCCTCTTCGCGGCCGTCGCGACCGAAGTGACTGAACAAGAGATACACCATCGCCCACAGGTGCCGAGCCTCCTCGACGTTCACCTGCAAGAGGTTGCGCAGGTCGTAGAGCGACGGCGCGCGCGCTCCGAGCCGGCGCTGCTGCTCGACGCTGGCGGGCTCCGTGTCGCCCTGGGTGACGATCAGCCGGCGCAGCGTGCCGCGCAGCTCGCCGGGCACGGTCTGCCAGGCGGGCCGGCCGGCGGGATCGCCGAACGCGATCGTGCGCTCGGACTCGGCCGGCGAAAGGAATATGCCCCAGCGGTAGTCGGGCATCTTCACGTAGTCGTAGTGCGCCCAGCCCTCGCGGTCGACCGAGACCGCCGTGCGCAGGTAGATCCGGTCGCGCTGCAGCCCGTCGGGCCCGCGCTCCTCCCACCAGCGCAGGAACGCCGGCTGCCAGGCCTCGAGCGCCTTGCGCAGGCGCGCGTCGCCGGCCAGGTCGACGTTGTTGGGAATGCGCGCTTGCAGGTCGACGCTCATCGGTGTCGCTCCTCGCTCAGGTCCGCTTCCAGTCGAATTTCGCGCGCACCGGCCGGCCGTAGGCGGCGAGCGCGCCGTCGGGCCCGGAGGCGTTGGGCCGCAGGAAGATCCAGTTCTGCCAGGCCGAGAGCCGCGCGAAGACCTTCGTCTCGAGCGTCTCGGGGCCGGCGAAGCGCAGGTTCGCCTCGAGCCCGGAGAGCGCGTCGGGCGAGAAGCTCGCGCGCTCCTCGAGCGCGACGCGCAGCGCCTCGTCCCAGTCGATCTCGTCGGGGGCCTCGGTCACGAGCCCGAGCTCGAGCGCCTCGGCGCCGCCGAGGGCCTCGCGCTGCGCGAGCGCCCGCTCGAGCGCGGCTCCGTCGCCGAAGAAGCGCTGCTCGAGCCGCGAGAGTCCGTTCGCGCGCAGGAACTCGCCCCGATTGGCGTCGCCGATGCGGATCGCCGGAGCGTCGGCGCCGTCGGCGAGCATGTAGATCCGGTCCGCCGCGAGCGCAAGCTCGAAGAGCGCGCCGTGAAAGCACGAGCCGCGGTCGACCACCGCGAACACCGAACGCGCCGAGCACTCGATGCGCTTCAGCACGCGCCCGAACAGCGCCCGCGTCTCGCGCGCCAGCCGGTCGGCGCCGAGCAGCGCGGCGTCGTCGACCGCGTCGCCCTCGCAGCGCAGGATCCACAGGCCGAGCTCGGGGTGGTGGAAGCGCAGGCGCAGGATCGCATCGTCGAGCTCGCGCGCGAAGCGCAGCCAGTCGGCGAGCGCGCGCGGCGGGTGCACGGTGAGCACCGCGCGGCGCGCCTCCGCTCCGAGCTGCACGCGCAGGAACCGGTAGCGCAGCTCGGCATCGCTCTCCTGCGGTGAGAGAGGCTCGAGCGGTACGCCGGTGAGTGTCGCCCGCTCGGCCGGTGCGGCCGCGAGCGCGGCGTCGATCTCGCGCTGCACGAGCGCCACGAGCTCGCTCGGCCGCGCGATCGCGTCGACCAGGCCCCACTCGAGCGCGCGCGGCGCGCGCACGCCCTCTTCGAGCGTGCAGAACAGATCGGCGCGATCGGGGCGCACGCGGCGCTTGTCGACCAGGCGCGTGAGCCCGCCGGTGCCCGGCAGCACCGCGAGCAGCGGCAGCTCGGGCAGGCTCACCGCCGCGCGGCGATCGTCGACGAGCAGGATGCGCTCGCAGGCGAGCGCGAGCTCGTAGCCGCCGCCGCTCGCTGTCCCGGCCAGCACCGCGATGTAGCGCTGGCCCGCGGCCGAGGCAGCCTCGATCGAGAAGCGCGTCTCGTTGGTGAGCTTGCAGAAGTTCACCTTGAGCGCGTGCGACGCGCGCGCGAGCATGGCGATGTTCGCGCCGGCGCAGAACACATCGGGGCTCGCGCTCTCGACCAGCACGCAGGCGACCTCGGGGTGCTCGAAGCGCAGCCGCTCCACCGCGTCGCGCAGCTCGACGTCCACGCCCAGGTCGTAGCTGTTGCGCTTGAGCAGCACGCCGTCCATGAGCGCGCCCCGCTCGTCGACCGCGAGCGTGAGCCGCGCGACGCGCCCGCGCACCGCCAGCCGCCAGTGGCGCCAGCGCGAGGGGTCGGTCTCGAAGCTGGCAGGCGCGCCTTCCGGAGGCGTCATCCCGACTTCTCGCGCAGCACGTGCCGGCGGATCTTGCCGGTCGCGGTCTTGGGCAGCTCGTCCACGAAGTCCACGCGGCGAGGATACTTGTGCGGCGACAGGCGCGCCTTCACGAACTCCTGCAGCTCGCGCGCGAGGCCGTCGCTGGCCCGTGCAGCCGACGCGAGCACCACGAACGCGCGCGGCTTCACGAGGCCGTGCGGGTCGCGATCCGCGACCACCGCGGCCTCGACCACCGCCTCGTGCGCGGCGAGCGCCGACTCGACCTCGACCGGCGAGACGTACTGCCCGCTCACCTTCATCAGGTCGTCGCTGCGGCCCACGTGCCAGAGCGTGCCGTCCGCCTCGCGCCGGTAGCTGTCGCCGGTGCGCAGCCAGCCGGGCGCGAACATGGTGCGCGCGCTCGTCTCGGGGCGGGCGTGGTAGCGGAGCGCGGCGCTCGCGCCGTGCGCGACCAGCGCGCCGATCTCGCCCGGCGCGACGTCGCGGTCCTCGTCGTCGACCACGCGCACGCGGTAGCCGTCGACCGGCGTGCCGCTCGAGCCCGGGCGCACGGCGCCGGGCCGGTTCGACACGAAGATGTGCAGCATCTCCGTCGAGCCCAGCCCGTCGAGGATCTCGACGCCGAAGCGCTCGAGCCAGCGCTGCCAGAGCGGCGCGGGCAGCGCCTCGCCGGCCGACACGCACAGCCGTACAGGTCCGAGTGTCGTCGGCAGCTCCGGGTGCGCGAGCATCGCCGCGTACAGCGTCGGCACGCCGAAGAAGACCGTGGGCTCGGCCTCGCGCAAGAGCGCGAAGATCGCCTCGGGCGTGGGCCGCTCCGGGCAGAGCACCACCTCCGCCCCGCACAGCAGCGGGAAGGTCAGCGAGTTCCCGAGCCCGTAGGCGAAGAAGAGCTTCGCCGCGGAGAGCACGCGATCGCCGTCGCAGAGTCCGAGCACCGGCTGCGCGTAGCGCGCGGCGGTGACGGGCAGGTCGACGTGCCGGTGCACCACCCCCTTGGGCTCGCCAGTCGTGCCCGAGGTGTACAGGAAGAACGCGACGTCGCCGGCGCGCGTCGGCGCGGCGGCCGGCGCGGCGCCAAGTCCGTTGGCCGCGGCGACCCGCGGCAGAGCGACCGCGTCGTCGATCCGGGGCAGCGCGCCGAGCTCGGCCGGCAGCTCGACGTCGGCGACGACCGCGCGCGCGTCGCAGTCGCGCGCGATGAACGCGACGTCCTTCGCGGGCAGCAGGGTCGAGATCGGCACCGGTACGAAGCCGCCGCGCAGCGCGCCCAGGAACGCGGCGTGGAAGAGGGGGGTGTCGCGCAGCACGAGCAGCACGCGCTCGCCCGGCTCGAGTCCGGCGCCCGCGAGCGCGACCTGAGCCGCGAGCGCATGCTCGACCAGCGCAGCACCCGTCAGAGTCGTGCCCGCGCAGCGGATGCGCGCGCGAACGCCCGTCCGCACCGCGGCCTCGAGCATGTGCTCGCCCGCGTTGTACGGCGTATCGTCGGCCGGCACGAAGATGGATGCGGCCATCGCGGGCGACTCTACCACGCTTGCCCGCTCAGAAGGCCGAGTAGCCGCCGTCCGCCACGATCTGAGCGCCGGTGACGAAGATCGACGCGTCGCAGGCGAGGAACGCGATCACCGGCGCGATGTCGCAGGCGTTTCCCATCCGGCCGATCGGCATCTTCCCGATCCAGTACGCGATCACCGCTTGCATCGAGAGCGGCGCGCCGTCGGGACCGCGCATCGGCTCGTGCTTCGCGCCCAGGTTCGTGGCGCAGGGCCCCGGATGCACCGAGTTCACGCGAATCCCGCTCGCGGCGAGCTCGTGTCCGACCGCGCGCGAGAGCATCGCGATCGCCCCCTTCGACGCGCTGTACGCCGCGTAGCGATCGCCGGCCACCTGCCCGTACACCGACGAGATGTTGACGATCGAGGGCTTGCTGCCGTACTTCGCCGCCGTGTCCTTCAGCAGCGGGATGAAGGTGCGCATGCCGACGTACGGCCCCTCGACGTTGACGCGGTACTGCAGGCGCAGATCCTCGACGGGCGCCTCCATGAACTCGCGCGCCAGCATGATCCCGGCGTTGTTGACCAGCACGTCGAGACGGCCGAAGCGCTCGCTCACCAGCGCGTGGGAGGCCCGCCAGTCCGTTTCCGAGGTCACGTCGAGCCGCGCGGCGACGTGACCGGTGCCCGGAAGCGCGGCGACGGTGGCGCCCGCCTGCTCGGCGTCGAGGTCCGTCGCCACCACCCGAGCGCCGAGGCCGGCCAGCACCTCGCAGGTCGAGCGGCCGATGCCGGAGCCCGCGCCGGTGACGAAGGCGACGCGGTCGGTCAGATCGAAAAGCGCAGACATCGGACGAGCCTCCTCGAACGGAAACGTGCGTCCGGGATCATCGCAGGACGCGCGTCGCGCGTCATCGCCCGGGGCCGCCGGCTAGCCGCTCAGCTCCGCAGCTTGCGCCGCTTCACGCTCCCCGGATCGTTGCGATCCACACGCCACGGCGGGTGATGGAAGTGCACCACGAAGTCGCCGTTGTACGAGGCGGCCGCCTCGTCGAACGCCAGCGTGCCGATCCGGGTCCAGCCCTCGACGATGACGTCCTGGAGCAGCGTGCGGCGGCCGATATCGGAGACCTCGATCGCGAACTCGAGCTTGCGCTTTGGGGCCGAGTCGCCGGCGTCGTAGATCCTGCCGAGGATCTCGTGGCGGAAGTCGACCGGCTCGTCGGTGGAGGGCGAGCCAGAGGCATCCCGCAGCGGCGGGCCGACGATCGTGAGCCGGAGGAAACGCGGGCACAGCGTCTGGACGTCGTCGGGTTTCTCGAGCTCGGCAAGCTCGTAGAGCTGGCGCTCGGCGGGCTGCACGTCGGCGCGGCGCAGCGCCACGATCACGAACAGGAACGCGAACAGGCCTCGGCCGCGGTTCAGGAGCGTGACGGGCGGCGAGTTCGTCAGGACCGCCTGAGCGATCGAGTCGGTGACCACGCCGCCGAGGTCTTCCTGCGTGATGAAGTGCGCGCGCGGGGCGTTCGCGTCGCCGCTGCGCGAGGTCGGGAACACTTTGCCGACCAGGCCGAGCGAACGCGCGCGGCCGCCTTCGGGGTGGTTCCCGCCGAGCGAGTAGCGCGCAATCACGCGGCCCTCGGCGCCGGGCGCGAAGTAGCCCGTGTAGCGCGCGCGTGTCGGCGACGCGTCGATCTTCCACGTGCCCGCCAGGCACACACCCATCGGGTGCACGAGGCGACGGAAGCCGTTGCGGTCCGCGCCCCAGCGCAGGTCGGCACGCGTCGCGAGCGTGCGCCGCGCCGCGCGCTCCATCGCGAACGGCCGCGCGCGCCAGCCGAACAGGTCCTCGGTGATGCTCGCGAACGTCGTCGGGTAGAGCGGCAGCGCGTCCCCGCTCGACCCGGGCCACACCTCGCAGTAGTACGGCCGGCTCAGCTTCCGATCGAACAGCGCGCGGTGGATCTCGTCGTGACTCGACGAGCGCGCGTCGTCGGCGATCGGGCCTTGCCGGCCGCGCGGGAAACGTGGCTCGGGCGCGCGCCGCCCTGCGAAGCGGCGGCCGAGCGCGAAGATCCAGCCGAGCAGGAGCGGCACGATCAGCCCGAGCCCGAGCCCCACGCGCGCGAGCTTCGCGCCCGGTTGCTCCAGCGCGCCGGCAACGGGAGGACGCACGTTCGGCGCCGAGATCGGCGACAGCGTCGCGGCGACGAGCAGCGCGAGCACGACCAGCGCAGCGCGCAGGGCCGTCGAGCGCACCGTGAGGACCACGCCGGCCGTCAGCACGGCGATCGCCAGGAGCTCGAAGCGATGCAGCTTGCGCCAGATCGAGTCGTCGAGCGTCACGGGCGCGATCGCGTCGGCGTCGGGCGCGCGCGGAACGATCCCGAACTCGTGGTTCGCGTCGTCGATCTCCTCCTGCGACCACTTCTCCGCCAGGTAGGGAAAGTCCGGCCGGAACTCCTTGTCGTTCCGCGTCGCGCGCGGGAACTCGCGCGACTCGGCGTACGCGAGCTCGAGCAGCAGCGTCTCGCCGGCGTCGGCGAGCGTCTTCGCGACGTCGTCCTCGAGACGCCGCCCGTTCGGGAAGCGCGCGGGCTTGCGCAGGTCGTAGATCATCACGTCCGGAACCGAGTCGTAGTGCCGATGCGCGAACAACGGTGCCACGATGCTGCCGAGCAGCGCCTCCACGAGCGTCGGCTCCGCGTGCACGCGCGCGATGGCGCGCTCCTGCGCGGAGGGCGGCTTGTCGTTCAGGTGCCCGAAGCGGGGGAGCTGCGTGCGCAGCGAGCGGCCATCGTGGTCGATCTGCTTGCCGTCCGCGTGCGTTGTCGCCCAGAGCACGATCGGTGCCGTACCGTCGGGCCAACGCGACGCGACTCGGTCGAGCGGAATGCTCGCCACCACGCCGACCACGTTGCGCCGGAAGAAGCGCGGAAAGATGAACGGGTCGTCGAACAGGCCCGCGGTGACCCAGATGTGCTTCGCGTCCTTGGGCCGCTGGCCGAAGGGCACCTCCTCGACCTGAGTCCCCTTCAGGAAGCCCCAGGCGCGCGCTCCTTTCAGCTCGGCACTGGGGTCGGTCTCCCGCGCGAGCCTCAGATCGAACTCGAGCAGCGCGCGCTCGACGATCCGCTCCGGGTGCGTGATCACCCCCCCGTAGAGCGCCTGCATGGACAGGTCGCGCTGCGCCGCGACGAGCGCGGCGCCGGTCTTTCCAGCGGCCGCTTTCTCATCGACGAAGCGCACGGACGGCGCGAGGTCGAGGTGAACGCGAAATCGGTACGGCGCGAGATCCAGCAACTCGGCTTCGTCTGGCCGGAGCGAGCGGCGCACGCACAGGCTGATCACCAGGCGATTGCCCTTCGCCAGCGGTTCCAGCCGCCCCGGCAGGCCGAACTCGTCGACGATGAACGCGTGCAGGT
This sequence comes from Myxococcota bacterium, assembly GCA_040902485.1. GTDB lineage: Bacteria > Myxococcota_A > UBA9160 > SZUA-336 > SZUA-336 > VGRW01. The sequence continues at coordinate 57,267 of JBBDXF010000044.1, read as the reverse complement.
CGGTGATGTTCGCCTCGGGCTCGCCCTGCACCTCGAACACGTTCAGGCTCATCGGATCGGCGTGGTCGGAGGCACGCGCGGACGGCGCCACGAGCACCGCCGCGAGCAGCGCCGCGCGTGAGAGCCAGCGGAGTTCCAGCTTGTGCATCGATCGTCCTCAGCGCAGGACCAGCAGACCGATCTGCTGACCGAGCGCGCGGTAGCTTTCCCATTGCGTGTCGTCGAAAACCTGGTCGAACGTCGAGTCCTGCGGGAACGCCGGGTTCCCCGCTGCGTACGTGCGCACGTCCTGCGCCGTCGCGCGCGTCAGATTGGGCTTGAGCAGAAGCAGCCACGACTCGCGCGTGTCGCCGCGGTAGGTCACGCGCGCGAACGCGGCGGAGTGGGCCGCCGAGCGATGGATCTCGCCGATCCTGCCGACCGCGTTCGCATCGAACCAGCCCTGGATCCACGCGGGAAGCCCCGGCGGTGGCGCCGCGAGCCAATCGAGGTCGGCACCGAGGTCCATGCGCGCCTGCTGGGCGAGCTGCGCGAGGTCGCCGAACTGATAGCGCGGATCCTCGCCTGCGTCGGTCACGATCATGAGTTCCACGCGCCGGCGCAGCAGCTCGTACAGCCCCGTGACCTCGAAGTGACCGCCGTCGCTGAGATACCAGAACCACTGCGACGGCCCGCGGAAGCGCGCACGCCACTCGGCGAGCAGCATGCCCTGCACGGTGAACAGCGACGCGGGCAGTCGCTTCAGCATGCGCCACAGTGCGGGCGGGTAGCGGCCCGGCCGCTCGCTTGCGCGGATCCCGCTGTCCCACCAGTAGCCGAGCCGCACGTTCAAGAGGCCCATGAAGAGCGCAAGCGGCAGGGTCGTGCTCCGGCCGGTGCCGGTGGAGAAGGCGGCGCCCGAGATCGCGGTCCACCCGCTGAGCGTGAGTCCTTCGACCTGCGCGCTTTCGGCCTTGCGCGACTTCAGGACGTGGAAGGCGTTCGGGTCGCTCTCGGTCGGGAGCGGGCGGAGCGCCGGGGATTCCGCGCCCAGGCCGCTGCGCCAGCGCCGCCGCCGCTGCCATCCGGTCGGCGGCGCGGGAGGAGCCCAGTTTGAGAAGTAGCGCCGGCCCACGACGACACCATGCGGCGTGACGCACATCGCGACGCCCTTGCGCTCGCGCACCTCGCGCTCCGACGCGAAGTCGAGTGTCTCGTTGATGCACACGTTGATCAGGTGCAGCGGGCCGCCGTTCGCCTCCGGGTGGTAGCGCTCGTACGGCATGTCGTCGTCCGGATGCGCGGACTGGACGTCGCGGTTCTCCTCGTTCGGCGCACCGTACACGCGCGCGGGATTCGACGCGCCCAGGAACGTGCGCGACAGTCGCGCGGTGTACACCGCGCGCAGTGAGGAGAGGTTCAGGAAGCTGAACGCGCGCCCGATCACGAGCGAGAATGCGACGACCACGCTGAGCAAGCGCAGCGCCTCGTCCGGGTGGGCGCGAAACAGGCGGTGCGCGAGCAGGTCGAGCGCGAATAGGAGGCAGACGGCGAGCGGGACGCCGAACATCCGCGCCAGGCGCACGAGCGAGATGCCCTTCACACCGCCGGCCGAGACCTGGCGCAGCGCGCCCAGCGCGATCCAGCGCAGCAGCGGCAGCGCCGGCGCGAGCGCGACGGCGAGCACGGCCCAGGCCATGCCGGGATCGCTCTTCGCGACGAGCGCGGCGAATGTGTCGAGCACGACGAAGAGGGTGAGCGCGGCGAAGATCGCAAGCATCTCACCGAGCGCGCGCGTGAGCCGGTTGCGCACGATCGTGCCGGTCTGCCCGACGCCGAAAGCCGCGCCGGCGGAGTCCGCGCCCCAACGCGCGACGTCCTGCCAGAGCCACGCCTGCGCGAGGATCGCGATCGTCCAGCCGGCGTAGGGCAAAGGAGCCGGCGGCTGCCAGAGGCACAGCGCGCCCGCCACGAGCACGAGCCACGCGCCGAGGGCGAGATAGGGGTAGGGGCGGTACGAGGCCAGGCGCTGCGAGAGCCAGAACGCGATCGCGGCAGGTAGCACGCCGAGCGCGAGCGCGTACAGCGGCAGCTTCCACCACGGCGAGAGCTCGACGCCTCGCACGACCGGTACGGGCGGCGGGCTCTGCGCCAGCCACACCAGCGCGCCGAACGCGGCAAAGATCAGAGCGCCGACGACCGCGTGGACGCTCGAAAAGCTGCGCAAGAAGATCGCCAGGTTCTGGCGCAGGTCCGCCCCGCCCGACGCGAACAGGTAGTTCGCCTGCGTGCGCAGCCACCACATCGGACCCGAGCGATTGTCGAGCAGCGTGTCCTGAACGCGCCCCACGGGATCATTCGACGCCGTCACGAGCGGGCGGGTGAACAGCCGCCCGAGGAAGCTGCCGGTGAATCCGCCGCCCGAGACGGTCGACAGGAAGTCGACGTCGCGCAATCGGTCGCGTGCGGAGAGCGCCTGCAGCACACCGAGCGCGAACGTCGCGCTGCGGATGCCGCCGCCGGAGAGCGCGAGTCCGACGGTCCGCCGCGGGAGCCGGGTCTCGTCCTCTCCCGGGAGCACCGGCGTAGCGCGGCCTGCAGCGAACCGCCGCTTGCGCAGCGCCGCAGCCTCGTGCGCGCGGAACGCGGGTGCGTACACCTCGTCGCCCGGCTCGGCGAGCAGCACATCGGCCGCCTTCTCGCTCACCATCATCACCGGCGCGACGATGAAGTAGCCCGGGATGCGCGGAAACACCGAGGCGTCGACGACGCGCAGGCCCTTCACGCCGTGCACGCGGAAGCGGCTGTCGAGCACCGCGTCGCGGTCGCGGAGCTCCGCGGTGTTGCCGCGCCAGGGATCCGAGCCGATCCGGCACGTGCAGGACGCGTGGTGGCCCCACGCCTCGTCGCGAATCCACTGCTCGAGCGCCTTCGAGCCGTCGGCGCGGGCGGGGCCGGGCTGGACCTCGCGCACGAATCGGTGTGGGTTGCGCGCGTTGACGCGGCGCATGAGCGCGACCGCGTCGGCGAGCGCGGCGAGGTCGCGCCTGCTGTTCTCGAGGATCGCGTCGTTCGCGGCGATGTCCTCCACGAGCTTCGCAGGCGCCGGCAGGCCCGCGGCCGCGTGCCGCTCGCGTTCCGCCGCGAGCTCCTGGCCCCTGCGCTCCGCTGCCTCGTTGAAGGAATCGAAGCAGATCTCGGGCTGCTCGAACGGGTTCTCCGAGCGCAGCGTCACCGAGCCGGCGTCGTTGTGCGTGTACGCCTTGAGGACGACCCAGCTCCACAAGTTTCGCTGATCGGTGTCGGCGCGGAGCGTGCGACGCAGGAGCTCGCGCGACCAGCCGAAGTAGTAGCCGCGAAACGCGGCGGGCACGCCGAAGGCAAAGAGGTCCGGCTCCGGCTGGTCGGCCTGGAGCGCCTTCGAGCGCGCCAGCACGGCCAGCGTGCCGCCGTTGGTGGCGTACAGGCCGGTCCCGTCGCGGCGCCAGTCGCGCCGCAGCGGATCGGCGGCGTCTCCCGGCCGGAAGGTCGCTCCCGCGAGCGACTCGAGCTCCTCGTCGAGCTCGCTGATCACGCTCACCTCGTAGCGGTCCTGGAGGTTCTTCCCGACGCCGGGCAGATCGATGCGCCGCGGCCGCTCGGGCGAGAGCGGCGCGCCGTCGGCCCCGTGCAGCACGCAGCTCGGCTTGTTCCCGAGCTCGCCCGGGTCACCGATGCCGGAGAGCAAGAGGAGCTGCGGCGTGTTGAACGCGCCGCCGCACAAGATCACCTCGCGCTTCGCGAACAGGCGCACACGCTGGCGCGCCTCCGAGAGGCGCAGCGGGCTCGCCTCATACAGGTGCGCGCCGAGCGCGGCCTCGACGCCGATCGCGCGCGGCGGCTCGCCGTCGACCGGCGGAGCGAACAGCACGCGTGTCACGTGCGTCTGCGTCTGGATCACGAGCCGGTCGGGATATTCCTTCTGCGTGCTCTGCAGGAACTCGCGCACGCCCGTGCGCTTGCCCTCCGCACTGATCCCCGTCGGGATCAGGAACACACCCTCGGGGCTCGTCTTGCGCGTGTTCTGGTCGTTGGGATCGATGTGCTGCACGACGCGCAGCAGCAGCAGCGATCGCTTCAGCAGTCCGATCAGCCGGCTGTTGCCGTGGAGCACGGCCAGGGCCGAGCTCATCAGCACGGAGACCAGATTGCGATCGCGCGCGGCGAGGCCCTGGATCAGGTTCGGGTCGATGAAGTTCGTGGGCTGCCAGCCGCGGGAGCCGTGCCCGCCCTCGTCGAGCACGGAGCGCGGGCTGAACAGCAGCACCACCCACTGCCACAGCTTGTAGAGCGGGCCGAGCAGGCGTTGGAACCAGCGCTGGTAGCTCGCGATATACAGGCACTTCTCGAGACGCGCGAAGTAGCCGCGCATCTGGCTCGGACGCCACGACTCGTCGCCGGTGAGGTTGGCGATGTGGTCCCAGTCGATGTCGTTGGGCGCGACGACGATCATCGCGTGGTGTGCCGTGCAGCCGCCGAGCGCCGCCGCGCGCGGGTAGAAGATGCCCCCGCGCCCGGTCCCGCCGCGCGACGCCGGATCGAGAAAGCGCGCGTCGGGCGGATACGCCTGATCATACTTCGAGTCCTGGCCCTGGCGCGCCGTGTCCGTGTAGTGGCGCACCGAGAACTGCCAGCTCAGACTCTTGTCCTCGGTGGCTGCGCCGTGGTACGCGGGACACTCGAACGTCTCACCGGCGGCGGCCGGATCGCTGCCCGCGTCGATCAGCAGCACGCGCCTCCCGTTGAGCGCGAGCCGCGCGGCCAGCGGCCCGCCGCCCGCGCCAGAGCCCACGATCACGTAGTCGAAGGGCGTGTCGTCCGGGCGCTGCGCCAGGAGCAGGAGTCTCTCGTCCGCGCCGTTCATCGCGCTCAGAGCGTCTTCAGGTAGGCGATGAGCGCCTCCTTCTCCGAGACGCTCAGCTTCTCGCCGAACCAGTGACCCCGGTCGAGCACGAAGTCGGGCACCTTGCTCGCGGCCATCAACGCCGGCGCGGCCGTCGTGCGGAACACCTGGTAGGCGTCGTTCCCCGTAAGGTCGTCGCGGTGGATCTCGACCAGCGCACGCGTCAACGCCACGCCGGCCGCAAGCAGCTCGCCCGGCTTCTCCGGATCGATGTTCATGAGCAGGTTCACCGGCGTCCCGCGCGGGATCGGTCCGACCGAGATGCCGCTGCCGCGGCCGTTGAGAACGCCGTTCACCAGCACTCCCGTGTAGAGCGAAGCGAGCGCGAGCCCGAGGAACACGATGCGCGTGGGCCAGACCCACGCACGGCTCGTCAGCAAGAGCCAGATGCCGAGCAGCGCGAGCGCGCCCGCGGCGATCCACAGCCGGAGCGGCGGCGCGAAGGCCGAGACGAGATCGCGGATGAGCGGGACGGAGAGCGCTAGCCCGATCGCGAGCGCGAGCCCGAGCGCCAGCATGCCCACATGGCGCGCGCGCCCGCGGCGCGCGCCGATCAGGAACGCGACCACCAGGCCGAGCCAAAGCCCGGCGCCGAGGATCCAGAGCACGATGCCGCCGAGGAACGCGCCGAGGTAGCCGTTCAGGACGCCCGCGAGGAGCGGGCGGGTGAATGCGGGCGCGAACGAGATCTCCGTGTCGAGGGGGACGCGGTAGATGTAGCCCGGGTCTCCCGCGACCGCGTTGCTGTCGGTGAGTCGCAGGTCGCCGGGGTGCGTGACGGCGGCGTCGGTCTTTCGCTCCGCGTCGGTGAGCAGCTTCGCGATGCCGTCGTGGAAGGCGCGCAGCCGCCCATCGACGGATGGGTCGTGCGTGTAGATGCCGAGCGCGTTGTTGTGGAGGTAGGGCGCCGTCGCCCACAGGCTGATCAGCGATGCCGGCCGGTAGTAGCCGGGGCCGCCCTTCTCACGCCCGTCGGAGTAGGTCGCGTTCGTGCCGAACTCGCCGTGTTCCTGGCCGAGGTACGGATCGTAGAAGTCGATCTTCCCGACGGAGGGCAGGTCCTTGAAGGTTTCCGACGAGAAGTTGTCCCAGACCTGGCCGCGCATCGCGTTCGTGGCCATCGCGCGTCCCGAGTACGTGCCGACGAGCGTAACGGGGATGCGCAGCTCGTTGGAGAGGAAGTTGTCGTCGACGAAGGGGTCGATTTCCTCGATCCCGCCGCCGTAGCGTCCCTCCGCCGCCTCGGAGACCTGCGCGCGCAGCTGACCCAGGTAGTGCGCGTAGGCGTCGCTCTTCTTGAAGGCTTCCCAGTTGCGGTAGCTCGCCGGAAGGACGTAGCGCAGATCGTTCGGATCGGAGGGCGCTGGCGACGCCGTCCATCCGCCGTTCATCTCGCGCTCGAACTCGAGCGTCAGTCCGTCCGGCTGCTTGCTCGAGTGACAGATCGCGCAGTGGTTGATGAACAGCTCGCGTCCGAGCTTCCGCTGTTCGGCGTCGTCGCCCGCGAGCTCCTTGCGGCCTTTCGGCCCTGCGTCCTTGAGCCGCATCGGCGCGGTGCTCTTGGGCACCTTCGCTTCGCCGTTCTCGTCCTTCGCGCCGAGCGTGAAGAACGCCGCCAGGTAGGGCACGCGCTCCTGCTCGTTCGTGTTCCAGAAGACGGAGTTCGAGCGGCTCGTCGCGATGCTGAACGGGCGTTGCGGCGTGAAGCCGATCACCGGGTTGTCGACGCGGTTCCACTGCTCCGAGAAGAGGCCGATGTTCAGGTACACGCGCGCGAGCGCAGCGAACACGCCGATCGAGTCCTCGCCCGGGAACAGCACCATCGGAAAGTGGCGCTCATCGCTCGTGCTGTCGGGATCCTCGATGCTCCGCAGCAGCAGGTTGTCAGCGCTCTGCTTCTCGGGCGCCTTCTTGCCGGCGCGCTCGAGCCGCGCGGGCACGTCGAACACCGCGTTGATGACGTTGGTGTTGTTGATGTGATCCGTGCTGATCAGTGACGTGTCGACCGTGCCCGGCGCCTGGCTCTTCAGGAAGTGGTGCAGGAAGTGCTTCTCGGTCAGCAGGTTGCCGAGCGCCGGCTGCGCGTCCCAGTACTGTCCTCCGATGATACCGGACAGGTTCTGCCACTCCGGGTGGTTCGGATCAGCGGGCGGGCTCAGCGGGTGCGGGCCGATGTGACAGAAGCCGCACGACATGCTGACGCGGAACGGGCGCACCAGGTCGGGATCGGCTGCGATCGCCGAGTCGCGGTAGTAGCGGTCGCCACCGTTCTCGACGCGCTCGCGCCAGTACTGGCGGGCGCGCGCCGCGTCTTCGGTCCCCGCGAAGAAATCCGGGTTGAGCCACAGCCGCAGCCCGAAGATGCCGCTCGGGTAGCCGTAGACCGTCGGGTCGAGCCCGTCTTGCGGGAGCCACGCGCGCACCGTCTCGGGCACGTAGTCCTTGAACGGGCCGCTGCCTTCCTGGGCCGCGGTCGTCCACGGCTCGAAGGGCTCCGTCTCGCAGCTCGTGGGCCGCTCGTAGCGACGGGTCGAGTACGTCGAGCCGTAGCCGCCCGGAGGGTGCAGGATCGCCGAGCCGTCCTTCGCCTCATCGAGATACAGCCCCAGCCGGCGAGTCGTCGAGGTCGTGAAGCCGGGCTGGTTGATCAGGCCTGTGCTCGCAAAGCGTTCGTCGCGGTCGCGCGAGTCGAGCAGGATCAGGAAATCGGTGATCCCATAGCCCTGCTCCTGCAGCCAGCCCCAGAACGTTTCGTTGCCGCCGCCCCAGACGAGCCAGGTGTTGCGGCCGCGGATCGCGTTGCGCTCTTCGTCGTCGACGTTCCCGTCGGCGTTCGCGTCGAAGTCGAGCGGCTGCAGCTCGCCGCTCCCGTCGGCGACCCGGTCCATCTGCCAGAACAGGTCGCGGCTCTCCGCGGGGAAGCACCCCGGAACTCGTTTCGCGACGGGCGTGCCTCGCTGCGTGCGACCGGACATCGGCTCGTCGAGCGCGTCGCGGCCGCAGCCGAGCGCGGCCGTGGCGGCGAGTGCCAGCCCGAGCCCCAGGTAGATCTTCTTTCTCTTCAACGTTTCCACAGTGACTCCCGCAGTTGCTGGGACACCGCGCTCGCCGTGAGCGCGGCCCGCACGCGCTGCACGCGCGCCGAGCGCGCGCGTGTACGCGGGGAATCGGCCGCCTGTGCCGCGGCGGTGCGCCCGCGCGTCCGCCGCGCGGAGCGCTGCTCCGACTCCGCCATCGAAAGGTGCGCGCCCACGGCGGCGTGCAGCTTCGGATCGAGTGCCAGCCAGAAGCGCACCTCCTCGTGGAGCCGGGACAGCGCCGCCGCCGATGGCTTGCCGAGAATCTCCATGAGCCCGTCGCGCGCGACCGCCGCGTCGACACGCGGGAAGAGCGAGGCGAGCCGCTCGAGCGGCGTCTGGACCGCGTCGCACGCCTCATACCAGTGGAAGACCTCGCGCGTCGGATCCGACGGATGCGGGCCCTTCACGAGCAAGTTCACCTCCGGGTCGAGCACGAGCTCCAGCACCTCGTGCGAGAGAGTCAGGCTCCAGGGCTCCTTCAGCTTCTTGCACAGCTCAGTGAACACAAACCCGTAGGGAATGCCGCGATGAGTCAGCTCGTGATAGCCGAGTGCCTCCTCCGCGTCGTCCGGGCGGTCACACAGGTAGACCACCGCCTCGCCGCGGATGTCCGAGGCGCGCTCGGGGTTGGGCGACCTCTGCGAGCGGCCCTCCAGCCGGAGCTGCCCGCCGCGCCCCCAGTACGGCTCGAAGTCGTCGCGGAGCTGGCGGTTGATCGCGCGGATGACTGGCTGGAGCTTTGCGTCGACAATCGTCGCCGAGTGGTTGACGATCGAGATCAGCATATTGTCCCCGACCTCGACGACACGAACTGACTCTGCAGTGAGAGAGCGATCGAGAGTCTCCTCCGAATCGACACTCACCTTATCTGAGAGGCAGGCAGCGCAGCTTGGGAATATCTTGGGAAATGCGGTGGCACTCTTGCACTCGTGGCGAGCTCGGCATGGCGGACCCGTGGGCGGCAAGCACCCCAATGAGCGGCCGGCGTTCGGCTACCGACGCATCCAGGCGTCGCTCGCCGCAAGCGGGGGATCGGCCCCTCGGCGTGCGTGGCTCAGCGAGGAGCGACCGCCGCAGCACCGAGCACTTCGCACAGCAGAGCGGTGAGTGCGCGGGTCGAGAACGGCTTGCGCAAGAGCCGGACCTGTTGCGCGAGCACGCCGCGCAGCAGCACCGCGTCGTCGGTGTAGCCGGTCATGAAGATCACCGCCGCTTCCGGGTGGAGCTTGAGCAGCGACTCCGCGAGCTCGCGCCCGTTGCCGCGCGGCATGACCACGTCGGTCAGCAGCACGTCGACCCGACCCGCATGACGTCGCGCCAGCTCGAGCGCCGCGACGCCGTCGGCCGCTTCGAGCACGGTGTGGCGCTGCGCGGCCAGGCTGCTGCGCAGCAGCCGGCGCAGCGCGGAGTCGTCCTCCACGAGCAGGAGCGTTCCCGCGCGCGGCCGCAACACCGCGGGCTCCGCCGACGCTGCGGCGACTTCTCGCCGCACGGCGATGCGCGGCAGGTAGATGCGGAACGTGGTGCCGCGGCCGAGCTCGCTCTCCAGGCTCACCAGGCCCCCGCTCTGCGCGGCGATCCCGAACACGCTCGACAGGCCGAGGCCGGTGCCGCGGCCCGGCACCTTGGTCGTGAAGAAGGGCTCGAACACCCGCTGCTGGAGCTCCGGACCCATGCCCGCGCCGGTGTCGGTGATGCTGAGCGTCACCCAGGCGCCCGGCGGAATCGAGCTGGCGCCGATCAGCGTCGACTCGATCACGTCGAGGTTCGCGGTCTCGATCGTGAGCGTTCCGCCGCGCGGCATCGCGTCGCGCGCGTTGGTGGCGAGGTTCAGCACGACCTGCTCCAGCTGCATGCGGTCGGCTTCGACCTGACCGAGATCTTCCGCGAGCCGCAGGCGCAGCTCCACGTCCTCGCCGACCAGCGGGCGCAGCATCTCGAGCGTCTGGCGCACGACGTCACCGAGCAGGAGCGGCTCGGGCTTCATCAGCTGGCGGCGCCCGACGGCCAGCAGCTGCCTCACCAGCCGCGCCGCGTTGCCGCCCGCGACCTTGATCTCCTCCAGCTCGCGCTGCTGGCCCTTCGTCGTCGGGCTCGCGAGCAACAGGTCCGCGTAGCCGGTGATCACCGCGAGCAGGTTGTTGAAGTCGTGCGCGATCCCGCCCGCGAGCCGGCCGATCGCCTCCATCTTCTCGACCTGCCGCAGCTGCGTCTCGGCCGCGACCAGCTCGTGCGTGCGCTGCTCGACGATGCGCTCGAGGTTGGCGTTCACCTGCGCCAGGTGCTCGTGCGCGCGACGCCACTGGGTCATGATGTATTGCACGACGCCGAGCAGACCGAGCGTCGCCGCGACGCTCGCGGCCGTGGCCCCGACCAGATGCGGTAGCTCGATCTGCCCGCCGCCGATCGGGGCCGCCGACATCATCGGCCCGTAGGGGATCGCTCCGGTCCCCACCGCGACCGCGCTCGCCACCACCAGGCTCAAGCCGAAGCCGATGCCGGCGAGGGCCAGCGCCGGCGGCAGGAGCAGCAGCTGGAACACGACACCGACGATGATCGCGATCCAGGCCGGACTCGTGATCGGGCCGAGGCCGTAGGCGATCCCGGCGACACCGATCCACCACGAGACCGTTCCGACGAGGGCGTACGGCGTGTGCGGACCGGGACGCCGGCGTTCGAGCCAGCCGAACAGCAGGAACGCGATCCAGAACGCCACGAGCACCGCGATTCCGTCGCGCATGATCACGAGCCACGCGCGCGAGAAGTAGGGCTCGATCTCGGGGTGCTCGATCAGGTACGCCGAGCGCAGCCCGTAGCCGACGTAGAAGGGAAGCGTCAGCACGATCATCAGGCGACAGCGCTCGATGATGCTCCACTCGAGAGGATTGCCGACGCCCTGCGACGGGCGCCGTTCGCTGGACCGGGGGGGCACGCTCCGCTCCTCGACACCAGCCTGCTTCCGATGTCGCTTTTCTGTCAATCCCGATGCACACTCCGCGGTGTCGGCGATGAAGAGCCAGGTCAAAGTTCTGTGCGCCGCCCTCGCGGCGCTCGCGCTGTGCGGTGCGGCGAACGATCCGGGGGTCCGCGTGCGCGTGGACCTCGAGCGCTTCGAGCTGGTCGCGGTCGACGCGCGCCGGCCGGACGACGCGCTGGTCGTGCCGATCGCGACCGGGTCTCCGGAGCACCCGAGCCCGCCCGGCCGCTACCTGCCGCACGCGATCGTGCGCAATCCGGGCTGGAAGCCCGGCGGCAAGGCTCGCGCCTGGGGCGCCCAGCCGGTCGACCCGTCGGCGGACGGGCCGATGGGCGTCGCCAAGATCCCCCTGACGGGCGACGGCTTCGCGGTGCACGGCGGGGCCAACCCGCTGCTGGTCGGGAAGCCCGTGTCGCTCGGCTGCGTGCGGCTCTCCGACCCGGACATGCTCGCGCTGCTCGACTGGCTCGAGCGGGCCGGCGCGCTGGCCCCGCCGCGCCCCCGCGAGAACGGTGAGATCCACCAGGCCCTGCGCCGCCCAGTTGCTTTCGAAGTGCGCTGAAGTGTAAGAAAGACGAGCACTTGGCCGTCCGCGGCCGCGCCACGAAAGCGGCCCTCGCCACCACTGTGCTGTGGGGCGCCTCGTCTCAGATGGCGTTTCGAGTGCAACGAAGGAAGCGGACCATGCGCGTGCGATCGATCGGGTTGTTGGCGGTTGCTCTGGGCTTGCTGCTCGTGGCGGAGCGCGCGGCGGCTTTTCCGATCGTGTTCGACGGTGAGGGGGGCTTCGGCCTGTCGGCCGCGACCGCGGCGGCCGCCGAGGCGGACGGGGTTCCGATCGTCGACGTCGATCAGATCCACACCGCGGCGGCGCTCGGCTTGACGATCCCCGCGCCGGACGTGCTCTCGTCCGAGCTCGTCGACGATCCGTCGGTCTCGAATCCGAATCGCGCCACCTCGGAGTGGAGCGTGACCAACTCCGGGCAGGGCGGACTCTCCGACGCCTGGCTCGTGTTCCTGTACCCGACGGACTACACGCCGTCCGAGGTCGGCTTCGAGATCGACGGCGATGACGGCTGGATCGTGGTCTCGGTCTTCGCGGGCGGGTCCTACTACTTCTACCCCGCGCACTCCCTCGGCGACCTCGCGCCGTCGGACACCACCGACTTCCTGATGCGCCACCTGGTCGGCGAGCCGCTGCACGAGGACGGCAACGAGCTCGTGCTGCCGCAGTACGCGGTCGGTGCGGTCGAGGGCATTCCGCTGCCCGAGCCGCACGTGCTCGCGCTCGCGGCGCTCGGCCTGGGCCTGGCGGCGATCCTGCGGCGAAGAAGCGCGTGACCGTGCGCCGCTGGCTCGCGCTCGCGCTGCTGATCGTGTGCCCGTTGGTCGCCCGCGCCTCCGACGCGCGCGACGTGCCGGACGCCCGCGGCGCGCTGCGCGCCGCCGCGGGAAACTGCGCGGAGGCGACTCCGCTGTTCCAGCGCGCGATCGCGGCGGATCCGCGCGAGGCGCGCGCGGGCCTGCTGCTCGGCCGCTGCCAGATCGCGGCCAAGGACTACGCCGCTGCCGAGACCACGCTCACCGAAGCGGTGCGCCGCGAGCCCGCGCAGGCCGAAGCACAGCTCGAGCTGGCGGTCGCGCGCTACCACCAGGCGAATTTCCCGGGCGCGCGCAGCGCGCTCGACGCGTCGGCCTCCAAGCTCGACGGCGACGCGCGCTTCCAGCTCTACAACGGGCTGCTCTTGCTGCGCGAGGGCAAGCGCAGCGAGGGCATCGCCGCGCTCGAGCGCGCGCGCCAGATCGATCCGAAGCGAGTCGAGCCGACCGCCTCGTACATCGAGGGGCTGGCGCTCGAGAACGACGGCGAGCGCTCGGAGGCGCGCCAGGCCATGGAGCGCGTGATCGCGACCAACCCGACCGGTCCCTGGGGCGCGGCGGCGCGCACCCGCCTGGATCAGTGGAAGCTCTCGCGCGACCGCGAGTACTGGGCCTCGGCGACGCTCGGCTACGAGTCCGACAGCAACGTCGTGCTGCGCGGGCAGGGCGTCGACCTGCCGACCGACATCACCGACGAGGCCGACTGGCGCGCGATCTGGAACGTGAACGGCGGCTACGAGTTCCTGCGCACGCGCGACTGGGGCGCGGGCGCGGCGCTCTCCTACACCGGAACGGCTCAGCACAAGCTCTCCGACTTCGATTACGACTACGTGGTCGGCACCGTCTGGCTCGACCGGCGCTTGGTCGGGAACCTGTCCGCGCACCTGCAGGGCGACTACGCCTACGGCTGGGTCGAGGGAGATTCGTGGGTGGGCGAGTACGCCGTGACTCCAGCGCTCGACTACACCTGGGGCCCGAGCAGCTACACGCGCGTGTTCGGTCGCTTCTACCACAGCAACTTCATGTTCGCCGAGGACGATTCGACCGCCTTCATCTCGCCGCCCGGCTACAAGACCACCGAGGAGCGGGACCGCGATGGCCACGGCGAGCTGGTGGGAATCGAGCAAGGCGTGCCGCTGCTCGCGATCAATTCACAGCTCACCGCAGTCGCGGCCTATAACCAGTACGATGCCGAGGGCAACGAGTACTCGTTCCGCGGCGTTGGTGGCTGGATCACCACCGAGACGCTCCTACCCTGGCAGCTCACGCTGCGCCTGCTCGGCGGGTTCACCTACCGTGGGTACCTGAAGAACACCTCGTTCGAGTCCCTTCCGCCGGTCGGGCCGCCGCCCACCAGCGACAAGCGCCGCGACCAGATCTCCGACGCCGAGGTCGCGATCGAGCGGCCGGTCTACTGGGACTGGCTGCTCGCGTCCGCGCGCTGGCACTACACCCACGCGGACTCGACGGTGGAAGTGTTCGACTACGACCGGATCATCTACGGCGTCTATTTCACCGTCGAGCTGCCCTAGAGCCCGAGAGAGGAAGGAACATGTCGAAGCGAAGCCTGATTCGATTCGTCGCGGTCGCGGCCGTCGCGTTGGCCGCGGATGCGCGGGCCGACGAGCCCGCGGCGCGCGTGATCGCGCTGCAGGGCAGCGCCAGCGCGGGCGCCGGAAACCTCGCGGTCGGCGACTCGATCGCCTCCGGATCGGTGGTCCGCACCGGCGCCGACTCGCGCGTCGGGATCCTGGCCAGCCAGATCTACGTGCAGCTCGATCCGCAGTCCGCGCTCGCGCTCGAGCGCGACGCGTCGGGGGCGATGCGGATGGAGCTCGAGTCCGGCCGCGCGCGCGTCGTCGACACGCGCACGAACCCCACGCCCACCGATCTCGCCGTCGTCGACGCGACGGCCACGATCGCGGGCGGCGACTCCGAGTTCTACATCCTGAAGGAGAAGGCCGGCCGCTTCGCGATGTTCTGCGAGTGGAGCGGCCCGCTCGCGGTGGCGCGCGATCCCAAGTCGCTGACGATCGGCCCTAACCAGTGCGCGCTCGCGAAGCCGCACGAGCCGCTCTACAGCGCCAACGGCCACGACCACCAGATCCCGCTGCTGCCGCTGCCCGACAACGCGGCCTTCAACGATCCTGTCTCGGACCACTTCGGCACCACCGACGTCGCCGCCGGTCCGCCGGGGCTCGGCTTCGGCGAGCCGCTGTTCTCGCCGGACTTCCAGCGCGATCCGTGCGACGTCCCGGGCTCCGGCTGCGCGTTCGGTCCGGGCGGGCCGATCGTGGTCGAGCCACCCCCCGACACCGGCGGGTGTGCACCCGGCGTCGCCTGCGGCGAGTAGACGGAAGCCTGGGCAACGCCTCGAGCTGCGCGCCCGCTCGACGTGTTCGGCAGCTCGGGCAAGATCGACGTGATCGTGCCGTACGCGTGGGAGTCGGGCTCGACCACGTTCGCCGGTGAGTCGGCGGGTCGCAGCGTTCGTGGCCCGGGCGATCCGCGGGTTCGTGTCTCGGTGAACTTCTACGGCGCCCCGGCGCTGCGGCTCGAGGACTACGCGAGCTACGAGCAGGACCTGATCGTCGGCGCGAGCCTGCAGGTGCTGGCGCCGCTCGGGCAGTACGAGCAGGACAAGCTGCTCAACGTCGGAAACAAACGACGTTCAAGCCGCTGGGATCCGCTGATTCGCGGCGGCCTGTGGGGCGCGCTCGACGTCACCGACTACCGAGGCGGCAAGTCGACCGTCGACGGGGTGACGAGCGACGATCTGCAGAGCAACACGCGGGTCGGCGCGACGCTTGCGCTGCCGCTGAACCGCTACCACTCGCTCAAGCTGTACGGCAGCAACGGAGCGTCCGTGCGCTTCGGGGGCGGCTACGACACGATCGGGGCGGCCTGGCAGGTGCGCTGGGGCGGGGGACTCTAGAGGCCGACAGGCGGGAGGGCAGACATGGAGGTGCTGGAGACGGGCGTCGACCCACTCGTGGTCACGTTGCGGTTCGGCGCCGCGCTCGCGCTCGGCGTGCTGCTGGGCCTCGAGCGGGAGCGCAAGAAGGCCGAGCACGACTTCGCGGGCGTGCGCACGTTCGGCCTGCTCGCGCTGGCGGGCGGGGTCGCCGCGTTCCTCGACGTCTCGCTCGAGCGCCCCTGGCTCGCGCTCGGCCTGTTCGCGGCGGCAGCGGCGTTGGTGCTCGTGTCGTACGCGGTGACCGCGCAGCGCGGCGAGTTCGGAATCACCACCGAGATCTCGGCGCTGCTCGCGTTCCTGCTCGGCTTCTTGTGCGTGTACGGTCACGTGACGGTCGCGACCGGCCTCGCGGTCGCGAGCGGCGCCATGCTCGCGCTGAAGGAGTGGCTGCACCGGCTCGCGGGCCGGATCGAGTCCGCCGACGTCGAGGCCACGCTCAAGTTCGCGATCGTCTCCGCGATCATCCTGCCGCTGGTGCCGGACCAGAACTTCGGGCCAGCGCCGCTCGACGTGATCAACCCGTACCAGATCTGGCTGATGGTCGTGCTGATCTCGGGGCTCAACTTCGCGAGCTACCTGCTGGTGAAGATCGTCGGCGCCGAGCACGGGATCGGACTCACGGGCCTGCTCGGCGGCCTCGCGTCGAGCACCGCGGTCACGCTCGGCTTCGCGCAGCGCAGCCGGAGTCAGCCCGCGCAGGCGCTGCCGCTCGCGCTCGGCATCCTGATCGCGTGGACGGTGATGTTCTTCCGCGTGGTCGTGCTGGTCGCG
This sequence comes from Myxococcota bacterium, assembly GCA_040902485.1. Classification (GTDB taxonomy): domain Bacteria; phylum Myxococcota_A; class UBA9160; order SZUA-336; family SZUA-336; genus VGRW01. The sequence goes on along the minus strand of JBBDXF010000044.1, from coordinate 41,161 downwards.
GCGGTCGAGCGCAGCCTCGCCCCGCGGATCGGCATCGCGATGGCCGCCTTCGGCGTTCCGGCCGTCGCGATCGGCTGGGGGATCTGGCACCGCCAGCGCTCGAAGCGCTCCACGGAGAAGGCGTCGCTGAACGCCGGCGAGAACCCGTTCGAGCTCGGCGAGGCGATCCGCTTCGGCCTGCTGTTCGGCGTGGTCACGTTCGTGGCCAAGGCCGCGCAGGTATATCTCGGTGACGCGGGACTGTATCTCGCGGGCGCGATCGCGGGACTCACCGACGTCGACGCGATCTCGCTGTCGATGGCGCAGCTCGCGCACGCCGACGCCGCAAACGCACATCCGGCCGCGCTCACGATCGTGATCGCGGTGGCGTCGAACACGCTGTTCAAGGCCGGCATGGTCGCCTTCGTGGGCGCTCCGCGCCTGCGCAACGTGATCCTCGCCGCGACCGGTGTGATCGTCGCCGTGGCCGCCTTCACGACCTGGTTGCTCTAATGTCCCGACACTAGCGCTCGGCCAAGGTCGGGTAGATCTCGCGAAAGAAGACCGCGTCGGCCTCGAACACGGGTTCGAGCCGTGCGAATTCCGCGGGCTCGACCCACGCGTACGCGCTCACCTCGCGCGGATCCGGAACGACCTCGCGCGACGCGTCGTCGAGCTGGGCGAGCCACCAGTGCAGCCGGTAGAGCCCGTCCGACGAAGGGCACTCCCAGATCTTGCGCCCGGCGCGCACGACCAGCCCCACCTCCTCGTGGACCTCGCGCACCAGCGCCTGCGCCTGGCTCTCGCCGGGCTCGAGCCGGCCGCTGAGCGGCGCCCAGTAGCCGGCGAACGGAATGCCCTGGGCGCGCCGGATCACCAGCACGCGGCCGTCTCGCGCGATCACGGCGACGATGCCCTCGAGCACGGGCGAGGGGGCCTCAGCGATCCGCGCCGTCGCGCCAGAACTCGTAGAAGTTGAACCACTGGTAGGGCGCCTCGACGCAGCCACCCTCCAGGATCTCCGCGTACTTCTGGGCGAGCTGTTCCGCGCGCTTCTCGCGCTCGGCGCGCGGCACCGCGCCGGCGGGCGCGAACTCTTGCGTGCGCGCGGTGTAGCGCGCGGGCCCGGTGCGGATGCACGAGGTGTACAGCATCGGGCAGCCGAGCACGCCCTGGAGCAGGAACGGGCCGAGCGGGAAGCGCGCCTCGCGGCCCAGGAACGGCACGCTCACCGTGCGCTCCTGCTCCGACGGCCACACGCGATCGCCGAGGATGCCGACGAACTCGCCGCGCGCGATCGCGGCGCGCATCTCGAAGGCGGCGTCGAGCGTGCCCGGCTCGAAGCGGATCAGGCGCAGGTTGCGCCCCGCCTGCAGGCGCTCGAAGAACGAGTTGATGCGCGCGGCGTGGCGCGTGAACATCAGCACGTTCAGCACGATGCCGTCCTGCGCGGAGAGCGCGCGCAGCATGTCGAAGCTGCCGATGTGCGAGCTCAACAGGATCCCGCCGCGGCCCTCGCGCAGCAGCGCCTGGATGTGCTCGCGGCCTTCGACCTCGACCTGGAAGCAGTCCTCCTCGCCGCTCCACATGATCATGCGGTCGAGCAGGTTCTCCGCGAACGCGTGCAGATGGCGGAAGACGTCGCGCAGGCCGGGCCGCGCGCCGAGCACAGCGCGACCGCGCGGCGTGGCCCACAGCGTGCGCAGGTAGTCGAGCGACGCGGGACGCGAGGTGCGCCCGGTCAGGAAGAAGTACACGACGATCGGCCGGAGCAGCGCGACCGATGCGCGGCGTCCGAACGTGCGGTAGAACGCGCGCAGGATGAACAGCCAAGCGAGCGAGCCGCTCTCGGCCATGCTGGCCCAGCCGCTGCCGCGACTCACGATTGGCTCCGCCCCATCCCCCGCACGCGAGCGAGAATACACTACGCTCGAGACTGCCGCGCCGGCGCACAGCGCTCGAGGGGATGGAAGCTGACGGCATTTCTCCAGATCGCCTTCGGGCTCGGCTACCCGCTGGTCGTGTACCTCGCGCTCGGGGTAGTGTCGCCGCGCGCGATCGGGCTCGCGATCCTGGCGCCGCTCGCGCTACGGCTCGCCTTCGTCGAGCCGCGGCGCCTCGTCGCGTATGCCCGCTTCGCGGTGCCCTCCGCCGCGGCGATCGCCCTGGCGAGTGTCGCGTCGCTCGTCTGGAACGACCCGCGGGCTCTGCTGCTCACACCCGCGCTCGCGAATCTGGCGCTGCTCGCCGTCTTCGCGTCGTCGTTCGCCGCGCGCGAGACGCTGGTCGAGACGTTCGCGCTCGCGCAGGCCGGCACGCTCTCGGCGGAGGAGCACGCGTACTGCCGAAGGGTGACGGCGGTGTGGTGCGCGTTCCTGCTCGCGAACGGAGGAATCATCGCCTGGCTCGCGCTCGCGGGCACGCGCGAGAGCTGGGCGCTGTACTCGGGAGTCATCGCGTACGCGCTCATGGGGCTGCTGTTCGCGGCGGAGTTCGTGTACCGCCACTGGCGCTTCCGGCGCTACGTCGGCCTGCCCACCGACGCGCTGCTGCGGCGGGTGTTTCCGCCGCATCCGACGAAGTAGCGCGCCGCTCAGCCCGCCGGGTTCGCGGCGAGCTGCGCGAAGCGCTCGGCCACGCGCGTCTTGCGGTAGGCCGCGAGGATCGGCTCGAGCTCCGTCGGCGTCGCGCCGTGCAGGATCACGCCGTCGCAGCCAAGCGCGAGCTGGCCCTCGATCTTCTTGACGCACGCCTCCGGACTTCCGGTCGCCGAGGCCGCCAGCCACTCGCGCGGGATCAGCGGCGCGATCTGCTCGAGCTGCTCCGTCGTCGCCTTCGCGTCGATCGCGCCGGGGAAGCGCGCGACCCGCGGATCGGCGCGGAAGCGCGCGAGCGGCGCCGGGTCCCAGCGATTCGTCTCCACCAGCAGGTCGCCGTAGGCCTGCAGATAGGTCGCCATGCGCCCGACCGTCTTCTTCAGGCGCAGCGGCTCGGGCAGGTGGTCGCCGATCGTCGCGAAGCACGACCACACGCGCACGCGCGCGGGATCGCGGCCCGCCAGCGAAGCCGCCCGCTTCACGGCGCCTACGCAGCGCGCGGTGGTCTCGTCGCTGAAGAAGGTGTGCAGCACGACCGCGTCGAAGGCGCGCCCGCCCAGCGCGAGCGAGTTCGGGCCGAAGGCGGTGAAGGTGAGCGGGATCTCGCCCGCGTAGTCGGGCCCGAGCGCGAGCATCGGGTAGCGGCCGGCGGGGCCGTCGTGGCCGAAGATCGTCTCGCCGCGGAACAGCCGGCGCACGATGCCGACGAAATCCTCGAGCTGCGCGGTGCTGATCGCCGGCAGGCCATAGGCCTTGAACAGCGGCGCGATGCCGCGCCCGAGCCCGAGCGAGAAGCGGCCCTCGGTCAGGCGGTGCATGGTCATCGCATACGAGGCCGTCACCATCGGGTGTCGGGTGTTGTGGTTGGTGGCGGCGGTCGCGATGCCGAGCCGCGTCGAGACCGCGCCGGCGGCTCCGGACAAGGTCGCCGCCTCCTTCACGTTGAAGCGCTCCGAGATGAACGCGGAGCCCAGCCCCAGCGCCTCGCCGGTGCGGATCTCGTCGAGGATCTCGCGCGGCGTCTTGGGCTGACCCGCGAGCGTGTAGAAGGCGAGCTCGTTCATGGCGTGCATTTGCTGAGGAACTCCTCCGCTTCGAGATCGAGCGCGTGCTGCGCGTGGCGGCTGGCCATGGCGAGGAACATCGCGTTCCCGCGCGCGGTCTCCTGGACGATCATCGACGCGATCACGGCCACGGCGAAGCCCGCGAAGCTGCCGCGGCGGTAGTCCGTCCAGCAGCGCTCGAACGGATAGCCGCGCACGCCGGCTTCGAGCAGGCGCTCGTGGTACGCGCGCACGATCTCGCGCTCGACCGGCCGGCGCGCCTCGGGCAGGAGCGAAGCGCCGAGCAGGTACGCGAGGTCGGAGAGCGGCGCGCCGATCACGAAGCTCTGCCAGTCGACGACGGTGACACGCGGCGGCGCGCGGGTCGCGTCGACCAGCAGGTTGTCGAGCCGGAAGTCGACGTGCACGATCGAGAACGGCTGCTCCGGGACTTCGAACGGCGGCCCCTGCGACTCCGCGACCCGGCCGAGGATCGCGATCTGCTCGGGCGCGAGCGAGCGGCCGTAGCGCGCGAGGAAGCCGGGGAAGAGCTGCGCGTACAGCGTGCGCGTCGTGCCCGGCGACTCGATCACCCAGTCGTAGGCGCGCAGGCTCGCGTCGTTCCAGGTCGGCGCGTGCAAGCCCACCAGCTCGAGCGCGGCCGCGCGCGCGACCTCGGGCGTGCAGCCGGCGATCTGGTCGCCCGGGCGCGCCGGAGCCATGTCTTCGAGGAACAGCGCAAACTCGGGCCCGCGTCCGTCGATCGCCGCGAAGTAGCAGCGCGGCAACGAGATGTGGAGGCGCGGCGCGAGCGTGCGGTAGAACTCGACCTCCTTGCGGTACAGGCCGAGGGCCACGCCGGTCGCGCGGCTGGTCGCGTCGTCGGAGGGGAACTTGCCGACCAGCGAGCGCGGCGCGTCCGTCCTCGCGCCGTCGAGCTCGAGCGAGTAGCGGATGCAGCAGCCGAGCTGCCCGGTTCCGATCCGTTCCGCGCGGTAGCCGAGCACCGAGGCGCCGGAAAAGCCCGCGCCGCGCAGAACCTCGCCGAGAACTCGCGCGTCGACACTCGAAGGTGTCGGGATCGCCACGGTCATCGCGCCCGCCCGCTCACCTGCGGCTCGCGGGCGCCATGCGCGAGGCGGTGAGCAGCAAGAGCGCGATCATCGCGAGCTCGACCGCGATCGCCACGCCCGACTGCGGCGCGAGGCCGTCGACGACGACGCCGACCATGCGCCCGGCGGCCACGCAGCCGAGCAGGAGCGCGCCCGCCTGCAGCCAGCGCCCGTCGCCGCGCGCGAGCCCGAGCAAGCACAACACCGCGCCGCCGACGAACAGCCCGCCGATGTCGCCGCGCGCGGTGTTCAGCGCGACGGCGCCACCGAGCGTGATGCCGAGCTCCGTGGCCGCGCCCTCGGGCGCGAACACCCAGCGCAGGCCGAGCACGCCGAGCAGAAGTCCGATCAGCGCGACGAGCCCCTTCAACACCGCCGTCATTTCGCGCCCTCCGGTCGTGGGTGTCCGATTGCCTTGCGGAACTCCTGCAGCACCGAGAGCCGCTCGTTCCACGGTGACGCGTCCGCGCGCGCGGGATCGACCTCGCTGGTCCCGCCCGCGAAGCCCGGCGGAATCTGGCTGTACAGCACGGGTGGATCCTCGCTGTCGTCCATGAAGTGATACTCGTAGCCCGGCACGAACAAGTCGTCGTCGGCGTTCACGTCGATCGTGCGCACGCCGAAGCTCGATAGTTCACGAGTGAGCGCCTGCGGCGGCACCATCCAGACCTGGCGCGGCGCGGCCACGAACTGGTACTGGATCCGGCGGTTGCTGGAGAGGACCCGGAACTTGCGGATCTCGCCGCCGTACAGCCGGCTGCCGATCGCGTACACCTCGAGAATACCGCCCGCGAAGTCCGGCTCGTAGCCGCGCGCGAAGCGCAGCGACCCGGGATCGTGCGCGCGCGCGAACCAGGCGACGCGCTTGCCACCGTGGATCCGGTTGCGCTTGTCGGCGACCGCCTTGCGCCGCGGCGCGACGAAGTCGTCGTAGGGCGCGACGCGCTGGTCCGGCGCGCGCCGCAGCACGCGCGCCATCGCGCGCTCATCGCGCTTGGGGCTCGGCAGCGCGCGCGTCAGCGCGTCGAGCGGGGCCTGGATCTCGAACGGCAGGTTGGTGGTCTCCTCTGCCGTGTAGCGCACGCGTTTGCCGTGCTCGCGCACCCACTTCAGGTCGCCCTTGCCGATCCAGTTCTCGGCGTCGGAGCGCGCGAAGTGACTCGCCGAGCGCCAGATCAGCGACGCGTCCTTGTAGAGGATACGCGCGTGCAGCGTGCGCCGGCCCGGCGCGACCGGCTTCGCGGAGTCGAGCATCACGTAGCTGACGAAGAAGCGCGCGTTCACGTCCTGGCGCAGGTGCGCGAGGTAGAAGGTGGTGTCGAACAGCACGAGCTTGTGCCGGGCGGGGTAGCGGCGCGAAAGCCCGCCGAGCGGATCGGACTTCGCCTCGCCGGCGCAGCGGATCCGGGCCCCGGCGGCCAGCAGCGCGCGGAATTCCGCGGCGATCTCGGCCTCGCTCGAATCCGCCGCGCGCACGCCCGTAACGATCCCGGTCTCGAGCTTGGCCATCGGGCGCCATCCTGCGCTGAGACGGGCCCCGCGCGCCAGCCCTCTGGGTTGACTGCAACCGGGGCTTCGGGCGATACAAGTCTCCATGCTGTCGCGCCTCCGCCAACTCGTCGCGACCGCGGCCGCGCTCACGCTCGTCGCTTTGGCTTTTGCTTCCGCGGCAGGAGAGCTGAAGCTGCCGGCCAAAGAGGAGTTCGAGTCGGTCCTGCCCGAGGGGCGGTCGCTCACCGGACGTGAGATCTTCGACCGCTTCCTCGACAATCGCCTGCACTCGGCCGTGCAGTGGCAGACCGTCATCTCGCGCGATCCCGGGGGCAACGAGCAGCGCTCGCGCTTCTGGGTGCGCTGGAAGGACTACCGCGACGAGAACAAGCGGGCCGTCGAGGGCGTGCTGGCCAAGACGCTGGTGAAGTTCTCGGCGCCCGAGGACATGCGCCAGACCGGCTTCCTGATGATCGTGAACGACGATCGCTCGAACGATCAGTTCATCTGGACGCCCTCGTCCGGCCGCGTGCGCCGCGTGCGGCTCTCGGGCGTAGGCATCATGGGGACGGACTACACGTTCGACGACATCGGCTGGAAGAGCATCGAGGACGCGGAGTACCAGCGCCTGCCCGACGAGACCATCGACGGCCTCGGCGCCTACGTGCTCGAGGTGACGATGAAGCCGTTCGTCGACTCCGAGTACACCACCATGCGCACCTGGATCGATCGCGAGCACTACGTGCCGCTGCGCACGATCTACCGCGATGCGAACGGCGTCGAGCTGCGCGAGATGGTCGCCGAGGCCGCGAGCATCGAGAACTTCGAGGGCGCCTGGGTCGCCACGCGCTCGACCATGTACAACCTGAAGGAACGGACCTCGACGAGCGTGTTCGTCGAGGCGCTCGACCCCGACGTCGCGCTCGCGGATCAGGCCTTCAGCACGTTCCAGCTGACGCTGCGCCGCTAGCGCGAATCTGGAGAACCGATGCCGACGATCGATCTCACGCGTGACAGCTTCGAGCAGGTGATCGCCGGGAACGGCATCGTGGTCGTCGATTTCTGGGCGCCCTGGTGCGGGCCCTGCCGCAACTTCGCCCCGGCCTTCGAGGCCTCGTCGGAGCTGCACGCCGACTCGGTGTTCGCGAAGGTGAACACCGACGAGCAGACCGAGCTCTCGGGCGCGTTCGAGATCGCGTCGATCCCCACGCTGATGATCTTCCGCGACCAGATCTGCGTGTTCTCGCAGCCCGGCGCGCTGCCTTCCGACGCGCTCGAGGACCTGATCCAGAAGGTGAAGGCGCTCGACATGGACGACGTGCGCCGGCAGATCGAAGCGCACGAGGCGGAAGAGGGCGCGAGCGAGTAGGGCGCGGCGGAGGCGACGCGTGGACGTGCATCGCCTGCTCGAGCGCGAGGAGGAGTTCTCGCTGCGCGTCGGGCCCGACGAGCACGGCCTGCGGCTCGATCGGCTGCTCGCGAATCGGCTGCCGTTCGCGTCGCGCACGGCGATCGCGGGCTGGATCCGCGCCGGCCGCGCGCGTGTCGACGGCGTGGCGGCCACGCGCGCGTCCGCGCACGCGCAGCTCGGCCAGCACGTGGAGCTCACGATCGAGAAGCGGCCCCGCGACACGGCCGAGGCGGTCGACGACCTGCTCGCGCTGCCGGTGCTGGCGCGCGGCGAGGGCTGGCTCGCGGTCGAGAAGCCCGCCGGCGTGCCGAGTCACCCGACCGGAAGCACCGTCAAGCGCACGCTCCTGACCGCGCTCACGCTCGCGTACGCGGGTGAGTCGGATCCCGGCGGGCCGTGGCTCCCGCACCGCCTCGACCGCGCGACCTCGGGGCTGGTGCTCGTCGCCCTAACCCGGCGCGCGCAGGCGCAGCTCTCGGCGGCCTTCGCGCGCGGGGCGGTGCGCCGCTTCTACGCCGCGTGCGTGCGCGGCGACGCGAGCGGGCTCTTCGCGAGCGCGGGTCTCGCACTCGAGGTGCGGCTCCCGATCGCGCGCGCGAGCGTTGCCCCGCCGCGTTTCCGCGTCGACCCGACGGGTATCTCCGCGCACACCCGCGTCCGTCTCGAGCGCGCGGAGCCGGATGCCAGCGAGCTCGAGCTCGAGCCGGTGACGGGCCGCCAGCACCAGCTCCGCGTGCACCTCGCGCACCTCGGCCACGCGATCGTCGGCGACCCGCTCTACGACGCGTCGGCGCTGCCTGGCGAGCGCATGCAGCTCCACGCGCGCGCGCTCGAGCTGCCGGCCGGTGCGGTGGGCAACGCGGCGGCGCTTCAGCTCGCGACCGAGCCTCCGAGCTTCTCGTCGGTCGCGGCGAGATTCATGCGGTAGCAGGCGACGCGCGTGCGCCGGTCCGGGTCGTAGCCGCGCCACTTCGCCGCCGGCACCTGCCCCGGAGCGGCGGCGCGGAACGCATGGCGCTCGAAGAACGCGCCCACGCGCTCCGAGGTCGTGCACGCGTACACGTAGTCGAGCTTGCGTTCGCGCGAGCGCGCGAGGGCGTAGGCGACCAGGTGCCCGCCCACGCCCTCGCCGAGGAACCGCGTCAGCGTGTACAGCGACGCGATCTCCGCCGAGCGCGTGCCCTCGTCGACGAGCAGCGCGCCGATGCCCGCCAGGTGGTAGCCCTCGACGAACGCGCCGAAGCCGCTCGCGAGCACGATGTCGAGCTGCTCCGGCGAGCGCGCGGCGAGGTAGCCCTCGGCGGTGCCGCGCGCGATCAGGTCGTAGGCCGCGTCGTAGTCGTCGAGCACCAGGCGGCGCACGAGCATGTAGCGCTCGAGCGTGAACAGCGTGCCCGAGCCCGCGTAGGTGAACAGCTCGTCGGGCAGGCCCTCGAGCGTGCAGACGTTCACGGCCGGCACGCCCGCGACCAGCATCGCTTCGACCTCGCGCAGCAGCGCCGTGCGGCGCCCGTTCGCCTGCGTGCCCGCGGCCAGGATCTGGCGCAGCTCCTCGAGGTGCACGAACGAGATCCGGTCGCGGTTCTCGCGCAAGAGCCCGCCGTCGCGATCGAGCCAGACCAGCTTCGAGATGCCGAGCCGCACCGCCGCCTCGCGGCAGGCGGGCGCGAACGCGAGCGAGCCGCCCACCACCAGCCCGAGCTTCCGCTCGGCGCGCAATCCACGCCAGACGGTGCCCTCGAGCCGCGGCGTCGCCATCGAGAGCACGTTCGGACCGACCAGCGGCTCGAGCGCCGTGCGCTCGGTCGAGATCAGGAGCACGTTGATCTCGTTGCGCGCGAGCTCTTCGATCACCTCGGCGAGCTTGCCCGGCTGGCGCAGCTCCGCTGCCGGCGCCGCAATCGCGAGCGTCTTGCCGTGGAATTCCTCGAGGTAGAAGCCCTTCTCCGAGAACGGAGCGGCTTGGGTCGGTGGATTCGTGGCGGAGCTCAACCCGTCGTATTGCCCACGATCGAGACGAAGCTCACGCAGCGGCCGGGCGCTCCGCCGAGGTTGTGCGTGAGGCCGAGCTTGGGCGTCTTGATCTGGCGCGCGCCGGCTTCGCCGCGCAGCTGCAGCCACATCTCGTACATCATGCGCAGGCCCGAGGCGCCGATCGGGTGGCCGAACGACTTCAGGCCGCCGTCGGGATTCACCGGCTGCGCGCCCTCCAGGTCGAAGCGGCCCTCCTGCTCGTCCTTCCAGGCCTGGCCGCGCGGCGAGAAGCCCATGTCTTCCATCAGCACGAGCTCGGTCGGCGTGAAGCAGTCGTGCACCTCGGCCATGCTGATCTCTGCGCGCGGGTCGGTGACGCCCGCCTGCTTGTACGCGTCGCGCGCGCTGGCCACGACTTCGGGGAAGCTCGTGAAGTCGTAGTCCTGGCTGAAGTAGCCTTCGGCGGGACCGGCGGCGAAGGCCAGCGCCTTCAGGTAGATCGGATGCTTGGTGTACCTGTGCGCGTCCTCGACCCGACACAGAATCGCGGCGGCCGAGCCGTCCGAGACGCCCGAGCAGTCGAAGATGCCCAGCATGCCGGCGACCGACGGCGAGGCGCAGATCTTCTCCATCGCCACTTCCTTGCGGAACTGGGCCTTCGGGTTCTTCGCGCCGTTCTTGTGGTTCTTCCAGGCGATGCGCGCGAGCACTTGCTTCAGCGTCGCCTCGTCCACGCCGTACTTCTTGGCGTAGGCCGGCGCGAGCAGCGAGAAGGTGGCGGGCGCGGTCATCGACGAGTCGGTGCCGTCGGACGGCGGCCGGCTGCCGGTCAGACCCGAGAAGCCGGAGTCCTTCAGCTTCTCGACCCCGATTGCCATCACCAGATCGTAGGCGCCGCTGGCCACCGCGTAGGCTGCGTTGCGCATCGCCTCGGATCCCGTCGCGCACATGTTCTCGAGCCGCGTCACCGGCTTGTACTGCAGCTTCAGCGCTTCCGAGAGCATCAGCCCCGAGACGCCGCTGCCCATCGTGCCGAGCCAGTAGGCGTCGACGTCGTCCGGCGTGACCCCGGCGGACTTGTAGGCTTCGGTCGCGGCGTCGACGAGCAGGTCGTCGGCGCCCTTGTCCCAGTGCTCGCCGAACGGCGTGCAGCCCATGCCCACGATCGCGACGCGGTCCTTGATCCCATTCGAAGCCATACTTGCTTCCTTCGCTCGCCTTCGGCTCGCTGCGCGTGCCTTCGGCACTTGCGGCCTCGCTCGGGGCGGCCCTCGCTCGGCCTTCCAACAAACAACCTTAGCGCTTCGGGCGCGCCTTCCAGAAATAGTTGTGCACGCCCTGTCCGGTGTAGAGCCGCCGGAAGGTCATCTCGAGCTCGTTGCCGATCTTCACCGACTTGGGATCCACGTCGGTGAGCTCGCAGGAGAGCCGGCCGCCGCCTTCGTAGTCGACGATCGCCGCGACGACCGGCGGCTGCAGCGTGTAGGCCAGGTGATCGAGCGTGTAGGTCGCGACCTTGCACGAGGCGTCGGCGAAGCGCTCCTCGCGCATCTGGTCGACCGCGGTGCACTTCACGCACACGCGCTGCGGCGGCAGGTGGCCGGTGCCGCAGGCCTCGCAGCGCGAGCCGAAGAACGCGTGCTTCCAGTGGCCGGCGCGCTGCATGGGCGGCGCGGCGGGGCGCTCCGGCTCGGGCCGGCGCGGCGGCTCGAAGGGCAGGATGCCGCGCCACTTCAGGTACGTGTTGTAGGGCAGCTCGTTGCGCTTGCTGCCCAGCCAGCGGTCGACCGAATGCGGCGGTCGCGCGGCTGCGATCTTCGCGGTCACCTCGAGCACCACCGCATCGCAGCCGTCGCCGCCGACCACGACCAGGATTCGGTCGCCGGCGTTGGCGGAGTCGAGCGCGCGCGCGAGCAGCAGGCCCGCGTGCGCGGCGCCCGTGCGTCCGACCGCGCCGAGCAGCGGATCGGCGATCTGCTCGGGCTTCAAGCGCAATGCCTCGGGCACGAACGTCAGCGCGCGCGCGTTGGTGCCGTCGAGGATTACGCTCGAAAGGTCGGCGGGGCCGACGCCGGCGCTCTTCAGCGCGCGCGTGGCGGCGTCGAGCACGACCGGGCCGAGCGTCTCGGCGCCGAAGCGCTCCTCCCACTGCTTCGCGAACGGATCGCTCGGCAGGCGCCACACGTCGAGGATCTCGATCGTCGCCGAGGCGCGGCCGACGATGCGCGCGATCGCCTCGGAGTCCGGTCCGGTCACGAACGCGACCGCGCCGTCGCCGCTGCCGCTCTCGCGCGCGCCGCCGGGCGCTCCGATCACGACGTCGGAAGCGACGACCAGCGCGCGCCCGCCGCCGGCCGCGGCGTCCGCGCCGGCGAGCAGCGCCGCGATGCCCATGCGCGTCGAAGCGCCGAGCTCGAGCGAGCGCACGGTCTTGGGCAGGTCGAGCGCGGCGGCCAGCGTCGCGGCGTTCAGCTTCTCGGCGTACGGAGGGCTGGTGGTCGCGAAGATGAGCGTGTCGATTCCGCTCGAGCCTCGGACCGCGTCGCGCGCGGCCTCGACGCCCATCGAGACGGAGTCCTCGTCGTAGCTCGCGACGGTCCGCTCGCCCTTACCCGCGCCGATCGCGGCGCGCTGCAGGCGGTTGTAGGGCAGGTAGCTCCCGTAGCGCGTGATGCCGGCCAACTCGGGCCCTCCAATGGAGTTTGCGATCGCCGCGCATCTTACACGCGGGCCCGCCTCAATTCACGCAGTCGGCCGCGCCGCCGTCGATGCGCAGGTTCGCGCCGTTCACGTTGCGCGAGAGCGGGCTCGCCAGGTACGCAACCAGATGGCCCACGTCCTCGGGCGTGCACGCCACGCCCGACGGATTGTCGCGCAGGCGCTCGGCCGAGAAGCGCTCGAGCACCTCGCGGGTGGCGATCAGGCCCGGGCTCACCAGGTTCGACGTGACGCCCGAGCCCGCCAGCTCCTTCGCGAGGCTCACCGTCATGTTCGGGAGCGCCGCCTTCGACGCGTAGTAGTGCGGCATGCGCGCAGCCGGGCGACTCGAGCCGATCGTGCCGATGAAGATCACGCGCCCGAAGCCGCGCGCCTTCATGCCCGGCACGAACGCCTGCGTGAGCCGCACCGCGGACAGCACGTTCTTCTCGTAGATCGAGAGCCAGTCGCGCGTCGCGCCGCCGAGCCAGCCCGGCCCCTCGGCCGTGCCGTAGTTGTTCACCAGCACGTCCACCTGCGCGGCCGCGCGCAGCGCGCCGGCCACCGCGTGCGCCGCGCCCTCGTCGTTCGTGATGTCGCCGTGCACGGGATCCGCGCGTCCGCCGGCGGCGCGGATCTCGCCGACCACGCGCTCCGGCTCGTCGGCATGGAAGCCGTGCACGAGCACGTGCGCGGCCTCGCGCGCGAGCACCTTGGCGATGCCCTCGCCCGTGCCGCGATAGCTGCCGGAGACGAACACGACGCGGTCCGCGAGCCCGAGATCCATGGACAGCCTCCCTCGAATCGGGCCACACTGTGCCATGCGACTCAGACAGATTGCGCTCGTCGCGCGCGAGCTCGACCCCGTGATCGACGACCTGTGCGCGGTGTTGGGCCTCGAGGTCTGCTACCGCGATCCCGGCGTCGCCGAGTTCGGACTGCACAACGCGCTCTTGGCGATCGGCACGAGCTTCCTCGAGGTGGTCTCGCCGACGCGCGAGGGCACCACCGCCGGCCGCCTGCTCGAGCGGCGCGGCGGCGACGGCGGCTACATGGTGATCGTGCAGACCGATGACCTCGAGGCGGACCGCAAGCGCGTGGCCGAGCTCGGCATCCGCGTGGTCTGGCAGGTAAACCTGTCGGACGCCGCGACCATCCACCTGCACCCGCGCGACGTCGGCGCCGCGATCGTGTCGCTCGACGCGATGCGCCCGCCCGAGTCGTGGCGCTGGGCCGGACCCGAATGGAAGAAGCACGTGCGCAGCGACGTGACGCTCGCGCTGGTCGGAGCGGAGATGCAGTCGGCCGATCCGTCGGCCCTGGCTTCGCGTTGGGGCCAGGTCTTCGCGCGGAAGCCGAGGCCGCTCGCCGACGACAGCGTCGCGCTCGCGCTCGATTTCGGAAGCTTGCGTTTCGTGCCGGAGCGCGACGGCCGCGGCGAGGGCGTCTCCGGCATCGATCTGCGCGTGGTCGACAAGGCCGCGGTGCTCGCGCGCGCGAAGGCGCGCGGCGTGCCGGCGAGCGGCGACACGGTCGAGATCTGCGGCACGCGCATCCGGCTGGTCGAAGGCGCGTAGGAGCGCGGCGTGGCGGAGATGGGTCTGTACGAGGCGATGAGCACGCTGCGCGCGGTGCGGCGCCTGAAGCCGGATCCGATTCCCGACGCAGTATTGCGTCGGGTCGTGCAGGCAGCGGCCTGGGCGCCCACCGGGGGCAACGTGCAGCCCTGGCGCGTGCTGCTCGTGACCGATCCCGAGCTGCGGCGGGGACTGGGCGAGCTGTACCGCGAGCCGTGGGCGCGCTACGCGGCGATGTCGCGCAAGGCGATTGCCGCGCTGCCGGCCGAGCGGCGCGAGGCGACCGAGCGCACGCTCGCGGCCGGTGACCACCTGGCCGCGCACTTCCACGAGAGCCCGGTGATCGCGGTGTTCTGCTTCAACCCGGGCCATATGGCAATCACCGACGCGGGTCTCGACCGCCCGTCCGTGGTCGGCGGCGGCTCGGTGTATCCGTCGGTGCAGAACTTCCTGCTGGCCGCGCGCGCCGAGGGGCTGGGCTGCGTGCTCACCACACTTCTGTGTCAGCGCGAGGCGCAGGTGAAGGCGCTGCTCTGGATCCCGCCGGAGTGGGGCACCTGCGCGGCGGTGCCGCTCGGCTATCCGCTGCGCCGCGGCCACGGGCCGATCTCGCGCCGGCCGGTCGAGAAGCTCGCATACGCGGACCGCTGGGGCGTCGAGTACAAGTGAACGCGTTCGAGGCGGCGCTCGCGCGCCAGCCGCGCGTCGCGCTCGCTCACCTGCCGACGCCCCTCGAGCCGCTCGACGGCCTCACGCGCACGCTCGGCCCCGGCCCGCGCATCTTCGCGAAACGGGACGATTGCACCGGCCTCGCGTTCGGCGGCAACAAGGTGCGCAAGCTCGAGTACCTGATCGGCGAAGCGCTCGCCGAGGGCGCCGACACCGTGATCACCACCGGCGGTGTGCAGTCCAACCACGCGCGCCAGACCGCGGCCGCCGCGGCGAAGCTCGGCCTGGCGTGCGAGCTGGTGCTGCCGCGCATGGTCGCGGGACGCGACCCCGCCTACGACGCGAGTGGCAACCGCCTGCTCGACGAATGGCTCGGCGCGCGCGTGCAGATCGTCGATCGGCCGGCCGAGGTCGTCCCGGCCGTCGCCGAGATCCAGGCGCGCGCGGCCGCGCGCGGCGGCAAGGCCGCGTTCATCCCCGCGGGCGGCTCGAGCCCGACCGGCTGCTTCGGCTACGCGCAGGCCGCGCTCGAGCTCGCTTCACAGCTCGAACGCGAGCGGCTGGAGCTCTCCGCGATCGTGCTCGCGGTCTCGACCGGCGGCACGCTCGCGGGGCTGCTGGTCGGGCTCGAAGCGCTCGGTCTCTCGATCCCGGTGATCGGGATCGGCGTGTACGCGGCGCGCGAGCAAGTCGGCGCCGCGGTCGCGGAGCTCGCAGCCCGCACGAGCGAGCGGCTCGAGTCGCCCGCCGTACCCGCGAGCCGCCTCGGCCTGCTCGACGACTGGCTCGGACCCGGCTACGGACTGCCCAGCGACGCCATGCGCGAGGCCGTGGCGCTCGCCGCCCGCAGCGAAGGGCTCCTGCTCGACCCCGTCTACACCGGCAAGGCAATGGCCGGGCTGATCGGCCTGCGCCGACAAGGGAATCTACCCGCGGGCAACCTGCTGTTCTGGCACACCGGCGGCGCCCCAGGGTTGTTCGCCTACCCCGAGCTCGTGCCCGGGCGTGACGACGCTCACAGCTCGCGGCCCGGCACCGAGCGATAAACCCGGGATCTGATCGACCGCCGGAGGGGTAGTCGCTTGGGCCAAGACGAGATCCTGCTCGCGCTCGCAGTCGTGCTCGGACTGCTGACCACCGTGCTGTCGCTCTAGTTCTTGCCATTCGGGGCCCAACCCGGATTCGGCGCCAGCGCTCCAGCCGCTGAGAAGAGCCGCTACGGCTGAACTTCCCCCAGCGGACGGTCGAAGGTTCCGCTCGGCGGCGCGAGCACTGCCCTTCGCATCGGCGTGGTTCTGAACCTCAAGGGGATCGCGATGATCTTGCCGCACGAGCAACTCGCTTGAGCGGAAGCACTCGAGCGGCGGTGCCCAGCGACTCGACGGCGGCCAATCGCGTCGCAGACCAGAGCGCACGGCAGGAAGATCGAGCTGAATCCGAGAGACGACGCGTCGCGACACTCACTTCGTCAGCACCCTGTCAGCGCGGCGTCGTGATTGGATCCGCATGCCTATGAACGAGCTTCCAGGCATCGTCCTCCAACCGAAAGACGCTGGTGACACGGAGGGCCGCCGGCGACAGGGCGTCCGCGCCGCCGGCCATTGTTTCCGCGTGTTCCACTTCGACTACGACGGCAAGGTTTTCGGCCAGGTATGTTGCGATGCGATCGAAGTCGGTCGCTCTGCCGCCCCGAAAGCGTGCTGCTGCACTGGCCAAAGTGGCCTCGACGCTCTTGCGGCCTCGTGCAAACGGGCCGAACGGGTTGCCCCAGGTCACATCGTCACGATCAGAGAGCAGAGCCACGTAGCCGGTGCTGTCGCCCTTCATCATCGCGTCGAGCGCGGCGTGGTTCCGCGCGATGGCGTCGTCGAGTGTCTTTGCGGTCATTTCGTTCTCCCTGAAACCAGATCGTCGTCGCGCCGGGGATGTCCCAGAACGTGTTGATCTGAGTAGAGGTGGCGGCAGACAGGTCAATGTGCGGCGTATCAACGGCTCGGTTCTCTCCTGTGCCTCGTGAAAGCGCCGCGCAATCGGGTCGTCGCCGAGTTTCGCGGCTCGAGATCGCCTCCACGCCCCTGCGGCGATCGCTCCAGCAGTCGTTACGCCGGCGGCCGCCATCCCGCCCGCGACGCACGCGAAGATCGCGCCGGCACCGGCGCCGGCGCCGAGCATCGAGACGGCGATCATCGATCCACCCACGGCGATCGCGAAGCGCAGCGCCGTCGCGAACACGGGCCAGAACATCGCGCGCGCGCCTTGAGAAGCGAAGTAGAGCGAGAGCGCGAGACCGTGGAACACGTAACAGGGGCCGACGGTGCGTAGGTACGCGGTGCCGGCCTCGTGGACCAGCGGGTCGCTCGTGAACGTGCCGACCCACAGACCGGGCCAGATCGCGAGGACGCCGCCGATCGTTCCGGTGAGCGCGGCCGCGCTCGCGCTCCCGATCCAGGCGATCCGCAGCGCGCGATCGAAGTTCCCGGCGCCGAGGTTGGTGCCCACCATCGCGGTCAGCGCGGCGCCGATGCCGAACACGAGTGGGATCAGCAGAAACTCGAGCCGCGAGCCGATTCCGTAGCCCGCGAGCGCCGCAGGCCCGAAGCCGGAGACGAGCCCGTTCACCGCGACGATCGTGAAAACAGTGAGGATCGGCGCCGGCGCCGAGCCGAGGCCCACGCGCAGGATCTCGCGGAACGTCGAAGCCTCGAAGCGCAGCGCCGCGAGGCGCAGGCGGAGCGCACCTGCTCCGCGCGCGAGCCGCACCAGCGACGCGAGCGAGGCGACGCTCGCCACCGCAGTCACTGACAGCGCCGCACCGGTGATGCCGAGCGCCGGAGCTCCCCACCAGCCGAGGATCAGGGCGCCCGAGAGCGGCACTTGGAGGAAAGCGCCAGCGAGCATCACGAGCGCGGGGAAGCGCATGTCGCCCGCGCCGCGAAAGACGGCGCCGAGGATCGCGTTCAGCCAGAGGCTCGCGCCGGCGGCGAACACGATGCCGAGGTACGCGGTGGCCTGGGTGAGCACCGCGCCCCTGCCGCCGAGGCGCGCGAGCAGGGCCGGGCCGAGCAGAGCGTAGAGCCCGGCGAAGACGAGCGCGCCGCCGACGGCGATCGCGATCGCGTGCCACACCAGCGCCATTGCGCCCGGCGCCAATCGCGCGGGCGACGGCGCTGCTGACGGCGCCACCCATCGCGCCGCCCGACACCGTTTGCATGAGCATCAGCAACGGAAAGGCGAGCGCCATCGCGGCGAGTGCGTCGCGTCCGAGGCCTCCGACGTACCACACCTCGGTCATGCTCACGCAGGCCTGCACGAAGAACGCGAGGCTGTTCGGTGCGGCGAGCCGCACGAGCAGCGGGAACGGGCTCGCCGACAGCATCTGCTGGGTGCGCAGCGCCTGCGCGCCGTGGGTCGCGGATGCGGTGGTCATCGGGCCGCCCAACGCGAGCGCGCGCACTGCGGAGGCGTTCGGAGGGAGGGAGCGGTCGGGCTCGTGCAGGATCCTGTGCGCCTCCCTGGATCTCATCGCGTCTCCGCCTCGCGGAGGACGAGCGCGCACACTGCGGGCAGGAAGAGCAGCGTGACGAAGGTGCCCGCGAGCACACCGCCGATCAGCACGAACGCCAGCGACGACCAGAACACCGAAAACGTGAGCGGCACGAATGCAAAAGCCGCGGCCAGCGCCGTGAGCACCACCGGCCGGGCGCGCCGCACGGTGGCCTCGACGATCGCCTCGCCCACGGGCGCGCCGGCGCGCCGGTTCTGATCGATCTGGTCGGTGAAGATCAGCGTGTTGCGCATCAGGATGCCACCGATGCCGATCAGGCCCAGGATCGCGTTGAAGCCGAACGGCTGACCGGTGACCAGGAGCGTCGGGACGGCGCCGATCAGTCCCAAGAGCCCAGTCGCGAACACCAGCCACATCATGCGCATCGAGCGCACCTGCAGGATGATCACGAGCAACATCGCCAGGATCATGATCGGGAACAGCCGGAACAGCGCGCGATTCGCCTTGTCGCTCTCCTCGACCGGGCCGCCGATCTCGATGCGGTAGCCGTCGGGCAGACGGGCGATCAAGTCGTCGAGCAGCGCGAACACGGCCAGCTCGACGTCGGGCGGCTGCGTGCCCTCCGCGATGTCCGCGCGCACCTCGACCGTGGTCTCGCGGTTGCGTCGCTTCAGGACGGGGTCCTCCATGGTGGGGACGAAGGCGCCCGCCTGCTCGAGCGGGATCGACGCGCCAAAGCCGTTGGTGATCGTCAGACCCTCGATCGTCTCCAGGCTCTCGCGCTGCGCGTGGATGGCGCGCGCCAGCACCGGCACGGTGCGGATGCCTTCGCGCAGCTCGGTGATCGCGTTGCCGGTGAGCAGCGCGTTCACCTGCAGCTTCACGTCCGCCGGCGTGAAGCCCAGGAGCCGCAGCCGGTCCTGGTCCAGCACCAGGCGGTAGGCGCTCGCGCGCTCGCCCCAGTCGAGGAAGGCTTCGCGCACGTCGGGGTGACTGGACGCGATCAGGCGCACCTTCTCAGCGATCGCGCGCACGCGCTCCGGCGACGGCCCGGACACACGGAACACCACAGGGAAGGGGACCGGCGGGCCGAACACGAGCTGCGTGACGCGCACGCGCGCGTCCGGGAACTCACCCGCCGCGATGCGCGCGCCCATGCGCTGCTTCAGCCGGTCGCGCGCCGCGGCGTCTCTTGTCTGGACGATCAGCTTGGCGAAGGCCGGATCAGGCCGTTCGGGGTTCAGCGACAGGAAGAAGCGCGGCGCGCCCGCGCCGACGTAGGCGTCGACGAAATGGGTCTCGGGCTCCTCGAGCAGGGCCGCCTCGACGCGAGCGACCACTGCCTCGGTGCGCTTGAAGGCGCTGCCGTGCGGTAGGTAGACCTCGACGATCAGCTCGGAGCGGTCCGAGTTGGGGAAGAACTGCTTCTTTACCAGGCCAAGGCCGAGTCCGGCGACGATCGAGGCGAGCACGGTCGCGCCGACCACGGCGCGCCGCCGCTCGACGCACCAACGCACCAGCCGGCGCAGCCGCTGATAGCTCGCGCTGGCGTAGATCGCCTCGTGTCCGCCCGGCACGACCGAGATCTGCGGCAGCAGCTTCACGCCGAGGTAGGGCGTGAACACCACCGCGACCAGCCAAGACGCGAGCAGCGCGAAGCCGACGATCCAGAAGATGTTGCCGGCGTACTCGCCGGCGGCCGAACGCGCGAAGCCTACCGGCAGGAAGCCGATCACTGTCACGAGTGTCCCCGACAGCATGGGCGCGGCGGTCGAGTGCCAGGCGAAGGTCGCGGCGGTGATCCGATCCATGCCCTCCTGAAGCTTCACCACCATCATCTCGATGGCGATGATCGCGTCGTCGACGAGCAGACCGAGCGACAGGATCAGCGCGCCCAGCGTGATGCGGTCGAACTCGCGCCCAGTCGCCAGCATGACCACGAACACGATCGCGAGCGTGAGTGGCACCGCGGCCGCGACGACCAGCCCGACGCGGAAGCCAAGCGCCAGCAGGCTGATCACCATTACCACCGCGAGTGCAGTGACGAACTTCAGCATGAACTCGCCGACGGCCGAGCGGATCTTGCTCGCCTGGTCGGAGACCTTCTCGAAGTGGATGCCGAGTGGCAGCCCGGCGATGATGCGCGACTCCTCCTGCGCGAGTGCCACATCCAGCTCGAGCCCGCTGAAGCGCCGCTCCATGATCACGCCGAGCATCAGCGCAGGCCGACCCTGGTGGCGAATGCGGTAGGTCGGCGGGTCCTCGTAGCTGCGCGTTACCGTGGCGACGTCCGCGATGCGCAGGAGGCGGCCGTTCGCGGCGACGGGCACGTCCTCGATCCGCTCCAGCGTGTCGAACGCGCCGTCGACGCGCACGTAGGCGCGCGGACCGCCGGTCTCCACGAACCCCGAGGGCACGACGTTGTTCTGGGTCGCGAGCGCCGCGAACAATTGCTCCGGCGCGACGCCCAGCGTGGCCAGGCGCTCGTAGGAGAACTCCACGAAGATCCGCTGACTCTGCTCGCCGAGGAGGTTGACCTTTTCCACCCCCGACACGCTCAGCAGGCGCTGGCGCAGCCGCTCGGCGAGCAGCACCTGCTGGCGGTGCGGCATCTCCCCTGCCTCGAGCGCGTAGAGCGCGAAGTACACGTCGGAATACTCGTCGTTGAAGAACGGGCCGTACACGCCGCTCGGCAGGCTCGCGGCCTCGTCAGAGAGCTTCTTGCGAGTCTGGTAGAACTGCTCCGGTAGGAGGCTTGGTGGCGTCGAGTCGCGGAACGTGACGAGCATCGACACGAAACCCGGCTGCGAGGTGGTCTCGACGCGGTCGTAGTAGGCGAGCTCCTGCAGGCGCTTCTCGAGCCGATCGGCGACCTGCTCCTGCATCTCCGCCGCAGTGGCGCCGGGCCAGACCGCCGCCACCGTCATCACCTTCACGGTGAACGATGGGTCTTCGGCGCGGCCGAGCTGCTGGAAGGCGAGCGCCCCCGCCACCAGCACCGCCAGGATCAGGAACAGAGTGACGGAGCGGTTCCGGACAGCGAGCTCGGATAGATTCCACCCGGCCACGGTCAGCGACCCTGCGACTCGCCGACGTCGTCGCCGACCGGCCGCACGAGGTCGCCTTCGTGCAAGAGGTGCGCGCCCAGTGCGACCACCGAGTCGCCGACCGCGACTCCCGACGCCACGCTGGCGTGCTCCTGCGCCAGCTCGACCACGCGCACCGGCGCGAAGCGCACCCGTCCGTCTGCCTCGATCCGCCAGACGCCGGCTCCGTCGCCCGGGTCGTGCAGAGCGCCGATCGGCACACGCAGAAGATCGCTCGCGGCGTCGCCTGCCAGCCGCACGGTAACCGTCGAGCCGATCGGGAAGCTCGCGCCGTCGTCGGCCAACACGTAGCGCGCACGGAAGGTCCGCGTGACGGGATCGGCGGCCGCGGACAGCTCGCGCAGTACGGCGTCCACGAGGTGCTCGGAGTTGCCGAACGCGAACGCGCGCGCGCGGCTCGCGGCGCGGCCGAGCTGGGTCTCGGGGATGTCGATCACGGCCTCGCGCGCGCCGTCGTGCGCGAGCCGCGCCACGATCTGACCCTCCGCAACGACCTGGCCGCGCTCGGCGAGCACCTCGGTGATCACGCCATCGCCGTCGGCCTGCAGTGTCGAATAGTTGCGGCGGTTCTCGATCTGGCTCGCCTCGGCGCGCGCCGCGGACGCATCCGCCTGGGCGACGCGCAGCGAGGTCGACGCCAGCTCGGATTCACGCTGCGCCTCGGCGCCGTCGGCGGCGAGCCGGCGGTAGCGCCGGTCGTCGACCTCTGCCTGGCGCAGCTGGGACTCGGCGGCGCGCAGCCGGTTGCGAGCCGCGCGGAGTTGTAGCTCGAAGTCCTCCACGTCGAGCACCAGCAGCGTGTCACCGCGCGCCACCCGGTCGCCCGGATCCACCCGGCGCTGGACGATCTTGCCGCCGACGCGGAAGCCGAGGCCGCTGTCGGTCCGAGCCGCCACGACGCCGGTGTAGGCGCTCGTCGGCCGAGTGGCTGGCGCGACCGTAGCGACCAGCACGGGGCGGCCCGCCGCGAGCCGGCCCGGCGCCTTGGCTTCCGCCGGATGGCCGCCGTACATGGCGAGCATGCCGCCTGCGGCGAGCAGCAGGGCAGCTGCCAGGAACCACCGCACACGCAATATATGTATATACATGTATCGACTCCAAAAATAGCGAGCTACGGCGCGCGCCAAGAGAGACTCCGGTTGGCGAGCGCTGCGAACACCTCGGCATCCTCCCGTCCCAGCAGCTTGCGGGCCCGGGTCTGCGCCGTTCGCCACAGCGGACAGGCCTCGGCGTAGAGGGCGTTGCCGGCGTCGGTCATGCGCACCAGGCGGGCGCGCTCGTCGTCCGGGTCGATCACGGTCTCGACCCAGCCATTGCGCCGCATCACGTCCAGGACCCGCGACAGCGACGACGGCTCGAGCGCGATCCGGTCGGCCAACGTCGAGAGTCGTTCCTCGCCGCTGACCGCGATGGCCGTCATCACGTTCATCTGCGACGCCTTCAGCCCCAACGGGCGCAGCTCCTCCTCGTAGAGCGACGTGACTGTGCGGCTCAGCGCGCGGACCCGGGCCATGAGACAGCTCCGGGCGTTCTCGCGGGCCGCCCGCTGGACGTCGGCGCGGAGTTGCTCGGCGGATCTCTTGGGCATGCGTGTGAGAGTGGTTGCATGTACAAGTAGTTTCAAGGGCCAGCCGTCGGGCCCCGGCGCGATTCCGCGCGGGGGGGTGCGGGCTAGCTCTCCGGGTCGTAGCCCAGATTCGGCGCCAGCCAGCGCTCCACCTCTTCCACCCGGACGCGCTGGCGCGCCGCGTAGTCCGCGACCTGATCGCGCCCGATCTTGCCGACACTGAAGTAGCGCGACTTCGGGTGGCCGAGGTACAGGCCCGAGACGCTCGCGGGCGGCGTCATCGCGAAGCTCGAGGTGAGCTCCATGCCGATCTCGTCCGGGCGCAGGAGCGAGAAGAGCGCCGTCTTCTCGGTGTGGTCGGGGCAGGCGGGGTAGCCGAGCGCGGGGCGGATGCCGCGGTACTTCTCGGCGATCAGGTCCTCGAGCGAGAACGCCTCGTCGCGCCCGTAGCCCCACTCGCGGCGCGCCTGGCGGTGCAGCCACTCCGCGAACGCCTCGGCCAGCCGGTCGGCGAGCGCCTTGGCCATGATCGCGTTGTAGTCGTCGAGCTCGGCCTCGAAGCGGCGCGCGATCTCGTCGGCGCCCAGGCCCGCGGTGACCGCGAACGCGCCCACGTAGTCGCGCACGCCGCTCGATTGCTTGGCCACGTAGTCGGCCAGGCACAGACACGGATCGGTGTCGTTGTTGGGGCGCTGCTGGCGCAGCATGGGGAAGCGCGTGAGCTCGCGCGAGCGCGACTCGTCCTCGAACAGCACCAGGTCGTCGCCGTCGCTCGCGGCCGGCCAGAAGCCGTACACGCCGCGCGCGTGGAGCTCGCCGCCGTCGATCAGCTTGCGCAAGAGCGCCCGCCCGTTCTCGTACAGCTCGCGCGCGGCCGCGCCCTGGCTGGGGCTGTCGAGGATCGCGGGGAAGCGGCCCTTCAGCTCCCAGGCGGTGAAGAAGAAGGTCCAGTCGATCACTTCTGCGAGCTCCGCGAGCGACACGTCGGGTAGCACGCGGCGGCCGATGAAGTCCGGCACGGAGACGCTCGTGGCGTCGAAGGTGATGCGCGGCGCGCGCGCTCGCGCGTCGGCCAGCGCCACCAGCGGCCGCTCGAGCCGCGACGCGTTCGCGAGCCGCAGACGTTCCTGCAGCGCGCGGTTGGCGCGGTCGAACTCGGGCCGCTTGGCAGCGTCGAGCACGCTCGACAGCGCGGC
Source organism: Myxococcota bacterium (assembly GCA_040902485.1). Taxonomy (GTDB): domain Bacteria; phylum Myxococcota_A; class UBA9160; order SZUA-336; family SZUA-336; genus VGRW01. The sequence goes on along the minus strand of JBBDXF010000044.1, from coordinate 17,236 downwards.
CACCACGCGCGACGCGTCCTGCACGTGCACGGTCGGCTGCTCGTACTGGGGCGCGATCTTCACCGCGGTGTGCTGCGTCGAGGTGGTCGCGCCGCCGATCAAGAGCGGCAGCGTGAACCCCTGGCGCTGCATCTCCTTGGCGACGTGCACCATCTCGTCGAGCGATGGCGTGATCAGGCCCGACAGGCCGATCGCGTCGCAGCCCTCGGCGCGCGCGGTCTCCAGGATGCGCGCGGCGGGCACCATCACGCCCAGGTCGATCACCTGGTAGCCGTTGCAGCCGAGCACCACGCCGACGATGTTCTTGCCGATGTCGTGCACGTCGCCCTTCACGGTCGCGACCACGATCTTGCCGGCCGACGTGCTGCCCGACTTGTCCTTCTCCATGAACGGCTCGAGCCAGGCGACCGCGCGCTTCATGGCGCGCGCGCTCTTAACCACCTGAGGCAGGAACATCTTGCCGGCGCCGAACAGGTCGCCGACGATCTTCATGCCGTCCATCAGCGGGCCTTCGATCACGTCGAGCGGCCGCGGCAGCTTGGCGCGCGCCTCCTCGACGTCCTGCTCGATGAAGTCGGTGAGCCCGTGCACGAGCGCGTGCGAGAGGCGCGCTTCCACCGGCGCGTCGCGCCAGGACAGGTCGATCTCGCGCTTCTTGCCGGCGCCCTTCACGCGCGCGGCGAACTCGACCATGCGCTCGGTCGCGTCGGGCCGGCGGTCGAACAGGATGTCCTCGACGTGTAGGAGCAGCTCCTTGGGGATGTCCTCATAGACCGCCAGCTGGCCCGCGTTCACGATCCCCATGTCCATGCCCGCGCGCACCGCGTGGTACAGGAACGCGGAGTGGATCGCCTCGCGCACCACGTCGTTGCCCCGGAAGGAAAACGACAGGTTGGAGACGCCACCCGAGATCTTCACACCGGGCAGTGTTGCCTTGATGATCTTCGTGGCTTCGATGTAGTGGATCGCGAAGCGCGCGTGCTCCTCGATGCCGGTCGCGATCGCGAGGATGTTCGGGTCGAAGATGATGTCCTCGGCCGGCATCCCGACCTGCTGGGTCAGCAGCTCGTACGCGCGCGTGCAGATCTCGACCTTGCGCTCGACGGTCTCGGCCTGGCCGACCTCGTCGAAGGCCATCACCACCACGCCCGCGCCGTAGCGGCGCGCCAGGCGGGCCTTGGCCAGGAAGTCGGCCTCGCCTTCCTTGAGCGAGATCGAGTTCACGATCGACTTGCCCTGCAGGCACTTCAGGCCCGCCTCGATCACGCTCCACTTCGAGCTGTCGACCATCACCGGCAGGCGCGAGATCTCGTCGTCGGCGGCGATCTGATTCAGGAAGCGCGTCATCACCGCTTCGGAATCGATCATGCCCTCGTCCATGTTCACGTCGAGGATGTTGGCGCCGCCGCGCACCTGCTCGAGCGCGATCGCGGCCGCGCCGTCCATGTCGCCGGCCTTGATCACGCGCTCGAACTTCTTGCTGCCGGTGATGTTGGTGCGCTCGCCGACCATCACGAACGGGATCTCGGGCGAGAAGGTGAAGGTCTCGAGCCCGCTGTAGCGCGAGCGCTTCTCCGTGAACACCGGAACGCGCCGCGGCGGCAGGCCTTCGACGGCCGCGACGAGCTGGCGGATGTGCTCCGCGTTCGTGCCGCAGCAGCCGCCGACCAGGTTCACGAAGCCGGACTCGGCGAACTCGCGCAGCAGCCGCGCCATGATCTCGGGCGTCTGGTCGTACTCGCCGAGCACGTTGGGCAGGCCCGCGTTCGGGTGCACGGACGTGAAGGTGTCGGCGATGCCGGACAGCTCTTCCACGTACGGCCGCACCTCCTCGGCGCCGAGCCCGCAGTTCAGCCCGACACTGAGCGGTTTCGCGTGCGCGACGGAAGCCCAGAACGCGCCGAGCGTCTGCCCGGACAGGTTGCGGCCGCTCTTGTCCGCGAAGGTCACGCTGATCATCACCGGCACGCGCCGGCGCGTCTCCTGGAACACGTCCTCGATCGCCACGATCGCGGCCTTCGCGTTCAAGCTATCGAAGATGGTCTCGATCATCAGCGTGTCGACGCCGCCTTCGAGCAGACCGCGGATCTGGGTCGCGTAGGCCTCGCGCACCTGGTCGAACGTGACCGCCCGAAAGGCCGGATCGTTCACGTCGGGCGAGAGCGACAGCGTCTTCGGCAGCGGACCCAGGTCGCCGACCACGAAGCGGGGCTTGTTCGGGTTGCGCGCCGTGTACTCGTCGGCGAGCCGGCGCGCGATGCGCGCCGCCTGCACGTTCAGCTCGAGCGCGATCGGCTCGAGCCCGTAGTCGGCGAGCGAGATCGACGAGCCGTTGAAGGTCGCGGTCGTGATCAGGTCCGCGCCCGCGTCGAGGTACTCGCGGTGCACGGCCTCGGTCACGTCCGGGCGCGAGAGCACGAGCAGCCCGTCGTGCCCCTTCACGTCGTGCGGGTGGTCCTTGAAGCGCTCGCCGCGGGTGTCGGCCTCGGAGAGGCCCCGTCCCTGCAGGAGCACACCCATCGAGCCATCCAGAACGAGGATGCGTTCCGAAAGCAGCTGGCGCAGCAGGGGTTCGGTGTTGGGGGCCACGGTTCGGAGCATGTTACCTTGGCTCATCCGAGTGGAAAGGGTGGGAGGAGCGGCCATGGCGGGAGCGAAGCGCGGCAAGCCGGAGCTGCCGGTCCTCGGTGGGCATTTCGGCATCGATGCGCGCGGACTCGAGGCGGTTTTCGCCACCGCGCTCGCGAAGCCGATCGACTTCGCGGACGCGTTCTTCGAGTACACGACGCGCGACGCGGTCTCGATCGAGGAGGGCCTGGTCAAGACGGGCGCCCGCGCCGTCGAGCAGGGCGTGGGCGTGCGCGCGCAGGCCGGCGAGCGGCAGGGCTACGCGCACGCGGACGAGATCTCGCTCGAGACCGTGTTGCTCGCGGCCGGCACGGCGCGCGCGATCGCCGAGGGCCCGGGCCGATCGCGCTCCGTCGCGCTGCGCCGGCCCGCGCAGCCGGTCTACGACCTGTACCCGCTGCGCCAGTCGCCGACGTCGGTGCCGATCGACACGAAAGTGCGTCTCCTGCAGGAGATCGACGCCTACGCGCGCGGCCGCGACCCGCGCATCGCGCAGGTGATGGCGAGCGTCGCCTGCGAGGAACGCAACCTGATGATCGCGTCGAGCGACGGCACCTGGGTCGCCGACGTACAGCCGCTGGTCGTGCTGCGCGTGCAGGTGATCGCGGTGTCCGGAGCGCGCCGCGAGACCGGCTCGCAGGGCACGGGCGGGCGCATCGCCTACGCGCGGCTCGGCGAGCCCGAGACCTGGAAGCCGCTGGTCGACGAGGCCACGCGCATCGCGCTCACCAATCTCGAGGCGGTGAGCTGCCCCGCCGGCACGATGGACGTGGTGCTCGGTCCCGGCTGGCCCGGAATCCTGCTGCACGAGGCGGTCGGCCACGGGCTCGAGGGCGACTTCAATCGCAAGAAGACTTCGGCATTCTCGGGGCGGCTCGGTCAGCGCGTCGCGTCGCCCGGCGTCACGGTCGTGGACGACGGCACGCTGCCCGGCCGGCGCGGCTCGCTTAACGTCGACGACGAGGGCACGCCCACCGACCGCACCGTGCTGATCGAGGACGGGATCCTGGTCGGCTACATGCAGGACCGCTTGAACGCGCGGCTGATGGGCATGAAGCCAACCGGGAACGGCCGGCGCGAGAGCTACCAGCACCTGCCGATGCCGCGCATGACCAACACCTTCATGCTGGCCGGGCAGGACGACCCCGCCGACATCCTGCGCTCGGTGAGGAACGGCCTGTACGCGGTCTCGTTCTCGGGCGGGCAGGTCGACATCACCAGCGGCAAGTTCGTGTTCTCGGCCAGCGAGGCCTACCGGATCGAGGACGGCAAGATCGGCGCGCCCGTGAAAGGGGCGACACTGATCGGCGACGGTCCCGACGCGCTCACGCGCGTGTCGCGCGTCGGCCACGACCTGGCGCTCGATCCCGGCATCGGCACCTGCGGCAAGGACGGCCAGGGTGTGCCGGTCGGCGTGGGCATGCCGACCATCCGCATCGACGGGCTGACCGTCGGCGGCACCCAGGGCTAGCCCGTGGACGAGCTGCACGACGCGGTCCAGCACGCGCTCGAGCACGCGCGCAAGGCGGGCGCGTACGCCGCCGACGTGGGCCTCACCGCCGGCGAGAGCTTCGAAGCGCGCGTGCGCGGCGCCGAGATCGACTTCGTGAAGCAATCGCGCGAGCGGAGCCTCGGCGTGCGCGTGTTCTACGGCGGCCGCGGCGGACTCTCGTCGGCGACGACACGCACCAACGACCTGACCCCGCGCGTGATCGAGGGCGTGGCGGCCGACGCCGTGGCGCTCGCGCGCGCGACGGTGCCGGATCCGTGCGCGGGCCTTCCGGACGGTGGGTACGCTGCCGGCGCGCCCGACCTCGCGCTGTTCGAGCCGCGCGATCACCCGTTCGACAGCGAGGCGCGCATCGCGTCGGCGCGCGAAGCAGAGGCGGCCGCGCGCGCGGTCGATCCGCGCATCGCCGACTCCGACGGCTCGCAGGTCGACTCGGGCTGGTCGCGCATCGTGTACGGGAACAGCGCGGGGTTCCTTTCCGACTACGAATCGGGCCGCCACTCACTGATGGCGGAGTCGCTCGCGCGCACGCCCGACGGCAAGATGCAGCGCGACATCTGGTACACCGCTTCGCGTCGCCTCGCGGGCCTCGAGCCCGGCGCGAGCGTGGGCGTGAAGTCCGCCAAGCGCGCGCTGCGCAAGCTCGGCGCGCGCCGCATCCCGACCTGCGAGGCGCCGGTGATCTTCGATCCGCTGGTCGCGCCGAGTCTCCTGCGCATGCTCGCGGGCTGCCTGTCCGGCTACTCCGTGTATCGCGGCGCGAGCTTCCTCGCCAGCCGCATGGGCGAGCGGATCGCCGCGCCCGGCGTGACGATCGTCGACGACGGTCGGCGCGTCGGCGGGCTCGCCTCGCGCCCGTTCGACGGCGAGGGCCTGCCTACACGACGCAACGTGCTGGTCGATCAGGGCCGCCTGCGCAGCTGGCTGCTCGACACCTACGCCGCGCGCAAGCTCGGGCTCGCCTCGACGGGCAGCGCGGTGCGCGGCGGCGGCGCGTCGACCACGAACCTGTGGCTCGAGCCCGGCACGCTCTCGCCCGAGACGATCGTGACCTCGACGCCGCGCGGGCTCTACGTCACGGAGCTGATCGGCCAGGGCTTCAACCCGGTCACCGGCGACTACTCGCGCGGCGCGTCCGGGCTGTGGATCGAGAACTCCGAGATCGCCTTCCCCGTCGAGGAGATCACGATCGCGGGGAACCTGGGCGAGATGCTGAAGCAGATCGACGCGATCGGAAACGACCTGCTCTGGCTCGGCTCGGCCGCCGCGCCCACGCTGCGCATTGCCCGGATGACGATCGCGGGTTCATGATTCCCGAACAGGAGGACCCCCATGCCGACCCTGCACGATTTCACCCAGACCAGCATCGACGGCAAGCCCCGAAGTCTGGCCGACTACAAGGGCCAGGCCGCGCTGATCGTGAACGTGGCGTCGAAGTGCGGGCTCACCCCGCAGTACGCGGGGCTCGAGAAGCTGCACGAGACCTACGCCGCGCGCGGACTCGCGGTGCTCGGCTTTCCCTGCAACCAGTTCGGCGGCCAGGAGCCGGGCAGCGAGCAGCAGATCGCGGACTTCTGCACCACGAACTACGGCGTGAAGTTCCCGATGTTCTCGAAGCTCGAAGTGAATGGCGAGAGCCGCGCGCCGCTCTACGCCTGGCTGACTCAGGAGCAGACGCAGCCCGACGGGCCCGGCGACGTGCTCTGGAACTTCGCGAAGTTCCTGGTCGGCAAGGACGGCCGGGTGATCGCGCGCTTCAACCCGCGCGTAGCGCCCGACGCGCCCGAGCTCGTCGCGGCGATCGAGAAGGCGCTCGCCTAGCGTGGATCACCCCGTCAGGAAGCACTCGCGCGCCGTACAGAAGCTGCTCACGCGGCTGCGCAAGATCTGCCTGGCTTTGCCCGAGGCGAGCGAGCGGCTCTCGCACGGCGAGCCGACCTTCTTCGTCGGCGCCAAGGAGGGCAAGGGTGGCAAGGTGTTCGTGAGCTTCGTCGACAACCACCACGGCGACGGCATCGTCGGCATCACCTTCCCCGCCGAGCCGGGCGCGCAGGCGATGCTGATCGAGGCCGACCCGCGCCGGTTCTATCGGCCGCCTTACGTCGGCCCGAGCGGCTGGGTCGGCCTGCGGCTCGACGTGGAGCTCGACTGGGAAGAAGTTTCGGAGATCGCCGAGGAGTCGTTCCGACTGGTCGCACCCAAGCGCGCGATCGCCACGCTCGACGGAGTAACGCCGAGTCGGTTCGTGGCGTCGTAGGCGCGAAGGAGACTCCGCATGTCAGAGCGTCGCGTCGCGGTCGTCACGGGCGCGAACAAGGGCATCGGGCTCGAGATCGCGCGCCAGCTCGCGCGGCAACGCACGACGGTGTGGATCGGCGCGCGCGACGATGCGCGCGGCAAGACCGCAGCCGAGAAGCTGCGCGCCGAGGGGCTCGACGCCCGACTGCTGCGCATCGACGTCACGGACGACGCGAGCGTGTCCGCGGCCGCCGCGGAAGTCGAGCAGACCTTGGGCCGGCTCGACATCTTGGTGAACAACGCCGCGATCGCGATCGACGACGGGCCGCCGAGCGCGATCTCCACCGACGTGCTGCGCCGCACCTATGAGACCAACGTGTTCGGCGTGGTGCGCGCAACACAGGCGTTCCTGCCGCTGTTGCGCCGCTCCGCAGCGGGCCGGATCGTGAACATGTCGAGCGGGCTCGCTTCGCTAACGCTGAACGGCGACCCGAGCTGGGATTTCGCGTCCGCGAAGTACCTCGCCTACAACAGCTCGAAGAGCGCGGTGAACGCGATCACCGTGCAGTTCGCCTGGGAGCTTCGCGATACCAAGATCAAGGTGAACGCCGCCGACCCCGGCTACGTGGCGACCGACATGAATCAGAATCAGGGCCCGCGCACGGTCGAGCAGGGCGCGGCGACGCCGGTGCGGCTCGCGACGTTGCCGGCCGACGGCCCGACCGGCGGCTACTTCAACGACGAGGGCCCGATCCCCTGGTGAGGAGCGCGAGGCCCCCGCTCAGGTCAGCGCGGGCTCGACCAGGATCTTCGCGTGCTGCTCGGGATTGGCGAGCGCCTCGAACGCGCCCGCGACACCGTCGAGCCCGACGCGGCCCGTGATCAGCGGCGCGACGTCGATCTTGCCGTCGGCGATCGCATCGAGCGTCTCGGCGAACTCGTTGGGCAGGTAGCCGAGCACGAACTGGAGCTGCAGCTCCTTCACGATCGCGAGCATCGGCTTCCACCGGTCCTCCTCCATGCACACGCCGACCACGACCACGCGCGCGCCGAGCGGCGCTCCCTTCACGATCTGCTGCAGCATGCCGGGCACGCCCACGCACTCGAAGATCACCGCGCTGCGCCCGGGCGCGACGCGCGCGAGCTCCTCGTAGCCGGAGCCGTCGCGCGGGTCGATCAGGTGGTCCGCGCCGAGCTTCTCGGCGAGCTGGCGGCGCATGGGCGAGAAGTCCGCCGCCACGATCGGGCCTACACCGCGAAGTTTCAGCGCCGCGATCACCGCCAGCCCGACCGGTCCGCAGCCGACCACCAGCGGCGCGTCGCTCGAGGCTAGCTGCGTTTTCACCACCGCGTGCAGACCGACGGCCATCGGCTCGGTCAGCGCGGCGTGCTCGGTCGAGAGGCCGTTGGGCACCGGCAGGAGCAGCGCGTCGTTCAGCAGCATGCGCTCGCCATAGCCGCCGGGAAAGTCGTTCGAGTAGCCGACCGTCGAGACGCGCTCGCCGCGCACCAGCATTGGCATCGACACGACCCGCGTGCCGGGCGCGAAGCGCTTGGGTGTGCCCGGGCCGTAGTCGAGCACCTCGGCGCAGAACTCGTGGCCCATCACGATGTCGCGCCCGAGGTCCATCACGAACGCCGCACCGGCCTCGATCGAGTTCGCGACCATCTGTTCCGCGTGCTTGAGCGCATGCAGGTCCGAGCCGCAGATGCCGCAGGCGAGCGTGCCCACGAGCACCTCGCCCGCCGCGGGCTCGAGCTCCTGAAAGGTGTCCACCACGAGCTTCTGGTTCCGCATCACGACGGCTCTCATGCGCGAATCTTCGCACGATCGAAAAAAACACTGGCCTTCGTGATACATGGTGATACAGTGGAGCACATGGCTGAATCCGATGATCGCGAGCGGCGCCGGCAGCGCCGCCAGCAGAGGAAGGAGAGGGTCTTGCACACACGCATTTCCGACGATCTCGACGAGGCGCTGCAGGACGCGGCGCGCAGGCTCCGGGTGCCGGTCTCGAACCTGGTCCGCAACGTGCTCGAGGACGTCTTCGACGTGGTCGAGGCCGTGACCGAGAACGTCGGCGGCTTCGTCGAGGACGTGGTCGAGGAGGCGACCGACCTGGGCCGCCGCTGGGAAGGCCGCTTCCGCGAACGCACGGCCGAGGCGCGCGCCCGCCGCGTCGAGGTGGATCGCGACGACACACCGCCCGCGCCCGCCAAGCCGCCCGCGCCCGAGCCCGTGGCGCGAGCCGAGTTTCCCGATGTGGCCGCCTGGCAGCCGCTGGTGATGAACACCGTGCACGAGTGCGCGGGCTGCGGCCGTTCCATGCGGCGCGGCGACAACGCGTACCTGGCGGTGGGCGGCCTGCGGCCCGGGCCGACGTTCCTGTGCGAGCCGTGCCTGGACGGACTCGGCTGACGGGACCCGCCGCTACCGACGCTGTTCGATTGCACGCCCTGCGCGAAGCCGCCTTCGCGCAGGGCGGCAAGCGCCGAAGGCGCGCGCAGCGAGGCGTAGCCGAGCGAAGACAATCGGACGGGTGGTACGCTCGCCGCGTGATCAAGACGCGGGGCCTCTACCACCTGCACCTGATCGTGCGCGACCTCGAGCGCTCGCTCGTGTTCTACCGCGGCGTGTTCGGGCTCGAGGAGCGCTTCCGCGACGGTCCGAAGATGGTGTTCCTGTCGACGCCGGGCTGCGCGGATCTGATCACGCTCAACGAAGATCCCGCCGAGGCCGCGAACGCCGGTCAGAACGGCGGCGTCGGGCACTTCGGCTTCAAGCTCGACTCCGACGCCGACCTGGACGCGGCGATCGAGCAGGTCGTGCGCGCGGGCGGGACGCTCGAGCGTCGCAGCCGGCCCGGCGAGGGACGCAGCTACGCCTACGTGCGCGACCCGGACGGCTACCTGATCGAGTTGTAAGCTCGCCCCGAAGCCATACCGAGGAGACGAGATGAAGTTCGGGATCTTCTACGAGCACCAGCTGCCCCGGCCCTGGGGACCGAGGTCCGAGTACGAGTTGATCCAGAACTCGCTCACCCAGATCGAGCTGGCCGACCGGCTCGGCTACGACTACGCGTGGGAGGTCGAGCACCACTTCCTCGAGGAGTACTCGCACTCCTCCTCGCCCGAGGTGTTCCTCGCCGCCGCGAGCCAGCGCACTAAGAACATCCGCCTCGGCCACGGCATCATCCAGCTCACCACCAACCACCCCGCGCGCGTCGCGGAGCGCGTGGCCACGCTCGATCTGGTGTCGCACGGCCGCGTCGAGATGGGGATCGGCGAAGGCTCGAGCGTGACAGAGCTGCACCCGTTCGACCGGCGCTTCCGCGACAAGCGCGACGTCTGGGAGGACGCGGTGCGCGCGATCCTGCCGATGTTCACGCACGAGGGCTGGGAGTATCACGGCAAGCACTTCGACTTCCCACTGCGCAACGTGGTGCCCAAGCCCTTGCAGAAACCGCACCCGCCGCTCTGGGTGGCGTGCTCGCAGCTCGAGACGATCGAGATGGCGGGCCGGCGCGGCATGGGCGCGCTCGGCTTCCAGTTCGTCTCCGCGGAAGCCGCGCACGCCTGGGTGAACGCGTACTACAACGCCTACGTGAAGCGGCGCGAGCTCTTGTGCGAGCACGCGACCAATCCGCAGATCGCGGTGGTGTGCGGCTTCATGTGCGCCGAGACCGACGAGGAGGCGATCGAGAAGGCGGAGGGCTGGACGTTCTTCCAGTTCGCGCTGCTCTTCTACAACCAGCACGGTCCCGTGGTTCCCGGCAGCGTGAACCTGTGGAGCGAGTACGAGCAGTGGAAGCAGTCGCCCGCCGGCGCGAAGGCGCAGCGCGGCACCGGCCTGATCGGCTCGCCCAAGACGCTGCGCGAGCGGCTGCACAAGTTCCTGGACTCGAACGTGGACCAGGTGATCCTGCTCAACCAGGCGGGCCGCAACACGCACGAGGACATCTGCTCGTCGCTCGAGCTGTTCGCGCGCGAGGTCATGCCCGAGTTCCACGCCGACGAGCCCGCGCACCAGGAGTGGAAGCGCAAAGTGCTCGCGCGCGAGCTCGAGCTCGACGAGATCGACACCACGCCGTACCAGATGCGCACCAACCAGACCCCGTCCAAGAAAGAGGTTTCCGTGACGAACTGACGGGTGTAGGGTGATTTTCGACCAGCCGGGAGGGAGCCATGCTGCGCGTTTCCGGTTTCTTGCTGGGTTCGGGCCTGATCCTGTTTGCCGCGTGTGAACGCGCCGACGAGAACGCCGCAGCGACTACCGATGTCGCCGCCGCCGCGCCGGCCACGATCTCCGGAACCTGGAAGGTAGAGGGCATCACGGTCGAGAAGGCCTCGGGGACGACGCGCCAGATCTCGGGCACGATCATCCTCGCGGAGGAAGGCGGGGCATATCACTCCACCTTCGATCTCTCCACGACGTTCCCGAGCGAAGGCGGCCCGACGCACGCCGACGTGATCGGCGAGGGCGAGGGCACCGTCGAGGGGCGCAACCTGGCCGGCACCGCGCGCACGCAGATCGTGGTCGCGGGCACGCCCAATCTCGATCCGGCCTTCGCGTTCGTGCCGCGCCGCGTCGGCACGCGTATCGTCTCGACGACGAAGGGCACGCTCGCGGAGGACGGCACGATCTCGCTCGAGATCGAGAGCGAGCCCGCGCCGGGCGAGACTTACGCCGCGACGCGCACCACGCTCAAGGGCTCGTTCGCTGCGCCGCTGCGGACTCCTTCAGAACCTTGAGCGCCGACTCCCAGTTGTAGACGTCTTCCTGGTAGTCGAAGCGCCCGGCGCCGGCGTAGAGCTTGATCGTCAGACCGGGAAACTCGTAGTGCGTCCCGTCGGCGCGCTTGCCCGGCAAGCGGTTCAACCACTTGTAGACGATCCGGTTGCCATCGATCGCGACCCACTCGATCGGGTACGTCCAGCCCTTGCACTGCGCCATCGCAGGAATCAGCCAGGCGCGGATCGCGTCGCGGCCGCGGAACGTGCCGAGATGGTGCTCGACGTAGAGCGCGTCGGGCGTGAAGCAGTCGACGAAGCCGTTCCAGTCGTCGTTGGTCTGCACGTCGATGGTCTTCCGGAAGGCGGCCTCGATCTCGGCGCGGGGGTAGGCGTTCATCGCGGCGATCGTCGCACCCGGCGAGCGCGGGTGTAAAGCTCCGCACGACGGCACGCCCCTTGCTCGCGTTCCCGGCCGAGCCATGAGCACGAGCCCCGCGAGCCCGGTCGAGCTGCCGATCCAGAGCTACCTGGAACGCCTGCACGCCGAGTGCGCCGCGCTGCGCGAGGGGAAGGTCGCGACCTACATCCCCGAGCTCGCCAAGGCCGACCCGGACTGGTTCGGGATCTGCCTGGCGACCACCGACGGCCGCATCTACGAGGTCGGCGACACGCGCCAGCCCTTCACGATCCAGTCGATCTCGAAGCCGTTCATCTACGGGCTCGCGCTCGAAGACTGCGGGCGCGCCGCGGTGCTCGACAAGATCCGCGTCGAGCCGTCCGGCGAAGCGTTCAATTCGATCAGTCTCGAGCCGGGAACGGGCCGGCCGATGAATCCGATGATCAACGCGGGCGCGATCGCGGCGAGCTCGCTCGTGGCCGGGCACTCGGAGGCGGACAAGCTCCACCGCATCCTGTCGCTGCTCGCGCTCTATGCGGGCCGGCCGCTCGAGTTGGATTTGGCCGTCTACGAGTCCGAGCGCGACACCGGCCACCGGAACCGCGCGATCGGGCACATGCTGCGCAGCTTCGACGTGCTCGGCGAGGCACCCGACGCGGCGCTCGACCTGTACTTCCGGCAGTGCTCGGTGAGCGTCGACTGCCGCGATCTGGCGTTCATGGCCGCCACGCTCGCGAACGGCGGCGCGAATCCGGTCACCGGCGAGCGCCCGATCCGCCCAGAGTTCGTGCAGCACGTGCTCAGCATCATGGCAACCTGCGGCATGTACGACTACGCGGGCGAGTGGGTGTACTGGGTCGGCATGCCGGCCAAGAGCGGGGTCTCGGGTGGGATCCTCGCCGTGCTGCCGGGGCAGCTCGGGCTCGGCCTGTTCTCGCCGCCGCTCGACGCGCGCGGCAACAGCGTGCGCGGGGTGGAGGTGTGCCGGCGCATCTCGACCGACCTGAACCTGCACTTCCTGTCCGCCGCGCGGCCCTCGGGCTCGATCGTGCGCGCGTCGTACTCGCTGGCGCGGGTGGGCTCCAAGCGCGTGCGCAGCGAGGCGGACAGCGTCGCGCTCGACACGCTCGGCGAGCGCGCGCGGGTCTGGGAGCTGCAGGGCGACCTCGCCTTCGCGGCCGTCGAGGCGGTCTCGCGCCGCGTCGTCGAGGAGAGCCCGGGCGTGGACGTGGCGGTGATCGACCTGGCGCGGGTCACACAGATCGGTGACGCCGCGGCGGAGATCCTGCTCGCGCTGGTGCAGAGCCTGGCGCGGGCCGGCAAGCAGCTCGTCTTCGCCAGCGCCGATCGGCACGTCCGCGCGGTCCGCTTCTGGAGCGAGCGACTGGCGCGTGGCGGCGCGAAGCCCATGCTCGTGTTCGCCGAGCTCGATCGCGCGCTCGAATACTGCGAGGACCGCGTGCTCGGGCGGAGCGAGCGCGGCGGTGCCGGGCCGGCGCTCGCCATCTTGGACCACCCGGCGCTGCAGGGGCTGGCGCCGGCCCAGGTGCTCGAGCTCGAATCGCGGCTCTCGCTGTGCAGCTTCGCCGCCGGCGAGCGGATCATTCGCAGCGGCGACCAAGCCGACCGGATCTACTTCATCGTCTCGGGCGAGGTCAGCGTCAGCGCCGAGCTCGCCAACGGCAAGCAGAAGCGGCTCTCGACCCTCACCGCCGGCATGACCTTCGGCGAGCTCGCGATGGTCAACCGCTCGCCGCGCTCCGCGGACGTGCGCGCCGACACCAAGACCGAGTGCTACGCGCTGGCGGTCGCGGAGTTCGACCGGCTGGGCGAGAAGCACGCCGAGATCAAGCTGACGCTGCTCGAGAACCTGCTGCGCACGCTGTCGCGCACGGCGGCGCGGCTCACGGGCGAGGTCCTGGCGCTGTCGCGCTGAGCGCGCGCGGCTCGGCGATTCGCGGATCTGAACGGATTGGTCGGGGAGGGGTATGCTTGCCGGCGCAGATGCGCTGGCGCGACGGCACCCCTCATCAGAAGGCGCTGTACCTGGCGCTGGTCTCGGCGTACGCGCTGGGCTTGCTGCTCGCCTGCTCGAGTGCGCTCGAGCGCGTGGGCCGGCCGGACGTCGGCTTCACCATGGACGGGCTCTCGCTCTCGCCCTCGCGGCGCGACGCCGGCGACGCGGGCCTGCGCGGCGGCGCGCGGCTGCTCGAGGTGAACGGCTTCGAGACCGCGGGCCAGTCGGTGCGCGGAGAGGTCTGGCCGCGGCTCCAAAGACGTGACGGTGCCACCAACGTCCTGGTCGTCGAGAAGCCGGGCCTCGAGGTGAGCGAGATCTCGATCCCGGTGCGCGATCTGCGCTGGGCCGACGTGGTCTACGCGGAGGGCGGAGCGATCGCGCTCGGCGCGCTGTTCTTCATGGTCGGCGCCGTCACGTTCGCGCTGCGCCCGTGGGCGGTGGAGAGCTGGGCGCTCCTCTCGCTGTGCACGGTGGCGGGCGGCTTCCTGACCATTCTGCTCTCCGGTGTCGGGCCGGCGAAGCCCGTGTACGTGATCTATTTCCGCACCATGCTCGGTTTCCTCGCGGCGGTGCCGATCCACGCGGGGCTGGCGTTCCCGGTCACGCACCCGTGGCTCCTGCGCAAGCCGCCGCGCGTGCTGTACGGCGTGTACGCCCTCGGCGTCGCGCACGCGGCGGTGCAGATCGCCGCCTGGGCGACCGAGTACGCCGGGCCGTTCCGCTATCTCGGCATCATCGACACGAGCCTGTTGCTCGCGGTCATGCTGTTCTTCGTCGGCCGCTGCGGCATGCTCGCGATGCGGGCGCGCGATCCGCTGGTGGCGCAGCGCGCGCGCATCCTGCTGGCCGGCGCGCTGTTCGGCATGTCGCTGCCGGTGGGCGTGCGCTTCGTGCAAGCGAGCCTCGGCATCCACGTGCTCGACATCCGCGTCGCCTACTGGACGCTCTCGATCCTGCTGCTCGCGCTCGCGCGCACCACGCTGCGCCACGAGCTGATGAACGCGCGCGTCGCCGCGCGACGCGCCGTGGTGTACGGCGCGGCGGTCGGCGCGCTGACCGTGCTGGCGGTCGCGCTGGTGAGCGTGTCGCCGTACCTGATGGCGGGCATGCTCTTGCCGCTTCTCTACGTGTGGCCGCGCTTCGAGTCGGTGCTGAACGCCTGGCTCTACCCCAAGCGCGTGCGCATGCCGGGAACCGTGCGCGCGATCGGCGAGGGCCTGGCCGAGGCGACCGACGTCGACGCGGTGCTCGACGTGCTGTGCCAGGCGCCCGCGCGGCTGGCCGACGTACGCGGCAGCTCGGCGTTCCTGTTCGCGGGCGTCGCGGGTCCGGACGAGCACCTGCGCGGCGGCGGCCTGCAGGTGAGCGGACCGCCGCTCGCGCGCGAGCCGCTGGTGCAGCTGATGATCACCACGCGCAAGGAGATCTTCCGCGAGCAGATCGCCGTCGAGCCGCAGTACGCGAACATCAAGCGCGAGTGCTACGCGTGCTTTCAGCGGCTGGGCGCGGATCTCCTCTTGCCGATCCAGCGCGACGGCCAGGTGATCGGCGGGCTGGCGGTCGGCGCGCGCGAGCAGGGCGACGTGTGGGAGCGGCTCGAGCTCGACGTGCTGCAGACGATCGTGCAGCAGGCCGTGCAGGCGCTGATCCGGATCGAAGCGACCGAGCGGCTGCGCTCGCGCGAGCTCGAGTTCGCGGAGCTCGGGCGCTTCTTCCCGCCGCAGATCATCGAGCAGGTCATGGCGCGCGGCGGCGCGGCCGAGCTGCGCTCGCAGCGCAAGCTCGTCACCGTGTTCTTCGCCGACCTGCGCGGCTTCACCGCCTTCTCGGAAAGCGTCGAGCCCGAGGAGGTGATGGCGACGCTCGGCGAGTACCACAACGCCATGGGCCGGCGGGTGACCGAGTTCGCGGGCACGCTCGAGCGCTTCGCGGGCGACGGCTTCATGGTCTTCTTCAACGATCCCGTGGAGCAGGCCGACCACGTCGAGCGCGCCGCGCGCATGGCGCTGGCCATGCACGCCGACATCGCGAAGCTGCGCACGGGCTGGGCGCACCGCGGCTACCGGATCGACGCGGGCATCGGCATCCACACCGGCTACGCGACCTGCGGCTTCATCGGCTACGAGGGCCGGCGCGACTACGGCGTGATCGGCAACGTCACGAACCTGGCCGCGCGGCTGTCGGACGCCGCGAAGGGGGGCGAGATCCTGACCACCGCGACCGTGCGCGCGGAGCTGCGCGAGCGCTTCGCGTTCGAGTCGGTCGGCGAGCTGGAGATCGCGGGTCTGGCCGCGCCGCAGGCGGCCTTCCGGTTGATTCCCGCCGAGGATGCGCGCTAACTACACGGCACCCATGAAGGCCCTTCGTCTCACGCTGCTGTGTGTGCCGCTCGCAAGCGGCTGCTTCGTGAACATCAAGGTGCCGCTCGACACCGATCTCGACCGCACGGAGCTCGGCGCCAAGGTCGGCGAGTCTTCCGCCCAGAGCGTGCTGTGGCTGGTCTTCTGGGGCGACTCCGGCACGCAGGCCGCCGCCAAGCAGGGCGGAATCACGGTCATCACGCACGCGGATCGCCAGATCTTCACGATCCTGTTCGGCATCTATGCGCGCGAGACTACGATCGTCTACGGGGACTAGCGTGGCGCGCGTCGCGGCGATCCTGACGGCGTTCCTGCTGTGCGGCTGCGCACAAGGTCTGATCTACACGCACGTGACCCGGCCGCTCACGATCAACTTCGACCGCACGCCCGTCGCCAACGGCTCCCACGCGAAGGGCGACGTGAAGGAGCTGCGCTACAACGCGTACCTGCGCGTGCTCTGGGACGAGAACTCGATCGGCTCGATCGCCAAGGAGGCGGGCTTCAAGGAGATCTACTACGCCGATCTCGAGACCTTCTCGGTGCTCGGCATCTGGACGCAGTACCGCGTGCACGTGTACGGCATCGAGGAGGCGCCCGCGCCGTGAGCAAGGTTCCGTCGCAAGAGGAGATCGTCGCCTCGCGCCTGCGCCTGCGCGAGCGCTTCCTGCGCAAGATGGAGTCGACGCCCGGCGTGTCCGACGCGAAGCCGCTCGGCCGCGGCCCGAGGAACCGCCACGGCATGCCGCAGGTCCCGGTCGGCCAGACGCCGACCGCGCCGGGCAAGTGGCCGGTGCTCGATCTCGGCGCGCAGCCCGCGATCACGGCCGAGACCTGGCAGCTCACGGTCGACGGCGCGTGCAAGCGGCCGCTGGTGCTCTCCTTTGGCGAGTTCCTCGCGCTCGAGCAGGTCGACGACGTCTCCGACTTCCACTGCGTGACGGCATGGTCGAAGCTCGATCTGGCGTGGACGGGGGTGCGCTTCTCGACCATCGCCGCGCTGGCCGAGCCCGACGACGACGCTACCCACGTCGTGTGTCACGGCTACGACGGCTACGACGCCAACCTGCCGCTCGCCGAGGCGCTGAAGGACGACGTGCTGCTCGTGCACCGCGTCGGGGGGCAGCCGCTCCCGCCCGAGCACGGCGGGCCCGTGCGCATGATCACGCCGCAGCTCTACGCCTGGAAGGGCGCGAAGTGGCTCAAGCGCATCGAGTTCCTGAAAGCCGACCGCAAGGGCTTCTGGGAGCTGCGCGGCTACTCGAACACCGCCCATCCGTGGCGCAACGACCGGTACGCCTAGCAGGCTGCGGAGAAACGCAGTCCGCGGCTGAGGATTCTGCCCTGCGAAG
>JBBDXF010000043.1:0-16511 GCA_040902485.1 Myxococcota bacterium | reverse complement strand
GCAGCCGTATCTCGTCGATCCGGCGAGCTCTCGCAACGAAGAGATCGGGCTGAAGGCGCGCGCCCGGCGACCGGAGCGGGTTTCTGGGACCGCTTCTACGCTCCTGAAGGGTGTCCGACGCACGCGCAGCCCGGCTCGTGGTAGCGCCCGCTGCCCTCCACCACGCCGCCCTGGCCGTACATGTTCTTCGGCCGAACCCAGTCCGCGAGTGTGTTGTATGGGCCTTGCTCGCCGCGGCCCTTCGGCGTCGCGTCGAGATAGCGATAGATGCCGAGGAACTCCTCACCGCCCCGGCCATAGCTCGAGTAGGTGTGGAAGATCCGGCCGGAGTCGTCTCTGGCGAAGACGCTGTCGCCGGAACGATCCTGCAGTCCCGGGTTCACGTACTCGTAGTTGTAGAAGGCACGGCCCCGCGCGAGCTCCTCCGCGCTGAACGAGACGTGGAAGTCGCGGTTGAAATCGGAGCGGCACGACGAGACCCACGGGAAGCGCCAGCCCATCCGCTTGCGGACGGCTTCGATCTCGTCGATCGGCGCGCGCGCGACCGCGGCGTACGACACGTCGTGGTTCTCGAGGTGCACCCGCACGCCCTCGAGGTGGTCGACCTCCAGCGAGCAGCCGACGCACTGCGCGACCTGACCGGGCGCCATCATGAAGTGCTTGACGAAGAGCTGGCTGCGCCCGTCGAACAGATCGGCCAGCGTCACCCGGCCCTGCGGCCCAGCGAAGACGTACTGTTTCTCGATCTCGACCCAGGGCAGCGCACGGCGCTTCGCCGCCAGACGATCGCGAAGACGCGTGAGCTCCTTCTCTTCCGCCAGGAGCAGCTTGCGCGCTTCGAGCCATTCCTCGCGCGACACGATTCGGGGGCTATTCGTCGTGCTCATCGTGCTCTCCTACACTTTGGGTTGTCGGGTCCGCGCTGCGCGGTGCGGTCCTCGCCGGAAGCCGTCTCACGACCAGCGCAAGCAGGCCGCCAGTCGACGTCGCTCCAACCAGCACGAGCGCCGCCGTTGCCAGACATGCGGGACACATGGGCGCCTCCTCATGCTGATGGTCGAACGAGCCCGCCCCAGATCGACAGGGCCTGTCGATTTCGCGCCTGCCCGTTCGGCGATTGGGTGAGACGACCCGAGGCGAGAGCGACATGATCAACGGCTATGCGTTCGACTCGGTTCCCCCGTTTGCGCAGGGGCTGGTGCGGGACCTGCGCGTGCGCTGGGCGTTCGAGGAGGCGGGCATGCCCTACCGCGTCACGCTCGTCGGCGGCGGCTCAACGAGCTCGCCTCATGCCTCGACGGCCTCGCGCACCTGGTCGGGGCGTTCTCCGCCGCCGACGTTCTGATGGCGTCGGTGCTCCGGGTCCTGCGTCACACCGAGCTGCTCGACGAACATCCCACGCGGGTCGCGTACAAGCCGCGGTGCGAGGCCAGACCGGCCTTCGTCAAGGCGCTCACCGCGCAGCTGGGGGATCTCGGCGGAGCGAGCGCGCGGAGCTGAACGAAATCGGTACGAAGCGAAGGAAGGAGACGCCATGGAGTTCTTGCTGCTGTTCAACGAACGAGCGGGGGCGCCGCGGCCCGAAGCCAAGGTCTTGGCGGCGGGCATGGCGGCGATGGAGAAGTACTCGGCCGAGCTGCGCAAGCGGGGCGTGTTCCGGCGCGGCGGGCCGCTGGCTCCCGCGTCCGACGGGGCGGGCGTACGCGTACGCGGCGGGAAGCCGGTCGTCAGCGACGGGCCGTTCGCCGAGACGAAGGAGCTCGTCGCGGGGTTCTGGATCGTCGACGTCGCCAGTCGTGAGGAGGCGCTCGAGATCGCGCGGGCGTGTCCGCACGCGAAGCACGGGCCGATCGAGCTGCACGCCGTGGGCGACCGCCGCTCGGTCAGCGACTCCGAGAACGGAACCCCGTTCCTGCTCGCCTTCCGCAGGGAGCCTGGCCTCCGCGATCCCGACGGCGCCAAGCGGCGCGAGATGATCGAGTTCGGCCAGACGCTCGAGCGCGACGGGATCCAGTTCGAGATCGCGCCGCTCGCCGACCACCCGAAGCCCGCGCGCGTGGAGGCGAGGGAGGCCAGGATGCTCGTCACCGACGGTCCGTTCGCCGAGACGAAGGACGTGATCGGCGGCTACAGCCTGGTGCGAGCGAAGGGGCGCGCGCATGCGATCGAGCTCGCCACGCGCTATCCGCACGCGCGCTGGGGACCGGTCGAGGTGCGCGAGATCCTGTTCTTCGATCCGGTGTGAAGCGCCGCGCGAACCGCGCGCGCTCAACGCGGCTTCGAGACCTCGGCGAGGCGGCCCTCGAGGAAGCTCCGCTCCGCCTCGTTGGTCACGAGCGCGAGGGCCTCTCGGTAGGCCGTCGCGGCTTCGGCGAAGCGGCCGAGCCGACGCAGCAGGTCGGCGCGCGTGGCCGGCAGCAGGTGATAGCCGGGCAGGTCGATCGTCTCGAGCAGCGTGAGTCCGCGCTCGAAGCCGTCGGCCATCGCGACGGCCACGGCGCGGTTGAGCTCGACCACGGGTGAAGGATCGATCTCGACGAACCGGTCGTAGAGCGCCGCGATCCTACGCCAGTCGGTGTCGGCGACGCTCGGGGCCCGCGCGTGCTGCGCCGCCACCGCGGCCTGCACGGCATAGCGACCGGGCGCGGGACCGCGCATGGCTTGCTCGACCAGCGCGGCGCCCTCCGCGATCTTCGCGCGGTCCCAGCGCGAGCGGTCCTGATCCTCGAGCGTCACGAGCCCGCCCCGCGCGTCGGTGCGCGTCGCGCGCCTCGAGTCGTGCAGCAGCATCAGCGCGAGCAGGCCCTTCGGCTCGCGCTCGGCGGGCAGCAGCTCGCGCAGCAGCCGGCCGAGCCCGATCGCGTCGGCGCACAGCTCGGCGCGCACCAGCTCGGCGCCGAAGCTGGCCGAGTAGCCCTCGTTGAAGACCAGATAGACCACGCCCATCACGGTCTCGAGTCGCTCCGCGAGCGCGTCGTCCTCGGGCACCTCGTAGGGAATGCGGGCGCCCTTGATCTTCGCCTTCGCGCGCACCAGCCGCTGGGCCAGCGTGGGCACCGACACCAGGAACGCGCGTGCGATCTCCTCTGTGGCGAGGCCGCACACCGTCCGCAGCGTCAACGCCATCTGCGCCTCGGGCGCGAGCGAAGGGTGGCAGCAGGTGAAGATCAGACGCAGCGAGTCGAGCGGCACGGGCGCCTCCTCTTCGGGCTCGAGCTGCGCGGCGATCTCGCGCTGCTTGCGCTCGGCCAGCTCGCGATGCCGGATGCGGTCGATCGCCTTGTGCCGCGCGGTCGAGATCAGCCACGCGACCGGATTCTTCGGTGGCCCCTTCTCCGGCCACTGCACGAGCGCCGCCTCGAAGGCCTCCGAGAGCGAGTCCTCGGCGAGGTCGAAGTCCCCGACCGCGCGGATCAGGGTCGCCAGGATCCGCCCGTACTCGCGCCGATGGAGCTCGGCGATGTTCACCGGTGCGGCGTCGGCTCCAGGGGCCGGACTTCGATCGCGCCGCCGACGGGGAGCGTCGGAATCCTGCCCGCGATCGAGATCGCCTCGTCGAGATCCTTGCACTCGACCAGGTGGTAGCCGCCGACCTGCTCGCGGGTCTCCGCGAACGGCCCGTCCATCAGGACCCGCTTGCCCTGCGTCTCGCGCACGGTGGTCGCCGTCGCGCTGGACTGCAGCTTCGCGCCGGCGCGGAAGTGCCCGCTCCGGACGAGCTCCTGACTCCACTCGTCGTACCGCTGCATGACCTGATCGCGCTCCGTCTCGGGCAGCGCGTCCCAGGCCTTCTCGTCGATGCAACACAAGAGCAGGTACTGCACGGAGTCCCCTCCTTCCGACTCGTCGTCGAACGAGCCGGCCCGGAATCGACAGCCCACGATGCTACAGCCCAAGATACGCCCGCACGCGGGCGACCAGCGCGTCGTCCGCGCGAGCGGTGCCGGCGAAACGGGTGCGGTCGAGCGTGAGGAGCAGGGCGAGCGCCTCGGGATCGGGGTTGCGCGCGGCGATCTCCTGGCTGGTGAGCGGGAGCGCGTCGAAGCCGTGGCGGACGGTGATCGCGGCGCGCACGGCGTTGGCGAGCAGCGGCAGACACTGCGACGTGTCGCGCGCCTCGAGCGCGGCGTCGAAGGCCTTGCGCGGCGAGGGCGGGCTGCCCGGCAAGCCCAACGCGGCCTGTGCGCGGCGCCTGCGCGACAGCAGGAGGTACGAGAGGCCGAGGGCGGCGGCGAACCCGAACGCGAGCCAGGCGAGCGGAAGGCCCGTCGCCGGGCGCAGGACGGGGCGGTTCTCCCAGGGGTCGCGCTGCTCGGCGTCGGCGCTGCCCGAGAACACGGTGTAGACGAGCGGCGCGCTCTCGGCGGTCGCGAGCGCGCGCGTGGTCGGATCGAAGTACGGAAAGCGCAGCGGCTCGATGCGCAGCGTGCCCGCGCGCGCGGGCACGAGCGCGTAGCGGAAGGTGCGGCGCGTGGTGGCGCGGCCGGCGCTCTCGCCGATCGAGAGCAGCGGCGTCTCGGGAAACACCTCGACGTCGGGACCGACGAGCGACTCGAGCGCGGGAGCCTTCGCGTCCCAGACGTTGCCCTCGCCGGCCAGCTCGACGGTGAGCGAGAGGGCCTTGCCGAGCCGCAGCCGATCGTCGCTCGAGCTGACGCGCACCGCGAGTTGGCCGACCAGCGCATCCGCAGGCACATCGGCGGGCAGCGGCACGACGCGCAGCGCGGCGCCCGGCACGGGGATCTCGAGCTCCGAGCCGCCCTCGCCGACCAGCACGAGCTTCGAGGTCGCGATGCGGAGGTCGCCGGTGCGGGTCGGAAACAGCGCGCGGCGGAACTCCGTGCGCGGCAGACCGTGCTCGTCGGGCGGCAGGCCGCGCGTGCCGATGCGCTCCGCCCAGAAGCCGTCGAACGGCGGGGGCTCCCAGCTCGCGCGCGCGTCACCCGGGTGGCGCACGACGATCGAGAGCACCGCCTGCTCGTGCAGGAACACCTGCTCGCGGTCGATCGAGACCTGCACCTCGAGCGGCACGTCGGGCGCGGCGCGCGCGGCCGCGGGTGCGAACAGCGCGAGCAGCACGACGAGTCGGGCCGTCACCACGTCTTGCCGCCCGGCCGTGCGCGCGGCCGGCCATCGAACTCGTTCGTCACCTGACGCTCGAGCGCTTCGCCCACCGGCTCCTCGAGCGTCTCGAGCCAGGCCTGCGCCTCGCGCTCGTCGAGTCCGCCGGGAGCGGGCTGCGGCTCGCCGCGGCCCGGCGCCTCACCGGTCGAGGCGGGATCCGGCGCTTCGGAGTCGCTCTGCGCGTCCTGGTTCGGCTCGGTCTCGGGCACGGGCGGGATCTCGAGGATGCGTTCGACCGACCACTCGTAGTTGAACTTCGCCTCGAGGCTCTCGGGCAGCGCGAGCAGCGCGGCCCAGTACGCGTCGCGCGCCTCCTCGAAGTGCTTTTGCGCGACGAGCGTGTTGCCCAGGTTGAAGCTGGCCGCGAAGCGCGCCTCGGTGTCGTCGGCCTCGAGCGCCCGCAGCGCCTCGAGGTACGCGCTCGCGGCCTGCTCGACGCGTTCTAGCCGGAACAGCGCATTGCCGATCCGGATCTGCGTGCGCGCATCGCTGCCGCGCGCGCGCTCCGCCTCGCGGTAGAGCGCGAGCGCCTCGTCGGGACGGCCGGCTTCGAGCGCCGCGTCACCCTGCTCGAGCCAGCCCGAGAGCGGACCGAACGCGGTGCCCGCGAGCGCGACACAGCTGAGTGTCGCGGCGGCCAGGCGGCGGAGGCGCGTGCGCGGGCGCCGGACGCGCAGCCCCGACTCGCCGGAGAGCCAGAGCTCGGCGAGCAGGGCGAGCCCGGCGGCGGCGAGCCACGGCAGGAGCGGGTCGGTCGTCCGTTCCGGCTCCGGCACCGCGCCCGGCGTGGGCGGCGGCAGCAGATCGGCGGTGGTGGGGCGCTCCTCGATCTCGCGGAAGTAGGCGCCGCCGGTCTCGGACGCGACCCGACGCAGAACGGCGTCGCCGCGCCGCGACACGGTGGCCTCGCCGCGCCGCACGGCCTCGGCGAGCGCGAGCTGGCCGGGCACCGCGCCCCCGTCCTCGGTGCCGTAGCCGACCGCGACCACGCGCGCGCCCAGGCTCGCGAGCGCAGCGATCTGCCCGTCGGTCGCGGGGCCGAAGCTCTCGCCGTCGGTGAGCAGGAGCACGGTTCGCGGCCGGCTCGAGCGCGGGTCGAAGGCGCGCGCCGCCTCCTGGAGTCCGCGCGCGAGCTCGCTGCCGCGCACCGAGATCGTCTCGCTGTCGAGCGCGCGCAGGTAGGTGAGCACCGCGTCGCGATCCTGCGTCAGCGGGAGCGCGATGAACGCCTCGCCCGCGAACACCACCAGCGCGAAGCGCACACCCTCGGCCTGCTCGACCGCGCGCTCGGCGGTGCGCAGCGCGCGGCGCAGGCGCGAGGGCGCGACGTCGGTCACGTCCATGCTGGTCGAGGTGTCGACCGCGATCACTACGTCGGCGAAGTCGTCGGAGAGCCGCTCCGGCGTGGTGAGCGCGAGTGACAGCGCGCGTGCGGCGAGCAGCGCCGAGAGGCTGAGCGCGAGCGCGCGCGCGAGGCGCGCGACCGGCGCCGGGTCTCGCCCGAGCCAGGCGCGCAGCTCGCGCCGGCCGCGAATCGCGGCTTGTCCCGCGAGCGCCGCGATCGCGAGCAGTGCGAGCCACGCCAGCGCGCTCATGGCAGCCTCCGCAGCAGCCCGTGCGCGAGCGCGGCCTCGGCGAGCAGCAGCGCCAGCGCGAGCGAGAGCGTGAGCGGCGCGAGCGAGGCGTGCCGGTATTTCGGCTCGCTCGCGCGCGGCCGCGCCTCGAGCCGGTCGATCGCCGCCGCCACGCCGCCCAGATCCTCGGGCCGGCGCGCGTGGAAGAAGTGTCCGCCGGTGCTCGCGGCGACACTCTGCAGTGTGTCCCGGTCGAGATCGACGCGCTCGAAGCGCATCGGCGCGCCCGCGCCCGGCTGCGCGAACGGCACCAGCCCCGAGGTACCGACGCCGACCGCGTGGATGCGCACGCCCGCGCGCGTCGCGAGCTCGGCGGCGGTCTGCGGCGCGAGCTTGCCCGAGTTGTGGCGCCCGTCGGTGACCAGCACGAGGATGCGCTGCCCGTCCTCCGGTCCGCCCGAGATCGAGAGCCGCTGCGTGCCCAGCCCGATCGCCTCGCCCACGGCGGTCGCGTCGCCGACCAGGCCGGCCTCGACGCGCGCCAGCGACTCCTGCACCAGGCGGTGGTCGACGGTCAACGGGCAGAGCGTGAACGCGTGCTCGCCGAACGCGACCAGGCCGATCCGGTCGCCGCCGCGCGCGCGCACGAAGTCGGATACCGCCGACTTGGCGAGCTCGAGCCGCGTGACCTGGCGGCCGTCGAGCTGACCGTCGAGCGCGAGCATGCTGCCCGAGGCGTCGAGCGCGACCACCAGATCGACGCCGGAGCCGCCCGCGGGGTTCTCGGGTACGAGCCCGACCGGGCGCGAAGCCGCAAGCACCAGCAGCGCCAGCGCCGCGCCGCGCAGCGCGACGGAGAGCAGGAACGCGAGATCCGGTCTCAGGCGAGCCAAGGCCGCATCGCGACCCGCGCTCGGCACGCGCAGTCGGCGCGGCCCGCGCGCCAGCCCGACCAGCAGCGCGAGCGCCACGAGCGCGAGCCCCACGACCAGGACCCGCGGCGCCTCGACGCCGAGCGCCGCGATCTCGAGCGCGCTAAGCGCGGAGATTGGCCACATGGCGGACACGCTCGCGCGCCTGCGACGCGAGCGGTGCAAGCGGTGCGAGCACCGGGCGCTTCGCGAAGCGCGCGAGCTCGAGCGCGTGCAGGATGCGCACGAGCTCGCGGTCGACCGAGGCGGGCAGCTCGGCCGGCGTCGCGCTCGCGGTGTCGACGCTCCACACGCCGCCCACGAACAGCAAGAGCGCGCCGCGCACGCGCTCCGCGAACGAGCGCGGGTCGCCGTCGCGCTCGGCCTCGGCGAGCTCGGCGAGCGCCGCGTGGCCGGCGTCGGCTATCTTCGTGCTCGCCACCTGCAGCGTCCGCGCGCGCCGGCGCAGCGCGCGAACCAGCACCACCCCGAGGCCGAGCGCGGCCGCGCACAGCGCCCATACCCAGAGCGGTGTCGGCTCGATCGGCGGCGCCGCGCGGATGTCGAACACCGCCTCGCGCGCGGGCAGGTCCGCGCGCACCGAGCGCACGGCCAGCGGCACGCCGCCCACGCGCAGCGGCTGCACGGCGCCGTCGGGCCGCACCAGCGGGATCTCGAGCCAGGGCAGTGTCTGGTCGCCGACCTCGCGCGGGCGCACGACCCAGAGCAGGTGGTGGCGCAGGCCCGAGGGCGTCGAGATCGGCTCGACCAGGCGCACCGAGTCCGACGCGAACGGGCCGTCGCCCGGCGCGGGCGGTGTCTGCAGCGTGAAGCCCTCGGGCGTCTCGACCTCGACGGTGACGCCGATCGGATCGCCGACGCGAGCCTCGCTGCGGTCCAGCGTGACGCGCGCACCGATCCCGGGCTCGAGCGTGATCGCGTCGCGGCACGAAACGCCGAACGGCGCGAGCGACAGGAACGCAGCGCAGGCGAGCGCCGCTCGCCGGCTCAATGCCGCCTCCGCGCGCGCTCCTCGAAGAAGCGCAAGAGACTCGGCAGCAGCCGCGTGCCGGTCCACAGCTCGCCGAAGTCGGCGCCGATCGCGCGCAGCGCGCGCTCGGGCAGCGCCGCTCCGAGCGCGGCCTCCGCGACGCTTCTGCCGCGCCACAGCCGTGCCCGACGCAATTCTGCGTCGCGGACGCGGATCGGCGGCAGCTCGAGGGCGGGCCGATCCGCGGGATCGCGCACGCACAGCGCGACCAGGTCGTGCTTGCTCGCGCAGCGGCGCAGCTCCGGCCCGGGATCCGGGAACAGGAAGTCCGAGACCAGCACCACGACCGAGTGGCGCGGCAGCTTCTCCGCCGCCCAGCCGAGCGCGGCCGCGGCGTCGGTGAACTCGCCCGTGCTCGGCGCCTCCAGCGCGCGGAACACGCGCTCGAGAGCGGGCCGTCCGCTGGCCGGCGGCAGGGTGCGCACGAGACCCTGTGCGAACACGGCCAGCGCGATGCGGTCCTGCGCCGCGGTCGCGGCCGCCGCCAGCGCCGCGGCCGCGCGCCGCACGGCCTCGAGCTTGGTCGCGCCGGTGAGGCCGAAGTCGAGTGAGGGCGAGAGATCGACCAGCAGCGCGAGCACGACGTCGCGCTCCTCGCGCATGCGCTTCACGATCGGCCGGCCGATGCGTGCGGTGGCGTTCCACTCCAGCCAGCGGACGTCGTCGCCGGGCACGTAGTCGCGCAGCTCCTCGAAGGTGAGTCCCTGGCCGCGGAACGCGCTGCGGTACGCACCGGTGAGCGAGGTCGAGACGTCGCGCCGCGCGCGCACGCGCAGCGCCCGCGCGGCGCGCGCGGCGTCGGAGCGCAGGAGCGCCCGGTTCATGGCGTCGGGACCGAGGCCAGCACCTCGCGCACGATCGCGTCGGGTGTCTGCCCCTCCGCCTCGGCCTCGTAGGAGAGCAGCAGTCGGTGGCGCAGCACCGACGGCGCCACCGCCTTCACGTCCTCGGGCAGCACGTAGTCGCGTTGCTGCAGGTAGGCGCGCGCGCGCGCGGCCTCGATCAGGTAGATCGACGCGCGCGGCGAGCCGCCGAGCTCGACCGCGTCGAGGCTGCGGCTCTTCTCGACCAGCCGCACCGCGTAGTCGTAGAGCGACGGCTCGACGTGCAGCGCGCGCACGGTCTGGCGCAGCGTCATCACCTCGACCGCGCCGATCGCCACCTCGGGCTGCTCGACGTCGACCGGCGCCGTGCGGCTGCGCACGATCTCGATCTCCTCGTCGTGCGCGGGGTAGTCGACGCGCAGCTTCAGCATGAAGCGGTCGACCTGCGCCTCGGGCAGCGGGTACACGCCCTCCTGCTCGACCGGATTCTGTGTCGCCATGACCAGGAACGGCTCGGGCAGGCGCAGGGTCTCGCCGGCCAGTGTCACCTGGCGCTCCTCCATCGCCTCGAGCAGCGCGCTCTGCACCTTGGCGGGCGCGCGGTTGATCTCGTCGGCGAGGATCACGTTGTGAAACAGCGGCCCGCGGTGCAGGCGGAAGCTGCCGTTCGCCGGGTCGTACACCTGCGTGCCGAGCAGATCGGCGGGCAGCAGGTCGGGCGTGAACTGGATGCGCCGGAAGTCCAGATCGAGCACGCGCGCGAACGCGCGCACCGCGGTGGTCTTGGCCAGCCCGGGCACGCCCTCGACCAGCACGTGGCCCTGGCAGAGCAGGGCGACGAGCAGTCCGTCGACCAGCTCGCGCTGGCCGATCAGCACCCGCGCCATCTCGCGCCGGATCCGCTCTACCGCATCGCTCAAGGGTTCACCCGCGCGCCGAGTCTACCTCAGGGGGGTGCGGGGCTGGGCTCCGGCGTCGCCTCCGGCGCCGTCTCCGGCTCCCGCGCCGTCTCGTCCTCCGGCACGGGCTCGCCGGTGGCGCTCGGAATCAGCCTGCCGAGCGTGCGCACGCCCTTCATCACGGCGCTGGACGCGAAGCCGACGATGTCGCGCACGCGCTCGGGCGCGAGCGGCGTGACGAACATGTCGTCGCGCGGTCCGTACATCCGGAAATAGATCGCGAGCAGGTTGCGGTCCTTGCCCAGCATCACGTTGCGCACGATCGGCAGGCTGCCGATCACCGAGTCGAGCGTCTGCAGGAAGAGCAGGGCGACGACGAAGTCGGACTCCTTGGTCGGCGTGTTCAAGTTCATCTCGCCGGAGCCGAGCATGCGCAGCTGCGAGCCGAGCAGCTTGGCGTCGGCGATGCCGAGCTGGCCATTCGCGAGCTTGAAGTCGACCGATAGCGTGTCGTACGGGAGCGGCCGGCCCAGCAGCCCGCTGACACCGGAGAGCGACGGCAGGCGCGCCAACGCCACCAGGCCCGGGAGCCTCGCGACGCTGCCGTTCTCGAGCTCGACGTGCACGTCGAGCTCGCCCTCGGTCGCGAAACGGCCCCCGGGCCGCAGCACGCCAGCGACCCGGCCCGCGGCCTTGCCGCGACCCACGACGCTCTGCTCGGGCAGCTCGAACGCGGTCGCGACCGGCGCGGCGTCGAAGTCGCGCACCTCGAGGTCGAAGGCGAACGGCGCGCGGCCCGCCTGGCCCAGCGCCACGCTGCCCGAGCCGGAGAGCGCGCCGCCGGCGATCTCGGCGCGCACGTCCGAGAAGCGCACGTCGGTGCCGACGGCGGCGATGCGCGCGTCGACGTTGGTCGGCCGCAGCTCGCCGATGTCGAGCGAGTCGAGCGCGATCCGACCCGAGAGCCAGGTCGGCCCGCTGACCGGTTGGCCGCGCGCCAGCTCCTCCGAGTAGCGGATCGCGACGTCGACGCGGTCCGCGGCCGGCTCCCACTTCACGTCGAGCTCCGCGGGCGCGCCACCGAGCACGCCGCGCGCGCCCTCGGCGAGGATTCCCCCGGCTGGAAAGCGCAGCACGCCCGACGCTTGGCGCAGCGGCAGCACGAAGGCCGGATAGCGCAGCGCCAGCTCGCTGAAGGTGAGCGCCGGGGCCTCCTCGCCGCCCGCGTCGTCGCCGACCAGGCCGTCGATCGCCGCTTCCAGGCCGACCAGCTCGGCCCCGGGTCCGCCCTCGACCTCGTCCTCGTCGTCCGGCAGGCGCACGAGTCGGTCCAGGCCGTCGATGCTCACGTTGATCTCGGGCGTCGGCTCGCCGTCGTCGGTCATGCGCAGCGCGTGGATCTGGAGCAGGTTGCCGCGGATCTCGAGCCGGCCGGTCATGTTCTCGAGCCGCGTGTCCGGATCCGGGACGTAGATCCCGTCGCGCGCGGTGAGCTCCAGCTGGAAGGCCTCGGGTGCGAGCGGCGCGTCGAACGAGAGCCGCGCCCCGGCGGTGGTGCGCGGCACGTCGATCACCAGGTGGGCGTCGGCGACGGTGCCCGCCTCGATGCGCGACGCCACTTTCTGCCAGGTGTCGATCTTCATGCCGAGCAGCGTCAGCGCGTTCAGCCGGTCCCGCCGACCTGGCTCGAAGTCCGCGAGCCGCACATCGAGCGCCACGCGGCCCGGGCTGCCGCTGTCGAGCGTGAAGGTGCCCGTGGCGACCAAGTCGTCGAGCGCGAGCGGGCGCAGACCCAAGCCGAGCACGCCGGACCTCCAGTCGACGTCGAGCGCGAACGTCGCGCGCGCCGGCGCGATCGGACGCTCGAGCTCGGGCACCGCGACCGAGAGCTTGGCGACCTCGAGGTCGAGCTTGCCCGCCACCGACGCGTCGTCGTAGCCGTAGGCCAGGTCGAAGGTGCCGGTCGCCGTGCCGCGCGCCCTCACGAAGCTCTGCGGCAGCAGCGCCAGGTCGAAACCGACGGCGCTGCCGCGCGCCTCGACGTGGCTGCGATCCGCGGCGAAGCGCAGCGCCAGCTCGCCGAGTGCGCTCTTGCCGCGCGCGATGCGCGCCGAAGCGTCGCCCTCGACGCGGCGGCCCAGCCCCGCGCGCCGGGCCTCGAGGCGGAGCCCGCTCACGACCCACGGCTCTCCCGTCCGGGCCCGGTAGGAGATTTCGCCGTCCGTGACGGACAGGCCCAGCCGCGGCAGCGCGGACAGCTCGAACCCGCCGCCCGTCGCCCCCGGCTCGGGCGCGCGCAGGGTCAGGACCGGACGGTCCAGCACCCAGTCGAGCGGCAGCAGCTGGCCGGCCAGAAGTCGCGGCCAGGCCTGGCGGCCGCGCGCGTGCTCGACCTCGAACAGCACGGGCGCGTCGGGCGCCGCGGTCTCCGTGATGCGCAGGCGCTCGAGCTCGACCCCGAGGCTCGCGCCCGGCACGAACGAGATCGCGCCGATTTCCACGTGCCGGCCGGTCAGGCGCGAGAGCGCGCCCGCCACGAACTCGGCGTCGGCGGTGTAGAGCAGGGCGGAAAGCACCGCGGCCGACGCGAGGCCAAGCACCAGCACCGACAGGCCGAGGCGCCGCCAGATCCGCCGCGCGCGGCTGGCCTCGGGCTTGGATTGCTCTTGCGCCAGCGCCTCTCCCCTCCCACCGAAATCGCGGTCCAGCTGCGTATCACATGCCGGCACGCGGCGCGCGCAGGCTCGCGCAAGACCTTTGCAAATCCCGGCCGCTCGGTCGCCTCTCGCGCGCGCACGGCTTTTGAGTCCGATCCGCGTAAACGCTGGCCGCCGCTAAAGAACCGGAAACACAAGCCCGATCGGATGCGGTGAGTACGCACCGGGGAGCGCCTATGAGGGTGGGCACCCCAACTTGACCGGGAGGAGCTCCACGGAATGGAGCACATGAGCTTCACAGAATCGATGGACGACAAGCAGCCGCGGAAGCGGAACCGGGTTCGCGAGCTTCGCGAGAACAAGCTCATGACCCAGGCGCAGCTGGCCAAGAAGGCCAAGGTCGCCCTCCGCACGATCCACTCCGTGGAGAAGGGCATGAACTGCCGCATGGACACCAAGCGCAAGATCCTGATCGCGCTGGGCATGCGCTTCGAGGACAAAGACCAGGTCTTCCTCGACTGAGCCGGAGCTTCCAGCTCGACAAGAGAGACACGGCACCCGCGAACGGGCCGTGTCTCTCTCTCTTTGTGCCGGCGTCGGGGCGGCTAGACTCCGGAGCATGCCTCGAGGAGCATCCGCCAACTTCCTGCGCGACGTCGGCCGGCTGCTCACGCGCAGTCACGACCTCGAGGAGACGCTCGAGAACGTCGTGCGTCTGGTCGCGCGCTGGATGCACGCGTCGGCGTGCTCGATCTACGTGCTCGAGGAGGACGGCGAGACGCTGGTGCTGCGCGCGACGCGCGGCCTGAACCCGCAGGCCGTCGGGCGCGTGCGCATCCGGCTCGGGCAGGGCATCGCGGGCCGCGCGCTGCAGCAGCGCGAGACGATCGCGGTGCCGGACGTGCAGCTCGACACGCGCGTGCAGACGGTGTCGTTCTCGGGCGAGCAGCGCTTCCGCTCGCTGGTGGCCGTGCCGCTCTTGGTGCGCGGCGAGCCCGTCGGCGTGCTGACCGCGCGCACCGCGCGCGTGCGTGTGTTCCCGCGCGAGCAGCTCGAGCTGCTCGAGATGATCGCGGCGCAGGTGGGCTCGATCGTGCTGAACGCGCGCCTGCTCGACCGCGCGCTGCGCGAGAGCGCTCCCGGCCGGCGCTTCGCGCCCAGCGCCCCCGAGCCGCTCGCGCGCGGCACGGTGCTGCGCGGCAACGGCAACTCGCCGGGCATCGCGCGCGGCCGCGTGCACCTGATCGCGCCGCGGCTCGACCTGTCCGCGGTCGACTACGAGCCGGCGCGCACGCCGGCCGCGGAGTTCCGCGCCGTGCAGCGCGCGCTGCGCGAGACGGTGCGGCAGTTGAACGACCTGCGCGGAGCCGTCGGCGATCGCTTCGGCGAGGAGCTCGCCGACGTCTTCACCACTCACATCATGATCCTCGAGGATCAGGGCTTTCGCGCCAAGCTGCGCCGCGGCGTCGATCTGCACGGCAACGGCGCGCGCGCGCTGATCGAGACCATGCAGGGCTACGCCGCGATCTTCGCCGCCACGCCGGACGCGACCGTGCGCGAGCGCGCGGCCGACGTCGAGGACGTGCTGCAGAGGGCTGTGGGCGAGCTGCTCGGCGTGCGGCTCCACAATCCGCCGCTGCGCAACGGCGTGATCGTGGTCGCGTCGGCGATCGCGCCGAGCGAGTTCGTGCTGCTCGAGACCGAGAAGATCGCGGGCCTGGTGACGGAGCATGGCGGGCCGACCAGCCACTCCGCGATCTTCGCGCGCTCGCTCGAGATCCCGGCGGTCTCCGGCGTGCCGCGCATCGCGGGCCGGCTGCGCCCCGAGGACGAAGTGATCGTCGACGGGCTCGACGGCGTGGTGATCGCGGGCCCGACGCGCGCGCAGCGCGCCGAGTACACCGTGATCTCGGCGCGCTATCGCAAGACGCGCGGCCGGCTCGACGAGCTGCGCGGGCTGCCCAGCGAGACGCGCGACGGCCGCAAGATCCGGCTCTCCGCCAACATCGGCGGGCTCTCCGACGTCGACCTGGTCAAGCGCTACGGCGCCGAGGGCATCGGCCTGCTGCGTACGGAGGTGTTCGCGCTCGGCGCGCGCGGCCTGCCCGACGAGGAGGAGCAGCAGCGCGCGTACCTGCGCGTGGCGACGCAGGTGGCGCCCGATCCGGTCGTGATCCGCTGCTTCGATCTGGGCGGCGACAAGGCGCTGCCCGGCGAGTCGATCGAGGAGGCGAATCCGCAGCTCGGCTGGCGCGCGATCCGCATCCTGCTCGACCGGCCCGAGCTGTTCCGCGCGCAGCTGCGCGCGATCGTGCGCGCGAACCGCACCGGCAACCTGCGCATCATGCTGCCGATGATCGCCTCGGTCGACGAGCTCGAGGCCTCGCGCGAGCACCTGCTCGCGGTCTGCGCGGAGCTGGGCGCCGCGGCGCCACCGCTCGGTGTCATGATCGAGACGCCCGCCGCGGTCGCGATCGCGCAGCACCTCGCCGCGCGCGCCGACTTCTTCTCGATCGGCACCAACGACCTGATGCAGTACACGCTCGCGACCGACCGCGAGAACGAGCGCGTGGCCGGGATCTACGACGCGTTCCACCCCGGCGTGCTGGCCGAGATCCAGCGCACCGTCGACGCGGCGCGCGACGCCGGCATCCCCTGCTCGCTGTGCGGCGAGCTCGGCGGCAATCCGGTCGTCGCGCCGCTGCTGGTGGGGATGGGCATCGAGGAGCTCTCGATGGCGCCGTTCGCGGTGCTCGCGCTGCGTCAGGTCGTGCGGCGCACCGACGCCTCGGTCATGGCCGACTGCGCGCACGAGATCGCCCTCGCGCCGCGCTCGAGCGATGTGCGCGACCGGCTGGCGCGCATCTACGAGACACTCGGCTTCTTCTCCGATCCCGAGCTCGGCGCGCTGATGCGCCACCTGCTCGGCTTGCGCGTTGACAGGCGTTCCGCCCCTCGATAGCGTGGCCCGACGATGGCATCCGGGGTCGAGTCCGAACGGCGCGCCCACGAGAAGCTGTCGGAGCATCTCGCGCGCCACGGTCTGAAGCAGACGCGGCAGCGCGAGGCGATCCTCGACGCGTTCCTCGCCGCCAAGGGCCACCTGACCAGCGAGGAGCTGTACGAGGCCGTTCTGCACAGGAGCCCGGATGTCGGCGCCGCGACGGTGTACCGCGCGCTGAAGCTGTTCTGCGAGGCGGGCGTCGCGCGCGCGCACCACTTCCGCGACGGCGTCACGCTGTACGAGCGTGAGGGCCATCACCACGACCACCTGATCTGTCAGGGCTGCGGCGCGATCGTCGAGTTCGAGCGCGAGACGATCGAGGAAGAGCAGCGCAAGGTCGCCGCGGAGCACGGCTACGTGCTCACCCAGCACCGGCACATCCTGTACGGGATCTGTCCGAGGTGTCAGAAGAAGCAGCGGGTGTCTTAGCGGGGCCCGGCGCGGCGAAGCCGCGCCACCCGCACAGC
>JBBDXF010000042.1:0-16519 GCA_040902485.1 Myxococcota bacterium | reverse complement strand
TTCGAGAGCGGCGCGAGCCTCGAGCTCGCGGCGCACGCGCCCGACGGCAGCACCGTGCCGGTGGCCGTGACGATCGGCTCGTTCGAGCTCGCCGGCGAGCGGCTGCGCACGGTCGTGCTGCGCGACATCGAGCGCCGGCGACGCGAGGAGCAGCGGCTGCGCGGCTACGCGCGCGCGCTCGAGCGCGCGAACGCGGACCTGGAGCGCTCGCGTCGCAAGGCGGAGCAGGCGGCAGCCGCGAAGACCGAGTTCCTCGCCAACATGAGCCACGAGATCCGCACGCCCATGACCGCGATCCTGGGCTTCACCGACATCCTGCTCGAGGACGGCACCGCCAACGCCGCCGAGCGCCAGGACGCGCTCAGGACGATCCGCCGCAACGGCGCCTACCTGCTCGAGATCCTGAACGACATCCTCGACTTCTCGAAGATCGAGGCGAACCGGCTCGAGATCGAAGAGGTGCCGTGCGCGCCCGCGCGCATCTTCGGCGACGTGGTCGACCTGCTGCGCCCGCGCGCGAACGAGAAGCACATCCAGCTCCTGCTCGAGCTCGACGGCCCGATCCCCGAGC
The DNA here is from genome assembly GCA_040902485.1 of Myxococcota bacterium. Taxonomy (GTDB): domain Bacteria; phylum Myxococcota_A; class UBA9160; order SZUA-336; family SZUA-336; genus VGRW01. Next base: position 15,948 of record JBBDXF010000042.1, on the reverse strand, counting down.
GGCTGGTCTCGGATCCGGTGCGGCTGCGCCAGATCCTGCTCAACCTGGTGGGCAACGCGGTGAAGTTCACGTCGGTCGGCGAGGTGCGCGTGCTCGTGCGCTACGACGCGTTCGACCGCACGCTGGAGTTCGACATCGAGGACAGCGGCATCGGCATCGCCGAGAACGTGCTGCTCGAGATCTTCGAGCCCTTCCGCCAGGGCGACAGCTCGATGACGCGGCGTTTCGGCGGCACGGGCCTCGGCCTCGCGATCACCAAGCGCCTGGTCGAGCGGCTCGGCGGCGCGATCACGGCGACCAGCCAGGTCGGCAAGGGCAGCCTGTTCCGGGTGCGCGTGCCCGCGCACCCGGTGAGCGGCGTCTCGGAGGTGCCCGAGTCCGACACGCCGAGCACCGGCCGCATGCGCAGCGCGCTCGCGGGCCTGCGCGCGAGCGGCCGGGTGCTGATGGTCGAGGACGGGCCGGACAACCAGCGCGTGATCCGCCACGTGCTCGAGACTGCGGGCTACCAGGTGACGGCCGCGGACAACGGGCAGGTGGGCGTAGAGCTCGCGCTGGCCGCGGTCGAGGAGGGCTCGCCCTTCCGCGTGATCCTGATGGACGTGCAGATGCCCGTGCTCGACGGCTACGAGGCCACGCGCCGGCTGCGCGCGAGCGGCTACACCGGACCGATCGTCGCGCTGACCGCGCACGCGCTGCCCTCGGAGCGGCAGCGCTGCCTGGAGGCGGGCTGCGACGCGTTCGCCACCAAGCCGATCGAGAGGCTGCTGCTGCTCGAGACGATCGCGCTCCACCTCGCCAAGCCCGTCGAGGAGCCCGCCGCCTAGGTCGGCACGCGGGGAGGTGCTACCCTCGCCGGCATGAGCCAGCTCGAACCCGAGCAGCTGGAGCGCTACAAGCGCCACCTGTTCCTCGAAGGAGTGGGCACCGAGGGTCAGGCGAAGCTGCTGGCGTCGAGCGTGCTGCTGATCGGCGCGGGCGGGCTCGGCGCTCCGGCTTCGCTGTACCTGGCGGCCGCGGGCGTCGGGCGCATCGGACTGGTCGACTTCGATCGCGTCGACGCCTCGAACCTGCAGCGCCAGGTGCTGTACACCACGCGCGACGTGGGCGAGCCGAAGGTGGACGTCGCCGCCGCGCGCCTCTCCGCGCTGAACCCCGACGTCGACGTGCGCAGGCATCCGGTCAAGCTCGAGGCCGCCAACGCGCGCGCGATCCTCGCCGACTACGACGTCGTGCTCGACGGCACCGACACGTTCCCGAGCCGCTACCTGACCAACGATCTGTGCGTGTGGCTGGGCAAGCCGCTCGTGTACGGCAGCGTGATGCGCTTCGAGGGGCAGGTGTCGGTCTTCGACGCGCGCACCGGCCCCTGTTACCGCTGCCTGTTCGCGGAGCCGCCGCCGCCCGAGCTGGCGCCCAACTGCGCCGAGGCGGGCGTGCTGGGCGTCCTGCCCGGCGTGATCGGGCTGCTGCAGGCGACCGAGGTGCTGAAGCTCCTGATCGGCATCGGCGAGCCGCTGATCGGTCGGCTGCTCGTGTACGACGCTCTCGCCATGGAGTTCCGCCGCTTCAAGATCCCGAAGGATCCGGCCTGCGTCGTGTGCGGCGCGAACCCGACCGTCACCGAGCCGATCGACTACGCGGCGTTCTGCGCCTCGCGCGCCTCCGAGCCGTTTTCCGACGGCGTGGCGGAGATCTCGCCGCTCGCGCTGCGCGCGCGGCTCGACGCGGGCGAGGACTTCCTGCTGCTCGACGTGCGCGAGCCGTTCGAGGCGGAGATCGCGCGCATCCCGGGCGCGCGGCTCGTGCCGCTCGGTCAGCTCTCGTCCGCGCTCGCGGAGCTCGAGCCGTGGCGCGAGCGCCCGGTGGTGGTGCACTGCAAGACGGGCGGGCGCAGCCGGCGCGCCTGTCTCGAGCTTTCGGCCAAGGGCTTCCGCCACGTAGAAAATCTCGCCGGAGGCATCGAGGCCTGGTCGCAACAGGTCGATCCAATGCTGAAGCGGTACTGAATCAAGGACCGCGGAGGGTCCGAGCATGCAGTCTCTGCGCTGTCACGTCTTCCGGGGCTTGCCCAAGGAGCTCGAGGAAGAGGTCAACAAGTTCCTCGAGGCCACGCCGTGCCAGATCCAGCACGTGGTGCAGAGTGAGTCGGAGAACCACGTGACCCTCACGATGCTCTACGTACTCGTTCGCCACGAGCTCGACTAGAGACCGCCGCGCGCGCAAGCAGGCCTGCCTCGTCAAGCTCGCGCAGCTCCGCTCCGATCCATGGGCGAACGGCGCGGATTGGGCGAGGTACGTGTGAACGACGACGGTGACGACACGCCAGTGGAGCGGGAGCGCGCGAGCGCCCGCAACGGCGGTCGTTCACTGCCCCCGTTGGGCGAGCGGCTGGCCGAGCTCGGCGGCGGGCTCGCGAAGGAGGGCGCGCTCGGGCTGCTGTTGATCGACGCCTCGCCGATCCTCGCGATCGAACGCCTGCACGGCGCGCGCGCGTTCCGCGCCACGATCGAGGCGATCGCGGAGCGCGTGCGCACGCGCGTGATCCGCGAAGTCGGCGAGGAGATGATCCTGACCTCGGGCGCGCTGGAAGAGGAACACCTTCTGGTGTTCATGCCGAGACTGCGCGGCGACGCGGAGTTCTTCCTGCACGACCTGCCGCGGCTGGCCGCGGAGATCCAGGCCTGGTCGTCGCAGGGGCTGAAGCGCATGGTGTATCCGTACATGCACTCGGTGCCCGAGTTCGCGTTCGGCACCGGCTTCGTGCTGCAGCGCCCGTACGAGCGGCCCGAGGCGCAGCTGCGCCGGCTGATCGAGTCGACGCTGTGCGACGCGCGCTTCCGCCAGGAGCGCGGCCGCCGCGACCGCGCGGGCATGCTCGACAAGATCCTGCTCGAGCAGAGCGTGACGACGGTATTCGAGCCGATCGTGCGGCTCGCGACCGGCGAGGTGCTCGGCTACGAGGCGCTCTCGCGCGGACCCGCGGGCACGGGCCTCGAGACGCCGCTCGCGCTGTTCAGCACCGCGGAGCTGTTCGACCGCGAGTACGAGCTCGACAGCCTGTGCCGCAGGCGTGCGCTCGCCAACGCCCGCGGCATCGACTCCGAGCAGCTGCTGTTCCTGAACATCCTGCCGACCTGCATCCAGGATCCCGACTTCCAGGCCGCGCACGTGCGCGAGACGCTCGCGGACCTCGGCCTCGGCCCGCGCAACCTGGTGCTCGAGATCTCGGAGCGCCAGGCGATCGAGAACTTCCCGATCTTCCGCGAGGCGATCGACCACTTCTCGGGGCTCGGCTTCCGGATCGCGCTCGACGACACCGGCTCGGGCTTCTCGAGCCTGGAGGCGGCGCTCGAGCTGCAGCCGGATTTCCTGAAGATCGACATGTCGCTGGTGCGCAGCATCGAGGACAGCCCCGAGAAGCAGGAGGTGCTGCGCGGGCTGCAGTCGCTGTCCACGCGCATGGGCTCGCACGTGATCGCGGAGGGCATCGAGACGTCGCAGGAGCTGGACGCGATCGCGGCGCTCGGCATCGAGTACGGGCAGGGCTTCTATCTGGGACGCGGCGCGGCCGCGCCGACCACCGCCGCAGCGCCGACGCCGGAGCCGGGCGCCACGCGGTAGACTCCGCGCGTGAGCGAGCGCGCGCGGCCCCCGGACGACATCGAGCCCGCCGAGTTCTTCCGTCGCTGGGCGCCCGAGGCCGTGAACGGCGACCCGGAGCGCCGCGCCAAGATCGAGGGCATGACCGCGCGCATCCAGTTCGAGCTCGCGGGCGAGGGCGGCGGCGACTACTGGCTCGACATCGCGAACGGCGCGGTGCGCGGCGACGCGGGCCGCATCGACGCGCCCGATCTCGTGCTCTCCACCGACCTCGAGACCTGGCGCGGGCTGAACGCCGGCGAGATCAAGGCGCCGACCGCCGTGATGAAGGGCAAGCTCCGCTTCCAGGGCTCGATGTACCTCGCGCTGAAGATCCACTTCATCATCACGTGACTTGGCGGGGCTCGGCGCGAGTCTTGGCGGGACCCGGCGCGCCGCCGCGGAACATCGGGCCGCGGCCCGATGTTGGGCCGCGCGCCACCCGCACGACGCTTCGCTTCGCTTCGCGTCGCTGCGCGCCGCGCTTTGCGCGGCTTGCGCGGAGCGGGTTCGGTAGCGATCGGGCGAGGGGCTGGCGCGTACGCTCAGCCTTTGTCGCGGCGGTGGTGGAAGATCTGCTTGTCGTGGTGCTTGCGGAGCTGCGCGTGGAGCTTGTCGAAGGCGTCGCGCGCGGAGGCGACCACGGAATCGCGGCTCTTCGCGCTCGACGCGAAGTCGACGTGCTTGCCCGTCACGTGCACGTGCACCTCGTGCACGTCCCGGTCGTGCGACACCGTCACCTCGACGCGCGACGTCTCCGGGAACTCCTGACGCAGCGCTTCGCCCCAGCCCTCGCACTCGCTGCGCAGGTGTTCCGAGTGCGGCGTGTCCCGGAAGTGGATGTGGAATGGCATGCGTCGAGTATAACGACGCGCCTCGAGCAGCAACGGCTCCTTCCGAGTAGGTCCGGGACGGCCCGTCCGATTCGGTAGCCGAGCGTAGTCAGCAAGGAGGCGGAGCGCGCGGCCGCCCGCGCGCGCAGCCGCAAGCCGCGAAGCGGCGCGCAGCGAGGCGAAGCCGAGCGTAGTCAGCAAGACCTGCAGTGGCGGAAGCGCACGGGAATCGAACCCGCCGAAGCCCCGATGACGAAGCTCCCATTGGATTTGAAGTCCAAGGGCGGCACCAGCCTGCCTCGCGCTTCCGCGAGAGGTGCGATTCAGCCGGATGTGCGGGGGCGCGTCAACCGCTCGGCGCGGCGCAGGTGACCGACCAGGTCGGCCAGCGTCGCCGAAGCGTTGCGGCCCGACGTCGACGGCATGACGTAGGCGGGCCGGCCCGCGAAGCCGCCGCGCAGCGCGCCGGCACGGACGCGCGGGTCGAGCGCGCGGCGGACGCCCTCGAGGCCGACGAAGACCACGGCGCGCGGCTGCCACAGGCCCACGAGACGCGCGACGCGCCCGGCGCCCCGCACATACTCGGCACGCGTGAGCGAGCGCGAGTCGGGCGTCGTGCGCTTGACCAGATCGGTGAAGCCGACGCCGCGCGCGAGCGCGTCGCGCGGATCGCGGTCGCGCGCGACGAGTCCGGCGCGCAGCGCCGCCGGCCAGAAGCGATTCGTCGCACCGGCGAACGGCACGCCCGCGGTGGCCGCGTCCGGCGAGGGATTCAGGCCGCACACGAGCAGGCGCAGACGCGGCCCGAGCGAGTCGGCCAGTCCGCGCGCGCGGCGCGCCGAGACCCACAGCCAGAAGGGCTCGTGGCCCGGCTCGATGCGGATCGCGCCGAAGCCCGCGCCCTCGAACAGGTCGCGCCAGCCGCGCGCATCGCGGCCGACGAACAGGCGCCCGCGGAACCGGGGCTCGCCGCCGCGCCGCGACACCAGCCCGTGTCGGCGCTCGCGCGCGTCGGGCGCGAGCACCTCGAGGTTTCCGAGCGACATGCGCAGCGGCGCGCCCGGGCGCAGCACGCGGTGCAGCTCGGCGAGGGCCGAGGGCAGCTCGGAGGCCGGCAGGTGCATGTAGCTGTTCCGTGCCCAGGCCGCGTCGAGCGAGCCACGCGCGAAGGGCAGGTGGGCGAGATCGCCGCGCACCAGCGCGACGCCCCGCGCGCGCAGGCGCGCCTCGCGCAGCATCGCGCGCGCGAAGTCCAGGCCGATCACCTCGAAGCCGCGCTTGCGCAGCAGCGCCGCGTGCCAGCCGGGGCCGCAGCCGAGATCCGCGACGCGCGCGCGGGATCGGAGCCGGTGTGCGAGCTCGTCCAGCCTGCGGCGCGCGTCGGCGCTGACCTTGCGCCGTTCGATCCAGGCGGCCGCGTGCCGCTCGTAGACGCGCGCGGTGCGCCGGTCCAAGGCTAGGAGCCCGCTTCGAGCTCGAACTCGACCGTCTCGATCACCGTGGCCTCGACGCTGACCTCGACCTTCCAGGCGCCCGGCGCGACCTGGCTGGTGCGCAGCCGCGACGCGACTTGGCCACCCGGGCTCATGCGCAGGTTCTCCTGGAACACGGATTCGCCGGACGGCCCGCGCCAGCGCACGCGGAACGCCGGATTCAGCGGGTAGAAGCGCTCGCTCACCTTGCCCCACCAGATCACGGACTCGCCGCGCCGGAACACGCGGCTCGAGGTCTCGCCTGCCTCGGCCGCGAGGCCGCTCGCCTCCAGCATCTTGAACTCGAGCCGCGCCAGCTCGAACTCCGCGCGCCGACGCGCTCCGGTGTTGGGCCGGAAGTTCACGACCGCCTGCTCGAGCAGGAACGCCGCGCGCGAGCGGTCGCCCAGGCGCGCGTACAGGCTGCCGAGCTGGTACTGCACCAGCGCCACGTTCGGATCGAGCGCGAGCGCGCGCTCGAGCTGGGTCTGCGCGAGCGACAGGTCGCCGCGCTCGATCGCGAGGTCCGCGCGCGCGAGCGCGACGCGCGGATCGCCGGGCTCGAGCGCCTCGGCCTGCGCGAGCAGCGCGTCGGCGCGCGCGTCGTTGCCCTCGACGCGCGCCTCCTGCGCCTGGGTCATCAGCGGATCGGTTTTCGCGGCGTCGAAGGTCGCGCGCGCCTGCAGGCCCTTCTCGAGCGCGCCGCGCGCGCCGAGCTCCGCGAGCCGCGCCTGCATCTCCGCCAGCCGCCGGTTCGCGCGCTCGGCCTCGGGCGAGACGCCGCGCGCGCTCGCGGCCCCCGCGGGCGGCGGCGCGGCGTTCTCCACACCGAGGTCGGCCTGCGGTCGGCTCGGCTGCGCGTTCCCGCTCGTGCGCGGCTCGCTCTTGCTCGCGCCGGTTCGCGCGATCTCGACCCGGGTCGCGGCGATCCGCTCCTTCACCGCGGGGTGCGTGAACAGATAGGCCGGAATGCCGGCGCCGGCGTCCGGGTTCTGCGCGAGGATGCGCTGGAAGAAGTGCGTCATGCCGACCGGGTCGTAGCCGCTCTCGGACATGATCGCGATGCCCTCGCGGTCGGCTTCCTCCTCGAAGGCGCGCGAGTGCTTGAGCTGCAGCGACACGTTCAGGCCCTGCGCCGCGATCAGCACGCCCGGGTCCGCGCCCGCGATCACGGCGGCCAGGCTCGCCAGAGTCGCGAGCGTCGCGATGCCCTGGCCCTCGCTGCGCCGCGCGATGTGACGCTTCTCGACGTGGCCGATCTCGTGCGCGAGCACGCCCGCGAACTCGTTCGCGTCGCCGGCCTGACCCAGCACGCCGGTGGTGATGTAGACGTAGCCGCCGCCGATCGTGAACGCGTTCAGCGCCGGATCGTCGACCAGCAAGAAGCGGAAGATGAACGGCTGCGGCTCGGTCGACTTCACCAGCCCGTTGCCGACCTCGTTCACGTAGCCGAGCAGCACCGGGTCGCTCACGAACTTGGTCTGCGCGCGGATCTGGGCGTGGATCTGCGCGGTCATCTCCTGCTCCTGCTCGACGGAGAGATCGCTCGCGAACGGATTCTGCGCGCGCGCCGGAGCGGCTGCGCCGACGCCGACCAGCGTCGCCGCGAGCAGCGCGAGCACCGGCTTCATGCGCTTTCCCGGGACCAGCGCAGGCGCGGCTTGCGGGCGGCGCGGACCTCGTCGAGCCGGCGCACGATCGGGCGCTCGGGCGCGCCGGTGACGCGGCTCGGCTCGCTCTCGGCCTCGTGCGCGATCGCGCGCATGGCCTCGATGAAGCCGTCGAGCGTCTCCTGCGACTCGCACTCGGTGGGCTCGATCATCAGCGCCCCCGCGACCACCAGCGGGAAGTAGATGGTGGGCGGATGGTAGCCGTAGTCCATCAGCCGCTTGGCGATGTCGGCGGTGGTGACGCCGTGCTCGTTTTGGCGGCGGTCGGTGAGCACGCACTCGTGCATCACGCGGCGCTGGTGCGGCACGTCGTACACGTCGCGCAAGCATTCGAGCACGTAGTTCGCGTTCAGGATCGCGCGCGTGCTGACCTCGGACAGGCCCGCGGCGCCGAGCGTGCGGATGTAGGCGAGCGCGCGCAGCCAGATGCCGGCGTTCCCGTACCACGCGTGCACGCGGCCGATCGAGTGCGGGAACTCGTCGTCGAGCCGGTAGCGCCCGCCCTCGAGCCGGATCACCGGCGTGGGCAGGTAGGGCGCCAGGCTGTTGCGCACCGCCACCGGACCCGAGCCCGGGCCGCCGCCACCGTGCGGTGTCGAGAAGGTCTTGTGCAGGTTGAAGTGCATCACGTCCACGCCCATGTGGCCGGGCTTGGCGATGCCGAGCAGCGCGTTCATGTTCGCGCCGTCCAGGTATACGAGCCCGCCCGCGCCGTGGATCACCTCGGCGAGCTTCTCGACGTGGCTCTCGAACAGTCCGAGCGTGTTGGGGTTGGTGAGCATGAGCGCAGCGGTGCGCTCGTCCGCGAGTGCGGCGAGCGCCTCCGGGTGGACGATGCCGTCGGGGCCGCTCTTCACCTCGATCACCTCGAGGCCGTTCAGCGCCGCGCTCGCGGGATTCGTGCCGTGGGCGGTGTCGGGAATCAAGACGCGCGTGCGCTGCGTGTCGCCGCGCGCGCGGTGATAGGCCGAGATCATGCGCACGCCCACGAACTCGCCCTGCGCGCCGGCGGCCGGCTGCAGCGTGACGCGGTCGAGCCCCGAGATCTCCGCCAGCGCGGCCTCGAGCTCAGCGGCCAGCGCAAGCACGCCCTGCAGCCGGGACTCGTCGCTGGCCGGGTGCACGGCCGCCAGCCCCGGCAGGCGCGCGATCGACTCGTTCACCTTCGGGTTGTACTTCATGGTGCAGGAGCCGAGCGGGAAGAAGCCCGAGTCGATGCCGTAGTTCCACTGCGACAGGCGCGTGAAGTGGCGCACCACGTCGAGCTCGGCGAGCTCCGGGAAGTCCGGGATGTCGTCGCGCACGAGCTCGGGTCCGAGCTCGCGCACGGGATCGACCAGCGGCACGTCAGGATCGTCGACGCGCACGCCCGGCCGCCCGGGTCGCGACGACTCGAACAAGAGCGGCTCGTGGAAGACGAGTCCGGAGCGTCCCGCGGTGCTCACGCCGCCAGCCCGCGCACCAGCGCGTCGATCTCGGCGCGCGTGTTCATCTCGGTCGTGCAGACGAGCAGGTGGTCGGCGTGCGTTTCCGGCTCGAAGCGCGCGAGCGGGACGCCGGCCTGGATGCCCTGCGCCGCCAGCCGCTCGAGCTTGCCCGCGAGACCGGGCACGGCGACCACGAACTCGTTGAAGACCGGTGCCGCGTAGGGCAGGGCGAGCCCCGCGCGCGCGCAGGCGCGGCGGGCGTAGGCCGACAGCGCGAGGTTGATCTCGGCGAGCCGCCGGATCCCCGCGCGGCCGAGCAGCGCGAGCCAGATCGTCACGCGCAGCGCGCACAGACCCTGGTTCGTGCAGATGTTGCTGGTCGCCTTCTCCCGCCGGATGTGTTGCTCGCGGGTGGTCAGCGTCATCACGAAGGCGCGCTGGCCCGACGAGTCGAGGGTCTCGCCGATCAGCCGGCCGGGAAGCTGGCGCACGAGCTTCTCGCGCGCGGCGAGGAAGCCCAAGTAGGGTCCGCCGAACGAGAGCGGCAGCCCGAACGACTGCGCGTCCCCGCAGGCGATGTCGCAGCCGAGCTCGCCGGGCGAGCGCAACAGCGCGAGTGAGAGCGCCTCGGCCGTCGCCGCGATCGCCAGCGCGCCGACCGCGTGCGCGGCCCCGGCCGCCACGCCCAGCGCCTCGATCGAGCCGCGGAAGTTCGGCGACTGCACGACCACGGCTGCGCAGTCCGCGGGCAGCTTCGCCGTGTCGGTGCGGCCCGAGTCGTCGAGCGGCAGTGTCTCGAGCACCAGGCCCACGCCCTCGGTGTAGGTGCGCAGCACCTCGCGCCAGTGCGGGTGCAGCCCGGCGCTGACACAGATCCGTGTCCGGCGCGTGACGCGCGCGGCCATCAGCGCGGCCTCGGCCAGCGCCGAGGCGCCGTCGTAGAGCGACGCGTTCGCGACCTCGAGCCCGGTGAGCTGACACAACAGCGTCTGGAACTCGAAGATCATCTGCAGCGTGCCCTGGCTGATCTCGGCCTGGTAGGGCGTGTAGGCGGTCATGAACTCGCCGCGCGAGGCGAGCGCATCCACCGCCGCGGGAATGAAGTGGTGGTGGGCGCCGGCGCCGAGGAAGCTCGGGCCCGTGAGCGCGGTGCCGTTCTCGGCCGCGAACGCCGCGAAGTGGCGCAAGAGCGCGCGCTCGTCGAGCGCCGGCGCGAGCTTCAGCTCGGCGCGGTTGCGCAGGCTCGCGGGCACCGACTCGAGAAGGGACTCCGGCGTGCTCGCGCCGATGCGCGCGAGCATCGCGCGCAGCTCCTCGGTCGTGTGGGGGACGTAGCTCACTTCCCGGAGCGAGCCTTCACGTGCGCGCGGTACTCGGCGGCGGAGAGCAGGCGGTCGAGCTCGTCGATGTCCTCGGGCGTGATCGCGATGATCCAGCCGCGGCCATACGGATCCTCGTTCAGCCACTCGGGATGCTCGGAGAGCTTGGAGTGGATCTCGACCACCTCGCCGGCGATCGGCGCGATCAGATCGCTGACCGCCTTCACGGACTCGACCACGCCGAACGTGCGGCCCGCCTCGAGCTGGGTGCCGCGCTCCGGTAGCTCGACGAACACGATGTCGTTCAGCTCCGACTGCGCGTAGTCGGTGATGCCGATCCGCACCGTCGCGCCGTCGACGCGCAGCCACTCGTCCGATTCCGTGTAGTGACAGTCTTCAGGGATCTTGTAGTCGTGATCTGACATGGCCGGCGTCCGTGACCTCTAGCCTCGCTTGTAGAACGGCGTCGAGACGACCTTGCAGGGCACGCTCTTTCCCCGGATCTCGACGTGAAGTTTCGCACCCGCTGCGAACTTGGCCGGAACGTAGCCTAGTGCGATCGCGCCATCGACACTGGGTCCGAACGTGCCGCTGGTCACCACACCGTCGCCGTCCGGCGTCAGGATCCGGAAGCCGGGACGCGCGACCTGGCGGCCCTCGAGCACCAGCCCCACGAGCTTTCGCGACGGTCCGCCCAGGGCTTCGTGGCGGCGCAGGGCGGGCTCGCCGATGAAGCCGCGGCCGAACGCGACGAAGCGCTCGAGCCCGGCCTCGACCGGATCGTGGTCCCGGTCGAGCTCGTGGCCGTAGAGCGGATAGGCCATCTCCGTGCGCAGCGTGTCGCGCGCGCCGAGTCCGGCGAGCGCGAGCGCGTCGCCGCCCGCCTTGCGCAGCGCATCCCAGAGCGCGACGGTTCGTTCGGCCGGGGCGAAGATCTCGTAGCCGTCCTCGCCCGTGTAGCCGGTGCGCGAGAGCAGCACCGGAATCCCCGCCAGCTCGGCGTGCGCGAAGTGCCAGCGCTTGGGGGGCTTCGCGCCCGCGGGCGCGAGGCGCGCGACGATCGCGAGCGCCTCCGGGCCCTGCACGGCGAGCAGGCCGGTCGCATCGCTCTCGTCCACGATCGCGCAGTCGAGCCCGCTCTTGGCATGCACCTCGCGCAGCCAGGCCAGGTCCGCGGCGACGTTCGAGGCGTTCACGCAGAACAGGAGCTCGCGCTCGCCGGTGCGGTACAGCGTCACGTCGTCGACCACGCCGCCGCTCTCCAGGCACAGGAGCCCGTAGCGCACGCGGCCGAGGCCCGTGCCGGCGACGTCGTTCGTGAACAGCCGCTGCGCCAGCGCGAGCGTGTCGGGTCCACGCAGCCGCACTTCGCCCATGTGCGAGACGTCGAACACCCCCGCGCGCGTGCGCACGGAGCGGTGCTCGTCGAGGATCGAGCTGTACACGACGGGCATGTCGAAACCCGCGAACGCCACCATGCGCGCGCCCGCCTCGACGTGGCGGGACCAGAGCGGCGTGCGGCGCAGGCCGACCGCCGGGTCGGCCGCGCTCACGACGCGGAGGCGGTCTGGGACTCGAAGGCTTGCACGGTGTTGCGCAAGAGCATCGCGACCGTCAACAGGCCCACCCCCCCGGGCACGGGCGTCAACAGACCCGCCCGGCCGTTCGCCTGCTCGAAGTCTACGTCGCCGACGATTTTCCCGTCGACCCGATTCACGCCGACGTCGATCACGGCCGCGCCCTCGCGGATCCAGTCGCCCTGTACGAAGCGCGGCTTGCCGAGCGCCGCGACCACGATGTCGGCGCGGCGCACGATTTCCGGCAGGTCGCGGGTGCGCGAGTGACAGATCGTGACGGTGGCGTTGCGGTGCAGGAGCAGCAGCGAGACCGGCTTGCCGACGATGTTGCTGCGCCCGATCACGACCGCGTTCGCGCCCTCGATCGGCACGTTGAAGCGATCGAGGATGTAGATGCAGCCGAGCGGCGTGCACGAGACCAGCGCGCGCTCGTTCGCGACCAGGCGCCCGGCGTTGATCGGGTGCAGGCCGTCGACGTCCTTCTCGGGATCGATCGCGAGCGCGACGCGCGCGGCGTCGATGCCCGCGGGCAGCGGCAGCTGGACGAGGAACCCGTGCACGCCCGGATCGCGGTTCAGCTCCTCGACGACGCGCAGCACCTCGGATTCCGTCGTCGTCGCGGGCAGGCGGAGCTCGCGCGACTCGATGCCGCAGGCGCGCGCGGCGCGGCCCTTGTTGAGCACGTAGATCTGCGAGGCGGGGTCTTCGCCGACGAGCACGACGGCCAGGCAGGGCGGCCCGCCGCGCAGCTCGGAGACGCGCTTGCGCACGTCGGCGAGAATCTCCTCGGCGAGCTCCTTGCCGCTCGCGATCCGCGTCACGTGTCCGCGCTCGCGGCCGATCCGCCCGACGGCTTCGAGTCCGATTTCGCAGCGGGCTTGGCGTCGGCCTTCGCGTCGGTCTTGGTCGACGCGGACGTCGGCTCGGACTTGGCTTCCGGCGTCGACTCCGACTTCCCCTCCGACTTTCCTTCCGACTTCCCTTCCGAGTTCGACGGGCCGTTCGCGCTCGACTTCGAGGAGCCGTAGCCGTCGGAGTACCAGCCGCCGCCCTTCAGGATGAAGGCGCTGGCCGAGATCAGGCGCTGCGCTTTCGAGCGGCACACCTTGCAGCGCTTCAGCGCGGGGTCGCGCATGGACTGCTCGACCTCGAACCGGTGGCCCTTGGTGCACTCGTACTCGTACGTCGGCATCTAGTCGAATCTCCTAAGGAATCCGCGAGGCCGGCGGCAATCTAAGCCAGCCCCTCGGGCGGGTCAAACCTCGTTCTCCGCGGCCGCCAGGGCGCGCAGTCGGGGCTCGAGCGCGCGCGGGTCGCCGTGCGCGCGCAGCCGCTTGCGGCGAGCCTTCTCGCCCGAGACGAGCTCCACGTCCGCGCGCCGCAGCCCGAGCGACGCGGCCACCAGCGCGATCACCTCGGCATTCGCGGCGCCGTCGACCGGCGCGGCGCGCACGCGCACCTCCAGCGCGCCGGCGTGCTCGCCACCGACCGACGCTCGACGCGCGCGCGGACGCACGTGAATCGGAAACTCGACGTGCGCCGCGCCCTTCGTTGCGGCGCGGATCTCCACTAGGTCTCGTCAGGCTCGTCGGTCGACGAGAACGCGTCAATCAGCTTCACGTAGCCCTCGAGCGTGCGGCGCAGATCCACTTCGAGCCGCTGGCGCAGGTACTTCTGCTCGCGGATCTCGTTGCCGAGCTCGGCGCGGCGCTCACGCGCCTCGGCCACGATCTTCTCCGCGCGCAGCTCCGCGTCCACGACCAGCGTCTCGCTCTCCTTGATCGCCGTGCGCTTGAGCTGCTCCACCACGGTCTGCGCGGTGGTGAGCGTGTCCTGGATGGTCTTCTCGCGGGCGCGGTAGGCGTCGAGGTCGCGCGCCAGCCGCTCGGCCTCGCGGCGCAGCTGGGCGTTCTCGCGCACCACGTCCTCGAAGTCCGCCACGACGGTCTCGAGGAACGCCTCGACCTCGCCCGCGTCGAAGCCGCGCATGCGAGTCGTGAAGCGGTGCTGCCGGATTTCGAGCGGCGTGAGGCGCATCTCTAACAGGCAGAATCGACGCGAACCCCGGCGCGCTTGAGCAGAACGTGGGCCAGCGAGCCGGGCGGCTTCAGGAGCCTCCCAGCTCCTTCGAGCGCTTCGTGGCCGCGCGCACGGCGGACAGGACCGCCTCGCGAAACTTGCCCTCGGTGAGCGCGGCCAGGCCGGCGACCGTGGTGCCGCCCGGCGACGTGACGCGCGCGCGCAGCACGGCCGGGTCCTCGCCGGAGTCGAGCGCGAGCTTCGCGGCGCCGTGGACGGTCGCGAGCGCGAGCGCGCGCGCCGTCTCGAGCGGCAGGCCTTCGCGCACGCCGGCCTCCGTCAACGCCTCGACGAACGCGAACACGTACGCGGGTCCGGAGCCTGACAGGCCCGTCACCGCGTCGAGCGCGGCCTCCGGGACCTGCACCACGCTGCCCACGGCGCGCAGCACCGCGCAGGCGAGCGCGAGATCGGCGGCGCCGACGCCCGTGTCGTTCGCGACCGCCGTGACGCCGGCGCCGATCAGCGCCGGCGTGTTCGGCATGCTGCGCACCACGCGCGCGCCCGCGCCCAGCCGCTTGCGCAGCGACGAGCTGGTCGCGCCCGCGACGATCGACAGGTAGAGCGGGCCGCCGTCGCGCGGCAGCGTGGCGGACGCGGCGTCGAGCTGCTGCGGCTTCACGGCCAGCACGACCAGCTCCGACGAGCGGACCACGTCCAGGTTGTCGGCGCTCGCGCGCACGCCGAGCTCGCTCATGCGCTGCCTTCGGCCCGCGTCCGGGTCCGAGGCGCACAGCGCGCTCGGCGACATGCCCGCCTTCAAGAGCCCGCGCAGGATCGCCTCCGCCATGTTGCCGGCGCCGATCGTGCCGACGCTCCCGGGCAGTCCCGTCATGCTCTGTCCCTCTCCCCGAACAAGGCCGCGCCGACGCGCAGCCAGGTCGCGCCTTCCTGCACGGCGACCTCGAAGTCGCCGCTCATGCCCATCGACAGCTCGCCGAGCTTGCGCTCGCGTGGCCGGGTTCGGTTCAGCTCGGCGAGCAGCCCGCGCAGGCGGGCGAACGCGGGTCGCACCTGCTCGGCGGCGTCGCACTGGCGCGGGATCGCCATCAGCCCGACCAGCTCGAGGTTCGCGCACTGGTCCGCGGCCTCCGCGAGCGCGGCGGCGGTCGAGGGCATGCAGCCGCCTTTCTGTTGCTCGCGGTCGATGTTCACCTGCAGGAAGATGCGCGGCCGGCGGCCCAGCTCGTGCGCGGCCTTGTCGAGCGCCGCGAGCAGCTCGGGCCGGTCGACGGACTGGATCACATCGCACAGCTCGACCGCGCGGCGCGTCTTGTTGCGCTGCAACTCGCCGATCAGGTGCCACTCGAGGGGAGCCGCGCAAGCGGCGCGCACGGCAGGGATTTTTTCGACCGCCTCCTGCACGCGGTTCTCGCCGAACGCGCGCATGCCCGCGGCCACCGCCTCGAGCACCCGCTGCGGAGGCTGCGTCTTGGAAACGGCCAGCAGCTTCACCGCGCTCGCGTCGCGGCCGACCAGGGCGGCGGCGCGCTCGATGCGCGCGCGGATCTCGGCGAGGCGTGCCACGAGGTCGCTCATGCCGGCTCGACCCCGAGCTTCGCGAGCAGCGGGACCACGGCCTCCATCGGCAGGCCGATCACGTTCGTGCGCGAGCCGCGGATCTCGGCGACGAAGCGTCCGCCTTCGCCCTGGGCGGCGTAGGCGCCGGCCTTGTCGAGCGGCTCGCCGCTGAGCGCGTAGGCGCGCGCGGTCTCGCGCCCGACGGCGTGCATGCGCACCTCGCTCTCGACCACGCCGTGCTCCTCGACGCCGAGCGCGCGCACGACCAGCGCGAAGCCGGTCAGCACGCGGTGCGTGCGGCCCTGGATGCGCAGCAGCATCTCGGCCGCCTCGTCCGCGTCGCGCGGCTTGCCGAGCACGTCCGCGTCGACGACCACCAGCGTGTCGGCGGCGAGCACGCAGGCCTCG
>JBBDXF010000041.1:0-87517 GCA_040902485.1 Myxococcota bacterium | reverse complement strand
GGCTCCCGTTTTCTGCCCGAAGAATCGAGCCGGGCGCGTAACCAGCTCTCAAGGATTGGAGCCTCCGGGAAAGCCGGTACGATTCAAAGGGCCGCAAGCCCACCGCGCGACCTCGGCCGGGCCGCGCGCGCTTCCGGGCTGCAATGGCTCGCCGGGGGCGGTCCGCGTAGGATCGACGAAATTCCGCGGACGGGGTCGCGCGTGTGTGAGCTCCTGGGATTGTCTTGCACGGCTCCGGTGACCCTAAGCCTCTCGCTCGAGGCACTCGCTCGGCACGGGAGCGCGACCGGGGCGTACCGAGACGGATGGGGTGTCGCCTACTACCAATACCGGGACGTGCGACTCATCAAGGACGCCGCGGCCGCCGGGTCGAGCGACTGGATTCCGTTCATCCAGGCCCACGGCCTGCGAAGCGCGCTGGTGATGGCACACATCCGGCGTGCGGTGCGGGGCCGCGTCGCCTTCGAGAACACCCAGCCGTTCACGCGCGAGCTCGGGGGGCGCGCCCACGTCTTCGCACACAACGGGGCGCTCGACGCGGCCGGGCTCGAGCGTCTCTCGACGGGTCGGTTCCGCCCGATGGGCGAGTCCGACTCCGAGCTCGCGTTCTGTCATCTCCTCGCTCGGCTCGAGCCGCTCTGGCGAAGCGACGACGTGCCCTCCCTCGAACGCCGAATCGAGCAGCTCGCCGAGTTCTCAAAGGCGATTCGGCAACTCGGCCCCGCCAACTTCCTCTACACGGACGGGGAAGCGCTCTTCGCCCACAGCGATCGCCGCCTCCACGCTGACGAGTCGGTTCCGCGATCACCCGGCCTGACTC
The DNA here is from genome assembly GCA_040902485.1 of Myxococcota bacterium. GTDB lineage: Bacteria > Myxococcota_A > UBA9160 > SZUA-336 > SZUA-336 > VGRW01. The sequence goes on along the minus strand of JBBDXF010000041.1, from coordinate 86,697 downwards.
TGCTCGAGCGCGTTTGCCCCGCTGCGGTCACGGCGTTCGACGGCGTCGGGGTGCAGCTCGCCGCGGAGGGCGAGAGCCGTCGCGTCGTGCTGTTCGCCAGCGTTCCTCTCAGCGACGAGCGCTGGGAAGCGCTCGTGCAGGGCACCCTCGTCGTCGCGGTGGCGGGCCGTGTCGTCGCCCGGATCGCTTCGTGACCCGGCTAAGGACGCGGTGAGGCCAGCGACGTGAGCGATCTCGAATGGATCGTCCTTAGCAGCCTGGCCATGAGTGCGCTGTCGCTTTCCGGAGTCTTTGCGTTGGTGTTCTCCGAGCGTGTGCAAGCGAGGCTGCTCCTACCGATGGTTGCCTTCGCCGCGGGCACGCTGCTCGGCGGCGCGCTGTTTGTCATGCTGCCCGAGGCGCTCGCGACGCCTTCCTCGTGCTGGAGCAGTTTGCCATCGCCACCATTGCCACCGCGGAGTGCCGCACACCGGCCACCTACCTCGTGCTTCTCGGCGATGCGCTCCACAACCTCCTCGACGGAGTGGCAGTCGCGGGCGCGTACTTGATCGATCCCAAGCTCGGTGTCGCGACGTGGCTCACTGTGGCCGCGCATGAGGTGCCCCAGGAGATCGGCGATCTCGCGGTGCTGATTCACGGTGGCTGGAGCAAGGGCCGGGCGCTCGCGTTCAACCTGCTCTCTGCTCTGACATTTCTCGCGGGTGGCGTGTTGACCTATCTCGTCTCGGGCGCGATCCGAATCGACTTCCTGATCCCATTTGCCGCCGGCGAATTCCTCTACATCGCCGCCTCGGATCTCGTTTCCGAGGTGAACCGCGAGCGGGGAGCGGGTCGCAGCTTCGCTCATCTCGTCTCGTTCCTGATCGGTCTTGGCACGCTGCTCGCGCTCGCGACGATTCTCGGTCGCGATCCAAGCGCTCGTTGAGGCGGGCTGTCCGCGATCGAGCAGCGCCCTCCCCGACGCGGCGGGTGGACGCAGGTGCGTCAGCTCGAGCGGACCTCGCTCGTGAGCTCGACAGGGACCGCGAGGGAATTGGTCACGAGGCAGGTCTTCTCCGCCTTCTCGAGCAGCCGGCGTCCCATCTCAGGGCTTCCACTCGTGGCAAGCGTGAGCTCGGCCTGGATCTGGATTCGAACGAATCGCGTGACCCCGTCCGCGCGATCGAGCGTGCCCTCGGCGCGGCACTCGAGTCCGCTCCATGCGAGCTTCGAGGCGCGCGCGATGGCTCGAAACGTGAGGACGAAGCAATCGACGACAGCGGCCATGAGAAGGGATTCCGGCGACCATTGATCGCCAGGCCCGTCGAACTCGCTCGGCGGCGCGGAAGAAAGAGCAGGCAGACCTGCCGCCGAGAGCGCGACGCTGCCATCGGGCGCCGCGGTCGCGCCAACAGTGTACTGGTGAGGGAAAGGCTTCATGGACGTCTCCTCCGGTCCTTCATCTACTTCAAGTCGCGAACACACTCATCGCCAGTCACACGTCTCTCATTAGTCATCAGACACGAGCCCGTCCTTCACCTGATAGATGTGGTCGAAGCCCTCGAGCATGCGCTTGTCGTGCGTAACGCAGATGATGGTGCTGCCTTTGTCTCGGGCGATCTGGCGGAATAGCGCCATGACGCTCTGGCCCCGCTCGGTGTCGAGAGCGGCGGTCGGCTCATCTGCGAGGATCACCTCGGGGCTGTTTGCGAGCGCGCGGGCGATGGCGACGCGTTGCTGCTCTCCACCAGAGAGCTGCTCGGGAAGATTGTTCTGGCGGTCCCCGACTCCGAGGTAGCCAAGGAGATCGTGCGCAATACGCGCGGCTCCCGCCCCCTTCACCCCGTGGATCTGCAGCGCCATGAGCACATTCTCGCGAGCGGTGAGGAACGGGATCAGGTTGTGGGCCTGGAAGATGAACCCGAGATGCTCGCGACGGAAGCGGCTGCGGTCACGCACCTTCCAGCCATCGTCGTACGTCGTGACTCCTGCGATGGCAACGCATCCGCTGGTAGGCTCGACGATGCCGGCCATGCACGTGAGCAACGTCGTCTTTCCGGAACCGCTCGGACCCAAGACGGCGACCAGCTCGCCCTTCTTCGCCACGACGCTGGCCCCGCGCAGGGCGTACACGGCGGTCTCACCGCTGCCGTACACCTTGCTCAGTTTTTCGATGCGGACGACCTCCAAGATGTCTACCCGATCAACGCCGCGCCGGGATCGACCCGCAGGGCGCGCCGAATCCCCATTAGACTGGCCACCACGCAGATGGCGATGACGAGGGCCAGCAGTGCCAGCTTGTCGGTCGTCCCGACGAGCACCAACCGCGGCCACTTATCGTAGGTCCAGCTGCCCACCAAGAGAGCGATGGCATACGCGATCAAGCCAAGGGCCAACGACTCCTGCAGCACCAAGCCGGCGATGGTCCGATTCGGCGCACCGATGAGCTTCAGGAGCGCGATCGCGCCGACCTTCTCCAGGGTCATCGTGTAGAGGATCTGCGCGATGATGACCGTGGCGGCGAGCGTGAGGAAGATGCGGAAGAGGAGCGTCTGCCTCCGCCCGCGCTCCACCGTTCCTGCCAGCATGAGATCGGACTGCTTCTCGGTCGTGTAAGCAGTGAAGTACTCCCAGCGGTCGATTTGCTCGGCGATTGCCTGCGGCTCGATCCCCGGATCGAGTCGAACCAGGATGGCGTTGACCGTGTGCACATCGGGATTGTCGGCGAGCTCCCTCGTGAGCTCGGTAGAGAGCGACGGCTGCGTCGGGAGCGCGCTCTCATAGGTTGAACGCGTTCTCGCGCGAAGATTGCGAATCGCCCAGTTGTCCTTCACGAACTGGATCTCTTGTGCGTCCGCCAGGGAAAAGAAGGCGACCGGGTCGCCGCTCGCCGCCATCATCCCGCGAGTCAGGCCGACCACGGTGTAGTCGTGGAGTCCGAGGTGAACCTTGGAGCCGAGCGGCAGGTTGAGCTTCGCGTCGGCCACCATCTCGTAGTGGGCTTGCTCGATGCCTCGGCCGGCGATGAGGTCACGTGGACCACCCAAGCCAGAGTGCAGGTCGTAGCCGATCACCGCGAAGCGCAGCGAGCGTCCCTGCCATGGGCGCTGGATCGTGTAGAAGATGTAAGGGCTGGCGGCCGCGACTCCGGGTACGGTCGCCATCCGGTACCGGACGTCCTCGGGCAGGCGGGACTGCTCCGCGAACGGCCCGCGGGTGTCTCGTTGAACGACCCATAGATCCGCATCGGCCTTCTTGATGATCGCCAACGCCTCGTGTACGAACCCGTTGTAGATGCCGCTGTAGGAGAGCACCAGGGTCAGGAGCAATCCGACACCCACGCACGACACGAAGAAGCGCCCGGGATGACGGCGAACATCGCGGACCGCAAGATTCATGGCTTGCTGGTCCCCGCGCCGACTTTCACCCGCGCGCCATCAACGATCGGCTTCGTGCCCGCCAAGGGGTCCAGGACGATCAGGTCCTGTTCACTCGCACCGCCGATGATCTCCGCCATCGTGCGCCCCTTCAGCCCGAGCTGGACCTGCCGCCACCGGGCCTGGCCGCCAACGACGACGAACAGCCCCGCGTTGCCGTCCCGTTCGACCAACGCATTGCGGGAAACCTGGAGCGCATCGTCCTTGCGCGCGGTCTCGATGTACACCTCGGCCCGCTGGCCGAGGAAGTGGTTCTCGGGCAGCTGATCCAGCGTGACGTCGACTTCGCGTTCCTCTGTCACGCGGTCTGCCTCTTCACCCAGCCGCGCGACACGTCCGGGCTGTGGCAGGGCAGGGTCGGTCTGGAAATACACCCGGACGGGCTGTCCGACGTGAACGGCTCCAGTCGCGTGCTCGTCGACCTGGGCTGCCAGCCAGGGCGTGCTTGCGGCAATGCGGAAGATCGGTGTACCCGGCACCACAGTCGCTCCGATCTCCAGATTCCGCGTGATCACTACGCCAGACGCGGGGCTCTCAATGCGAGTATCTGCGAGCTTGGCACGCGCGACGCCACAACCCGCTTCGGTGTTCTTCACCTGCGCCTCGGCGACGCGCTCCGCGGTCTCGTACGTGTCGAGCTCCTCACGAGAGATGACGTTGCGCTCGACGAGTACTCGTCGGCGCTTCGCCTCGGCCGTCGCTTTCGCCAGATCGGCGCGAGCTTGGTCGCACTGTGCCGCCGCGACCCGCGCAGCGTTCTCGAAGTCCGTGTTCTCGAGTCGCGCTAGAAGCTGGCCCGCAGTCACCGAATCCCCCTGATCGACTCGAACCTCGACCACCTTGCCGGTGATCTTCGCGCTCATGCCGACGACAATCTTGGATTCCAGGGTCCCGGTCCCAAACACCTCCACGACCAACTCACCACGCTCGGGTCGTACGGCGCTCACGAGTAGCGGCCGAGAAACGACGAACCACGCGACCGCGGCCAGGGCGGACCCGAGCAAGAACCACCCGGCGATCCTCAACGTCCGGCTCGAGAGCCACGGGCCGCGCGTCGGGTCGGTCATGTCCTGCGCGGCGCGGACGAGAACGTGGGCAGCTCAGCGCCTATGAGCGGGACGCTCCGTTCGAGATCGGCCGTCGCGGAGACCGTGTAGTGGTGGGCAAGCGATTTCATGGGCATCTCCTCGCAGTGTTCGTCTCGGCGGCAACGCGCTCGCGAGGCGCAGGCAACGCTCGATCGGCACACACTACGGCGTGCTCGACTCGTCTTCTGCTTTCATCCGTACGCTCCTGAGAACATCTTCGCGTGCAATCATCCCCTGTAGTATGCCGGACTCCACGACGGGCAGGCTTTTGTGGCCACTGTCCACCATCAGTCTCGCTGCGGCGGCAATCTCAGATGTTGGAGTGACGGTCAGCATGCGCGTGGTCATGAACTCCCCAACCGGCCGCTTCAGCACCTCGAGGGGAGGCCGAGTTGGATCGAGGAAAGCCTTCAGGATGTCGAGCTTCGTGAGGACGCCCAATAGCTTCCAGTGGTCGTCGACGACGGGCACCGCGTTGAAGGCGTACATTTCCAGGAGCGCCCCAGCCTCATCGAGCGGTTCTCCCGACCCAACGCAGATTGGATCTCTGGTCATCACCTCCGCAACGGTCAGCCCGAGTGCTCGCCGATAGCGCGCCGGTTTGACCTGCAGCCGCCCGTGCATGGGCGGGCCCGACGCGATCGGAGTGTAGTGATCTGATCGCCACCAGACGTGGATCTGAGACAGCTCATAGTCAGCGACTGACTCCGAGTTCCGTCGCAGGATCAGCCGCTTCTCGCCCTCGGCTACGCCAACATCCGTGATGTCGGCATGGCTCTCCCTCCGGCGATCGACGAACTCCACGGTTACTTCAAACGGCAAGTCCTCAGGCTCCTTGACCGCTCGTCAGATAGGCGTCGTCGCGCGGCCAGCGGGTTCGCTGACTCCGAGCGCGGCAACGGCGTGCGGATCGCTTGCTTTGACGTGCTTGCAGTCATCCGATCGCCATCATTCGATCGATCGCGTTGCGCGATCGTGTCGCCACCGGCTCGGGTACGCGCACCTCGTAGACGAGGTCGCGCAGGGCTCGGTAGAGCTTTGGTAGCGTGATCGTCTTCATGTACTCGCAGACGGCATCTTCGCGCGCCGGGATGAACGTCTTGCCGGGGTTCTCCTGGCGCAGCCGATAGATCAGCCCTACCTCCGTTGCCACCACGTCCGCGCGCGCCCGGCACTCGAGTGCGTGCCGGACCATTCCCCCCGTGCTCAGGATGTGCGTACGCTCGGCGGGAAGCTCGCCCTCGGCGAGCGCGTGCAGGCACTGGCTCATGCAGCCGCTCTCGGGATGGAGCAGCAGGTCGGCTTCGGGATGACGCTTCAGCGCTGCACTGACGTGCTCATAGTCGATGCCGGCGTGGACGTGGCACTCTCCCGTCCAGATGCGCAGCTTGCGTCGCGTGCGGCTCTGGATGTAGGCGCCTAGAAACCTGTCCGGGAGAAAGAGGATCTCGCGGTCCTCGGGGATCGACTCGACGACCGCGAGCGCGTTGCTCGATGTGCAGCAGTAGTCCGACTCCGCCTTCACCTCCGCGTCGGTGTTGACGTAGGACACGACCACCGCGCCGGGGTAGTCGGCCTTCCAGCGTCGGACGTCCTCGGCCGTGACGCTGGCCGCCAGCGAGCAGCCCGCCTCCGGGTCGGGAATCAGCACGACTTTGGCGGGCGAGAGGATCGCAGCAGTCTCCGCCATGAAGTGCACGCCGCAGAAGACGATCCGGCTGGCCCTTGTGGCGGCCGCCTGCTGCGAGAGTTGGAGCGAATCGCCGACGAAGTCGGCCAGGTCCTGGATGAGGGGGATCTGGTAGTTGTGGGCGAGGATCACGGCGTCGCGCTCGCACCTCAAGCGGTCGATGCGCCGAAGCAACTCCGCCTCATCGAGTGTCGGGATCTCGGCATCTTCCTCGACGGCGCGCGTCGCGGCCGTGTGCTCGACCGAGGGTCGCAGCCGTTCGGCGCGGGGCGAATTCGACTGGGTCATCCAAGTCTCCCCTCGTGTGGACCTAGACCACGGAACCTAGTCCCCGGTTTCTCATCTACGGTGAAGTCGATCGGCGCCGCGCGCGCGCCTTCGAGCCCGGCGAGCGTGCGCTTCGAGCGCGAGGCGGGCATGGCCTTCTCGCGGAGCACCTCTAGATGCTCGACCACGGGCTTCGCTTCGGCGGGTCGCTCCGCGCCCGCGCGCAGCAGACGCACGCCCACGGCTTTGCCGCGGAGCTCCAGGAGATCGCGCAGCTTGGTGCCGAGCTCGCGGACACGCTCGACCGTCAGCTCGAGGGCTTCCATCGGGGCATCCTCCGATCGCCTGGCACGTCAGGCGTGGTAGGCGTCGCTGTAGATCCGCTCGCGCGCGATACCGCGCGCCGCGAGTGCTTTCATGACCGGGCCCATCATCGCGGGCGGCCCGGCCACGTAGGCATCGCGCGAACCCAGCTCGCGCTCGCTCTTCCGCACGGCCTCGTCGACCTGTCCGTGGAAGAGCGCGCAGCCCTCAGGGGGTGCGAAGTCCGGTGCGAGGTCGGCTATGGCCAGCGTGCACGAGACAGCGGCATCCGAGTGCCGCCAGCCCGCGATACGCTCGAGCTCGTAGAGATCGCGCGGATGTCCGATACCCCAGTAGAACGCGATGTTTCGCTGGCGCGAGAGCGCGAGCTGCTGCTCGATCATGGCTCCGATCGGAGCGAATCCGCTCCCCCCGGCGATGAAGAGAAGCGGTCGCTCGAGCGGCGAGCGAACGGTGAATTGTCCAAGCGGGCCCCGAGCTCGCAGGACCTGACCGATTGCGAGCGACTCGAACGCCCAGGTTGTGAACCGCCCCGCGGGGGCTCGTCTCAGTTGAAGCTCGACTCGGCCATCGGCGCGTGGAGCGTTCCCGATCGAGTAGGCGCGCGACATCCAACGCTGGTCCGGCGCGAAGATCTCCAAGTACTGACCCGCCGTGAACTGGCAGAGGCAGTCCTCCTCTGCCTGCGGAACCAGCGTCACGATCCGGGTGTCAGCGTTCGGGGTCTCGATCTTCTCGACGCGGAGCGAGACGATGCGATCGGGATGGGGCAGAGCTTCGCTCCACGCGAGCTGCTCGCGGCGGGCGAGGAGGTCGTCCTCGATCGCGTGATGCACTTCGGCTCGCGATTCGAGCGCGATCACGGTCTCGAGCGGCGGAAACGAGATCGCATGGGTGGGGCAGGTATTCATGCAGGTCACGCATGCGACCATGCAGTTCAGCGGATCAACGACGACCGCTTTCTTGCGGGCGAAGTCGAACCGGTAGACCAGACGGTTGCATCCGGTGACGCAGGTGCCACAACCGATGCAGGCGTCCTCGTCCACGGTCGGGTGCCAGTCGATCGCCTCCCGCGGAACTCCGTGCCAAGGGCGCGTGAATCGGGGATCGGGCATGAGCCGGGCCTCCAAGCGGAACGAGCGCTCGCGCTCCGTGCCACTGCATCGCGCGTGCCTGTCCTGCGCCGAACGCACAAGCCGGCCGGGGCTCGGTTCAGCAGCCTCAGACGGGACATTCCGTCTCTCGTCCGAGGCTCCATGCCCCCAGATCACGAGGCGAAGACCTCAGAGTGCTCCTCGAGAAAGCCCCGCGTGAGGATGGCCGTGGCCTCATCGGGGTCCACTCCGCGGGTGATCAGATAGGCGATCGCCTCTTCGTCGATCGGCCCGACGGCGACATCGTGCGAGAGCCGTGCGCGGGGGGCGTGCTCCGAGTCGAGCTCGGGGATCGAGTGAATCTCGGCCTCGCTCGAGACCACCATTCCGCGGCAGTCCAGGTGCCCCTGGCTCCTTTCGTGGTGTCCGACGAGCCGCGCGCGCACGAAGAGCTTCGAGCGATCGCGCGCGATGGCGCGCGAGATCGAGTCCGCCCGCGTGTCGCGGCCCACGAGCTTCACGTTCGCCGCCCGGCCGGCGATGACCAGGTGCTCGTCCTGGCAGACTCCGAGCTTGCGAAGCAGGCGCTCGAACTCCTCGGGGCGCGGCCGCATCCCGTGGAGCCTCTTGCCTCGCGCGACTCGGGTGACACCGAGCGCCTTCCACGAGACCACCTGGGAGGCGGGGATGCAACTACCGATCTCCGAGCCCAGCGCTGCGCGGATCCATGCGGACATCGAATGCCGTGACGTCTTCGAGGTGCTCTTCGAGTCAAGCGGTACCGACGAGCGCTTTCGTCATGACGGGCCTCGGTCGGGGTGGGCGAGGAGCGGATGTGCTTCGCGCCCCGCGCTGCCAGCGTCCGATCGAGCGAGCGCCGCCAGACGTGCGGCTCCGACCGGTTCCTCGGCAAGGAACGGGACGATCGCGACTCGCTGCGCGAGCTCTGTCTGCACCTGGCGAATCGGCTCGAGCTCGGCCCGAGCGCGCTCCACGAGAAGCGGATCGCGCGGCGCCGCCGCAGCGAGGCTCGCATTGATGACCCACGCGAACGGTTCGATCCCCGCGCGTCGCAGGTCCTCCTGGAGTGCCTTGGCTTCGAGCACCGGCGTCGGTTCCGGCGTCGTGACGATCACGATCTTGGTGTAGTCGGGATCGCGAAGCCGCATCAGTGGCGTCGTCACCCTGCCGAGCACGTCGCGGGTGCGCCGCAGGACCTCGTGGTGATAGGCGCCTGCCGTGTCGAGCAGCAGCAGAGTGTGGCCCGTCGGCGCCGTATCCACGACCACGAACTGGTGGCGCGCGCTGCTCACCGTGTGCGCGAAGGCGAGGAAGACCGCGACCTCCTCGTAACAAGGCGAGCGCAGCTCCTCGTCGAGGAGCGCGAGCTGATCGGGGGCCATGCGTTCGCGACTTCGCGCCAGCGTCTGCTCGCGATACTTCTGAAACTCCAGCTTCGGATCGATCGAGCTGACCTGAAGCCCCGGGACCGCTGCCTCGAGCGTCTCGCCGAGATGCGCGGCGGGGTCGGTGGTGGTGAGGTGGGTCTCCTGACCGCGCGAGGCAAGCGCGACGGCGATCGACGCCGCGATCGTCGTCTTTCCGACGCCTCCCTTGCCCATCACGAGTACGAGACGGCCACGCGGCGCCGCAACGATCTCATCGATTAGGGCTTCGAGATCTCCGATCGCCGGGCGCTCGAGCGGGCGGGGATCGGGGTCTGGCTTCGACGGGGAGAAGTAGGCACGCAGCGCGTCCAGCCCCACGAGATTGAAGGCGTGGAGGGGCACCTCCACGCTGGGGATCGCCTGCAAAGCCGCCGGGAGATCGCGCAGCGCGAGCTGGCCGCGCTCTTCGAGGGCGCGCGCGAGCGCGTCCTGCGAATCGCTCGCGCGGAAGACTGCATTCACGAGCAAGAATTGGTTTCGCATCCCGATCTCGCCCAGCTCTCGGCCGGCCCGGGCGGCCTCGAGCAGCGCGACGCGATCCGGACGCGCGACGAGTACGAGGAGCGTCTGCAACGGATCGCCGAGCGCGGTCATCGATTGCTCATACCGGGCTCGCTGCGCCTTGAGCGCGGAGAGCGGCCCGACGCACGAAGCCTCTGCCGCGTCCGTTTCGAGAAATCCCGACCAGGCGGCGGGCAGCTCGAGCAGTCGCAACGTGTGCCCGGTCGGCGCGGTATCGAAGATCACATGGTCGAGCGCCGACGGCGCGTTCTCTTCGGTCAGGAGAGACGCGAACTCGTCGAACGCGGCAACCTCCGTCGTGCAGGCACCGGCCAGACGCTCTTCGAGGCGCGAGAACTCTTCGGCCGGAACGACGTCGCGCTGCGGGTCGAGCGCGCGTGCGCGGTAGGCGCGAGCGGCCTCCTCGGGGTCGATGTTGAGTGCGAGGAGGCCCGGCACCCCGGGAACGGCGGTGGGATCGTTGCTTAGCGGCACACCCAACACGTCGTCGAGGTTCGACGCCGGGTCCGTGCTCACCAACAACACGCGCCGACCCCGCTCGGCGAGCGCGACGGCGGTCGCGCAAGCCGCGGAGGTCTTGCCGACGCCTCCTTTTCCGGTGAAGAAGACGTGGCGCGTCAGGTGATCGAGTAGCTCCACGGGAACCTCATCCCAGCTGAGGGCGATGATAGGGTGCGCGCTCACGCGCTGGCCGTCGCCCCCGCGGGTGGAAGGGACCTGCACTTGACGGCCATCGATTCGCTTCATATCGTAATACAACGATGAATGGGACGCAGGCCAGCCCCGATTGTTGCCCCCCCGCGAGGGCCGAGCCCGATCTCCGGCCGATCGAGGGTAGCGGGGCGGACGCCGAGCTCGCGGCCTTCGCGAAGGCGCTTGCGCATCCGGCGCGGGTACAGATCGTGCGCCTGCTCGTGCGAAAGACCACCTGCATCTGCGGAGAAATCGTCGAGGAACTGCCCCTCGCGCAATCGACGGTCTCACAGCACCTCAAGGTGCTGAAGGACGCTGGCCTGATCCGGGGGGAACTGGATGGCCCGCGTGTTTGTTACTGCATCGAGCCACGCGCCCTGCGCCGGCTGAAGGCTCTGGTGGGCGGCCTCTGAGCCACGCCGGACGATAGATCGTAGATCCACGATTCAAAAAGGAGTCCCCATGACCGCCGTACACGTCTTCGATCCCGCCATGTGTTGCTCGACAGGAGTCTGCGGCCCCTCGGTGGACCCGGAGCTCGCGCGCTTCGCGGCCGATCTCGATTGGCTGAAAAGTCAGGACATATCCGTCGAGCGCTTCAACCTGTCCCAACAGCCCGGCGCGTTCGCGGCCGACGCTGCGGTGAAGGCGGCACTGGAGGAGAAGGGAGAAGGGGCGCTTCCACTGGTGAAGGTGGACGGCGAGGTCCGGAGCAGCGGCGTCTACCCGTCGCGCGCAGAGCTTGCGGCGTGGAGCGACGTCGCCGCACCCGGGCCGAGCCTCTATACCGAAGCGGTGGCGGAGCTCGTGGCGATCGGTGCCGCCGTCGCGGCGAACTGCGAGCCGTGTTTCAAGTTCCACTACGACAAGGCCCGCAAGCTCGGCGTTTCGCGCGGGGACATGCGCCAGACCGTCGCGACCGCACAGAGCGTGAAGGATGCGCCCGCAAAGGCGATGCGCGCGCTGGCGGAGCGCTTCCTGCGATCGGAGGGTGCTTCGGAAGATTCGGTGAAAGCCGCAGCCGCCTCGAGCGCGAGCGCTTGCTGCGCTCCCGCGACCGGCGATGCGACGGCGGCCAAGCCGAGCGACGGCTGCTGCTGATGGAGTGGAAGTGTTGAGCCTGGTTCCGAACCCGACGCGGATCCTGTTCTTCACCGGCAAGGGTGGCGTCGGCAAGACGTCTTCCGCCTGTGCGACGGCGATCCGCCTTGCGGACGCGGGCAAACGTGTCCTGCTCGTGAGCACGGACCCGGCGTCGAACCTCGACGAGGTGCTCGGCGTGAAGCTCTCGCCGCGGCCGACGCCAATCGCCGCCGTCCCGCGTCTCTCCGCGCTCAACATCGATCCCGAGCAAGCGGCGCGCGAGTACCGCGAGCGCGTGGTCGGGCCGTATCGAGGCGTGCTTCCCGACGCGGCGCTCGCGAGCATCGAAGAGCAGCTCTCGGGAGCGTGCACCGTCGAGATCGCGGCCTTCGATGAGTTCTCGAAGCTTCTGGGTGACCGCACCACGACTGCCGAGTTTGATCATCTGATCTTCGACACCGCGCCGACGGGTCACACGCTGCGCCTCCTCGAGCTGCCCGCGGCGTGGACCGACTTCATCGAGTCCAATGCCGGCGGCACCTCGTGCCTCGGACCGCTGTCGGGTCTCTCCGCGCAGAAGGCGCTCTACGCGGAGTCGAACGCCGCGCTCCGAGACGAAGTCCAGACGACCCTGGTCCTCGTGGCCCGGCCCGAGCGCTCTTCCCTCGAAGAGGCGGAGCGCACGCGCGCGGAGCTCGCGCAGCTCGGGATCACGAGCGTGCGCCTGATCCTGAACGGGGTGTTCTCCGCGCGGGATCGGAGCGATCCCGTCGCGCTGGCGATGGAGGCGCGCGGTCGCGCGGCGCTCGCGGCCATGCCGCCGGGGCTCAGCGCGATCTCGCGCGTCGACGTGCCGCTCTTGCCCTTCGGCCTCGTGGGGATCGCGGCGTTGCGCCAGCTGGGCACACCCGTCGCGCCGATCGCGGAGAGCGAGCCGGCGAACGTGCAGGGGTTCGACGCCGGCCCCCTCGACGAGCTCGTCGAGCGCATCGCCGACCATCGGACCGGCGTCGTGATGACGATGGGGAAGGGCGGAGTGGGCAAGACCGCGGTCGCGGCGCGGATCGCGACCGCGCTCGCTCGGCGCGGCTTCGACGTCACGCTCACGACGACCGATCCGGCGGCCCACGTAGAGCAAGCCGTGCGCGAGCGGCCACCGACGCTGCGCGTGACTCGGATCGATCCCGCGCTCGAGACGAAGCGCTACACCGCGCACGTTCTCACGACGGCCGGTGAAGGACTCGACGCCGCGGGCCGTGCGCTGCTCGAGGAGGACCTCCGTTCGCCCTGTACGGAGGAGATCGCCGTCTTCCGTGCCTTCGCGGACAGCGTCGCCGAAGGGAAGGATCGGTTCGTCGTCATCGACACCGCACCGACGGGCCACACGCTGCTTCTTCTCGACGCCGCCGAGTCCTATCACCGCGAGGTGCTCCGCAAGGCGAGCGGCACTCCCGAGGCGGTGCAGCGTCTTCTGCCGCGCCTGCGCGATCCCGGGTTCACGCACGTCCTGCTGGTCACGCTGCCGGAGGCGACGCCGATTCACGAGGCGATGCAGCTCGAGCGCGATCTCGCGCGGGCCGGCATCGAGCCTTTCGCTTGGATCGTGAACCAGAGCTTGACCCCCCTCGCGCTGCGAGATCCGCTCCTTCGCGCGCGGCGCATGGCCGAGGCCGCGCACCTGCGCGAGCTCGCGAGCCATGCGCAGCGCATCGTGCTCGAGCCATGGAGCGTCGAGGTCGCGGCGCAAGCTGTGGGCGTCGCCGGCATGGTGGCCGCGGCTCCCCCGTTGACATCACCCGCACAGCTCGCATAGCGATCGGGACCCAGCACCTTCTGGCGAAGCCAACAAGCCAAGCTCGCGTGCACCGGCGGGATCCGTGACGAAACCGCCGCCGCTGGCCAAGGAACGGATCGAGATGCAAGACGCAAACGCCGGAGGCCGCGGAACACTCTCGTTCCTCGACCGGTTCCTGACGCTGTGGATCTTTCTCGCGATGGGGCTCGGGGTCGCGCTTGGCTTCCTGGCTCCCGGCGTCACGAAAGCTCTCGATCATCTGAGCGTCGGGACGACGTCGATCCCGATCGCGGTCGGCCTGATCCTGATGATGTACCCGCCGCTCGCGAAGGTCCGTTACGAGGAGCTCGGGAAGGTCTTCCGCGACAAGCGCGTGCTCACGCTCTCGCTCGTGCAGAACTGGGTCATCGGACCGTTCTTGATGTTCGGGCTCGCCGTCGCGTTCCTGGGGGACAAGCCCGAGTACATGCTGGGCTTGATCCTGATCGGCCTGGCGCGCTGCATCGCGATGGTGATCGTGTGGAACGACCTCGCGAAGGGCGACACCGAGTACTGCGCAGGCCTGGTCGCGTTCAACTCGATCTTCCAGGTGCTCTTCTTCTCGCTCTATGCGTACTTCTTCGCGACGTTGCTTCCTACCTGGCTCGGGCTCGAGGGAGCGATCGTCCACATCACGATTGGGGAGATCGCCGAGAGCGTCGCGATCTATCTCGGTGTGCCGTTCGCGGCGGGGTTCGTCACGCGGCGCTTCCTCGTGCGCGCGAAGGGGCGCGACTGGTACGAGGGGACGTTCCTGCCGCGCATCGGGCCGATCACGCTGGTCTCGCTGCTCTTCACGATCGTCGTGATGTTCTCGCTCAAGGGCGAAGCGATCGTGCATCTGCCGCTCGACGTGCTCCGGATCGCCATCCCGCTCGTCATCTACTTCGTCGTGATGTTCGGAGTGTCGTTCTTCATGAGCAAACGCGTTGGCGCCGACTACAAGCAGTCGGCGACGCTCTCGTTCACCGCCGCGTCCAACAACTTCGAGCTCGCCATCGCCGTCGCCATCGCCAGCTTCGGAATTCACAGCGGTGTCGCGTTCGCCGCCGTCATCGGCCCGCTGGTCGAGGTCCCCGTGCTCATCGGACTGGTGAACGTCTCTCTCTGGGCGCGGGAGAGGTACTTCTCCACTCCATTGGGAGCGTCGTCGCCATGAACGGTGACAAGGGCATCCTCTTTCTCTGTGTCGCCAATTCGTCCCGCTCTTCGGAGCGCGGGTCGCGGTCCAGACGAAGCAGGTAGACACGATCGATCCGGCCACGGTCGGCACCGTGATCACGCGGTGCGCGGGAGGTTCGCGCGTGCAGTGCCGTCGGCGTGCAACGTTCGAGCGTTCGCGACAAGAGCCGTCGTCCGCACCAGTTGAAGACGTCCAGCGGACGCAGCAGGAAACGGCCAGTGAACGGGGGCAGGTCACGAACCCTTTCCGAAACGGATCTTGCCCCGCCCGGATTCGAACGGGCCCGATCGCGTATTCGCCGACCCTACGGCTGCAGCACGACCTTGAGCACGTTCTCTTTGTGGTGCGCGAAGATGTCGTAGCCGCGCGGGCCGTCGGCGAGCGGCAGGCGGTGGCTGATGATCACGGTCGGGTCGAGCCGGCCCTCTTCGATCAGCGGCAGCAGGCGCGGGATGTGGTTCTGCGGATTCACCAGCCCCGTCCGAAGCGACAGGTTCTTCATGAACATGAGGAACCAGGGCAGGGTGGCGGTGGGCTCGGTGAGCACGCCGATCACGGCGATGCGGCCGCCGGGGCGCGTGATCGTGGCGGCCTGCGTGATCAGGTCGGCGCGGCCGACGGCCTCGATCGTGGCGTCGGCGCCCAGGCCGTGGGTGAGCTCGAGCACGCGCTCGCCCAGGTTCTCGCGGCCCGAGTTCACGGTCTCGCAGCCGAGCTGGCTGGCGCGCGCGAGGCGCTGGTCGTCGAGGTCGACCGCGATCACGCGCGAGGCGCCGCGCAATAGGGCACTCATCTGCGCGAACATGCCCACCGGCCCGCAGCCGAACACGACCACCGAGTCGCCGGGGCCGACCTCGGCCATCTCCGCGCCCATGTAGCCGGTGGGCAGGATGTCGGTCAGGAACAGCGCCTGCTCGTCGGCGAGCGGGTCGGGCACCCGAAACAAATTGGTGTCGGCGAAGGGCACGCGCACGGCCTCGGCCTGGCCGCCGGGCAGACCCGTCGAGAAGCCGAACACGTTGCTCGCGCCGCCGCCCTTGGTCATGGTGATACAGCCGCTGTACACGCCGCGCCGGCACATCGCGCACTCGCCGCAGCCGACCGTGCACGAGGCCAGCACGCGATCGCCTCGCTTGTATCCGCGCACGCCACGGCCGGTCTCCTCGACCACGCCGAGGAACTCGTGGCCGACGGCGAAGCCCTCGGTGAGCGCGATCGCGTCGCCCAGGCCCCCGTGCCAGAGGTGCAGGTCCGAGCCGCAGATCGCCGTGCGCGAGACACGCACGATCGCGTCGCACTCGCCCTCGAGCTTGGGATCGGCGCTCTTCTCGAAGCGGAAGTCCTCTTTGCCGTGGTAGACGATCGCGTTCATGGCGGGGCTCCTCGGGCGTTCGTGAGTCGTGCGCATTCTGGACGAGTCGGGGGAGGGGTTCCACCGGGCCGACGCCGCGCGTGGTACGCTCGCGTCGAAGGCGCCCCGGAGGTCCCCCATGACTCGCCCCTGGTTCAGCCCGGTCGCCTCGATCGCGCTCCTGGCGCTGCCCGCGGTCGCACCCGCGCAGGTCGACTTCGACGCCCTGCGCGCCGGCGTGGCGGGCTGCCCGGAGCTCGCCGCGGACCCCGACGTCGGCAACCTCGGCGCATTTCTGTGTCAGCCGTTCGATCGCACGATCCTGGACGCTCCGATCAATCTCACCGGCAACAAGTTCTGGGAGGTCCGGGCGGGATCGTTCCACCCGTACACGCGCCCGAGCCTGCTGCAGTCCGCGCGCGGGAGCCTGGGCGACGACGAGTTCCGGCGCCTGCAGAGCCTGCTGCTCGACGCGCAGGTCCTGTCGCGCTCGCTCGACGCGTTTCGACTCGCGCTGCTCGCGGAGGGGAACGCGGCGGGCGCGGACGCGATCCTCGGCTCGCCCGACGACATCTTCGACGCGAACATCCCCGCGCTGCTCGCGACGCGGCCCGACCGCGACCGCTACGCCGACCTGCGCTCGGGGCTGCTGCACTCGCTCGGCGCGCGTGACACGGTCAGTCAGTACGATCCCGCGTTCGGGGAAACGCCGACCGCGCCCCTGGGCGGCGTTCCCTCGGTCGCCGATGCGGAGGGCCTTCCGGTCTACACGGAATCCAATGCGCGGAGCCGAGCCAATCCCTTCTTCTTCGGACCCGACGGCCTGCGCGACACGGCGGACGACCTGCCGTTCGTCACCAACAACGAGCGGGCGCTGGCCGCGGGCTACTCGCTCAGTGCGCCGCTGCAGGGAGCGAACGGCACGCCCGAGAATCTGACTGCGAGCTTCGACGGCGTCTTCCGAGCGGGTCCCTCTGGCACCCCGTCGGCCCCGGTCTACTCCGAGACCGCGAAGCTAACGGTGCCCACCGCGGCCGATCCGAACCTGACCAAGGTGGTGGAGCTGTACGGCGTCTACAGCGATCGGTTTCTCACGAGTCAGGGCTGCGGGAATATCCTCAGCCCGACCCGCTTTGGAGACTACGATCCGACGACGGGACAGTGCATCCGGGACGGGATCGATGTCACCGCGGAGGCCCTGGATCGAGGCTGCGGCGTCCGCATACGAGCGGCGTCTCAGGGAATCAGTGTCGGCGTCAACGCCGACGGTCAGTGCATCGAGCTCAACACGAGCTCTCCGGCGCCCGGATCGCAGCTCCAGTTCGAGGTGCTCGAGCTGCTCGGCGACACGAACGCCCGCCCGGAGCAGGCGAGCTTCGAGCCGGTCGACCTCACCGACCTCCGCGTGATCGCCGACTTCGGCGAGCTCGCCGCGTTGCCCGCGCGACCGCGCTCGCCCGGAGCCGGGAACGTGGCGTTCCCGGTCGCGGCGTCGGAGTTTCGCCGCCGGGTCGATCTCGCGACCGGCGCGCCCGTCAATCCCGAAGGGTCGACCTGCACGGTCCGCACGAGCCCGACGCTCGAGCCGCTGGGACCCAACGGCATCGCGGGCGACGGAGACGACGTGTTTCCGAGCGCGGGCTACTGCGTGCTCTGGAACGTGCCCGACAGCGACGCCCCGCACGAGTTCCTGCTGCCCGCGGACATCGTGCTGCGTCAATCGGCCAACCAGGCGCTCTTCCACACGCTGTGCACGTTGTCGTTCGACGCGGATGCGGGCTACTGCGCGCTGGACGCCTTGAACTACCCGCCGGGATTCGGCCTGGTCTCGAACGTCCTCTCGGGTATGGGTGTGATCGGCAGCGTCGTCACCGACGGGGTCGAGACCATCCAGCCCGGGAATCCGGACGGCACGACGAGCGTCACTCCGCGTGGCTCGAATACAGTCCTGGGGCGCATGTTCCTGGCGGTCGAGCCTTTGGCACTACAGGATCCGGCGTTTCAGGATCTCGGTCGCAGCCTGCGAGACACGCAGTCGGCGTTGCTCGGCTGCGGTCCGGTACATGCGGCGGCGTGCACTTCCGGACAGCAGGCGCTGTGGGTCAACGATCCAGCGATCCACGAGGCGCTGACGCGGGATCCCGCGCTCGGACCGGGCATCGCGGGCGGCATCGACCTGATGAACGCGGACGGAAGCGTTTTCGAGCAGGAGTTCGCGGTCGTGAAGCGCCGCAAGGCCGGCGCGCTCGTCGGTGCGACGGCGGACGGGTCCGGCCAGCTGGTCTATCTGCCCGGCGTGAACTTCAGCCGCACGGGCCAGCAGGCGATCGACGTCGACCAGGACTTCACGCGCCAGGGCGAGCAGATCGTCGTTCCGCAAGCCGGACTCAGCCGCGAGCCCGGCGAAGCGCTGCCGCTGACACCAAGCGACGTCGCCGATCTCGGCGAAGTCGGGCGGGCCGGGTACCAGACGCAGGCCGGCAACCTGCGCGAAGCCGACGGCTGGGTCGAGCCGATGCCGTGGACGGTCGATCAGGAGCTGCTCGACCGCTTCGGCGCGATCGTCTTCAACGCCGATCCGAACAACCCGCTCGACCTCGACAGCCCGCTGAACCAGTGGAACCTGATCGACGGCAACGGCTCGGCCGCGTACTCGAACATCGACGGCGAGTACTGCGCGCGCTGGATGAACCAAGACGACGACACGGACGTCGCGACGCCCTTCAACCTCGGCTGCTCGGTGCTCGAGACGGTGTCGGCGAACTTCGAGCGGCTGGTCATCAGCGGCGAGGTGATCGGCCAGGATCGGGTGTTCGACGCGCCGGAGAGCCTCGCGGAGCTGGTGGCCATGCTCGACGGCGATCCGGCCAACGACGCGAGCGGCGACCCGATCGCGGGACCCGACGGCATCTTCGCGCGCAATCAGTTGGTGCTGGCCGACGACGAGATGGACTTCGAGGTGATCGCCGCCGTGGCCCCCGATTTCGCGACGACGTTCGTCGCAGTTCCGGCGGTGGCCGGGGAGGATCCGAAGCTCACCGCCGCGGCGTTTCTCGACGACTACGATCCGGAGACGAGCTGCCCGACCCTCTTGTGCCACCTCGACGTGACGAGCGTGCTCATCGACCCCGACGACGCGCGACCGATCGAGGACCGCACGCTGATCCTCGCCATGCCGCTCGGCATGCCGCTCGAAGTCGTGACACCTGTGGATCCCAACGATCCGAACTCGGACTACGTCCCGGCGGGGTTCGACCGGAAGGTCAACCTCGCGGCGCTGCAGTTCTTCGAGCTGCCCGCCCTGCGCCGCGTGCTGGCGAGCCGGGTCGTCCCCATCGACACCCCGACGGGACCCGAGTACGTGCGCATGAGCACGCAGCAGCGCAACCTGCTGTTCGGCGAGCTCGGCAGCCAGATCAACAGAGGTCTGGACATGGACGCCGACCAGAGCGCCGACCTCGACCGCAACCGCGACGCGATCTGGGACGGCCAGGACGACTACCTGCCCGGCCCGATCTCCGACGACAACCTCTTGTGCGGCAGCGGCATTCCGGGCGACCTGCTGCAGGACGGCGTGCAGTTCAGCGCGTACCGCGCGGACGAGAAGCCGGGCGAGTCGGGCTTCGCGGCGGCGTTCCCCGACGGACTGGCGCCGCGTTCGCCGGTGTTCTGCCGCCAGCTGATCGCGCTGGCCGGCCTGGTCGGTCCGCTGCCCGACGCGCTGCCCGGCCAGAGCGACGCATTTCTGTGGCACGGCGGACAAGGCGCGCCGGGCACCGACGACGACGCGGACGGCTTCCCGGACGCGGTCGACAACTGCGCGACGGTCGCGAACGCGGGCCAGGACGACGGCGACACGGACGGCGTCGGCGACGTCTGCGACAACTGCGCGCTCTTCCCGAATCCGCGCGTGTCGAGCGAGTCCCTCGCCGCGAATCCGTGGACCACGACCACGGGCGGCCAGCGCGACGACGACCGCGACGGCTTCGGAAATGCGTGCGACGCCGACTTCAACGGCTCGCTCACGACCACCGCGGCCGACACCGCGCAGTACCGAGCGTCGATCGGGCAGCCGAATGCCGCGGACGCTTGCGGAACCCTCGGCAATCGACCCTGCGCGATCTTCGATCTCGATCCGACGGGCGACAGCATCGACGACGACGACTCGCGGCGCTTCCGCGAGCTGCTCGGAAGCTCGCCCGGACCGCGCTGCGCCGCTTGTCCGCTCGCCTGCGACAGCGCCGACCCCGGGAACTGCGACTAGGTGGAGGGAACGCCCAAGGCTCCGCGACGCGCAGGTGTGTTGCAGCAACTCGCGCGGCTCGGCTTCTCCACGCTCGTTCCGGTCTCGGCCTGGCGCCGCGATCGGCCGTGGACGATCGCGAGCGTGCAGTGGTTCCTGTTCTTCACGATCTTCCCGCTCTTCCTGGTCGCGTGGACCTCGCTCACGGGCTCCGAGTTCGGCGACGTGGCGTATCTGTACGGCGTCTACTTCGCGATGATGTGGGGGCTCGTGCTCTGGCTGTTCGTGCGGCCGGAGAAGATCGGCGTGCTCGACGTCGTGCGCGTGTCGCTGTTCACGTCGATCACCGGCGTGTTCATCGTCGGGGTCCTGTATCGCCTCCCGTACCTCTCGGCGGTGATCGCCGCGACGCGCGAGCCCGAGCTGCTGGTGCGACTCGTGTCGTACGTGTTCGGCGTGGGCCTGCTCGAGGAGCTGGTGAAGATCGTCCCGGTGCTGTGGATCTTCGTGCGCAACCGCGAGCCCGGCACGATTCGCGAGATCACCTACCTGGGCTGCGTCTCCGGCTTCGCGTTCGGTGTCTCCGAGGCGGTGTCGTACTCGGTGTTCTTCGCGCAGGGCGTCGCGCGCGGCGACCTGCCGCTCGGCGCGTTCGTCGTGGTGCAGCTCACGCGGCTGATCACGCTGCCGCTCCTGCACGCGGTGTTCTCGGGCGTCGCCGCGCAGTTCGTCGCGCTCGGCGTCGAGACTCCGCCGCTGCGGCGCGCACTGATCGTCGTGGGGATCGGCGTCGCGGCGCTGATCCACGGCCTGTACAACACGTTCTCGGGCACGCTCGCGGGCTTCGTGCTGGCGATCGGAGCCGTGCTCCTGTTCATCGCCTACGTGCGCAGCGTCGAAGTGATGCGGATCGCGGTGCGCGCCACCGCGCGCGAGCTCGAGTCCCCGCCGGGCTAGAGCTCAACGCCCGCGGAACACCGGTGCGCGCTTCTCGAGGAACGACTTCACGCCCTCGCGGTGATCCTCGGTCTGGAACAGCACGCCGAGCGTCTGGCTCACCCAGCCGCCGAGCTCGTGCGGGTCGGAGAGCCGCGCGCGCCGCAGGCCCTCCTTCATCGAGCGCAGCGCGAGCGGCGGGTTCGCTGCGATCCTGGCGCACAGCGCGCGCGCGCTGGGGAGCAGGGCCTCGTGCGGCACGACCTGCGAGACCAGCCCGATGCGCTCGGCCTCCTTGGCGTCGATCACGTCGCCGGTGAAGAGCAGCTCCGCGGCCTTCGACGGACCGACTACCTGCGGCAGCCGCAACAGACCGCCGATGTCGGACACCAGGCCGCGCTTGATGAACAGCTCGGCGAAGCGCGCGCGCTCGGAGGCGATGCGGATGTCGCAGAACAGTGTCAGGTCCATGCCCCAGCCGACCGCGTGACCGTTCACGGCGGCGACCACCGGCCGGTCGCACTCGAGCACGGCGATCGCGGCGGGCGTGGGACGCGGCCGCACCTGGCGCAGCTGCGCGACCGTGGTCTCGCGCGCGGGGCCGGCCATGATCTCCTTCACGTCGTCGCCGCTGCAGAACGACGGGTCCGCGCCGGTCAGCAGCACGCAGCGCACCTCGGGATCGGCCTGCGCCTGGCGGAAGGCGGCCTCGAGCTGGCGGTAGGCCAGGGCGTTGAGCGCGTTGCGGCTCTCGGGCCGATCGATCGTCACCTGCGCCACGTGTTCGTGCAGCTCGTACCGGACCAGATCGTTGGCCACTTCGCGCCCTCCTGCGTCCCCGTCGGGCGAGTCTACACGCGTCGCGTGCGTCGCGGCGAGTCATCGAGCGTGGATCAAGGCGCGCGCGATCGCGGCCGATGCGCGCTCGAGACGGAGAGCGATGCTCGCGTTCACGGCGCTAGAGCTTCTGGCCTGCGCGGCCCTGTTGGTCTCCGCGACCACGATCGTGGTGCGCGATCCGCACGACGCCGGCAACCGCCAGGCGGGGCTCTTGATCTACTGCGGCGCGTTCTGGGCCGTGTGCCAGCTGCTCTGGAACACGGCGCAGGATCCGGAGTACGCGCTGGCGCTGGTGAAGCTCTCCGCCCTGGGCTGGGTCGCGATCGGGCCGCTCACCGCGCGCTTCATCATCACGGTCACGCGCGTGAACGTGCCTCGCTTCCAGCGCTCGCTGCGGATCTACTTCGCCTTTGCGGGGCTGTTCCTGATGCTCACCTGGTTCACGCCCTGGGTACACACCGGCGTGGTGCGCCAGAGCTGGGGCTTCGGCTACACGTTCGGCCCGCTCTACCCGCTGTTCTTCCTGGTCACGGTCGGCTCGCTGCTCTCCGGGGTGTCGATCGCCGCGCGCGCGTACCGCGAGACGAAGCTCGAGAGCATGCGGAGCCAGGCGAACTGGATCGCGTTCGGAATCCTGCAGCTCCTGTTGGTGGGCTCGATCACGGACGGTGTGCTGCCGTTCTTCGGCGTGCTCGTCCCGCAGCTCGCGATCTTCGCCTTCGCGCTCACCGGCGTGCTACTCGCGCTGTCGCTGAACCGCTTCGGCTACTCGATCCTGTCGCCGGGCACCTTCTCGCGCGAGATCAGCGAGGCGATGAGCGAGGGCCTGCTGCTGCTCAGGATGGACGGCCGCGTGCGCTCGGCCAACACCGGCCTGTCGCAGATCGTCGGCCAGAGCCGCGAGCAGCTCGAGGGCCGCCACGTGAGCGAGATCCTGCCGCTGCCGCGGCTCGATCCGCCGCGCGAGCTGCGCGACCAGCGCGGCCAGGTGAGCGGCGCGGACGGTCTACGCATCCCGGTGTCGGTGACGGCGTCGCTCCTGCGCGACGGACGCGGCGCGGAGAGCGGCCTGGCCGTGATCGTGCGCGATCTGCGCGAGCTCGAGGTGCTGCAGAGCCGGCTGGTGCTGTCGGGACGGATGGCCGCCGTGGGTCAGCTCGCCGCCGGCGTCGCCCACGAGGTCAACAATCCGGCCTCCTACGTGCGCACCAACATGCTGCTCTTGCGCGAGTACTGGCAGACCGTGAACGGCCTGCTCGAGAAGCACGGGCTCGAGCGCAGCGAGGACAGCCACGTGATCTTCGCCGACGGGCGCGACCTGATCGACGAGTCGCTCGAGGGCATCGAGCGCATCACCGCGATCGTCGATCAGATCCGGCGCTTCTCGCACGCGAAGTCGGGCGAGCGCGAGCGCGCCGAGCTGCACCTCTTGATCGAGTCGGTCGCGCGCATGGCGCGGCCGCGCCTGCCGGCGGGCGTGCGGATCGAGCGCCGCTTCGGCTCGGTGCCGCCGGTCGAGTGCGCGCCGCGCGAGCTCGAGCAGGTGCTGCTGAACCTGCTCTTGAACGCCGCCGACGCCGTCGGCGAGAGCGGAACGATCCGGCTCTCGACGAGCGCCTCCGGCGGCCGCGCGCGCGTCGACGTCGAGGACGACGGCTGCGGAATCGCACCGGAAGCGCTCGAGCGGGTCTTCGATCCGTTCTTCACCACCAAGCCCGTCGGGCAGGGCACGGGCCTCGGCCTCTCGATCTCGTACGAGATCGTGCAGCGGCACGGTGGGGAGATCACCGTGCGCTCCGAGGTCGGACGCGGAACACAGTTCAGCGTGTTCCTGCCGCTGCCGCCTAGAACTTGAAGTTCACGTCGGCCTGGAAGCGCCTCCGGTTCGCCTGCTGATTGGCGGACGTCCAGGTGTCGGGGTTGAACGGGCCGTCGCCCCCGCTGCTGCCGGTGGTCCTGATCGGCTCGCCGTCCCAGAGCGAGAGCTTGAGCTCGGTGTTGGCCGCCAGCTCGCGCGCGAGATACACGCCGATGCCCTCGCGGTTGGTGTAGCCGTCGAACATGTCGCTGTCGGTGTAGAGCGCGAGCACCGCGTTGGCGGGGATGTAGCTGTACTCGATGCCGAGCAGGAACAGCGCCTTGGGATCCCCGATCTCGATGCCGAAGCCCCAGGCGGCCGCCTCCGGGCCGACCCGTACGCCGTTCACGGTGCCGGCCTCGGCCGTGAAGTTGTAGGCGAGCGTGCCCCAGACCAGCGCCGGCCAGCCCTCGATGCCGCTCCAGCTGACGTACGCCGAGGTCTCGCCGATCTGCACGTCGTCGTCGAAGGCGGTCGGCAGATTGCCGAAGCGCTGGTTGCTGTTCGCGGTCGGCGTCGAGTTGATCGCGAAGTTCGGATCGGCGCTCACGTTCGCCCAGTCGTAGAAGCTCGCGCGCGCGCCGACGGTGAGCTTCTCCGCGACCGCGGTCGAGCCGCCGAGCTGGAAGCCGAACACCTTGGTTTCGGTGTCGGAGCTCTGCGTGAGCTCAACGAAGTAGCCGACCGTCCCGAACAGCTTCGTGCCCTCCAGCGGCGAGTAGCTGCTGGTGACCGAGAAGCCGGTCGGGCTGATGTCCTCGTCCCAGATCATCTTGTCGATCCCGTTCTTCCACACGAACGGGTTCGGGATCCGGCCGCCGGTGGCCGTGCTGGCGAGCCCGATCCCGCCCGGATCGGGCAACGCGAACTGCGCGTAGGCGCGATCGAGGTAGACGGAGAACGGCGCCCAGTTGGCTTGCTGGCCGAAGCTTGTGTTCGTGCTGCGGTAGTCACCGGTGCCCGACGTGAGCCGCAACCCGACCAGCGCCCACGAGTTCACCTGCTTGGTGAAGCCGAGGCGCGCGCGGTAGCGCAGGCGGTTGTCGTCGTCGGCGCTGCCGCCGAACGCGCGCCCGTACCAGAACTGCTCGTCGCGGAGCCGGAAGTCGCCGCTCCACACGAATCCCTCCGTGAGCGACGCGGCCGAGACGGGCGGCTTCGCGGCCGCCTGCTTCGCTTCAGAGCGCTCCTGCTTGGCGAGGATCTCGTCGCCCGTGGCCTCGTCGATCAGGCCCTTCTGCTGCAGGACGTTGACGATGTCCTCGACCGCGTTGGTCTGGTCGGCGGCCGCCGGCGGCGCACCCCCGAGTGAGAGCGCTGCGAGACAGAGCGCGAGCGCGGCGATCGCCTTGCGTACCTTCATGGGTCATCCCCCTCCGTGTGTGAGCCCCGCGCGTAGACTAGATGGCGAAACGCGCGGAATCAGGACGGAAGGGTTACGAGCGCGTGAAGTTCGACGGCAGCGTGAAGGAGAACGTGGAGCCGACGCCGGGCGTGCTCTCGACCCAGACCTCGCCGCCGGAGGCCTGCACCAGGTGCTTCACGATCGACAGACCGAGCCCCGTGCCCCCCTGCTCGCGCGAGCGCCCGCGGTCGACGCGGTAGAAGCGCTCGAAGATGCGCGCGCGATCGGCCTCGGGGATACCGAGGCCCTGATCCGCGACGTCGATGCGCACGTCGTCGCCCTCGACCCGCACGCGCACCTCGATCTCGCGGTCCGAGTCGGAGTACTTGATCGCATTGTCGAGCAGGTTCTGCAGGATCTGCTCGACCGCGCTCGCGTCGGCGAACGCGCGCGGGGCGCCCTCCGCGGCGATTCGCACAGAGACGCCGCGCTCGCGCAGGCGCGGCTCGAGCTCGCGACACAGCTTCGCGGCGAGCACGCCCACGTCGAGCGGCTCGGGCTCGAGCGTGAACTTGCCGCTCTCCAGGCGCGACAGCTCGAGCAGATCCTCGACCAGGCGCGAGAGCCGCTCGCTGTGTTTCAGGATGATCTCGAGATAGCTGCGCGCGTCGCTCGCCGGCAGCTCGCTGCCGAGCAGCGTCTCGGCGAAGCCGCGGATCGCGGTCAGCGGCGTCTTGATCTCGTGCGAGGCGTTGGCGACGAAGTCGCGCCGCACCGTCTCGAGCCGCCGCACCTCGGTCATGTCGTGGAACACCGCGACCGCGCCCTTCGCGTCGCCGATCGCGAAGCTCGCGGCGTGCACCGCAAGTACGCGCCGCTCCACCCCGGCTAGCGCGATCTCCCGGTGCACGGGCTGGCTCTCGGCGAGCGCGGCGCGCAGCGCGTCGTCGACGTCGGCGTTGCGCACCGCGGCGAGCGGCCGCAGGCCCTCGATCTCGCCGCGGATCCCGAGCAGCTCGCGCAGCCGCGGATTCGCGAGCACGATGCGCTCCTCGGCGTCGACCACGAGCACGCCCTCGACCATCACCGAGAGAACCGCCGCCAGCCGGTCGCGCTCGGCGACGATCGCCGACTGACCCTGCTCGAGATCCTCCGCCATGCCGTCGAACGCGCGCGCGAGATCGCCGAGCTCGTCGTTCGAGCGCCAGCGCACGCGCGCGCCGAGCTCGCCGGCGGACAGACGCGCCAACGCCGCGTGGAATGCCCCCAAGGGCCGGAGCAATGCGTGCGAGATCAAGTACGAGAGCAGGAGCGCCGCGGCGAGCGTGATCGCGCCGCCCGCCAGCAGGGCCGAGCGCAGCTCGGCGGTCGCCGCGTCGATCGGTGCGAGATCCGTCGCGACGCGAACCACACCCGGGGGACGCGGCACCGCGACGTACAGCAACGGTCGGCCGACCGTCTCGCTGCGGCGCGTGTCCGCTCCCGGGTCGCCCGCGAGCGCCGCGGCGACTTCGGGGCGGTTCGCGTGGTTCCCGAAGCTCGCGAGGTCCTCGCTGCGGAGCTCCGAGTCGGCCACGACGCTGCCGTCCGGCGCGATCAACGTGACACGGGTGCCGGTCGCGAGCGAAGCGCGGCGCGCCAGCTCGGTGAGCTCGTGCTCGTGGGCGGCATCGAACGGCACGTCGCGCACGAGCTCCACGACGGCGCGCGCGCTTGCGCCGAGCAACCGCTCGAGGTGGCCGAGCTCGCGCGCGCGCAGCGAGCGATCGACCCAGAAGCCGGTGGTGATCGAGACCGCGATGACCAGCGCGGCCAGCGCGATCATCAGTCTTCGCTGGATTCTGGGCATGGGCCTCGCTCGCCGGGCGTTACTCGGCGAAGCGGTAGCCCACTCCGCGCACGGTTTCGACCAGCGATCCGGCCTCGCCCAGCTTCTCGCGCAGGCGCTTCAGATGCGTGTCGATCGTGCGCGAGGTGACGGTGATGTCGGAGCCCCAGACCTCGTCGAGCAGGCGCTCGCGCGTCATCACGCGTCCGGGCCGGGTCATCAGCGCGAGCAGGAGCTGGAACTCCTTCGCGGTGAGCACGATCTCGCGCCCCGACACGCTCGCGCGGTGCGATTCCGGATCGACGCGCAGGCTGCCGTGCTCGACCACGCGCACGCGCTCGCCCGACGGCGCGCGCCGGCGCAGCACCGCGCGCACGCGCAAGGCCAGCTCGCGCGGGCTGAAGGGCTTGGTCACGTAGTCGTCCGCGCCCACCTCGAGGCCGACCACGCGGTCGATCTCCTCGGACTTGGCGGTGAGCATGATGATCGGCACCGCGGCCAGGCGCTGATCCGCGCGGATGCGCGAGCACAGCTCCGTGCCGGACAGGTCCGGCAGCATCACGTCGAGCAGGATCAGATCGGGCGGCGCGCGCCGCAGCGCGGCCAGCGCCTCGTTGCCGGTGCTCGCGGTCTCGACCACGTAGCCGGCCTGCGTCAGTCCGACCCGGACGAGCTCGAGCAGATCCGGCTCGTCGTCGATCGCGAGGATTCGCGCTCCCATACTCTGTCAGCTTCCGTGCGCGCGACGCGCGAGCTTCTCGGCGTGCTTCACATTGCGCGCCTCGACGGCCAGGATCACGTCCTCGGCCACGTTGGTCGCGTGATCGCCGACGCGCTCGAGACTCTCGGCGATGAAGATCACGTCGACCGCTTGCGCGGCGGTCGTGGGCTCGCGCTCCATGCCGTCGATCAGCTCGCGCACCAGCGCGTCCTGCAGCTCGTCGACGCGGTCGTCGCCCGCGATCACCGCTCGGGCGGCGTCGGCATCCAGCGTCTGGAAGCTGTCGAGCGCCGCGCGCAGCTGGCGGCTGGCCTCATTCTGCAGCCGCTCGAGCCGGGCGGGGAAGGGCGTGTGCGGCCGCTCTGCCAGGCGCATGCCGCTCTTGGCGATGTTGCGCGCGATGTCGCCGATCCGCTCGAGGTCCGTGGCCATGGTCTTGATCGCGATCACCTGGCGAAGGTCCTCGGCCACCGGCGCCTGCAGCGCCAGCGCCCGCAGGATCGCGTCGTCGATCGCGACGTCGAGCCGGTCGATCTCGAGGTCGTCGCTCTGCACGGTCAGCCCGAGCGCCCGGTCGCGCTGCGCCACACAGGCCAGGGCCTTGGCCAGGATCGCCTCGGCCAACGCGCCCATGCGCAGGATCAGCTCGCGCAGGCCGTCGATCGTCGACTCCGATTTGGTCGCAGGCTTCCCCGTCACCGCGGGGAGCATAGCCCGGTCCCCGCGGGCCCGCGTGTCGAATCTGTGACGGCGCGGCAGCGATTCCGGGAAAGGATTCGTCACCGAAACGTCAATCGGGCGACCCGGCCGTGACACTGGGCCGACCCATTCTGCCGCCCGGATCCATGGAGGTGAGAAGCTCGATGAACCGCATTGCGTTCCGTTCGGTCCTGGTGGCGGCGGCCTGGCTCTCGGCTGCGCCGCTCGCACAAGCGTCCGAGGCCAGCGTCGACAAGGCGATCGCCCCCTACGCCAAGGTGAGTGGCGTGGCCGGCAATCTGAGCTCGATCGGCTCGGATACGCTGAACAACCTGATGACGTTCTGGGCAGAGGGCTTCAGCGCCGCCTACCCGAGCGTGCGCGTGCAGGTCGAAGGCAAGGGATCGTCCACCGCGCCGCCCGCGCTGATCGAGGCCACCGCCCAGCTCGGGCCGATGAGCCGCGCGATGAAGCCGGACGAGGTCGATGCCTTCGAGAAGAAGTTCGGCTATCCGCCCACGCAGATCCGTGTCGCGGTCGACGCGCTGGCGGTGTACGTGAACAAGGACAACCCGCTCGACAAGCTGACGCTGCCGCAGGTGGACGCGATCTTCTCCAAGTCGCGGCGCTGCGGCGCGGCCGCCCCGCTCGACAGCTGGGGCGCGGCGGACGTGCAGGGCACGCTGGCTTCGCAGCCGATGCGGCTCTACGGCCGCAACTCCGCATCGGGCACGTACGGCTACTTCAAGGAGGTCGCGCTGTGCGGCGGCGACTACCGCGACACCGTGAAGGAGCAGCCGGGCTCCGCGTCGGTGGTGCAGGGCGTGACCGAGGACAAACTCGGCATCGGCTACAGCGGGCTCGGCTACCAGACGTCCGGCGTGAAGGCGCTCTCGCTCGCGAAGGATGCGAAGTCGGCCTTCGCCACCACCGACCCCGAAGAAGTCTACGCCGGCAAGTATCCGCTCGCGCGCTTCCTGTACGTGTACGTGAACCGGGCTCCGAGCAAGCCGCTCGATCCGCTCACCGACCAGTTCCTGCGCTTCGTGCTCTCGCGCGAGGGCCAGGGGATCGTGCTGAAGGACGGCTACCTGCCGCTCAAGGCGGGAGTGATCGAGCAAGAGCTCGCGAAGCTCGAGTAAAGTAGGTCAAGATGCAGCCGGCTCCACGACTCGAGCCGCCGCCCGAAGTCGCCGCGCCGAGCCAAGCGGCGTTTCCGGTGGCGACTTCGTGGGGTCGGCTGGTGCTCGACCGCCTCGCGTCGGCGCTGGTGCGCGCGGGCGGCTTCGCGGTCGTGCTTTCGCTGGTCGGGATCCTCGTGTTCCTGCTGATCGAGGTCGCGCCGCTGTTCCGCGGCGCCGGCGTCTCGGAGCCGCGCGTGCTCACCCGCACGGGCGGGGAGCCGGCGCTGCTGCTGGCCGACGCCTCGCTGGCGCGCGTGGCGAGCGTCGCGCGCGACGGGAGCGTGTCGGTGCTCGACGCCGCGAACGGGGCGCTCCAGGCCACGCTCCCCTTTCCGCTCGCCGGCGAAGTCGTCGCGGTCGGCGACGCGCCGGGCGAGCCGACCTTCGCGGCACTGCTGCGCGACGGGCGCGTGATCGTGGTCCCGATCGAGTGGCGGGTCGCCTACGGCGAGGCCAACGCGCGCAGCGTCAGCGCGGAGCTCGGCGCGCCGGTCGAGCTCGAGCTCGAGACCGGCGGCGCGTCGGTCGTGGCGTTCTCGGCGCGCGCGCGCGCGACCGGATCGGCGGCCGCGGCGGTGCTATCCGACGGCACGCTGGTCGTCGTGCGCCGCGACGTGCGCGTGAACGACTTCACCGGCGAGCGCGACGAGCAGATCTCGCGCTGGCAGGTCCCGTCACCGGAGGGCGTCACGCGGCTGCTGCTCGACTCCGATCAGCGCCAGCTCTACGGCGCGGACGCGCGCGGCGGGCTGTACTGGTGGGAGCTCGCCGAGGACGGCGTGCGCTCGCCGCGCATCTCGGACACGGGCGCGCCGATCAGCGCGCTGTCGCTTTTGGTCGGCGGCCGCAGCGTGGTGGTCGGC
The DNA here is from genome assembly GCA_040902485.1 of Myxococcota bacterium. Lineage (GTDB taxonomy): Bacteria > Myxococcota_A > UBA9160 > SZUA-336 > SZUA-336 > VGRW01. Next base: position 56,187 of record JBBDXF010000041.1, on the reverse strand, counting down.
TTTGCTGACGGCGAGCTCTCGGTCTGGTTCCGCGTGCAGTCCGGACGCGCGCACGCCGAGCTCGTGCGCGCGCACGAGATCGCGTCGCAGGGCGCCGCGATCCGGGCGATCGCGCCCTCGTGGCGCAAGCGCACGTTCGCGGCGCTGGCCGCGGACGGATCCATCGGGTTGTACCACTCGACGTCGGAGCGCACGCTGTGGCGGGGCCACGCGGGCGGCGAGGAGGCGATCACGGCGGTGCTCGCGCCGCGCGGCGACGCGCTCTACATCGCGTCGGCCAGCGGCGTCCGCGCCTTCGACGTGCGCAATCCGCACCCGGAGACGTCGGTCGCGGGCCTCGTGGAGCCGATCTGGTACGAGGACTACCCGGGCCCGACCTGGGTCTGGCAGTCGACCGGCGGATCGGAGGAGTTCGAGCCCAAGCTCTCGCTCACGCCGCTCGCGATCGGCACGCTGAAGGGCACGTTCTACGCGCTGTTCTTCGCCATCCCGCTGGGCATTCTCGGCGCGCTCTACACCTCGCAGCTGATGGATCCGCGCCTGCAACGCTGGGTGAAGCCGAGCGTCGAGATCATGGCGTCACTGCCCAGTGTCGTGCTCGGATTCCTGGCGGGGCTGTGGCTCGCGCCACGGCTCGAGCGCTACTTCCCCGGGCTGCTGCTCCTGCTGGTGGCGTCGCCCGTGCTCGCGCTCGCCGCGGGCTTCGCGTTCCGCGCGCTGCCCGGGCGGCTTCGCGGCCGGCTTCCGCCGGGCGCCGAGGTCGCGTTCGCGGCGGCGGCGCTCGCAGCCGGTGCGGCGGTCTCGATCCTGCTCTCGGGGACGGTCGAGGGCATGGTGTTCGGCGGCGACTTCGGCGGCTGGCTGCAGCAGACCACCGGCCTCGCGTACGACCAGCGCAACGCGGTCGTCGCCGGCGTCGCGATGGCCTTCGCGGTGATTCCGATCATCTTCGCGATCGCCGAGGAGTCGCTCTCCAACGTGCCCAAGACGCTGGCGGCCGCCTCGCTCGCGCTGGGCGCGACGCGCTGGCAGACGCTCGCGCGCGTCGTGCTGCCGGCCGCGAGCCCGGGCTTGTTCGCCGCGGTCATGATCGGCTTCGGGCGCGCGGTCGGCGAGACCATGATCGTGCTGATGGCGACCGGCAACACGCCGCTCTTGGGCTGGAGCCCGTTCGACGGCTTCCGCTCCCTGTCCGCGAACATCGCGGTGGAGATTCCGGAGGCGCCGCACGGCGGGACCCTGTACCGCGTGCTGTTCCTGTCCGCGCTATTGCTTTTCATCGTCACGTTCGTGCTGAACACCGCCGCCGACCTCGTGCGCGAGAGTCTTCGGCGCAGATACTCGGGGAACTGAGCGGTGGCCTTCGGACTGCGACGTGGACTCGGCGGCGACGCGATGATCTCGCTCACCGCGGGTGCGCTGGCCGCAAACTTGCTGCTGGTGGGCGGGCTGGTGGCGCTGGTGGCCGCGAACGGGCTCGGTCACTTCTGGCAGGCCGACCTCGTCGCGCTCACGCAGAGCGACGGAACCACGCTGCTCGGCGAGATCGCCGATCGCGAGCTCGACCGCGACGAGCAGGGTCAGCCGCGCGAACGGCTGCGCGTGGCGGTCGGCAACCGCGACCTGGGCGGCTCGGACTTCCGCTGGATCGATGCCGCGCAGGTGACGAGCGAGGTGCGGCCGACCGACGCGGGCGTGCTCGAGCGCGAGGAGTGGGGCCGCTTCTACGGCTTCCCGGTCGCGGTCCGGCAGGGCGAGCGGGCGCGCGCCGAGGGTGCGGAGGCGGTCTGGGCCGCGCTGCCCGCGCTGCTGCGCGAGAAGCGCGAACAGCGCGCGGAGCGAGTCGAGACACTCGACGCCGAGATCCGCGGCCTGAACCGCGAGATCGAGCGCCTGCGCCGCGCGGGTCGCGACACTGGCGACCTGCAGGCGCGGTACGAGGAGGCGGCCTCGGCGCTCTCCGCGCGCGAAGCGGAGCTGCTCGCGGACGTCCTGGTCATGCGCACCGCCGACGGGCGCGAGAAGGCGATCCCGCTCGCGCAGGTGGTGCGCGCGGTGCGCGCGAACGCGCTCGGCACGAGCGGCAAGCTCGCGCTCTACGCTTCGCGGCTCTGGGAGTTCGTGGCCGGCGAGCCGCGCGAGTCGAACACCGAGGGCGGCATCTTCCCGGCGATCTTCGGCACCGTGCTGATGGTGCTCCTCACCAGCCTCGCGGTGGCACCGTTCGGTGTACTGACGGCGCTCTACCTGCGCGAGTACGCGCGTCAGGGCATCGTGGTGCGCGCGGTGCGCATCGCGGTGAACAGCCTGGCGGGTGTGCCCTCGATCGTGTTCGGGGTGTTCGGGCTGGGCTTCTTCGTGTACCTGGTGGGCGGCACGCTCGACTCGCTGTTGTTCGCCGACCGGCTGCCGACGCCGACCTTCGGCACGGGCGGAATCCTGTGGGCGAGCCTGACGCTCGCCCTGCTCACCGTGCCGGTCGTGGTGGTGGCGACCGAAGAGGGCCTGGCGGCGGTGCCGCGCGTGGTTCGTGAGGGTTCGCTGGCGCTCGGCGCGACCAAGTTCGAGACCCTCTGGCGTGTCGTCCTGCCCGCGGCGCTTCCGGGCGTGCTGACCGGGCTGATTCTCGCCATGGCGCGCGCGGCCGGCGAGGTCGCGCCACTCATGATCGTGGGCATGGTCAAGCTCGCGCCCAGCCTGCCGCTCGACGGCGAGTTCCCGTTCCTGCACCTCGAGCGCAAGTTCATGCACCTGGGTTTCCACATCTACGACGTGGGCTTCCAGAGCCCGAACATCGAGGCGGTCCGGCCGCTCGTGTTCGCGACCGCGCTGCTCTTGATCCTGGTCGTGCTGTCGACGAACCTGACGGCGATCCTCGTGCGCAACCACCTGCGGCGGAAATACGCCGGGAGCGCGATCTGATGACGCAGCCGGCCCAGAGCCAAGAGCTCGCCCGACTCCCTGAGATCGAGAAGGCCGTCCTGCACGTGAAGGCGCTCTCGCTCTGGTACGGCGCCGCGCAGGCGCTGAAGGAGATCAGCCTCGACATCCCCGAGCACAAGATCACCGCGCTGATCGGGCCCTCCGGCTGCGGCAAGTCCACACTTCTGCGCTGCATCAACCGCATGCACGACCTGATCGATGGCGTGCGCGTCGAGGGTCAGGTGCTGTTCCACGACCGCAGCATCTTCGATCCCGACGTCGACGTGTTCGCGTTGCGCCGGCGCATCGGCATGGTGTTCCAGAAGTCGAACCCGTTCCCGAAGTCGATCTACGAGAACGTCGCCTACGGCTGCCGGATCCACGGCATCGGCGCGCGTGCCGAGCTCGACGAGCTCGTCGAGCGCAGCCTGATCGGCGCGGGTCTGTGGGACGAGGTCAAGGACCGCCTGCGCGACAGCGCGCTCGGTCTGTCGGGCGGCCAGCAGCAGCGGCTCTGCATCGCGCGCGCGATCGCGGTCGAGCCGGAGGTGATCCTGCTCGACGAGCCGTGCTCCGCGCTCGATCCGATCGCGACCCAGAAGATCGAAGAGCTGATGCGCGGGCTCGCCGACCGCTACACGATCGTGATCGTGACCCACAACATGCAGCAGGCCGCGCGCGTCTCCGACTACACGGCCTTCATGTATCTCGGCCGCGTGATCGAGTTCGGCGAGACCGGTGAGCTGTTCGTGAAGCCGCGCGTGCGCGCGACCGAGGACTACATCCGCGGCAAGTTCGGCTGAGGCAGGTCTTGCGCGGTTAGTGGCGGGCGAAGCCCGCCTGCCGCGACGGCAGCGCTTCGCGCTGCCTTGACCGTCGCCCCTAGCCCTTCTTCTCCTGCACCGTCATGACCGGACAGTCGGCCGTGCGCACGACGCGCTCGGCGACGCTGCCGAGCAGCAGGTGCGCGAGCCCGCGCCGGCCGTGCGTGCCCATCACGATCAGGTCGGCGTGCTTCTGCTTCGCGAGGTCGACGATCAGGCGCTCCGGCGCTCCGCGGCTGGCCAGGTACTCCGACGAGATGCCCGCGTCCTGGAGGCCAGTGAGGATCGTCTCGAGATCCTTGGTCACCGACTCCGAGAGCCGCTCGAGCACCGGGTCGCCCTGCTGGATCAGGAACTGCTCGAGCTCGATCGGAACGTAGTAGGCGTGCACCAGGATCAGGTGCGCGGGACCGGCGGACTTGGCGAGCTCCTTCGCGATCTCGAGCGCCTTGTGCGAGGCGGGCGAGAAGTCCATCGGCACCAGGATCGCACGCAGCTTGAGCGCGGCCTTGTCCTCGGACTTCACGGTCAGCACCGGACACGGCGCGGTGCGCACGGTGCGCTCGGCGACCGAGCCGAGCAGCGCGTGCTTCAGGCCCGTGAGCCCCCGGCTGCCCATCACGATCAGGTCCGCGTTCGTACGCTTGGCCGCGGCGGCGATGGCGAAGCCGGGGATGTCCTCGACGATCTCGGCGCTGCAGCGCACGCCCTGCTTCTCGATCGCCGCACGCGACGCGTCGAGCTTGCGCTGCGCGAAGGCCCGCAGGTCCTGCCAGAAGGCGACCGGCACCACCGCCATCTCCGGCGTGACCGCCTGGACCGGGAGGTGCAGCACGTGCAGCAGCTGGATCTCCGCCCCGAGCGGCTTGGCCAGGATCTCGGCCGCCTCGATCGCCTTGTCGGCGTGCTCCGAGAAGTCCGTCGGGACGAGGATCTTCTTGATCTGCATCAGTTTGTCTCCCTCGAAGCGCTGCGGGACGCGGCTCGGTGTCGGCTTTCGCCACGCCGGTACAACGTGCGCCGGTTGATGCCGAGTATACGGGCGGCGCGAACCTTGTTGCCATGCACGAGCTCGAGGATGCGATCCGTGTACAGGTCAGAGAGCTCGCGCAGCGACATCTGTTTCTCGAGCGCCGTCGCGAGCAGTCCGCGCTCGGGGTGTTCCGAACCCGCCTCGCCGCCCCTGGCGTCGCCGCCGGACGGCAGGTCGGCGACCTGGATCTCGTCGCCCGCGGTCAGCAGCAGCGCGCGTTCCAGCGCGTTCTCGAGCTCGCGCGCGTTGCCCTCCCAGGCCTGGTGCTTGAGCAGCTCGAGCGCGCCGCGCGAGAGGCTGACCGGGCGGCCGGGGGCGTGCCGCTCCAGGAACGCGAGCGCGAGCGGCGGAATGTCTTCGGGTCGCTCGCGCAGCGGTGGGATGTGGATCGCGATCACGTTCAGGCGGTAGAAGAGATCCTGCCGGAAGCGGCCCTCGGCGATCTCCTTCTTCAGGTCCTTGTTGGTCGCCGCGATCACGCGCACGTCGACGTGCACCGCCTTGTTGCCGCCGACGGGTCGGATCTCCTGGTCCTGCAGCACGCGCAGGAGCTTGCTCTGGAGCGCCGGGCTCATGTCGCCGATCTCGTCGAGGAAGATCGTGCCGCCGTTCGCCTCTTCGAAGAGCCCGCGCTTGGTCGCATGCGCTCCCGTGAACGCGCCGCGCACGTGGCCGAACAGCTCGCTCTCGAGCAGGCCCTCGGGCATGGCGGTGCAGTTGATCGGCACGAACGAGGCCTGCGCGCGCGCACCCGTGAAGTGGATCGTGCGCGCCACGACCTCCTTGCCGGTTCCGCTCTCGCCGGTGATCAGCACGTTGGAGCGGCTCGACGAGATCTTGCGGATCAGCGCGAAGATCTCGTGCATGGCGGGGCCCGCGCCGATCAGATCGCCGAACGAGGTGGTCTTGTCGAGCGCGCGGCGCAGGCGCCGGTTCTCCTGCTCGAGCGCGCGGATCTCGAAAGCGCGCTCCAGCGACGCCAGCACCGCGCCGCGCTTGAAGGGCTTGGTGATGTAGTCGAAGGCACCGCTGCGCATCGCGTCGACCGCGGAGTCGATGCTCCCGAACGCGGTCATCAGGATCACCGGGGTCTCGGGCCGTGCCTGGCGCAGTTCGCCGAGCAGCTCGATTCCGTCCCGACCGGGCATGCGGATGTCCGAGACGACGGCGTCGAAGTCGGTCTCGCGGGTGCACTCGAGCGCCTCGTCCGCGCTGGCGGCGGGACGGGCCCGGATGCCTTCCTCCTCCAGCAGCGAGACCAGCATCTCCCGCATCGCGGGCTCGTCATCGACGACCAGGACTTTTCGCGGCTCTCCCATGGCGGCTCCAGTTAGCAGAGGCCGTGCCAGCGGCTCAGGCTCGCGCACGGCTCCGCCATAAGTTTGGGCTGTGTCAATACGGCTCATTGTGGCATTAGTACACATTTCAGAGAGGTTGGCCTTGGGGCGAAGCGACGGCACTAGACGGCATGCCACATGCACTGCCCTCGGCTCATGAAGGCACTGCGACGGGTCGGTCGACCCGAGGACACGGTCGGCACGCTGATGCGGAAGAACTTCGTGAGCGTGGGTTCGGAGGAATCCCTGCTCGATGCCGATCGCATCATGCGCCTGGCCCGGATCCGGCACCTGCCGGTGGTCGACGCCGGACGGCTGGTCGGGCTGCTCTCCCACCGTGACGTGCTCGACGCCTCGATCGCGCGGCTCGAAGAGAGTGACGGCGTCGAGCGCGCGCAGCACCTGCGCGGCATCGCGATCGCCGAGGTGATGCACCGCGAGCCCTACACCGCCACCGAACGCACCAGCCTCGGCGACGCCGCGCAGCGCATGCTGCGGCTGAAGATCGGCTGCCTGCCGGTAGTCCGGCACGGGCGCCGCGGCCAGGAGATGGTCGGCCTGGTCACGGAGAGCGACCTGCTGAGGGCCGCCTACGCTCCGGAGTTCGACGAAGCTTCGGACTGAGTCTCCCACGCCGGGAGCACGAGCTTGAACTCCGTGCCGCGGCCGGCAGCGCTCTCGACTTGGATCGTCCCGCCGTGGTCGGAGACGATGCCCTTCGCCACGATCAGCCCCAGCCCGCTGCCGCGCCCGGCGGGCTTGGTGGTGAAGAACGGCTCGAACACGCGGGCGGCGACCTCGGGCGACATGCCGTGGCCCGTGTCGCTCACGCACACCTCGAGCTTCCCGGCGCCGCTCTGCGCGACCGCGATCGAGAGCCTGCCGCCGTCCGGCATCGCGTCGATCGCGTTCATGACCAGATTGATGAAGAGCTGCTGCAGCTTGTCGTGGTTGCCGCGCAGCACGGCGCGCGCGGGCAGGTCGACCCGCGTCTCGATCCGGTGCACGCGGAGCTTCTCGGACAGGAACGCCAGCGTCTCGCGCACCACACCCGTGAGCTCGACCGGCACGTGCTCCTTCTCGTGCGGACGCGCCATGTTGAGCAGCGTCTTGATGATCTCGGAGATGCGCTCGATCTGCTCGCGGATCGTGCGCAGGCGGTGGCGTCCGCGCTCGTCGGTGACCGACGTCTCGAGCAGCTCGGCGTGGCCCTGGATCACGCCCATCGGCGTGCCGATCTCGTGCGCGAGCCCGGCGATGATGGTCGCGATCGAGGCCAGCTCCTCGGCCGCGCGCGCGCGTGCCGAGGTCTCGCGCAGGCGCTCGTGCTCGAGCTCGTAGCGCTGCCCCAGCTCGCGCGAAGCGGCGGCCAGCTCGCGGTTCGAGTAGGCGAGTCGTTCCTCGCGCAGGTCGATGTAGGACTCCATCGCGAGCTGAGCGTCGAGCATGAGCCGCTTGTGCAGGGAGACGACGATCCGCTCGGCGAGCACGGGGTTGGCGCGGAAGTGCTCGCAGATCACCGGCACCAGCAGCCGCTGGTAGAGCGCGTACGCGCCGAGATACCAGCGCGGCTCCAGGCCGACGCGCACGTGCGTGGTGCCGATCGCGCGGCGGCTCTGGAAGTAGGCGTCGTCGATCGGGGAATCCGCCAGAGACAGCAGATAGTCGCGCTGCTTGCCCAGCAGCCGCTTCTTCACGTCGGGGTCCGCGAGCAGCCGGTGTGTCGCCTCGAAGGAGAGCAGATGGCGATAGAAAGCCGCGACGAAGCCGTCGGCGTGCTTCTCGAGGACAGGCTTGAGACGGCCGAGGGTCTCGAAGTCCTCCTCGCCGAGCTCGAGGAACGCGAGTCGCGCCTGGATGTCGTCCTTCGAGTTCATACGAAGCGGCACTCTGTGCCGAGGGCAATGGAAGTCAAGAGTCGTGGCCACCGGCCGCGTGGCATTCGGCCCGGGCTGTGGCAACGGGCCACGCGCTAGCGTGCCCGCGGCTTCTGGCCGAGCTGCGTCAACAGGTCCTCCATGTGGCGGCGCAGTCCGACCATCTCCTCCCGCAGGCGCACGATCACGGCGACACCGGGCAGGTTCACCTCGAGATCGCGCACCAGGTTCTGCGCCACGCGCGCGCGCTCGAGCATGCGTTCGGAGTACTCGCCCTCGACCTCGGGCGGCGCGTCGCGCAGCACGATGTCCTCGCGCTCGAGCGAGACCAGGAAGCCCTCGTCGATCTCGAGCAGCTCCACGACCTGGCGCCGCGTGTAGTAGGTCACGACGAGCCCCGGAGCTTGGCGCGCACGTCGCGCCCCTCGTACAGCGGCGCCAGCTCGTTCGCGATCGCTTCCAGGCGCGGATCGGCGGGATCGGGAAGCTCGGCGTGAAGCTTCACGTACAGATCACCGCGCTCGGACCCGCCGAGCTTCGGCACGCCCTTGCCGCGCAGCCGCAGCACGCGTCCGCTCGCGGACTGCGGGGGAACCTTCATCGTGACCGGCCCGTCGGGCGTGGGCACCTCGATCGACGCGCCGAGCACGAGCTCCGGCAGCGTGACCGGAAGATCGAGCGAAAGATCGCTGCCCTTGCGCTCGAAGAACGCGTGCGGCCGCACGTGCAGGGTCAGGTACAGGTCGCCCGGCGGCGCCCCGAGCGTGCCGGGATCGCCCTGGCCGGCCAGCCGGATGCGCGTTCCGTCGTCGGCGCCGGCGGGGATCTTCACGCGCAGCGTCCCGCGGCCGGCGACCTGCACACGCACCTCGCCGCCGCGCACCGCGTCGAGCAAGTCGATCCGGATCTCGCCTTCGGCGTCGGCGCCCTTCGCGGGGCCGCGCGGCCTGCGGGCGCCGCCGAAGATCCCGCCCAGCAGGTCCTCGATGTCGATGTCGACGTCCGCCGCCTGGCTCTCGTGGAACGGGCTGCGCCGCGCGCCGCGCGACCAGCGCGCGTACTCGCGCGCCTGCTCGGGATCGAAGCCCGCCGCGTAGCTCTGCGCCCCGAACTCGTCGTAACGCGCGCGCTTCTCCTTGTCGTAGAGCACCTCGTAGGCGAGCGAGATGTCCTTGAAGCGCTCCTCGGCCTTGCGGTCGTTCGGGTTCACGTCCGGGTGGTACTTCCGGGCGAGCTTCCGGTACGCCTTGCGGATCTCGTCCTCCGTGGCGGTTCGCGCCACGCCGAGCAGCGCGTACGGATCCTTCTCGTCCATGTGCGCGAGCATAGCGGAGCAGGTCTTGCGATCACGGCACGTCGCTTGCTTCGGATCGATCCGGGCTTAGGAAAGGACTCGAACCCAGCCACGGAGGAGACATCATGGCGAAAGAGAATCCAACGCGAGACATCAGTCTGTGGAATCCGTTCGGCGAGGAGTTCTTCTCGCCCGAACGCTTCTTCCGGGAGTGGACCGCGCCGGTCCAGCGCGCCGCGCGGCTCGCGCCGGCCGTCGACGTCTCGGAAGACGAGAAGGGCTACATGATCACCGTCGAGCTCGCCGGCGTGAAGAAGGACGACGTCACCGTCGAGGTGCACGAGAACGTGCTCTCGATCCGCGGCGAGAAGAAGAGCGAGCGCGAGGAGAAGAAGGACAAGACCCACTGGGTCGAGCGCTGCTACGGCTCGTTCAGCCGTTCGTTCACGCTGCCGCCCACCGCCGTTGCGGAGGAGCTGAAGGCCACTTTCAAGGACGGGGTGCTCACGGTCGAGATCCCGAAGAAGGAAGAGGTCAAGCCGCGGCAGATCGCGATCAAGTAAGGCGCCTGGACGGATGCGCTCCTCCCTCCCTCCCTCCTTGGCGCATCCGTCCTCGCCGCCCGCTCGGTTCGGGAGGGCACGATGAAGCGGATTCTGGTCGCGACGGATTTCTCCGAGCACGCAGATCGCGCGCTCGCTTGGGCGGTCGCGCTCGCCAAGCGCTTCGGCGCCGAGCTCGAGCTCGTGACCTCGGTGTTCGTGGTGCCGCTCGCGGCGGGACCGCACTCCTACGGCGTTCCGCCCGACTACCTGCGCGGCGTGCGCGAGCAGGCGGACCGCCACCTCGACGAGGTCGCCGCGCGCCTCCAGCGCGAAGGGATCCAGGTGCGCTGCACGACCCTGCACGAGGATCCGTCGAGCGGAGTGTGCGCGCGCGCGGCGGAGACCAACGCCGATCTGGTCGCGCTCGGCACGCGCGGGCGCAGCGGGCTCGCGCACGTGCTGCTCGGCAGCGTCGCGGAGCGCACCGCGCGGCTCGCGAAGTGCCCGGTGCTCGCGCTGCACGCGGCCTCGCCCGAGCCGCGCGCGCTGCGCAGGCTGCTCGTGCCGATGGACTTCTCGCCGGCCGCGCACTCGGCGCTGGCGTTCGCGCGCACGCTGCTCGAGCCGGACGGGGAGATCGTGCTCTTGCACTCGATCGCGCCCGTGCTCTCCGCGGGCGCACCGGAGCGTCCGCTCGACGATCCGCGCGCCGAGCAAGCCGCGCGCGCCGAGTTCGAGGCGCTGCGCGGCTCGCTCGCGGGCGTGAACGCGCGGCTCGTGCTCCGCTACGGCGCCGCCGACCAGGCGGTGCTCGACGCGGCTTCCGAGCTCTCGGCCGACGCGATCGTGATGGGCACGCGCGGGCGCAGCGGAATCGCGCACGTGCTGCTGGGCAGCGTGGCCGAGCGCGTGCTGCGCCGCGCGACGGCGCCGGTCTTCATCACGCAGCCGCGCTGATGCGGCTTCGCTTCAGTCGCGATCGCCGAAGCCCTCCGCGCCGACGAGCGGGACGAACGCCACCTCGCCCAGGTCCTCGCGCTCGACCCTTCCGGCGCCCGTGCGCGTGAGCCGCAACAGCTTCTGGAATCCGCGCCGCTCGCCCACCGGGATCACCAGGCGGCCGCCCGGAGCGAGCTGCGCCTCGAGCGTCTCCGGCACGCGCGGCCCGCCAGCCGAGACCAGGATCGCGTCGAACGGCGCCTCCTCCGGCCAGCCGAGCGTGCCGTCCGCGATCCGCACGTGGACGTTCGCGTAGCCGAGCTCCGCGATCCGCGCGCCGGCGAGATCCGCGAGCTCCGCGTGTCGCTCGATGGTGTAGACGTCGGCGCACAGGCGCGAGCACAGCGCGGCCGCGTAGCCAGAGCCCGTCCCGACTTCGAGCAGGCGGTCGCGCGGGTGCAGTACGAGGGCCTCGACCATCAGTGCGACCACGTACGGCTGCGAGATGGTCTGGCTGGCTTCGATCGGCAGTGCGCGGTCGTCGTAGGCCTGAGCCGCGAGCCCGGGCGGGACGAAGGCGTGGCGCGGCACGTCGCGGAACGCCTGCAGCACGCGTGCGTCGCGGATGTCGCGGTCGGCGAGCTGCTCCTCGACCATGCGCAGCCGGCGTGCCTCGAGCTCGCTCAGATCCATTCGCCGCTCCGCTCCGGAAGCGCGCACGGCGAGCAGCCCGGACCGCCGCGGTACAGCGCGACGCCCTTGCAGCCGGCGCTGCGCGCGAACAGAACGAGCGCGCGGACGTCGTCGGCTTGCGCTTCTTTGGCGAGCTGCACGGTCTTCGAGACCGCGCCGTCGACGTGTCGCTGTACCTCGGCCTGGACGCCGATCTGCGCGCGCGCGTCGAGCTCGAAGCCGCGGCGCAGCAGACGCCGATCGGTGTCGGAGAGCCCGGGTAGCTCCTCGCTCGGCACAGCCGCGGCGAGCGCGACCAGCACGGCCTCCGGGTCGGCCGCGCGATCCTCGAGCCAGGCGCGGACCCAGCGGTCGACGAAGCGCACGCTGTCGTCGCCGAGCGCGATCGTGCGCACCGGCTCGAGCAGCGGCTCGATGCCGCCGTTCGAGCCGCTGAGCAGCCGCAGCGTGCCGGTCGGCGCGATCGCGGTCGTGGTCGCATTGCGCCGCCTCGCGCCGCGGCCGCGAAACGCAGGGTAGGGCCCGCGCCGTTCGGCGAGCTCGGCCGAGGCGCGCAGCGCGCGCTCACCCAGGAAGCGCGCGAGCTCGCCGGCCAGCGCCCGCAGCTCGGGACCGTCGAACGCGAGCCCGCGTAGCAGGGCGAGATCGGCGAGCCCGAGAAACCCGAGCCCGAGCTTGCGTGTGCGCAGCGTCGCGCGCTCGATCGCCGGGTCGGGGAAGCGGGCGATCTCGACCACGTCGTCGAGGAACCGGATCGCGAGGGCGCACGCCTCGCCGAGTGACTCCCAGTCCAAAGAGCCTCGCGCGTCCGCGAACGCGGGCAGGTCGAGCGAGCCGAGCACGCAGCTCTCGCCCGGGAGCAGCGGCTGCTCGCCGCACGGGTTCGTTGCGCGGATGCGGCCGAGCTCGGGCTCGGGGTTCGTGGCCTCGATCACGTCGGCGAAGAGCAGGCTCGGCTGGCCGGTCTCGACGATCGCGGCGCACAGCTCGTCGAGCAGCGGCGGCGCGGCGGCGAGGAACGCGTCGCTGACGGCAAGCGCGAGGCCCATCCCGGACAGCCGCTCGGAGTTCGCGCGCGCCGCGCGCACCAGCTCGCGCGCGTCGGCGTGCCCGATGTCGAGCACCGCGAGGTGCGCGCCGGGTCGCCGGCCCGCGCGCTCGTTCACGCGCGCCGAGTGCGCGAACAGCTCGATGAAGGCGAGCGTGCCCGGGCTCTCGCCGCCCGAGCGGCGGATCGGCGTCCCGCGCGGGCGCAGGCGCGAGAAGTCGATGCCGGCCCCGCCGGCGCCCTGCTGGATGCGCGCCGCGAGACCCAGCGTCTCGTAGATCGAGGCGAGCGAATCTTCGGGCTCGATCACGTAGCAGGCCGCGAGCAGGTTCGAGCGGCCGGCGTTGGCGAGGATCGGGACGCTGGGCAGGAAGCGCCGGCTCGAGATCAGCTCCGCGAACCGTTCGCGCGCCCGGTCGCGCTCCTCGCCGGCGAGCTCGGGTTCCGCGACCGCGCGCGAGACGCGGGCGGCCACGTCCACGAGGCTCTTCTCCCCTGGCGCCGAGCACAGCGCAGCGAGCACCGCCGCTGCGGCTTCCGAGTCGCCTCCGTTCATCGACAGCACACCGCTCGGGCGCGCGGCAAGTGCAGTCCAGAGTGAGGCAAGTTGGCGCAGGTGTGTGTCGATCCTTCCCGCAATCTCGGGATTGTCGCCCCGGTTGCGGGCACGCGCGTTGCTCCACGGGAGTCACTCATGGCGATTCCGGCGATCGAGAAACCGCGCTCGGGCTGGCGCATGCCCCCGATTCTCTCCGACTACGAGGCGGAGTGCCGGGACTTCTCGTGGGCGAGCGCGCGGCGCTCGCTCGCGGGCCTGCCCGGCGAGCGCGGGCTCAACATGGCGTACGAGGCAATCGACCGGCAGGCGCGCGGGCCGCTCGCCGCGAAGATCGCGCTGCGCTTCCTGTCGCGCGACGGAAGCACGCGCGAGCTCAGCTTTGCGGAGCTCGCCGAGCAGACCAGCCGCTTCGCGAACCTGCTGCGCGAGCTTGGCGTGGGCAAGTCGGAGCGCGTCTTCGCGCTCGCCGGGCGCGTCCCCGAGCTCTGGATCGCGGCGCTCGGCACGCTCAAGAACGGCAGCGTGTTCTGTCCGCTGTTCTCGGCGTTCGGTCCGGAGCCGATCCGAACCCGGCTCGAGCGCGGCGACGGGCGCGTGCTGGTCACGAGCGAGCTGCTCTACACGCGCAAGGTCGAGGCGCTGCGGCCGGCGCTGCCACAGCTCGCGCACGTGCTGCTCGTCGATCGCGACCGGGCCACGCCGCTGCGCCCGGGCACGCACGACCTGCGCGAGCGGCTCGCAGCCGCGCGCGCGGACTTCGAGATCCCTCCCACGAGCCCGGACGATCTCGCGCTGCTCCACTTCACGAGCGGCACCACCGGCGCGCCCAAGGGCGCCTTGCACGTGCACGGCGCCGTGCTCGCGCATCGCGAGAGCGCGCGGCTCGCGCTCGACCTGCACGAGGACGACATCTTCTGGTGTACGGCAGATCCGGGCTGGGTCACGGGCACGTCGTACGGGATCGTCGCGCCGCTCGCGCTCGGCGTGACCTGCGTGGTCGACGAAGCCGAATTCGACGCGGAGCGTTGGTACGAGATCCTGGAGCGCGAGCGCGTCACGAACTGGTACACCGCGCCGACGGCGGTGCGCATGCTGATGCGCGCGGGCGCCGAGCTCGCGAAGCGCCGCGACCTGTCGCAGCTGCGCTTCGTGGCGAGCGTGGGCGAGCCGCTGAATCCCGAGGCGGTCGTATGGGGGCAGGCAGCGCTCGGGCTCCCGATCCACGACAACTGGTGGCAGACGGAGACCGGCGGGATCATGATCGCGAACTACGCGTCGCAGGCGATCCGGCCCGGCTCGATGGGCCGGCCGCTGCCGGGCATCGAGGCCGCCATCGTCGCGCGGCGCACGGGCGGAGCCATCGACGTGATTCGCGAACCCGACGTGACCGGCGAGCTCGCGCTGCGCGCGGGCTGGCCGTCGATGTTCCGCGGCTACCTGCACGACGAGGCGCGCTATGCCAGGTGTTTCGCCGACGGCTGGTATCTGTCGGGTGACTTGATGCGCCGCGATAGCGACGGCTACTACTGGTTCGTCGGGCGCGCCGACGACGTGATCAAGTCCTCCGGACACCTGATCGGCCCGTTCGAGGTGGAGAGCGCGCTGATGGAGCATCCGGCGGTGATCGAGGCGGCGGTGATCGGCCTGCCCGATCCGGTGGCGGGCGAGAGCGTGAAGGCGTTCGTCGTGCTGCGCTCCGGACACGAGGCCTCGCCGGCCCTGCTGCGCGAGATCCAGGGCTTCGCGCGCAAGCGTCTCGGCGCCGCGGTCGCGCCCAAGGAGATCGAGTTCCGCGATTCCGTTCCGAAGACGCGCAGCGGCAAGATCATGCGCCGGCTCCTGCGCGCGCGCGCGCTCGGACTTCCCGAGGGCGACCTCTCGACGCTGGAGCCGGGCGCTTGAGCGCGGAACGCGAGCACGCGCTCGCGCTGCTCGGCGGGATGATCCGCATCCGCCACTTCGAGGAGAAGTGCGCGGAGCTTTACGGTCAGTCGAAGATCCGCGGCTTCCTCCACCTGTACGTCGGGCAGGAGGCGGTGGCGGTCGGCGTGATGCAGGCGCTCGGATCCGACGACGCGATCGTGGCGACGTATCGCGAGCACGGCCACGCGCTCGCGCGCGGCATCGACGCGGGCGCGGTGATGGCCGAGATGTACGGCAAGCGCGAGGGCACGAGCCACGGCCGCGGCGGCTCGATGCACATCTTCGATGTGAGCGCGCGCTTCTACGGCGGGAACGCGATCGTCGGCGGTGGCCTGCCGCTCGCGGTCGGGCTCGCGCTCGCCGACAAGCTGCAGAAGCGCCCGCGTGTGACGGTCTGCTTCTTCGGCGAGGGCGCGATCGCCGAGGGCGAGTTCCACGAGTCCCTGAATCTCGCGGCGCTCTGGAAGCTGCCGGTGCTGTTCCTGTGCGAGAACAACTTGTACGCGATGGGCACCGCGCTCGCGCGCTCCGAGTCCGAGACGAACCTGTGCGTGAAGGCCGCGAGCTACGAGCTGCCGGCGTGGTCGGTCGACGGCATGGACGTGCGCGCGGTCGAGGACGCCGCGCGCCGCGCGGTCGTCGCCGTGCGCGGCGACGGCCCGCTGTTCCTCGAAGCGCGCACCTACCGCTTCCGCGCGCACTCCATGTTCGACGCGCAGCTCTACCGCGCGAAGTCCGAGGTCGAGGAGTGGAAGAAGCGCGACCCGATCCCGAGCTTCGCCGCGCAGCTCCGCGCCGAGGGTCTGCTCGACGACGAATCCCTCGCGGGCCTCGAGGCCGCCGCCGACGCCGAGGTCGCGCGCGCGGTCGAGTTCGCCGAGGCGGGAACCTGGGAGCCCGTCGAGCAGCTCACGCGCCACGTGTACTGCGAGCGGGACGAGCCGTGAGCGACGCAGCCGCGAAGACGCGCATGATCTCGTTCCGCGACGCGTATCGCGAGGGCTTGCGCGAGGCGCTGCTCCGCGATCCGCGCGTGTTCCTGATGGGCGAGGACGTCGGCCGCTACGGCGGCACCTACGCGGTGAGCCGCGGGCTGCTCGACGAGTTCGGGCCCGAGCGGATCCGCGACGCACCGCTCTCCGAGTCGGCGTTCGTCGGCGCGGGCATCGGCGCCGCGATCGGCGGCCTGCGGCCGATCGTCGAGATCATGACGGTGAACTTCTCGCTGCTCGCACTCGATCAGATCCTGAACAGCGCGGCCACGTTCTCGCACATGTCCGGCGGCCAGGTCTGCGTGCCGCTGGTGATCCGCATGGCGACCGGCGCGGGCCGGCAGCTCGCCGCGCAGCACTCGCACAGCCTCGAGGGCTGGTACGCGCACATCCCCGGCATCAAGGTGCTCGCGCCAGGCACGCTCGAAGACGCGCGCGGCATGCTCGCGAGCGCGCTCGCGGATCCGAACCCGGTGCTGATCTTCGAGCACGCGCGCCTGTATCCGATCGAGGGCGAGCTTGCGGCCGACGCGGGCGCGGTCGAGATCGAGCACGCGCGGCTGCGCAGACGCGGCGGCGACGTCTCGCTGGTCTGCTACGGCGGCACGCTCGACAAGACGCTCGCGGCGGCGGAGACGCTCGCCGCGCAGGGCATCGAGGCGGACGTGCTCGACCTGCGCGTGCTCCGGCCGCTCGACGAGGCGGCGATCCTCGAGACCGTCTCGCGCACGCACCGGCTGGTGATCGTCGACGAGGGCTGGCGCAGCGGCAGCCTCGCCGCCGAGGTCGCCGCCCGCGTCGCGGAGCACGCCTTCTACGAGCTCGACGCGCCGATCCGTCGCGTCTGCTCCGCGGAGGTGCCGATCCCGTACCCGAAGCACCTCGAGGACGCCGCGCTGCCGCAGCCCGACGCGATCGTCGCGGCGGTGCGCGAGGGGATGGCCGCCCATGCCTGACTTCCTGATGCCGTCGCTCGGCGCGGACATGGACCGCGGCACGATCCTGCACTGGTACAAGCAGCCGGGCGACCGGATCGAGCGCGGCGAGATCGTCGTGCTCGTCGACACCGACAAGGCCGAGATCGAGGTCGAGAGCTTCGGCGCGGGCTGGCTCGACGAGGTGCTCGTGCGCGAGGGCGAGACCGTGCCGGTCGGTGCCGCGATCGCGCGCATCCGCAGCGGCGAGGCGGCCGGGGAGGAAGCCGCGCCGGGCACGGTGCCGCCACCGCCACCGGTCGCGCCGATCGCGCCCGCCGCGCCGATCGCGAAGCCCGCGAAGCCGCCGCCGACACCCGCGCGTGTCGCTCCGAGCGGGGCCCCGCGCATCCACGCCTCGCCGCTCGCGCGTCGACGGGCTGCGGATCTCGGCGTCGATCTCGCGACCGTCACGGGCAGCGGACCCGAAGGCGCGATCACGCGCGAGGACGTCGAGCGAGCTGCGACGCAGCCGACCGCGGCTCCGACCGCGCCCGCGCCGGCGCCGCCGCGCGCCGCCGCACGGGGCGACAAGCAGGCCAGCATGCGCAGCGCGATCGCCGCGGCGATGGAGCGCGCGCACCGCGAGATCCCCCAGTACTACCTGGCCACGCGCGTCGACCTGTCGCGCGCGCTCGCCTGGCTGGCCGAGCAGAACGCATCGCGCCCGATCGCGGAGCGCGTACTGCCCGTCGCGCTCTTTCTGAAGGCGGTGGCGAAGGCTGCGCTCGAGGTGCCCGAGGTGAACGGCTTCTGGCGCGCCGGCGCGTTCGTGCCGGGCGAGGGCGTGCACGTCGGCGTGATCGTGTCGCTGCGCCAGGGTGGCATCCTCGCACCGGCGCTGCACGAGGTGTCACGGAAGAGTGTCACGGAGCTGTTCGCCGAGTTCCGCGATCTGGTCGCGCGCGCGCGCGCGGGCAAGCTGCGCAGCTCCGAGGTCTCGGGCGGCACGATCACCGTCACGAGCCTCGGCGATCAGGGCGTCGAAACGGTGTACGGGGTGATCATGCCGCCGCAGGTCGCGCTGGTCGGCTTCGGCCGCGTCTCCGAGCAGCCGTTCGCGGAGCACGGGCTGCTGGGCGTGAAGCCGGTCGTCGAGATCACGCTCACCGCCGACCACCGCGCGAGCGACGGCCACCGCGGCGGGCGCTTCCTGTCGGCCGTCGCGCGCCTGCTGCAGACGCCGGAGTCGCTGTGACCCGTGACGAGCTGCGCGCGCAGACGCTCGAAGCGCTCGGCGGTATCGCCCCCGAGGCGGACCTCGCCGGACTGCGCGGCGACATCGCGCTGCGCGATCAGCTCGACCTGGACTCGATGGACTTCCTGAACTTCCTGGTCGCCGTCCACCAGCGCACGGGCGTCGAGATTCCCGAGGCCGACTACGGCAAGCTCGCGACGTTCGACCAGCTCGTCGCCTACCTCGCGCGCAAGACCGGCGCGGCCTGAGGCCGCGCCGCGCGGCGGACGACGGGCGCGAGACGCGGCATCATGGGCGTCATGCCCGCACGCTCGACCAGGATCGCAGGTCTGTTCGCATGCCTCGCCCTGGCTTGCGCGCCGCTCACGACCGAGCGCGAGGTCGCGGTCGGGAAGGACGCGTCGAAGCAAGTCGAGCAGGAGCTGGGTCTGGTGCGCGACCCCGAGCGGGTCGCCTACGTGCAGGCGCTCGGCGCGCGGCTGGCTGCGCTCTCGCCGCGCAAGGACCTGAGCTACGACTTCAACGTCGTCGACATGGCCGAGGCGAACGCGTTCGCGCTGCCCGGCGGGCACATCTACGTGTCGCGGGGGTTGCTCGCGATCTCGAACTCCGAGGACGAGCTCGCGAACGTGATCGGCCACGAGATCGGGCACGTCGCCGCGCGCCACCATGCGCGGCAACAGGCCCGCGCCCAGCAGGTCGGCGTGGCCTCCGTGCTCGGAACGCTCGCGGCCGCGGTGCTCGGCGGCGCCGAGGCGGCGCAGGTCGTCGGCCAGCTCGGTCAGACGGCCGGCGCCGGCTTCCTGGCCGCGCACAGCCGCGATCAGGAGCGCGAGGCCGACGAGATCGGACAGGCGCTGGCCGCGAACGGCGGCTGGAACCCGGCGGGCATGCCCGAGTTCTTGGCCACGCTCGGGCGCGAGACGACGCTCCAGCTCGGCCAGGAGCGGATGCCGAGCTTCCTCGACACGCATCCCGCGACACCGGAGCGTGTCGAGAGCGGCTGGGCCCGCGCGCGCTCGCTCGCGCGCGCTCGCGCGAATCCGATCGCGCCGGATCGCGCCGCCTTCCTCGCCAAGCTCGACGGCCTGGTGGTCGACGAGGATCCGGCCGGCGGCCTGTTCGACGGCACGGTGTTTCGCCAGCCCGTGCTCGACTTTCGCATCCGCTTCCCGTCCGAGTGGCGCACGGCGAACTCGGCGAGCGCGGTCGCCGCTGTCGCGCCCGATCAGTCCGCGATGATCCAGCTCGGCCTCGCGGGCGCGGGCAGCGACCCGCGCGCGGCCGCGCAGAAGGCGCTCGCCAAGCAGGACGTCCCGGTGGTCGAGCACGGTCCGATCTCGATCGGCGCGCTGCGCGGCTACCAGGTGCGCCTGAGCCAGGCGACGCAGCAGGGGAAGATGGCCGGGCTGTTCACCTGGATCGCGCACGGCGGGCAGATCTACCGCGTGGAGTGCATCGCTGCCGAGGCGCGCTTCGCGCGTTTCGCGCCGCTCTGCGAGAACACGACCAAGAGCTTCCGGCCGCTCGACGCCGCCGATCGCCAGAAGATCCAAGCGCACGTGCTGCGCGTCGCGACCCTGCGCAGCGGCGAGACGCTCGCCGCGCTGGGCGCGCGTACGGGCAACGTGTGGACTCCGGAGCAGACCGCGGTCGCGAACGCGATGGCCAGCCTGTCGGCGTTCCCGCCGGACCGCAGGGTCAAGATCGCCGTTGCAGTGCCGTTCCGCGCCGGCGCGACGGCGCGCTAGGGCGGTCCCGCCAGGCAAGGAACGCGAGTTGCAGATCTGGGGCGCAGACGAACCTGACTGTGTCGCGAGGGCTCATCGTGCCGGACATCCAGATCCACTGGGACCACTTGAACGAAATTTCGGACGCTGGGAAGGTCTCCGCGGAGGTGCGGCTCCGTGCCCTTGCGGCGCAGCACGACGACCTGCTCTCGCTGCGTGTGAGCGGCCGCACGTCGGCGCACCATCGCCACGGCGACCGCGAGGTCCGGATCGTGGGCAAGGGGAAGGGGCGTGACTTCTTCGTCTCGCGCGTGCGGCCAGAGCTCGGTCGCGCCCTGCACGACGCGGTGGACGCGTTCGTGCACGAGGTGCGCAACTTGCGCTCGCGACGCGTTGCCCGTACGCCGCAGCGCAGCGACTCTCCGCCACACCTGGGACTGATCGATCGTGTGCTCCGCGACGAGGGCTACGGCTTCATCATCACCGACGACGGCAACACGGTGTACTTCCACCGCAACGCGGTCTCCGGAGGCATTGCCTTCGAGCGCCTCCGGGAGGGCCAGCGGATCGGGTTGAACGTCGAGTGCGGCGAAGATGGCTTGCAGGCCACCGTCGTGGTTCCGGCGCCGCCCGACGCTCCCTCTCCTTGAGGGGGGCGCCGCGTGCTCCGCCTCGCGCACCTCCTGCTGATCGGCGCGCTCGCCGCGACACCGGGCTGCGTCATCGGCCGCTACTCCGAGGGGCAGACGATCCCAGCCGACCAGATCCCGTGCATCATCCCCGGAACGACGACGAAGGCGGAGATCCTGGCGTGGTTCGGCGCGCCGCAGAGCTACGCCGACGCGACCTTCCTCGAGGATTTCCTGTCGGACCGCGAGCTGGTCCCGGGTCCGGTGGTCGACCTGCCCTTCGCCGACGTGCTCGTGTACCGCTTCACCGAGGGAAAGCTCCGCGGCCTGGTGATGATCCTGTACAACCACATCCGCCTCGACGTCGCGAGCGACACGCTGCTGATCTACTTCGACGAACAGGATCGCGTGCTCTACCACGGTTGGCGCAAGGGCACCGATGTCTTGCACTAGGTCGCTCGTCACGGCGCTCCTGCTCGCGACGGCGTGCACGATCCAGCGCGACTACATCGGAAACGAGTTCCGTGAGCTGCCCGAAGGCAGCGTCGTCGTCGGCCAGACCACCAAGGGCGAGATTCTCGAGCTTCTGGGTCCCCCCGACCGGATCCTGCGCCAGTACGATGGCGACGTATTCGTCTACGCCTACATCCGGCGCAACGCGACCACGATCGCGATCGAAGAGCCGGTGATCACGAACCTGATGATCTTCACGTACCAGAAGTCGCAGGAGAAGAGCGACCGGCGGGTCGTGTTCTTCGACCGCGGCGGACGCCTGTCCGGGCTCGGCTTCCGGCGCGGCACGGAGCAGCTCGAGCGCTTCTGAACGCCTGTCAGTCCTTCCAGTCCTCGATCACCCGCAGCAGGTCGAAGGCGGAGATCAAGCCCACGAGCTGCGTGCCCTGCGAGACGAACACGCGGTGAATGCGGTGCTCGCGCATGGTGCGCGCGACCATCGTGACTGGCGTCTCGGGCGCGACGCAGAGCACCTCGACCGTCATCACTTCCTCGGCGCGCAGCTCGCGCAGGCGATCCTGGAAGTCGACGGGGCCGGAGGACCAGTCCGGCGACGAGTACGGCAGCAGGTCGCGGAAGTAGTCCTGCGCGACGCGCCCCGAATCGTGCTCCTCCTGAACGGCGCGCAGCAGGTCGGTTGCGGTGATCACGCCCAGCAGCGTTCCGTCGTCGTCGACGACCGGCGCGCCGCTGATCTCCTCCTCCGTGAACAGCCGATGGACATCGAGCAACGGAGTTGCCGGACCCACGCTGACGATGTGGGTCTCCATCACGTCACGAGCTTTCGGGATCATGCTACGGTCCTCCTTGCAGTTGGACGTGCAGGCGGCGTGCCGTCGCCGGCACGGGCCTTGCGAGTCCCGGGGGCTTCATGGCCGCGGACGACGATCGCATGGAGCCGCTCGAAGACGGGCTGGTCGCGTTCCTCGCGACACCCGAAGCGTATCCCGGCGACCCGAGCGCGAAGCGCGGCGTGCAGCACATCCAGACCCACCTCTCGCACGTCTACCTGACCGCGGAGCGCGCCTACAAGCTGCACAAGCCGGTGCGCTTCGGCTTCGTCGACTTCTCGAGCCGCGCGGAGCGCAGCGCCGACTCGCGCCGCGAGCTGCACCTGAACCGGCGCCTGGCGCCGGACGTATATCTCGGCATCGCCCCCGTCGGACGGGAGCGCGGCGTGTTTCGGCTCGGCGCGCTCGGCGAGGGCCTTTCGGAGCTCGCCGATGGAGCGTCCGGAGCCGAGCATCTGGTCGTGATGCGCCGCCTGCCGGACGGGCGTGACGCGCTGTCGCTGCTCGAGCGCGGGATGCTCGGCGAGTCTCACGTCGATGCGATCGCGTCGCGCATCGCGGATTTCCACGCGCGCCATGGAATGGGGGCGCCCGCTCCGATCGCACCCGAGGCTTGGCTCGCGCGCGTGCTCGGACCGGTGCGCGAGTCGTTCGGCGAGATCACTCGCTCCGATCCGTTCGGCGCCCGTGCGCGCGCGGCAGGCGCGCGCGCCGAGGCGCTGCTAGCGCGTCACGGGCAGCGCTTAGAGCGGCGGCGGGCTTCGGGCCGCGTCGTCGACGGCCACGGCGACCTGCACCTGGCGCACGTCTGGTTCGAGCGCGATGGCGAAGCACCGCTGGTGATCGACTGCCTCGAGTTCCGCGACGACTACCGCCAGATCGACGCGGCTTCGGAGGTCGGGTTCCTGGCCATGGACCTCGAGTACCGCGGCCGCCGCGATCTGGCCGAGCGCTTCCTGCGCCGCTACGCCGAGGCGAGCGACGACTACGACCTGTACGGCGTGGTCGACTTCTTCCTCGCCTACCGGGCCGCGGTGCGCGCGAAGGTCGCGTGTCTCGCCGCCCGCGACGAGGCCGTTCCCGAGCCGCAGCGCGAGGCGGCCGCTCGCAGCGCCGAGCAGCACCTCGCGCTCGCGGAGGCCGCGCTCGAGGATCCGCGGCGCGGCGCCGTGGTCGCGATGGCCGGGATCGTCGGCACCGGCAAGAGCAGCGTCGCTCAGGCGCTCGCCGACGCGACGGGCGGCGTCGTGATCGCGTCGGACCGCGTGCGCAAGCGCCAGGCGGAGCTGCCCGCGAGCGCGCGCGGCCACGCCGAGCTCTACACCGACCTGCGTAGCGAGGCGACGTACGCGGGCCTGCTCGAGCGCGCTGCGCCGGTCGTGCTCTCGGGCCGCGTCGCAATCCTCGACGCGACCTACACGCGGGCGAGCTTCCGGCGCGAGCTGCGCGCCTGGGCGTCGGATCACGCGCTGCGCGCGTTCCTGGTCGAGTCGAGCTGTCCCGAGCCGATCGTGCGCGCGCGGCTCGAGGCTCGCGCGCGCGAGGGCCGCGACCCGTCCGACGCGGGTCCGGAGCTGTACGCTTCGAGCGCGGCCGGCTACGAGCCGCCCGACGAGTTCCCCGCCGACGCACGCGCGCGCGTGCACACCGACGATCCGCACTGGCGCGCGACCGTCGCCGACGTGGCCAAGCGCTTCGCGCTGGGTGAGCCCGTGGCTCGGGCCACGCGCAGGACGGACGCGCGATGAGCGCGCCCGCGACGCTCGCGCGCGTCGGCCCCGCCGAGTGGGAGCTGCCGAAGGGATTCCGCCCCGGCATGCACGTGCCGGTGCGCATCTTCGCGACCGAGAAGCTCGTGCAGGCGATGGACGCTCAGGTGTTCGTGCAGGCCGCGAACGTCGCGACGCTGCCCGGCATCGTCGGCTCGAGCCTGTGCATGCCGGACGCGCACTGGGGCTACGGCTTCCCGATCGGCGGGGTCGCGGCGACCGACGCCGAGCAGGGCGTGATCTCGCCGGGCGGCATCGGCTTCGACATCAACTGCGGCATGCGGCTCGTGCGCTCGAACCTCGAGTGGGCCGAAGTCGAGCCCAAGCTCGGGCGGCTCGTGAACGCGCTCGCCGCGCGCGTTCCCGCGGGGGTGGGCTCGCGCGGCTTCGTTTCGCTCACGCGCGCGGAGTTCGAGGACGTGCTGCGCGAGGGCGCGCGCTGGGCGGTGCGCAAGGGCTTCGGCACGGCCGAGGACCTGGCGTACACCGAGGCGTCGGGCGCCTTCCTCGGCGCGGACCCGGAGGCCGTCTCCGCGAAGGCGATCGCGCGCGGCCGGGACCAGCTCGGTACGCTCGGCTCGGGCAACCACTATCTCGAGATCCAGATCCTGCGCAGCGACGGCGTGTTCGATCGCGAGCTCGCCACCGCCTTCGGCCTGGGGCAGCCGGGACAGGTCGTCGTGATGTTCCACTGCGGGAGCCGGGGCTTCGGTCACCAGGTGGCGACGGACTACCTCGATCGCTTCCTGCGCGCGATGCCCGCGAAGTACGGGCTCGAGGTGATCGACCCCGAGCTCGCCTGCGCGCCGTTCATGTCCGACGACGGGCGCGCCTACTACGCCGCGATGTGTTGCGCCGCGAACA
Source organism: Myxococcota bacterium (assembly GCA_040902485.1). Classification (GTDB taxonomy): domain Bacteria; phylum Myxococcota_A; class UBA9160; order SZUA-336; family SZUA-336; genus VGRW01. The sequence continues at coordinate 31,733 of JBBDXF010000041.1, read as the reverse complement.
TGGCGTTCGCGAACCGGCAGGTGATCCTGCAGCGGATCCGCGAGGTCTTCGCCGAGGTGTTCGAGCGCCCGGCCGAGCGGCTCGAGCTCGCGACCGTCTACGACGTCGCGCACAACACCGCCAAGCTCGAGGAGCACGAGGTCGGCGGGCGCATGCGGAGGCTGCTCGTGCACCGCAAGGGCGCCACGCGCGCGTTCCCGCCCGGACATCCGGAGCTTCCGGCGGCGTACCGCAAGACCGGACAGCCCGTGATCATCGGCGGCAGTATGGAGACGGGCTCGTACCTGCTCGCGGGTCTGGCGAGCGGCCGCGCGAGCTTCCACAGCACCGCGCACGGCAGCGGCCGCAGCATGAGCCGGACGCGCGCGCGCAAGCTCGTGCGAGGTGCGGAGCTGCAGCGCGCGATGCGCGAGCGCGGCATTCTCGTGCACGCGGCGTCGATCGCCGGGCTCGCCGAGGAGGCCGGCCTCGCCTACAAGAGCGTCGACGAGGTGGCCGAGGCGACCGAGCTCGCGGGTCTCTCGCGCCGCGTCGCTCGCCTGACCCCGGTCGGGAACGTGAAGGGATGACCGGCGATGAGGCGTTCCGCTTCATCGACGACGTGACGAGCGACCTCACCTTCGAGGCGCGCGGCGCCACGCTCGGCGACGTGTTCGCGGCGGCCTCGGAGGCCCTGCTCGCCGCCGCCGTCGAGCGCCCTGAGGCGGTTTGCGACGTGGTCGAGCGCCGCCTCGCGCTCGAGGACACGCGCCTGGACTGGCTGCTGCGCCGCTTCCTGTCGGAGCTCGTCTACCTGCTCGACGCCGAGCATCTCGCGCTGCGCGCGCGGCGCGTCGACGTGCGCGGCGAAGAGCCCGACTTCCACCTCGACGCCGTGCTGGTCGGCGAGACGCTCGACCGCGAGCGCCACGTCGCGGCCAACGACGTGAAGGCCGTCACTGCCTACGGACTCGCCGTCGCGCGCGACGAGCACGGCGACTGGCGCGCGCGCGTCACGCTCGACGTCTGAGCGCGGCCACCGCGTTTCCGGATTTCCGAACGGTGGCTACGGCTTGGGCGGCTGCGCCTTGGGCGACGGCGACGGCGGATCGACGGGACCCTTGCCGTGTTCCTTCGCGCCCATCCCGCCGCAGTCGTGGCTCATGCAGTCCTTGTGGGCGTGGCAGTACGCCTCGCGCTGCTTGTCCGTGCCCATGGCGTGCATCGCCTTCATGTGATGCGCGCACGCCTGCGCGGACGAACCCGGCTCGGCGGGCGGCTTGGCCGCGTCTTCGGCGCGCGCGATCCCGGTGAGCGCGAGCAGGGTCGCGATCAGGCCTATGGGGAGGGTGCTGCGGATGTTCACTTTACTTCACCTCCGGCGGGGCAGAATGGGGCACGCCCCGGGAATTCGCCCGCCTGACACCGAAATGAGTCGACACGCCGAGCGCGTGCGGGTGTAGGCTCGACGGCACGCCTCTTGCTCGACGGACAGCATGGACATGGAGCATCGACCGCGAGCCCTGGTGATCGACGACGACGCCGCGATGCGCGAGATGGTCGCCTACATGCTCGAGTGCGCCGGCTTCGACGCCGAGCCCGCCGTCGACGCCGACGAGGGTCTGTTCGCCCTGCAAGCGCGCCCGTACGCGGTCGCGGTGTGCGACCTGCACATGCCGCGGCGCGACGGGCTCGAGTTCGCGCGCGCGGCGCACCGCATCCGCCCCAGCACGCCGGTCGTGCTGATGACCTCGTTTGGCTGCGATCGCACGCGCGCCGACGCTGCGGCGGCGGGAGCGATCGGCCTGCTCTCGAAGCCCTTCTCGATCCGCGAGCTGCGCGAGGCGGTCGCGGCCGCGCCCCTGCCCAGGCCGACTCCGGCTCGGCCCTGGTCCGCGGCGCCGGAGCCCTAGTCCGCTAGCGCTCCCAGCGCACGCGCAGCAGGTCGCCCTCCTGCGCCCACGGCGCGTGCAGCGTGCCGCGGTAGGCGTGGAACAGCGCGACGCCGATCGCGTGAGCGAGGTGCACGTCGGTGGTGGTGACGACCACCGCGTCGCCCTCGTCGCGAATCTCCATCAGCCGGTTCAGCGGGTGCGCGGCCTTCTCCTTGGCCTCGAGGTTGCGCACGACGCCGATCACCTCCTCGCGGTGCGTCCGCGCGAACTCGCCGAGCAGCGTGACCTCGCCCGCGGGGTACTTGTCACGGATGCGCTGGCAGGCGGGGCAGACCTCGCGCCGGGTGCCGGTCGGCTTGGCCACGCGCGCCCAGCGCCAGCGACCGCCGCGGAAGACCGCCTTGCACTCCGGACACACGGTCACATCGGGCAGCTTGGTGGCGACCTTCTTCGCCTTCTTGCGATAGGTGTCGCCCTGTTTCTCGAGGCGCGTGGCCTGGGGGCGCCCGCCGCGCTTCCCGGCGAGCTTCTTCTTCGGCTGCTTGCTCTTCAACTCATGCGCTCCTATGCGTCCTGTGCGGCTAGCCCAGCTCGGGAATACCCGGGCCGCGCTCGGCGGGCTTCTCTTCGATCTCGGTGAGCGTTCCCTCCGCGAGCAACAGGACTCCGGCCACGGAGACCGCGTTCTCGAGCGCCGAGCGCACCACCTTGGTCGGGTCGATGATACCCGCAACGATCAGATCCACATACTCGCCGCGCGCGGCGTTGAAGCCGAACGCGCCCGTGCCCGCGCGCATGCGGTCGACCACCACACCCGCGTCGAGGCCGGAGTTCACCGCGATCTGCCGCGTCGGCGACTCGAGCGCACGGCGCAGGATGCGCGCGCCGGTGGCCAGGTCGCCCTCGAGCTGGTCCTCGAGCGCGGCGACGGCGTCGATCGCGCGCAGAAGCGCGAGCCCCGCGCCGGGAACCACGCCCTCCGCGACGGCGGCCTTGGTGGAGCTGATCGCGTCGTCGAAGGCCTCCTTCCGGCTCTTCATCTCGGCCTCGGACGGTGCGCCGACGCGGAGCAGCGCGACGCCCCCCGCGAGCTTCGCCAGCCGCTCCTCGAGCTTCTCCTTGTCGTAGTCCGAGGTCGTCGTCTCGATCTGGCGGCGCAGCTCGTCGCAGCGCCCGGCGATCGCCTTCGGATCGCCCCCGCCGCCGATGATCGTGGTGTTGTCCTTGTCGATCACCACGCGCTTGGCGTGTCCGAGCTGGCTGAGCTCGAGGTTCTCGAGCTTCATGCCGAGCTCTTCCGAGACCACCGAGCCGCCGGTGAGGATCGCCATGTCCTGCAGCACCGCCTTGCGCCGGTCGCCGAAACCGGGCGCCTTCACCGCGCAGGTCGAAAGCGTTCCGCGCAGCTTGTTCACGACCAGCGTCGCGAGCGCCTCGCCCTCGACCTCTTCAGCCACGATCAGGAAGGAGCGGCCCGCCTTCACGATCTGCTCGAGCAGCGGCAGCAGGTCCTTCATCGACGCGATTCGCTTCTCGTTCAGGATCACGTACGGATCCTCGAGCACGGTCTCCATCTTCTCGGGATCGGTGATGAAGTACGGCGACAGGAAGCCGCGGTCGAACTGCATGCCCTCGACGACCTCGAGCGCGGTCTCGGTGCCCTTGGCCTCTTCGACCGTGACGATGCCCTCGGAGCCGACCTTCTCGACCGCTTCGGCGACGAGGTCACCGATCGAGGTGTCGCCGTGCGCGGAGATCGTGGCGACCTGCGCCTTCTCGCGCCGGCCCGTCACGGGCTTCGAGAGCGCGCGCAGCGCTTCGACGGCGGATTTCACCCCGAGGTCGAGCCCGCGCTTCAAGTCGACTGCGCTCGCGCCGGCCACCACGTTGCGCACGCCTTCCGCGAAGATCGCGTGCGCGAGGATGACGGACGTCGTGGTGCCGTCGCCCACAGCCTCGCCGGTGCGAACCGCGGCCTCGCGCAGCATCTGCGCGCCCAGGTTCTGCTCGGGATCGGGCAGACTCACGCGGCGGGCGATCGTCACTCCGTCGTCGCAGACGACCGGTGACCCGAACTTGGTCTCGATCAGGATCGACTTGGACTTCGGCCCGAGCGTGACCCGCACCGCGTCGGCGAGGGCAGTCACCCCGGCCAGGATCTTCTCTCGCGCCTGGTCCCGAAAGATCAGCTTGGTGTGTGCCATGGCGCGTGACCGAGCAATCCGCATGCCCGGCGAGTCCGGTCGATTCGTGGCCATGCGCCCCAGGCGTGCGCCAGCGCGACACTCGTAGTAGCGTGAGTCGGTTGGTTGGGCGCGTCGGGCTGGCGTGTGGATTGCACAGCCGAGCGTCGTCCACTTCGATAGGAGGACGGAATGAAAGCGAATCGAGGCGTCGTCGCGGTGTGCGCGGCACTGGCACTGGGCCTCTCGGCCTGCGCGACGAGCGGCGACATCGAGCGGCTCGACGCGAAGATCGACTCGTTGGCGAAAAGTACAGACAGCCGGATCGCGGCGGCGGAGCAGCGCGCGGCCGCCGCCGAGGCGGCGGCCAAGCAGGCGGCGGCTCAGGCGCAGGCCGCGGCCGGAGATGCCGACGCGGCGGCGAGGAAGAGCGAGGCGATCTTCAACAAGTCGATCTCGAAGAGCGGCCGCTAGCGGCGCTCACGGGCTCGGCTCGAGCCTGCCGATCGGAACGGGTGCGCCGCGCGCTTCCTGAATCACGCGGCGTACCCGTTCCTGGTCGACGCTGGTGCCGTCGATCACGCCGAGCTGCTCGAGCACGATCAGCTGTACGAGCGTGGCCGATGGCGCGTCGGGAGCGCGGTCGTACTCGTCGCGGTGCGCCTCGACGTAGAGCACGCCGTTGCGCTGTCCGAGCTTCACCGGCTGGTACACCAGCCGCACGCGCGTGCCCGTGCGCGTCCGGTCGAACAGCGCGCGCATGTCGTCGTTGTAGAGCCGCACACAGCCATGTGTCGCGATGCGCCCGATCGACCAGACGTTGTTGGTGCCGTGGATGCCGTAGCTCGACGTCCCGAGCGTGAGCCAGCGGTCGCCGAGCGGGTTGTCGGGACCGGGCGGCACCACCGCGGGCAGGTCCGGCCGCTCCGCGCGGATCGACTCCGGCACGTTCCAGTACGGGTCGACGCGTTTGTGCCCGACCCGGAACTCGCCGACTGGCGTGGGATCGACCGCGTCCCCGATCGCCACCGCGAGCACGGTCGGCCGGTCCGGGTCCACCGTGAAGTCGTAGAGCCGCATCTCGGGCAGGTTGATCACCAACCCCTCGCGCGGCGTGTTGGGCAGGATGTACTCGGTCGGGAGCTGGATGCGCGTCCCTACCTTGGGCACCCAGACGTCGACTTCGGGATTCAGGTTCACGACCTGCGCGAAGCCGAGCCGGTCGCGCTCCGCGATGTCGAGCAACGTGTCGCCCTGCTTGACCACCGCGACGCGCGGCGCGCCGAGCAGCGGCTGCAGCCCGTTCGCCGCATCCTCGCGCGGGGCCGCCCCAGCGAGCACGGGCAGCAGCGCCGCGACCCGGAGCGCTCGCGCTAGTCCTGGTTGGGCAGCCCCGCGAGCGAGGGCGCGCGCGTCCAGCGATCCTCGTCCGCGTCGTAGCGCCCGCCGCGCTGCTCGGCGCAGGCAAAGCACAGCACGCCCGACTCGCCGAAGGCGAAGCCCCGCTCCGACGCGCGCGAGATCTGCGCCCCGCAGCCTGCACAAGTCACCTGATCTTCGAGCTCTTCCCGGTGCGTCATGGTCGCGCTCCTCGTGTTGACGTCGTTCGCACGCAAGCGGCATGCCGCGGCTCAAGCGCGTCCCGAGAGCCGCACCGGCATGCGCCCCAGGCGTTCGTAGTCGCGTTGCTGCCGTCGCACTCCCCACCAGTCGTACAGGAAGATCTCGATCGGCCGCCACATGGCGACCCAGCCGCCGATCAGGAGGCTCTCACGGCCGAACTGGAAGAGCGCACTGCTGCCGACGCCGGTCAGCGCGTTCCCGACGATCATGCACACGGCCAGGAACGTGAGCCCGATCAAGAGACTGGTGCGGCCGCGCGCCATGAGCTGGCGGAACTCGCGCCGTTTCACCTCGGCCAGGTACTGGAAATGACTCTGGACGGCCGTCTCGACCTGCGCGCGAAGCTCGTCGTCGGGCCCGGGGTCGGGCACGTGGACCAGCAGCTCGAGGTCCGCTTTGTGCGGCAGGTCACGCGCCCAGCTGACCACGAACGTCTCGGCCCCCTCATCGAGCGAGCGTTCGCGGAACGGCGACGGGTCGAGCGTGTGGAAGAGCTGGTTGATGTCGCGGAGCTTGAGCTCGATCCGCGCGACTTTTGTACCGGGGCTTTCCACCTCGCCTGATCCCGTAGCGGGATCAGGGTGCGGCGTCGAGTGCGGCGAGGCGCTCGTCGACCCAGCGCTGCAGCAGGTCGCGGTCCGCGGCGGCGAGCCGCGCCTCGGGGTGGGCGAGCAGGTAGAGCCCGAGCGGCATCTCCGCTTGGTCCACCTCCTCAAGCGTCTCCTTCAGGAGCTTGCGCTGCTTCTTCGCGTCGTAGCTCAACCAGGTGGAGAAGTTGAGCTCATCGCGGCCCTCGCGAACGTCCTTCGCAACCAGCCACGAAACCGGCGCGACCCGGCTGTACCAGGGCCAGACGACTTCGTTCGAGTGACAGTCGAAGCAGGCGCGCACGAGCAGCCCCCGCGCCTCGGCCGTGGTCGGCACCTCCGATTCCACGGGCGGGTTCACGCGCTCGACCGGCAGCAACTGCGCGAGCGCGACGACCCCCATGCCCACGCCCCAGCGGACCGACGGATTCACGACGTGGCGCCTCAGGTCGCCGAGCGCGCGCAGCGAACGCAGGTCGAGGCGCCGGGCAGCGCGCGCAGGCGGGCGATGGCGATCGGCTTCTCGCAGCGCTCGCAGATGCCGAGCCGACCCTGCGAGGCGCGGAACAGCGCGTGATCGAGCGCCTCGAGCCGCTTCGACGAGAGCGCGGCCAGCGGCTCGTCGACCGCGAGCTGGATGGCGTGCGCGGCGTGCTCGGCCTCGTCCATCGGGATCTCGCGCTGCTCCTGCGTGGACTCGAGCTCGATCTGCTGCACGCGACCGAGCCGGCGCAGGATGCGCGTGCGCTCCGCGCGCAGCTCCGTGACCAGCCGCTCGAGCTCGTGCTTGCGCGCGTCAGCCTGGGAACCGCTGCGGATCTCGGCGTGGCCCGCGATCGCGCGCAGCACGTCGGTCTCGGACAGGATCCCGACCAGGCGTTCGCCGTCGACGACGGGCAGACAGCCGATCCGGAAGCGCGCGAGCTTGCCCGCGGCCTCCGAGACCGCGCTGCGCGGGGTCACCGTGAGCGGGCCGTGGGTCATCACCTCGGCCACGCTCACGTCGCGCGCGATCTCGCGCTCGTCCGGGTTCGGCGGGTGCCGCAGGTTCACCGCAAAGGGCAGGGCGGCGCGCAGGTCGTCGACCGAGAGCACGCCCACCAGCCGCGCGCGCGCGTCGACCACCGGCAGGTGGCGGATGCCGGCGTCGATCATCAGGTCGAGTGCGGCGAGCGCAGAGGCCTCGGCCTCGATGGTCGTGGGCTTCGCGGTCATCAGCTCGGCGACGCTCTGCATGGCGGACTCCTCGGTGGCGTGGCTCGAGCTTGAGCAAGCCGCGTACCGTTTCGCAGAGGCGCGAGCGGGAATCCGGAGCGCTGGGTGTGGCGACCTGGCGCGATGTGAGGCGAAGTTACTCGGAGGTAGGGCGGTCTTCGCCGGCGCTTTCGGGCTTTTTCGCCTGGCGCTTGCCGGACGCGTGGCCGCTGCCGCGCTCGTCGGACTCCGCAGCGCGGGTCAGCTCGGCGACGCGCGCGAGCACGCGCTGCAGGTCCTCGTCGTACAGGTAGAAGCCGTTCCAGGAAGCGCTGTAGCCGCTGCCCACGCGGCGGATCAAGGGTGATTTCGTCGTCATCCAGGCCCGCATCGGCCGGTTCGATCGCCGACTGTCGATGCGATCAGTAGACGACGTGCGCTTCCAGGTGGCCGGCGTCGCTGCGCACCACGACCAGGCGCGACATGCACGGCATGCAGTAGACACGGTCGCCCTCGCGCAGCTCGCGCGTGGAGCGGATCACCACCTTGCAGACCGGGCAGATCACCTCGTTCGGCGCGAGCGTGTCGTCGGGGCCGGAGAGCCGGCGGTAGAAGCGCCGGTACTTCTTGGGCACCTCGTCGAAGCCCGTGTCTTCGAGGATGAAGCGCTGGCGCGGGCGGCCCGTCTCGCTCGAGACCTCACGCAGTACGGTGTCGTTCACGACGTGAAGCCCAGCCGCGCGACCGTCGCCAGGTAGTTCCGGCCCAGCTCGGGCCGCTCGGAGCGCGCGATGCCGAGCTCGCCGAGCATCTCCTCGAAGGTCTCGAGCACGAGCGGGTCGAGCTCGGCCTTCACGCGCGAGAGCCGCGCGCGCACGTGCGGCGCCGCCTCGAGCCGGCGGCCCAGCTCGTTCTCGCCGAAGCCCATGTGGCGGCGCTCGTCCTTGATCACGCCCTCGAGCACCTGGCGCGTGACCGGGTCGGCGATGCGTGCGTGGGACTGGAAGGCGGCGAACTCCATGGCTTCGAGGATCACGTTCTGCGCGAAGATCGCGGCTTCCCAGTCCTTGCTCGCGACCAGCTCGAGCAGCCGGCGGCGGAACAGCGGCAGGGTGCGCGTCGCCCGGCGCTGGATCTCGCCCTCGGGGTCGGTCACGCCGAGCTCGCTCATGCGGTGCATCAAGACTTCCAGGTGACGCGCCTCGTCGACGACCTGCGTGGCCAGGAAGATCTTGGTCTGGCGGTTCGGCGCGAAGCCGATCAGACCGCTCGCGCCCTCGAGCGCCGCGGTCTCGCCGATGCAGTAGTTGCACAGCACCGTGATCAAGCGCTCGCGCCGGTCCGCGGGGAGTTCCGCCTCGGGCATCCGGGGCCGATGACCGAATTCGGTGTCGGCCAGGTAGCCCTCGACGGAGTGGAGCCAGAACTCGAAGGAGTGGACCTCCTCGAGGAACTCCTCCGGCGCGAGCGCGTGAACCTCTCGGCTCACGGGGCCGCCGGCGTCTGGTACTCGAGCCCGAGCCGGTCGAGCCGGACCTTGAACTCCTTCAGCACGGTGTTCGCGAGCAGCTGCTCCATCTCGGCGGGCTGGAGGCTCGCGATGTCGGCGCCCTGCCACTCGATCGGCTTGTCGCTGCGGGCCACGCGGCGGCCCTCCTCGAACGCCCGCTGACCGCGCTGGAACGCGTCCGCGAAGGTGGCGAGGATGTGGTACGACATGTCCTTCTGCATCTTTTCGATCGAGGACTTCTTGTGCGGCTCGTCCTTGAGCAGCGAGCCGATCCGGTTCTCGCCGAAGCCCACGTGGCGCCGCTCGTCTGCGATCGTGCCCGCGAGCGTGTGCGCGAACTTCGGGTTCTGCTCCTTGTTCGCGGCGTACTGCATCTCGAACACGCTGAACGCGAGTCCCTCGAGCACGATGTTCTGCCCGACCACGCCCGCGACGAAGTCCTTCTTGTCGACCTTCTCGAGCAGCACGCCCGCGAACGCGACCAAGTGCGGCGAGGCGAGCGACTTGATCACGTCCTCGAGCTCGGACTTCTTCACGCCCAGATCGAAGAGGCGCTGCGTGAAGATCTCGACGTGGCGCGCCTCGTCGAGCGTCTGGGTGGCGAGGAAGCGCTTGCTCGCCTCGTCGGGCGCGGAGTTGATCAGCCCCGACGACGCGGCCAGCGCGCAGCGCTCGCCGACGACGAGCTGCACCGTGCCGCGGATCGCGTCCTCGCGCAGCAGCGAGTTGCCCATGAGCGTTTCGGGCTCGCGCTCGCCCGGCGCGTGGCCGTACTCGGTCCCCTCCAGGTAGGCCTGCGGACAGGACTCGAGCCAGTTCTGGATCGAATACGCGGACAGGAAATCGGCCATCGCGAACCCTCCTGCGCCATCGGCGCTGACGTCTGCGTCAGTGCTCTCGCAAGAGGCGTGCCCGCGCCCGGGACGGTGCGGACCCGCGGATCGCGCGCCGCGCGCTCGGCCTGCGACGCCACGCCACGCGTGCGCCGTGTCGCGGTGACTCAGTCACTCGCGGACTGGCGCTCCGGCACCCGGTCGTCGTCGAGGATCGCGCGCTGCGCGGGCCCCTCGAAGTCGTCGAAGCCGCCGGCGAACACCTCGTAGACGACCCAGCCGAGCAGACTTCCCGCGAGCAGCAGCGTCGCTGGAATCGTGATCCACAGGAAGCTCGTCATGGGCGCATCCGGAAGCGCAGCAGGCGCAGGGAGTTTCCGGTCACGACCAGCGACGACAGGCTCATCGCGATCGCGGCGGAGAGCGGGCCCAGCAGGCCGGCGATCGCGAGCGGCACCGCGATCGCGTTGTATGCGATCGCCACGAGCAGGTTCTCGCGGATGCGGCGCATGGCCACGCGCGCGAGCTCGACCAGCGCCGGCAGGGCCATCAGGCGCGGGGCGTGGATCACCACGTCGGCGGCGTGGATCGTGACGTCGGAGCCCTGCGCGAAGGCGACGCCGAGATCCGCGGCGGCGAGCGCGGCGGCGTCGTTGATGCCGTCGCCGGCGAGCAGCACGCAGGCGCCCGAAGCGCGCTCGCTCTGCACGCGCGCGAGCTTGGCGTCGGGCCGGGCGTCGCTCTGCACCTCGACCAGGCCCGCGCGCTCGGCCGCGCGCAGCGCCGCGCCCTCGTGGTCGCCGGAGAGCAGCGCGGGCCTCAAACCGAGCGACACCAGTCGCTGTACGGCTTCGCGCGCGTCCGCGCGCGGCAGATCCGCGAGCACGAGCACGCCGAGCGCGACGCCGTTCTCGGCCACGAAAGCGAGGCTCGCGCCGGCGCGCGCCTCGGCGTCCGCGGCGCGCTCGAGCTCGGACGGAAGCGCCACGTCGTGCGCCTCGAGCAACGCGCGCGAGCCGACCAGCCGCTTGCCGGCCTCGACGCCCAGGCCGGGCAGGGTGCGCGACTCGTTTTCGAGCTCGAACGCGAGACCGCGAAGCTCGGCCTCGCGCCGGATGCCCGCTGCGACCGGATGGCGCGACTGGCCGACCGCCGACGCGGCGGCTTCGAGCAAGCGCGCATCGGGCACGCCGCAGGTCGCTGCGACACGCACCACCTCGAGCCGGCCCTCGGTGAGCGTGCCGGTCTTGTCCAGGATCACGCGGTCGATGCGCGCGGCGCGCTCGAGCGCTTCGCCGCTCTTGAACAGGAAGCCGAGCTGCGCCGCGCGGCCGAGCGCCGCGGCGACGGCGGCCGGCGTGGCCAGGCCGAGCGCGCACGGACAGGCCACGATCAGCACCGCCGCCGCGCGCAGCGCCACGTCGTGCAGGCTCGCGCCCGCGAGCGCCCAGCCGAGCGCCGTCGCGCCTGCGACGCCGAGCACGACCGGCGCGAACACCGACGCGACGCGGTCGACCGCGCGCTGGATTCCCGGGCGCTGCGCCTGCGCGCGCTCGAGCAGGCCCGCGAGTCGCGCGACCGTGCCGGCCGAGGCGGGCGCGCTGACCTCGACCTCGACCTCGCCCGCGAGGTTGCGCGTGCCGCTCGCGACCGCTTCGCCGGCGCGGCGCGTCACCGGCAGCGACTCGCCCGTGAGCAGCGATTCGTCGAGCTCGGCCACGGCCGTGAGCAGGCGCGCGTCGGTGGGGAACGCCTGACCCGCGGGAACCACGACGCGGTCGCCCGCGACGAGCGCGGCGGCGTCGACTTCTTCGAGCCCGTCCGGTCCGCGGCGCAGCGCGCGCCGCGGCGCGCGGGCCACGAGCCGCTCGACCGCGCCCGACGCGCGTGCGCGCGCGCCGCGCTCGAGCGTGCGCCCGAGCAGGATCAGGAACACGATCATCGACGCGGAGTCCATGTACACATCGTGGGTCTCGGCGAGCGTGCCGAGGATGCTCGCGGCGAACGCGGTCGAGACGCCGAGCACGACCGGCACGTCGAGCGTGAGCTCGCGGCGCCGGAGGCCCCGGATCGCGCCGCGCCAGAACGGGCCCGCGCACCAGCTGACGGCCGGCACCGAGAGCGCGACCGCGAGCCAGCGCAGCGCGCGGCGCACGCCGGGCTCGATCTCGCCGAGCGCGCCGAAGTAGAGCGCGAGCGAGATCACCATCACGTTGCCGGCCAGGAACGCCGCGACCAGCAGCCGCGCGAGGATGGCGCGCGCCTCGCGCGAGGCGGGCCGCTCGAGCGCCGCGGGATCGTAGGGGAGCGCGCGATAGCCGAGCGCCTCGACGCGTCGCACCAGCGCGGCGTCGTCGGTCGCGCCCGCGTCGAAGCGCACGAGCGCGCGCTGGGTCGCGAAGTTCACCGCCGCCTCGCGCACGCCCGGCGCGCTCTGCAGCTCGCGCTCGACACGCAGCGCGCAGCCCGCGCAGCGCAAGCCGTCGAGGAACAGTCCGGTCTCGGCGACCCGCGCACTCACGGCGGCAACCGGAGCGCGAAGCTGCGCTCGATCCAGACGTCGCCCGATCCGGCGCGCGCGACCAGCCGCCAGCGACCGGGCGCGGGCAGCGGCACGTCCGCGCTCCAGCGGCCGTCCACGTGCTCGAGCGCGATCTCGGCATCGAGGTCCGCGCGCTCCGGCCGCTCGCGGCGCAAGCGCACGACGACGTCGTCGGGAAGCGGCCGGCGCGTGGTGGCGGGCGCGAGCTCGACGCGCACGCCCGTGGAGGAGCGCTCCGCGACCAGCGACACGTCCCAGCCCGTGTCGCGGCCCGAGCCGCGCACGCGCTCCTCGGCGTCCTGCGCGAGCGACGCGCGCCACGGATCGGTGGCGACGCGCTCGGGCGGCGCCTGCACGGCGATCCACAGGAACGCGATCGGCCCCGCGAGTCCGAGCGCGAGCGCACCGGCGATTCCGACCGCCCAGGGCTCGATGCGACGTTCAGCGTGCGCCACCGGATTCTCCTCCGCCGCCGGGCCGGAACACGAACATCGCGGGCCGCCGCAGCCGCTGTCCGGGCCGGGCCGAATCCTCGAGCGAGAACGCGATCGCCTGCGCGTGCGCACCGCTCGCAGGCGCGGCGACGAACACCCGCAGCTCGCGGCTGCTCGCGCCGTCGATGTCGACCAGTCCCGCGCCGCCGAGCAGCTCGAAGCCGCTCGGCGCCTCGAGCGCGAGCCGGAACGCCTGGCGCTCGAGGCCGCGGTTCTCGATGCGCAGCGTGTAGGCGTTGCCGGTCCGCCCGTCGGCGAGCGTCTCGTACAGGCTCGCGGCGTTGTGCGCGACGGTCAGCTCGAACGGCAGCCGCCGCGCGAGCGTGGTCGCGAACGCGGCGCCGACGGCCACGAGCAGCGCGGCGTAGATCACGACGCGCGGCCGCAGCAGGCGCGCCTTCTTCCCGCTCTCGAGCGAGACGAGCGAGCGGTAGCCGATCAGCTCCGGCTTGCGGCCGAGCTTCGCCATCACGCCGTTGCAGGCGTCGATGCACTGCGTGCAGGCGATGCACTCGAGCTGCAGCCCGTCGCGAATGTCGATCTGTGTCGGGCACACCGCCACGCACAGGCCGCAGTCCACGCAGTCGCCCGCGGCCTTGCCGCGTTTGCCGCGCGGCTCGCCGCGGGCGGTGTCGTAGCCGACCACGAGCGTGTCGGAGTCGAACATCACGCCCTGGAAGCGGGCGTAGGGGCAGAGATACTTGCAGAAAGTCTGGCGCACGAGCGCGAAGTCGACGTACGCGACGAGCGCCCCGAAGCAGAGGAACCCGACCTGCACGCGCGACGCCGATCCGTGTAGCAGGTCGCCGAGCAGCTCGCGCGGCGAGCAGAAGTAGGCGACCAGGTGGAAGCCGATCACCCCGCCGAGCGCGGCGAGCACGACGTGGCTCGCGGCGATCCGCCAGCTCGCGATCCGCGCCGGCGCGCGCGTGCCGTGAAAGCCCTTGATCCGCCGCGCGATGCCCGCGAACAGGTCGGAGAAGACCGTCTGCGGGCAAGCCCAGCCGCACCACAGCCGCCCCGCGAGCGCGGTGAAGAAGAACAGCGCGAGCGCGAGCCCGATCACGAGCAGCCAGAGGAAGAACAGCTCCTGCGGAAAGATCACGAGCCCGAACACGTGGAAGCGGCGATTCGGCACGTCGAGCCGCAGCAGCGGCTCGCCCGCGATCTCGATCCAGGGCAGCGCGAGCATGATCGCGATCAGACCCGCCTCGACCTGCGTGCGCAGGCGGCGGAACGGACCGCGAACGGGGCGCGCGTCGATCACGGGGCGGGTCCCCTCAAGGCGCCGGCGGCGGCGGCGGCACGTAGTCGGGCGCGCCGAAGCCGGGCTCGGTCGTCTTCGGCAGCGTCCGGAGGTACGCGATCACCTCCCAGATCTTCTCGGTGCCGAGCTGCGCGCCCCACGGCGCCATGCCGCCGGGCCGGCCCTCGTTCACCGTGACGAACAGGTCCGCGTCGCTGTCGCCGTACTTCCAGTACGGGTCGATCAGCGATGGACCGACCAACCCGCGGCCGTCGGCCAGGTGGCAGGCGATGCAGATCGTGTCGAAGATTTTCTTGCCCTCGGCGATCTCGTCCGGGTCGCCGGTGAAGGGGTTGGTGGTCGGCACGCTCGCGCGCAGCGCCGCGGTCTGTGTCTCGGCCGCCGCGACCTCGGCCTGCCACTGACCCGCCGACGACCAGTCGGAGAGCGCGAGGTACCAGATCATGTACGCGATGCCGAAGACGTTGGTCGCGATCCACGACAGGTTGAACCAGAGCGGCACCGGGTGATCGTCCTCGCCGATCCCGTCGCGCTCGTGTCCCGGTCCGGGCAGCTCGGGAATCTCGAGCCTCGCGTCGCTCATCGCCCCTCCTCCCCGGCGGCGGCGGCCTCGGCGACCGCGGCGGCCGGAGCGAGCTGCACCTGCCTGGCCGGCTCCGCCTTGACCGCGCGTCCGAGCGTCTGCAGGTAGGCGATCAGCGCGATCGTCTCGCTCTGCGCCTGCGCGTCGTCGAGCGCCACGCCGGCCGCGCGCAGGCCCGCCGCGAGCTGCGCCGCTTGCGCGCGCGCGGCGGCTTCCGCGCCCGCGACCTCCTCGTCGCTGTACGGTGTCGCGAGCCCGCGCAGCACCGCGAGCTTGCGCGAGGCCGTCGAGAGATCGAGCACCTGCGCGGCCAGGAAGGTGAACGCGGGCATGTTCGAGCGCGGCTCGATGTGGCGCGGGTTCTGGAAGTGCAGCCAGTGCCACGAGTCGGGGTACTTGCCGCCGACGCGCGCGAGGTCGGGACCCGTGCGCCGCGAGCCCCACAGGAACGGCCGGTCGTAGACGCCCTCGCCCGCGCGCGAGTACGCGCCGTAGCGGTCCGTCTCGCTCTTGAACGGCCGCACCTGCTGGCTGTGACAGGTGTTGCAGCCCTCGCGCACGTAGATGTCGCGTCCCTCGAGCTCGAGCGCGGTGTAGGGCGCGAGGCCCGCGACCGGCTCGATCGTGCCCGCCAGGAAGTACGGCGGAATCAGCAGCACGGCGCCGCCGACGCTGACCGCGAGGAACGAGAGGATGAAGAACACGACCGCGTTCGCCTCGAGCTTTCGGTGCCACGCGAAGGCCATGACTCAGCCTCCCGCCGCCGGCAGCGGAGCCGCTTGCGGACGCGCGCCCGCGGGGATCGACGCGCTGCCCTGGCGGATGGTCTGGATCACGTTCCAGAACATCAGCAGCACGCCGGACAGGAACACCGCCCCGCCCATCGCGCGCAGGATGTCGTAGACGCGGATCGCGGCGACGGTCTCGATGAAGGTGTAGGTCAGGGTCCCGTCCGGATTCGTCGCGCGCCACATCAGGCCCTGAGTGACGCCCGAGATCCACATCGGCGTCACGTACAGGAGGATGCCGAGCGTGGCGACCCAGAAATGTGTCTCCGCGAGCCGGTGACTCCAGAGCTGCGTGTGCCAGAGCCGCGGCACCAGGTAGTAGAGCGTCGCGAAGCAGGTGAGAGCGACCCAGCCCAAGGCGCCTGAGTGCACGTGCCCGACCGTCCAGTTGGTGAAGTGCGAGAGCGCGTTCACGGTCTTGATCGCCATCATCGGGCCCTCGAACGTGCTCATGCCGTAGAAGGTCAGTCCGACGACGAACATCTTCAGGATCGGATCGGTGCGTACGCGCGCCCAGGCGCCGCGCAGCGTGAGCAGGCCGTTCAGCATCCCGCCCCAGGACGGCAGCAGGAGCATGATCGAAAAGGCCATGCCGACGGACTGCGCCCAGTCGGGCAGCGGCGAGAACAGCAGGTGGTGCGGTCCCGCCCAGATGTAGATGAAGATCAGCGACCAGAAGTGCAGGATCGAGAGCCGGTGCGAGTAGATCGGCCGGTCCGCCTGGCGCGGCAGGAAGTAGTACATGAGACCGAGGATCGGAGTGGTGAGCACGAAGCCGACCGCGTTGTGCCCGTACCACCACTGGATGTTGGCGTCGTGCATGCCCGCGTAGATCGAGTAGGACTTGAGCAACGACACGGGCATCGCCAGGTTGTTCGCGATGTACAGCATCGCGATCGTCAGGATGGTCGCGCCCCAGAACCAGATCGCCGCGTACAGCCCGCGCTCGCGGCGCTGGAGCACGGTGCCGAAGAAGTTCACGGCGTAGATCACCCAGATCACGACGATCACGATGTCGAGCGGCCACTCGAGCTCCGCGTACTCTTTCGAGCTGGTGTGTCCGGTGACGAGCGAGATGCCGGCGAGCACCAGTCCGATGTTCCACAGCCACAGGTGCAGGCGCGCGAGGAAATCCGACGGCAGGCGCGCGCGACACAGCCGCTGCACGCCGTAGTAGCTGCCGGCGAACACCACGCCGAGCGTGAAGCCGAAGATCACGACGTTGGTGTGCACCGGGCGCAGGCGCCCGAAGTGGAAGTACGGACCGATGTTCCACTCGGGCCAGGCGAGCTGCAGCGCGATCACGAGCCCGACGCTCATGCCGACCACGCCCCAGACCAGCGCCGAGAGCGCGAAGCCGCGCACCACGTCCATGTTGTAGATCGGTTCCGACTCCGCCGGGCTCACCCTTCGTCTCCTTCGAATTCCTCTTCCGTCTCCGCTTCCGGCCACACCACGAGCAGGGCGGGAAGTCCCGCGCGCGCGACGCGATCGGTCACGCGTCCGGGCCAGCCGTCGTTGTGGCGCTCGGCTCCCATCACCAGGAGATCCGCGCGCGCCTCGCGCGCGAAATCGGCGATCAGGTCGCCCGCGTCGCCGCGCCGGGTCTCGATGCGCACGGGCACGGTCGCGTCGAGCTGCGCGACCAGATGTTCGAGCTTCTGCGGCGCGCGCTCCGGCTCGAGGTCGACGTGGTGCGCGTCCGACGCGTAGCCCTTGGGCGGGAGCACGTGCAGCACCACGAGCTCCGCGCGCTCGGCGTGCGCGATCTGGAGCGCGACCTCGAGCCAGGCGGTCGGCCGGTCCGGATACTCCTGCGCAACCACGATCGTCTTGAACTCGCCGGTCGGCGGCGCCTCCTTCACGAGCAGGAGCGGGCAGCCGGGCCGCCGCAGCACGCGATCGGCCACGCTGCCCAGGATGAAGCGGCGCAGCCCCCGCAGCCCGACCGAGCCGAGCACGACCAGATCCGCGCGCAGCAGCTCGCGCAGCGCGATGAGCTCGGGTGCCGCCTCGCCGCGCACCAGGTGGCGCTTCACCGCGAGCGGCTCGAGGTCCTTCGCGAGCGCGGCGAGTTGGCCCTCCACGTGTGCGCGCGCCTGCGCGGGGTCGGGCGCGCGCAGCAGCAGCGCGTCGAGCGGCGCGTAGCCGGTGACGAGCTCGGTCCCCCCGCGGAGCGCGTGAACGAGGTCTACCGAAGCGCCCAGCCGGCTCGCCAGCGCGCCTGCCGAACGCAGTGCTGCGCGAGCCGTCTCCGAAAAGTCGGTTCCCACGAGAATCCGCTTCCACGGCCAATTCATGCCGGCGCGTTGTGCAACGCGCGTACCGCCGGGGAACCACTGGCTGGCGAACGGGAATCCGCGTTGTGGGGCGTTCTGCGCCGGTACTGGGTCGATCTGCCACGGTGGCCACAGCGGTGCGCGTCGCAGCGCGCGCGCCTCCGGAGGACCGCGGCTTGCACCGGCAAGAGCGCGTGAATCCGCGCGCAGCAGGTCGGGGTCTCGGCGAAGGGCCCGTCCACGTGCGCGCGCGCGACTCCTTCTTCGCCGATCGGCACGCGCCGGAGGCCGAGCGGCGTATCTGTATGGGGACGTCGTGTCGGCTGGCCGCAAGCGCGGAGCGACGGAACGGAACCGCACCCGAGCGGACGATCTATTGCGCCGGCTACTGCGATCGCTCGCCGGTCGTGCTGCGCGCGGATGGGTCCGTTGTGAAGTCCGGAAGCGACGAGGCGCTCGCGCCCCTGCCCGAGATCCGCTCGCTCGCGCGCCGAGCAATCGTGACCGAGCGCATCGCACGCGGCGATCACCACCCGCTCGCACGCGCGCGCGAAGCGGGCGTGTGGGCCGCGCTCGAGCGCGCGGTGCACGGCGATCCCGCGAGCGTGCTGCGCGCGCTCGAAATGTCGGGCGAGCGCGGTCGCGGCGGGGCGGGCTTTCCGACCGGCGCGAAGTGGCGCCACGCCGCCGCCACGACCAGCGCCGAGAAGTACGCGGTCGCGAACGGCGACGAGGGCGATCCGGGCTCGTTCATCGACCGCCTGCTGCTCGAGAGCGACCCGCACGCGGTGCTCGAGGGCCTGGCGCTGTGTGCGTTCGCGATCGGCGCGCGACACGGGATCGTGTACGTGCGCTCCGAGTACCCGCGCGCGGCCGAGCGCGTGGAGAGCGCGATCGCCGAGGCGCGCGCCGCGGGCCTGCTCGGCGCCTCGGTCGCGGGCAGTGACTTCGCCCTCGACGTCCACGTGGTGCGCGGCGAGGGCAGCTACGTGTGCGGCGAGGAGACGGCGCTGATCGGCGCGCTCGAGGGCCGGCGCGGCGAGGTGCGCGTGCGCCCGCCGTACCCGACGTCGCAGGGACTGTTCGGCAAGCCCACGGTCGTGAACAACGCCGAGACGCTGGTGAACGCGCCCTGGATCGTGCGCAACGGCCCCGACGCGTTTCGCGCGCTCGGCACGCGCGCCTCGCGCGGCACCAAGGCCATCAGCTTGAACGCGGGCTTCGCGCGGCCGGGGATCGTCGAGGTCGAGTTCGGCGTGTCGCTGCGCGAGCTGGTCGAGGGCGCGGCCGGTGGCGCACGGGACGGCGGGGCGCTCGCCGCCGTCGCGCTCGGCGGGCCGATGGGCTCGGTGCTGCTGCCCGACGAGTGGGACGTGCCCGTCTGCTACGAGGCGCTCGGCGCGCGCGAGATCGAACTCGGTCACGGCGGCATCGTCGCGCTGCCGGTCGGGACGGACTTCCGCGCGCTCGCGCGCGACTGGCTCGCGTTCATGGCCGACGAGTCGTGCGGCAAGTGCGTGCCCTGCCGCGTGGGCTCGAACCGCGCGAAGGGGCTCGCCGACGCGCGCACGCGCGAGGCGGACACCGCCCTGCTGCCGCTGCTCGACGTGATCGCCGATGCCAGCCTGTGCGCGTTCGGACAGAGCATTCCCGCGCCGGTGCGCACGATCCTGACCCGGCTCGATGCGAGCTGGAGCGGCGGCCGGAGGGCCCGGTGAGCGGCGCGCGCGCGACGATCGACGGCCGCGCGGTCGAGATCGTGCCGGGCGAGACGTTGCTCGAAGCGGCCGTCCGCGCGGGCGTCGAGATTCCCACGCTCTGCCACGTGGCGGGTCTTCCGCCCGACGGCGGCTGCCGCATGTGCCTGGTCGAGGTGAGCGGCGCGCGCCGCCCGCTCGCGGCCTGCCATACACCGGCGCGCGACGGCATGGAGGTGCGCACGTCCACGCCCCTGCTCGAGTCGCTGCGCTCTGCCGTGCGCGCGCTCGCCGACGTCGGACGGCCGAGCGGCCCGCGCGAGGCGAGTCACCCCTACCTGCGTTTCGACCCGGCGCTGTGCATCACCTGCCGGCGCTGCCTGCACGTGTGCGAGGACGTGCAGGGTCAGTTCGTGTACGACGTGGCCGGGCGCGGTCACACCACGCGGCTGATCTTCGGCGAGGACGAGCACTTCGCGACCAGCGCTTGCACGTCGTGCGGCGCCTGCGTGGAGGTGTGTCCGACCGGAGCGCTCGACGACGTCGACGCCGAGCGCGACGCGCCGGTCGGACTCCGGCGCACGACGCGCTCGACCTGCGGCTATTGCGGCGTGGGCTGCCAGGTCGAGATCGAGTCGGACGCGAGCGCCGTGCGCCGCGTCCACGGGGTCGCGGACGCGGCCGTGAACCGCGGCCACCTGTGCGCGAAGGGCCGCTACGCGCACGGCTGGCGCGAGTCGCCCGAGCGTCTCACCAAGCCGCTCCTGCGCCGCGGCGGCAAGCTCGTGCCGGTCGGCTGGGCCGAGGCGATCGCGTTCGCGTCGCGCAGGCTCAGCGAGATCCACGCCGTGCACGGTCCGGACGCGCTGGCTGCGCTCACCTCCTCGCGCTCGACCAACGAGGCCGCGTACCTGCTGCAGAAGCTCTTCCGCAGCCACTTCGGCACCAACAACGTCGACTGCT
Organism: Myxococcota bacterium; assembly: GCA_040902485.1. Classification (GTDB taxonomy): domain Bacteria; phylum Myxococcota_A; class UBA9160; order SZUA-336; family SZUA-336; genus VGRW01. Next base: position 11,316 of record JBBDXF010000041.1, on the reverse strand, counting down.
GCGCTCGCGTCTGCCACGCGTCGACCGCGCAGGCGCTGCGCATGGCGACCGGCACCGGCGCCGCGAGCGCGTGCTACGACGACATCGAGCGCGCGCGCCTGATCGTGGTGTTCGGCGCGAACCCGACCGAGGCGCACCCGGTGATCGGCGCGCGGATCGTGCAGGCGGCAAGGCGCGGCGCGCGGCTGGTCGTGGTCGACCCGCGCCGGATCGAGCTCGCAGCGCTCGCCGACGTGTTCGTCCAGCTCCGGCCCGGCACGAACGTCGCGCTCCTGAACGCGATCGCGCAGCTCTTGATCGCGCGCGGTGCGCACGACCGCGCCTATCTGGCGGAGCGCGCGCAGGGCCTCGCGGAGCTCCAGGCGTTCCTCTCGCGCACGAGCGTCGCAGCGGCCGCGCGCGAGTGCGGCGTGCGCGAGAGCGAGATCGACGCCGTTGCACGCGAGCTCGAGGACGCGGGCCCGACGCTGTTCGTCTCGGGCCTCGGCACGTCCGAGCTCACGCAGGGCACGGGCTCGGTGCTCGCGCTCTGCAACCTGGCGCTGCTCACTGGCAGCATCGGGCGCCCCGGCGCGGGCCTGCTGCCGCTGCGCGGGCAGAACAACGTGCAGGGCAATGCCGACATGGGCGGTCTGCCCGACGCGTTCACCGGCTACCAGGCGCTCGACGACGCGGCGGTGCGCGCGCGGCTCTCGGCGCTGTGGGGAACGCTGCCCCCAGCGACGCGCGGCAAGACCATCCCCGAGCTGCTCGACGCCGCTGCGCGCGGCGAGCTGCGCGCCCTGTGGATCCAGGGCGAGGACATCGCGCAGAGCGATCCGAACCAGAGCCACGTCGAGACGGCGCTCGCGCGCCTCGACTTCCTGGTGATCCAGGAGCTCTTTCCTTCGGAGACTCGGGCCTTCGCGCACCTGGTGCTGCCCGCGGCGAGCGTGTTCGAGCAGGACGGCAGCTTCACCAACGCCGAGCGCCGCATCCAACGCGTGCGCGCGGCGGCGACACCGCCCGGTGACGCGCGGCCCGACTGGCAGGTGATCCGCGACGTGGCCAATGCGCTCGGCTGCGCCTGGACGTATCGGACGCCGGCGCAAATCATGGACGAGATCGCGCGCGCCGCGCCGCGGCTGTTCGGCGGCGTCTCGTTCGCGCGCCTCGAGCCGGACGGCCTGCAGTGGCCGTGCCCCGAGCCCGGCCACCCGGGCACGCAGCGCCTGCACGAGACCGGCTTCGCGCGCGGGCGCGCATCGCTCTCGTGCGTCGACTACGCGCCGAGCCCCGAGGGCGACGTGGCGGGCTTCCCCTACCTGCTGAACACCGGTCGCGTCCTGCAGCAGTACAACGTCGGCACCATGACGCGGCGCACCGCGAACGCTGCGCTCGCGCCGGACGACGCGTTGGAGATCCACCCCGACGACGCCGCGCGCGAGCGGATCGCGAACGGCGACGAGGTCGGGCTCGAGAGCCGCTGGGGTCGGCTGCGCGCGCGGGCGCGCCTGTCGACGCGCGTGCTTCCGGGCACGCTGTTTCTGTCGTTCCACTACCCCGAGACCCACACGAACCGGGTCACGGGACCGCATCGGGACTCTTTGTCTCACTGCCCCGAATACAAGATCACAGCCGTGCGCTTCACGGCGGATTGACGGGCATCTCACTTGCAGCCACATAATGCGCATCGTTGGAGGGAGCCATCCGTGAAATCGAACGTGATCCTGGTCGTGGGCGCGGCGCTGTCGTGGTTCGCATTCGGCGCGCAGGCCCAGGAGTCGCCCGCCGCGCAGCGGGGCCACAACCTGTACGAGCAGTTCTGCATGGACTGCCACGGCATGAAGGGACAGGGCGACGGCGTGCTCGCCGAAGACCTGAAGGTCGCCCCCGCGGATCTGACCACGATCGCGCTGCGACGCAAGGGTGTGTTTCCGGACGTGGAGATCCGCGAGATCATCGACGGCCGGCGCCGCGTGCGCGCGCACGGCCCGCTCAACATGCCGCTCTGGGGCAGGGCCTTCGGAATGGGCGTGGCTTCCGCGGGCGGTCAGCAGGAGCAGGAGACGCGGGACAAGATCAGCGCACTGGTCGACTACTTGAAGTCGATCCAGAAGAAGTGAGGAAGCGATGAACATCGGGCATCTCGTTCGCCGCAGCGTCGAATCGGTGCCGGCGACCACCAGCTGCGCGGAGGCCGCGCGGCGCATGCGCGACTCCAGCGTGGGATCGCTGGTCGTGGCGGAGGCCGGGCGGCCGCTCGGCATCGTCACGGATCGCGACCTGGTCGTGCGCGTGCTCGCGACCGGCGGGGATGCGGACAAGCTCGCGATCGGCGACGTGATGTCGCGCAAGCCGGTCTTCGTCACGCAGACGCGCGACGTCGCGTACGTGCTCGAGCTGATGAGCGATCTGGCGGTGCGCCGGATCCCGGTCGTCGACGAGGACCACAAGCTGGTCGGCGTGGTCGCGCTCGACGACATCATCCTGTCGCTCTCCGGTGAGCTCGCGGCCGTCGCGGAGACGATCCGCAAGGAGATGTGAGCTCAGCGCTCCCACTAGCGACCGGCCGACGTCAGGTAGAGCAGCCAGATTGCGCACCCGTAGGCGGCGATCATCAGCAGGCTGTCCGGCTCGATCATCGCGTAGCGGCGCTTCGCCCGATACACGATCGCTGCGAGCCCGAGGCTCATCAGCACCACCGCGAAGAGCCCCGTGAGCGCGTGTCCCTGTTCGATCACGCCGAACAGGCTTCCGGGCTGCGCCAGATCCAGCGGCAGCATCAAGGCCATGTTGATGGCGTTCGAACCGAACAGGTTGCCGACGGCGAGGTCGAACGCGCCCATCCGCACCGCCGCGAGGCTCGCGGTGAGCTCGGGCAGTGAGGTCGCCAGCCCGAGGAAGGTCGTGCCGAAGAACGTATCGCCGAGACCGCTGATCTGCGCGACGCCGCGAGCGGACCAGGCGAAGACCGGCGCCGCCGCCAGCACCAAGAGCGCCGCCAGCGCGAAGCCGCGCAGTGCCTGCCGAAGCGACGGGGTCTGCTTCGTGTCCGGGCCGACCGGAGCGACTTCCGCTCGGAGGACGTCTCGCATGCTGTGTCGGAACACCGCGCGGGTTCCCGCGATGTAGAACAGGAACAGCACCACCGAGCCGGGCCCTACCGAGAAGAACGACACCTCCGGCCGAACGACCACGAGCGCGGCGGCGAGCGCGTTCAAGGCGATCGCCAGGCTCGCGGCGAGCGCGTGGTCGAGCGCCGCGCGCTGCAGCAATCCCCGCCGCGACGCAAACAGGTCGAGGTTCGCAAGGATCAGCATGTTCGCGAGGCTCGAGCCGAACAGGTCTCCCACCGCCAGGTCGACCGCACCCAGCCGGACCGCGACCAGGTCGGTCGCCAGCTCGGGAAGCGAGGTCGCGCCGGCCAGGAGCACCGAGCCGATCCAGACCCGGCCGAGGTGCGTCCTTTCCGCGATCACGTCCGCGAAGCGCGCGAGCGCGGCACCCGCGAGCACGATCGCGGCGCCGCTAGCGAGGAACACGAGCGCGTAGATCATCGCCCGCCTCCGGGCGCGGAGTCGCGCTTCCGCTCGCGCGCGAACAGCTTGCGCAGCTCCTCGACCCACAGCACCAGGCTCCCCACGACCGCCAGCGCGACGACCTCGCGCAACCCGATCGGAACGGTGTGGAACACGCGGCCGAGCGGCGCCCAGTACACGACCACGATCTGCAGCAGGTTCCCGGCGAGCAGGCCGCCGACCAGCCACGGGTTGCGGAACAGATCGAGCCTGAAGGCCGACTTCGTCTCCGAGCGGCAGTTCAGCACGTTGTACCACTCGCAGATCGCGAGCAGCGTGAACGTCTCCGTACGCACCAGCTCGTGGGGCACGCCGGCGGCCGTGCGTGTGACGAACCAGCCCAGCGTCGAGACGATGATCGCCGGCACGATGACGCCCATCCGTGTCAGCAGCGTGCGCGTGAGCAGCGGCTCGTCGCGCGCGATCGGGCGCAGCCGCATCTCGTCGCCCTCGGCCGGCTCCATGATCAGGTTCACCGTGATCAGGCCCTCGGTCACCAGGTTGTTCCACAGGATCTGCACCGCAGCGAACGGCGGCGGATGACCCGCGAGCATGGCCAGAAGCAGAACCAGAACCTCCGCCGCCGAGCTCGAGAACAGCAGCAGCACGACCTTCTTGATGTTGCGGTAGACGACGCGGCCCTCTTCGACGGCCGCGACGATGGTCGCGAAGTTGTCGTCGGTGATGACGATGTCGGCCGCCTCCTTGGCGACCTCCGTGCCCGTGATGCCCATCGCCACGCCGACGTTGGCCTTCACCAGCGCCGGCGCGTCGTTCACGCCGTCGCCGGTCATGGCCACGACCTCACGCTGCCGTTGGTACGCGTCGACGATCCGGAGCTTCTGCGCCGGGCGTACGCGCGCGAACACCGAGACGCCGGCGATGCGCTCCGCGAGCGTTTGCTCGCTCATGCGCTCGAGCTCGCTGCCGTCGACCGCCTCGTCGCCCGGCCGGCCCATGCCGAGCGCGTGCGCGATCGCGACGCCCGTCTCCTTGTGGTCGCCGGTCACCATCACCGCGCGGATGCCCGCGTCGCGGCAGCGCTCGACCGCGTCGCGCACCTCCGGCCGCGGGGGATCGATCTGTCCCACGAAGCCGAGCAGCGTGGCGCGGCCGCGGAACGCGGCGAAGCCCGTGCGGCCGTCGATCTCCGCGCGCTCGACCACGGCGATCGCGAGCACGCGCAGCGCGCGCCGCGCCATGCGATCGGCCATCCCGCGCAGCGTGAGCTCCGCCGACGGGTCGAGCCGCTCGTCGCGTCCGTCGCGCCGCACGCTGCCGCACAGCTCGAGCACGCGCTCGGGCGCGCCCTTCAGGACCACGCGCGAGTCGCCGACGTCGCCGTGCTGTGTCGCCATCATCTGCTCGGCTGGATCGAAGGGGATCTCGGCGCGCCGCTTCGCGCGCGCGCGAAGCTCGTCGGGAAGCACCCCTCCCTTGATCGCCAGCGTGAGCAACGCGACCTCGGTCGGGTCGCCGATCGGCCGCCAGCCCTCCGCGTCCTCGCTCGGGCCGGCGAGCTGCGCGTCGTTGCACAGCACCGCGGCTTCGAGCAGCGCGCGCAGGTCCGGGTCGCGCGCAGGCTCGAGCTCGCGCGCGTTCTCGAGGAATAGCCCCTCGGGCGCGTAGCCCGCGCCGGTGACCTCGATCTCGCGCAGCAGCGGGAGACACAGCGCGGTCACCGTCATCTCGTTGCGCGTCAGCGTGCCGGTCTTGTCACTGCAGATCACGGTGGTCGAGCCGAGCGTCTCGACCGCCGCGAGCCTGCGCACGATCGCGCGCCGCCGCGCCATCCGCTGCACGCCGACGGCCAGCGCGATCGTCATCGCCACCGGCAGCCCCTCGGGAATCATGCCCACGATCTGGCTGATGCCGACCATCGCGATCTCGTCGAGCGGCAGACCCCGAAGCCAGCCCAGCCCGAAAACGAGCGCGAAGATCACCGCCGCCAGCCAGAGGATCGCCCGGCCGAACGATGCGATGCGCCGCTCGAGCGGGGTCGGCTCCTCGACCGCGGACTCGGACAGCGCCGCGATGTGGCCGACCTCGGTCGCGAGCCCCGTCGCCACCACCACCGCGCGCGCCCGGCCCGCGGTCACGTGCGTGCCCGCGTACACCAGGTTGCGTCGGTCCGCGAGCGGCGTGTCGGCCGCGAGCGGAAGCAGGTCCTTCGTCACCGGCACCGACTCGCCGGTGAGCGCCGCCTCCGCGATCTGCAGCGCCGCGCCGTGCAACAGCCGCGCGTCGGCCGCGACCGCCTCGCCCGCCTCCAGCAGCAGGATGTCGCCCGGCACCACCTCGCGCGCCTCGATCACCTGCTCCGCTCCGGCGCGAATCACGCGCGCCCGGTGCGTCGCCAGCCTGCGCAGCGCCGCCAGCGACCGCTCCGCGCGCCCCTCCTGGATCGCGCCCACCAGCGCGTTCAGCAGCACGACCACCGCGATCACCGCGGCATCGCTCGTGTGCCCGAACGCGAGCGCCAGCCCCGCGGCCCCGAACAGCAGATAGATCAGCGGGCTCGCGAACTGGCGCAGGAAGACCATCACCAGCGATCGCCGCTTCGGCTCCGGGAGCGCGTTCGGTCCGAACCGCGCGAGCCGCCGCCGCGCCTCGTCGAGCGCGAGGCCCGTGTCGGCGTCCGACTCGACCGCCGCCACGGCCTCCGCCGCGTGCAGGGTGTGCCAGCGGCGGTCGTCGATGTTCTGGATTCCGGAGTCCGCTCTCATCGCCCGGTCTGTGTTACCACGCGCGGGGCAGCTGGGTAGACTGACGCGGATGGACCTCACGCGTTGGCGCGACGTCTGGCGGCGCTTCTCCGGTCGAGGCGCCTACCCGCACGAGCTCGCGTTCATGCTCACGCTCCCGCTGCGCCGGCTCATCCAGTCGCCGCGCACGCTCGTCGGACGGCTCCACCTGCAGCCCGACTCTCGCGTGCTCGAAGTCGGCCCAGGTCCGGGCTACTTCAGCGCCGCTGCTGCACGCGAGCTCCCGCGCGGGAGACTCGTGCTCTTCGACCTACAGCGCGAGATGCTCGCGAAGGCGCGCCGCCGCCTCCACCGTGCGGACTTGGCGAACGCTGCATTCGTGCAAGGCGACGGCGCGCGCCTTCCCTTTCGCAGCGGCTCGTTCGACGTCGCATTTCTCGTGGCCGTGCTCGGCGAGGTGCCCGACTCCGCCGGCTGCCTCGAGTCACTCCACCGGGTGCTTCGACCCGGCGGGCTGCTCTCGATCACCGAGACGATCGGCGACCCGGATGCCCTCAAGCAGGTCGACACGAGAGCGCTCGCGGAGGCGAAGGGGTTCGAGTTCGTCGAGGTGATCGTGGACCGCGCCGGTTTCACCGCGAGCTTTCGCGCCCTCTAGCTGCGACGCCCCGGGGGGGCTCGAACGCCACGCGTGCACGCGACCAGAGTTCCGGCCACCAGCGCGAGCGCGCAAGAGCCGGTCATCGCGACGGGGATGTCGGTCGCTTGCGCGAGCAGACCCAGCGAGATGCCGAGCGTGATCTCGCCGAGATACTCCGCCTGCGAGAGGAACGACTGCACGGTCGCGCGCACGTCGCTGCTGGCGCGGCGGTTCACCCAGATCTCGCTGACGCAGCGGGTGACGGGCCAGGCGAGGCCCTCGACGAGCAGTACGCCGGCCATGGCGGTGGCGTCGTCGGGCGCTGCGGCGAACACGGCCAGCCCGAGCGCGCCGAGGAAGCAGGCGCCGGCATAGAGACGCCGGGCGGCGTGCACGCCGTCGATGCGCGCTTGCACGATGCGCAGGGCGAGCGCGCCGAGCGCGAGCGCGACCAGGCCGAGCGCGGTGAGCCACACGATCGGGGCGGGGGCTTCGGGGAAGCCGAGCTCGACGAGGTGCTTCGCGTACAGGCGGCCGAAGCCCTCGGAGGCGCCGTTCACGAGCACGGTCGCCGCGAACACGAGCAGGATCTGCTGGTCGCTGCGCGCGAGCGTGATGCCGCGCCGGAAGATCGAGAGCGACTCGCGAAGCCGCTCGGTGCGGGCCGGCGCGAAGTGCTGCTCGCTGAAGCGCGCGACGACGTGCAGGCCGAGCGCCCACATCGAAAGGCCCGAGACCACGATCGCGACGGCGAGGCTCGTGACCCAGGCCAGCGCGCCGAAGCCGATCAGGCCGACGGCCGCGCCGACCTGCTGTCCGCGGGCCGCGGCGGTCAGCACGCCCGCGACGCGCTCGGGCCGATCGAGCTCGTCGGTGAGCCACGCGACCTCCGCGCCGCTCGTGAACGTCCAACCCAGCCCCCACAGCATCTGCGTCGCGACCAGCGCGGGGAAGTCAGTCACGAGTCCGGTCACGAGCATGCCCGCGCCGGTCAGCGCGTGCGCGGTCACGATCGACCACTTGCGGCTGATCGTGTCGGCCATGACCCCGGTGGGAACTTCGCACGCGAGCCCCGTGATTCCCTGCGCGACGCCGATGAACACGAGCTGGAACGCGCTCAGGTCCGCTTCGACCACCAGGTACAGGCTCGCGACCAGCCAGTAGCCGCGGGCACACGCGGCGCGCGCGGTCTTCCAGCGGATGAACGTGGTGGCGACGTCGCGCGCGGGCATCGGGGGACGTTACTCGACGCCGGCCTCACTGCCCATCGGTGCGGTACGCTGCACGCTCCGACGCAGGAAGGGCATGCCCGTGAACGCGCGAGATCTCGAAGCATACCTGCACGATCACATCCCGCTCTCGAAGGCGATGCAGGTGTCCGTCGTGGAGGCGTCACCCGAGCGTGTCGCGCTGGGCGCGCCGCTCGCGCCGAACATCAATCACCGCGACACCGTGTTCGGCGGCAGCGCGTCGGCGGTCGCGGTCCTGGCCTGTTGGTCGCTGCTGCACATGCGGCTCAGGGGCGGCCTCGCGAGCCGGGTCGTGATCCAGCGCAGCACCATGAGCTTCGCGCTGCCGATCGCGGGCGATTTCACCGCGACCACGGAGACTCCAGAGCCCGAAGCCTGGGCCGCGTTCACGCGCATGCTCGAGCGCAAGGGCCGGGCGCGGATCCAGCTAGCCGCGGTGGTCGAGTACGACGGACGGGCGACCTGTCGCTTCGAGGGCGAGTTCGTCGCGCTGGGCGGAGGGAAGTAGGCGAACCCTGCATGGTATTTTTCCGCTCATGATCATCGGTCTGGCCTCCCCGAGCGTCGCGACGAGCCTCGACGACGGGTTGGCGAAGATTGAGCGGCTGCTCGCGGATGCGGCGGCACGCGGCGCCCGGATCGTGTGCTTCCCGGAAGCCTACCTGCCGGGACTTCGCGGACAGGACTTCGAGCCGTTTTTCTTCGATGCGGCGACGCAGGAGCGCGCGCTCGGCGCGCTCGCGCAGATGTCGCGGACGAATGGCGTGGCGGCGATCCACGGACTCGAGCGCGTCACCGGCGCGGGCCGGCAGATCGCCGCGTACGTGATCGACGCGCGCGGCGAGCGGCTCGGCTACCAGACCAAGAACCAGATCGATCCGAGCGAGGATCGCTGCTACGTGCCCGGTGACACGCGGCGACTGTTCGAGATCGAGGGCGTGAAGTTCGGCGTCGCAATCTGTCACGAGGGCTGGCGCTATCCCGAGACGGTGCGCTGGGCGGCGGTGCGCGGCGCGAAGATCGTGTTCCACCCGCAGCACACCGGGGCGAACCACGGCGGCGTGCGCCTCTCGGAGTGGGGCGCTGCCAGCAGCCCGTACTACGAGAAGGCGATGATGATGCGCAGCCGCGAGAACACGATCTATTTCGCGAGCGTGAACTACGCGCTGCGCTTTCAGGAGTCGGCGACGAGCCTGATCGCGCCGTCGGGCCAGTGTCAGGCGTTTCTGCCCTACGGACGGGAAGGGGTGCTGGTGCAGGAGATCAAGGTCGAGGAAGCGACGGGCCTGCTCGCGAACCGGTTCGCGCCGGAGCGCCATCGCGAGTCCGGCGTCGACTGAGCGTTCCGCCGCGATGCACGAGCAGATCGGAATCGTCGCCTGCTCCGCCGAAGGCGCCGCGCTCTGCTACCGGACGATCTGCGCGGAGGGTGCGAAGCTCCATCAGGAGGGAGTCGAGCGGTGACGGAGAATAGCCTGGGAAAGGACGTTTCCGCGCGCGGCGCGAAGTGAGAGGATGGCGTCGTGCTGAACGTGCTCGCAGCGGCACTGCTCGGTGTCTCCCTGGGCGGCATGCTCGCGGGGGGCGTGCTGCTGGTTCCCTTCTGGCGCGAGATCGCGCCGGCCGACTTCCTGGTCTGGTTCGGCGCGAACGCGCGCCGCATGTTCGTCTTCTACACTCCGCTCCAGCTCGGGAGCGCGATCCTCGCCACCACGGCGGCGGCGGTGGCGTTCCGCTCCAAGTCGCCGAGCCGAAGCTTCGCGGCGATCGCCGCGCTCTTCGCGATCGCCGTGCTCGTGCCGTACTTCCTGTTCTTCCAGCGCGCGAACGCGGGCTTCGCCGATCCGGCCGCGAACGTGGACGAGGTCGCCGCGCAGCTCGCGCGCTACGCCGCGTGGCAGTGGCTGCGCATCGGCCTCGGCGCGGTTGCCTTCGGGTCGTCGCTGCTGGCGGTGTTCGGACGGGGGCGCTAGCGATGCCAACCCATCGAATGCACCACGTGGCGTTCAACGTGGGCCGGCACGAGCAGGTCGACGAGCTGCACCGGCTGGTGCGCGAGCTCGGCGGCGAGATCCTCGACGGTCCCGGCGAGTTCCCGTTCGGCCCTGGCGGCTACTACGCGTTCTACTTCCGCGGCCCCGACCGGCTGAAGCTCGAGGTCGTGCACATGCCGCTGCTCGAGCGCGGGCTCGCCTGAGCGCGGCGCGCTGGACCGATGATGCTGCGCGGCTCGCCCTCGAATGCTGAGATCGCCGATGCGCTCGAGCGGATCGCGGATCTGCTCGAGACCCAGGACGCGGACGGCTACCGCGTGCGAGCCTACCGAAACGGCGCGCAGCGCGTGCGCGCGACGCCGGAGCCGATGGCGACGCTCTACGCGCGCGGCGGGGTCGCGGCGCTCGACGCGCTGCCCGACATCGGCAAGACCCTGGCGAGCCTGATCGCAGAGCTCGTGCGCACCGGGCGCTCGTCGGTGCTCGAGCGGCTCGCGGGGCAGGTCTCGCCCGAGGACCGCTTCACGACGGTGGCGGGGATCGGCGAGGAGCTGGCCAAGCGCGTGCACGCGGAGCTCCACATCGAGTCACTCGAGCAGCTCGAGATGGCGGCGCACGACGGGCGGCTCGCGAAGGTGGCGGGCTTCGGCGCGCGGCGCGTGCGCGCGGTGCAGCAGTCGCTCGCCGGAATTCTCGGCCGCGAGGCGGCGCGGCGCGCGAAGGGAGGCGCGAGGCACGCGGAGTCGCCGGAAGGCCGGCCCGATGTCGCGACCCTGCTCGACGTCGACCGCGAGTACCGGCGCAAGGCCGAGGCCGGCGCGCTGCGCACGATCGCGCCGCGGCGCTTCAATCCCGACCAGAAGTCCTGGCTTCCGGTGCTGCACACCGAGCGCCCGTCGTGGAGCTTCACGGCGCTCTTCTCGAACACCGCGCGCGCTCACGAGCTCGGCACCACCGGCGACTGGGTGGTGATCTACTTCGAGCGCGACGGGCACGAGGGCCAGTGCACGGTCGTCACCGAGCGCACCGGCCCGCGCGCGGGCCAGCGCGTCGTGCGCGGACGCGAGGACGAGGCCTAGCAGGCTGCGGAGAAACGCAGTCCGCGGCTGAGGATTCTGCCCTGCGAAGCGTTTCTCGAGCAGAGGATGCGCGGTTCTCTGCCGCCCC
>JBBDXF010000040.1:0-17721 GCA_040902485.1 Myxococcota bacterium | reverse complement strand
CTGCGCGCGAGCGCTCAGCGCTCGCTTGCCAGACGCTCGACCACCGTCGTCCCCGCGTCCCGTCGCACCTCCTCGCGGTAGGCGCGCATGTCGATGGTGCGGCCCTCGAGCCGCGCGCGCTCGGCGGCGAAGCCCATCAGGTGGCTCTCGAGCGCGACGCGGCCGCTCGCGCGCACGCGCTCGGGCGCGTCCTCGGCGACGACCTCGCAGAAGTGCTCGAGCAGGCCGTGGTCGCCGCCGGAATGCCCGAACGCCGAGGCCTCGATCGCGATCGTCTCGAGCTCCGTCGAGCCGTGGCGCGAGAGCTCGATCACGCCGCGCTGCAGCACGCCGCGCAGCTCCCCCTCGCTGCCCGACACGCGCACGGTGCGCAGCTCCTCCGACGCCGTTCCGTGTACGCCGAGCGTGGCCGTGAGCCCGTTCTCGAACTCGGCCGCCACCACCTGGTGGTCGACCACGTCGTTGTCGCAACGGAACACGCAGCGGCCGTAGTTGCCCGCGGCCAGCGCGCGCTCGCGCGCTTGGCGCGTGGGGTCCGGCGACAGATCGCTCCAGGGCCAGTGGCGCGCGACGCGGTCGTCCGGTCCCAGGTAGAAGCGCTCCGCGTCCCACGGACAGCTCGCCTGCACCGGACACGCGGCGCTGCAGCGCTCGGGCGCGCCCGCGGGTGCCAGCTCGGGCCGGTAGACGCCCAACGACCCGAACGAGCTGAGCCGCGACGTCGGACTCGCGGCGAGCCAAGCCAGCAGATCCAGATCGTGGCAGCTCTTGGCCAGCAGGAACGGCGCCGCGAGCGCGCGGTTGCGGAACTTCCCGCGCACGTAGGAGTGCGCCATGTGCCAGTAGGAGACGTGCTCGCGCAGGTCGATCATCGTCACGCGGCCGACACGCCCGCCCGCCACCAGCTCCTGCACCTTGGCGTAGAACGCGGTGTAGCGCAGCACGTGGCCGATCTGCAGGATGCGCTGCGCGCGCTCCGCCGCCTCGGTGACCCGCACGCACTCGGCCGGGGTCGGCGCGATCGGCTTCTCGAGCAACAGGTGATAGCCGGCCGCGAGCGTGGCGAGCGCGGGCTCGACGTGCTCGGTGTCGCCGGTCGCGACGATCGCCGCGTGCGCCTTCGGGTGCGCGGCCACGAGCGTCCGCCAGTCCGCGAACACGCACGCAGGCTGCAGGCCATGCTCGACGGCCACCGCGAGGCGCCGCGCCTCGACCGGCTCCGCGAGCGCCACCACGCGCATGCGTTCGGGATTCCGCTTCGCGTAGGCGCCGAACACCGCGCGCCCGCGATTCCCGGCCCCGATCAGCACGACGTCGATGGGCGGCATGGCTGCGGCATTCTACCGGGTCCGGCCAGTGTCCTGAACCCGAGGTTCCGAAGCGATTCTCGCGGTCGAGGCGCCGCGCTCGCAAGGCGCCGCCAGCGGCCCGCAGGCTGCTGGCCCGCGGGGGGCGAGGCGAATCGGTTGATTCGTCGAGCGAGTGCAACGCCGTGAGCGCGGATGCATCGGCCGCCGAGAACGCGAGCGAACTTCGGGTTCGGGACACTAGGATGGTCGGATGCACCTCGAAACCCGCCTGCTGTCGCTCGTCGCAGTCGCGTTCACGCTGCTCGCCTGCTCGCGCGCACTCGCGCCGAACGACTTTCCCGCCGACACCTGGGTGGTCGAGCGCACCGGCGCGCGCGAGGTTGCGATCGTCTGGAACGGCGACGGACCCGCGCCGAGCGCGCGCGTCTTCGTCGGGAGCCAGCCCTCGCCGGAGGCGAACGGCGCGCCGGTCGCCGAGCTCGAAGCGGGCCGCGCGGTCGTGAACGGGCTCGCGCCCGAGTCGCGCCCCTACTTCACGATCGTGGCGACGGGCGAGTCGCGAGGCGTGGTGGTGGCCGAGCGCGTGCTGCCGCTCGAGGGCGCGCACAACTTCCGCGACCTCGGCGGCTACCAGGCGTCCGACGGCCGGCGCGTGCGCTGGGGCCGGGTCTACCGCTCCGACGACATCTCGGAGCTCTCCGATGCGGACATCGCCTACCTGTCGCGCCTGGGACTTCGCTTGGTGTGCGACTTCCGCAGCGCGGCCGAGCGCGACGATGCGCCCGACCGGCTGCCCACGCCGGCGCCCGAGACCGCGCTGCTCGCGATCTCCGACAGCAGCGTGGATCCGACCGTGCTGCGCGAGCGCATCCTGTCCGGCGATCTGGGCGAGCTCGACTTCGCGCAGCTGCTGGTCGACGGCAACCGCAGCTTCGCGAGCGCGTTCAGTGCGCAGTACGGCGAGATGTTCGAGCGGCTCGGCGACGCGCAGGGCCTGCCGGCGCTGCTCCACTGCACCGCCGGCAAGGACCGCACCGGCTTCGGCGCCGCGCTCGTGTTGCTCGCGCTCGGCGTGCCCGAGCAGACCGTCTACGACGACTACCTGCTCACCAACGCCACCAGCGCAGCGCGCACCGAGCGGATGCTCTGGTTCATCCGGCTGCGCTCGTTCGGGCGCGCGGACGTGGGGCGGATCCGGCCGCTGCTCGAGGCGCGCCGCGAGTACCTGTCCGCCGGTCTCGACGAGGTCGTGCGCGGCAACGGCAGCGTCGACCGCTATCTGCGCGAGGCGCTCGGCGTGGACGACGAGGAACGCGCGCAGCTCCGCACCGCGCTCCTAAACTGAGCGCACGGTGCCCGCGAGCACGAGCTGCGCGGCGAAGTAGAGTGGCAGCCCCCAGGCGCGATTCGCGAAGCCGCTCGACACGAAGCGATCGCGCGCGACCGCGAGATCCGAGACATAGAACATCCCCGCACCCAGCGGAATCGCGGCCGACGACGGCGCGGCGCCCGCGGACGCGACCAGCATGGCGCTGATGACCGCCATGTACGTGTACACCGGGATCACCATCTCGTCGGGCAGGTGAGGGCGCAGCCAGCGGAACACGCGCAGCAAGACGAGCGCGGCCGCGACCGCGCACAGCCCCGCGAGCCACGCGCTCTCGAAGCGCAGCACGAACGCCGTCAGGTACGCGACGTGGCCGAGCCCGAACGCGGCCACGCCGGCCTGGAACACGCGCGGCCGGCCGTGCGGAATCAAGAGCACGTCGCCGCACAGCGAGAGCACGAGCCCCGCGAGCACGACGCGCCCGTAGAGGCTGTCGAGTGCGCCGAACGCGAGCGCAGCCGCGACGAAGCAGGCGGCCGCGGCCGGCTTCGCGAGCCAGACACCGAGCCGCGCTGCGCGGTACTCTGCGACAAGTAGCGCCGCGACGCAGGCGGCCATTGCTGCGACGAAGTACACACGCGCACTCTAGCAGCGCAGGAGCTCCCGTTGATCGATCTCTACACCGCCCCGACACCGAACGGCTGGAAGGTCTCGATCGCCCTCGAGGAGCTCGGCTTGCCGTACCAGGTCCACCCGATCCGGCTCGAGAAGCTGGAGCAGAAGGAGTCCTGGTTCCTGGCCTTGAACCCGAACGGCCGCATTCCGGCGATCGTCGACCGCTCGAACGGCGACTTCCCGGTGTTCGAGTCCGGCGCGATCCTGATCTACCTGGCCGAGAAGACCGGGCGCCTCTTGCCACTCGAGCCGAAGGCTCGCTCGGTCGCGCTGCAGTGGCTGATGTTCCAGATGGCCGGCGTCGGCCCGATGCAGGGCCAGGCCAACGTGTTCTTCCGCTACGCGCCCGAGAGGATCCAGTACGCGATCGACCGCTACCAGAACGAGACCAAGCGCCTGTACAGCGCGCTCGACGGACGGCTGCGCGATCACGAGTTCCTGGCGGGCGACTACTCGATCGCCGACATCTCCACCTGGCCGTGGGTCTCGATCCACGCCTGGGCCGGGATCGAGATCGCCGATCTTCCGCACCTCTCGCGCTGGCTCGAAGCGCTGGGCAAGCGGCCGGCGGTGCAGAAGGGCCGCGCGGTGCCGGCGCCGCTCGACCCGAACGCGCGCGCCGAGGACGTGAAGAAGACCGGCGCGCGCATGCTGGTCTGAGCGCGGCGCGCGCCTGCGCGCGAGCTGCGCATCGCCTGCGCCAGGCTTGCGCCTCGCCGTAGCCGGCGCGTGCGCCGCTCAACTCGACGACGCGCAGCGTCGAGAAGGAGTCAAGCCGCTCCCCCGGCGCACGGAGACCCCCCATGTCGCGACGTTGGCTCGCGTTGCTCGCGAGCGCAGCACTGCTGCCCGCTTGCGCGAACCACGTGCGCTACTCGAGCGACGCGTTCGAGACCAAGGCGCAGGAGGTCGTCCACGTGGCGACGGTGGTCGAGCCGGCGGGTCCGGTGCTGACGTCGTCCGGTGTCGACCTGGAGATCCTCGCCGACGAGACCGCGGTCGTGCGCAAGCTGCGCACGCGCGTGCGCTTCGACGAGTACACGCCGTACAAGTCGGGCTACGAGCTGTGGGAGGTTCCGGCCGGCACGGTCTGTCTGCCGATCCTGCTGGTCGCACGGATCGTCGATCTGGTGGGCTTCGGCATGGTGCCGGACGAGAGCCTGGACGCGTTCGCCGGCTGGACGTTCTCGGCCATGAACCCGCTGCTCAACACCGAGTCCGGCTCGCGCCTGCGCCGCAACGAGGTCTCGCGCGAGACCGAGGAGCTCGACAGCCGGGTGCGCCGCGAGCTCAAGCCGCTCGCCGGCGCGGAGGTCGTGCTCTCGCTCGACGCGCGCACGTCGAAGACGTTCGCGAGCGACGCACGCGGGCGCGTGCGCGTGGAGCTGCTGGCGCTCGCGCCGGATGCGCTGCCTGGACTGCCGCGCAGCCTGCGGGTTGCGGTCGAGGGCGAGGGCGAGCGCGAGCGGGAGGTGTTCGAGCTGCCGATCTCGCGCACGCTCGCGACGCAGCTCGTGCAGGCCATGGCGTCGCGACGCCGCGCGACGTCGCGCGGCGCCACGCCCGAGCGGATCGGGCGTTCGCTCGCCGAGCTCGACGCGCTCGGCTTTCCGGCCAGCGCCCTCGCGCTCGAGCGCGAGCTGCGCACCCGCGCCGGCGCGAACACCGCCTGGCTCTCGCGTCTCGATGCCGCTCTGCGGCCCTGAGTACGGACGCCGCTTTGCGGCCCTGAGTGCGGACGCCGCCCTGCGGCCCCTTCCTGTATGATCGCCGCGTGGCACGCGCACGGAGCAACGGCCTCGAGCTCGAATACGAGGTGATCGGCAACCCGGCCGATCCGCCGCTGCTCCTGATCATGGGCCTCGGCGGCCAGCTGATCGCCTGGGACGACGAGTTCGTGCTCGGGCTCGCGCGCCGCGGCCACTTCGTGGTCCGCTACGACAACCGCGACGTCGGTCTCTCGACCAAGCTCGACGCAACGACCGTGCCGCCCGTCGTCGAGCTGCTCGCGAAGTCCCGCGCCGGCGAGTCGGTCGAGGTTCCGTACCTGCTGCGCGACATGGCGAACGACGCCGCCGGCTTGCTCGACCACCTCGAGATCGAATCCGCGCACGTGGTCGGCGCGTCGATGGGCGGCATGATCGCGCAGTCGCTCGCGCTCGAGCACCCGCGGCGCGTGCGCTCGCTGGTCTCGCTGATGTCGTCGACCGGCAATCCCGAGCTGCCGCCCGCCAAGCCCGAGGCGCTCGCGCGCCTGATGCTGCCCGCGCCGGCGGAGCGCGCGAGCTACATCGAGCACATGCTCGCGTCGCAGCGGGTCATGTCGGGATCCGGCTTTCCCTTCGACGTCGAAGCGGGGCGCCGGCTCGCGGGCCGGCTGTTCGACCGCGCCTTCTATCCGGCCGGCGCCGCGCGCCAGATCGCGGCGGTGCTCTCGTCGGGCAACCGCAAGCACGCGCTCACGCGCCTGCGCGTGCCGACGCTGGTGATCCACGGCATCGAGGATCCGCTGGTGCCGGTCGAGGCCGGCGTGGACACGCACGAGGCGATCCCGGGCAGCGAGCTGCTCTTGATCGACGGGCTCGGACACAACCTTCCGCGCGGTGTGTGGCCGACCGTGATCGACGCGATCCAGAAGCACGTCGCGCACGCGAGCTAGGGATGAGCCCCGCGCTGCTCGGCTGGCTGTGCTTCGCGATCGCGGCGGGCGCGGCGTTCGTGCTGTTCCAGCGCCTGCGCGCGGCCGCTGCCGGCGGCGCTGCGCTGCGCAGCGAGCTCGACGCCTCGGCCGGGGAGCTCGAAGCGCTGCAGAAGCGCGTCGAGCACACGCGCACGGAGCTGCGCTCGCGCGGCGAGGAGCTCGCCGAGCTGCGCAAGAAGCACGACAAGCTCAAGAAGCGCGCCGGCGACACGCTCGAGGAGGAGAAGGCGCTGCCCGCGCGCATCCGCACGCTCGAGGCGGAGCTCGCCGCCGAGCGCGTGGACTCGCGCGCGGCGCGCGACGAGATCGTCCGCCTGCACGGCGAGCTCGAGCGCACCGCGGCCGAGCTCGCGCGTGAGCAGGCGCGCGCGGCGCAGCTCGTACCGCCGACGGACCGCGACGAGCTCGAGGCACTCGCGCGCCGTGCGAGCGACGCCGACGCCCGGCGCGAGAGGCTCGCGGCCGAGCTCGAGACCGCGCGCCACGACGTCGCGAAGTACAGGGGCCGCTGGGAGACGCTCGACAAGGCCTACGTCATCCTGCGCGGCGAGCTCGAGCTGAAGAAGGACGAGGTCCGCGCGCAGCGCGTCGAGCTCGAGCGCCTGCGCACGCTCGAGGTGGTCCTGAACGCCCCCGAGCCGGGCGCCGCGACGGAGAGCTGAGGTCCGAGCGTGGCCGGCCCCGCGCCGGGCCCCGCTAAGGCCGACGCTCGATGCGGCGCTTCAGGCTGCGGAAGCCGAACGCGGCGACGCTCGACAGCGCCGCGGACAACAGCAGCAGCGTGTCGCCGAGGCCCGCCCACTCGGGCAGCGCGAGGCCGGTAAACGGCAGCGGCCGGGCGCTCCAGCCCAGGTACAGCGCCATGCCGAGGAACGGCGCGATCGCGCCGCGGATGCCGGTCAGCGTGACGTGCACGCCCATGTACAGCCCGGCGCGCGCGCTCGGCGCGAAGTGGTTGTGTCCGATGTTCCAGGCCAGCCCGCCGCCGCTGCGCGCGGCGCCATTCACGACCCGCGCGAGCGCGAGGAGCATGAGCGACTGCTTGACCGCCCCCAGCCAGAGCAGCGCCTGCGCGAAGGCGAACACCCAGGAGTGTACGGAGCGGAAGCTCGAGACGTGCACGCGGTCGAGATAGGCCGCCCAGAAGGGGATGGCCACGACGGAGAGCGCGAACGGGATCACGATCATGATCCCGATCGACTCCGCATAGCTCGCGCCCATCTGCCGGGAGACCAGATAGAGCAGGGGCGCCTCGGTCATCATCGCTGCGGTGCCGAGCAGCATCTGCCAGCCCAGGAAGCGCGCGTAGTCGCCGTCCTCCCGGAGGACCGAGATCACGCCGCCGCGCGCGTTGCCCTCGCCGCCGAAGGCGCGCTCCTGCGCGAGGTGGTCCAGTTCGCCCACGATCGGCACGCGCGAGAACGCGAGCACGCCCAGCGCGGCGATCACGGCGCCGAGCGCGTAGACCAGCCGGAAGCGCTCGGGATTGCCGTCGAGCAGCGCTCCGCCGGCCCAGGCCGTGGCCGCGATGCCGAGCGTCGAGACGATCGAGAGCCGCGCGGTCACCCGGCCGCGCGCCGCGCTCGGGTAGTTCAAGGTCCACACGACACTGCGCAGCGTCACGATGCCGCCGAGCAGGAGGCGAGCCAGGATCAGCGCGCCCACCAGCAGCCACGCGCCGGCGGCGCCCTCGGGCACCAGCGCGACCAGCGCCACGCAGGCGGTGAAGCCCCCCATCAGCGCGGTCGCGAACGGCACGCGCTGGCGGCCGTGCGCGAGCCGCGCCCAGAACGCGCTCGACAGGTTCCCGAACATGGGCGCCGCGGTCACCAGCGCGAGCACCGCCGGGTGCACATGGAACAGCTTGTCGGCGATCACGCCGATGAAGCCGCCCTCCATCAGCGCCGGGCCGGCCGTGAAGCAGGCCTCGGTCCAGCGCTCGCGCCGATAGCCCTCGAGGGCGAGCACGCCGAGCTCGGGACGGCGGAAGAGGTCGAGCGCGCTCACGGGCGCACTCTTGTAGCAGAGCGCCGCCGCTAGCGCGCGTGCGGGACCGGCCGGACCTCCGCCTCGTCGCGGCCGCGCAGGCGGCGCACGCGCGCGCGCAGCCAGTCCATGCCGTCGTCGAGCACCAGGTAGAAGACCGGCACGACCAGGAGCGTCAGCACCGTCGACGAGAGCATGCCCGCCCCCGAGGCGACCGCCATCGGTGCGCGCGTCTCGGCGCCCGGACCGATGCCGAGCGCCGCGGGAAAGACCGCGAAGATCATCGAGAGCGCGGTCATCAACACCGGCCGCATGCGCACCGGCGCGGCGCGCCGCATCGCCTCGACCTTGTCGAGGCCCGCGCGGCGCAGCTCGTTCGCGTAGTCGACCAACAGGATCGAGTTCTTGGTCACCAGCCCGAACAGGAGGATGATGCCGATCAGGCTGAACAGGTTGATCGTCTGGCCCATCAGCAGCAGGCCGCCGAGTGCCCCGACCATGGACAGCGGCAGCGCGAGCATGACCGTGATCGGGTGCAGCAGGCTCTCGAACTGCGCCGCCAGCACCATGTAGACGATCAGGATCGAGAGTCCGATTGCGAGCCCGAACTGTTGCAGGCTCTCGAGGAAGGCCTCGGCGCTGCCGCCGAAGCGCACCGACGCGCCCTCGGGGAGGATGTCGTCGGCGATCAGGCTCACACGGTCGATCGCGTCGCCCACCGCGATTCCTTCGAGATCGGCGGAGACCGTGACCGAGCGCTGGCGCTGGTCGCGGCTGATCGTCGACGGCGCGGCGCCCGTCTCGACCCTCGCGATGTTGCGCAGCTCGATCACGCCGCCGTCCTTGGTGCGCACGTAGAGCGCGCCGATCGCCTCGGGGTCGCCGCGGAACGCCTCCTCGAGCCGCACGCGCACGTCGTAGCGGTGGCCGCCGTCCTTGAACTTCGCGATGTCGATCCCGCCGATCCCCGCCTGCACGACCTGCGCGATCGTGCGCGCGTCGACACCCACGGCGGCGGCCTTCTCGCGGTCCGGAATCACGCGCAGCTCGGGCAAGCCGACCTTCAGCGTCTTGGCCAGGTCGACGAAGCCGGGCTCGCGCTCGAGCCGCTGGATGAACTCGTCGGAGAGGCGGTCGAGCTCGTCGATCTCGAGGTCGCCGCGAATCGCGAACTCGAGCTCGCCGTGGCCGCCGCCCGACATCATCGACGACATGTCCGGCACGCGCACGTCGAGGCCGGGGATCGACGCGAGCCCATCGCGCGCCGCGCTCATGATCTCCTGCGCGCTGCGCTCGCGCTCGTGCTGGGACTTCAGGATCGCGACCATGACCGCGTTCGTGACCTGGCCGGGGCCCGCCGGCCCCGAGACGCCGATGCCGGCGAACAGGCCGTGGATCTCCGGCTGCGCGAGCATCCACTTCTCGGCCTGCGTCGCGCGCTCGAGCGTGCCCTCGAAGGACGTGCCGGGCGGCGTCTCCATCATCACGAAGATCCGGCCCTCGTCGGACGGCGGGAAGAACTCCGCGTCCAGGCGCGTTCCGAGGAAGAGCGCGAACACGAGCGAGGCCGCGGCGATGCCGAGCACGGCGGCGCGGTGCCCCAGTGCCCAGTCGAGCACGCGCTTGTACTCGGATTCGAGCCACAGGAAGGCGAGCTCGAGCCGGTGGTAGAAGCCACCGTGCTCGCGCTCCTTGGGCGCGGGCATGCGCGCGGCCAGCATCGGGATCAGGGTCAGCGCGACGAACAGCGAGAAAATCACCGACGCCGCCACGGTCAGGCCGAACTCGCCCAGGAAGCTGCCGACGATGCCCTTCACGAACGCGACCGGCAGGAACACCACGGCGATCGAGAGCGTCGCGGCGGTAGCGGCGAAGGCGATCTGGCTCGCGCCCTTCGAGGCCGCCTCGTAGGGCGTCTCGCCGAGCTCGCGGTGCCGCTCGATGTTCTCGAGCACGATGATCGCGTCGTCGATCACGACGCCGACCGCGAGCGCCAGCGCGAGCAGCGTCATGGTGTTGATCGTGAAGCCGAAGATCCAGATCACGCCGAAGGCGGGGATGATCGAGAGCGGGATCGAGGTCGCGATCAAGAGCGTCGGACGCACGCGGCGCAGGAAGAGCAGCACGGTGAGCGTGGCCAGGAACGCGCCGAAGATCAGCGCGAACTGCGTCTCGGCCACCGACTCGCGGATCGACAGCGAGAAGTCGATCACCTGGTCGGCGTCCGGCAGGCTCATGCCTTCGGGCAGGAATTTCTTCAGCTCCTCGACCCGCTCGTAGACGGCGTCGGCGATCGCGACCGTGTTCGCGCGCGACTGCTTCTTGATGCCGAGCCCGGCGCCGGCGCCGCCGTTGAAGCGCGCCATGAAGCGCAGGTCCTCGGCACCGTCCTCGACGCGCGCCACGTCGGACATGCGCACCTGCGCGCCGTCGACCTCGGTGATGATCAGGTCCGAGAGGCTCGCGACCGTCTGGAACTCGGCGTCGGTCTTGAGCGAGTACTCGAGCGCGTGCCCCTCGACGCGCCCGCCCGGCACGTCGACGTGCTCGCGCTGCACCGCGTTCATCAGATCCATGACCGAGAGCCCGCGCGCGCGCAGCGCCTCGCCGTCGACCCAGATGCGGATCGCGCGCTCGCGCCTGCCGAAGATCTCCGTCGAAGCGACCCCATTGATCGTCTCGAGGTACGGCTTCATGGTGTTCTTGATGTACTCGGTGACCTGGACCTGCGTGCGATCGGAGTTGATCGGGATCCAGATGATCGGGCGGTTGCTCATGCTGAGCTTGTCGACGACCGGCGGCTCGAGCTCGCGGGGCAGCTCGAAGCGCGCGCGCGCGATCTTGTCGCGCACGTCCTGCGCGGCCTGGTCGATGTCGCGCTCGAGCTCGAACTCGGCCTGGATCATCGTCACGCCGTGGAAGGTCGTGGAGCGCAGCGAACGCAGCCCCGCGATCGTGTTCAGGTGCTCCTCGAGCACCTCCGTCACGTCCTCCTCCATCGACTCGGGGCTCGCGCCCTCGAGCTGCGCGGTGACGGTGACGTTCGGGAACTCCATGTTGGGCAGCTGGTCGACGCCGAGCTCCACGTAGCCGAGCACGCCGAACACGACCAGCGACAGCGTCATCATCAGCGTCAGCACCGGCCGCTGGATGCAGATGTCCGAGAGACTCACGGCTTGGCCTCCTTGGGCTGCGACTCCGGCTGCGCCGTCGACGACGCCACCACGGGCGTGCCGTCGGCGTTGCGCGCGATGATCCGCTCGCCGTCGGTAAGCGCGGCGTGGCCGCGCACGACCACGCGGTCGCCGGCGCCGATGCCGCTGGCGATCTCGGCCTGGCCGTCCTTGATCCGGGCGAGCTGCACCACGCGCCGCTCGACGCGCGTCGCGCCGTCGCTGGCGACGAACACCACCGCGCCGTCCGCGCGCTGCAGCACCGCTTCCTCGGGCACCAGCACCACGTCCTCGCGCTTCGCGATGCCGAGATCCGCCCGCGCGAACAAGCCCGGCCGCAGCCGCCCGTCGGGATTCGGGAGCAGCGCCTTCACGCGCAGCGTGCGCGTGCGCTCGTCGACCACGGGCGAGATCATCGAGACCGTGGCGTGGAACACCTCGCCGGGGTAGGGCGCGACCGTCACGGCGAGCGGCAGCCCGAGCGCGAGCCGGCTCGCGTCGGATTCGGGCAGCGAGAACTCGACCTCGACCGGATCGAGCGAGACCAGCTCGAACAGCTTCTGACCGGGCTGCACGAACTCGCCGCGCGAGACGAAGCGCCGGCCGATCACGCCCGCGAAGCGGGTGGTCACGCGCGAGTCCGCGGTGGCGCGTTCCGCGGCGCCGAGATCGGCCTGCGCCGCCTGCAGGCGCGAGCGCGCGCCCTCGAGGTTGGTCTTGGCCTGGTCCTGCTGCGCGCGCGAGGCGATGTCCTTCGCGGCGAGCTCCTGCACGCGCCTGTTCTGGCGCTCCGCCTCCGCGAGCGAGGAGGACGCCTCCGCCGCGCGCGCTCGCGCGCGGTCGAGATCGATCTTGCGCCGGTCCGGGTCGATCTCGATCACCACCGTGTTGTCGGCGACCGACTCGCCCTCGTCGACCAGGATGCGGGTGATCTCGCCGCCCACCTGCGCGGCCACGTCGGCGCGCTGCTTGGCGAGCAGCTGTCCCGTCGCCGCGACGCGCTCTTCGACGTCGCGCACGCTGACGGGCGCGAGCACGACCGACTTCGCCGGCACCTCTTCGACCGCCTTCTCGCCGCCGCACGCCGCGAGCAGCGCGAGCAGCAAGACCAGGCCGGAGGCGGCGGCGCGGGTGTTCGACTTCATGATCGGACGGTCTCCTTGCCCAGCAGCCCGCGTTCGATCACGTCGAGTGCCAGCTCGACGAGATCCCCGGACCAGGCGTAGCTCGGGCGGCTGATGCGCAGCGACAGGACGCCGTGCAGAACCACCCAGGTGAGTTGGAAGGCGGACTCGAGATCGGGCGTGCGCAGCGCGCCGGTACGCGCGACCTCGGCCAGCGCGCCGAACACCAGCTCGCGCGCGGCCTCCGCCGAGGCGAGCTGCTCGTCGGGGTTGCTGCGCGGCGTACTGAGCAGCGCGTAGTGACTCGGATTCTCCAGCCCGAACTCGACGAACGCGCGCGCCAGCGCGCGCAGGTAGTGCGCGGGGTCGGCGTGCCGCGGCACGCGCTGCAGGCGCGCGAGCAGATCCGCGAAGCGCTCCTCGATCAGCGCGTCGATCAGGCCGGTCTTGTCGCGGAAGTGGTGGTAGATCGTGGGCGCTTTGAAGCCGCAGCGGTCCGAGACGCGCCGGATCGAGATCCTCTCCGAGCCGCCCTCGAGCAGGAGCGCCTGCGTGGCCTCGAGGATCGCGCGGCGCGAGGCGTCGCGACGGCGTGGCTCGTCGGTCTCGGGGGGATCGATCATCGGGGCGGGCCCCTATAACGGTGTTACAGACCACGGGGTTATAGCAAACGATCCCCGCCGAATGCGAACTCTGCCGGCGTGCTAGGAAGAGCGCATGGCTCGCAAGCGCGTGGTGGTGATCGAGGGCGAGGACGCGGCGCCGGAGGCGATGGCGCCCAGCGTGCGGGTCCTGCAGGGCTTCGGGCTGGGCATCGACTGGAGCTTTCCCAGCCGTGACGACGCGCGCGCCGCGATCGACGCCTCGGACGCGACGCTGTTCGGCGCCACCAGCGGCGCCAGCGCCGCGGCGCTCTTCCACCTGCGCTGGGGCAAGCAGACCTACGCGAATCTTCGACCCGTGCGCTTCCTGTCCGGCGCCCGCAGCCCGCTGGCCGAGCCCGAGGGCATCGACCTCGCGATCGTGCGCGAGAACCTCGAGGACCTGTACGTGGGCGTGGAGGGCGATCTCGAGGCGCTCGCGGGCCTCGGCCTGCGCAGCCGCACGAGCGGCCGGCCGATCGCCGAGCTCGCGCCGGGCCGCTACGCGCTGAAGGTGATCAGCGAGCGCGGCAGCGAGCGCGTCGCGCGCTTCGCGTTCGAGCTGGCGCGCAAGCGGCGCGCGCTCGGCCGCCCCGGGCGCGTCACCTGCGGCACCAAGCACAACATGCTCGCGCAGACCGACGGCCTGTTTCGCGACGTCGCCACGCGCGTCGCGCGCGACTACCCGGACGTGGGCTTCGAGGTGCGCGTCGTCGACGATCTGGCGCACCGGCTGGTCGCCCACGCGCGCGACCTCGACGTGGTGCTCCTACCGAACCTGTACGGCGACATCCTGTCGGACGCCGCGGCCGCCCTGGTGGGGGGACTCGGCCTCGCGCCGAGCGGCTGCTACGGCGAGGGCTACGCGTACTTCGAGCCGTCGCACGGCACCGCGCCGGACATCGCCGGCAAGAACATCATCAACCCGACCGCGACGCTGCTCTCGGGCGCGCTCTTGCTCGAGTTCCTCGGCTTCGCCGACGAGGCGCGCCGGCTCGAGGTCGCGATCGAAGCGATCTACCGCGACGGCTCCATGCTCCCGCCCGATCAGGGCGGGAGCACGAGCACGTCGGACTTCTGCGCGGCGATCGCCCGTCTGCTCTGACGGCGCCTGCGCAGATCACCCGTCCTAGCGGCCCTTGTTGAGTCGCCCGATGTCGATGTAGCGGCGGATCTTGCCCTTGCTGCTGAACGGCGAGCCTTCGCTGTTCCAGAACTCGATCCGGTTTCCCGTGCCCGTCTGCACGTTCACGATGATGTCCGAGATGATCCGGTTGTCCTTGGGATCGGGCACGCTCTCCCAGCCGGGATACCAGATGCCATCGGACGCCTTCGGATCCTTGTTCTTCACGCCGTCCCAGTCGCTCGAGTAGCGGTGGTTGTGCCAGATGATCTTCCAGAGCTCCTTCTTGCGGTCGTACGCGAAGCTGTACAGCGGCTCGTAGGTCTGCTTGTCGATGTAGATGTCCTTGTGGTGGTACGGGTGGTCCTCGTTCTTGGGATCGAAGCGCACGATCCAGGCGTTGCGCACTTCCCAGCGATCGCTCGCGTACGAGAAGCCGTACGGGCCGAAGTTGTACGAATCGGTGTAGGGGTAGGCGAGCGACATGGTGTTCATCGGCGCGATCACGGTCGCCTCGCCCAGACACTTCCATTCGTACTGGGGCGGGATGCCGGCGAAGCTGCGCAGATCGTCCATCGTGAAGTCCGTGCCCTGCACGGAGTCGGTGCGCTGCGCCGATGAGATCCGGCGCACGCGCCGCAGGTCGGGGACGTACACCCAGGTGTCGTCGTTCTTGGCTTGCTTCAGCGGGCCGTCCGCCGTCTTGTAGCGGTAGGTCAGGACGAGAATGCCGCGCGCATCGAACGGCGCGTCGACCTCGATGCCGAACGCGGAGTTGCGCTTCTCGTTCGGGAACACGTCGCCGTCGTTCTTGTCCAGGTACTCCGGCTCGACACGGTTGGTGAGCGCGACGACCTTGGCGGTGCCCTCATAGTAGAGCGGCAGCTGCTCGCCGCGATCCCAGTAGGTGTACGACCAGGTCGAGCGCGCGCCGTCGCCGTTCCAGGCGCGCAGGAAGTTCCAGATGATCTTCACGCCTGCGTTCGGATCGCCCTTGCAGTCCAGCGAGGCGGCGTCGAAGGGCTGGCCCGAGCCGTAGTTCTCGAGCGCGCCGTCCTCGCCGATCTTGGCCTGGCCCTTGAACCTCTCGGTGGCTGCGGTGTACGCCTCGGCCTCGCCGTACTTGCGCAGCGTGGGTCCGATCTCGAGCTGCATGCCCTCGTAGAAGAAGAACTCGCGGTTGGTCCAGAACTCCGGCGGCAGGAAGTCCTTGAGCTTGTCGACCTGGTCGAACGTGATCGTGTCGCCCTCCTTGAAGGGCGTGGTGGGCAGAACGTCGACCGCCTGCTTCTCCTGCGCGAGGGCGCTCCAGGGAATGCTGAGGGCGATCGCAAAGACGAGGACGATAGAGCGCATCGAGAACCTCCCGGGTGGCGGGCCCACGAGGGACCCCGAACGCGCAGCATACCCCGACTTGCCGGTCCCTGGGTAGCCCAAATCGGAGCCGCTAAGGGGTGTCGACCCAGTCGATCTCCGCCAGGTAGACGCCCTCCGGGGCGGTGAACAGCAGCTCGGAGCGCCCGCCCTCGAGCGAAACGCGGTACAGCTCGCCGGGCAGCTCGAGCTCGGAGTCCGCTTTGTAGTCGCGGACCAGGACCAGCGCTTCGTCCGCGCCCGCGGCGCGGGCGTCGACCACGCGGCGCGGCTCGGGCGGGGCCCAGACCCGCGCGCAGCCCGAGCCCGCCGGATCGCAGCGCACGAGACCGCGACGCTGGCGCGCGTAGATGCCCCGCGCGCTCCAGAACAGCGGCAGCGAGCCGCCCGGCGCGAGCGACTCGCCGGCGTTCCCGTCATGCAAGAGCGCGAGCTTGCCGCGCAGGTCGGCGGGCGCGCGGAACAGGCGCGGCCACGCGACCGCCTGGCCGCCGAACGAGAGGCCCGTCTCGGAGTCCTCGCCGTCCGGATCCACGAGCGTCTGCAGGACCACGAGCGAGGTGCCGTCGGGGCTCCAGCGCGGGCGGTCGAGCGGCTGGCTGCGGCCGGCCATCGGCCTGGCGTTCGGGTCGGCGAGCGCGAGCACGAGCAGATCGCTCTCGCCCTGGTCGTCGACCTCGAGCCCGACCGCGATCCGCTCGCCGCGCCGATCCGGCTCCGCGTCGAAGTAGCGCGCGGGCTGGCCGATCGGCGTCGCAGCTCCGGAGTCGGCGTCGACGCGCACGAGCTCGGTGAGCGGCAGTCCGTACGGCTCGCCGGACGGCGCTTCGCGACTCACCAACAGCTCGTCCGCGGAGAGCCAACGCGCCGCGCGCGCGCCCGCGATCGGGAGCTCGCGCGCGCCGTTCGCGTCGTGCACGACCAGCGCGCGCGGGGATTCGGGATCGGCGAGCTCGAAGATCACGACCAGACGGCCCGGCCCGCGAAAGCCGGTGTCGAAGCGGGGCGGGCGCGCGGGCGCCGAGCACGCGGCGAGCAGGAGCGGCGCGACGAGCCAGGCCAGCCGCGCTCGAGGACGGTGCTGCATGCTCGCTCTCCTCCGCCGGGGCGCGCAGTATATCAGCGTGCACACGGCAACCCGCCGCAGGCGGCTCGTCGAGGCCGCGGCGATCCTCGCGGTGCTCTCGCTCGTGTACGCGCGCGCGCTGCCCGGGCCGTTCGTGTTCGACGACCGCGCCACGATCGTCGAGAATGCGAGCCTGCGCAGCCTGTGGCCGCTCGGTCCGGTGCTCGCGCAGCCGCCGGACCTGACGACCTCGGGCCGGCCTTTGGTGGCGCTCTCGTTCGCGCTCGACCACGCGCTCGGCGGCTTCGACCCGCGCGTGTTCCACGCCACCAGCCTCGCGCTCCACGCGCTGTGCGCGCTGCTGCTCGCAGCGGTCGTGCGCCGCACGCTGGCCGGCCCGCGGCTGGGCGAGCGCTTCGCAGCGCACGCGGGCGGGCTCGCGTTCGCGACGGCGCTGCTCTTCGCCGTGCACCCGCTCGCGAGCGAGCTCGCCTGCTACGCGAGCGCGCGCACCGAGTCGCTGGTGACGGCGTTCTATCTCGGCGCGCTGTACGCGGCGATCCGCGCGCGCTCGTCGGCGCGGCCGTGGGGCTGGGTCGCGCTCGCGATCGCAGGCTCGGCGCTCGGCATGGCGAGCAAGGAGGTGATGGCCAGCGCCCCGCTCGTGATCGCGCTCTACGACGTCGTGTTCCTGCGTCCGCCGGAAGCGGAGCAGAAGCGCGTGCGCGTCGCGCTGTGGGCGGGGCTCGCGTCCACCTGGGTCGTGCTGCTGGCGCTCGTGCTCGCGCAGCCGCGCGCGCAGTCGGCGGGCTTCGCGCTCTGGGTCACGCCGCTCGTGTACCTGGCGAACCAGTGCCGCGTGCTGCCGGCGTATCTCGGTCTGGTGCTCTGGCCGAACCCGATGCGACTCGACTGGGGCCTGCCGGAGCCGCTCGCGCTCGGGGACGTGTGGGTCGGGTTCGTGTTCCTGGTCGCGCTCGCGGGGCTCTCGCTCTACGCGCTCTGGCGCTGGCCGGCGGCAGGCTTCGTGGGCGTGGCGTGCTTCGCGATCCTGGCACCGTCGTCCAGCGTCGTTCCGATCGTCTCCGAGGTCGGCGCGGAACGGCGCATGTACCTGCCGCTCGGTGCGCTGCTCGCGGGGGTCGTGTGTCTTTGCTGGCTCGCGCTGGCGCGCACGGGCCGCGCGCGGCTCGGAGCGCCGCTCGTCGGGCTCGCGGCGCT
>JBBDXF010000039.1:15839-17786 GCA_040902485.1 Myxococcota bacterium | reverse complement strand
CGTCCTCGGCGGGCGAGAGCTGGCGCGGCAGGCGATCGAGCGCGCTGCGCGCCGCAGCAATGTCGTTGCGCGCCAGCGCGCGGCTCGCGAGCGCGAGGTTCACGCGGTCGTAGACCGGTCCGCGCGGAAGCTTCGCCACCAGTGCCTCGAGCTCGGGCTCGCGCAGCCGGTCGTCGACGAGCTCGCCGATCTCGAGATCGAGCTCGGCGAGCTGCGCCGGATCCTTGCTGTCGCGGCGCGTGTAGGCAAGCGCGACCACGGCGGCGGGCCAGTCGCCGGTGGCGCGCGCGAGATCGGCTTGCAGCCGGTACAGCTTCGCGCGCTGCGGCGCGTCGGCGCCGGCGGCGTTCGCGCGCTCGAGCAGGCGCCGTCCGTCGTCGGGCCGGTCGAGCTCGCCGTAGAGGGTCGCGGCGCGCATGGCGGCGAGCACGTTGAAGCGGCTCTTGGGATGGCTCTCGACCAGCCGTCGCCAGGTCGAGGCGGCGCGCGCGGGATCCTTCTTGGCGAGCTGCGCCTCGCCCATCAGATAGAGCGCCTCGTCCGCGTACCTGCTGCGGCCGAGCTCGTTCTGGAAGCGGATCAGCACCTGCTCCGCCTTCGCCGGGTCGCCCTTGGCGAGCAGCTTGCGCGCGGCCGCCAGGTCGGCCTGCGCAGCGCTCTCGTAGGGCAGCGTCTTGCCCTCGCGCACGACCGACGGCTGCGCGCACGAGAGCGCGAGCGCGCAAGCGAGCGCCGCCCGCGCGAGCGGCCGGAGCCTCACTCGAACAGATCCCGGAGCTTGTCGAGGAAGCCGCTGCGGCGCGGCGAGACCTCGTCGCCGGTGACGCGCGCGAACTCCTCGAGCAGCTCGCGCTGCTTGGCGCTGAGCTTCGTGGGCACCTCGACGAAGATGCGCGCGATGATGTCGCCGCGCGGCCCGCCGCCCAGCCGCGGCAGCCCGCGTCCGCGCCGGCGCACGAGATCGCCCGACTGCGTGCCGGGCTTGAGCTCGACCTTCTCCTTGCCCTCGAGGCTCGGCACCTCGATCTCGCAGCCGAGCGCGGCCTGCGCCATCGAGACCGGCACCTCGCAGTGCAGGTCGGCTCCGTCGCGCTCGAACAGCGGATGATCCTTCACGAACACCACCACGAACAAGTCGCCGGCGGGGCCGCCGTCGTAGCCGGCTTCGCCATCACCCTGAAGGCGCAGCCGGACCCCCGTATCGACGCCGGCGGGAATGCGCACTGTGAGCGACTGCACGATCTCGGTCCGGCCCTTGCCGCGGCATTCTGCGCAGGCGCGCTTCAGGCTCATGCCCAGCCCGCCGCAGCGGTCGCAGGTTCGCGCCATGCGGAAGAAGCCCTGCTGCAGGGCGATCTGGCCCCGGCCGCCGCAGCGCTGGCAGGTCTCGCGCTCGCCGCCCGCGCCCGCGCAAGCCTGACAGGCCTTGTGCTTGGGGATCTTGAGCGTCTGCTCACCGCCCAGCGCCGCCACGCCGAACTCGACCTCGAGGTCGTAGCGCAGGTCGGCGCCGCGCCGGCCGCGCCCGCCCCGGCTGTTCCGGCCGAAGAAGTCGCCGCCGAAGAACTCCGAGAACAGGTCGCCGAAGCTCGACAGCGGATCGAAGCCCGCGAACGGGTCGCCGCCCTGGCCGCCGCCGAACGCCGCGTGGCCGAGGCGGTCGTACTGGGCGCGCTTCTCGGGCTCCGAGAGCACGGCGTAGGCCTCGCTGGCCTCCTTGAACTTCGCCTCGGCTTCCGGATTGTCCGGGTTTTTGTCCGGATGGAACTGATGGGCGAGCTTGCGGTAGGCCTTCTTCAGGTCCTCCGCGCTCACGTCCCGCACCACACCCAGGATTTCGTAGTAATCGCGCTTCATCGGGGCGCGCCTAGGCTATGGCCTCGATCCCGTCTTGCAAGGCTTCGCTCGGCTGCGCCTCGCTGCGCGCGCCGCTGACGCGGCGCTTGC
>JBBDXF010000039.1:0-15829 GCA_040902485.1 Myxococcota bacterium | reverse complement strand
GGGGGGGGGGGGGGGGGGGGGGGCGGGCGGTTGGGGGGGGGGGGGGGTGGGGCCGCCGCGGGCGGCCGCGGACGGCGCCCGTCGTGCTGCCCCCGCCCTTTGAGGCAATCAGTCTTCGATCAGCTCGTCGTCGCCAGCGGGATTCGCCACCGCCGTGCCGCCGTCCATTCGCTCGTACATCGCCTCGGTCATCTTGTAGGCGAGCTGCTGCAGGTCCTCGACCGCGGTGCGCAGCTCTTCCGCGTCGCTTCCGCCGAGCGCCTTGCGCGCGCGGCCGGTGGCGGCCTCGACCTCGGCGCGCTCCTCGGTTTCGAGCTTCTCGCCGTACATGCCGATCGCCTGGGTGACGGAGTAGATCAGGCCCTCGCCGGTGTTGCGCAGCTCGACCAGCGCGCGCCGCTCGGCGTCGGTCTCGGCGTGGGCCTCGCCCTCGCTGACCAGGTTGTCGATCTGATCCTGGCTGAGACCGCCGGAGGCCGAGACGCGGATCTGCTGCACGCGGCCGGTGCCGAGCTCCTTGGCGCTGACGTTCAGGATGCCGTCCGCGTCGATGTCGAAGCTAACCTCGATCTGCGGCACGCCGCGCGGTGCGGGCGGAATGCCGATCAGCTCGAAGCGGCCGAGCGTCTGGTTGTCGACCGACAGCTCGCGCTCGCCCTGCAGCACGTGGATGCGCACCAGGTTCTGGTTGTCCTCGGTGGTCGAGAACACCTCGCTCTTGCGCGTGGGGATGGTGGTGTTGCGCAGGATGATCTTGGTCATGATCCCGCCCTGCGTCTCGACGCCGAGCGAGAGCGGCGTCACGTCGAGCAGCAGCACGTCGGCCGACTCGCCCTTCAGCACGCCGGCCTGGATCGCGGCGCCGATCGCGACCACCTCGTCGGGGTTCACGCCGCGGTGCGGCGGCTTGCCGAAGATCTCCTCGACCTTGGCTTGCACGCGCGGCATGCGGGTCATGCCGCCGACCAGGATCACGCGGTCGACCTGATTCGCTTGGAGCTTGGCGTCTTCGAGCGCGGCCACGCACGGCGCCTCGAGCCGATCGATCAGCTCCGCGACCAGCGTCTCCATCTGCGCGCGCGTCACGACTTCGGTCAGGTGCTTCGGTCCCGCGGCGTCGGCGGCGATGAACGGCAGGTTCACGTCGGTCTCGAGCGAGGACGAGAGCTCCTGCTTGGCGCGCTCCGCCGCTTCCTTCAGGCGCTGTAGCGCCATCGGGTCGCTGCGCAGGTCGCTGCCGGGATTCTTGGCGGCGAACTGGTCCGCGAGCCAGTTCATGATCACCTGGTCGAAGTCCTCGCCGCCGAGGTAGGTGTCGCCGTTGGTCGAGAGCACCTCGAAGACCGAGTCGCCGATGCGCAGGATCGAGACGTCGAACGTGCCGCCGCCGAGGTCGAAGACCGCGATCGTCTCGCGGCCCTGCTTGTCGAGCCCGTAGGCGAGCGCGGCGGCGGTGGGCTCGTTGATGATGCGCAGCACGTTCAGACCCGCGATCCGGCCCGCGTCCTTGGTGGCCTGGCGCTGCGCGTCGCTGAAGTACGCGGGCACGGTGATCACCGCCTCGGTGACCTCTTCGCCGAGGTAGTCCTGCGCGGTCTCCTTCATGCGCTTCAGCACCAGCGACGAGACCTCTTCGGGGCTGCACTCCTTGCCGTGCAGCTTCACCCAGGCGTCGCCGCTCGGCGCTTCGCAGATCTCGAACGGGCTGACCTCGCGGAAGCGGGACACGCACTCGTCGTCGAAACGGCGGCCGATCAGGCGCTTCACCGCGTAGACGGTGTTGGCGGGGTTGGTCACGCCCTGGCGCTTGGCGATCTGGCCGACCAGGCGCTCGCCGTTCTGGTTGGCGGCGACGATCGACGGCGTGGTGCGGCTGCCCTCGCTGTTGGCGATGACGACCGGCTCGCCGCGCTCGAGGATCGCGACGCAGCTGTTGGTGGTGCCGAGATCGATGCCGACGACTCTTCCCATCACTCCCGATCCGCACCCCGGGAGGAGGTCGGCGTCTGCGCTCGATCTACCCCGGGTCGCCTGCGACCGCGACCATGGCCGGACGGAGGAGGCGGTCCTTCAGCAGATATCCCTTCTGGTACACCTCGAGCACCGTGCCGGGCGGGTGCTCGCGGGTCGCGACGCGGCGAACCGCTTCGTGGACCTGGGGATCGAACGGCTTGCCCTCGGCCTCGATCTCGACGACGCCGAAGCGTCCCAAGACCTGCACGAGCGAGCGATAGGTGAGCTCGACCCCCTGCAGAAGATTCTCGCTGTCGACCCGCTGATCCTCCTTGCGGCCATGAACGACGGCTCGTTCCAGGTTATCGACGACCGGTAGCAGCTCCTTGACGAGACTTTCGTTGGCGTAGTTGTGCAGGTCCTGGCGTTCTTTCAGGTTGCGCCTGCGGAAGTTGTCGAACTCCGCGGCGAGCCGGAGGTAGCGATCCTTGAGCTCGGCCAGCTCCGTCGCGGACGCCGCTTCGGATGCCGGAGCGGATGCGGCGGCGGCGGACGTGTCCAAGGCGGGGTCCGTCTTGGCGCCGCCCGCCTCTTCGAGCTCGGCCATCAGCTCGTCGGGCAGCTCGACTTTCGGGCCCTTGCTATCGCTCATTCCCTACCCTTCGGACTCGCGCGCCAGGAAGTGTCAGGCGAGCGCGGATCCGAGCTTGCCGGATACGTAGCGCACGACCGGGATCACGCGATCGTAGCGCATGCGCACCGGACCGATGACGCCCAGACCGCCGCGGTGCGCGGGCCCGCCGGCCGGCTCCGCCACCACCGCGCAGCGCGAGACGCTGGGGTCGCCGAGCTCGTCGCCGATCAGCACGCGCAAGGAGCCCGCGGTGAGCACGTTGTCGAGCAGCGCGAGCAGGCGCTCTTTCTCATCGAGCGCGCGCACCAGCTCGCGCAGGCGCTGGCCGTCCTCGAACTCGGGCTGGTTCAGGATGCGGCTGCGGTCACCGACGTACAGCTCCGCCTCGACCTCGACGTCCAGGCCGAGCCGGCCGAGCGCCACGAGCTTGTGCCAGAGCGCGTCGCGCTGCGCGCGGTCGCCCTCGATCTCGAGGGAGAGCCGCGCGCGGGCGTCCTCGAGCGTGAGCCCCGCCACCAGCCGCGAGAGCGCGCTCGAGATGCGGTCGAGCTTGCGCTGGTCGCACTCGCGCTCGTCGAGCAGCCGCGTTCGCACCACGTCGCCGTCCGAGACCAGCAGCGCCATTACGCGGTCGCTCGACACGCGCACGAAGCGCAGCGCCGCGAGCCGCTGGCGGTCGCTCTCGACGGCGAGGCAGAAGCCGAGCTGGCCGGTGACGTGCGTGAGCACGTCGGCCGCGCGACGCGACGAATCCGCAGGCGCGCCGACTGGCTCGTCGAGCTCGCGCGCGAGCGCGCGCGGCACCGGGCCCGCGTGCGCCGGATCGTGCAGGAGCTGATCGACCCAGAGCCGGAACGCCGCGTCGGTCGGCACGCGCCCGGCCGAGGTGTGCGGCTGCTCGAGCAGGCCGAGCTCCATCAGCTCGCCCATCGCGCCGCGCACGGTCGCCGACGAGACCGACAGACCGCTGTGCGCGCGCGCGTCGCGCGAGCCGACCGGCTGGCCGCTCTCGACGTAGCCGTGCAGCACCGCGAGCAGGACCTCGGAGAGGCGCTGCGGCAGCTCACCGAGCTCGATGCCGGCGTGAGGTTCGGCCGCGCTCTTCACCGAAAATGAGGCTAGCTGCGGCGTCTTCGCCATGTCAACGCCCGGAGTCGTCGCCGACGAGGCCCATGAACACCTCGTCCGCGAACAGGATTCCGCGCTCGCTGAGCTTGATCGCGCCGGCCTCGTCGCAGATCAGGCCGCGCTCGCGGAGGGCGTCGAGCTCGGCCGCGAAGAAGGCCTCGGGCGCGGCGCCGAAGCGGCGCAGGAAATCCGCGCGGCGCACGCCCTCGAGCCGCCGCAGGCCCAGGAAGAGCGCCTCGCGGCGTGCCTCTCCCTCGGAGAGCCGCTCGGACTCCACGACCGGCGAGTGCCCCTCGGCGAGCAACGCTCGCCAGGCTCCCAGCTCACGCGCGTTGCGAAAGCGCCGCTCGCTCACCAGGCTCGCGGCCGAGGGACCGAGCCCGAGCACGTCGCGGCGCTGCCAGTAGCGCT
Source organism: Myxococcota bacterium (assembly GCA_040902485.1). Lineage (GTDB taxonomy): Bacteria > Myxococcota_A > UBA9160 > SZUA-336 > SZUA-336 > VGRW01. The sequence continues at coordinate 11,703 of JBBDXF010000039.1, read as the reverse complement.
GGTTGTGGCGCGAGCGGTGGCCGGCGCGCGCGTAGCTCGAGATCTCGTACTGCGCGATCCCGGCCGCGAACAGGCGCGCGCGCAGCAGCCGGCTCATCGCGAGCAGCGTGTCCTCGTCGGGCAGATCGAGCTTGCCGCGCTCGGCCGCGAGCGCGAATGGAGTGCCCGGCTCGAGCGTGAGCGCGTAGCCGGAGACGTGCGGGACGCCGAGCTCGATCACGCGCTCGACGTCGCCGAGCAGCGTCTCGAGCGACTGCCCGGGCACGCCGTAGATCAGATCGGCCGAGAGCGACGCGAAGCCCGCCGCGAGGCAGACCTCGAGCCCGCGCAGCGCCTGCGCACCCGCCTGCGCGCGGCCGAGCCGCCGCAGCACGGTGTCGTCGAGCGCCTGCAGGCCGATCGAGAGGCGCGTGACGCCGAGCGCCCGAAGCTGCGGCACGCGCGACACCTCGAGCTGGCCGGGGTTCAGCTCGACCGTGATCTCGGGCGCGGCGAAGCGGAGTTCCGCCCGGAACGCCTCGAGCAGGCGCGCGATCGATCCGGGCCGCAGCAGCGACGGCGTGCCGCCGCCGAAGTACACGCTCGCCACCTCGCGCCCCGCGACCGATTCGACCGCCAGCGCGAGCTCGCGCAGAACGGAGTCGACGAACGCGTCCTCGTCGGACTCGGGCAGCCGGCCGACGCCGAGGACGGCGAAGTCGCAGTACGGGCACACATGCTCACAGAACGGCACGTGCACGTACAGCCCGAGGTCGCCCGCGGGCGCGGCGCTGCTTGTCTGAGGGCTCAACGCCCGTATCCTATGCGCCCGCCGCGGGTGGTGGAGGAGCGAGACTTTGCGTCGGAGCCTTTGGATCCCATTGCTTTGCCTACTCTGCGCCTGCGCGACCGATCCGACCGGTCAACCGGCACTTGCCCCCAAGAAGGACGGAATGCTGCAAGCCACGCTCGACAACGGTCTCCAAGTCATCCTGGTCGAGGACCACTCCGCGCCGGTCGTGGCGCTCAACATCTGGGTCCGCGTCGGCAGCGCGGACGAGCGCGCCGAGCAGTGGGGCATGGCGCACGTGCACGAGCACATGCTGTTCAAGGGCACCGAGCGGCGCGGCGTGGGCGAGATCGCCTCGACCGTCGAGGGCGCGGGCGGGAACATCAACGCGTTCACGTCCTACGACATGACCGTCTACCACATCACCATGGCGAGCCGCGACGCGGCGGTCGGCTTCGACGTGCTGGCCGACGCGATGCAGAGCTCGACCTTCGACGCGACCGAGCTCGCCAAGGAAGAGGAGGTCGTGATCGAGGAGATCCGCCGCTCCGACGACTCGCCCGACAACCTGCTCTCGCGCGTGCTGTTCGAGACCGCCTACCAGGTGCACCCGTACCGCAAGGAAGTGATCGGCACGCAGGCGAGCGTGCGCAGCTTCACGCGCGAGGGACTGATCGACTTCTACCGCTCCTGGTACGTGCCCAACAACATGACCTTCATCGCGGTGGGCGACTTCGAGCCCGCGGTGGCGCTGGAACAGATCAAGAAGTCGTTCGCGAACGCGAAGCCGCGCGCCGACCTCGCGCACCCGCGCGCGGCCGAGCCCGAGCAGAGCGCGCCGCGCGCGGCGGTCGTGCCGAGCGAGTTCGAGCAGTCGCTGCTCGGCGTCGGCTGGAAGATCACCGCGTTCGAGAACCAGGACACGCCCTATCTGGACCTGCTCGGCATGGTGCTCGGCAGCGGCGACAGCTCGCGCCTGTACCGCGAGGTGAAGGACCGCGCGCAGCTCGTGCACGGCATCCACGCCAGCTCCTACACGCCGCTCGACCCGGGGCTGTTCGTGGTCGACGCGGAGCTCGACGCGGACAAGATCGACGCGACCGTGACCGCGATCGCAGAGCAGGTGCGGCGGATCCGCGACCTGGGACCGTCGGAGGCCGAGCTCGAGCGCGCGCGCACGAACCTGCTGGCGAGCCAGGTGCACGAGCGCGAGACCATGCAGGGCCAGGCGCAGAAGCTCGGCTACTTTGCGCTCTTGGCCGGCGGGCTCGACGCCGAGGCGCGCTACCTGGAGCGCGTGCGCCGCGCCACGCAGGGCGATCTGCAGCGCGTGGCTCGAGCGTACCTGAGGCCCGAGCGCGCGACCGTGGTCGCGCTCACCGCCAAGAACGCGAACGGCTCGGTGACTCGCGAGCAGCTGCTCGGCGCACTCGAGCGCGGCTACGGCAGCGCCGCGGCGAAGCTCCCCCACACCGAGCTGCGCGACGGCATCCGCGAGTACCGGCTGCCGAACGGCCTGCGCGTGGTGGTGAAGCGCAACGCGAACGTGCCGCTGGTGTCGCTGCGGCTCTCGTTCCTGGGGGGCTTGCTCGCCGAGACCGAGAGCACGCAGGGCATCACCTCGTTCGTCGCGGAGATGCTCTCGCGCGGCACCGCGTCGCGCAGCTCCGCGCAGCTCGCGACCGAGGTCGAGGACATCGCCGGCGACCTCTCCGGCTTCTCCGGGCGCAACAGCTTCGGCCTGCAGGCGGAGTTCCTGACCGAGTCGCTCGACACGGGCCTGGATCTATTCGCCGACGTGCTGCTGCACCCGTCGTTCGATCCCGAGGAGATCGCGAAGCTCCGGGTCGAGCGGCTCGCCGCCCTGCGCCGGCGCGAGGACAGCCTGTCGACCAAGGCGTTCGAGCTGTTCCAGCAGACCCTCTACCCGGATCACCCGTACCGGTTCTCGTCGATCGGCACCGCGCAGTCGATCGACAAGCTCGATCGCGAGGCGCTCGCCCGCTACTTCACGCGCTACGCGCAGCCCGCGAACGGCGTGCTCAGCGTCGTGGGCGACGTCGACCCGGACCGCGTAGTCGACGCGATCGCCTCGCACCTGTCGGACTGGCCCGGCTCGGGCCCCGTCGCGCTGCCGGCTCGCAAGCGGCCGGACGTGCCCGCGACGCCGCGCGAAGTGACGCTCGAGAAGAAGAAGGCGCAGGCGCACCTCGTGTACGGGTTCCTCGCGCTCACCATCTCGGATCCCGATCTGCCCGCGCTCGACGTGCTGACGCAGATCCTGTCGGGTCAGGGCGGGCGGCTCTTCCTGGAGCTGCGCGACAAGCAGAGCCTCGCGTACTCGGTGACCGCGTTCGATCTCGAGGGCGTCGACCCCGGCATCTGGGGCGTGTACATCGCGGGCGAGCCCGCGAAGCTCGACGAGATGAAGAGCGGCATCGAGCGCGAGCTCGCGAGGATCGTGAACGGCCCGATTCCCGACGAAGAGTTCGCGCGCGCGAAGGCGTACCTGATCGGGAGCCAGGCGGTCTCGCTGCAGCGCTTCGGTACGCAGGCGAGCCTGCTCTCGCTCGACGACCTGTACGGATTGGGCGCGACCTGGCACCTCGACTACGACGACCGGATCGCGGCGGTCACGGTCGACGACGTGAAGCGCGTGGCCAAGCGCGTGATCCGGCTCGACGCACCCGTGATCGCGGTGATCCGCTAGCGCGATGCAGATCCGGCCCGCCGCACGCGACGACCTCGACGAGATGGTCGCCGCGGACGGCGCGGCGAGCGGCAATCCGGGGCGCCGGGAGCTCCTGCGCGGGGCGATCGCCGACGGGAACGCACTGGTCGCGGTCGCGTCCGGCGCGATCGCGGGCTACGCGGTGCTCGAGCACTCGTTCTACGGGAACGCGTTTCTCGCGCTGCTCGTCGTGCGCACGGACGCGCGCCGGCGCGGCTACGGCAGCGCGCTCCTGCGCGCGGCCGAAGCGCGCGCGCGCACGCCCAAGCTCTTCACGTCGACCAACGCGTCGAACCGGGCGATGCAAGCCCTGCTCGACGCCGCCGGCTACGAGCGCAGCGGCGTGATCGAGAACCTCGACCCCGGCGATCCGGAGTTCGTCTACGTGCGATTTCTCGGCGGAGACGCTGCATGAGTCGACGGAGACCGGAGCGCGGGTCGGCGGTTCTGCGCTTCCTCGGGGGGTACCCTCGGGAGGACCCTCGACCTCCCCTCGTCAGCGCGGCACCGCCGACCCGCGCGGAGGTGCGTGGATCCAGCCCGGTGCGTCTGCGCGATGGTGGGTGAGAGTCCGGGCCCCGCTAGTACCCGAGCGCGGCGCCGTCGCGGCGCGGGTCGGTGGCGCCGAGCCAGGTGTCGTTCTGCGCGTCGCGCTCGATCAGCTGCACCGCCCCCATCGGGAAGCGGCTCGGCTCGACCGTGTGCCCCCACGAGCGCAGCTTCTCGAGCACGTCGCGCGGGTGCGCGGGCTCGACCATCAGCGTGTCGGGGCTCCACTGGTGGTGGAAGCGCGGCATCGAGACCGCCTGCTCGGGACCGAGCTTGAAGTCGACGCTGTTCAAGAGCGACTGCAGCACCGCGGTGATGATGAACGTGCCCATCGGGCTGCCCACCACGAAGCGCACGCGCCCGTTCTCGAGCACGATCGTCGGCGCCATGCTGGAGAGCGGGCGCTTGTGGGCCTGAATCGAGTTCGCGCTCTGCCCCACGGCACCCCAGGCGTTGGCCGCGTTGGGCAGCGAGAAGTCGTCCATCTCGTTGTTCAGCACGATGCCGGTGCCGGGCACGGTGATCAGCGAGCCGAACAGCGTGTTCACGGTCTGCGTGAGCGAGACCGCGTTGCCCTGCTCGTCGACGACCGAGATCTGTGTCGTGCCGCCGTCGGAGGGCGGCGCGAGCGCCTGGCGGCGCGTGGTCGGGATCGCGGGCTTACCCCAGTTCCAGGGCGCGCGCAGCAGGAAGAAGGGAGGGCGCAAGAGCGCCGAGAGCTCGTTCCCGTACGCCTCCGAGACCAGATAGTCGGTCGGCACCGCGGAGAAGCCCGGGTCGCCGAGATACTCGGCGCGATCCGCGAACGCGAGCTTCATCGCGCCCGACACCAGGTTCACCATCTCGCTCGAGTTCAGTCCCAGCGACGCGACGTCGTAGGGCTCGAGCGCGTTCAGCATCTCGACCAGCAGCACCCCGCCCGAGCTCGGCGGCGGCATCGAGACGACCTCGAGCCCGCGGTACGTGCCGCGCACCGGCTTGCGCCAGATCGGCGCGTAGCCCGCGAGGTCTTCGAGCGAGAGCGCGCCGCCGGTCGCCTCCACGATCTTGCGCGCGATCGGTCCGTAGGCAAGCGCGCCGCCGCCGCGCGCGCCGATCTCTTCGAGCGTGCGCGCGAGATCGGGCTGCACCAGCCGCCAGCCGAGCGGCGGCACCTGCCCGCGGTCGAGCTGGATGCGCGCGGTCTCGGCGAAGTCCGCGAGCCGCGGCTCGACCATCGTCAGCATGCGCCGCTCCGCGGGCGCGATCTCGGTGCCGTCGCGGCACAGGCGGATCGCCGGCTTCACGAGCTCGCGCCACTCGAGCGACCCGTAGCGCTGGTGCAGCTCGAAGAGACCCTGCACGAGACCCGGCACCGCCACCGCGCGCGGCCCTACGCGCGTCGCGCCCTGGATCGGCTTGCCCGACCCGTCCAGGTAGAGCGCTTCGCTGGCCGACGCGGGCGCAGTCTCGCGCGCGTCGAGCGCCGTCACCTCGCCCGACTCCGCCATGTACACGAGCGCGAAGCCGCCGCCGCCGATTCCCGAGCTGTACTGGTGTGCGACGCCGGCCGCGAACGCGGTCGCGATCGCGGCGTCCACCGCGTTGCCGCCGCGCCCGAGGATCTCGCGCCCCGCGGCGGCCGCCGGCCCGACCGACGTCACGACCATGCCGCGTTTGCCCCACGCAGGACCGGGCTCCGCCGCGCGCGCGGTCGGCGCGAAGACGCAGAAGATCCATACCAGGGAGCACGCGACGCGGGCGAAGGTGCGCATCGCGGGCGACCGTATCACGCGTTCTCTCGCGCGTGCTAGCGTGCGCGGCCGTGCGGTGGCGCTCATTCAGAGCTGCGATGCTCGCGATCGCGTGCGCGGCACTCGTCGGGTGCGGCGCGGACGCGCCCGCGCCCGCGCGCGAGATCGCGGTGCTGCACGTGCGCGACTACGGCGAGATCCGCTTCGCGCTGCTCGCCGACAAGGCGCCGCGCCACGTCGAGAACTTCAAGTCGCTCGCCGCCGCGCGCTTCTACGACGGCACCACCTTCCACCGCGTGATCCCCGCCTTCATGATCCAGGGCGGCGACCCCAACTCGAAGGACGCCGACCCGAAGAACGACGGCTACGGCGGCCCCGGCTACTACCTGAAGTCCGAGTTCAACGACGTCCCCCACCGCCCCGGCGTGGTCTCGATGGGCCACGGCGCCGACCCCGACACCGCAGGCAGCCAGTTCTTCATCATGACCACGGGATCCGAGAAGTGGCGCCCCGAGCTCGACGGCCAGTTCACCGCCTTCGGCGAGCTCGTCTCCGGCCAAGACGTGGTCGACCGCATCTCCGCCGTCCCCCGCAACCGCGCCGACCGCCCGCTCGAGAACGTCGTGATCGAGAGCGTGCGGATCGAGGCCCGCTGAGCGAGACTGATTCCCGTGGCCGCAAAAGCCAAGGCCGCGCGCGACACCGCTGCGCAGCGCGAAGACGCACCGTGGGACGCGCGCATTCTCGAGCTGATCGATGCCGGCATCGACGGCACGCTGATCGAGGAGAGCCTGCGCCGGACACCCACCGAGCGGCTCGCCCGGATGCAAGCGATGCTCGCGTTCTTGGAGCAGGCGAAGCGTGATCGAGGTCCAACGACTGCTTGAGGTCCTGGCGGATTCCGGCACCGAATTCGTCGTGATCGAGGGCGTGGCGATGGTCTTGCGCGGGTCGGGCCGCGTCACCGTAGACGTCGATGTCTGCTACGCGCGAGACGACGGCAACCTCGCCCGTCTCGCGCGGGCGCTCGCCCCGTACCATCCGCGGCTGCGCGGCGCACCGGAGGGTCTGCCGTTCCTTTGGGACGACCGCACGCTGCGAAGCGGCCTGAACTTCACGCTCACGACCGACCTCGGCGACCTCGATCTACTCGGCGAGGTACCGGGGCTAGGGAGCTTCGAAGCGGTCGCTCGGGGCGCGACGCGACTCGAGATCGGGCGCGTGCACGCTCGCGTCCTCGACCTCGACGCGCTGGAGCGCTCGAAGCGCGCGGCCGGTCGCGCCAAGGACCTGCTCGACCTGGCCGAGATCGCGGAGATCCGCCGCCGCACGAAGCCGTAGGCCGGTACCGTCCGAGCGTGCGGATCGAACCGCGCTGAGCGATACTGCGCGCCCGCGCCGGTTCGCCGGCGCAAATGGCGCGGTAGCTCAGCTGGTAGAGCAGCGGACTGAAAATCCGCGTGTCCCCGGTTCGATCCCGGGCTGCGCCACCAGCGCTTAGCAAGATAGCCACGTGTTCGAGGACGGCGCTTAAGACGCCGACCTTCGTGGATTCGCGTGAGCCGCGTCGCGCGTTCCCGATTGTCCCCGCAGAAGTCCTCGCGGCCGTGCTGACCCGCCTCGTGCGGCACCGGCAAGTCGCTGATCGCCAAGGTGATCGGCGTCATCGTGACGGGCGCCGTGCGGGCGCACATGTCGCAGGGCACGCATGCGCGGCTCCGGTCAGACCCTACGCCACGTTGCGTCGGTGTTGGGCTTCGGCCAGTCCACCATCGTCCGCGCGCTGCGGAGCAGGGCTGGATGAGCGCCCTTCAGCCACGCCCCCGGCTGGCCGTTCAGTCAGGGTGACCGCCTGCTTGGGGGTGTTGCCTTGGACGCGGAAGAGATCGGCCGAGCCTACCTCGAGTCACAGCGGAAGAGCGGCACCGTGATGCCGCCGGAGAACCAGCCGGACGGCTCGGTGGTGGTCCGCGTGATCGTCGAGCAGGCGCCCCCGGCCGAGAAGCCCAAGCCGAAGTCGACGTCCGGCTTCGTCATGGCTGTGGTCTGGGTATCGCTGTTCGTTTCCTGCGTGCAGGTGTGCGGGCGCCTGGGCTCGGACTCGACGACCTCGGCAGCATCGTCCCGCAGGTCCACCCGCGCAGCGAACGCGGCACCTGCACCAGAAGCGCGGTCCCCGATGGCGGTCTGCGTCGAGCGCGGAATCCAGTATTACAAGGACATCGACGCCTACCCGCGGCTGTCCACCACGGGCGAGCGAGTTGAAGACGTCGTGAAGCGCCGCTGCTCGCGAACCACCGGTGCGTTCGGACCGTAGTGAGGTTTCGGCATGCTCGACAAATCCGGCGCGATCGAGCTCATCACAACGATCGTTGAACTCACTAGCAAGCTCGCATGTCTTCGCAAGAAGAAGGAGCGTCAACGATTCCAGGCCGCGATCGAACGGGTAGACGAAATCCTGCGCGACTTGGTCGACGCGTGCGACGACCCGAGCTCGTCTCGTGCCCTGCGCCTGCAAGCGGAGGCGCGCGCGATGTACACGCGCCTCTCCGAGTTGGTCGAGCTCAATGGAAGGTACGGTGACCTGCCTGGGTTCCTCGGACCATCCGATCCTAGAAAACAGCCTCTTCAAGGCATTTGATCGAAACCGATCTCGCGAACTCCTCGGGCGTCCGGTTGCCGAGGCTCGAGTGCGGTCTCTCGCTGGTGAACTCCTGTCGCCAGCCCTCGATCAGGATCTTGGCATCGATCCGATTCTTGAACCACTGCATGCCGAGACACTCGTCCCGGAACTTCCCGTTGAACGATTCGTTCGCTCCGTTCTGCCACGGCTTACCGGGATCGATCAGCGCCGTCTCGATCTTGGCCTCTGCGAGCCACTGCAGCACCGCTCGCGAGACGAACTCTGGTCCGTTGTCCGAGCGCAAGTGCCGCGGAGCTCCGCGCACGCTCACGAGCTTCGAGAGAACGTCGATCACGCGGCCTGAGCGAATGCTTCCCGCCACGTCGATCGCCAAACACTCGCGCGTGTATTCATCGATCACGGTCAGGCACTTCAGTTGCTGACCGTTTGCGCACCCATCGAACACGAAGTCGTAGGCCCAAACGTGGTTCGCACCGGTCGAAGGAACCGGCCGAGGTCGATTCATAGCGGCTCGGCGACGAGGTCGCTTCCGCGGCACTTGCAGCCCGGCGCGACGCCAGATCCGATGCGCGCGGTCCGCGCTCATCGTGATCCCGCGCCGCTCGAGGTAGACCAAGATGCGGCGATAGCCGAACCGAGGGTACTGAGCGGAGAGCTCGCGCATCGCCGCCACAATCGGCGCGTCGCGCTGCTCAATTCTTGATTCGTATCGAATCGCCGATCGCGCAACGGAGAGCAGCGCGCACGGTCGTCGAACCGATACGCCGCGACTTCGAACGTACGCGACCTGGCCTCGGCTAGCGCACGCGCTCACCATTGTTTTGCGGCGACCTCGCGCATCACATCGATCTCGAGGTCGCGCTCGGCCACGAGCTTCTTTAGCTTCGCGTTCTCGGCCTCGAGCTGGCGCAGCCGCTTCACATCGACCGCTTCGAGCTTGCCGAAGCGCTTGCGGCAGGCGTAGATCGTCTGGTCGCTGATCCCGTGCTTCTTTGCGACCTCACCCACCGGCAGCCGATCCGCCTCGCGCAGGATCTTCACCATCTGCTCTTCGCTGTACTTGCTCTTCTTCATCGCTCCCTCGTTCACCCGAGGAAGCCATTTTCGCAGGATTCAAACGGTCCGAGAATCGACTAGCAGGTCAGTTCCGCGCGGTAGTCGTGATGGCCTGCGACGACGAGACTATTCCGCTGCAAGAGCGAATTGAGATGGTGGGGGAGGATGCCGACCTGAAGGAGGTGTACGACACGGAGCGCCAGCTGCTCTATGTCGCGTGCACTCGTGCGAGGGATCATCTTCTCGTCACGGGCGTAGATCCGGCGTCTGAGTTCCTCGACGACTTTCACGATTGAAAGGCGCTTGGCGCTCCGAAACGAACTAGCGAATGCCCTAGCCGGCGGGTCCGTCAGTCAAGATCCCGCGAAGCTGCCTCGTGGTCCTCGTCTCGACCTTGGCGTTCATAAGACTTCGCAAGGGAACGAAGCAGCTTTGCCACGAATGGCCACCGTGAAGCCAACGAGTCGGCATCTCGACGCAAGCTCAACGCAAGGTCCCGTTCTTGTTCTCCACCGTCGAACACTCCTCTCGACGTGATCCCTCGCAGGTTGTGTTTTCCGTTTTCGAACCCGCGGCCCATGCTGGAACTCTGGACTCGCTCGAGAACCTCCCGGACAGCTTCGCACGGCCAAGCGCCATCCGCTCCGATTGGTGAATTTGCCAACAGCTCTCCAATGACGAGGTCACCACTGTCACCTCGTCCGCGCTCTTGGCAGATCTTGCGGGCGTCGTCGATCCATGCATTGAGCTCCACACTCCCGACCGTTCCGTTGTCTCGCAGACCAGGAATCCTTTTTAGATGAAACAGTATCTGCCCTGCGCGATTCGCGCGCCTTCGCCTCTGTTCTTCTGTCAGATCATCAGACTCGACCCGGTAGTCAGATGGCCGATATGCCCAAGCGATGAGATCGGCGAACGTGAGTGGATTGCTCACGACCTCCCTATGAAGGGCGAGATCGTCTCGGTGCTCTTCCAAAAGCCCGAGAAAAGGGATCTCCAAACGCGCAATCAATTCGCGAGCGATTCCCGCGCGATCGAGTTTCGCGAAGAGCCTCGCTGTTCTGTAGGCATCAACTCTTCGCGCATCACCGTCCTGGCGCGCCCGCTCCAACGCGTCGGGAAGGAGCTCTAGCGTTCGCACTATCAGGTCGTCGGAAACCCCTTCAGTCGCGAAGCTCAAGAGATCGTGAGCCGCCAGTGCGTTTTCCGCATTGAGCAGCGCAGTCGCAGCCCTCGTGAGCGATCCCTCGGTGCGATGCTCGATCGCATGGGCGTTCCGAACACCTGACCAATACAGGTGCGCGATCTCCTCGCCAGCCGCCTCGACGCGATCCCACGTTTCGGGTTCTGATGGGGCCGCGTAGAAGAGGAGCGCGATCACTTGGGGTGATCCACCGAGAGTCATAGCGTGATTGAGGATGCGCTCGAAGCCATTCCACCCTTGCTGCCGCTGAACCGCGCCGCACAACGCTAGCGCCATCTGCTCGGCCCCGGCTTCCCTGTTTGCGAAGGTGCGGTCTAGCACACGGTCGATTTGGCCCTCGTCGAGCGCAGGCGCTGCGCTCACTCCGATCGCCCAAGGTGCTTCGACTTCCTTGGCTAGTGCGAAGAGCCCATCGATCCCCAAGACCGGAAGGATCTCGCGTACCGCGGCCTCTCGCGCTGCCCTGATCTGTTCCTCGTACCTTCTGTGGTCGGTCCGATCCCCGTCCGGAAGTCGGGGCCATGAAGAGAAGACCCAGCTATGACGATCGACGCAATTCGAAGGCTCGACTGCGGTGTAGACCGCCGAGAGTCGATCCACATCTGCGTCCGGCAGCGCCCATTCGGCTTCTGGAAAACTGCGATGATGGTGGAGGAGGTTGCGCAGCGCGGTCCAAAGAGTGCGAGCGGCGGGATCCTTGGCCAGCCAAGGAGCCATCCGCTCTAGCTCTGCAATTGCCGTTTGCCGTTCAGCGAGGGGAAACGCGCCGATCACTTCCACTATTCCGGACCACCGAACTGCCGACTTCCCCGCGCGCTGAATCGCCATTTGGGTTGCAGCTGTCGCAAACTCGAATGCCTCGCGCCGTGTAGGCTCTCGCTCGGCGCCGGAGGCCCAGTCGCGCCACGACGGCTCTGTCCCGCTGACGCTAACCGTGTCGCGACCCTTTGGACATACGGCGATCTGAATCGCCCCGGCTTTCCCGGAGGCTCCATTCCTTGAGAGCTGGTTACGCGC
>JBBDXF010000038.1:168539-300002 GCA_040902485.1 Myxococcota bacterium | reverse complement strand
CCCCCCCCCGACTCGAGGCGCGCGAGCGCTACGTGCGTGCGCTCGGCGACGCGCGGCGCGAGGCGGCGGCGCTCGATCGGCTGATCGGCGCGGCGCCCGCCGCGCAGGCGGGCGAGCGATGAGCGGCGATTTGTTTCGCAGACTCGGTCTGTGCGCCGCGCTCGCGGTCGGACCCGCCGCGGGCGCGTGCTCGCGCGACGACGACGTCCACGGCCACGGGCACGAAGAGCAGCACGCGGACGAGTTCGAGCGCGGTCCGCACGGCGGACGGCTGTTGGAAGAGGGCGGGCTCGCCTTCGAGCTCGCGATCCACGAGGGCGGCTCCGCGCCCGAGCTTCGCGTCTACCCGTACCGCGACGGGAAGCCGCTCGATCCCGCGGGCATCGAAGCCGACGTCGAGCTCCGCCGCGCGGGCGGCCGGATCGAGAAGCTCACGCTGGCTCCGCGCGGCGATCATCTGGTCGGCGAGCGCGAGATCGCCGAGCCGCACTCCTTCGACGTCGTGCTCGACGTGCGCGTGGAAGGCGCGCAGCACCGGTTCGCGTTCGCCTCCTACGAGAACCGGATCGAGATGAGCGAGGCGGTGCGCATCGCCTCGGACATCGAGCTCGCGACGGCCGGCCCGGCCGAGATCGACACGGGACTCGTGCTGTACGGTCGCATCGCGCTGAACGACGACCGCACCACGCGCGTCTTCCCGCGCTTCCCCGGCGTCGCCAAGAGCGTGCGCAAGCGGCTCGGCGACGCGGTCGCCGCGAACGACGTGCTGGCCGTGATCGAGAGCAACGAGAGCCTGCACCCCTACGAGGTGCGCGCGCGCTCCGCGGGCACGGTGGTCGCGAAGGCCCTGACCGAGGGCGAGTTCGCCAGCGCGGACCGGGAGATCTTCGTGATCGCAGACCTGTCGACGGTCTGGATCGATCTGCAGGTCGAGCGCCGCGACGCCGCCAAGATCCGCGTCGGCCAGCGCGTGCGCGTGGACCCCGGCAACGACGCAGCCGCGCTCGCGACCGAGATCCACTACGTGTCGCCGATCGGCTCTGCGAGCACGCAGGCCCTGCTCGCTCGCGCGCTGCTGCCCAATCCCGACGGCTCGCTCCGGCCCGGGCTGTTCGCGAGCGCCGAGGTGTTCGTCGAGCAGGCGCAGGTGCCGGTCGCCGTCGAAGTGTCCGCGCTGCAGACCCTGCAGCGCTGGACCGTCGTGTTCATCCGCGACGGCGACGTGTTCCAGGCGCAGCCGGTCGAGGTCGGGCGGCGCGACGCGCGAAACGCCGAGATCCTCTCGGGGCTCGATCCGGGGACGACGTACGCGACCCGGAACAGCTTCGTGCTCAAGGCCGACGTCGGGAAGTCCGGCGCCGCGCACGATCACTGAGCGCGCGATGCTGGAACGGATCCTCCGCTTCTCGGTCGAGCAACGCTGGCTGGTGTTGGGCGCGACGCTCGCGCTCGCGGGCTTCGGGGTGTGGAACGCGGTGCGGCTGCCGATCGACGCGGTGCCCGACATCACGAACGTGCAGGTGCAGGTGATCGCCGAGGCGCCCGGCTTCTCGCCGCTCGAGGTCGAGCAACGCATCAGCTTTGCGCTCGAGACCGCGCTTGCCGGGATCCCGCGCCTCGAGTACACGCGCTCGCTGTCGCGCTACGGGATCGCGCAGATCACCGCGGTCTTCTTCGACGGGACCGACATCTACTTCGCGCGTCAGCTCGTGAGCGAACGGCTGCAGGAGGCGCGCGAAGCGCTCCCGCCCGGCGTGACGGTGGCGCTCGGGCCGATCGCGACGGGGCTCGGTGAGATCTTCATGTACGTCGTCGAGGCGGATCCAGCCGTGCGTGGACCCGACGGCAAGCCGTACGGACCGACGGAGCTGCGCACGCTGCACGACTGGGTGGTGCGGCCGCAGCTGCGCGCGGTGCGCGGCGTGGTCGAGGTGAACTCGATCGGCGGCTTCGAGCGCGAGTTCGAAGTCACCCCGCGCCCGGCGGACCTGCTCGCGTACAGCGTCAGCTTGCACGACGTGGTCGAGGCGCTCGCGCGCAACAACGCGAACGTCGGCGCGGGCTTCGTGGAGCGGAACGGCGAGCAGCTGCTGGTCCGCTTCCCGGGCCAGTTGTCGGCGCTCGAGGAGATCGGCCGGGTCGTGGTGGGGCAGGGGCCGAGCAGCCCGATCCACGTCGACGACGTCGCCGACGTGCGCATCGGCGCGGCCCTGCGCACCGGCGCGGCCACCAAGGACGGCGGCGAGGTCGTGCTGGGGACGATCTTCATGCTGATCGGCGAGAACAGCCGCGAGGTCGCGCGGCGCGCCGCGCGCGCGCTCGAACAGGTGAACCGCTCGCTGCCCGAGGGCGTGCATGCGCGCGCGGTCTACGACCGCACGCGGCTGGTCGACGCGACCATCCGCACGGTCGCCGAGAACCTGCTGCTCGGCGCGGCGCTGGTGATCGCGGTGCTGTTCGCGCTGCTCGGGAACCTGCGCGCGGCGCTGGTCACCGCAGCTGTGATCCCGCTCGCCTTCCTGCTCACGATCACGGGTATGGTCGAGTCGGGCATCAGCGCGAACCTGATGAGCCTGGGCGCGCTCGACTTCGGCCTGATCGTCGACGGCGCGGTGATCATCGTCGAATGCTGCCTGCGCCGGCTCGGCGAGGCGCAGCGCGAGGCGGGCGAGCGCGCCGGCCTGCGAGAGCGGCTCGAGATCGTCTACGCCGCCTCGCGCGAGGTGATCCGGCCGAGCGTGTTCGGCGTGTTCGTGATCGTGGTCGTCTACCTGCCGATCCTGACACTGACCGGTGTCGAGGGGAAGATGTTCCGGCCGATGGCCTGGACGGTGATCCTGGCGCTGACGGCGGCGCTGGTGCTGTCGCTCACGTTCGTGCCGGCGGCCGTCGCGCTGCTCGCCGGTGGACGCTTCACCGATCGCGAGAGTGCGCCGGTGCGGCTCGCGCGGCGCGCCTACGCGCCGCTGCTCGATGGCGCGCTCGAGCAGCGCGCGCCGGTCCTCGCGGGCGCCTTCGCGCTCGTCGCGCTCTCGCTCTTCGCGACGCTCTTCATGGGCCGAGAGTTCGTGCCGAGCCTGGACGAGGGCGACGTCGCGCTGCACGCGCTGCGCATTCCGGGCACGAGCTTGCCGCAGTCGGTCGCGATGCAGCTCGCGCTCGAACGCGAGCTCGCGAAGCTGCCCGAGGTGAGCCACCAGTTCTCGAAGATCGGCACCGCCGACATCGCGACCGATCCGATGCCGCCGGGTGTCGCAGACGGCTTCGTGATCCTGAAGCCGCGCGCGGAGTGGCCGAATCCGCGCAAGTCCAAGCGCGCGTTCGTCGCCGAGCTCGAAGCCGCGGCGCTGCGCGTGCCCGGCAACAACTACGAGTTCACCCAGCCGATCGAGATGCGCTTCAACGAGCTGATCGCGGGGGTGCGCAGCGACGTGGCGGTGAAGGTGTTCGGCGACGACATGCCGACGCTGCTCGGGCTGGCGGAGGGGATCGCCGCGGAGCTCGAGAACGTGTCGGGCGCGGCGGACGTGAAGGTCGAGCCGGTCTCGGGGCTATCGATGCTCGAGCTCGAGCTCGATCGCGAGGCGCTCGCGCGCTACGGGCTCGCGCTCGCCGAGGTCCAGGACGCGGTGCGCATTGCGGTGGGCGGCGAAACGGCGGGGCAGATCTTCGAGGGCGATCGGCGCTTCCCGCTCGTCGTCCGCCTGTCCGAGGAGCTGCGCAACGACCCGGCGGTGATCGGGCGCCTGCCGATTCCGCTGCCGCACGGCGCGGGCTCGGCCCTGCGCGAGTTCGTGCCGCTCTCCGCGATCGCCGCCGTCGAGCGGGTCGACGGACCCAACCAGATCAGCCGCGAGAACGGCAAGCGGCGCGTGGTCGTGACCGCCAACGTGCGCAGGCGCGACCTCGGCTCGTTCGTGGACGAGGCGCAGACCGCGATCGCGCGCGATGTCGTGCTGCCGGCCGGCTACTGGCTCGGCTGGGGCGGGCAGTTCGAGCGGCTGCTGTCCGCGTCGCGCCGCCTGCAAGTGGTGGTGCCGCTCGCCTTCGGCCTGATCCTGGCGACGCTGTTCTGGTCGCTCGGCAGCGCCCGGCTCGCGCTGCTCGTCTCGAGCGCGGTGCCGCTCGCGCTCACCGGCGGCATCGCGGCGTTGCTCGTGCGCGGCATTCCGCTCTCGATCTCGGCCGGCATCGGCTTCATCGCGGTGTCCGGCGTCGCGGTGCTGAACGGCCTGGTCATGATCTCGTTCATCGAGGAGCTGCGCCGCGGCGGCGCGGAGCTCGAAGCCGCGATCCGCGAGGGCGCGCTCACGCGCCTGCGCCCGGTGCTGATGACTGCGCTGGTCGCCGCGCTCGGCTTCGTGCCGATGGCGCTCGCGACCGGACCCGGCGCCGAGGTGCAGCGCCCGCTCGCCACCGTCGTGATCGGCGGCGTGCTCTCGAGCACCGCGCTGACGCTGTTCGTACTGCCCGTTCTCTACCGCCAGTTCGCGGCGCGCGGGCACTAGCTCGGGGTGAGTCGGCCGATCCCCGGCACGAAGCGGCCGGTGGCGGCTGCCCAGCGCGCGTAGGCCGGGCCGTGCGTGCGCTGGAGGTAGGGCTCTTCGACGAGCCGCACCTGCAGCTCGACGCCGACCACGAGCGCGCCGAGCGCCGCGAGGCTCGCCGCGTTCGGCAGCAGTAGCGCGAGGCCCGCGGCGGTGAGGACCATCCAGCTGTAGATGGGGTTTCGCACCAATCGGAAGGGCCCATCGGTACGGAGCGCGGTGCGCTCGCCGGGATCGACGCCGACGCGCCACGAGGCGCCCATCTCGAGCTGCGCATGAAGCGTGCCGGCGATACCGGCGAGCGCGAGCAGCGTCCCGACCCCCGGCCATTGCAGCGCGACGAACGTCGGGATCGCTCCGAGCAGCGCGAGCACGGGCGCGCCGAGCCCGAGCACGAGCGCGACCACGAGCAGCAACGCACCCGCGCGCTCCGCTGGCGACGCCCGGAAGGCGCCGAAACGGAAGCCGGCGTCCCCGGTGCGGCGCCACTGCAGCCAACCACGCAGGCCGAAGGCGAGCGCGAGGTAGAGCACGTAGAGGGCAAGGGCGAGCTCAGGCATCAGGGCTCCTCGAACCGACGCAGGTCCGCGAAGAAGCGAACCGCCTCGTCGAGCGCGAACGCAGGCTTCTCTTCGGGGATGAAGTGCCCGCACTCGGGCACGACGCCGCCGTCGACGTGCTCGGCGACGGTCCGCCAGGCGGGCACGATGTCGCCGAGGAATGCGGCGCCGCCGAACGCGCGCACGGGGATCTCGAGCTTGCGCGTGCAGCTCGACAGGTTCGCTAGATCCTGCTCGATCCCGGTCTGGTAGTACTGAAAGCCGGCGCGCAGCGCTCCGGGCGCGGACATGCAGCGAACGTACTCGGCGATGTCCTCGCGCGAGAACACGGTCGGGCTGTAGTTGTAGTCGGTCGACGTGAAGAAGTGTCGCAGGTAGCCCTCGACGTCGTGGCGCACGAGCTTCTCGGCCAGGTCGGGCTTCCCGCCGTGGAAAAAGACGTGCCAGAAGCGGCGCGCCGTGGGGAAGTCCATGCTGCCGCCGGCCCGGCCGAGGCCCGGGATCATGTCGAAGATCAGCAGCCGGTCGACCAGGCCCGGGTTGTCGTAGGTGAGATAGAAGGCGGTTGCGCCGCCCCAGTCGTGCCCGATCAGGCCGATGCGCTCGATGTCGAGCGTGCGCAGCAGCGCGCGCACGTCGCTGGCGAGCGTGCGCTTGTCGTAGCCGTCGCGCGGCTTCTCGGAATCGCCCAGACCCCGCAGATCGGGCGCGATCACCGTGAAGCGCTCGGCGAGCGGTCCGAGCAGATGCCGCCACTCGTACCAGCTCTGGGGCCAGCCGTGCAGCAGCACGAGGACTGGACCCTGACCCGCGCGCACGTAGTGCATGCGGAAGCCGTTCACGAGCGCGACGTGGTGGCTGAGCGCGTGGGTCATCGCGGAAGTTCTAACCTGGGTCGTCGAACTTTGCAGCCATGGCGATGTCGAACCTCAGCCGGGCCGGCAGTCGAGTCCCAGATTGTCCCGGATGATCGCCTCGTCGGCGTCGTCGGTCAGCCCGTCGAGATTCAGGTCGTAGACGGTCGACAAGCCGTTCGAGTCGGCGTAGAACCGCCAATCCGTGATGTCCTGCTCGTCGACGACGTAGTCGAGGTTGCCATCGCCCGGGCAGTCGGGAACCGAGGCGCGGATCGCCGCGAGCTGGGCGCTGAGCGCGTCGTAGCTCGATTGCTCCTGCGCGCTGAGCGCAGCCAGTGGCAGATCGGTGCCGTCGTAGTCGAGCCTCGGCAGCGGCGCGTCCTCGTTGATCTCGTAGAACTCGATGTCGGTCGTCTCCACGCATGGCTCGGCCTGCGAGACGTACGCGCTGTATGAGTTCTCGACGATCTTGTACTGGTCGTCGCGGATCGCGATCGAGACGAGCGGCAGGATGTTGTAGAGCGACTGCATTTCCGAGTCGCGGAAGGCGTTCACCTGACAGCAGAGCGTGTAGCCCCCCGGGGGAGTGCCGACGGTGAGCGGATCGTCCGCGCCGCCGCCCCACCAGACACCGTTGTTGTCCTCGCAGACGCTCTTCGACACCGGAATCTGCGTGCAGCCGCCGGAGATGACGCAGGGATCGTTGATCGCGCCGCCGACCTGCAGATTCGCGCCGACCTCCGTGTAGTTCCAGGCGCGCAGGCCGGGCTGTTCCGGATCGCGCAGGTACGGCAGCATCGGAAACGCGTCGATCGTGCGCGGCACGGCGCTCCGCACGTCGTCGATTCCCGCGATCTCGCCGAAGAGCGCGAACAAGTCGGCGATGTTCACCATGTTCGTCACCGCACGGCCGGGCTGCTGGACGAGCGGCCCGGCGATCACCAGCGGGACCCAGACGCCCGTCTGGTAGGCCGTGCCCTTCGCGCGCGAGGGCTGGAAGGGCAGCTTCACGGTGTTGCCGAGACTGCCGTTGTCGCCGAGCAGGATCACCATCGTGTCGCTCTGGCTCGGGAGGTACAGGAGGCGGCCGTCCGGGCCGCCTTCGGCGAGCCCGGTGTCGACCAGCAAGCGGCCGATCTCGAGATCGAGTGACTCGATCATCTTGTCAGACAGGATGCGTTGCGCGAGCGGGTCTGCGCAGTCGAGCGAGCTGATCTCCCGGCTATCCGGCAGCGCATCGTCGACCGGCGGCTGCATGAGGGGCGTGTGACCCGACGCGAAGCTGACCGTCGCCATCCAGGGTCGACCCGCCGGTCGCGCGTTGATCCAGCCGATTGCCTCGTCGACGGCGAACGTGGCGCGGAAGCGGCGCGCGCGCGGGTCGGACGCCGGCACCACCTCGATCGAGCCGTCCGGACGGTTGTAGACCAGCGGCGAGACGAAGTGTCCGCTCAGCACGTCGAAGTCGAGGTCGTCGGGCATCGGCGTCTGGCAGCTTTGATTCGGGTCGAGGATTCCGCCCTGATCCCGGCAGCTGCGGCCCGGCGGGACGAGTCCGCTGCTGCCGAGCTCGAGGCACGAGGCGTCGGCGAGATAGCATGCGCCGGAGTCGGCGCCGCCCTCACTCGCTGCGGGCACGAAGCCACACTCGTAGGAGACACCGACCGGTGCCACACCGCCGGCCGTCTTGTCGATCGACGACGGATCTCCCGTCGCGTCGAGCCAGCCCGCGAAGAAGTCCCAGCCCAGCTGGTACGGCATCCCGTAGCCGGCGGGGTCGTGCCCCTGCAGCCCGAGGTGAAATTTTCCGAAGATCGCGTTGTCGTAGCCCTGCTGCGCCAGCAGCTTCGGCACGGTCACTTCGTACGGAGACACCATCGAGTTGGCCAGGTCGTCGGGGCCGAGCGCGCCCTTCACGTTCGTGCGCAGCGGATAGCGCGCCTCGAAGAAGACCGCGCGACTGGTCGAGCAGGCCGGCATCGACCAGGTATTCCGGAAGCGGATCCCGGCCTGCGCGATGTCGGCGATGTTCGGTGTGCTCGCGGCGGTTTCGCCGCCGTAGCCGAATACCTCCATCTGATCCATGCCGACGTCGTCCATGATCACGAACAAGATGTTCGGCGTGGAGTTCGACGACGACCCGCCGCCGCCGCTACCGCAGCCGCAGGCCGGCAGTATCAGCGCGAGCAGTGCGATCAGCGAAGAGGCGCATCTCATCCGCTCCACGGGCACCCGATACGGCGGCTCGAGCGTGAAACTGTTCGGCGACGAAGTATTGGCCGGCGCGGAAGGCATGCACGAGGAAGCTCGCTCGGATGCGGCTAGGAACGATCCTGAAACCTCGCCGCGCGCTTCTCGAAGTTCGCCTTCACCGACTCGACCTGGTTGGGCTTGCCGATCAGGCTGCGCTGCAGGCCCTCTTCGAGGCGCAGGCCGTCCGGGGTCGGCGCGTGCCAGCTCTCCTCGAACAGGCGCTTGGCGGCGCGGATCGCGTCGGGGCTCTTGCTGGCGATGTCGGCGGCCAGCGCCAGCGCGTCCTGGAGCGGGGTCTCGGAGAGCCGCGTCGCGAGGCCGAGCTCCTTCGCCTCGGTGCCCGAGAACACGCGGCCGGTGAAGGTCAGCTCCATCGCCACGTCGATCGGCACCAGCCGGCGCAGTGTCTGGCTCGCGGACATGTCGGGGATCAGGCCCCACTTCACTTCCATGACGGACATGCGCGCGTCGGGCGCGACGATGCGCAGGTCGGCGCCGAGCGCGATCTGCAGGCCGCCGCCATACGCCACGCCGTGTACGGCAGCGATCACCGGTACGGGCACTTCCTGCCAGATCCAGGCGGCCAGCTGCGCGCGGTTGGCGCCGCTCGGGCCGCGCTCGAACAGGTTCTGCACAGGCGCCTCGCCCGAACGCGGGGGGCCGGCCATGGCCGCGAAGCTCGTCATGTCGAGGCCAGCGCAGAAGGCGCGGCCCTCGCCCGAGAGCACGACCGCGCGCACGGACGGATCGGCGCACAGCAGCTTGCCTGCCTCGACCAGCGCCTCGAACATCGCATTGTCGATCGCGTTCATTTTGTCGGTGCGGATCATGCGCACGTCCGCGACGCCATCCTTGAGATCGATCTGTACTCGTTCCGACAGGCGTTCCGACAGGCGTTCCGACATCGGCTCACTCCTTCGCGGCTAAGCGCCGGGCCATGCTACCTTGCGCGTCGGGGAAACGCGAAACAGCGTGAGAGACGCGACCAGGCACGAGTCGAGCTTCGGCATCGAGCGCAGCGATCCGCGGGCGGGTCGCGCGGAGCTCCGCCTTTCCGGACGCCTGGCGGTGCGCGACGCGCCGGCGGCGCTCGCGCGCATGCGCGAGCTGCTCGAGCCGCCGGCAGCGAGCGTGCGCATCGATCTCGCGGGTCTGCGCTCGCTGGACGCAGCGGCCGCCTCGCTCGTGCTCGGGCTGTGCGACGAGCTGCGCGCGCGCGGCTCCGAGGCCGAGCTCGCGGGCGCGGACGGCCGCGTGCGCGAGATCCTGGAGCTGGTCGCGACCACCCCGCGCGGGATAGAGGCGCGCCCCGCGCCGCGCGCACCCGGGGTGCTCGAGCAGGCCGGCCGCGCGACCTTCGAGCTGTGGGAGTTCACGCGTCAGGTCCTGGACTTCACCGGCAGCACGGTGGTCGCGTTCGGCCGCGCGGCGCGCGATCCGCGCAGCGTGCCGTGGCGCTCGGTCTGGCGCATCATGGAGCGCACCGGCGCGGACGCGCTGCCGATCATCGGCCTGATCACGTTCCTGGTGGGCCTGGTCACCGCCTTCCAGGGCGCGATCACGCTGCACAAGTACGGCGCCGACATCTTCGTCGCGGACGGCGTCGCGATCGGCGTGACGCGCGAGCTCGGCCCGCTGATGGTGGCGGTGGTCGCGGCCGGACGCTCCGGCGCGGCGTTCGCCGCCGAGCTCGGCAGCATGCGCGTGTCCGACGAGGTCGACGCCCTGCGCACGATCGGGCTCGATCCCTACCGCTACCTGGTGCTGCCGCGCATCCTCGCGCTCGCCCTGATGCTGCCGATCCTGACGCTGCTCGGCGACGCGTTCGCGATCGCCGGCGGCGCGGTGGTGGGCGTCGCCTCGCTCGACGTTCCGTTCACCGCCTGGGCGCGGCAGACCCACAACGCGCTCGACGTCTGGTACGTGTGCTCGGGCCTGGTGAAGTCGGTCGCGTTCGGCCTGGCGATCGCGCTGGTCGCTTGCCAGTGGGGTCTCTCGACGCGCGGCGGCGCCGAGGGCGTCGGCCGCTCGACCACCTCGGCGGTGGTGAGCTCGCTGTTCTTCCTGGTCGTGATCGACTCGGCCTTCACGGTGCTGTTCCATGCCTGGGACCTCTGAGCCACACATCACGGTGTCGAACGTCGCGATCGGCTTCGGCGATCGCGTGCTGCTCGAGCAGCTCGATTTCGAGGTCATGCGCGGGGAGATCTTCGTGATCCTGGGCGGCAGCGGCTGCGGCAAGTCGACGCTGATGCGCCACATGATCGGCTTCGACGAGCCCCTGCAGGGCGAGATCCGGGTCGACGGCGAGCCGCCGCGCGTGGGCAGCGGCATGCCGGGCTTCGGCGTGCTGTTCCAGGCCGGCGCGCTGTTCGGCTCGATGACGCTGGGCCAGAACGTGGCGCTGCCGCTCGAGACCTGGACCGACCTCTCGCGCGCCGACGTCGCCGAGGTGGTGCGCAGCAAGCTGCGGCTGGTGGGCCTGGGCGGCTTCGAGAACCACCTGCCCGCGGAGCTCTCGGGCGGCATGAAGAAGCGCGCGGGCATCGCGCGCGCGCTCGCGCTCGACCCGCCGCTGGTGTTCCTGGACGAGCCCGGCGCGGGCCTCGACCCGATCACCTCGGTCGAGCTCGACGAGCTGATCCTGACGCTCTCGCGCAATCTCGGCACCACGCTGGTGATCGTGACCCACGAGCTGGCCAGCATCTTCGCGATCGGACACCGCTGCGTGATGCTCGACCGCGAAGCGAAAGGTATGATCGCTCTGGGCGACCCGCGCGAGCTGCGCGATCACAGCACCCATCCGACCGTCGCGGCCTTCTTCAATCGCCGGGTGCCGGAAGGCGGAGTGAGAGCGTGAACTCGACCAACTACTGGAAGCTCGGGGCATTCGTGCTGGGCGGTCTCGCGCTCGCCTTCGCGGCGCTGGTCTGGCTGGGCGCGGGTGACTGGAACCGCAAGACGCGCACGATCGTCACCTACTTCGACGAGTCGGTGCAGGGCCTCGAGGTCGGCGCGGCGCTGAAGTTTCGCGGCGTGCCCGTGGGCTCGGTCTCTTCGATCACGATCGCGCCCGACCTGCGACACGTGAAGGTGACGAGCCAGGTCTACGAGGACGTGCTGCAGAAGCTCGGCCTGGCGGGCAAGGGTCCGGTGCTGCGCGAGATGGAGGAGACCCGCACGCCGCTGCGCATCCAGGTAGCCTCGGCCGGCATCACCGGCGTCAAGTTCCTGCTGGTCGACTACTTCGATCCCAAGCGCTTCCCGGTGCAAGAGCTGCCCTTCGATCCGGGTCCGGACTACATGCCCGCGACGCCGTCGACGCTGAAGAGCATCGAGGAGGCCGTGGTCGAGGTGGGCATGAAGCTGCCGATGCTGACCGTGCAGGCGAGCGAGACGCTCGCGCGCCTCACGACGGTGGTGGAGAACTTCGAGGCGACGATCCGGCCGCTGGTCGCGGAGGGCGGCGCGGTCTCGCAGGTGCTCGCGCAGTACGAGCGCACCGGCGCGCAGTTCGAGCAGACCGCGCGCTCGCTCGACGCGGCCGTGCGCGACGCGCAGCTCGCCGAGACGACCGGCGCGGTGCGCGACGCGGCGTCGGCGTT
This sequence comes from Myxococcota bacterium, assembly GCA_040902485.1. Lineage (GTDB taxonomy): Bacteria > Myxococcota_A > UBA9160 > SZUA-336 > SZUA-336 > VGRW01. The sequence continues at coordinate 288,180 of JBBDXF010000038.1, read as the reverse complement.
CGCGGCGCTCACCGCCGACGGCAGCGCGCTGGCCGAGGACGCGCGCAGCAGCTTGACGGAGCTCCAGGACACGCTCGAGTCGGTGCGCACGCTGGCCGACTACCTGGAGCGCGATCCGGCGTCGATCGTGCGCGGCCGCGCCGTTCGCGCGAACGAGGAAAGCCCGCGTCCGTGAGTGGTCGCCTGGGGATCGCCGCAGCTCTCCTGCTGGCCGCGTGTCTGGCGCCGCGCCAGCCCGCCGAGCCGCGCTACTTCTCGCCGGGCTTCGCGCCTTCGGCGAGCGCCGCGAACGGCAACGCCGTGTCGATCAGCGCGAGCGCTCCGGAGCTCCGCCTGCGCCGCGTGACGGCGGCCGACTACCTGCGCCGGCGCATCGTGTGGCGGCGCGGCGTCGAGGTCGGCTTCTACGATCTCTTGCGCTGGACGCAGCCACCGGCGAGCTACGTCGAGGCGCGCCTCGCGCACGAGCTGTTCGAGAAGCGCGGCCTGCGCCGCGCGACCCGGCCGGACGCGCCCTCGCTTACCGTCGAGCTGCTCACCTTCGACGACGTGCTCGAGCCGGCGCACGAGGGCGTGGTCGCGCTCGCGGTGCGCCTGGCCGACGCGTCCCAGCAGGCGCTGCTCGATCGCACGTTCATCACCAGGCGGCCCGTCGCGGGCGACACCCCGGACGCGGTCGCACGCGCGCTCGGCGAGGCACTCGACGAAGCGATCGACCAGGCCGGCGCGGCGGCCGCGAGCGCGCTCGGTGAAGCGCCCCGCTAGGGCCAGGGCCGGCCGGCAGCGGGACTCCGGCCCGGCCGATACTCTGAGCGCATGCGTCGCCTCCTGCTGGTCGCCGGCTCGCTCATGCTGCTGCTCGCGGCGGCGCGGCCCGGCCATGCGCAGAACCTGCCGGATCCCGCGGAAAACCTGGAGCGGGAGGCGGAGCTGCTGCGCGAAGCGGCCCGCGTGGGCGACCGCCTGGCGGTCGGGGCGCTGCTGTCGCGCGAGGTTCCGGTGGACTCGGCCGACCGGGACGGCTGGACCGCGCTCATGCACGCTGCGTCCACCGGCCAGACCGAGACGGTCAAGCTGCTGCTGGAGCGGGGGGCGAGCCCGACCTCGCGCAGCGAGCAGGGCGACACGGCGCTCCAGCTGGCGGCCTCGCACGACGACTCGACGCTCGCGCAGGCGTTGCTCGACGCGGGCGCGCCGATCGACGCAGCCGACGCGAGTGGAGAGACCGCGCTGATGAAGGCGGCCGTGCGCGGCAGCGCCGCGGTCGTCTACGTGCTGGTCGGGCGCAAAGCGTCGCTCGATCTCACCGATCGCGGCGGCTCGACGGCGCTGATGCTGGCAGCGATCGAAGGGCACGTGGACGTGGTGCGCGAGCTCGCCAAGGCCGGCGCCGACACCGAGATGCGACGCCGCGACGGCGCCACCGCGCTGGTGGTCGCCGCCAAGCAGAGGCGCAGGAAGGTCGTGACCGAGCTGATCGAGGCCAAAGCCGAAGTGAACGCGGCCGCGTCGGACGGGGCTACCGCGCTGTTCTACGCCGTGCGCAACGGCGACCGCGACCAGGTCGACGAGCTGGTCGTCGCCGGCGCCGATCCCGACCAGCCGTCGGCGAACGGTGATACCCCGCTGCACCTGGCCGCGAGCCGAGGCGATCCGGAGATCGCCCTGCGCCTGGTCGACGCGGGCGGAGACATCAAGCGGCGCAATGCCCTCGGGCTGACGCCGCTCGTGATCGCGCTCGAGGCGAGACACGACGCGGTGGCGCGCGTGTTCTCCGGCGTCGGATCCGGCGATCCGACCATCGGCAGCGCGATGCTGACGATGCGCGGCGAGGACGGCCGCACGGCGCTGATGTTCGGCGCCTCGATGGGCCTCGCGAACTTCGTGCGCTCGCTGATCGAGGCGGGCGCGGAGCTCGACGAGCAGGACGCCGAGGGCACGACCGCGCTGATCCTCGCGGTGCGCGGCAATCGCAACGACGTGATCACCCAGCTGGTGGAGGCGGGCGCGAACCTCGAGCTCGCCGACAGGACCGGAGCGAACGCGCTCGCGCACGCCGCCGCGCGCGGACAGCTGAAGGCGCTGAAGCAGCTCACCACGGCGGGCGCCAACCTCGACTTCGAGCTCGGCAAGCAGCGACTGACGCCGCTGATGGCCGGCGCGACCACGGGCAACCTCGAGGTGGTGAAGTTCCTGCTCTCGGCCGGCGCCGACGCGAAGAAGACCGACGCGAGCGGCTCGACGGCTCGCGAGCTGGCCGCGCGCGCCGGCTTCTCGCGCGTCGCCGCGCTGCTGCAGCAGGCGGAGAGCGATCCCGCGTTCGCGCGCACCAGCGCGTCGCGCGGCGAGCACACGATCCTGATGGACGCGGCCTGGCGCGGCAACGACGCCACCGTGGTCGCCGAGCTGAAGGGCGGGGCGAGCGTCGACGCGCGCAATGCCGACGGCCGCACCGCGCTGATGTTCGCGGCGTCGGCGGGCCGTCTGAACAGTGCGAAGCTGCTGGTCGAAGCCGGCGCCGAGCTCGAGATCAAGGACGACGGGGGCGCCACCGCGCTGCGCGCCGCCGTCGCGAACGGCCACCTCGAGCTGGTCGAGCTGCTCGCGGGCGCGGGTGCCAACGTCGACGCGGCCAGCCGCAACGGTCAGACGCCGCTCATGTACGCGGTCGGCAAGGGGCACGCGCCGATGGTCGACCTGCTGCTCGCGCGCGGAGCGGACCCGGCCCTGCGCGACCCATCGGGCCGCAGCGCGCTGCTGCAGGCCGCGGCGTCGAGCCAGACCGAAATCGCGCGGAAGCTGATCGCGAAGGGCGCCGACCCGAGCACGGCGTCGCTCGCGGGTGAGACGGCGCTGCAGCAGGCGGCGCGGCGCGGCGACTACGCGCTCGTCACGCTCCTGCTCGAAGTCGGCGCGCAGCCGAACACCGCCGATCGCGACGGCTGGACGGCGCTGATGCGCGCGGCGGCCGCGGGTCAGTCCGAGATCGCCTCGCGCCTGCTGTCCTCGGGCGCCGATCCGAACGCGGCGAATTCCGCCGGTCAGACCGCGCTGCACCTGGCCGCGCGCAGCGGCAGCGTTCGGGTGGTCGAGCTGCTGGTGGAGGCGAAGGTCGATCCGCTCGCGCGTGATCTCAAGGGTCGGACCGCGCTGATGGAGGCCTACGATCGGGGCATGGCGCGCGTGTTCGCGACGATCGACCGGGCGAGCGCGGCCGCCTGGGCGAAGCTCGCCGAGGGCGATGGCGACAGCTTGCCCGGCGGTGCGAGCCGCGCGGCGATGCGCGACGAACGCGAGCTGATCGAGGCCGCGCGCAGCGGCAATCTCGACGAGGTGAAGCAGGTGCTCGGCCGCGGCGTGCCGGCCTCGGCTCGCGACTTCCGAGGCTGGAACGCGCTGCTCTACGCTGCGCTCGCCGGCAAGACGGAGATCGTCGTCGAGCTCCTCCGGGCGGGTGCCGACGGCAACGAGGCCAACGATCTGGGCGGCACGCCGCTGATGGCCGCGGCCAGCAACGACCACGCCGACGTCGTGGCGGTCCTGCTGGCGATGAAGGTCGATCCGGACATGCGCGACCGCGACGGCATGACCGCGCTCACCTTCTCCGCGGCCGCCGGAAACCTGCCCAGCACCGCGCTCCTGGTGGAGAAGGGCGGGGCTGACATCGAGGCGCGCGACGAGCGCTCACTCACTCCGCTGATGGTCGCAGCGATGGGCGGCTACACAGAGGTGGTCGAGTATCTCCTGCTGCGCGGTGCGAATCCGGCGGTCACGGGTCGCGGCGGAGTCACCGCGCGCAGCCTCGCGGAGGAGCGGAAGTACGCGCCGGTCGTGCGCCTGCTCGACGAGCACGCGAAACGCGCGGCCGCCGTCGAGCGCCCGCCGGCCGCGGGCGAGGCCAAGGGACCGTCGGACTCGGGCAAGCCCTGAGCGTGACCGGCTGAGCGTCCTCAGCGCGCGCGGCGCAGCGCCACGCGCAGGCTCTCGCCGCTCATCTCGGTGGTGTGCGAGGTGAAGCCGCCGTCCGCGGGCGGAGCGCCGAGCGCGAGCTCGGTCGCGAGCGTCTGCTCGGCGATGTAGGCGCGGAACTGCTCCGCGGCCGCGCGCCAGTCGGCGGGCAGCTCGAGCGCGAGCGAGATGCGATCAGAGACGTGCAGCCCCGCCTCGCGCCGCACCTGCTGCACGGCGCGCACCACGTCGCGCGCGATGCCCTCGTGCGCGAGGGCCGCGTCGATCGCGAGATCGAGGACCACGATCGCGTCGTTCGCCTCGAGCGGCTGGCACACCACGCCCTCGCGCGGCTCGAGCAGGATCGCGAAGTCCTCGCCGGCCAGGACCTCGCCCTCGATCTCGACCGTCCCGTCGGGCCGGCGCTTCCACAGCCCCGCCTTGCTGGCGGCGATCAGCGCCTGCGTCTTCTTGCCCAGCCGCTTGCCGACCGTGCGCGCGTTCACCTGCAGTCGGAACGAGGCGTAGCGCTCGATCTCCCCGGAGAGCTCGATCGACTTCACGTTCACCTCGTCGGCGACCAGCTCCGCGAACGGGCGCAGGCTCTCGACGTCCGCGCCCGCGACCACCAGCGTGCGCAGCGGCTGGCGCACGCGCAGGTCGTGCGCGCGGCGCAGCGCGAGCGCGGCGGAGCAGACCTCGCGCGCGCGGTCCATGGCGCGCACGAGCGGCGGGTTCGCGGGCAGCGTCTGTGCCTGCGGCCAGTCGCACAGGTGCACGCTGTCCTCGCCGGTGAGTCCGCGGTGGATCTCCTCGGTCACCATCGGCAAGAGCGGGCTCGCGACACGGAGCAGCGTCACCAGCACCGTGTACAGCGTGTCGTAGGCGTCGCGTTTGTCGGCGCTGCCCTCGGCGGCCGCTCCCGATTCGGCCCAGAAGCGGTCGCGGCTGCGGCGGATGTACCAGTTGTTCAGCGCGTCGATGAAGCTCGCGATCTGCGCGCAGGCGGCCGGGATGTCGTAGGCGTCGAAGGATCGCTCGACGCCGCTCACCAGATCTCCCGTCTTGGCCAGGATGTAGCGGTCGAGCACGCCCGACGCGTCGCTGCGCAGGGACGCCTTCACGCCGTCGGCGTTCGCGTACAGGCTGAAGAAGTACCAGGCGTTCCAGATCGGCTTCGTCACCAGCCGCACCACCTCGCGGATCGCGTGGCCCTCGCGGTCGATCTGCAGGTCGAGCCCGCGCAGGATTGGCGAGCTGACCAGGAACCAGCGCAGCGCGTCGGCGCCGTAGCTCGCGAACACCTCGTCGGGGCTCGGATAGTTCTTCAGCCGCTTGGAGAGCTTCTGCGCGTTCTCGTCCAGCACCACGCCGTGACAGATGCAGTTCTGGAACGGCGGCCGGTCGAACAGCGCCGTCGACAGCACGTGCAGGGTGTAGAACCAGCCGCGCGTCTGCGCGACGTACTCGACGATGAAGTCTGCGGGGAAGTGGTTCTCGAACCAGTCGCGGTTCTCGAACGGGTAGTGCACCTGCGCGAACGGCATCGAGCCCGACTCGAACCAGCAGTCGAGCACGTCGGGCACGCGCCGCATCATCGCCTTGCCGGACGGATCGTCGGGATTCGGGCGCACCAGCGCGTCGATGCCGGGCCGGTGCAGGTCGTCGGGCCGCACACCGAAGTCGCGCTCGAGCTCGTCGAGCGAGCCGTACACGTCGATGCGCGGGAAGCGCGGATCGTCGGAGAGCCAGACCGGGATCGGCGAGCCCCAGAAGCGGTTGCGGCTGATCGACCAGTCGCGCGCGCCCTCGAGCCACTTGCCGAACAGCCCGTCGCGGATGTGCGCAGGCACCCAGTTGATCTCACGGTTCAGCTCGACCATGCGCTCGCGGATCGCCGTCACCTTCACGAACCAGGAGCTCATCGCGCGGTAGATCAGCGGCGTGTCGGTGCGCCAGCAGTGCGGGTAGTTGTGCACGATCGTGGCCTGCTTCACGAGCAGACCGCGGTCCCGGAGGTCTCTGATGATCGGCCGGTTCGCGTCGAACACGAGCTCGCCCGCCCAGGGCGGAACCTCGCGCGTGAAGCGGCCGTTCTCGTCGACCGGCACCACCACCGGGATGCCGGCGGCCTGACATGCGGCCATGTCGTCCTCGCCGAAGCCCGGCGCCAGGTGCACGACGCCGCTGCCCTCGTCGGTGTCGACGAAGTCGGCGGCGAGCACGCGGAACGCGTTCGCCGTGCCCGCGAAGAACGGGTAGAGCGGCTCGTAGCTGCGGCCGACCAGCGCCGCGCCGGTGATGCTGCCCGCGCGCGTCCAGCCGGCGAGCTCCGCTTCGTAGCCCGCGGCGGCCGCAACCCCCAGCGCGATGCGCTCGGCGCCCTTCGTGAACACCGCGTACTCGATCGCGGGTCCGACCGCGAGCGCGAGGTTGGACGGCAGGGTCCAGGGCGTGGTCGTCCAGATCAGGAGATCGAGCGCCGGCTCCGCTGCGCGCGCGTGCAAGCGGAAGCGCACGGTGATCGCCGGGTCCTGGCGCTCGCGGTAGGAGTTGTCGAGGCGCGTCTCGAAGTTCGAGACCGGCGTCTGCGCCGCCCACGAGTAGGGCATGACGCGGTAGCCCTCGTACACGAGCCCCTTCGCGTACAGCTCCTTGAACGCCCACATCACGCTCTCCATGTAGGAGAGGTCCATGGTCTTGTAGTCGTTCTTGAAGTCGACCCAGCGCGCCTGGCGCGTGACGGTCTCCTGCCACGCTTCGGTGTAGCGCATGACAGACGAGCGGCAGTAGTCGTTGAAGCGGTCGATGCCGTACTCGGTGATCTTCGCGCGGCCGGAGATGCCGAGCTCTTTCTCGGCCTCCAGCTCGGCGGGCAGGCCGTGACAGTCCCAGCCGAAGCGGCGCTCGACCCGGCGGCCGCGCAGCGTCTGGTAGCGCGGCACGATGTCCTTCACGAAGCTGGTCAGCAGGTGGCCGTAGTGGGGCAGGCCGTTCGCGAACGGCGGGCCGTCGTAGAAGACGTACTCGTTCTCGCCCTTCGGTCCGGCGGGTCGCTGCTCGACGGAGCGCTGGAAGGTGCGCTCCTTGCGCCAGCGCTCGAGCACACGCGTCTCGATCGCCGGGAAGTCGGGCGACGCGGCGACCTCCGGATAGTGCTTCTTCCCGCCGCGCTCGGTCATGACCGGGGGATGCTACCGGCGGGTCCGGGGCCGCGCAAAAAAGTCCTGCGATCCTCGGGACATACCGGCCGGGGCTTGCCGGCGGCGAATCGGCCCGGTAGCGTACCGACTGGTCAGTCGGTTACGGAGCGGGGAGCGATGGCGCGGCGAGCGGCGCGCAGGAAGCCCGAGATCAGCCGGGGCGAGATCCTCGACGCGGCGCTCGCCGGCTTCGCGGCCCGCGGCTACCACGAGACCTCGGTCGACGACATCGCGGCCCGGGCCGGGCTCTCCAAGGGCGCGATCTACTGGCACTTCGCGGGCAAGCGCGAGCTCTTCCTGGCGCTGGTCGACCGCTTCTCGGAGCGCGCGCTGCAGGAGCTCGAGGCCGTGGCCGACGCCCCGGACTGGCGCAGCGCCCTGCACGAGGTGTTCGCGCGCGTGCGCCAGCAGTTCGACGCCGGCCTGCCGTTCTTCAAGCTCGCGCTCGAGTACATCGCGCAGAGCGCGCGCGACGACGAGATCCGCGTGCGGGCCGACCGCGCGCACGGGGTGTGGAAGGCCGCCGTGGAAAAGCAGATCGCGCGCGGCGTGGCGGACGGAACGCTGCGGCCGGTCGCGGCGGCGGACGTGGGGCTGCTGATCGACGCCACCATCGACGGCTTGATGCTCGCCAAGCTGATGCGGCCCGAGCTCGACCTGGAGGGGCCGTTTCGCGCGGCGGAGGAGGTCTTTTGGCGGGGGATCAGCGCATGACGCGGATCGGTGTCGTCGGGCTCGTGCTCGTGCTGCTCGGCTTCACGAGCTCCGCGCCGCATGCGGAGGAGCTCGACGTGAAGGAGCTCGTGCGCCGCGCCGAGGACGCGCTGCGCGGCAACACCAGCGAGATGAAGCTGCGCATGACCATCACCACGCCGCGCTGGACGCGCGAGCTGGTGATCCGCAGCTGGGACGACCAGCTCGGCGATCGCAGCTTCTCGCGCGTGCTCGAGCCGCCCAAGGACAAGGGCACCGGCTTCCTGCGCGACCACGACGCGTTCTGGACCTGGCTGCCGAAGGTCGAGCGCGCCATGCGCATTCCGCCGTCGATGATGCTGCAGCCGTGGATGGGCAGCGACTTCACCAACGACGACCTCGCGCGCGAGTCGTCGCTGCAGAAGGACTACGAGCCGAAGCTGCTCGACGAGAAGGCGATCGACGGCGTCGCGGCGCTGGGCATCGAGCTCACGCCCTTGCCGGAGGCGCCCGTGGTCTGGGCGCGCATGGAGCTGTGGATCGAGAAGGAGCGGCTCGCGCCGATCCTGTTCGTGTACTACGACGAGCCCGAGCCGGGCCGCTTCGAGGCGATCCGCGAGCTGCGCTTCTCGGACGTGCGCACGGTGGCGGGCCGGCCGCTGCCGCACCTGTGGCTGATGCTGCCGAACGACAAGCCCGGCCACTCGACGCGCGTCGTGCTCGAGGAAGCCGCCTTCGACGTGAAGCTCGACGACGCGATCTTCACGCAGAAGAACCTGCGCCAGTCCGAGGCCGCGCGCTGATGATGCTGTTGCGGCTCGCCTGGCGGAACCTCGGCCGCAACAAGCGCCGCACCGCGCTCACGGTCGCGGCGGGCGTGTTCGCGACCGTGCTCTCGATGCTGAACCTGGCCGTGGGCGACGGCAGTCACGAGCGCTGGATCGAGCACGCGGTGAGGCTCTATCCCGGCCACTTCCAGGTGAGCCTGGCCGGCTACCGCGAGTACCGCACGCTCGACTACGCGCTGCCGCTCGACGCCGCCGCGGAGCGCAAGCTCGACGCGCTCAGCGGCGCGGAGGGCTGGGCGCCGCGGCTCGAGGCCTGGGGGCTGATCTCGGCCGACCGCGACGACGCGACCGGCCGCGGCGTGCAGCTGTTCGGCATCGACCTGGCGCGCGAGCGGCGCCTGTCGAAGCTGGTCGGCTCGATCGAGGCCGGCCGCATGGCGGAGCCCGCGAACGGCGCGCGCGAGATCACGCTCGGCGCACTGCTCGCGAGAAACCTCGGCGTCTCGCTCGGCGACGCGGTGATCGTGCTCTCCGCCGACGCCTTCGGCTCGCAGTCGGCCGATCGCTTCACGGTGGTCGGCACGTTCGCGGTCGGCGACGACGAGTTCGACGGCTTCGGCGCACTGGTCGACCTGGACGAGCTGCGCGCGTTCCTCGAGGCGGGCAGCGCCGTTTCGCACGTCGCGGTGTTCCTGCCCGAGAGCGGCAGTCTGGCGAGCGTGGGCCGCGAGCTCGACGCCGACTTCCCCGGCGCAGACTACGAGGTGTTGCCCTGGCAGGAGCTCATGCCCGACCTGCTGCAGTTCATGATGCTCGACGACGTCGGCAACTGGATCGGCAATGCGGTGCTGATCGTGGTGGTCGGCTTCGGGCTCCTGAACACGATCCTGATGTCGGTGTTCGAGCGCGTGCGCGAGTTCGGCGTGCTGCGCGCGCTGGGGCTGCGCCCGCGCGCGGTGTTCGCGCTGGTGCTGATCGAATCCGTGCAGCTGACCCTGCTCGGGATCGCGATCGGCTTCGCGATCGGCATTCCGCTCGTGCTCTGGCTCGCGCAGCACCCGATCCCGATCACCGGCGAGGGCGCGCGCGCGTCGATCGAGCTGTTCGACCTGGAGCCGCTGATCATGTTCGCGCTCGGCCGCAATCAGCTCGTGACGCTGCCACTGCTGCTGGTTGCGGTGGGCCTCGTCGCCGCCATCCCGCCGGCCATCCGCGCGAGTCGCGGCCGGCCCGTCGACGCGCTGCGGGCGACCTGAACGTGACGACGCTGTTCGTGATCGCCTGGCGGAACCTGCTGCGCGGCTGGCGGCGCAGCGCCGTCGTGCTGGTCGCGATCACGGTCGGGCTCTCGGCGTGTCTCCTGCTGGTCGGCTGGAGCAACGGGCTCGTGCGCCAGATGGTCGACAACGCCGTCTCGACGCGGCTCGGGCACCTGGCCGTGCTCGCGTCGGGCTACCAGAAGAACCCCGACGTGCAGCGCAACCTGCCCGACAGCGGGCGCGCGATCGTCGAGGCGCTGGAGCGCTTCCCCGGCGCGCACGCTTCTCCGCGCCTGGTCGGCGACGGCCTGCTGCAGAGCGCGCGGCGCAGCTCGCGGGTCGTGCTGGTCGGCGTCGATCCGCTGCGCGAGCAACGCGTCTCGATCCTCTCTCGCGCGCTGGTCGAGGGCAAGCTGCCGGTGCCGCTCGTGACGACCGGCTCGCGGCGCCTTCCGGGCATCGCCATCGGCGCGGCCATGGCCGAGCGGCTGCGCGTGAAGCTCGGCGACAAGGTGGTGGTGCACGCGCCCGGCGAGGTCGGGCTCGGCGCGTTCCGCGTGTCGGGCATCTTCCGCAGCTCGTCGTCGGAGTTCGACCGCAGCCACGCGTACCTGCGCCTCGAGGACGCGCAGCGGCTCCTGTCCGTGCCCGACCGCGTGACCGAGGTCGCGGTGCTGCTCGACGATCCCGACCGCCTGCCGGAGCTGCACGCCACGGCCCGGGCCGCGCTCGCCGCCGCGTTGCCCGACGCCGCGCTCGACGTGCTGACCTGGAAGGAGCGCGAGCCGCGCATGGCGGCGCTGCTCGGCCTGATGGCCGACATGACCTGGGTCATCTACGGCGCGGTCTTCGTGGCGATGGCGTTCGGGATCGCGAACGCGCTCTTGATGATGGTCTACGAGCGCATCCGCGAGTTCGGCATGCTGCGCGCGCTCGGCCTGCAGTCGAGCCGGCTGCTGGCGCTGGTGCTGCTCGAGTCGATCGTGATGACGGTGGCCGGGACGCTGATCGGGCTGGCGGTCGGGGTTCCGATCGTGCTCTGGCTCGGCGAGGTCGGCATCGACCTGACCCGCTTCGCCGACGGCCTGACCGAGTTCGGCATCGGCACGACCGTGTACACGCGCATCGAGCGGCGCGACCTGATCCTGCCGGTCGTGGTCGCGCTGATCACCGCGGTGCTGGCCGCGCTCTGGCCGGCCTGGAAGGCCGTGCGCCTGCGCCCGGCCGAAGCGATCCGACACATTTAGGAGACGATGTTGGCGCGCCCCATCCTGGCAGCGGTCGAGGCGACGAAGATCTACCGCGCGGGCGCGCTCGAGACGCGCGCGCTCGACGCCGTGTCGATCGGGATCGAGGGCGGCGAGTTCTCGGCGCTGTGCGGGCCTTCGGGCTCGGGCAAGACGACGCTCTTGAACCTGCTCGGCACGCTCGACCGGCCGACCGAGGGCCGGATCCTGGTCGACGGCGAGGACACCACCGACATGGGCGAGGCCGCGCGCGCGGAGCTGCGCCTGCGCAAGCTCGGCTTCGTGTTCCAGTCCTACAACCTGGTGCCGGTGCTCTCGGCGGTGGAGAACGTCGAGTTCGTGCTGCTGCTGCAGGGCGTGCCGCGCGCGGAGCGCCGTGCGCGCGCGCTGCGGTTCCTGGAAGAGCTCGGGCTCGGCGAGCTCGCGCACAAGCGCCCGGGCGAGATGAGCGGCGGCCAGCAGCAGCGGGTCGCGGTCGCGCGCGCCATCGCGTCCGAGCCCGAGATCGTGCTGGCCGACGAGCCGACCGCGAACCTCGACTCGAAGACCGCCGAGGACCTGCTGGCGCTCATGCTGCAGATGAACCAGGACCGCGGCGTCACGTTCCTGTTCAGCACGCACGACCCGCGCGTGATGGCGCACGCGCGGCGCATCGTGCGGCTCGTCGATGGCTGCATCGCGAGCGACGAGCGGCGCACCCCGTGAGGTTCGCCGCCCGCGCGGCGCTCGCGCTCGCCGCGCTGCTCGAAGCCGGCGCGGCGCGCGCGGCCGAGTTCGACACGGGCGACTTGAAGCTCGACCTCACGGCGAGCCTGCGCGAGCTCGTCGCCATGACCCGGGAAATGCGCACGGACGAGGTCTTCCCCGCGCCCGACGGCACGTTCTCGCTCGGCGTCTCGCCGAGCCTGCTCGCGCAGACGCGCGTGCGCGTCGACCTGCAGGCCCGCTACCGCGAGCGCTTCTCCGCGCAGCTCTCCTACGACAACGAGGTCTTCACCGGCACGGGCCGCAAGTCGCTCGGCTTCTCGCTCGCCGAAGAGCGCGGCCACGAGACCTGGCTCGACCTCGACCGCACGCTCTCCGACACGCACAACGCCACCTGGCAGCACCTCTTGTACCGCGGCTGGGTGCGCTACGAGGGCGACGACGTCGAGATCACCGTGGGCCGGCAGCGCATCGCGCTCGGACGCGCGCGGCTGTGGAACCCGACGGACCTGTTCAACCCGATCCCGCCGCTCGCGCTCGAAGGCGACCAGCGCATCGGCGTCGACTCGGTGGTCACGCGCGTGCGCGTCGCGGGCGAGCTCTGGGCGAGCGCGATCGTGGCGCCGCAGGACCGCGACGACCTGTACCGCAGCGCGCTGCGGCTCGAGCTCTCGCGCCGCAGCCTGGACGCGGCGCTGATGTTCGCGCGCATCCAGACCGACTCCGTGTACGGCTTCGACTTCGCGACGAACCTCGGCGACGCAGCGCTGCGCGGCGAGGGCACGTGGACCTTCCACGAGCACGGCGGCCACACCACGCAAGCGGTGGCCTCGCTCGACTACACCTTCGACCTCGGCGCGGGCCTGTACGCGCTGGTCGAGCACTTCTACAACGGCAACACCGTCTCGCGCGACGCGCTGCGCGACACGCTCTTCGCGCTGCCGCCGCTCACCCCGGACCAGGGCCTCGCGCTGCTGACGCAGGCGGGTGTAGTCCCGACCTCGCAGCTGGTGACCGTCTCGCGCAACCAGACGGGCCTGAACCTTGGCTACGACCTGACGCCGCTGGTGCGGCTGGACCTGCTCTGGATCCACGACTGGGAGGGCCCGAGCGAGGCGCTCTTCCCGGTCGTCAGCTGGTCGGCGCTCCAAAGTGTCGAGCTCTCGGTCGGCGCGCAGTTCTTCGGCGGCCGGGACGGGGAGGGCAACTTCGGGGGCCTGGACCCGCTCTACTTCGCCCGGATCGACGTCTACTTCTGAATCTCAAGCCGGCTTCCTCCGGGGCCGATCTGCAGCACTGGAGAGGGGCGATTCGCAGACGGCGCCTGCGAGTCGAGGAGAGTGCGGCTTGCGCAGAATGGGTCTTGGCATCGCCCTCGCGGCCCTCACGCTCCTCTCTTGCGCGCAGAACGCGCGCTTCCTGCCGGGTGTTGCGCGCGATTTCTTCGTCGCGGCCCCGCGCGAGGATCCCTGGAACGCGAAGATTCGGAACTGGCAGAGCCGCCACAAGCTCGACCAGGCGCAGGCCCCGGCCCAGGCGCCGGCCGCCGCGTCGGAGCTGATCGTGGCCTACGACGCCTTCACGATCGACATGCGGCGCAGGATCGCGGCCGACGCGGTGGCCTTCATCCAGTCCGAGAGCCACCGGCACTACATCCCCGATGGCGAGACCGATCACTGGGCCACCTACTCGGATGTGGTCGCGACCAACGGCGACGACTGCGACGGGCTCGACCTGCTCACCTTCATGCTGCTGCGCAAGCTCGGCTTCGCGCAGAACGAGATCTTCCGCTCGATCGTGGTCGAGCGCGACAGCGGCCAGCACCACATGGTGACGCTCTGGTTCGAGGCCGGCGACAAGAGCAACCCCTGGCTGCTCGATCCGACCGGCGTGGTCACCGATCGGCTGGTGCGGCTCTCCGACGTGCCGACCTGGAGCCCGATCGAGATCTTCGACGAGGCCCGCCACTACCGGGTCGAAGAGACTCCGACAGCGGGGGCCGTAGCACAGCGCTGAGTCCCCGCTATTTTCGGGCCATGCCGCTGGTCGACGAGCGACTCGATCCTCCGTTCCTGCCACAGCTCGTGCCAGAAGGCGCGCACGACCCCGCGTACCCGATCTCGACACCGCCCGACGCGATGTACCCCGGCCAGACGCGCGAGCCGCTCGGCGCTCCGCTCGACGGCATCGCCACACCGTCGATGTGGTCGCGGCTCGGCAACCCGATCGAGCAGACCCAGATCGAGATCTGGCAGACGCTCGGCCTGCAGCCGCGCGTGCGCCCGACGCGCTGGGTCGCGATCCACTACGGGCGCATCGCGCTGAACGCGCACGCCTGGGAGCGCATGCGCGCGCGCGTCTCCGGCGACGTGCCCGACCCGAACCTGGTCGAGCCGGCGCAGGGCTTCCTGGCCAGCGTTCCCGACCGGATCGAAGCGCTGCGCGCGCGGCTTCGCGCAGGGGCTCTGGACCGCCGCTTCGAACGCGCCTGCGAGCGGCGCGAGCGCGCGCTCGAGCGCCTGGCCTCGCTCGATCCCGGCGACCTCGACGCGGGCGAGCTCGCGCGCGGGCCGCTCGACGACCGCACCTGGACGGAGATCCTGCTGCCCTGGCTGGGCGAGCGTCTGTACCTGGTGGGCGAGGCCGAGCCCGATGCAGCCTTGCGCGCCGCGGTCGCGCTCGAGCAGCGCTGTGTCGCGGAGCTCGGCGTGCGGCTGGCCGCGCGGCGCACGCTCGCGACGCCGAGCCAGGTCGCCTACCTGACGGTCGAGGAGCGCATCCGCGCCGTGCTCGACGGCTCGAGCGAGTGGACCGAGCTCGCCGCGATCCGCCAGGAGCGGGTCGAGCAGTTCGCGAAGTTCGATGTGCCCCGGGTCTTCTGGGGCCGGCCGCGTCCCGAATTGGAGAAACCTTGACCGACGATTCCGGAGCGCGGCCCGCCTCGCTCGACCTGCCGCTCGTGAGCCTGCCCGGCGCCCATCCCTGCTCGGGCTGCGGCGCGTGCTGCACCTACATCGCCACGCAGATCGACGACCCGTCGACCTTCAAGCAGTACGAGAACGTCTACTGGTACCTGACGCACGAGAACGTCGCGGTGTACATCGACTGGGAGGGCGACTGGTACCTGGAGTTCCAGACCCGTTGCCGCAACCTGACCGAGGCCAAGACCTGCGCGATCTACGTGGACCGGCCGGTGGTCTGCTCGGAGTTCTCCTGGACGGACTGCGAGAAGAGCTCGGGCCTGCAGGGCTGGAAGCACTACTTCCGCACCTTCGAGGACCTGCTCGGCTTCATGCAGGCCCAGCGCCCGAAGGCGTTCGCGCGCTACGCCAGGAGGCGCCGCGCGCTGCTCAGGGAGCGGGAGCGCGCTGCCTCTCGGCCTGCTCCTGCCTCTCGACGCTGAGCTCGATCTCCTTGCGCATCTTCTCGGCGGCCTTCTGGGCCTGTTCCCGCTCCTTCTCGATCTCGACCTGAAGATCGCGCCGCACTTCCTCGTCGGCGTCGGCCTTGATCTCGACGCGGCGGCGCTGCAGCGCGAGCAGGCGGTTCTCGAGCAGCCGGTTGCGCTGCGCGACCATGCGCGGCGTGAGCGCCTGCGCCTCGGCGCCCTCCAGGAACTTGACCGTGATCTCGCGCCGTCCGGCCGTGCCGTCGGTCGAGCGCGCGTAGGCCTCGATCACGTTCTCGCCGACCTTCATCGGGAGCAGCGCCGAGAAGCTGCCGTCGGGATTCGTGATCAGCTCGGCTGCGGGCACGTCGGTGGTCTTGTTGCGCACCCTGAGCTCGTCGATGTCGGAGAAGCTCACGTCCTCGAAGATCGCGCGCAGATCCTTCGGGTTCTTCACCGGCGTGAACACGCCGCTCGTGACGCGCGCCATCTCGACCACCACCACGGGCTCGGAGAGCGCGTCCTCGCCGATCGCGAAGGTGTCGATGCGCACGTCGAGCTTGGCCGCGCGCACCGCCTGCTGGATCGCCATCTTCGCGTTCTGGAGCTGCGAGTTCTCGAGCGGCAGCGTGGGCTGGCCGTCGGTCAGGAACATGATCACGCGCTTGGCGCCCTCGCGTTTGGTGCTGTACGCGCTCTGTGAGCCGAGCAGCTCGATGGTCGCCAGGTTCACGGCCGAGACCATGTTCGTGAGGCCCTTCGGGCCGCGCCGGAAGATGTCGTCGAGGCCGGCCTCGGCCTTGGCGTAGTCCGTGGTGAGCGGCACCTCCGTGTAGGCGTCGGGGGTGAGCGCGTCGTTGTCGCCCGAGAACGCGACGATGCCCACGCGCGTGGTGCGCGGGTCGAGCTGCCTCAGCAGCTCGCGCACGCCCGCGACCTCGGCCGCGAGGATGCTGTCCTCCTTGTCGCTGTTGGGCAGGGGCAGCACGCGTCCGAGGATCGAGAGGAATTTCTCGCCGCGCCGTTCGCCGATCACGCCGTCGCCGTCGATGTCCGCGCCCGACGGGGCGGCGGTGCTGTCCGAGGTGTCGACCACGAACACGATGTCGAAGGTCTGATACTCGCCGAACAGCGCGAGCGCCTTGCCCGAGACGAAGGCCGAGCCCATCGGGTCGCCGATCACGGCGCCGTTGCTGGGTGAGTCGATCTCGAGCAGGAGCTCGGGCGGCTTCTCGGCCGTCTTCTTCGGCTTGGTCGCGGGATCGCTCTTCGGCTTCGCGAGCGGATCGGCGGCGAACGCATCCGCGCACACGACCGCACCGAGCAGGGTGAGAAGGACAGCGAGGGGTGCGCGCATCATGCCTCGGGGATCTCGGGCCACAGTAGAGGATCGAAGAGACCGCTGCTACGGTGGACACCGGGGGGAGAACGTGAGCGAACGCGAGCAAGACTCGCTCCTTCGCACGGACCACGTGCGGACGTGGCTGCGGGTGCCCGACGGGCTCGGCTTGCCGCGCTGGGCCGAGGCGGGCCTGGGCGCGCGTGTCGCGTGCGAGCTCGAGGCGCGCAGCGGGCTCTCGCTCGAGCGCGCGGTGTTCGGGATCGTCGATCTCGAGACGACCGGTCTGTCGCCGGCGGACTGCCGCATCCTCGAGATCGGCGCCGTCGCCCTGCAAGGCGGGCGCGTGCTCGGCACGTTCGGCTCGCTCGTCGACGTGGGCGGGCCGGTGCCGTCGGGAATCACCGCGCTCACGGGCATCGACGACGCGTGTCTCGAAGGCGCACCCTGCGAAGGCGAGGCGCTCGCTGCGTTCGCCGCGTTCCTGGCCGAGCATCGTGTCGACGTGCTGGTCGCGCACAACGCGCGCTTCGACCGCGGCTTCCTGGCGCGCGCGTGGCGCGAGCACGGGCGCGTGCCGGCGCTGCCGGATTTCCTGTGCTCGGTGCGGCTGGCGCGTCGCTTCGTGCGCGCGCCCCGCTACGGGCTCGACGCGCTGGTCGAGCAGCTGTCGATTCCCGAGCGGGCGCGCCACCGCGCGCTCGGCGACGCGGAGATGACCACCGACCTGTGGATCGAGCTGCTCGCGCGCGCCAGGCTCGGCGGCGTGCACACGCTCGAGCGGCTGCGCAAGCTCGCGCAGGTGAAGGCGACGCCGCCGAAGCCGGCGCGCTCGCGCGTGCGCGTGGTGGAGAGCGCGGGGTGAGCCGGATCGGTGTCGGCACCGTGCTCGCGTGGGGCGTCGTGTGCGCGCTGCTCGTCGCGCCGCGTCTGTTTGCTGCCGAGGCGGCCCAGGCGGCCGCGGCGATCGCCGGGACGGTGGTGATCGATCCGGGTCACGGCGGCGCGGACCTCGGCGCGCGTGGCCCCAACGGCGTGCTCGAGAAGGAGCTCACGCTCGCGGTCGCGAAGCGCCTCGCGAAGCTGTTGCGCGCGCAGGGCGGTTTCGAGGTCGTCCTCACGCGCACGAGCGACGCGTTCGTCGCGCTCTCCGAGCGCACCGAGATCGCGAACCGCTCGCAAGCGACGCTGTTCGTGTCGATCCACGCGAACTCGGCGCCCGAGACGGAGATCGCCGGCTCCGAGACGTACTTCCTGTCCTTGGAGGCGAGCGACGACGAGGCCATGCGCGTGGCCATGACCGAGAACGACGTGTTCGGGCAGGAGGGCACGGCCGACGAGGGCGCGGACGTGGTGGGCGCGATCCTCGGCGACCTGATCCGCACCGAGCACCTGCGCGAGTCGAGCGCGCTCGCGGCCATGATCCAGCGCCAGCTCGCGAGCCTGCCCGGGCAGAGCCGCGGCGTGAAGCAGGCGCCCTTCGTCGTGCTGACCGGGGTGAACATGCCCGCAGCGCTGGTCGAGATCGGCTTCATCACCAATCCGTCCGAGGCCGTGCGCATGGGCCAGCGCGACCGCCAGGACGCGATCGCCAAGGCGCTCGCGGCGGCGATCCGCGAAGCGATGATGCAGAATTCGTCGGCGCGGCTCGTGACCGAGCCGACACCCGCGGAGGAGAAGCCATGAAACGACTCGACGGCCGCGCACCTGACGAGCTGCGCAAGGTCGAGATCGAGCTCGGCTTCACCGAGAACCCGACCGGCAGCGCGCTGATCCGCCAGGGCCGCACGCTCGTGCTGTGCACCGCGACGATCGAGAAGTCCGTGCCCGCCTGGCTGCGCGGCTCCGGCCGCGGCTGGGTCACCGGCGAGTACTCGATGCTGCCCGGCGCCACCGACACGCGCACCGAGCGCGAGTCTTCGAAGGGCAAGGTGTCCGGCCGCACGCAGGAGATCCAGCGCCTGATCGGCCGCTCGCTGCGCGCGGTCATGGATCTCGCCGCGCTCGGCGAGCGCGCGATCTACATCGACTGCGACGTGCTGCAGGCCGACGGCGGCACGCGCACCGCCGCGATCACCGGCGGCTACGTCGCGCTCGCCGCCGCGCTGCGCCGGATGGTCGAAGTCGGGATGCTGAAGTCCGTGCCGCTACACGATTCGGTGGCGGCGGTCTCGGTCGGGATCGTGGACGGCGAGATCCTGCTCGACCTGCCCTACGCCGAGGACTCGCGCGCCGAGGTCGACATGAACGTGGTGCAGCTCGGCAGCGGCCGGCTGGTCGAGGTGCAGGGCACGGGCGAGAGCGGGACCTTCGACCGCAAGCTCCTCGACCGCATGCTCGACCTGGCCGAGCACGGCATCGGCGAGCTCGCGCGCATCCAGTCGAGAGTGCTCGGCGCTTGAGCGTGCGGCCCCTGCTCGTCGCCACCCGCAACGAGGGGAAGCTCCGCGAGCTGCGTCAGCTTCTCGACGGCACGGGCCTCCACCTCGAGACACTCGCGAGTCACCCCGAATCCGCCGACGTGCTCGAGTCCGGCGCCACCTTCGACGAGAACGCGCGCATCAAGGCCGCCGCCGCCGCGCGCGCGACCAAGCTGTGGACGATCGCCGACGACTCCGGCCTCGAGGTCGACGTGCTCGGCGGCGAGCCCGGCGTGCGCTCCGCCCGCTACGCGGGCGTGCACGGCGACGACGCCGCCAACACCGCCAAGCTCTTGCGCGAGCTCGAGGGCAAGACCGACCGCCGCGCCCGCTTCGTGTGCGCCATGGCGCTCGCCCGCCCCGACGGCGAGATCGTCGCGGCCGCCCACGGCGTGTGCGAGGGCACGATCGCCGCCGCGCCGCGCGGGCAGGGCGGCTTCGGCTACGACCCCGTGTTCGTCCCGCTGGTCCTCCCCGAGGCCACCATGGCCGAGCTCGACCGCCCCGACAAGAACGCCGTCAGCCACCGCGGCCAGGCGCTGCGCGCCTTCCTGCCCGTCCTGCGCGCGCACCTGCCGGAGATTCGGTAGCCTCCGCTTCGTCCGATCGTTCGCGATCGTTCGCTCGATCTCCCACCGGGGCGTAGCGCAGCTCGGTAGCGCGTCTGCTTTGGGAGCAGAAGGTCGCCGGTTCGAATCCGGCCGCCCCGAAAACCGCGCGGCGTGCGCAATTCGCACAATCTTCAACGCGAGTGCCCGCCGCCGCGCCGAGCCGTGCCCGCGACCGGGCGCGAATTCTGCAAGTCGATCCCGCAGGAGGATCCAGCCATGCGCAGACTTCCCACCAGAGTCGCCCTCGCCGCCTTGACCGCCGCCGTCCTGCTCGCGGCGGGAGCCCCTGCAAGTGCCGAGACGGTCACGTACAAGGCCGCGCTCGACGGTGCGAGCGAGGTCCCGCCGAACGACAGCAAGGGCACCGGCATGATCGAGGCGAAGTACGACACTAGCTCGAAGAAGCTCTCGTGGACCGTGACCTACTCCGGGCTGAGCGGCGCTCCGACCGCGGCCCACCTTCATGGTCCGGCGAAGCCGGGAGTGAATGCGGGTCCGGTGATCACGCTCTCCAACCTGGCGAGCCCGATGACGGGCGAGGCGACACTCACTGCGCCGCAGGCCGCCGACCTCGAGGCGGGTCTGTGGTACCTGAACATCCACACTGCCATGCACCAACCCGGCGAGATCCGCGGGCAGCTCATGCGTGCGCGATAGCTCGGCTCCGCTCGAGTCCTGAGCCTCGTTCGCGGCTAGTCGCGGAGCGGGGCGGCGAAGTGCGATCCCTCGAGCAGACTCTCGATTGGAAGGGTGTATGCGGCCTTGACCTCGTAGCCACCTTTGGCCTTGGTCGTGAAGTTGTCGTCTCCATCCGGGTCAGTGATCGTGCTCCCGAACGAGTATGAGGCGTTCACGGTGACCGCATCGAGAAGCGCCCAACGCCATGCGCTCTTGCGTCGCGCCATCGCCCTGTACTTGTCGAGGCTCGCTTCATTGCCCGTGAGTAGATAGAAGTCCTTGAGAATCGGCTTGTCCTTCCACCCGAGCTTCAAGCTGTAGACCCATTCAGTGTGGTCGAAGCGAGCAGGTGTGTTGGAATCCTGCCCTGGACCTCCGTTCCGACCCGTCATGTTCGCAACGCCTCCATCGGCGCTGAGCTTCAAACTCTCGACGAAGAACGTGGCGATCGCCGATAGAGCCGGCTGCTCGAGAAAGAGCTTGTCCAGGAGCTGGTCGCGGAGTTTCTGGCCTGCCTCGTCCGTCGGCCACTTCTGTTTCCACGCGCTCCAGCACTGCAAGACCCGCTCTCTGCTTGCCGAGAGCATTTCCCCTTCGGTCGTTGTGCACGGCGACGACTCCTCGACCGGGACAGGCTGATCAGCCGCAGCCCCAAGAGACATCGTGACCAGAGCGAGACTCGAGAGCAGAAACGTGCGCATGGATCGTCCTCCAACAGTGACTTAAAGCGGAGCTCAGTCTGCGCGAGTCGGCCGCGGCCATCTTGGGATTATCTTGGGAACACCGTTCGGCGTCGCGCGCATCCGGCAAAGGCGCGACTGAAAGGGTCGTCCGGCCGCGCACTTATGGAAGGATCGAGAGCCGCCCAACTTTCACCGATCCGCGCAAGTGAACCCGATCCGCGATCGGCTGGTTCTGGCGTCCGCTCACGACGGCCGCCTCGTCGGTGTACGATCCACGGCCATGAAGGCCATCCTCATCTCCAAGACCGGCGGACCCGAGGTGCTCGAGCTGCGGGACCACGATCCGGGCGCGCCCGGGGTGGGGCAGGTTCGCGTGCGGGTGGGCGCGGTCGGGGTCAACTACATCGACGTGTACTTCCGCACCGGGCTGTACCCGAGGCCGCTGCCGTTCGTGGCGGGGCTCGAGGGGGCCGGCGTGGTCGAAGCGCTCGGGCCGGGCGTGACGACGCTCGCAGTCGGCGACCACGTCGCGTGGTCGTCGGTGCCGAACTCGTACGCGCAGGCGGTGGTCGCGCCGGTGGAGCGCGTGGTGCGCGTGCCCGCGGGGATCGGCGACGACGTGGCCGCGGCCGCGATGCTGCAGGGCATGACCGCGCACTACCTGTGCCGGTCGACGTACGCGGTGAAGCGCGGTGACACCGCGCTGGTTCACGCGGCGGCGGGCGGGGTGGGGCTCCTGCTGGTGCAGATGCTGCGCGAGCTCGGGGCGACCGTGATCGCGACCTGCTCGACGGCGGACAAGGAGAAGCTCGCGCGCGAGGCCGGGGCGGCGCACGTGATCCGCTACACGGAGGGCGATTTCGCGGAGCAGGTTCGCGCGCTCACGAACGGGCGCGGGGTCGAGGTGGTGTACGACGGCGTCGGCCAGAGCACCTTCGACGGCAGCCTGCGCAGCTTGCGGCCGCGCGGGATGCTCGTGCTGTACGGACAGGCGAGCGGGCCGGTGCCGCCGTTCGAGCTGCGCAAGCTGAACGACCTGGGCTCGCTCTACATCACGCGGCCCTCGCTCGCGCACTACACCGCGGATCGCGCGGAGCTCGAGCTGCGCGCCGGCGAGGTGCTTGCCGCGATCGCGGCCCGCAAGCTCGACGTGAGGATCGGCGCGCGCTTCGCGCTCGCGGACGCGGCCTCCGCGCACCGCGCGCTCGAGGGTCGCGCGACCACCGGCAAGGTGATCCTGACGCCCTAGCGCGGAGCGTGTACTACTACCCGAGCATGCGAACCCCACTCGCCTTCGCGCTCGCCGTCGCCGCGGCCATCCTCTCCGCAGCGCCCCTTGCGCTCGCCGAGCCGTACGCCGTGGGCAGCACGCTGCCGAAGATCGAGCTGCCCGATCAGCACGGCGAGGCGCGCACGATCGACGACTCGGTGCGCGCGCTGGTGTTCAGCCGCGACATGAAGGCCGGGGACGTCGTGAAGGCTGCCGTCGAGCAGGCGGGTCCGGACCTCTTCGACCGAAACTCCGCTGTGTACGTGGTCGACGTGAAGGGCATGCCGGCAATCATCCGCACCCTGTTCGCGATGCCCGCCATGCGGCGCCGGCCCTACAAGCTCTTGGTCGACGACGAGGGCGTGAAGACCGCGGACATTCCCGGCGGCGCGACCTATCCGACCGTGCTCGTGCTCGACAAGCTCCGCGTCACCGCCATCTCGTATCCGACGACCGCGGAGGAGCTGGTCGCCGCGCTCCAGCCTGCGACCGCGACCCCGCCCGCCGAGGAGCCCGCCAAGGCCGAGTAGTCAGGCGCGCACGGCCTCGAGGATCGAGAGCGGGCACGCGGTCGGGATCACCCGCGCGAGTCGCAGGCCGACGCGCGCGAACAGCGCGCGGAACTCCTCGCGGGTGCGCTCCTGGCCGCCGGGACCGACCATCATCATCACGTCGAGCAGCTTGCCCCAGTCCGGGGAGTTGCCCTGCGGGATCACGTGGTCGACGACCAGCACCCGCCCCTCCGGCGTCATCGCGTCGCGGCACTGGCCGAGGATGCGCATCGCCTTCTCGTCGTCCCAGTCGTGGATGATGTACTTCATCAGGTAGCCGTCGGCGCCGGACGGAACGGACTCGAAGAAGCTCCCGCCGGCGAGTTCGATGCGCTCGCGCACGTCGGCCGCGTCGACGAAGCCGGACGCCTTCGCGCCCCCGACCACTTGCGGCTGGTCGTACAGCACGCCGTTCAGCTTCTTGTGCCGGCGGAGGATCGTGGCGAGCAGGTGGCCGTGCGCGCCGCCCACGTCGACGAGCTTCGCGAAGCGGCCGAACGCGTAGGCGCGCGCGATCGCCGCGTTGTCGGTGTCGGAGATGCTCGCCATCGAGGCCGCGAACGCGAGCTCCTTCTCGGGGTGCTGCTTCAGGTAGTCGAAGGTCGGCATGCCGTGCACGTGCTCGAACGCGCTCCCACCGGCCTCGAGCGCGAAGGGCAGGGCGCCAAACGCCTGCCAGTTGTAGTCGTCGGGCAGCATCAGCGCGAAGTCGCGCAGCGAGCCGGGCCGATCGGCGCGCAGCGTCTGACCGATCGGCGTCAGGCGGAAGCGGCCGCGCGAATCCTCCGCGAACACGCCCACGCTCGCGAGCGCGCGCAGCACGCGGCGCAGGAACGGTGCGTGCGCGCCCACGCGCTTCGCGAGCGCGTCGGGCGCGAGCGGCTTCTCGGCCAGCGCGTCGGCCACGCCGAGCTTCGCGACGCTGAACAGCATCTGCGAGATGAAGTACATCGCGAGCATCGAGCGCATCGTCTCGTGCGGCAGCGGGCGGCGTTTTCGGGGCACACTCGGCTCAAGCCTGCACGGCGACGTCGGTCGACATGCCGCGTAGCGTGATCCACCATCGCGACGTCCGTCAATCCACTTCGCATGATCGAGAGGCGACAGGAGAGCGGCGACATGACGATGGATCGAGCGAAGCTCCGCGCAGGATTCGGCTCGCTCGCGCTCGGCTGCCTCGCGCTCGCCTGCGCCGCCGCGGACACGCGTTCGGCCGCGACATCGCTCGGGCTCGAGCGCACGCGCTGGACCCTGACGGCGCTCGGCGCGGCCGCGGCGCCGATCGCAAAGACGCAGACCGAGGCGTTCCTGCTGTTCGGCGAGCCGCCCGGGCGCGTCAGCGGCTCGGGCGGCTGCAACCGTCTGGCGGGCAGCTACGAGCGCAAGGGCGACGAGCTCCACTTCGGCCCGATCGCCGGTACGCGCATGTTCTGCGCCGAGGGCATGCCGGTCGAGGACGCGCTCGGCAGCGCGCTCGGCCAGACGACGTCGCTGCGCATCGAGGGCCACCGGCTCGAGCTCCGCGACGCTTCCGGAGCGCTCCTGGCCACGTTCCAGGGCCGCGCGGCCGACTGAAAAAATCGCCATCCGCCAGTGAAAACCTTCACGGCCCGGCCGACGGCGGCGAGCGATGCTCCGGTCGTGGTCGATGGACCACGATCGAGGAGACCACGATGAGCACCTTCCGGAATCGGATGCTGTCGCTGATGCTGGCTAGCTGGATGATGCTGCACGGGATGCACATGCTGCAGGTGCTGAGGGGCATCGGTCTCGCGTAGTCGCTTCGGTCCGGCCCCCGTAGACTCCGAGTCTACGGGGGCCGTCTCTTTTGGAATCCACGAATCGAACGGCGATCACGTGCCGGCTGCTCGCCTTGGGGCTGGCGCTGGGCGCCTGCGCCCTGTGGCAACGCGAGCCCCCCATCGCCGCCACCCTGATCCGGCCACCCGCGGCCTTCACCGGCGAGCTTCCCTGCGCGGACTGCGCGGGCATCCGTACGGAGCTCGACCTGCGCGCGAACGGGGCCTGGTTCATGCGCAGCACGTACCTGGAAAAGGGCGAGCACGCGACCCACGAGGCCATGGGCACGTTCACGCTGGCGACCGACAGCGATCGCGTGGTCCTGCGCGGCGACCGGGAGCCGCCGCGCGTGTTCCGCGTGGTCGACGCCGAGACGATTCGCCTGCTCGACCGCGACGGCCGGGAGATCGGCTCCACGCTGAACTACCAGCTGCATCGGGTCGAGCCCTACCGCGCGCTGAAAATCGTCTCGGCAGAGTGAAATGCTTCACAGCTGGCCCCCGGGGGCAGCGCGATGTTGTCGTCGTACGCGAGAACCCGACACCGAGGAGACGACGATGAGCACCTTCGAAAACGTCGCGTTCGGGACGATGATGGGCGGCTGGATGGTCATGCACGGCTTGTACGTGCTGCAGGTCCTCGGACTCTCGTAGGCGATCTCAGATCCGTCCGCGCCGGCAGGGACTCCCTCCCCAACCGACGCGGATCTCGACGGGCCCCGGAAACCCCTCTTCCGGGGCCCGTTTTTCGCGCTCAGCGCTGCCAGAGGATCCAGGGCGCCTCGAGCGGGACGATCGCTGCCTCGTGATGAGGAACGAGCCGCGGCGTGTAATCGGAGGCGGGGCGCGCTGCCGGCGCCTGGCCGACGTACTCGCACGCGCTGCCGGGTCCCTCGAGATCCCGGAAGTGCGCCAGCGCGCGCTGGACCGGGTCCCCCTCGTCGAGCGGACTGGCGTAGAGCTCGACGCGGACCGAGCCTTTATCGAGACCCCCGAGATAGACCTCGACTGCGAAGTGATGCAGGTCGCCACGCGTCTCGACGGACACCGCGCCGAAGCGCGCCTCGGTCCAGTGCTGTGCGAGCTGCTGCTGCCAAGCGCGTACGCCCGCGCCGATCGCACCCTTCTCCGCCGCGCGCGCGCGATAGGCGAGCCCCGCCGGCAGGTAGTGCTTCTCGGTGTACTCGCGGACGACACGGTTGGCCGAGAAGCGGGGCGTGAGTCGCGCCATGCTCTCGCGAACACGCTCGACCCAGTGTCGAGGAATTCCCTGCGCGTCGCGGTCGAAGAACGCGGGCACGATCTCGCGCTCGAGCAACGCGTAGAGCGCTTGCGCCTCCAGCGCGTCCCACGCCGGGTCGTCACCGTGCTCGCGGCCATCCCCCAGGGCCCAGCCGACTTCGGGCGTGTAGGCCTCCGCCCACCAGCCGTCGAGCTCCGACAGATTGAGGCCGCCGTTGACCAGCACCTTCATGCCGCTCGTTCCGCTCGCCTCCCACGGGCGGCGCGGCGTATTGATCCAGACGTCGGCGCCTTGCACGAGATGTTCGGCCAGGAGCAGATCGTAGTCGGGGATGAAGATCGCGCGCCCGCGAACCTCGGGGCGCCGGATGAAGTGGAACCACTCCCGGATCATCGCCTGACCCGCCTCGTCGGCAGGGTGCGCCTTGCCGGCGATGATGAGCTGCACCGGCCGCTCTCGGTTGCCGAGGATCCGCACCAGCCGCTCGGGGTCGTGGAGCAGCAGCGTCGGGCGCTTGTACGTCGCGAAGCGGCGCGCGAAAACGAGCGTGAGCGCTTCGGGATCGAGGCACTCGTGCATCGCCGGCACGCGCGGCGACGGGGCACCGAGCGACGCGAGCTGCTGAGCGACGCGTTCTCGCGCGTAGGCGACCAGGTGTGCGCGCGCTTTCCCGCGCATCTCCCACAGCTCGGCGTCGGACGCGCAACGGATGTCGCGCTCGACCGTTTCGAGCGCGCCGCGCCACCGTTCGCGGCCACACGCCGTGGTCCAGAGCGCATCCGCCTCTGGTGAGTCCCACGTCGGCGTGTGGACGCCGTTGGTCACGTGGCCGACCGGCACCTCGAGCTCGGGCCAGCGGGGAAACAGGTTCTGGAAGATCCGGCGGCTCACGGCGCCATGGAGCCGGCTCACGCCGTTCACGGCGCCGCTCCCGCGGACGGCGAGATACGCCATGTTGAAGGGCTCGCTCGCGTCCGCGGGATTCTCGCGACCGAGCGCGAGAAGCTCGGTCACGCTGATTCCGAGAGACTGCTCGGCATAGCGGCGCAGGTACTGCTCGACGAGGGCCGGATCGAAGCGATCGAAGCCCGCGGCCACCGGGGTGTGCGTCGTGAAGAGATTGCCGGCGCGCGTGACCGCCAGCGCGACGTCGAAGGGCTGTCCGCTCTGCTCCATGAAGCAGCGGGCGCGCTCGAGCACCGCCAGCGCGGCATGCCCTTCGTTCAAGTGGCAGACCTCGGGCTCCAGGCCGAGGGCCCACATCAGGCGCCAGCCGCCGATCCCAAGCACCATCTCCTGCCGCAGGCGCTGCTCCGGCCCGCCGCCATACAGCTCGCTCGTGACGCCGCGGATCGCCGGAGGGTTCGCCGGGTCGTTGCTGTCGAGCAGATACAGAGTGAGTCGGCCGACCTGCACCTGCCAGGCGCGAAGCCAGAGCTTGTAGCCGGGAAGCTGGAACTCCAGGCGGAGCCACTCGCCGTTCGCATCGCGGACCGGCGTGATCGGAAGCTGGCCCGGATCGTTGTGCGGGTAGAGCGCTTCCTGGCGACCATCGGCGCTGATGGTCTGGCGGAAATAGCCTTGCTGGAACAGGAGCCCGATGCCGGCGACCGGAACGCCGAGGTCGCTGGCCGCCTTGAGCTGGTCGCCCGCCACGTTGCCGAGCCCGCCGGAGTAGATGGGCAGCGCCTCGCTGAGCCCGAACTCCATGCTGAAGTACGCGACCCTGTGCAGGGGCGGCCGAGGATGCTGCTGCTGGAACCAGGCCTTCGCGCCCAGGTACGCGCGCCGGTCGTCCCGCAAGCGCTGCACGTGGTTGCGGAACTGCGGCTGCGCGATCAGCTCGTCGAGTCGGGTCCTCGACACCGTCTGCAGGATCACCCAGGGATTGTGCGTCAGGGACCAGAGCTCGCGATCCATCTCCTCCCACAGGTCATCGCTACTGTGGTCCCACGACCAGCGCAGGTCGAGCGCGAGCTCCGCGAGCGTATCCAGCCCGATGTCAGGTGCCTTAGCCGACGAGCGAGCGGCCATGACGAACCTCCTGCCCTTGCCATCGAGCCTCTCCGCCTCCGACCACCCGAGTGTACCCGCAACGGCTAGGCTTCGAGGATGTCCGCGCGGACCGGTACCGCCAGCGACGACGATCTCGACCGCCTCGATGCATGGTGGCGCGCCGCCAACTACCTCGCGGTCGGTCAGATCTACCTCTACGACAACCCGCTGCTGCGCGTTCCGCTCGCGAAGGAGCACGTGAAGCCGCGTCTGCTCGGTCACTGGGGCACGACGCCGGGACTGAACTTCCTGTACGCGCACCTGAATCGCGTGATCAACCGGTTCGATCTCGACGTGCTCTTCCTCACCGGTCCGGGCCACGGCGGACCCGCGCTCGTGGCGAGCACCTGGCTCGAGGGCACGTACAGCGAGGTCTACCCCGCCGTGTCGCAGGACCTGGCGGGCATGAAGCGCCTGTTCAGGCAGTTCTCCTTTCCGGGCGGAATTCCGAGTCACGTCGCGCCCGAGACACCGGGCTCGATCCACGAGGGCGGTGAGCTCGGCTATGCGCTCTCGCACGCCTACGGCGCGGCGTTCGACAACCCGGAATTGATCGTCGCCTGTGTCGTCGGCGACGGCGAGGCCGAGACCGGGCCACTGGCCACGAGCTGGCATTCGAACAAGTTCCTGAACCCGGCCAGCGACGGAGCGGTGCTGCCGATCCTGCACCTGAACGGCTACAAGATCGCCAGCCCGAGCGTTTTGGCGCGCATCCCGCACGAAGAGCTCGAGCAGCTTCTCCGCGGCTACGGCTACGAACCGTTTTTCGTCGAGGGCTCCGAGCCCGCGGCGATGCACCGCCTCATGGCCGACACGCTCGATGCCGTGATCGAGCGGATCCGCGGCATCTGGCGAGCGGCGCGCGAAGCAGGCGCGACCGGCAGACCGCGCTGGCCGATGATCGTGCTGCGCTCGCCGAAGGGCTGGACCGGCCCCGAGCAGGTCGACGGAAAGCGCACCGAGGGCAGCTGGCGCTCGCACCAGGTTCCGCTCGGCGCGCTGCACGAGAACCCGGAGCACGTGCGCCAACTCGAGGCGTGGCTCGCGAGCTATCGCCCCGAGGAGCTGTTCGACGTGACGGGGCGTCCGAAGCCGGAGATCACGGCGCTCGCGCCGAAAGGCGCGCGGCGCATGGGCGCCAATCCGAACGCCAACGGCGGCCTCTTGCTCCGCGAGCTGCAGCTGCCGGACTTCCGCGAGTACGCCGTCGCCGTGCCGAGCCCGGGCGCGAGCGACGCCGAGGCGACGCGCGTGATGGGCCGCTTCCTGCGCGACGTGATGGAGCGAAACCTGTCCGCTCGCAACTTCCGGCTGTTCAGCCCCGACGAGAACAACTCGAACCGCTGGCAGGACGTTCTCGAGGTGACGAACCGCGCCTGGAACGCAGAGACGCTGCCCGGCGACGATCGGCTCGCACGCGACGGCCGCGTCATGGAGATGCTCTCGGAGCACCAGTGCCAGGGCTGGCTCGAGGGCTACCTGCTGACCGGCCGCCACGGCTTCTTCTCCTGTTACGAGGCCTTCATCCACATCGTGGACTCGATGTTCAACCAGCATGCGAAGTGGTTGAAGGTCTGCAACCAGATCCCCTGGCGGCGCTCGATCGCGTCGCTGAACTACCTGCTCTCGAGTCATGTCTGGCGCCAGGACCACAACGGCTTCAGCCACCAGGATCCCGGATTTCTCGACCACGTGGTGAACAAGAAGGCCGAAGTGATTCGCGTCTATCTGCCGCCCGACGCGAACTGCCTGCTGTACGTGACCGACGAATGCCTGCGCAGCCGCAACCTGGTGAACGTGGTGGTCGCGGGCAAGCAGCCCGCGCCGCAGTGGCTGTCGATGGACGAGGCGATCAAGCACTGCCGTGCGGGGATCGGCATCTGGGAGTGGGCGAGCAGCGACCGGGGCGGCGAGCCCGACGTGGTGATGGCCTGCTGCGGCGACGTGCCCACGCTCGAGACCCTGGCCGCGGTCGAGCTGCTGCGCGCGCAAGTGCCGGAGCTCAAGGTGCGGGTCGTGAACGTGGTGGATCTGATGAAGCTCCAGCCGCCGGAGGAGCACCCGAACGGCCTCTCCGACCAGGAGTTCGACGTTCTCTTCACCCGGGACAAGCCGATCCTCTTCGCCTTCCACGGCTACCCGTGGCTGATCCACCGCCTCACCTACCGGCGCACCAACCACGACAACCTCCACGTCCGCGGATACAAGGAGGAGGGCACCACCACCACGCCTTTCGACATGGT
This sequence comes from Myxococcota bacterium, assembly GCA_040902485.1. Lineage (GTDB taxonomy): Bacteria > Myxococcota_A > UBA9160 > SZUA-336 > SZUA-336 > VGRW01. Next base: position 258,057 of record JBBDXF010000038.1, on the reverse strand, counting down.
GGTGCTGAACGACATGGACCGCTTCCACCTGGTCGGCGACGTGATCGACCGCGTGCCGAAGCTCGGCGCGCGCGCGGCCTACGCCAAGCAGGCGATCCGCGACAAGCTGATCGACCACAAGCACTACATCGAGCGCTACGGCGAGGACATGCCGGAGGTGCGCGACTGGCGCTGGGGCGCCGCCGCGGTCGGCTAGGATCACGCGCGTGGCGGAAGCAGACCGCGTCCTGGTCGTGAACTGCGGGAGCTCGTCGGTGAAGTACCGCCTGCTCGCGATGGACGGCGAGCGGCGCCTCGCCTCCGGCCTGCTCGAGCGGATCGGGGAGGAGGGCGCGGCCCGCGATCTCCCGGAAGCGTTCCGACACATCGATGTGTCGCTGCGCGGCTGCGGCGCGCCCGGGGCGATCGGCCACCGCGTGGTTCACGGAGGCGAGCGCTTCCGCGAGCCCACGCTGGTCGACGCCGGCGTGTGCCGCGCGATCGGCGAGCTCGCGCGGCTCGCACCGCTTCACAATCCGGCCAACTTGCTCGGGATCGAGGCCTGTCTCGAAGCCTATCCGGGCGTGCCGCAGGTCGCGGTCTTCGACACCGCGTTCCACCACACGCTCGCACCGCGCGCCTTTCGCTACGCCGTGCCCGAGGACTGGTACCGGCTCGGCGTGCGCCGCTACGGCTTCCACGGCACCTCCCACGGCTACGTGGCGGAGCGCGCCGCCGCGCTGCTCGGCCGCCCGCTCGCGTCGCTCAACCTGATCACGCTGCACCTCGGCAACGGGGCGAGCGCCGCGGCGATCGAGAACGGTCGCTGCGTCGACACGTCGATGGGGTTCACCCCGCTCGAGGGCCTCGTGATGGGCTCGCGCAGCGGCGATCTCGATCCCGCGGTTCCCCTCTTCGTGCAGCGAGCGCAGGGGCTTTCGGCGGACGCGCTGGAGGCGACGTTGAACCAGGAGTCGGGTCTGCGCGGGCTGTGCGGCACGAACGACGTGCGCGAGATCCTCGCGCGCGAGACGCGGGGAGACGAGCGCGCGCGGCTCGCGCTCGAGATCTACGCGTATCGGATCCGCAAGTGCATCGGCGCCTATACCGCCGTGCTCGACCGGGTGGACGCGCTCGTCTTCACCGGGGGCGTGGGCGAGAACGCGGCGCGCGTACGCGAGCTCGCCTGCGCGGGCCTCGCGCGCCTCGGCATCGCGCTCGACGCGCAGCGCAACCGCGAAGGCGCGGGCGAGGCCTGCGAGATCGGGAGCCTCGGCTCGCCCGTGCGCGTGCTCGTCGTGCGCACCGACGAGGAGCTCCAGATCGCGCGCGAGACGCTCGCGACCGTGCGCGCGTCGCGCGCGCGCTGAGCCGGAAACGAGTCGGGCCCCGGAGACGGAATCTCCGGGGCCCGTTCGTTCGAGCTTGGGTAGGCGCGGCGCCTACATGTCCATGTCGCCCATGCCGCCCATGCCGCCGGGCATGCCGCCGCCGCCCTTCTTCTTCTCGGGCTTGTCGGCGATCATCGCCTCGGTGGTGAGCAAGAGGCCCGCCACGCTGGCCGCGTTCTGCAGCGCGCAGCGCACCACCTTGGTCGGGTCGATCACGCCGGCCTTGATCAGGTCGCCGTACTCCTCGGTCGCGGCGTTGAAGCCGTACGCGCCCTTCTCGTTGCGCACGCGCTCGACCACCACCGAGCCCTCGTGGCCCGCGTTCTCGGCGATGCGGCGCAGCGGCGCCTCGATCGCGCGGCGCACGATCGCGACCCCCGCGCGCTGGTCGTCCGAGAGACCCTGCTCGATCTTCGCGAGCGAGCCCTGCGCGCGCAGCAGCGCGACGCCGCCGCCGGGCACGATGCCTTCCTCGATCGCGGCACGGGTGGCGTGCAGAGCGTCCTCGACGCGCGCCTTCTTCTCCTTCATCTCGGCCTCGGTCGCGGCACCGACGCGCACGATCGCGACGCCGCCCGCCAGCTTGGCCAGGCGCTCCTGCAGCTTCTCCTTGTCGTAGTCCGAGGTGGTGTCCTCGATCTGCTTGCGCATCTGGTTGCAGCGGCCCTCGATGTCCTTCTTGGCGCCCGCGCCGCCCACGATCGTGGTGTTGTCCTTGTCGATCGTGACCCTCTTGGCGCGGCCCAGATCCTTCAGCGTCAGGCTCTCGAGCTTCACGCCGAGCTCCTCGGCCACGAGCCGGCCGCCGGTGAGGATCGCGATGTCCTCGAGCATGGCCTTGCGGCGATCGCCGAAGCCGGGCGCCTTCACCGCCGCCGTGTGCAGCGTGCCTCGGATCTTGTTCACGACCAGCGTCGCGAGCGCCTCGCCCTCGATCTCCTCGGCGATGATCAGGAGCTGCTCGCCGGTCTTCGCCACCTGCTCGAGCAGGGGCAGAAGGTCCTTCATGCTCGAGATCTTCTTCTCGTGCAACAGGATCCGCGGGTTGTCGAGCTCGACGGTCATGCGCTCGGGGTTGGTCACGAAGTAGGGCGACAGGTAGCCGCGGTCGAACTGCATGCCCTCGACCGTCTCGAGCTCGGTCGTCATCGACTTCGCTTCCTCGACCGTGATCACGCCTTCCTTGCCGACCTTCTCCATCGCCTCGGCGAGGATCCGGCCGATCGACTCGTCCGAGTTCGCCGAGATCGTGCCGATCTGAGCGATCTCGTCGGAGTTGCGCGTCGGCTTCGACATCCTCGAGAGCTCCTCGACGATCGCCGCGACGGCCTTGTCGATGCCGCGCTTGAGGTCCATCGGCGAGGAGCCGGCGGCGACCATCTTCGTGCCTTCCTTGAAGATCGCCTGCGCAAGCACCGTCGCGGTGGTGGTTCCGTCGCCCGCGATGTCGGAGGTCTTGCTCGCGACCTCCTTCACCATCTGGGCGCCCATGTTCTCGTACTTGCCTTCGAGCTCGATCGCCTTCGCGACCGTGACGCCGTCCTTGGTGACGGTCGGCGAGCCGTAGCTCTTCTCGATGATCACGTTGCGGCCCTTCGGGCCGAGCGTGACGGCGACGGCCTGGGCCATCGTGTTCACGCCCTCGAGCAGGCGCGCGCGCGCCTCCTCATCGAAGCAGATCATTTTTGCGGACATCGATTCGCTCTCCTATTCGAGAATCGCGAGGACGTCTTCCTCGCGGATGATCAGGTGGTCGTCGCCGTCGATCTTCACGTCGCTGCCGCTGTACTTGCCGAACAGGACGCGATCCCCGGCCTTCACGCCCATGGCCTGGCGCTTGCCGTCGTCGCCGATCTTGCCGGCGCCCACGGCCACGACTTTGGCTTCCTGGGGTTTCTCCTTGGCGGTGTCGGGGATGATGATGCCGCCGGCGGTCTTGGTCTCGGCGTCCAGACGCCGGACCAGGATCCGGTCGTGCAGGGGGCGAACTTTCACGGATCTCTCTCCTATTGCAGAAAACTGCGGGCTCTGCGTAGGACCCGACCTCGATGCTGTCAAGCGGATGCCCCTGTTCTGGTACATTCCGCCGCGCTGAAAGGAAGCCGAGCCATTCCGCGGATCGTCACCCGAGTCGCAAGCGTCGTGACCGAGCTGCGGGCCGGGCTCGTGAACCTGGCTCGCGGCCGGGCGTCGGGCCGGGAGCTCGCGCTTCTCTACCTGGCGCTGTTCTTCGCGGCGGTGGCGGTGCTCGCCGCGCGCTGGCCGATCATCGCGGTCGACACCGACCTCTGGTACCACCTGAACGCCGGCCGGCAGATCGTGGCGGAAGGGGCCATCCCGGACTCGGCGTTCTTCTCGTTCCTGCGCCCGAGCCCGGCCTTCCTCGACTACTACTGGCTCACCCAGCTGGGGCTCTATGCCAGCCACGCGCTCGGCGGCCCGGTGGCGCTCGTCGGGCTGCGCGCGCTGCTGGCGCTGGCGACGCTCGGCTTCGCACTGGCGGTGCTGCGGGTCTCGGCTGCCCCGACGTCTCGCGGCCGCGCGCTGGAGGGGCTGCCCTGGGCGGCCTTCGTCTTCACGCTGGTCGGTCTGTATCTGCTCGAGCGTTTCACGGCGATCCGGCCGCACGCGGCGACGTACCTGTTGATCGCGGTGTTCCTGTACCTGCTCGAAGCGCGGCGCGGGCTGCTCGCGCTGCCGGCGCTCGCGATCCTGTGGGTGAACCTGCACGGCATCGAGTACCCGGTGCTGCTGCTGATCCTGGGCGCGTACCTCGGCGAGTGGGCGCTCACGCGGACCGGGTACTTCCCGGCGGCCCGCACCGCGACCCCGCGCGAGATGGCGGCGGTCGCCGTCGCGATGCTCTGCGTGCTCGTGACGCCGCACGGTGTCGGGCTGCTGGTGACGCCGTTCGCCGAGGTCTCGTTCGCGGGCCAGTACATCGAGGAGCTGCGGCCGGTCGATCCGTGGTCGCTCCTGCAGCTCTCGCTGAACGGCCTGCTGATCTCGCAGCCGAGCCTGCGCACGCTGCTTTTGGTGATCGCCGCGCTCGCGGCGCTCGCGGGCCTGCGCCGCGCGGCGCTGCGCCCCGCGCATCTGGTGCTGCTCGCGGGCGGGGCGGTGCTGCTCCTGCGCATGCAGCGCTTCTCCATGGAGTTCGCGCTGCTCGCGCTGCCGCTGCTCGGCGCGTTCCGGCCGCCGTCGCTCGCGTCGGCCGCGCTGCCGCGTGGGCTCGCGCTGGCGCTGGTCGCGCTGCTCTCGGTCCTGCCGTTCCGCTATCTCGCGGAGATCTTCGCGGCGCGCTGCGGCTTCCCGGTCTGCACGGCCGGTCTGCCCGACGGCGCGGTCGCGTTCCTGGCCAACGTGGGCGCGACCGGCGACGTGCTGAACCACCCCAACCAGGGCGGCTACCTGGAGTGGGAGCTCTACCCGCGCCAGAAGATCTTCGTCGACTTGCAGACGCCGTTCCTGTTTCCGGACAGCGCCATTTTCGCGGCGGATCAGGCGTTCCAGGATCCGACCGTGCTGGCGGGGCTGGTCGGCACGTACTCGCCGGCATTCCTGGTCGTGCCGAACCCGCTGCGCGGCTTCGCCTCGATCGTCGCGAGCCTGCCCGACTACGCGCCGGTGTTCGTGGACGACGCGTCCGTGCTGTACGCGAGCGCCTCGCGCAACCCGGAGCTGGTCGCGCAGCATCGCCTGCGCGCGATCGATCCGTTCACGCTCGAGGTCGTGGGCGCGCCGGACGACCCGCAGAGCTACGCGAACGCCGAGGCGGAGCTCGAGCGCATCCACCGGATCCACCCGGGCGGGGGACGCACGGGCGTGTTCGCGGGCGTGCTCGCGCTCCAGCGCGGCGACACCGACACCGCATTGCGTCGCGCCGACGAGCTGCTGCGGCTGCACCCGGATCGGCCCGAGCCGAACCGCCTGCGCGCCGACGCGCTGTTCGACGCCGATCGCTACGGCGACGCCGCCCAGGCCTACCGGCTCGCGCTCGCGCGGCTCGGTGACGACCCGAAGAGCCTCGCGCAGCGCCCGTATCTGGAGAGCCGGCTGTGGGCGTGCCTGCTCGAGCTCGAGCAGTACGACGAGGCGTACCGCGTCTCGCGCCGGGCGATCCCCGACATCTACGCGCCGGGCGTCGGCTACGACGAGCTGATCGCGCTCGGGCGCGTCGCGCTCCAGAGCGGCCACCAAGCCGAGGGCCGCCGCCTGCTCGAGTTCGCGCTGCAGAAGACGCCGCTCTCGAAGGCGCAGCTGCGCATGTGGATCCAGCAGCAGATCGGCGGAGCCGCGAAGTAGGGTAGGCTGCGCGGCATGAAGCCCGTCACCGAGTACAACTTCCTCGATCCCGCGGTCGTCGAGAATCCGTTCGAGTTCCACCGCGCGCTGCGCGAGCAGGCGCCGGTCTACGAAGTGCCGGGCATCGGGCTGTTCCTGGTCTCGACCCACGCCGGCGTGCTGGAGGTGCTCTCCGATCCGCGCCGCTTCTCGTCGAGCTCCGGTCCGGCCGTGGGCGGAATGGCGCCGCCGCCGCAGGTGATGGCCGCGATGGCGAAGGGCTATCCGCAGGTCGACACGCTGATCACCTGCGATCCGCCCAAGCACATCCGCTATCGCAGCCTGGTGTCGCGCGCGTTCTCGGCGCGGCGCGTGGCGGGGCTCGAGGACTACATCCGCGGCGTCGCGCGCGAGCTCTTGGCGGCGTTCGTGCACGAGGGCCGCATCGACCTGGTGCCGCGCTACGCGGTGCCGTTGCCGCTGTCGGTGATCGCGGACCAGCTCGGGGTGCCGCGCTCCGACATGACGCTGTTCAAGAAGTGGAGCGACGACGCGGTCGCGCCGCTCGGCGGCATGATCAGCGTGGAGCGCTCCGTCGAGTGCGCCGAGTCGATCGTCGAGTTCCAGCACTACATGGCGGAGAAGATCGAGGAGCGCCGGCGCGCGCCGAAGGACGACATCCTCTCCGATCTGATCGGTGCCCGGCTCGACGGCGAGGCGCCGCTCGACGTGCCGGAGATGCTGTCGATCCTGCAGCAGTTCCTGGTCGCGGGAAACGAGACGACCACCAACCTGATCGCGAGCGCGACCATGCTCCTGTGTCGGAACCCCGAGCAGCTCGCGCTGCTGCGCGCCGACCCGTCGCTGATCCCGAACATGGTCGAGGAGGCGGTGCGGCTGGAGTCACCGGTGCAGTCGCTGTTCCGGCTCGCGACCGAGGACACGACCTTGCTGGGCGCGAAGATCCCGAAGGGCGCGCGCATCGTCGTCATGTACGCGTCGGCGAACCGCGACGCGGCGGTCTTTCCCGAGCCCGACCGCTTCGACGTGCGGCGCGAGAACGCCAAGGCGAATCTCGCCTTCGGCCGCGGCGAGCACTTCTGCATCGGCGTGGCCCTCGCAAGGAAAGAGGCGGCGATCGCGTTCGAGACTTTGCTCGAAGGTACCCGCGATCTCCGCCTCTCCCCCGGGAGTAACGACTTTGCGCACGTCCCGAGCTTCATCCTGCGAGGGTTGAAGCAGCTAGTTGTGGATGTGACTCCGCGCTAGAGGGCGTCGTCTCCTCGTTCCCCGGTGCGGATCCGGATCGCCTCCAGGACCGGCGAGACGAACACCTTGCCGTCGCCGATGCGCCCGGTGTTGGCGGCCTTGCGGATGGTCTCGACCACCAGGTCGACGCGCCCGTCCGCGACCACGAGCTCGAGCTCGATCTTCGGCAGCATGTCGACCACGTACTCCGCTCCACGGTAGAGCTCGGTGTGGCCCTTTTGGCGGCCGAAGCCCCGCACCTCCGTGACGGTCATGCCTTCGATCCCGATCTTGGTCAGCGCGTCGCGGACCTCGTCGAGCTTGAAGGGCTTGATCACAGCCTTGATCATCTTCATGGCAGAACTCCTTCGACTCGTCGTTCCGGCTCAGGCGTGTCGCGCTTGAGTCGAGGTTGCATAGCCTTCCGCGCTCATCGCGTGCGAGCCGGAAACGCCGCCCATGCTCGAGCCCGTGCTCATCGAGTACGCGCTCTCGCTGTGCTGCGAGACGTCGAGGCCCTCGTACTCGTCCTCGTCGGTCACGCGCAGACCCATCACCATCTTGATCGCGTAGAGGATCACGAAGGTCGCAGCGGGCGCGTAGATCGCGGTGAACAGGATGCCCTTGATCTGTACCATGATCTGCTGGCCGTTGCTCTCGATGCCGGACCCGAGGGTCACCGCGAAGATGCCGGAGGCCAGAGCGCCCCAAGCCCCGCCGAGACCGTGTACGCCGAACGCATCGAGCGAGTCGTCGTAGCCCGCGAGCGGCTTGAGGAACGTCAGCGCCACGTAGCACACGATTGCGACGCCAAGACCGACCATGATCGCGCCCATCGGGCTCACCGCGCCGCACGCGGGTGTGATCGCCACCAGGCCGGCGACGGCCGCGGTTGCGGCGCCGAGTGCCGTTGGCTTGCCCCGGTGGATCCACTCGATGATCGCCCAGGAGAGCACCGCGGTGGAGGCGGCCGTGCTGGTGTTGAGGAACGCGAGCGCTGCCAGCGGAGACGCGCCCAGCGCGCTGCCCGCGTTGAAGCCGAACCAGCCCGTCCAGAGCAGGCCGGCGCCGATCAGACACAGCGGCAAGCTGTGGGGTGGCATGGGCTCCTTGCCGTAGCCCTTGCGCTTGCCGAGCACGATCGCCGCGGCCAGCGCGGAGAATCCGCTGGACATGTGCACGACCAAGCCACCGGCGAAGTCGATCGCCCCCGAGTCGAAGATCCAGCCGCCGCCCCAGACCATGTAGGCGAGCGGGCAGTACACGACCAGAAGCCACACGGAGATGAACAGCAGGAAGCTCGAGAACTTCATGCGCTCGACCACCGCGCCAAGGATCAGCGCGGGCGTGATGACCGCGAACATCCCCTGGAACATGACGAAGATGTACTCGGGGATCGTTCCTGTCAGAGAGTCGATCGTCACTCCCGCCAAGCCCGCCTTCGCGAGGTTCCCGAAGAAAGCCGCGTCCTCGCTGCCCGAGAACGCGATGCTGTAGCCGACCAGCACCCAGAGCACGCCGACCGCACCGGCCGCGATGAAGCACTGCATGAACACGTTCAGCACGTTCTTCGAGCGAACGAGCCCGCCGTAGAACAGCGCCAGACCCGGCAGGGTCATCATCAGCACCAGCGCCGTCGCCGTGAGCACCCAGGCGGTGTCACCGCTGTCGGCCGTCGGCGGAGCGGCCTCTGCCGCTTCTTGTGCGAAGGCGGTGACGCTCGCGATCAGGGGAACGAGAAAGGCGGCTGAGCGCGCTGCCCAGCGACCGAGGGTTGAAGGCTCGATCGAACTACGCATGGGATACTCCCTCTCCTTGGGTGGTCGAAGCCAAGCGGGCCTAGAGCAACCGCCGTGCCATGGAGAGCAGGCGTGAACGCGCGCGCCACGCGTACGCGTGCGCATTCCCGGTGCGGGACTGCACAGAAACTGGGCAGGTGCGATCGGGCTAGCGATAGCCCTCGATCACGGGCCGGCGCGGCAGCCGCCACCAGACCTCGTCACACAGACGGGTCAGCTCGGCATCGAGCGTGAGCTCGGCGCCGGCGAGCGTCGCGTCGAGCTGCTCGGGCCGGCTCGCGCCGATGATCGCGGACGTGATGCCCGGCTGCGCGAGCACCCACGCGACCGCGACCGAAGCCAGCGCCAGGCCGCGCGCCTCGACCTCCTTCGCGAGATCGGAGACCGCGGCGAGCTGCGCCTCGTCCCAGTAGCGCTGGCGGTACAGCTCGCCAGCGCGCTGGATCGTGAAGCGCGTGCCCGCGCGCGGCGCGTCGCCCGACTTGTACTTGCCCGAGAGCAGGCCGCCGGCGATCGGGTTGTAGACGATCACGCCGAGCTGCTCCTGGCGCGCGTAGGGCAGGAGCTCCGTCTCGATCTCGCGGTAGAGCAGGTTGAAGCGCGGCTGCAGCGTCTCGTAGCGCGTGAGTGCGAGCGCGTTCGCGGTCTGGCTCGCCTCGGCGAGTCGGAACAGCGGGTAGTTCGAGCAGCCGACGTAGCGGACCAAGCCTTTGCGCACGAGGTCGTCGAGCGCGCGCAGCGTCTCGTCGATCGGCACGTGCGGATCGGGGAAGTGCGTCTGGTACAGGTCGATCACGTCCGTGCGCAGCCGCCGCAGGCTCGCCTCCACCGCGCGCTGGATGTGGAAGCGCGAGAGCCCCACGTCGTTCGTGCCGGCGCCCATCTTGCCGCGGCACTTGCTGGCCAGGAACACGCGCGAGCGCGTGCCCCTGTCTTCGAGCCAGCGGCCGATGATCTGCTCGGTCGCTCCGGCCTGCTCCGCGCCCGCGCCGAGCGGGTACACGTCGGCCGTGTCGAAGAAGTCGATGCCGGCCTCGAAGGCGCGATCGAGGATCGCGAACGAGGTGGCCTCGTCCGACTGCAATCCGAAGGTCATCGTGCCCAGGCACAGGCTCGGCACGCGTACACCCGTTCGACCCAGCCCGCGCCTGTCCATGGCCAGCCTCCTCGCGATAAGATCAGGAATGTCAAAACCGATGCCCTGGACGGAGCTCGAGAGCCGGCTCCTGCAGGACTGCCGGGTCTTCACGGTGAGCCGCACGCTCGCGCGTTCGCCGACCACCGGTGAGCCGCATCCATTCTACCGGATCGACGCCGCCGATTGGGTGAACATCCTGGCGCTCACCGAGCGCGAGGAGCTGGTGATGGTGCGCCAGTACCGGCACGGCGAGCGCGGCGTGACGCTCGAGATCCCGGGCGGGATCGTCGACCCCGGCGAGAGCGCGGCCCAGGCCGCCGCCCGCGAGCTGCTCGAGGAGACCGGCTACCACGCCGAAGGCGTGGTGCGGCTCGGAGCCGTGAACCCGAACCCCGCCCTGTTCGGGAACCGCACCGAGACCTACGTGGCGCGCGGCGTGCGGAAGGTCGCCGAGATCCGGAACGGCCACACCGAAGAGACGGTGGTGCAGCTCGTGCCGCGCGCCGAGCTGCGCGCGCACGCGCGCGAGGGCCGGATCAGCTCGGCGCTCGTGATCGCGGCCCTGTACTGGTTCGAGCTGGACGCCTCGGAGCTGTAGATGGTTCGTCTCTGCGGGGCGCTCGGCGCCGGTCTGCTGATCTGCGCTTCCGGTCTGGCGCGCGCCGACGGGCCGCGCGCCGTCCTGCGCGTGGGCACGAGCGGCGACTACGCGCCGTTCTCGAACGAAGGCCAGGGCTTCGACGTCGACGCGGCGCGCTTGCTCGCCGACGCGCTCGATCGCGAGCTGGTGTTCGTGCCGTTCCGCTGGCCGGAGCTCGAGCGGCGCGTCGCGCACGGCGACTTCGACGTGGCCATGAGCGGCGTCACCTGGCGACCGGAGCGCGCGGTGGTCGGGCGCATGAGCCTGGCGGTCGCGATCGGCGGGCCGTGCTGGATCGGGCCGCTGTCACCGAAGAGTGTCGCGGTGAACCACGGCGGCGTGCTCGAGCGCTTCGCGCGCGCGCACTTTCCGGGCGCGCGCATCGAGGCGGTCGACGCGAACCGCACGCTGCCCGCGCGGCTCGCGAGCGGCGAGGTCGAGGCGATCGTGACCGACAGCTTCGAGCTCGGAGGCTTCGCGCGGGTCGGCGACCCGATCCACTGCGAGCCGGCGCGCGATCGCAAGGTCTGGTGGGTGGCGCCCGCGCACGCCGCCGAGCTCGGTCCGGTGCTCGATCCGCTGGTCCGCCAGCGCGAGCCCGAGCTCGCGAAGCTGCGCGAGAAGTGGTTCGGCAGCCCGCAGCGCCAGGACGAGGCGGATCGGCTGGTCGACCTGATCGCGCGGCGGCTCGCGCTGGCGCCCGCGATCGGAGCCTGGAAGCGCGCGCACCAGCGGCCGATCGAGGACACCGTCCAGGAGGCGCGCGTGCTCGAGGCCGTGCGCCAGCGCGCGATCGATCTCGGGCTCGACCCGGCGGCGCTGCGCGACCTGTTCGCGCTGCAGATCGAGCTCGGGAAGCGCATCCAGGTCCGGGCCGCGAACGGCGACGCGCGGCTCGACCTCGACACGCAGCTCCGGCCCGCGCTGGTCGAGCTCTCGGACCGGCAGATCGAGTCGATCGCGCTGGCCGCGCCGGTCGATTCGCTCGCGCTCGACCCGGGCACGCTCGAGCCGCTCCACGAGCTGCTGGAGCCCGTCGAGGTCGCGGAGCTGGCCACCGCCCTCTCAAGAATTCGTTGAAGTTTCGCGCGACTCGGGGGAGACTAGGGGCGAGCTCGAAGAGGAGGCTGCCCATGGGCCTGATCGCTCAGCTCCTACAGAAGCGCTCACCGGTGGTGCACATCGTGAGCCCGCACCAGACCGTCGCCGAGGCGGTCGCGATCATGTCCTCGCGCAAGATCGGCGCCGTGCCGGTCGTCCAGGACGGACGTCTGGTCGGCATCTTCAGCGAGCGCGACGTCGTACGCCGCGTCGTCTGGGTGAACCGCGCGCCCGAGAAAACCGAGATCGGCGAAGTCATGACGCCGAACCCGCTCACCGCCGCGCCCAGCGACGAGCGTGCGCTCGCCGTGCGCAAGATGGACGCCGTCGGCTGCCGCCACCTGCCCGTCGTCCTGCACGGCGCCGTGGTCGACATGCTCTCCATCCGCGACCTCATCTTCGGCGAGCTCGAAGAGCGCTCCGAAGACGTCGAGTCCCTACGCAAGTACATCGGCGGCTCTTACTGACGGGACCCGGGCGGGAGTCTTAGCGGGACCCGGCGCGCGGACGGCCGCGCGCCACCCGCACTCCGCTCGGCTCCGCCTCGCTGCGCGCGAGCGCGAAGCGCTCGCTTGCAAGACCCTCCGCCACCACCTCGCGCAGAGGAGCGCGGGGTCCATCGCCTGTCTTGGATCCGCGCTCCGGGATCGCCGCTCCGCTACCCTGCGGAAACCGATGCGAATCGCGCTAGCGCAGCTGAACCTCACGATCGGCGACTTCACCGGAAACCTCCGCAAGATCCGCGCAGCCCTCGTCCGCGCACGCACCCAGCGCGCCGACTTGTTGATCCTCCCCGAGCTCGGCATCTCCGGCTATCCGCCCGGCGACCTGCTGGAGCGCCCGAGCTTCCTGCGCGACCACACGCGCGCGCTCGAGGAGCTCGTGCCCGAGTCGCGCGACATCGCGATCCTGACCGGCGCGATCCTGCCCGCGCCCGACGGGGGTCCCAAGCGCATCTCGAACTCCGCCGTGCTGCTCGACCGCGGCGAGATCGTGCACGTGCAGGCGAAGACCCTCCTTCCCACCTACGACATCTTCGACGAGTCGCGCTACTTCCAGCCCGCGAGCGAGCGGCGCGTGTTCCGCTTCCGCGAGCGCGCGATCGGCATCGCGATCTGCGAGGACCTGTGGAGCGGGAGGTTCTGGGGCCCGCGCCGGCCGTACCCGATCGATCCGATCGAGGAGCTGGTCGGGAGGGGCGCCGAGGTGATCCTCGCGATCTCCGCCTCGCCCTGGAACCAGGGCAAGATGAGCCTGCGCGAGGCGATGGTGCGCGACGCCGCGCGCCGCCACCGCGTGCCGTTCGTGTTCGTGAACCTGGTGGGCGGCAACGACGAGCTGATCTTCGACGGCACGAGCTTCTGCGTCGACGCGGACGCGCGCGTCACCACGCGGCTCGCGCGCTTCGCCGAGGACTTCGCGGTGGTCGATCCGTTCGCGACAGGCCAGGCCGAGGCGCCCGCGCTCGAGCCCGACGTCGAGCTGCTCGAGCGCGCGCTGGTGCTCGGCATTCGCGACTACCTGGGCAAGCTCGGTATGGAGCAGGCCGTGATCGGCCTCTCGGGCGGGATCGACTCCGCCGTCACCGCGCATCTCGCCGCGCGCGCGCTCGGCGCCGAGAACGTGCTCGGCGTGCTGATGCCCGGTCCGTTCTCGTCCGAGCACAGCATCACGGACGCGGAAGCGCTCGCGCGCGCGCTCGGCGTCGAGACGCGCACCGTGCGCATCGACACGCTGTACAAGGACTACCTCGAGCAGTTCCGGAGCCTGTTCGGAGCGCGCGAGAGCTACGGGCTCACGCAGGAGAACATCCAGGCGCGCATTCGCGGGGCGCTCTTGATGGCGGTGTCGAACTTCGAGAACCGGATCGTCCTCGCGACCGGCAACAAGAGCGAGCTGTCGGTCGGCTACACCACCCTGTACGGCGACCTGGTCGGCGGCCTGGCGGTGATCGGCGACGTGCTGAAGCGCGACGTGTATGCGCTCGCGCGCCACTCGAACCGCGACGGCCCGCGCATTCCGATCGGCTCGATCGAGAAGCCGCCGTCCGCCGAGCTCGCGCCCGATCAGCGCGACGAGGATGCGCTGCCGCCGTACCCGGTGCTCGACGAGGTGCTGCACCAGGCGATCGAGCTGGGGCTGCCCGGCGACGAGATCGAGGCGCCGCGCGGCGCGACGCGCGAGACCGTGGCCTGGATCCTGCGCCAGATCGACCGCAACGAGTACAAGCGCCGGCAGGCGCCGGTCGTGCTCAAGGTCTCGCAGAAGGCGTACGGCAGCGGCCGGCGCATCCCGATCGTCCACCGCAGCGGCTGGGGTCTGTAGGCCCGGATGCGCCGGCTGTGGTGGCTTGTGCTCGTCCTGGCCGCGGGCGCGGCGTCGCCTGCCTTCTTCGCGCGCCGCGAGGATCCGCGGCTCGCGGCCTGGCGCACGCAGGCGAGCGCGCTGCGCGGCCTCGCCTTCCAGGCGCCGGTGCGGCTCGAGTGGTTCGGCGAGGCCGAGGTGAAGGACGTGATCCGCGAGGAGCTCGCGGGCGTGTACACACCCGAGTCCGCGCGGCGCTACCGCGACGCGTACGCGGCGCTCGGCGTGTTCCCGGCCGGGCTCGACCTGCTCGAGACCATGCTCGAGCTGCAGTCGCAGGCGATCGCGGGCATGTACAGCCCGCGCCGCAACACGCTCTACGTGCTCGACTCGCTGCGCGACGACGCGTCGGGCGCCGACGCCGGCCAGTCGCTGATCGTCGTGCACGAGCTCGTGCACGCGCTCCAGCACCAACACTTTCCGGAGTCGCTCGCGCTGCTCACCGGTCTGCGCCGCCAGGACGACGTGGTCGGCGCGCTCTCCTCGGCGCTCGAGGGCGACGCGACCTTCACCATGCTCGGCGTGCGCGCGGACGTGGACGGCGCCGACGCGCGCAACGAGGAGACGGCCGCCTTCGTGCGCGACAGCATGCTCGGCGAGCTCGAGCGCGAAGGCGGCGCGTTCGCCAAGGCGCCGCGGCTGCTGCGCGAGTCGCTGATCTTTCCGTACGCGCACGGCACGCCGCTCGCGGCGCGGAGCTTCGCGCGCGACGGCAGCGCGGGGCTCGACGCGAGCCTGCGCGAGCCGCCGCTCTCGACGCTCCGCGTGCTGTTCCCCGAGGACGGCGATCCCGTCGAGTTCGTGCGCCTGCCGGTGGCGGAGCTGGTCGCGCGCCTCGCTCGCGGCGCCTCCTGCCGGGCCGGCGACGACAACGTCGCGGGCGCGCTCACGCTGCAAGTGCTGTTCGACGAGTACGGCGCCGCGGCGGACGGCGACGCGCTGCTGCGCGCGTGGCGCGGCGACCGCTTCGCGCAGCTCGACTGCGGCGAGAGCTGGGAGCTGGTCTGGCTCACGCGCTGGGACTCCGCCGACGCCGCGCAGGCGTTTGCCTCGGCCTATCGCACGATCGCGGACGGGGTCGCCGCGAACGCGAAGCTCGCCGGCCCGCCGGCGGTCGTCGTGCGCGGGCGCAGCGCGCTGGTGCTCACGCCGGGGCTCCTCGCGCACGCCGATTGGCTGTTCGACGCGAGCGAGATCCGCGCCTACGCGGGCTTCGCGGAGTGGCGCGGAGACGACTGCTTTCCGGAGAGCCCGTGCCCGATCGCGGCCCCGAATTAGGCTACTCTCGGCGCCCGTGCGCCCGTAGCTCAGCTGGATAGAGCAGCGGACTTCTAATCCGCAGGTCGCTGGTTCGAGTCCAGCCGGGCGCGCCAATTCAAAGACTCGAACGGCCCAGGAGACACGCACGATGCCCAGGACACTCCTCGCGATCGGGTTGGCGATCGCGAGCTCGCTGCAGTTCGGTTGCGCTTCGCCCGACTCCAACGCGCGCCCGCACACGGTCTCGGTCATGGGCGTGTCGGAGCACCGGCGCCAGACCACCGGCGAGAGCTACGAGCTGGTGCAGTACGTGAACGATCCGATCGAGCCGGTCAACCGCGGCAGCTACCACGCGACCAAGGGCGTGATCGACTACGGCGTGCGGCCCGTCGCGCTCGGCTGGCGCGCCGTGTTCCCCAGGGCGGTGCGGACGAGCATCGACAACTTCGCCTACAACTTGAACTTCCCGGACCGCTTCGTGAGCCTGCTGTTGCAGGGCGAGGTGATCAAGGCGGGGACCGAGACGGGGAACTTCCTGGTCAACACCACCGCCGGGGTCGCGGGCTTCTTCGACGTCGCCAAGCCGCTCGGCGTGCCGACCTACAAGGAGGACGTCGGCCAGGCGTTCGGCAAGTGGGGCATCGGGCCGGGCTTCTACTTCTTCATCCCCATGCTCGGCCCGAGCAGCGGCCGCGACACCGTGGGCAAGGTGTTCGACGTCGCGCTCTCGCCGGCGACCTGGGTCGCGACCTACGGCATCCCGTTCGTCGTGTTCACCGTCAACGGCTTCAGCTCGCGCATCAACACCTACGACATGATGACCGAGAGCGGCATGGACCTGTACCTGCCGGTCCGCACGCTCTGGGCGATCAACCGCGACATCGCGGTCAGCGACTATCAGATTCCGGAGATCGCCTGGACCGACGCCGACCCGAATCCGTCGCTCGGCGTGATGCTGACCAAGCTCGACGATCCGAACTTCCCCTCGCTGCACGCGCGCGGCGAGGCGCCGTCGCAAGCCACGGGCAAGCCGGTGCCGTACTCGCTCTGGATGCAGGAGAAGCCGGCGCCGCTCGTGTTCATCATTCCGGGCATCGGCTCGCACCGCTCGACCACCAACGCCGTGAAGCTCGCGGAGTCCGCCTGGCAGCGCGGCTACTCGGCGGCGATCGTGAGCAGCCCGTTCAATCCCGAGTTCATCCTGAGCGGGCTCTCCGCCACCTATCCCGGCTACACGCCGAGCGACGCCGAGGATCTGTACCGCGCGCTCGGCGAGATGCGTGGCAACATCGAGGCGAACCACCCCGGCAAGGTCACGTCGTCGTCGCTGATGGGCTACTCGCTGGGCGGCATCGCGACGCTGTTCATCTCGCAGCTCGAGCGCAAGAACACGGCCCCGGGCGCGCTGCACTTCGAGCGCATCGTCGCGATCAATCCCGCGGTGAACCTCGGCTACGCCTCGGGTCTGTTCGACAGCTACTTCGACGCGCCGCGCGAGTGGCCTGATGCGCAGCGCCGCGACCTGGCCACCGAGACGGTCAAGAAGGCCTACGTGCTCGCGCAGGGCGAGGACGAGGATCTGATCCGCAAGTACAAGACACTGCCGTTCACGCGCGACGGCTCCGAGTTCCTGATCGGCCTGTCCTCGCGCGCGATGACGATGCAGGCGATCGCCGCCAGCAGCGAGCGCGGCGGCAAGACGCTCAGCGAGATTCCCGGCGGGTCGGCCGGCGGCTTCCACGGACCGTTCGCGGTCGAGGTCGAGAGCAATACCCTGAAGCGCTACATGGACGAGCTGGCGATCCCATACTTCGTCGAGAAGGAGGGCGGCGCCCGCACGACCGCGCAGCTGTTCGACGCCGCCGACCTGTACAGCCAGGAAGCCGGGCTGCGCGAAGACGAGCGCATCGCGGTGTTCACGAACAAGGACGACTTCATCCTGCAGCCGAGCGACCTCGGCTGGCTCGAGAGCGTCTTCGCTGGCCGCATCACCGTGTTCCCGGGCGGCGGGCACCTCGGGAACATGTACATGCCGCAGGTGCAGGCCGCGTTCATGGAGGGGCTCGGCGCGACCGAGAGGACCGCCGACGCGAAGTGAGCCCGCGCGGCTCAAGGGGGCAGCGCGCGCTGCCGAGTCGAAGGCGATGCCCGCCGACCGCAAAGCGCTGCTCTTCTGCCCGCCGTTCGCCCCCGTCGAGATCCCCGCTGGCGGGCGTGTCGCGATCGGGCGCGGCCGCGACTGCGACTTCCCGGTCGCCACGGACGACGCCTCGCGCCGACACGCCGAGGTGTACACGGACGACGGCCTGTACCTGGTGCGGGACCTGTCGAGCCGGAACGGCACGTTCGTGAACGGCGAGCTGATCGGTGGCCCGCGCGCGCTCGAGCCGGGCGACCGGATCGGCGTGGGCTCGGCGGCGATCACCTTCTGCATCGCGCGTGCGTCGCTCGAGGCGCTCTTGTCCGATCCCGACGGTCAGGAGACCGTGCTGTTCGCGAAGCAGGGCGCGGGCGACGCGTTCAGCGGCGAGCTGGCCGAGATGCCGGTCTTCGTGGTGCTGCAGATGCTCGAGATGGGCCGCAAGTCCGGCCTGCTCGAGGTCGAGACCGAGCAGGGCCCGGCACGCGTCTGGCTCGGCGACGGCCAGCCGCTGCACGCCCGGACCGAGAAGGCCGACGGCCTTGCGGCCGCGGTCGTGCTGGTCGGCGCCACCCGCGGCCGCTTCCGCTTCGACGCGAACGCGTTGCTCCCCGAGCCCAGGCTCGACATCTCGATGACCGAGCTCCTGCTCGAGACCAGCCGCCAGCTCGACGAGGCCGCGCGCTGACGCGCGACCAGCCGGTAGATCCAGACGGGGTCGAGCTTCGCGGGATCGCGGCGGAACATCGACTGACTCGTCCACGCCGCGGCGAACGACGCGATCTCGGCGGTGTCCGTGACTCGCACCGCGCGCAGGTCGTAGACCGTTCCGTCGATGCGCAGCCGCATGTCGGGGTTCGCCGCGATGTGCTTCACCCAGTTCGTCTCGGTGTCGCCGGCGTTGATGTAGAGCTGGCCGTCGACGACGGTGTAGACGAGGTTCACCGAATACGGATCCTCGGGCCGGGTCTCGAGCTGCGCGGTCCCGGAGTCCCCCGCGAACGACCAGTCGGTCGGCGCGGACGCGCTCTCGCCGGTGAGTTTTCCTCCGGCGAGGAACGGCAGCGGACCGTTGCAGGCCGCGAGGAGCAGGACCAGGATCGGGGCGAGCTGGCGCGCGCGCATCCCGCTCACACGATCCGGCCCGCGCGCTCCGCGGTGTAGGTGCCACGCTCCAACGTGAGCGCGCCGTTCACGATCACGGCCTCGATGCCCTTGGCGCTGCGCAGGTAGCGGTTGCCGTCGCCGGGCACGTCGCCCACGAACACCTCGGGTCCGCGCGCGATCGTTTCCGGATCGAACAGCACGAGATCGGCGAACTTGCCTTCCGCGATCACGCCGCGCTCGGCGATGCCCCAGTCGCGCGCGAGCTCGCCGGTGAGCCGCTCGACCGCGCGCTCCAGGCTCATCTTCTTGTGCTCGCGCACGAAGCGCTCGATCAGGTAGCAGGTGTCGCCCGCGCCGCAGAACTGCGCGATGTGCGCGCCGGCGTCGGAGGCGCCCACGTGCACGAGCGGGTGGGAGAGGATCTCGGACACCGACTCGACGTCCGCGTGGATCGCGCCGCGGATGCAGAACTCGGTGCGCAACCCGTCGGCGAGCGCGAGGTCGAGCATGACCTCGGGCAGGCTGTGCTTCCGTTCGCCCGCGATCTGCAGCAGCGAGCGGCCCGCGAACGGCTGGTTCGCCGGCGAGAACACCTCGCCGACCGACGACGCCAGCAGGAGCGGCGCGATCAGCATGCCCTCCTGCACCAGCTGCGCGCGGTTCGCCGGGTCGCCGAACGCCTTCACACGCTCGGGCAGCGGAAGACTCATGAAGCGGTTCCAGGTCGGCAGGCCGAACAACAGGAAGCTCGTCTCGGACAGCCGGATGTTCAGATCGAAGGTGCGCGGCATCGACTGCGCGTAGACGCGGCCGCCCTTCGCGCGCTCGGCCTCCAGCGCCGCGAGCGAGCGCCGCCAGCCATCGCCGCCGAGCGGGCTCGACACGATCGGCGCGAGCGAGCACAGCACGCCCGACGCGCGCGAGAGCTCGCCGAGCTCGGCGATGTTCTCGAGCTGCTCCGCGATGTCGATGAAGTAGGGCACCGTCTGCAGCACGCCGCGGCCGCTCTTCGCCATCGCCTGGCACAGCGCGATCTTCTCGCGCATGTCGGCGAAGCGGCTCGGCACCGGCTTCATGTTCTCGTCGATGTCGACGTACGAGGTCGAGAGCCCGATCGCGCCAGCGGCCATCGCCTCTTCGAGGAGCCGGCACATCTGCGCGATCTCGGCGTCGGTCGCGACGCGCTCCTGCGAGTCGGCGCCCATCACGTACCAGCGCAGCGCCGAGTGGCCGACCAGCGCGCCGATGTTCAGGCCCAGCCCCGCGCGGATGTGGTCGAGGTACTCGCCGAAGCTCTCCCAGGTGAACGGCACCCCCGCCGCGAAGGTCGGCTCCTTGATGTCCTCGATGCGCGAGAACATCGACACGAGCTTGTGCGACTGGCCCGGCTTCACGGGCGCGAGCGTGAGCGAGCAGTTGCCCATCACCACGGTCGTGACGCCGTGCTCGATCGAGGGCGTCGCGAGCCGGTCCCAGCAGATCTGCGGGTCGTAGTGGGTGTGGATGTCGATGAAGCCCGGCGCGAGCACCAGCCCGCGCGCGTCGATCACGCGCGCCGCCCCGGCGTCGACGCGTCCCAGCACTGCGATGCGGTCGCCCGCGATGCCGACGTCGCCGGCGAAGGCCGGGCGCCCGGTGCCGTCCACGATGCGCGCGTTGCGGATGCAGAGATCGAGCTCGGGCATGGATTCTCCTCGCGGAGTCTCATACCACAGTCGCGGCGCCGCTCGCTTCGGAGCGCAGGCGTCGGCGCTGCGCCGCCGGGGTCGTGCCCGTCCAGCGGCGGAAGGCGCGACCGAACGCCGAGAGATCGGAGTAGCCGAGCAGGAAGGCGACCTCGGTCAGCGACGTGCTCACGTCCTTCAGGTAGCGGAGCGCGAGCTCGCGGCGGACCTCCTCGACCATCGTCTTCCAGACCAACCCACGCTCGGCCAGACGGCGCTGCAGCGTGCGTCCGCTGAGGCCGAGCGCGCGCGCGATCCGCTCCATGTCGGGGTGACCGTTGCAGATGTCGCGCGCGATCAGCGCGCGGACCTCGCGAGGCCAGGCGTCGGAGCGAGCCGCGGGCGCGGGGAGCTCGTCCAGGTAGCGCTGCACGATCGGCAGGATCCCCGCGTCCGCGCCCTGCACCGCCCGATCGACGTCGGACCGGTCGTAGACCAGCGCGAAGCTGTGCTCGGCTTCGAAGCGCAGCGGGGCGCCGAACACGCGACTGTGTTGGGTCGTGTCGGCGGGCCGGCGGTGGCCGAACTCCACGCGCTTGGGCCGCCAGTCGGGGCCGATCAGGCGGCGCATCACCTCGAACGCGACCACGCTCGCGCCCTCCGCGTTCTGGCGCCGCAGCTCGCGGTCGCCCACCGGGATGTCGTAGCCGGACACGCACTCCGAGCCGCGCATCTCGATCACGACCCGCACGCCGTGCAGCAGCGTGTGCGCGTAGCGCTCGAGGTTGTGCAGCGCCACGCCGACCGTGGGCGCATTGAACAGCGCATAGGCGAGCACGCCGAGACGGCTCGGGTTGTAGGTGAGGGCGAGGGTCAGACCGAGCGTATCGTCGCCGACCTCGCGCGCGGCCTCGTCTTGCAGCACGAGCATCTTCTCGAGGTCGACGAAGTGCTCGGGGTCGGCGAGGTCGCGCTGGCGCAGTCCGGCCTTGCGCAAGACGCTCGCGACCGAGCCGCCGCGCTTGGCGATGGCCTCGAGCACCCCTGCCGCGCCCCCGACTCGAATCCGCGGGACGTGCGTCGCCGTGTCCTCCGACCGTTGGCGCCGAGTGTCAAGCGATTGTCGTGGAAGATCAAGCGCGAACGAGCCCGGAGGCCGATGGTCCCGCCCGACCGCAAGAAACCAAAGCGAAGCAGGTCCGATGAAACAGCAGAAGCCGCTCGAGGCGAACTTCCTCGCCCTCGAGTCACCAACCCAGACCGGCCACCTGGCGAGTCTGGCAACCCCGTTCGAGCTCGACCCGGTCGCCGACGGAGTGACACCGGAAGGCGTCGCAGCCGAGCCCGCACGCGGCCTCGTCGCGGGACTCGAAGAGCCGTGCAAGCGCGCCGGCGCCCGCACGGCGAGAGTCGTACATTGAGCGGGTCCGAGATCAGCGGCGGGGCGCTGCTCGCGCACTGCTTGGCCAACGAGGGCGTGCGGCTGGTCGCGGGGCTGCCCGCGCCCGAGCTCGCGCCCCTGCTCGAATCGCTCGACGCGAATCGCATGCGCTTCGTGCCGGTGCGGAGCGGGGCCGCCGCGGCTCAGCTCGCGGAGGGTCTGTACCGCACGAGCGGGCAGGTGGCGGCGGTGATCGGACGCCCCGGCTCCGGCTCGGCGAACCTGCTGCCCGGCGTCGTCGGCGCGCAGCGCGGCGGCATACCGGTCGTGGTGATCACGTCCGAGCAACGCCGCGACTCGGTGATGCCGGCCGCCTCGGCCGCGTTCGCGGGTCAGGACCCGCTCGACCTGTACCGGCTGGCCGTGAAGTGGAGCGCATCGGTGCGCGAGCGCGAGCGCATTCCCGAGCTCGTGCACCGCGTCTTCCAGGAGCTCACGCTCGGCCGACCCGGGCCGGTTCTTTTGGAGCTGTCGCAAGCTGCGCTGAACGAGCTGGGCAACCCGCGCGACGAGTCGTTCGCGTCGTCGATTCCGCAGCGACCCGCGCAGGCGGAGCCGGTGCGCGCCCGGCTCGAGCAGGCCGCGCAGATGCTCGCGCGCGCGGAGCGACCGCTCGTCGTCGCCGGCGGCGGCGTCGACCGAGACGGCGCGAACGCCGCGCTGTTCGAGCTCGTGGAGCGGCTCGCCTGTCCGATCGTCACGACCCTGGGCGGCCGCTCCGCGTTTCCACTCGACCACCCGCACGCGCTGTGCGGCTTCAGCAGCGGCGCGCAGGCGGCGCTGCGCGAGGCCGACGTCGTGCTGGTCGTGGGCTCGCCGATGGGCGATCTCGATCCGGTCCTGGACGAGGACACGAGCGACGGCGCGCGCCAGTCGTGGATCCAGATCGGCGCCTCGCCGCGCAGTCTGGGCGGCACGCGACCGCTCGCGCTCGACATCGCGGCGGACGCGCGCACGGGTCTCGGCGAGCTGCTCGGGTTGCTGCGCGCGCGGCGCGTGCACGGCGCCGACTCGAACGACCTGGCGCGCTACGCGGCCGCCGCGCGCGCCTGGCGCGCGGAGCAGTTCGCGGCGCTCGACCGCGCCAGCGGACCGGACATCCATCCGCGCAGGGCGATCCTGGAGATCGGCCGCGTGTTCGGGCCCGACACGATCTACGCCGTCGACGGGGTGCACACCGCACTGTGGGCGCACTGGGCGCTGCCGCCGACGCGCGCGCGCTCGTACCACCGCTGTGTCGACCGCCACGGCGTGCTCGGCTCGGGCATCCCGGTCGCGATCGGCGCCAAGCTCGCCGACCCCGGGCGCGAGGTCGTGTGCGTGACCAGCGAGGACGCCGCGGAGCAGAGCTTCATGGAGATGCAGACCGCCGCGCGCGAGGGCTTGAAGGTGACGACCATCGTGTTCGCCGAGCGCGCTTCGACGTCCGACGCGCAGCACGGCCGCGCGAAGCGCGACATCGCCTTCGACGGCGAGTCGGAGGTCGTGCGCTGGGACATCATCGCGGAGGGCCTGGGCTGCCGCGGCGTGTGCGCGAGCGCGCTCGATCAGCTCGAGCCCGCGCTGCACTCCGCGCGGCTCGCGCCCGGACCGAACGTCGTCTGCCTGGTGACGGATCGCGCGGCGAACCTCGCGCTGCCCGCGGGCCTGCTGCGCCGGCTGCGCGCCCTCGACCTGGCGCCGCGAGGCTGACGCGCGCGAAGCGCCCGCGTCAGGGGGCGGGCGCGGCGGCGGCGATCTGCTGCAGCAGCTGCGCGACTTCCGCCGCGTTCTGGAAGCGCGCGTCGGGCCGCTTGGCCAGCAGCTTCGCGACGAGCAGAGCCAGCTCGGCGGGCGCGCCGGGCGCGCGCGTGCGCACGTCGGGCGCGGGCGTATTGCGGTGATGGAAGGTCACGTCCCCGGTCTCGAACGGGAACGCGTTGGTCAGCAGGTTCCAGAAGGTGACGCCGAGCGCGTACAGATCCGCGCGGTGGTCGACGTTCTCGCCCAGGGCCTGCTCCGGAGCCATGTAGTAGGGTGTGCCGCTGATCATGGTCGCGCCCTTGCGTACTTCTTCGACCATCTTGGCCAGACCGAAGTCCATGATCTTCACGATCCGCTCGCGGGTGAAGAACAGGTTCGCGGTCTTGATGTCGCGGTGGATGATCTTGTTGGTGTGCGCGTAGTGCAGGCCCGCGCAGACCTGCACGCCGAGTGAAGCGACGATCTGCGCGCTCATCGCCCCGCGCTGCTTCAGGATCTGCTCGAGCGTCGTGCCCTGCAGGTGCTCCATGGTGATGAAGTAGTGGCCGTTCTCCTGGCCCGCGTCGTAGACCACCACGATGTTCGGGTGCGAGAGCGCCGCCGCGGAGCGCGCCTCGCGCTCGAAGAAGGCGATCGCGGTCGGGTGGCCGCGCAGGTTGTCGGTCAGGCGCTTCAGCGCGACCACGCGGCCGAGCCGCGTATCGCGCGCCTTGTACACCACGCCCATCGCGCCGCGGCCGAGCTCCTCGAGGATCTCGTAGCGGCTCTCTCCGGCAGCGGGCGCACTCGCCGGCGCGCTCGCGGCGGGCGCGGGCTGTGGACGGTGCTTGGCGCGCAGCCCCGCGACGCGCGCGGAGGCGTCCTGGAAGGCCGCGTCGCGCGACTCGATCGACTCCCAGACGGTGAGCGCGTCCACGCCGCGGCCGAGCGTCTCGAGCAGACGCGCGAGCAGCGAGCGCAGCTGCAGCGGCGCCTGCTCGCCGCCCTCGAGCTCGACCAGCTCCTCGAGCTTCTCGAGCGCGGGCGCGAACTGGTTGCGCTCGCTGTGGAGCTCGACCAGCCGCTGACACGCCTTGCGGTAGTTCGAGTCGATCCGGTCGACCTGCGAGAAGGCGTGGATCGCGCGCAGCGTCTGGCGCGCCCGCTTGGCCAGCTCGCCGGCCTCGAACGAGTCGCCGTGCTTCTCGTACAGCGCGAGCAGGTACTCCTCGTCCGGCATCCGCTGCGCGCACTCGATCGCGCTCGCGAGGTCGCCCGCGCGCTCGTAGGCGCGCGCTGCGGCGGCAAGATCGCCCGCGGCGCGATGCGCGTCCGCGGCGTCGGCGAATTCACCGGCGGCTTCGAACAGCGCCGCGGCGCTGTGCGGATCGCGCGCGGACTCCGCGAGCTCGGCGGCCGCGCGCGGATCGCTCGGCGTGGCGGGTGCGCTCTGCGCGACCTCCGTCTTGCCCTGCGCGCGCACGAGCCTCGCGCGCAGCTTGTTCGCCGCCTTGGTCTCGCCCGCGCGCTCGAGCTCGTCCGCGGCGCGCGGCACGTCGCCCTCGAGGTAGGCGGTGACCGCCGCGGGGCAACCCGTGAACAGCCACTCCTGCACGCGCGGAATCTCGATCTGCATCCGCATCGTGTCGTAGGAGCGGATCTCGAACAGCTTCTCCAGCAGGCGATCGCCCGCGCCCACCAGCAGCGTGTGCTTGCCCGGCTGCAGGTACAGGAATACGCCGCCGTCGTTGGCGTAGCGCAGCGACGAGGGCACGCCGCGCAGCGCCAGCGCGACCGCGCCGACCGCCTTGTCGGCGCCGCTGACGGTGATCTCGAGCACCGTCTCCTTCGGGCGCAGGTCGAACTTCACGCCCTCGGCCTTGCCGCGCCGCACGCGCACGAGCTGCTCCTCGAGGAAATCGCCGATCAGCTCGCCGGTCGCCGAGTTGATCAGCGGCCCGCGCACCGTCACGTAGTACGAACGCCGGCGCGCGGGAATCCACGTGAAGTCGACGGGGCTGCCCTGGCGCAGCGCGCGCTCGTAGCGGTTCAAGCGGCGCAAGCCGTCCTCGATCAGCGACTTCGCGCGCTCCTTGTTCTTCTGGCTCTTCGCGCCCCGCGCCTTCCGCGGCCGGCGCGAGAGGCTGATGCTGAACAGCGCGCGCGTCTGCGGCGGCAGGTTGACCGTGACCGAGACGCTGCCCCAGCCGCGCACCAGCTGAAACGCGAGCGCGAGCCCGGCCGCGCCCAGCAGCCCGAGCAGCAGGCGATTCCAGCGCGAGTATTCGCCGCGCGCGTCGATGCAGAGCGCGTTGCCCAGGATCTTCGTCGTCACCGGCGAGCGGCCCGCGAGCTGGCGCAGCTCGAGCCGCCAGGGCGTTTCGCCGCCGCAGCGTGAAGCGGACTCTGCGGTGGCGCCGCCGGGCGTGCGCTCGATGCGCGCCAGGAACAGCGCGTCGCTGCCCAGCGCCAGGTTCATGTCGCTCAGCGCGTTCGCGTCGAGCGAGTCCTGGCGCTCGAAGGCGAGCAGCCCCGCGATCAGCGAGCGGTTCGCGCTGTTCTTCATGCCCTCTTCGATCTCGCCGCGCGGGATCAGCGCGTACTGGCCGCCGATCGCCCGACCGAGCGCGCGATCGAGCGCGTCGCGGTTCGGAACGCGCGGCTTCAGGCACTGAAGCGGCGCCTTCAGGCACGCCAGCGGATTCTCCAGGAAGTCGTTGCGCTCGCGCACGCCGATCAGCGCGACGCGGCCGGTGTCGGCCTCGACCGCGACGAAGCTCTGGATCAGCTCGGCCAGCCGCTCGTCGACGTCGCCGAGCTCGCTCGCGCTCGCCCCCGACGACTCGGCGGTCGCGGTCGCGGCGTCCTCCGGGGGCGGCGGACGGGCCGGCGTCAGCAGCGTGGCATGGCCGCGCGCGCGCTCCGCCGCGCTCGGATCGCCGAGCAGCTCGTGCGCTTCGGCGAGCTCGGCGCGCAGGCCGGCGTCGACCGGGTCGAGCTCGATCGCGCGCTCGAGAACCGCGAGCGCGCCGGCCGGGTCGCCGCCCGCGCGCAGGATGGTCGCGCGCATGCGCAGCACGCTCGTGGTCGGGCCGTTCGCGCGCTCGGCCGCGCGCAGCAGCTCGAGTGCCGCGTCCGACTGGCCCGCCTGGTGCAGCACGACGGCCAGCCCGCGCTTGGGCTCGGGATCGCGCGGCGCGAGCGCGACGGCCTTCTCCAGCCAGGGGCGGGCCTCGTCGAAGCGACCCATCTCGGTGTAGAGCGTACCCAAGGCGAGCGCGGCGCCGACGCTCGTCGGGTCGAGCTCGAGCGCCGTGCGGAAGCCCGTCTCGGCCGCGCCCCGATCGCCGAGCGCGTGGCTCGCCTGCGCGGCGCCGAGCACGCGCGCCGGCGAGCTGCCGCCGGCGTCGATCGCCTCCTGCCAGGTGGCGCGCGCGCGCTCGGCGTCGCCGAAGCGCGCGTACAGGACCGCCGCGCGGTCCTTCACCGCGGGGACGCTGTGCGGATCGAGCAGCAGCACCTTCGCGAACGCGCGCTCCGCGGCGCGCTCGTCGTAGGCGCCGACGGCGC
Source organism: Myxococcota bacterium (assembly GCA_040902485.1). GTDB lineage: Bacteria > Myxococcota_A > UBA9160 > SZUA-336 > SZUA-336 > VGRW01. The sequence continues at coordinate 231,209 of JBBDXF010000038.1, read as the reverse complement.
GTTCGCCGGCGCGCAGCAGCACGGCAGCCTGGCGCGCCGGCTCGTGCGCTTCGAGCTGCGCGAGCTCCTCGAGCGCGCGGCTGGAGTCGGGCTCGAGCTGCGCGGCGCGCTCGAAGCTCGCGCGCGCGCCCACGTCGTCGCCCAGCTGCGCGAACGCACGGCCCAGGTTCTGGTGGACGTCGGGGTTGCCGGGCGCGAGCGCCGCGGCCTTCTCGAGATAGCGGCGCGCCTCGCCCGCTTCGCCGCGCCCGAGCTGGAGCTCGCCCGCCGCGAGCAGCACCCGCGCGTCGGCCGGCTCGCCGTCCAGCGCGCGCGCGGCCTGGATCAGGATCTGCCGCGCGAGGACGTCGTTCGGCGCCGTCTCGCCGCGCGCGGTGTTCAAGCGCACGCGCTCGGCCAGTGGCGCCTCGCGCGACGCGGCAATGGCCCCGATCCGGCTGCGCAGCGCGGTCGCGAGCAGCGAGGTGTCGCCCTCGAGCGCGCGCCAGGCGCGCGCGAGCTCGGCTTCTTCGAGCAGCGCGAGCGCACGGCTCTCGGCCGCGAGCTGCGAGAGGCCGAGGCTCGCGGCGGGCAGCAGATCCGCCGAGCCGCCCAGCGCGGGCAGCACGCGCGCGAGCGAAGCGTCGAGCGCGGCTCCGAGCGTCTTCGCGCCGCCCGACGCGCGCGCGGCGCTCTCGAGCGTGCAGGCGGTCGGCTCGTAGACGCGCAGCGCGACGTCGATGCCGCGCTCGGTCGCGCGCAGGTCCGCGAGCACGACCGGACTCGCGCCGTCGGCGGCTGCGAGCGCGACCAGCGCGCAGCTCGTGGCGACGTCGCTCGGGCCGGCCGCCGCGATCCGCGTGCGCAGCTGCGCCGCGGGCGCCACCTCGACCGCGGCCTCGCGCAGCAGGATGCGCACGTGCTCCGCGAGCGGCTCGCGCGCGAAGCCGAGCTCGGCGGGGAAGGTGGCCGGGGCGACGGCCACGCGCGGCGTCTCGGCGAGCGCCTGCGCCTCGGAGGGTGCCTCGGCCAGCGGCTCGTCTTGCGCGACGGCGGGCCATGCCTGCAGGCAGCTGATCGCAGTGATCGCAACTGCGAGAGCTTCGGCTCGCGCCACGGGTAGCGGAATGCGCATTTCGCTCCCGATCGGAAGCGGATTCCCGTGGATTGAGAAGGCCTATCGCACGCGGCGAGCCACGCGCGTCGGCAGACGTCAGGCGCGCCATCGGCGCCGTCGTTCGTGTACGATCCAGCGCGACGCGCGCGCCCGTTCGACGCCCCGTCAGAAGGATCCGACCGTGAAGCTCTACGACACGAACGTGTCACCCTGCGCCTCGCGCGTGCGCATCGCGATCTACGCGAAGTCGGTCGAGATCGTGACGCCTCCGGCTGGCCAGAGCTCGGCCGAGTACACGCGGCTCGATCCCCCGGGCAAGGTGCCGGAGCTCGAGACAGGAGGACGCTAGCGTGCCGGAGCTCGAGGCGTTTCGCGGCAAGCTGCGCTCGTTCCTCGAGGCGAACGTTCCGAGCTGGTGGCGAGAGGCGCGCTGGGCGACACAGTTCGAGGTCGCGGAGGAGCGCTTCCCCGATCTGCGCGAGTGGCAGCGCGTGCTGTACCGCGCCGGCTACATGGGCCTGCGCTGGCCGCGCGAGTACGGCGGCCAGGGGCTCTCGCTCGAGCACGAGCTGATCCGCGCCGAGGAGTTCCAGCGCGCCAAGGCCCCGCCGCTCGCCAACACCATGGGCCTCACGCTGTGCGCGCCCGCGCTGCTCGAGTTCGGCAGCGAGCGGCAGAAGCAGCGCTTTCTCGCCAAGATCCTGTCGGCCGACGAGATCTGGGTGCAGGGCTACTCCGAGCCGGGCTCGGGCTCGGACCTCGCGAGCCTGGCGACGCGCGCCGAGCGCAGCGGCGACGCCTGGCTCGTGAACGGCCAGAAGATCTGGACCACGAACGGCACGCACGGCGACTGGATCTTCTGCCTGGTGCGCACGGATCCCGCCGCCAGGAAGCACGAAGGGATCGGCTTCCTGTTGATCGACATGCACAGCCCGGGCGTGCTCGTCCGTCCGATCGTGAACGCCACCACCGACCGCGACTTCTGCGAGGTGTTCTTCAACGACGTGCGCGCGCCCGCCGAGAACATGGTCGGCGCGCCGACCCAGGGCTGGACGATCGCGAACCAAGTGCTGCGCCACGAGCGCGGCGCCGACGCCACGGTCGTGCGCTACGGCGACCTGCTCGAGGAGGTCGCGGAGCGCATGCGCGCGACGGGCCGCAGCCGTGATCCGCGCTACCGCCAGCGCTGGGCGCGCGCGCGCATCGAGTACGAGGCGCTGCGCCAGGGGGTGCTGAAGGCGATCTCGGACCAGCGCGACGGCCGTCCGCCCGGACCCGAGACCAGCCGCTTCAAGCTGCAGCAGTCCGAGTTCGAGCAGGCGCTGATGCGGCTCGCGACCGACGTGCAGGGCGCGTTCGGTCAGCTCTGGCTCGACGGTCCGCGCGGCATCGACGGCGGGATCTGGCAGTGGCGCGAGCTCTGGTCGCGCGCGTACACGATCTACGGCGGCTCGAGCGAGATCCAGCGCAACATCCTGTCGGAGCGCGTGCTCGGACTGCCGCGGAGCTGACGGGTCGCTCAAGTCCGCTGCGCGCGGCGACGACGCGTGGAGCATGGATCACCTGCGCTTGGTCTTCGAGGACGACGTACTCAAGCTCTTCTGGGACACGCGCGCGGGCTATCACATCGCCGAGTGGCACGGCTTCGCCAAGGGCGAGCGGCTGCGCAATCCGGCACACGCCTGTGTGTACGCCTCGCGCGAGCGGCGCTCGAGCTGCTGGCTCGCCGACATCTCGGACTTCTCCGTCGTCGATCTCGAGGACCAGGCCTGGATCGTCGACTACTTCTACCCGCTGCTCGCCGAGAACGGCCTGCGCTTCATGGGCGTGGTCATGCCGGTGAGGCTGGTCGCGCAGCTCTCCGCGCGGCGCGTGAACACGGCCTACGGCGCGAAGGGCTCGATCGAGTTCGAGTACCACGCCACGCGCTCCGCCACCGCGCGCTGGCTCGCGGGCAAGGCCGGCTCGCTCAAGCACGGGGGCGAGCGAGCAGGCGGAGGGTGACCAGGCCAGGCTCCGCCCAGCGGCGCTTGTAGTCGGACTGGGAGCCGAGGTCGTAGACCGAGAGCCCCTCCGCGCACAGCCGCTCGATCATCTCCGCCTGCAGCGCGTTGCCCAGGCCGAGCCGCCGCTCCGACTCGCGGAAGCTGAACTGCAGTCCGCGAAAGAGCCCGCCCGCGATCCCGCCGTACAGGTAGCCGACGTCGACGCCGTCGCGCGTGGCGAACAGGATGCGCAGCGCACCGCGCGCGGCCAGGGCGGGCAGCATGCGCGCGTAGAAGTCGCGCATCGGCCCGCGGTCGACGCCGTTGCCGGAGCGCGTCTTCCAGGTGTCGCGCTCGACCGCCAGCACGCGTGCGTAGGCCGCCGCGGCGTCGGCGACGACCGGGCTCAGGCACGCGAAGCGCACGCCCGCGTCGCGCGTGCGCCGGCGCGCCTCGCGCAGACCGCGCCGGAAGCGCCCGCTGCGGCGCGCGAGCCAGCCGTCGACGCCGCCGTCCAGCGACGCCTGCCAGCGCAGCGTCTCCGCCAGCGGGCGCAGCGCGTAGTGGGGCGCGAGCAGGCGCAGGAGCGGCTCGAGCCGCGCGCGCTCGAGGGGTACACCGGAGAGCAGCAGTGGCTCGCGCGCGGGCGCCGCGGGGCCGGGCTCGAGCAGGCGCCCGAGCAGCTCGCAGCTTCCCTCGCCGACGAGCGGTGACGCGAAGCCCCACATCGATTCGAGCGGCTGCAGCACGATGCCGATCGACGGCTCCTCGGCCGCCGCGAGCGCGACGAAGGCCCCGCCCTCGCGCGCGCTGCGCAGCTCCGCGCGCGGCCGGAACGCGTCGTGGAAGGAGAGGATCCAGGCGCCGAGCGAGCAGAAGCGGTCGATCGCGGGATCCGCTGCGACAGCAAGGTCATGGTCCGCGCTCGCGGCCTCGAACTCGGCGCGACACAGGCGCTGCATGTGCGCGCGAACGTACCGCTGTCCGCTGCTGGCGTCGCGTGTCGCTGTGGCGCGGCGACGCTGAACCCGCAGTGACCTCACTGCAATCAAGCCGCGCGCAGACGTGACCGAACTCACCGGCAGAGGGGGATTCCGGCATGGCGACCAGGAGAGGGATCGTGAACGCGCTCGCGCTCGGGCTGTGCGCGAGCGCATTCGGCGCAGGTGTCGGCTGGGCGGCGGAGCCCGAGCCCGCGAAAGAGCCCGCGAAGCAGGAAGTCAAGCCGAAGTCGGGCGCGATCGAGGAGATCACGGTCCGCGCGCGCAAGGTCGCGGAGAAGGAGCAGAGCACCCCCGTCGCGCTCACGCCGTACGGGCAGGAGGCGATGGAGCGCGAGGTCACCTTCAGCGTGTCGGATCTCGGCGGCGCGCCGAACGTCATGCTGACGTCGCTGGGCGCGTTCAACGCCACCGCGTTCGCGATCCGCGGCGGCAGCTTCCAGGACATCGAGTCGAGCTTCGAGCCTGCGGTCGGCGTGGTCATGGACGGCATCTACCTGGGACGCAACTCGGGATCGCTGCTCAACCTGTACGACACCGAGTCCGTCGAGGTGCTGCGCGGCCCCCAGGGCGTGCTGTTCGGCCGCAACTCGACCAGCGGCATGGTGGTGGTGCGCTCGCGCCGGCCGAGCGGCGACTTCTCCCAGCGCGGCAACGTCACGATCGGCGATCGCGGCTTCCGCGACTACCGCCTCGCGCTCGACGTCCCGATCGTGCCTGAGAAGGTCGCGGCGAACATCTCCTTCATGAAGGAGCAGTCGAACGGGAACTTCCGGAACCACGCCGGCGGCAAGCTGTTCGACAGGGACTATCTCGGGATGCGCGGCATCGTCGAGTTCACGCCCAACGACGCGTTCGACCTGACCGTGCTCTGGGACAACTTCAGGGATCGCAGCGGCGGAGCGCCGCTCAATCCCGCGAGCCCGCCGGGATCGCTGTTCGCCGCGTTCGGGTTCGTCGACGACGGAGGCAGCCTGTTCGGCGTCGACCAGGAGATGCCCGAGCGCAACCACATGGACTACGCGGACCTGATCTTCGACATGAACTACGACATGGGGCCGGTCACGTTCACCTCGATCACCGGCTGGCGCAGCATGAAGGAGGACATCTGGACCGACTTCGACGCGGAGCCGCTGGTGCTGTTCGAGACCAAGCGCCCGCAGGACGCCGGACAGTTCAGCCAGGAGCTGCGCGCCGCGGGCGACATCATCGAGGACGTCTTGAACCTGACGGTCGGCTGGTACTACTACGACGCGCACTACACGCTGAACGGCTCCACCACGCTGGACGCCTGCGTGTTCCTGCCCGGCTGTCCGAGCGGCGCGCCGGGCGTCGCCGCGTTCACGACGCTGGGCAAGGCGCACCAGAGCATGTACAGCAACGGCTACTTCGGGCAGCTGATCTGGTCCGTCACGCCGATCATGAACATGTACGCGGGCGGCCGCTTTACCGTCGACGACAAGACCTTCGACATCATGCCGTCCGCGCTCACGCTGGGCGGGTCGGGATCCGCGAGCGACGACGAGCGCTTCCGCAAGTTCACGCCCAAGGTCGGGATGGACTTCCAGCTCACGCCGGACCTGTTCAGCTGGGTGCAGTACTCGACCGGGTTCCGCGCCGGCGGCTTCAACGGTCGCGCCGCGCGCGTCGTGCCCGAGTCGGTGGGCCCCTACGGCTCAGAGACGCGCGGCTCGATCGAGGCCGGCGTCAAGAGTGACTGGCTCGATCGCCACCTGCGCGTGAACCTGACCGGCTTCTACGATCGCTACCGCGACATGCAGCTCCCGGTGATCGTGCCGACCGGAGATCCGATCGCGCCGCAGGAGACGCTGACGCAGAACGCGGGCAGCGCCGAGATCTGGGGTCTCGAGCTCGAGACCATCTCGAAGCCGCTCGACCAGCTCACGCTCTGGGGCAGCGTCGGCTACCTGCACGCGAAGTACCTGGAGTTCGACGCGGATCTCGACGGCAACGGCACGATCGACGACAACACCGGTCTCGACCTGATGCGCACCCCGAAGTACTACATGCACCTCGAGACGCTCTACGAGTTTCCGCTGCTGGACTTCGGCGTGCTCGGCGTCCATGCGGGCTGGACCTACTTCTCCCACCAGGCGACGACGACTCGGAACTCGCCGATGACGAACGTGACGGCCCTCTCCATCTACGACGGCAGCCTGATCTACCGGCCGCTGGATTCGGACTGGCGCTTCACGCTGTTCGGGAAGAACCTGTTCAACCGTGTGACGCTGGGCGGAGGGCTCGACGTCGCGAATCTGTTCGCCTTCAACGGCCCGATCGCGCCGCGCACCTACGGCATCCAGGTCGGCTGGCAGTACGACGACCTGGGCTCGGTGTTCGGAAAGTAGTCGGGCGCGCGCGAGTCAGCGCAGCAGGGGCCGCAGCCCCGAGAACAGCCACTGCTTAGCGGTCGCCGCCGCCGTTCCGACCCCACAGTGTCTCGCCCACGCCGGTGACGAGACACTCGCGCACCCGCTGGCCGACGGCGACCAGGCCCGCGATCAGCGCGTCGCGATCCGCGTCGATGTCGGCCGCCATGTGGTGCGTGATCTGACCGGTCAGGTGCGAGAGCCCGACGCTCCGGTCGAAGGTCGCCGAGCCGATCCAGGGCGCGCGTCCGCCGCTGCCCTCGGCGTCCCAGCGCCAGAAGAGGTCGCTGCGCAGACCGAGCCCGGCCGCCACGCGCCAGCCCGCGTCGGCCAGCGCGTGGCGCCCACGAGCGCGACGCCGATGCGGAGCAGGCGCCTACGCACCGGCAGGGATCGGGCCCGGACGCGTCGAGCGTTTCTGGTAGCGCGGCTGGTACAGCTCGAGCTCGAAGTCGCCCGGCACCTTGAAGTGCGTGGCCAGGCCGTAGCCGACGCCGGAGATGCCGTCGGTGAACTCGACCCCGCGCGCGCGCAGCTCCGCGACCGTCGCCTCGATGTCGTCGCAGTAGAACGACAGGTAGTGGGTTCCCGTCGGCGGGCCGTTCGGCGTGCCCCCCGGGTGGCAGCCCATGTCGGCTTCGGGCAGATCGAAGATCAGCCAGCCCCGGCCGACGTCCGTGAACGAGAAGCCGAACACGTCGCGCAGGAACGCGCGCAGCTCCTCGGCCTTCGACGTGTACAGCATCGTGTGTACGCCCCGGATCATGGTTCTCCTCCTCTTCATCGCCCGCGGGCGAAGTGTCGAAGCCAGCCGCCAACCACGCCGCGCAGGCGGGCGTCGTCGAGTCGGTAGACGCGCTCGCGACCCTGCGGCTCGACGACCACGAGCCCCGCGCGCTCGAGCTTCTGCAGGTGGCGGGTCGTGGTCGGCCAGGTGCACTCGAAGCGGCCCGCGATCTCGCCCGCCGTCATGCTTCCGCCGTGGTGGCGGAGCACCAGCAGCACGTGCCGGCGCGAGGCGTGCGCGAGACAGGCGAAGACCCGCTCGAGATCGTCGAGCCCGCCCTGTCCGTCGCGGGTGGCGCTACGCGCGGCCACGGATCTCGAGCGGCTGCACGTGTGGGAACTCCATGTTGGGCTTGCCCGCGCGCGACTCGCACAGCCCGTCCATCGGCTCCCAGATCGCCGCCACTTCGGGGTGCTCGTGCGCGCGCTCCGACGCGGCGCCGCTCGCCCACTCGAAGATCTCGACGAACAGCGGCTCGCCGGTCTTCTCCTCGCCGCGGAAGTGGCGCGCGCGCTTGCGCGTCACCAGGCCCAGCGCCCGCAGCGTCCGCCAGTGGCGCTCGAGCAGCGTGGTGAATTTGCGCTCGTTGCCGGGCTTCACGTGGTACAGACAGATCACGGTCTCGGGTTTGGCCATGGCTCTCCTCCACGATTAGCCAGATGGCTAATCGTACGCCCGGCCGCGGCGAGCACGCAAGCGGAAAGTCAGGGACCGAACGGGCCCGAGCGGCCCAGCCGCTCCGCGCCCGCGGTCGCGAACACGTTCTCCTGCACCGATGCGTGCTGGGTCAGCGTGTGGATGTCGCGCAGCCGCCGCTGCAGCGGTGAGGTCGCGTACAGCGCGGAGCCGCCGCCCGCCGTGTAGCAGGTGTCGACCACGCGCGCGCTGGTCTCGGCGACCCAGGCCACGGCCTGCAGGACCTGCGTGCGCAGGGCCGGCTCGAGCGCGCCCGCGCGGGCCTGTGCCCAGTAGGACTCCGCGCGGGAGGCGAGCAGCGCGCGCGCCGCGCGTGCGTCGGCCTCGGCATGGCCGAGCCGGTACTGGAAGAGCGGCTGATCGGCGAGCTCCGCGCGCGCGTACAGGCGCTTCTTGCTCGTGCCCGCGAGCGCGGTCAGGTCGGCGAGCGCGCCCTCGGCGATGCCGAGCGCGACCGCGCCGATGTGCAGCGAGAACTGCAGCACCGGCGCGGCGAACAGCGGCCCGGCGACCGAGGGCTCGCCGAGCCACAGGTCGAAGGTCCACTCCGCGGGCACCTCGGCGTCGCGCAGGGCGATGTCGTGGCTGCCCGTACCGCGCATGCCCGCCGTGTTCCAGGTGTCGAGGATCTCGAAGCGCGCGGCGGGCAGCACCAGGCAGCGCAGCGTCGGCGCGCCGGGCGTCGGCCCGGGTACGGGCACGCCGTTCTGTGTCACCACGCACTGGCCGAACAGCCAGTCCGCGTGCTGGCAGCCGCTCGCGAAGCCCCAGCGCCCGCTGGCCCGGTACACGCCGCCCGCGAGCTCGGCGCCGCCCTGCGGCGCGAACGCGCCGCCGCAGATCACGTCCGGGCCGTTCGCGTATACGGCGTCGAAGCTCGCCCGCGGCAGCAGCGAGAAGAGCTGAGGCGTCTCGCAGCCGATCATCGCCGTCCAGCCCGTCGCGCCGTCCGCGGCGGCCAGCTCGGCCAGCACGTCGACGCTGGCCGGGAAATCGATCTCGAGCCCGCCGTGGCTGCGCGGCGCGAGCATGCGGAACACGCCGATCCGGCGCAGCTCCTTCAGCAGATCGAGCGGCAGCCGGCGGCCGGCCTCGATCTCGTCGGCGCGCGCGCGGATCGTCGCTGTCAGCTCGCGGACCGACTCGAGCAGGGACTTCGCTTCATTCGCCACCGGCTAGCTCGTCCGGAGCGCGGGCAGGACCTCGCGCTCGAACAACGTGCGCGAGCGCACGGCCTGCTCGCGGTCGGCGTCGAACGACGCGCCGGTCACGATCAGCTTCGACACCCCTGCCTCGACCAGCTCGAGCAGACGCGCGACGCAGGTTTGTGTCGGGCCGACCACGGCGAAACGATCCAGGAACTCGGGCTCGAGCGCGGCGGCGTGACGCGCGCGGCCGAGCGTGTGCTTGGCGCGCTCGTAGCGCGAGTGGATGCCCTCGAACACGGCGCGGTCCTCCGGAGCGACGCCGTCCGCCGAGCTGCCGCGCATGCCGGAGAAGTGCGCCAGGGTGCCGACCCCGCCGCGCACCAGCTCGCGCGCGACCGCGACCTCCGGGTGCGGCGCGACGTTCACGTAGGCGCCGAAGCGCAGGCTCTCGAGGTCGAGGCCGGCCGCGCTGCGCGCGGCGCGCGCGCGCTGGATCCCCCAGCGCACGCGCTCGGGATTCGCGCCGACCGCGAACGTGATCCGATCGGCGATGCGCGCGGAGAGCTCGATCACCTTGGGGCCGGTGGCCGCGACGTCGACCGGCACCGGGGGGAGCTGCAGGTTCGCGATCCAGCCCACGCGGCTCGTGAAGCCGTCGAGATCCACCTCGCCACCGCGCAGGTACGCGGCCACCTGGCCGAGGAAGCGCTCGAAGCTCGCGAGCGGCGCGGGCTCGAGGCCGATCTGGAACAGCGCCGAGTCGCCGCGCCCGATTCCGAGCACCGCCCGGCCGTTCGAGATCGCGTGCACGGTCGCGATCGCCGAGGCGGTCGCCGCCGGGTGTCGGGTCACCGGGTTGGTCACGCCGGTCGCGAGCCGGATGCGCCGGGTCGCGTGGGCGGCGAGCGCGAGGCCCGCGAACACGTCGCCGGTCAGGTTCTGCGAGTCGGTGAACGCGATGCCGTCGAAGCCCGCGGCCTCGGCGCGCGCGGCCAGCTCGCCCGCGAGCTTCGGGATGGGCACGGAGAGCGTCCAGATCTCGAGGTCCAACGCGTCTGCCATGGGCGTATCATGGCACGCGCGATGCCTTTCGTTCAGCGCCCCTACACCACGCTCTACTACGAGACGCACGGCGAGGGACCGCCGCTCGTGTTCGCGCACGGCGCGGGCGGGAACACGCTGATCTGGTGGCAGCAGGTGCCGTTCTTCGCGCGCGCGCACCGCGTGCTGACATTCGACCACCGCGGCTTCGGGCGCTCTGTCTGCGCGCAGGGCCACTTCCACGCGCGCGAGTTCGCGCCGGACCTGTTCGCGATCCTCGACCACGCGGGCATCGAGCGCGCCGCGCTGGTGTGCCAGTCGATGGGCGGCTGGACGGGGCTGCGCGCCGCGCTGTCCCGGCCTGAGCGGGTCTCGTGCCTGGTGCTCTCGGGTACACCGGGGGGTGTATTCACGCCGGCGGTGGTCGAGGCGTTCCAGCGCATCGGCCGGCTGGCGGCCGGGGAGGGCGTGCGCGCGGCGCCGGCGCTCGCACCCGACTTCCCCGCGCGCGAGCCCGCGCTCACCCACCTGTACGACCAGATCGCGGGCTTGAATCCGGGGCTCGCGGCGGCCGCGCTCGCGACGCTCGGCGAGGCGCGCGTCGAGCCGGCGGAGCTCGACGGGTACGCGGTGCCCACCCTGATGATCGCGGGCGAGCACGACCAGCTCTTCCCACCCGCGGCGCTGAAGGACGCGGCCGCGCGCATTCCGGGCTGTCGCGTGGTCGACTTCGCCGGCGCCGGCCACTCGCCGTACTTCGAGTCGGCCGCGCGCTTCAACCCGATCGTCGCGGATTTCGTCGCGGAGCACTCGGCCGCGTAGGGAGGACGTCATGCAGCAGCTCACCGGTCTCGATGCGAGCTTTCTCTACATGGAGACGGGCGCGCAGTTCGGCCACGTCGGTTCGGTCACGCTCTACGATCCGAGCACGACCCCTGGTGGAGCGTCGCTGTACGACGTGATGCGCACGTCGATCTCGGAGCGCATGCACATCCTGCCGCCGTTCCGCCGCCGGCTGATTCAGGTTCCGCTCGGCCTCGACCACCCGTACTGGATCGAGGACCCGAACTTCGATCTCGACTTCCACCTGCGACACATCGCGGTGCCGCCACCGGGCACGAACCTGCAGCTCTCCGAGCTCGTCTCGCGCATCCACGGCCGGCCCATGGACCGCGAGCGCCCGCTCTGGGAGATCTACGTGATCGAGGGCCTCGCGAACGGCCTGGTCGCGCTCTTCATCAAGATCCACCACTGCACGATCGACGGCGTGTCGGGCGCGGAGATGACCTCGACCCTGCTCGACACCAGCCCGGCCGGCAGCGCGATCGCGCCGCCCGAGCAGGCCTGGAAGCCCGACGCGATTCCCGGCGAGCTCGAGATGCTGCGGCGTGGGATCGGCGCGGCGCTCTTGCGCCCCGGACGCGCGGCGCGCTTCGCGGCGGGCGCCGTGCGCAGCCTGGCGCAGAGTCCCGAGCTCGGGCCGATGGCGCGCGACGTGATCGGGCTCGACCGCCTGCCCGTGGTGGGCGGATTGTTCAAGCGCCGCGGCGACCAGGTCGACGCGCCGCTGATCCCGCAGACGCGCGCGCCCAAGACGCCGTTCAACCGCTCGATCACGCCGCACCGGCGCTGGGCGTTCTGCTCGATCCCGCTCGCGGATGCGAAGCTCATCAAGAGCGTGTACGGCACGACGCTGAACGACGTGGTGATGGCCGCGAGCTCGGGCGCGCTGCGCGCGTACCTGGAGCGCAAGTCGGCGCTGCCCGAGGATCCGCTGATCGCGATGGTGCCCGTGTCGGTGCGCTCGGCCGAGGAGAAGGCCACCTACAGCAATCGCGTCTCGAGCGTGCTCGCGGACCTGGCCACGAACGAGAAGGACCGGGTCGCGCGCCTGCTGCGCATCCACGAATCGATGAAGTCCGCGAAGCGCATGCAGCAGGCGATTCCCGCCAACCTGCTGCAGGACTTCACGCAGTTCGCGACGCCCAGCGTCGCCGGCCAGGCCGCGCGCATCGTCGCGCGCACGCGCATCGCCGACCGCATGAACCCGCCCTTCAACGTCGTGATCTCGAACGTGCCGGGCCCGCGCCACCCGCTCTACCTGGGCGGCGTGCGCATGCTCTCCTACTACCCGGTGTCGGCGGTCGCCGAGGGGCAGGGGCTCAACATCACCGTGCAGAGCTACCTCGATCAGCTCGACTTCGGCTTGATCGCCTGCCGCGATCTGGTGCCCGACGTCTGGGACCTGGCCGACGATCTGCGCGAGGCGTTCGCCGAGCTGACGCGGCTCGCGACCGCGAAGAAGAGGGCGTGAGCTGCGCGCGCGCTCCAACGCAGCCCGCCTAGCGGATCTGCTCGACGCTGGCTTCCCAGTTCTGGCCGTCGAAAGGACGGATCGCGAAGCGCCGCCACGCGTCGCCGTCGAGGCAGCGGATGTTCACGTCGACCTGATCCGGGTGCGAGCGCGGCGTGTAGAACGGGTGCATGCCGCAGCGCTTGCAGAAGCGGTGCTTCGCGATCCCGGAGTTGAACGTGTAGGTGGTGAGCGCCTCCGCGCCCTTCACCAGCTCGAAGCGCTCGGGCGGCACGATCAGGTGCAGGATCCCCTTCGGCGTGCAGATCGAGCAGTTGCACTCGCTGGCCTCGAACGCGTCGACGCGCACGCGGAAGCGCACGTCGCCGCAGTGACAGCCGCCTTCCAGTGTTTCCATGGCGCCGAGTCTACAATGGCCTCTGGCGCGGAGGAAATTCATGGCCAGCGGCTTCGTCGCGTACCTGCTCGATCTGCTCGTCGGCGACGTGACAGACGGCCTCGGCCGGCCGAGCGTGCGCGCGATGTTCGGCGGACACGGGCTCTACCTCGGTGAGCGGATGGTCGGGCTCGTGGCTGCGGACGTGCTGTACCTGAAGACCGACGCGAAGACGCGGCCCGAGTTCGAGGCCGCGGGCAGCCGGCCGTTCGAGTACCACTCGGCCGGGCGCGAGAAGCCGGCCGTGATGTCGTACTGGGAGGCGCCCGCCGACGCGCTCGAGGACGTGGACGCGCTGCGCCACTGGCTCGAGCTTGCGCACGGGGCCGCCCTGCGCGCGGCCGCGGCCAGGCCCAAGGCCAGGCCGCGCAAGCCCTCAGGCCGCAGGCGCTAGCCGGCCGATCCGCTCGCCGAGCCGCGTGGGCGCGCCTGGCGCGCGCTCATCGAGCGCGACCGCGCCCGGCTGCGCGAGCAGCACGAGCGTCGAGCCGAACTCGAAGCGGCCCCACTCCTCGGCCTTGCGAAGCGCGACGCCGCCCGGATAGCTGCGCCGGATCTCGCGCGCGCCGGGAAGGTTCGTTTCGAGCGCGTCGAAGGTCAGGCGCACCTTGCCGACCATCGTCGCACCCACCGCCACCAGACACAGGAGTGCGTCACCTGGCGTTGCGCGCATGAACGCGCAGATCCGCTCGTTCTGCGCGAACAGCCCGTCGACGGCCTCGAGGCCGACCCGATTCACCGGCCAGAGCGTCCCCGGCAGGTACGTCGCGCGCTCGACGCGCGCGTCGCAGGGCGCGTGGAAGCGGTGGTAGTCGCGCGGCGACAGGTACAGCGTCGCGTACGCGCCGCCCTCGAACGCGGCCGCATCCTCGGCACTGCCGAGCAGCTCGCGCAGCCCGTACGGCCGGCCCTTGAGCTGGAACAGCTGTCCGTCGAGCACGATCCCGGACTCGCCAAAGGCCCCGTCGCACGGCGACACCAGCGCGTTGCGCGCCGGGTCGATCGGTCGCGCGCCCTCGCGCAGCGCGCGCGTGAAGAACTCCTGGAGCGACGCGAACGAGTCGAGCGGGTCGCGCACCTCGGACAGGTCCACGCCGACGGCGCGCGCGAACGCGCGGATCTCTGCGCGCACGATCGCGCCGGGCAGGCGCGCGGACGCGAAGCGTCCCGCCGCGCGCGAAATCAGGTTGCGCGGCAGCAGGCGCAGCGCGCGCAGCCAGATTGGCGGGGACGTCCTCATGGGACGTGCATGCTATCGGTTGCGCGCGCGCGGTGGGGGTCGGCGCGAGCGCAACCGCCTGGCGCTCAGAGCTTCAGGCCGCTCGGTCGCTCGAACGTCGCCAGGTCGAAGTAGTCGCGGAACGACACGATCTTCCCGGCGCGCAGCTCGAACACGCCGTTCACGGGCAGGTCGAAGCGTTTGCCGTTCATCTCGAAGCGATCGACGCGCTCGGTGAAGACGAGGTTGCCGCTCGAGGCGATGTTCACCACCTCGAGCACGATCGAGAACGCCCCGACGAAACTCTCGAACACCTTGCGGATCGCGTCGGCGCCCTCGACCGGCGGCACCGGGATGTTGTGGTAGACCGCGTCGGGCGCGAAGTACGACATCAGCTCGTCGACGTTCTTGCGCGGCCAGGCGGCCAGGAACTCGGTCACGATCTTCTCTTGCACCGTCGCCATCGCTTCCTCCCGTGTCGGAATCCGTTCAAGGCACCACGTAGCCGCCGTCGACGGTCAGCGCGTGTCCGGTGACGAACGACGCGGCGTCCGAGAACAGCCACACCACCGCTTCCGCGACCTCCTCGGGCGTGCCGACGCGGCCCATCGGCGTGACCGCCGAGACGCCCGCGACCAGGCCGCTCGCCTTCTCTTCGAGCCGGTCGAGCATGGGGGTCTGGATCACGCCGGGGCAGACCGCGTTCACGCGCACGCGCTCGCGCGCGTTCTCGAGCGCGGCGACCTTCGTCAGGCCGAGCACGGCGTGCTTGCTCGCGATGTACGCCGACAGGCCGGCCGCGCCGATCAGTCCGGCGACCGAAGCGGTGTTCACGATCGCGCCGCCGCCCTGGCGCAGCATCACGGGCAGCTCCGCCTTCAGGCAGCGGTACACGCCGAGCACGTTCACCTCGAGCACGCGCGCGAACGCGTCCTCGGGGTAGTCGGCGAGCGGCGCGACCGCCCCCTCGATGCCCGCGTTGTTGAACGCGCAATCGAGCCGGCCGAGCAGCGCGACGGTCCGCTCGACCAGCGCCGTCACGTCCGCGGCGCGTGTGACGTCCGCGTGCACGAAGTGCGCGTCCGCGCCGTTCGCGCGCAGCTTCTCCACGACCTCGCGCCCCGCGGATTCCGAGACGTCGGCGATCACGATGCGCGCGCCTTCCCGTGCGCACGCCGCCGCCGCCGCCTTCCCGATCCCGGAGGCGCCGCCCGTGATGAGCACCGCCTTGCCGCCGAGCTGACCCGCCATGCCGTTCCCTCCTACGACGTGGCGCGCACGAACCCGTACGCCAGGTTGCTGCGTTCCGCGCCGCTCGCAGCATACTCGCGCCGGAGCTCGGCGAGCCGATCGGAGCGCGCCGCCGTCCGGATCGTCGCCAGGTCGAGGCCGTAGAGCTTCGCGGCGTTGCTGGCCAGGATCGCGTGTCGCGTCGGTCCGTCGACGGCGCCGAGCGGCGTGAAGCCGTGCTGCTTCTGCATGTCGGCGGGGATCTCGAGTCGGCGGAACGCCTCGATCTGCCACTGCGGCGAGCCGTACCAGACCGAGTCGGTGCCCCAGAGCACCCGCTCCGCGCCCATGCCGCGGATCAGAGTGCCGAGCAGCGCCGCCGCGTGTCGTGGGTGCGTGACGGCAGAGGTCGCGAACGACGTGCCGAGCTCGCCGTACACGTTCGTGACGCCGTACTTCGCCGGGATCTCGGCGAGATCGGTGACCCAGTCCATGCGCCCGGTCTGCTCGAACTGCGCGAGTGACTCGTCGGGCGGGGTGAGGAACGGCTTCAAGCCGGCGTGGTAGATCACGAACGTGAGCTGCGGCCAGTCCTTCGCCGCCCGTCCCACGTCGTCGACCTTCGCATGGCGCCAGTGCTCGACGCTGGACTCGTAGTCCGCGGGCAACAGACCCTTGTGCACGCACAGCGTGCGAACACCCGACTTCACCATCTTCTCGTAGGCGGGGTAGACGAGCTTCTCGTCGTCCATGCGCCACGGGTACTTCGAGGGCGCGAGCGGATCCCCGACGGTGTAGCCCTTCCACGAATCGGGCCGCGCCTCGGCGAGGCAGCGGTCCATCTCCTCGAGCCAGCCCGGCTGGCCCGGCGCGATCACGCCGTGCGCGAGCATCCGGCGCGAGCCCGCGATCGCGTTCACGATCGTACGGGCGCGCGCCAGGTCGGCGTTGCCCACGATCGAGTGACTCGGATCGTCCGACGGCGCCGCACTGACCAGGCCGATGTCCGTGTCGCTGTCGAGGAAAACCTCCTTCAGGAAGTTCTCGAACTGGTAGCGCCGGATCGAGACACCCTCGCGCGCGAGCACCGGGTTCCATTGCTTCGCCCACTCGCCGAGCTCGAGGATCCCCTGCCAGTCGTAGTCCTCGCGCACGAAATGGAGCTGCACGTCGATGATCGGCTGCTCGCGCAGCGCGGCTGCGCGCGCGGCCGCGACTTCGGGCTCGGCCGCCTCGGCGACGCCCACGTCGAAGAGCGCGCCGTACACCCGGTTCATCGCCAGAAACGCCGCGGCCATGCCGCAGCTCGTCTTGAGGAACCGCCGCCGATCCATGCCCAGCCGGCGCCCGTAGCGGTCGGCGAGGTCCGCGAGCTCGCGCGCGACGCGGCGCTGGCCCTCGCTCTGCGGCGGCGGCATGTACTCGCCGTTCGACACCACCTGGACCGGGATCGGCGAGGGCTCGCAGCGCTCCGCGGGACGCGTGCGGCGCAGCTCGGTCTCGGACAGCCAGACGGACATCGCGTTCCTTCGCGCTAGCGCGTGAGCGCGCGCAGCAGGATGCGCGGGTGGAAGAGGGCGGACGGCGGACGCACCAGATGCATGACCTCGAGGAAGCGCTGCGCGGCGAAGCGATCGCGCCAGGTGAGCTCGTGCACGCGCGCGGTGTACCAGCACAGCGCGGGCATCCACGCGGGCCGGACGCCTTCCGCCTTCGGGCTGCGGAAGTCCTCGCCGATCGCGAGCAGCCACGGCCGGTCGGTGATCTGCGCCAGCCGGCGCTGGAACGCCGCCGAGAACCCGGTCAGGTCGCCGGCGCCGACGCGCGCGCGCTGCTCGGTCAGGCACGCGCCAAGCGCCTGCGCGCCCAGCGCGCCGGTCGCCATGCCTTGCGCGTACACCGGATTGAAGCTGCAGGCCGCGTCGCCGAGCACGACCACGCCCTCGGGCAGATCCGCCACGCGTTCGTAGTGGCGGCGGCGGTTCGACGGGAACCGGTGCAGCGCGATCTCGGACACGGGCTCGGCGTCCTTCACGGCATCGTAGAGCTCGCGCGCCGCCAGGCTCGCGGTGAAGTCGAGGAAGCCCGACTCGTCGCCCGCGGGGTGATCGCCGAACCAGCCGACCAGCGTCAGCATCCAGCGCTCGCCTTCGACCGGCAAGAGCACGCCGCAGCGCGTGTCCGGGTGGCGCGGGTGGCAGAGCAGGGCGGTCCAGTCGCGCGGCGCCGAGGTGCGGCGGTAGAAGCGCGTGGCGTAGCCGACGTCGACCTTCACCTCCGACTCCGGCGGGCGCGAGCGGTCGAGCTCCTCGAGCCAGGTCGGCATGCGCGAGCCGCGGCCGCTGGCGTCCACCACGAGATCGGCGCGGACGTGCTCGAGCTCCGCGGCGCCGCGCCGGCGCACGCGCGCGCCGGGCACGTGGCCGCCTTCGAGCGGAAGCAATCCGAGCACGTCGGCCTCGAGCAGCGCGACGTTCGCGAGCGCGGCCACCCGCCGGTAGAGCTTCCACTCGAGCAGCGCGCGGCTCTGGCTGACCATCTCGACGCCGCTCTTGAAGCGCAGCTTCCAGCCGCCGTAGTAGTGCCAGCGCGCGTCGCCCGCGGTGTCGACGCGCTGACCGCCCGCGGCCACGAGCTCGTCGAACAGTCCAGGGAAGATGCCCTCGATCGCGGCCTCGCCCTGGCGCAGCAACACATGGACGTGTCGCGCCTGCGGCGTGCCCTTGCGCACCTCGGGCGCATCGGGATGGCGATCCCGTTCGACGAGCGTGACGCGCGCGAAGTGCCCCGCGAGCGCGCCGGCCGCGACCAGGCCCGCGATGCTGCCACCCACGACGAGCGCGTGTCCGCCCCCGAATCCCGTGCTGCCATCCGACACGAGGCGAACGCTACTTGTGCGAGCGGCCTGCGACAATCCGCCGTTCGGGGGAATCTCGGGTCCCCCGATCGGGGGACGCGGGATCCGCGCTTCAGTCGATCAGCTGCTGGCGCAGCGCGATCGCGACGGCCTGCGCGCGGTCCGAGACGCCGAGCTTCTCGTAGAGCCGCTTCAGGTGGGTCTTCACGGTCTCTTCCGAGATCGCGAGCGCGAGCGCGATCTGCTTGTTGGTCTTGCCCTCGCACAGATGCTCGAGCACCTGAACCTCGCGCAGGCTCGGGCTCGAGCGGTCCGCGCCGAGCTTCGCCTCGAGCGCGAGCCGGCGCAGGAGCGGCCGCGTCACCTCCGCCTGCAGGAAGCCCTGGCCCGCGTGCACGGCGTGCACCGCGCGCACCAGATCGTCCTTGCTCGCGGTCTTCAGCACGTAGCCGCTAGCGCCGGCGTGCGTGGCCTCGTACACGTACACCGGATTCACGTACATCGTGAACACGATCACCGCAGTGTCGGGCGAGACCGCGAGCAGGCGCGGGATCACCGACAGTCCGGACGCGCCGGGAAGCTTGAGATCGACGATCGTCACGTCGGGCCGGGTCTCGGCCACGCCCGCGATGCCCCCCGGGCCGTCACCGGCCTCGCCCACCACCCGCAGGTCGGGCTCGGCTTCGAGCATCACGCGCACGGCCTGACGCAGTACGGTGTGGTCGTCGATCAGGAACACGCTCACGCTCACGCCGTGGCGCCTCCCGGCAGGAGCACGCGCACGCGCGTGCCGCGCCCCGGCGCGCTCTCGAGCTGGAACGCGCCGCCGCAGGCTTCCGCGCGCTCGCGCATCGTCAGCAGACCGTAGTGCCCGCGCCGGGTGGCGCTCGGGTCGAAGCCGCGACCGTCGTCGCGCACCGACAGCTCGAGTCGATCGGCGCGCGCGTCGCGGCGCAGCTCGATCCACAGCTCCTTCGCCTGTGCGTGGCGGCGCACGTTCAGCACGGCCTCCTGCAGGATGCGGAAAAGGGCGGCGTTCACCTCGGGGAGCGCGGCGTTCGCGTCGGGATCGATGTCGAGGCGCACCGCGAGCTCGCCGGATTCGACCAGGGCCGCGCCGTACTCCTTCACCGCCTCGCTCGCGCCGAAGTCGTCGAGCACCGTCGGCCGGAGCTGGTTCATCAGCGCGCGGATCTCGTCTCCGCAGGCGCGCGCGTCGGCGCCCAGGCGTTCCAGCAGCACGCCCGCCTCGCTGCCGTCGCCCACGGCGCGCCGACAGCGGTCGATCCCGAAGGTCAGTTCGAACAGCCGGTGGCCCATGCGGTCGTGGAGATCGCCCGCGATGCGCTTGCGCTCCTCCTCCTCAGCGTGGATCAGCCGCCAGAGCAGATCGCGCGCGCGATCGCGCGCGCTGCGCGCCACGCGCAGGTTCTCGCGCGCGTCCTGCGAGAGCACGCTGCCGAGGATGGTCGCGAAGAGAAGGTAGAAGAGCCGCAAGCCGAGCTCGCGCAGCGTCGCCGGGGCGCCCGCCGCGGGTGCGAACGCGAAGAGCCCGATCGAGAGCGCCGCGTTCGCGGCGAGCATCGCGAAGGACGCCAGCGCTCCGAAGCGCACCGACGTCGCGATGCCCGTCAGATAGAAGTACGGAAAGAAAGCGCTGGTGATGCCGTCCGTGACCGCGCAGATCGCCGCCACCACGACGCCGTCGAGCAGCGTGGTCGCGATTGCGCCCTCGCGCACGGCGCGGCCGCGCCGCACCCAGATCCAGGTGAGCACGGTGTAGCCGAAGGTCGCGGCGTACACGCCCCAGACCACGGCCGCCGGGGCGGTGAAATCCGGCGGGTCCAGGATGAAGAGCCACGACGCCATCCCGAAGAAGCGCAGCCGGACCAGCAGCGCCTCTGCGCGATGAAGGTGGTCGAGCTCTCGATCTTGCACGCGCCCAGCATAAGCTCAACCCGCGAACGCGGTCAGGAACCAGGCGGCCGCCACCAGGATCGCGAACGAGACCTCGGCGATCGTTTCGATGCTGGGTGCGCTCATCACGGTCGATCTCCTCTCAGGTCCTCGAGGAGACCGAGTGCAACCGCGGTGCCAACCGTGCGACGCCCGTGGCTCGAATCCGGGGCGGACCGCGCCGCAGCAATCCGACAGCACCTGCAGGCTTCGCTGCGCGACCTGATCTATGCTGCGGGCATGCGCCTCAAGTACGGCTGCAACCCCCACCAGAGCTACGCCGCGCTCGAATCGCTCGACGGCGCGAAGCTCCCGGTCGAGCTGCTCTCGGGCACGCCCTCCGCGATCAACCTGCTCGACGCGCTGAACGCCTGGCAGCTGGTCGCGGAGGCGCGCGAGGCGCTGGGCCTGCCCGCGGCCGCGAGCTTCAAACACGTCTCGCCCGCGGGCGCCGCCGTGGCGGTTCCCCTTCCCGAAGACCTCGCGCGCGCCTACGAGGTGGACGGCGAGACGCTCACGCCGGCCGCCACCGCTTACGTGCGCGCGCGCGGCGCGGACCCGAAGTGCTCGTTCGGCGACATCGTCGCACTCTCCGACGTCGTCGACGAAGCCACCGCCGACTTCCTGAAGGGCGTCGTCTCGGACGGCATCATCGCGCCCGGCTACGACGCGAAGGCGCTGCGCACGCTGTGCGAGAAGAAGGGCGGCTCGTTCATCGTCCTGCAGGTGGACGCCGGCTTCAAGCCCCCGGAGCGCGAGAGCCGCGAGCTGTTCGGCATGCGGCTCGTGCAGGACCGCAACAACCGGCGCGTGAGCCCGGCCGATCTCTCGCAGGTGGTGTGCGGCGCGCTCACGCCCGAGGCGCGGCGCGATCTCGTGCTCGGGCTGATCGCGATCAAGTACACGCAGTCGAACTCGGTCGGCTACGCGCTCGATGGACAGATGATCGGGATCGGCGCGGGCCAGCAGTCGCGCGTGGACTGCACCAAGCTCGCCGGCGCCAAGGCCGACGCCTGGCACCTCGGGCGACACCCGAAGGTGTTGGGCCTGCGCTTCGTGAAGGGCGTGAAGCGCCAGGACCGGATCAACTGGCGCGTGCGCTACATCGAGGGCGATCTCGTCCCGTCCGAGGAGACCGCGCTCGGCGAGCTGCTCGACCAGCCGCTCGACCCGCTCGGCGCCGACGAGCGGCGCGCCTGGCTGGCGCGGCTCGACGGCGTGTCGCTGGTCTCGGACGGCTTCATCCCGTTCCGCGACAACATCGACCACGCCGCGCGCCACGGCGTGAAGTTCATCGCGCAGCCCGGCGGCTCGACGCGCGACGCCGACATCGAGGCGGCCTGCCGCGAGTACGGCATCGCGATGGTCCACACCCACCTGCGCCTGTTCCACCACTAATGGCGGTTCGACTGGAGCGTCCGGAAGCGCACCCCCACGTCGCGCTGCTGACGCTCGACCGTCCGGAGCGCGCGAACGCGCTCGATCCCAAGACGCTGAAAGCGCTGGGCGACGCCTGGCGCGAGATCGCGGGCGACGCCGCGATCCGCTGCGCGATCGTGACCGGGGCGGGCGAACGCGCGTTCTGCTCGGGCATGGACATGCGCGAGACCATCCCGGTCGCGCAGGCGTTCGCGCGCGGCGAGCGCGTCGACCCCGAGGCCTTCGAAGGCCTGCGCAACGTGTCGACGGCGCTGCTGGCCGGCTTCGACCTGGGCAAGCCACTCATCGCCGCGATCAACGGCCACGCGCGCGCGGGCGGCTTCGACCTGATGCTCGCGGCCGAGCTGCGGGTGGCGGTGCCGCACGCGACCTTCGCGCTGGAGGAGGTCGCGATCGGGCTCTACCCGACGGGCAACGCGACCGTGCTGCTGCCGCGCCAGATCGGCTGGGTGCACGCGCACGAGCTGCTGCTCACGGCGCAGCCGATCTCGGCGGAGCGCGCGCTCGAGATCGGGCTGCTGAACCGGATCGTCCCCGCCGAGGGTCTGCTCGACGCGGCCTTCGCCTACGCCGACGCGATCGCCGCCAACGCGCCGCTCGCGGTTCGCGCGACACGCGCCGGTGTACGCGAGCTGCTGGCGCTGCCGCTGGACGTTGCCTGGCTTCGCCAGGAGGAGCTCGGCCGGCCGCTGCGCCGGACCGACGACGCGCGCGAGGCGCAAGCCGCCTTCGTCGAGAAGCGCAAGCCGGTCTGGAAGGGGAGCTGAGCGCGGGATGGCCGAGGCCGAGCGCCAGCGCTGGGATCGGATCTTCCGCGAGGGCGGACACGCCGACGCGAGCGCGCCGGCCTGGCTCGCCGACCTCGACGCGGAGCTGCCGCGCGCGGGACGCGCGCTCGACGTCGCGTCGGGCGCGGGACGGGTGGCGCTGTTCTGGGCCGCGCGCGGGCTCGAGACGCACGCGGTCGACATCTCGGTCGAGGGCCTGCGCCGCGCGCGCGAGGCCGCGTCGCGGGGGCGGCTCGAGCTGCGCACGCACGTTCTCGATCTCGAGTGGCAGCCGCTGCCCGAGGGGCCGTTCGCCGCGCTCAGCTGCTTCCACTACCTGCAGCGCGAGCTGTTTCCGAAGCTCGTCGCGCGGCTCGCGCCCGGCGGGGTGCTGGCCTGCGAGATCGCGACGGTGCGGAACTTGGAGCGGAACGAGAAGCCGTCGCGCCGCTTCCTGCTCGAGCCCAACGAGCTCCTGCACCTGTGCGCGCCGCTCGAGATCGTCGCCTACCGCGAGGGCTGGCACGCGGAGCGTTGCGAGGCGCGCGTTCTCGCGCGCAGGACTTCCAACCCCTGAACGACTGTGACATCCTCGGGCTGCACCCGGGAGGATCTCGAATGGGCGTACACCACATCGCGTTCGCGACCAAGGATGCCAAGGCGACCCACGAGTTCTACACGCGCGCCATGGGCTTCGAGCTGGTGAAGGTCGAGATCGCGCGCAGCGCGACCGGCTTCATGAAGCACCTGTTCTACTCCACCGGCTCCGAGCGCGAGGCGATGATCGCTTTCTGGGACATCCAGGACTCGGCGGTCGGCGACGACTGGTCCACCGACATCTCGCGCGGGCTCGGTCTGCCGCGCGGCCTGAACCACCTGGCCTTCAGCGCGAGCGATCTCGACGACATCGCCCGGCGCCGCGACCGCTGGCTCGCCTACGGCCGCGACGTGACCGAGATCGACCACGGCTGGTGTACGTCCATCTACACCGAGGACCCGAACGGCATCATGGTCGAGTTCTGCGTGCTCACGCAGGACTTCACCGACGCCGACAAGAAGCGCGCGCTCGAGCTGCTCGAAGACGCGAACCCGACCGCGCAGAGCGGCTTCGCCGGCCGCAAGTTCTACAAGGCGGCCGACTACCCGCGCTAGCTTCGCGCGTCGAGCCAGGCCAGCAGCTCGTCGGCCACGAGCTCGGGCGCGACCATCGGCAGCAGGTGGCCGGCGTCGAGCGAGCGACACTCGACGCGGTCGGCCTCGGCGCAGAACTTCTCCATGAAGGGGAGCGGGAAGTTGCCGCGGCCGGCGTGCAGCAGCAGGCCCGGCGCGCGCAGCTTCGCGATCTCGCCCCACGGGTCGAAGCTGCCGCCCTGCTCGTAGACCGAGGCCTCGATCTCGCCGGGGCACTTCAGGTCGATCCGTCCGTCCGGGAGATCGGCGAACGCGTGGCGCAGGTACAGCTCGAGCGCGCGCGGGTCCCAGTCGCCGAAGGTCCCCTTCGCGCGCCACTTCTCGCGGGCGGCGTCGCGCGACGCGAACACGTGGGCGCGCTTGCGCGCGATGGCTGCGCTCGGGTGCGGCTCGACCGGTCGCCAGCCGGTGAAGTCGCCCTCGCGGGGCAGGATCACCGGATCAAGCAGGGCGATCCGCTCGAACAGCGCGGGCCGACGCGCGGCGGCGGTCATCATGCAGGTGCCGCCGAAGCTGTGGCCGAGCCCGAGCGCGATGCGCGGCACGGAGAGCTCGCGGACCAGCGCCTCCGCGACCGCGATCGTGTCGCGCGCGAACTCCTCCCAGGCGTAGGGTCCGGGCGGAGCGGGCTTGTCGGAGTCGCCGTGACCGCGCGAGTCGTAGCCGATCACGCGGAAGCGCGGGCGCAGCCGCTCGGCCAGCAGGCCCAGCGTGTCGGCGCAGAAGCCGTTCGCGTGGCTGAACAGCGCCAGCGGTCCGTCGCCGCCCCAATCGACCAGCGCGAGCCCGACGCCGCGCTCGGGCAGCTCGAGCCGGCGGCGCCGGATTTCCTGTTCCGGAAGCACGGCGCGGCATTCTAGACGCCTTTGACCCGAGGCGCGCGTGGCCTCAGAATCGCAGCCGCGCGACGCCGCGCATGGAAGAGGACGAGATGAAGGCAGCGGTACTCCGGGCGGTGAAGCAACCCCTGACGATCGAGGACGTTCAGATCGGAAAGCCCGGTCCGCGCGAGGTGCTGGTGCGCACCGTCGCCGCCGGCGTCTGCCACAGCGATCTGCACTTCCAGACCGGCGCGTACACCTACCCGATGCCGGCCGTGCTCGGTCACGAGTCCGCCGGCGTCGTCGAGCAGGTCGGCTCCGACGTGCACTACGTCGAGCCCGGCGACCACGTGATCACCTGCCTGTCGGTGTTCTGCGGCAGCTGCGAGTTCTGTCTCTCGGGCCGTCCGGCGCTGTGCACCAAGCAGGGCCTGCGCCGCGCGCCGACCGACGCGCCGCGCCTCTCGCAGAACGGCACGCCCATCTGGCAGTTCCTGGATCTGTCCTCGTACGCGGAGCAGATGCTCGTGCACGAGAACGCGATCGTGAAGATCCGCAAGGACATGCCGCTCGACCGCGCGGCGCTGATCGGCTGCGGCGTGACGACCGGCGTGGGCGCCGTGTTCAACACCGCCAAGGTCGCGCCCGGCTCGACGGTCGCGGTGATCGGCTGCGGGGGGGTCGGACTGTCCGCGGTGCAGGGCGCGGCGATCGCCGGCGCGGGACGCGTGATCGCGATCGACATGCTCGAATCGAAGCTCGAGCTCGCGCGCAAGTTCGGCGCCACCGACACCGTCAACGCGAAGAAGGGCGACCCGATCGAGCAGGTGCGCGAGCTGACCGGCGGCGGTGTCGACTACTCGTTCGAGGCGATCGGGCTGAAGATCGCAGCCGAGCAGGCGTTCGCGATGCTGAAGAACGGCGGCACGGCGACGGTGATCGGCATGATCCCGCTCGGCCAGAAGGTCGAGCTGCCCGGCTTCGACTTCCTGTTCGAGAAGAAGATCCAGGGCTCGAGCATGGGCTCGAACCGCTTCCGCACCGACATGCCGAAGTACGTCGACATGTACCTGAACGGCAAGCTCAACCTCGACGATCTGGTCTCGCGCCGCATCAAGCTCAGCGAGATCAACGACGCGTTCGACGCCCTGCACACGGGCGAGGTGGCGCGCAGCGTCATCATGATGAGCTAGGGGAAGGGAGCCGTGGAGGTCCCGCTGCTGATCGACGACTTCCTGCGCCGCTCGGCGCAAATCTACCCCGAGAAGCTCGCTGTCGTCGACGGGGAGCTGCGCTTCACCTATCGCGAGCTGCAGGCGCGCGTGAACCGGCTCGCGCACGCGCTGCTGCGGCTGGGCGTCCGGCAGGGCGATCGCGTCTGCATCCTGTCGCCGAACTCGCACTTCTTCCTGGAGAGCTTCTACGCCACCAGCTGGATCGGCGCGATCCTCGTGCCGCTCAACTACCGGCTGCTGGCCGCGGACCACGAGTACTGCCTTCACCACGCCGGTGTCGGCACGCTGCTGGTCGACTGGGAGTACGTGAAGGTCGTCGAGGAGATCCGGCCGCGGCTCACGCACGTGCGGAACTACGTGGTCGCGCAGGACGGCGGCGGCGCGCCCGCGGGCTGGCTCGACTGGAACACGCTGGTCGCGCGCGAGCCCGAGTCCGCGCCGGCTGCGCCCGCGCGCGGCGAGAACGACGTGGTCTCGCTCAACTACACCTCGGGAACCACCGCGCGCCCCAAGGGCGTGATGATGACGCACCGCAACTGCTACCTGAACGCCTACAACCTGATCGCGCACCTGCGCGTCGCGCATGAGGACATCGAGCTGTGGACGCTGCCGATGTTCCACTGCAACGGCTGGGGCGGGGTGTACGCGCTCACCGGCATGGGCGGCACGCACGTGGTGCTGCGCGCGATCGACGGCAAGCGCATCTTCGAGCTGATCGCCGAGCACGGCGTCACCTTCGCGTGCATGGCGCCGGCCGTGCTGCGCGCGGTGCTCGACTACCCCGACAAGGCCAAGCACGAGATCCGCACGAAGCCCCGCTTCACGGTCGCGGGCGCGCCGCCGCCGGCCGCGTTCATCGAGCGGCTCGAGCAGGAGCTCGGCTGGGACTTCATCCAGATCTACGGCCTGACGGAGACCTCGCCGGTGCTGACGGTCTCGCAGCCCGACTTCGGGACCGAGCAGGAGGACTGGGCGCGGCGCTCGCGCGCGGGCACGCCCGCGCTCGGCGTCGAGATCGCCGTGCTCGACGCGGACGAGAAGCCCGTGCCCAGGGACGGCAAGGCGGTCGGCGAAGTCTGCGCGCGCTCGAACGTGGTGTTCGCCGGCTACTGGGAGCAGCCCGACGAGACCGCGAAGGCGATCTACGGCGGCTACTTCCACACCGGCGATCTCGCAGTCTGGGACGAGATCGGCTCGATCCACATCGTCGACCGCAAGAAGGACGTGATCATCTCGGGCGGCGAGAACATCAGCTCGCCCGACATCGAGGCCGCGCTGTTCCGCCATCCGGCCGTGCTCGAGTGCGCGGTGATCGGCGTGCCGCACGAGAAGTGGGGCGAGACGCCCAAGGCCCTGGTCGTGCTGCGGCCGGGAACCGAGGCGACCGAGGCCGAGCTGATCGCGTTCTGCCGCGAGCACCTCGCGCACTTCAAGTGCCCCACCACGGTCGAATTCCTCGACGCGCTGCCGCGCACCGCCACCGGCAAGCTGCAGAAGTTCCTGTTGCGCGAGAAGTACTGGAAGGGCGGCCGGCGGGTGAACTAGCGCGGCAGGTCGAGCAGCCGCGCGGCCTCGGCGCAGTTCGCGGGCGGCCGGCCGACCTCGCGGCACAGCGACACTGCCTCGTGTAGAAGCTCGACGTTGGTCGGCTTGCGCGCGCCGGCGTGGTCCTCGAGGCCGAGGTGCAGGTGTCCGCCGCGCTCGAGCGCGTGGCGCGCGAGCCCGTGCTCGAACACGTCGCCACCGAGCACGCCGACCGACCAGGGCAGCGGGCTTTCGCCGAGCAGCTCGAGGTACACGTCGAGCATGCGCGGCGTGGGCGGCAGTCCGAAGCCGAGATCCGCGTGCGTGCCGCCCATGTAGAACTTGAGCAGTGCCCCGCGCGGCAGCGCGCCGCGCCGGAAGTAGCCGAGCGCATGGCGCAGAAAGCCCGGCTCGAAGATCGCGATGCTCGGGCCGAGCTCGAGCCGCGCGCACAGGAGGACCATGTGCCGGATCGCTTCGGGCGTGTTCACGTACGCGAAGCCCGCCAGGTTCACGCAACCCGGATCGACGATCCCGATCCGCAGGCCGAGCCGCTCCACCAGGATCGGGAAGTGCGCGAAGCTCGCCTCGACCGTCGCCGCGAAGCCGACGGTCGGGTAGAGCAAGGCGTCGGGCCGCGAATCGAGGATGGGCGCGAAGTGTTCCGCGTACAGCTCGGCCGCGCGCTCGGCGGGAGCACCGGGCTCGTCGATGTGGGTGTGCACGATCGCGGCGCCGGCATCCAGGCAGGCGAACGCATCCTGGATCAGCTCGTGGGTGGACCGCGGCACGTTCGGATTCGTGGCCTTGCGCGTGCCGCCGTTCAGCGCGGCTTCGAGGATCGCGGGTCGCATCGCCCCATTCTAGGCGCGATTGCTAGACTGCGGCGATGTCGAAGCTCGTACTCACGACTCTCGCCCTGTGCCTCGTCGTCGGCAGCTCCGCGCGCGCAGCCGAGCTCGAAGTCGGCTCGCAGGCGCCCGCCTTCACCCTGCAGGGCTCCGACGGCAAGACTTACACGCTGGAACAGTTCGCCGGGAAGGAGGGCGTGGTGCTGGCCTGGTTCCCGAAGGCGTTCACCGGCGGTTGAACGCAGGAACTCGAGGCGCTGCGTGACAGCGCCGACGCGCTCGGGGCCTACCGCGTGGCCGTCTTCATGGTGAGCCTGGACTCGGCGGAGAAGAACGCGGAGTTCGCGAAATCGCTCGAAGCCAGGCACGTGTTGCTCTCGGATCCGACCGGCCTGACCGCGCAGGCGTACGGCGTCGCGGGCCTCGGCGGGTTCTTCGCCAAGCGCCGGACGTTCTACATCGACGCGAACGGCACGATCGTCGAGATCGACAAGGACGTGAAGACCGCCACGGCCGGCGCCGACATCGCGCGCAAGCTCGGCGAGCTCGGCTACCCGAAGCGCTGAGGCGTCGCCAGCCGGCGCATCCGCACCGACACCTCGAGCTCGTGGTGGAACGGGCCGTGGTACAGGCCGCGCAGCGGCAGCACGTCGTCGTAGTCGCGGCCGTGGCCGATCTTGACGTGGCGGCCGCCGACGACCATCCGGTTGGTCGGATCGAGCGGCCACCAGCCCGCGCCCGGGATCGCGATCTCCGTCCAGGCATGCGTCTGCACCAGCACCTCGTCGGCGACCGGCACGGAGTCGCGACTGTCGGAGGCGAACAGGTAGCCGCTCACGTAGCGCGCGGGCACGCCCACGCTGCGGCACAGGGCGATCAGGTAGTGCGCGAAGTCCTGGCACACGCCGCGCCGCGCGCGCTGCAGCTCGGCGACGTCGATCCCGATGTGCGTCCAGCCCGGCGCGTACTGGAAGGTGCGGCGCACGTGCTCGCACAGCGCGGAGCCGCGCGCCGCGGCGTCGTCGCCGATGCCCGCGATCACCTCGCGCGCCTCGCCCATGATGCTCTCGCCGAAGGCCGCGTGCGCGCTCGGCACCAGGTACTCCCAGTGCTCGGCGGCGAACGCGGGATCCGAGGCCGAGCCGCGCGCGCTCGGCGGCTCGGCCTGTTCGGGACCGCTCATCGCGACGCGGATCTCGGCGGCGACCTCGAGCGAGCGGTGCGGCTGCGCCACGCCGAACAGGTCGACGCGCGTGCCGAAGTAGTCCTGGTAGGTCACGACGCTCGCGGCGGGCGAGAGCTCGACGCGGTAGGAGAGCAGCGCCTGGCGGTCGTCGCTGCACGGGCAGGCGCGCAGCACGTTGTGCGAGTCCCAGACCGGCTGCGGGTAGCGGAACTCCGAGACGAAGCGGATGTCGAAGACTTCCATCAGATCGACTCGTACACGTGTCGCTCGGGGCTCGGGCCGGTGGCGAAGAAGCAGGCCTCGATGCGCTCGGCGATCTGCGCGATGCCGCGGCGCGTGCGTTCGAGCGCGTCCTCGGCACCGCGCTCGAGCAGCACCGCGACGTCCTGGTACTCGAGCTCCGCGCGCATGCGCGAGAGCGCGCGCCGCACGCTCGGCGCCGCGACGCCGCCCTCGAGCGCGCCGAGCTGCGTCTCGGCCGCGCGCAGGCAGAACAGCACGCTGCGGGGGAACTCGGGCGAGAGCACCAGCAGCTCGAGCACGCGCGCGGGCGTGATCTCGGCGCCGAAGCGGCGCGCGTACGACTCGAGCGCCGACACCGCGTTCAACATCACCATCCAGTAGTGGATCTCGTCCTGGGGCTCGTCGCCGACCGCGCGCGGCGCGCGCACGCGCAGGAGCCGGCAGGTCATCTCCGCGCGCTCGACCAGGCGTCCGAGCAGGAGGAACCGCCAGGCGTCGAGCCGCGGCATGGTCTCGGCGGCCGCTCCCGCGACCAGCTGGCAGCGCGAGCGCACGCGCCGGTAGAACTCGTGCGGGTGCGCGGCCAGCTCCTCGGCGCGGCCCTCCGCACGCAGCTCGAGATAGGTCGAGTTGAGCGCCTCCCACAGCTCCGTCGACAGGTGCTCGCGCACGTTGCGGCCGTTCTCGCGCGCGCGGCCGATCGACGCCGCGATCGAGCTCGCGTGCGACTCGTCGAGCACCAGGAACGCCTCGACCGCATCGGCCGTCACGTGCCGGTGTCGGGCGCGGAACAGATAGGAGAGCTGCAGCGCGTCGAGCACCTCCTGCCAGGCCATGCCGGCCTCGCTCGCGCCGCCTTCGAGCAGGCCGTGATAGGTCACGTCGAGCAGACGCGCGGTGTCCTCCGCGCGCTCCAGGTAGCGTCCGGTCCAGAACAAATCCTCTGCGTGGCGCGCGAGCACTAGTGCACCTCCGGCTCGGCGAGCACCCAGGTGTCCTTCGAGCCGCCGCCCTGAGACGAGTTGACGATGAAGGAGCCGCGCGGCAGCGCGACGCGCGTGAGCCCGCCGGGCACCACCTCGATGCGCTCGCCGGCCAGGATGAACGGGCGCAGGTCGATGTGGCGCGGCTCGAGCCGCCCGTCGATGAAGGTCGGGTGGGACGAGAGCTGCACCAGCTCCTGCGCGATCCAGGCGCGCGGGTCGCACAGGATCTCCTTGCGGCAGATCTCGAGCTGCTCCTCGGTCGCCTGCGGTCCGATCACGATCCCGTAGCCGCCCGAGGCCGCGACCGGCTTCATCACCAGCTCGTGCAGGCGCGCGAGCGCGGCTTCGCGCTGGTCGGGCTCCCAGAGCAGGTACGTGTCGACGTTCGGCAGGATTGCGTCCTCGTTCAGGTAGTAGCGGATCAGCGCCGGCACGTAGGGGTAGATCGCCTTGTCGTCCGCGACGCCGCAGCCGAGCGAGTTCGCGAGCCCGACGTTGCCGGCGCGCAGCGCGCCCATCAGCCCGGGCACGCCCAGCACCGAGTCGGGCCGGAACACCGCGGGGTCGATGAAGCCGTCGTCGACGCGGCGGTAGATCACGTCCACGCGCTCGAGCCCCTTGGTCGTGCGCGCGTACACGTTGTGGTTCTCGACCACCAGGTCGCGTCCCTCGACCAGCTCCGCGCCGAGCTGCCGCGCCAGGAAGGCGTGCTCGAAGTAGGCCGAGTTGTAGATGCCCGGCGTCAGCACCACCACGCTCGGCTTGGAGCCGCGCGCCTTGGGCGCGATCGAGTGCAGGGACGCCAGCAGCGACGACGCATAATGGTGTACCGGCCGAATGCGGTGGCGTGCGGACAGCGCCGGCATCACGCGCGCCAGCGTGGCTCGGTTCTCGAGCACGTAGGAGATGCCGCTCGGCGTGCGCAGGTTGTCCTCCAGCACGCGGTAGCTGCCGTCGCCGTCGCGCACCAGGTCGATGCCGGCGACCACGCAGCGCGCCCCGTGCGGCACGCGGATGCCCACGGCCTCGCGCACGAAGCCGTCGGACGAGACCACCAGCCTGCGGGGCACGATGCCGTCGCGCACGGCTGCGGCCTCGCCCGCGTAGATGTCGTCCAGGAACAGGTTCAGCGCGCGCACGCGCTGCGCGAGCCCGCGCTCGACCACCGCCCACTCGGCGGCGGGGATGATCCGCGGCACCAGGTCCATGGGCCAGGTCCGTTCGAGCCCCGTGCTGTCGCCGTACACCGCGAAGGTGATGCCGAGCCGGCGGAAGATGGCGTCGCGCAGCCGCTCGGCGGAAGCCAGCTCCGGAGGCGTGAGCTGCGAGAGCTCGTCGAACAGCGCCGCGTAGTGCGGACGCGGCCGGCACTCGGAGTCGACGGCCTCGTCGAATCCGAACGCTCGCTCGTACGCCAGCCGTTCGCCCGCCAGCATCGGACTCCCCTTCGAATGCCAACCGAATGGGGAGCAAGAGACGTGCCTCGGCGCGCGGCGGCGGAGCGGTGGCTTCGCGGCCGGCCGGTGCCCGACTTTCGAGCGCGCATGCCCAGGACGGATGCAGGCGATCGGAGCGGTGTTGCCGGCCTCAGGATTGGACGCGAGCTGAGGGCGCCGGCCGCGCGCCGCGCAGCAGGCGGCCGGGCAGGGCGCCGGTCGCTGCGCCGTCGCGGTAGGTGACCTGGCCGGCGACCAGCGTGACCGAGTAGCCGTCGGCGCGCTGGATCAGACGGCGCCCGCCGGCCGGGAAGTCGTAGGCGACCTGCGGTGCATGCAGCCGCAGTTTGTCGTAGTCGATCACGTTCAAGTCGGCGCGCAGCCCCGGACGGATCATCCCGCGGTCGTGCAGGCCGAGCGCCGCCGCCGTGTCGCGGGACTGCATCCGGATCATCTGCGCGAGGTCGACCTTCGGACCGCGTGTGCGGTCGCGGGTCATCAGCGTCAGGTTCGAGGTCGGGAACGAGCCGTCGCAGATCATGCCGACGTGCGCGCCGCCGTCCGACAGGCCGGGGATGGTGTGCTCGTGCAGCAGCATCTCGAGCGCCGGATCGAGCGAGCCCTCGGCGTAGTTCAGGAAGGGCAGGTACAGCATCCCGCGCCCGTCGTTCGCGAGCAGGTGATCGAGCGCGACCGCTTCGGGCGACACGCCCCGGCGTCGCGCCCCGGCCGTCACGCTCTGGTCGGGCGTCGGCTCGTAGTCGGGCGTGTCCTGCATCAGGATCAGCCGATCCCAGGCGTTCACGTTGCGCGACCAGCCGGAGCTCTTCGGCGCGTCGGCGAGCAAGCGCGCGCGCAGCTCGGGATCGCGCAGGCGCGCGACGCGTTCCGCGAGCGGGAGCTTCGCGATCGCCTGATAGGTCGGGTGCAGCGAGAACGGATTCATCGTCAGCTCGAAGCCGAACAACAGCCCGACCGGCCGCGCGCAGACCTGCGCCTTCATCGCGAGGCCCGCGGCGTTGGCGCGCTCGAGCGCCTCGAGCTGGCGGCGCCAGCCGTCCTTCGCGTTCGGCACCTGCAAGAGCGAGAACGAGAGCGGGCGGCCCGACTTCTCGACGATCCGGCGCAGCATCGCGAACTCGGCTTCGGGATCGGTGAAGTCGGAGACGAACTGCAGCACGCCCGCGTCGGCGGCCCGAAGCGCGAGCGCGATGCCGGTCAGCTCGTCCTCGCCCGCGGTCAGCGTGGGCGTGGGCTGGCCGTCGGAGGTGCGGTGATTGAGCGTGCGCGACGTCGAGAAGCCGAGCGCGCCCGCCTCGACCGCGGACTTCGCGAGCGCCGCCATCGCGGCGATGTCCGCGGCGGTCGCGGGCTCGCGGTCCGCGCCGCGCTGCCCCATCACGTACACGCGCAGGGCCGCGTGCGGGAGCTGGGCGCCGACGTCGATGTCGAACTCGCGCGCCTCGAGCGCGTCGAGGTAGTCGGGAAAGCTCTCCCAGTTCCAGGGCAGGCCCTCCGTCAGCACCGGGAAGGGAATGTCCTCGACGCCCTCCATCAGCTTGATCAGGCGCTCGTGGTCCTCGACCCGGCAGGGCGCGAAGCCGACGCCGCAGTTCCCCATCACCACCGTCGTCACGCCGTGCCACGACGACGGCTGCATGCGCGGGTCCCAGGTCGCCTGGCCGTCGTGGTGCGTGTGCACGTCGACGAAGCCGGGCGTGACGAGCTGGCCGCGCGCGTCGATCTCCTCCGCGCCGCGCTCGGGCACGCGGCCGAGCGAAGCGATCGCTCCGTCCTTGACGCCGATGTCCGCCTCGCGCGGCTTTGCGCCGGTTCCGTCGAAAACGAGGCCGTTGCGGATGACCAGGTCGAACGCGCGCTCCATTCCGGGACTCCCTTCGCTCGCACAGTAGGCTCCGCGCCGGGGCGCAGCGTCAAGCGCCGCGCCGCTCGGATGCCGTCAGCGAGGCGGTGCGTCCAGCGCGCTGGCCGGCGCGGGTAGCACCTCGGGAACGCGCAGCTTGGCCGGCGCGCGCAACAGGAACGCGAAGCGCAGCGGCGTTCGCGCCAGCACCCCGACCGAGAGCAGCGAGAGCGCGAACACGATCAGGCCGGCGGCGATCACGCCGCCCACCGCGATCGGGTGCGCGATGTCGCGAACCAGGATGTGGATGAAGTACACGCCCGGCACGTAGGCGGCGAAGCGATCGACCAGCGGGTGCGCGTTCCCGGGCACCAGGAAGCAGGCGAGGACCAGGGGCAGGGCGATCGCGTAGCGCCGCAGGGAATCGCCGCTGAGCGGATCCAGGGGCACCGCGAACAGCGCGGCGCCCGCGCCGAGCGCGGTCAGCACGATCACCGTGCGCCAGAGCGCCTGCCGATCGCGCGTCTGCGCGGCGACGCCGAGCGCGATGCCGAGCGGAATCGAGGGCAGCGCGAAGACCCACTGCCCGAGCGGCATCGGCATCGGGACCAGCCCCGCCAGCAGGGCGGCGCCGAAGCCGACGGCGATCAACACGGCGACGTGTCGCCCGCCGAATGCGCTGCCCCACCACGACTGCGCGTTCGCCGCGACCACGCTCGCAGCGATCGCGAACGGCGCGAACCACAAGTGCTGCGCCGTTCCGAACAGCAGCATCATGGGCCGGAAGCTCGAGAACGGCGGCGCGCCGTGCTTGACCGAGACCGCGATGCGATAGGCGCCGTACACCGCGCACCAGAACAGCCAGGCGCCGCCGAGGCGGCGGACCTTCGCACGTGTCACCGCGTCGGCGCCGCGGCTGCTCGAAGCGACCACGCTGAACGCGCTGGTCAGCATCAGGAAGATCGGCAGGCCCAGGCCCGCCAGGATCGGCAGCCGTTCGGGCGTCGAGGTGTGGAAGCTCACGATCTCGAACATCGCGATCAGGCGCAGGCACTCGACCGACGCGATGCGCCCGCGCGCGGAGCGGAACGAGGCGAGCGGCGCAGTCGAGACCCGTTCCGACAATTCGCCCCCGGGAGCGGCGCAGGGGGGGAGGCTCCGCTCTCGTTCAGGATATCGGCCGAACCCGGCAGATCCAAATCCGGTCCCGCGTTTGCGCGGTTGCAGCGCCCGGGATCGGATGCCACCTTGGCCGCAGGTGGCGCTTCCTGTCCTCATGTATCACGCGGTGCTTCCGATCGAAGCGAGCGAATCCGTTCGCGGAACCGTCCCGCTCACGGTCTTCCGCGAGCAGCTCGCCTGGCTCGCGCGCCGCGGCTATCGCGCGCTCACGCTCGACGAAGCGGCCACCGCGCTGCAGGGCGAGGGCGCTGCGCCGCGCGGTCGCAGCGTGGTGATCACCTTCGACGACGGCTACCGCTGCGTGGTCGAGCACGCGCTCCCGGTGCTCTTGGAGTTCGGCATGACCGCGACGATGTTCGTGGTGACGAACGCGGTCGACACCACCACGGACTGGTACGTGCAGGGCGGCGGCCGCCCGTTCGAGCACGCGAGCTGGCCCGAGCTCGAGCGCGCAGCCGCGCGCGGCTTCACGATCGGTTCGCACACGGCGAACCACCGCTCGCTGGTCGACGCCAGCGAGTCCGTGGTCGCGGACGAGCTGGGCGCGAGCAAGGAGACGATCGAGAAGCGGCTGGGCGCCTGTCGCCACTTCGCCTACCCGTTCGGCGCGCACGGTGACGCGACGGTCGAGGCCGTGCGCCGCGCGGGCTACACCACGGCTTGTAGCACCGAGTCGGGTCTGAACCGCCGCGGGCAGCCGCCCTTGCGCCTGCGCCGGCAGTCGATCAGCCGCAGCTCCAGCGCGGGACGCTTCCGGCGCCGTCTGGGGGCCTGGTTCTAGCGTGCGGCCGGAGGACATCGGCGACTACCTCGCGCTGCGACGCATCTCCTCGAATCCGTGGCAGACGCTGCGCTTCCGCAAGACGCGCCGGCCGGGCCAGACGCTCGAGGTGTTGCTGCGGCAGGGCGCGCCGCTCGCGCTGCGCGCCGACAGCAACGACTTCCACATCTTCCACCGCATCTTCCTGCGCGACGAGTACTGCCTCGACGCGCTGCCCGCGCGGCTCGGCTGCGTGATCGATCTGGGCGCGAACGTGGGCCTGTTCGCGGCGCGCATCGCGCCCCGCGCCGAGCGCGTGCTCTGCTACGAGCCGGTGCCCGCGAACTTCGCGCAGCTGGAGCGCAACGTCGCCGGCTTCGCGCACGTGAAGCCGTTCCGCGCGGCGGTCTCCGGCACGACCGGCACGTTGCGCATCTATCAGCCGAGCTCCGAGGCGCTCTCCGGCCGGCACTCCGCCTACGCGGACGTGAACGCATACCTGACCGAGCGCTACGACGAGGTCCCCGCGCTCTCGCTCGACGAGGTCTTCGCGCGCAACCGCATCTCCGCCTGCGATCTGCTCAAGATCGACGTCGAGGGCAGCGAGTACGAGATCCTGCACGGGGCGAGCGACGCTACGCTGGCGCGCACCGCGCGCATCTACGGCGAGTACCACGACGTCGCGCCCGAAGACCCGCGCACGCGCATCGCCGCGTTCGCCGAGTACCTGCGCTCGCGCGGCTACGCCGTCGAGGTGCGGCCACACCGGCGCAAGCAGAATCTCGGCTTGTTCTTCGCGACGCGCGCGGATCGCACCGCCTCTGCCTAGCCCCTGATCGCGCCCGGATGGCGTACGATGGGCTCGCGATGAGCTGCGAAGTCCGACCGACCGACGCGACGCTGGGCGCGATCGTCACCGGCGTGAAGCTCGGCTCGCTCGACCCGGCCGAGTGGCGCGCGATCGAGGACGCGTTCCACGCGCACGCGGTGCTGATCTTCCCGGGCCAGCACCTCTCGCGCGGCGAGCAGGCGGCGTTCGGCCGGCGCTTCGGCGAGTTCGACACGCTGGTCGCGCACACCGGCACCGTGCCGATCAGCAACCTGCTCCCCGACGGAACGATTCGCGAAGCGGCCGACCCGATCATGGGCATCCTGCGCGGCAACGAGGGCTGGCACACCGACAGCTCGTACATGCCGCTCGCGGCGAAGGCCTCGATCCTGTCGGCGGAGGTGGTGGCGCGGAACGGCGGCGAAACGGAGTGGGCCGACATGCGCGCCGCCTGGGACGCACTCAACGAAGACTTGCAGGCCCGGATCCAGCCGCTCGCCGCGCGTCACTCGCTCGTCCACTCGCAGGCGAAGATCGGCGAGGCCGCGCCGGGCGGATTCAAGTACGGCTACGAAGGTCACGAGGCTCCGCTGCGTCCCCTGGTGAAGCGCCATCCGGTCACGGGCCGGCGCTCGCTGTTCATCGGCCGGCACGCGTACGGCATTCCCGGGTTCGCGGAGGCGGAGTCCGAGCGCCTGCTCGACGAGCTGCTCGCCTTCGCCTGCCGAGCCCCGCGCGTGCTGCGCCAGCGCTGGCAGGTAGGCGACGTCGCGATCTGGGATAATCGCTGCGTGCTCCATCGCGCGCGGCCGTGGGATGCCACGGAGCCGCGCGTCATGCACCACACGCGGATCGCCGGCGACCCGGCGACCGAGTCCGGGCTCTAGTTCGCGAAACGAGGAGAGAGAAATGGCTGGCATGGAATCCACCGACTCGATGAACGACCTGCGCATGTCCGAGGGCGCGAAGCCGCTGCTCGAGAGGGTGAAAGCCTTCATCGAGAAGGAGGTCGAGCCGATCACGCACGAGTACTTCCGGCTCGGCGCGAATCGCGCGGACCGCTGGTCGTGGGCGCCCGGTCAGCTCGAGCTGCTCGACTCGGTGAAGAAGAAGGCCAAGGCCAACGGTCTGTGGAACTTCTTCCTGCCCGACGCCGAGACGGGGCAGGGGCTCTCGAACCTCGACTACGCGTACATCGCCTCCGAGCTCGGCAAGAACCCGCTCGCCTCGGAGTCCCTGAACTGCTCCGCGCCCGACACGGGCAACATGGAGGTGCTCGAGCGCGTCGGCACGCCGGAGCAGAAGAAGCGCTGGCTCGAGCCGCTGCTCAACGGCGAGATCCGCTCCGCCTACGCCATGACCGAGCCGGACCGCGCGTCGTCGGATGCGAAGAACATCGCCTGTCGGGCGGTGCTGGTCGGCAACGAGTGGGTGATCGACGGCGAGAAGTTCTACATCTCGGGCGCCGGCGACCCGCGCTGCAAGATCATGATCGTGATGGTGCAGACCAACCCGGACGCGCCGCCGCACCTGCGCCAGTCGCAGATCCTGGTGCCGACCGACGCGGCGGGCTACGAGGTGCTCGGGCCGATGCACGTGTTCGGCAAGGACGACGCGCCGCACGGCCACATGCACATCCGCTTCAAGAACTGCCGCGTGCCGAAGGAGAACATCCTGCTCGGCGAAGGTCGCGGCTTCGAGATCTCGCAGGTGCGGCTCGGTCCCGGCCGCATCCACCACTGCATGCGCTCGATCGGCGCGGCAGAGCGCGCGATCGAGCTGATGGCCAAGCGCGGCCTCACGCGCGAGGCGTTCGGCAAGCGGCTCGCGAACCTGGGCCGCAATACCGAGACGATCGCGAAGGCGCGCATCGAGATCGAAGCCATGCGCATGATGGTGCTGAAGGCCGCCAAGGCGATGGACGTGCTGGGCAACCAGCAGGCGCGCGTGTGGGTGAGCGCGGTGAAGGCGATGGTGCCCGAGCGCGTGTGCAAGATCATCGACGAGGCGATCCAGATCCACGGCGCCACGGGCGTGTCGCAGTGGACGCCGCTCGCCGACATGTACGCGAGCCAGCGCACGCTGCGCCTGGCCGACGGCCCCGACGAGGTGCACTGGTTCGTGGTCGGCCGCGCCGAGCTCGCGCGCTGGACCGAGGCCGGCGCAGCTGAGTACGACCCGAAGACGAGCTACATGTCGCGCCCGCAGGAAGGAAAGGTGTTCAGCGGCCCGTGACGGGGCGCGCCTCATTCCTTCAGAAGCGCACGTCGAAGCCGACCGACGCCCGGAAGAGCGACCTCGCGTCGCCCTGCAGCTTCGCGCCGAGCTGCAGGCGAACCGTCGTGCTCGGGTCGAGCGCGTGCGCGAGCGCAAGCTCCGCCAGATCCTCGCTCACGGCGCCCGAGTCGACGGCCGGCCGCAGGAAGACGAGCGCGAGCGAGCCGGTCGTACGGAGGAACTCGAACGACGTTCCGATCGCGGCTCGAGACGCTGGCGCGAGTTCGGGCCCCGAGGTCCGGACCTCGCCCTCCAGATGGACGTTGTGCAGGAAGAGCGCGTGCAGCTCCTTCGCCGCGACGAACTTCACGCCGGGTCGAGCGGCGAGGTCGCCGACGGTGGAGAGATCGACGAGCGCCGCGACGGAGATTTCAGGCAGCCAGCGGTCCCGCGCCGGCAACGCGTAGCTCGCGGCGAGCTGCGGATCGCCGATGCAGACCCCCCGCCCCACCGTGTGCGGGAAGCGGAGCGCGACGTAGCCTTCGCCCGGGAGTCGCGTGCGCAGCTCGCCCTCGCCGTGCAGCGCGCTGGAGCCCGGCGCGGAGTAGCCGTACTCGAGGCGCACATCGACCGGCCTCGAGGCCACGTCGATCGTTCGCGCGTAGCGCGGGACGCCATCCTCGGCGTAGGCGGGGCCGGCGATCGCGAGTGCGACGCAGGCGATGACGGCAAGGACGGGACTTCGCACGCAGACCTTCTCGATCCAGCCAGGCGGTCGCCTGGGAGCCGTGAAGCGACTCCTCGCCCCCTTCTCCCCCGCATCGGCTCCGTGTCCGTGGAACTTGTGCGTCGCCTGCCGACACGGCCGCCGGATCGCAGCTAGCCCGCCTCGCTGCCGCTCGCTTGCGCGTGGCTTGCTCGGCGGGCTCGGCGCCGACACCGAACGGCGTCAGGGCCGAGAGAGCCCGCCGCGCAGGAAGGCCAGCAGCTCGTCGACCCTCGCGCCCAGGTCCTTCGCCCCGCGCAGGTCGAGGAGCTCCGCGGCGTGGTTCACGATCAGGAGCACGACGCCGCGCACGAAGGCGAGCGACAGCTCGCCGCGAAACTGCCCGCGTGCGTGGTAGTGCGCGATCATGCTCCCGAACGCGCTGTCGGGGTCGAAGCCGAAGCGCCGCACGACTTCCGCGAAGATCGGCCGACCGCGCTCGCCGAGCAGCGCGCGGCTCAGGCGGTCGACGTCGGGATGCGCGGCGGCGAAATCCAGCGTCGCCCGAAGCTGCGCTCCGAGCGTCTCGAGGAAGTCCTCGTTCGGCGCCAGCGGATGGCGCGCGAACCAAGCGGTCTTCTGGTCGATCATCCACTCCACGAGCGCGAGGTAGAGCCCCTCCTTCGTCGCGAAATGGTGGTAGAGCTGCCCCTTGCTCACGCCCGAGGCGGACAGGATCCGGTTGATCGACGCGGCGTCGTAGCCCCGCTCGCAGAACTCGTCCAGCGCGGCGCGAAGCAGCGCGTCGCGATGCTCGAAGTCGGCCCGGAACGTCACGACTCGGGTGCGCAGGGAGGGGCGGGAGCGCGCAGCCAGTCGGTCAACACGCGGCAGGCCAGGTCGAGGTTGCCCATCTGGCAGTGCTGATCCGCGTGCTCGGCCTTCGTGAACGTGCGCACCGTCACCGAGCGCGCTGCGGTGAGTGCCTTGGCTTGCGCTCGGGTCAGCGCGGGAGGCTGGAAGGCATCGTGCTCGCCCGACAGCAGCAGCACGTCTTGCTTCACGCGCTCGCTCGCCAGGTGGATCGCGTTCATGCCCAGGAACCAGTCGACCGCGGCCATGGGATCGTCGCTGTCGACGAGGTACAGCGCCTGGTCGACCACCTGACGGAGCGTCGGGACGAGGCGCGTGCGCACGCGGATGCTCCAGCGCATGAATCCGCGCCGGCGCAACATCGCGCGCGTGGCGCCGCGCAGCAGCGTCGGAACGCGGTAGAGCCAGTCGTAGACCGGCGGCCAGGACACGACGCGATCGATGCGCGGCTCGCGACCCGCGGCGCGCAACGCCCAGTAGCCGCCCATCGAGATGCCGACCAGGCCGGCGGAGCCGAGCCCGAAGTGATCGAGGATGGCCGCGACCGGCTTCTCCCAGTCGTGATCGAAGGTGAGTCCGCCGAGCGCGCGTGCACCGCCTTGCCCGGGGCCCTCGAAGGCGATCACGTCGAACCCGGCCGCGGCGATGCGTTGCCAGATGGCGAAGAACTCCTCGATCAGCGAGTCGAATCCGCCGTGCAGCAGCACCGCGCCACGCGAGCGCTCGCCGATCGCGGGACACCAGTAGGCGGGCAGGGCCGATTCGTGGAAGGGAACTTCGTGGCGCACGACGCCGCTGCCTGCGAACGCCGCGTCGAAGAGACTTCGGTAGCGACGGTAGCGCGGCACTTTCTCCCCGGAGCGCGGCGGGGTGAAGAACTCGGCCACGCGCAGGTAGCTCGTTGCGTTGCGGAGTCGATTCTCGCGCTGTGCCTGCGCCGAGAGCGCTTCGAACACGGACACGCAGTCGTACTGCGTCTGGATCGTCGCCGCCGCGCGCCGAAGCTCGTCGGCGTCGGCGTAGCCGAGCGCGTGGGCCCGGTTGAGCTGATAGTTGAAGAATGGCCGGCGGTGGAAACGCTCGAAGCCGATCGGGAACGGGGTCGACGCGGCATCGCGAGTCGGCTGCATCGCCCTAGACTAGCTGGCCTAGACCATCTGGTCTAGTGGCGACTGAGCCGTGCGCTGGCTCGAATCTAGCGACCTGGCGACGATCGCTGATAGCCCCCGAACGCGGCTACGGGCGACCATTCGGGGCTCACCGCGGGCAGCGGCTCGGGCGCGACCCTGGCGAACGGCTCGACGGCGTAGACGACGTCCCCGCCGGTGACGGTCAGCAGCGACTCGATCGCGCGGATCTGCTCGTCGGGGACCGAGAGATAGTCCGCCGAGAGGATCGCGAAGTCGGCGTACCGGCCGGGCGCGATCGTGCCCTTCACGCTCTCGTCCCCGCTGAACCACGCGCTGCCCACCGTGTACAGCCTCAAGGCTTCCTCGCGCGACAGCCGGTTCTCCGCCGCGGCCAGCTGTGCGCCCCCGACGGTCTTGCCGGTCACCATCCAGTAGAGCGACAGCCACGGATTGTGGCTGCTGACGCGCGTGGCGTCCGTCCCCGCGCCTACGGGAATCCCCGCGCGGACCATGGCCCGCAAAGGGGGGGCATGCGCGGCCGCTGCCACGCCGTAACGGTCTCTGAAGATCTCGCCCGCGAAGGCCATGCGGTCCTGCACGGCGATGCCGCCGCCCATCGCCTTGATCCTCGCCAGGTTCTTCTCGCTGATCGTCTCCGCATGGTCGATGCACCAACGCGCCTTGTAGCCGGTCTCCCTGAACACCGGATCGAAGACGTCGAGCACGCGACCGATGGATTCGTCGTAGGTCGCGTGGATGCGGATCGGCCACTGGTGCTTCGCGAGGACGCGAACGGCGGCGGCGAGCTCCTGCTCCATCTTCGCCTTCAGCTCGGGTCGCGGGGACATGAAGTTCTCGTAGTCGCCGGCGGACCAGACGAGGTTCTCGCCGGCGCCCTCGACGAGGTAGCCGTCGACCCGTGCCGTCGCGAGGTCGAGGTCGAGCTTCTCCGCGGCAGTCCATTTCTGGTAGTCCTGCAACTCGGTCCCGGCTGTCTGGGCGAACAGGTAGTTCGAGATGCGGAGCGGGAACCCCGGTTGACGCGCCAGGGCGTGACTCGCCTGGTAGTCGGTCGGGTACGCGTGTCCGCCTCCCCCAGGGTCGACGACACTCGTGAGGCCGAAACGGTTCAGCTCGCGGTAGAAGTGCTTCGTCGAGTTGATCTGATCCTCGGCAGACAACTGCGGGAGCCTTGCGATGCTGGTGTAGAGGATCGCCGGGCTCGGAGCGGCATGCAGGATGGCGCCGCCGCCCTCGTCGAACTCGTAGCGTCCGCCCTCGGGGGACACGCTCTCGGGCGTGAGCTGCAAAGCCTCGACTCCCGCCTCGTTCACCAACCCCTGGCTGTAGAGGAAGAGGACGAACACCGGCGTGTCCGGGGCTGCCGCGTTCAGCTCGGCGACCGTCGGCATGCGCCGTTCCTTGAACTGGTACGGCGACCAGCCACCGATGACGCGCACCCACTGGCCCTTCGGGGTCCGCTTCGCCTGCTCGCGGATCATCTCGAGCCCGCGTTCGAGTGACTCGACGCCGTCCCACCTCAGCTCGAGGTTGTAGAACCGCCCGCCGCGGACGGCGTGGACGTGCGAATCGTTCAGTCCCGGAATCAGGCGCCGTCCGCCCGCGTCGATCACGCGGGTGAGGTCGCCGCGTAGCCCCATCACCTCGTCGTCCCGCCCGACTGCGACGAACTTCTCGCCTCGGACGGCGACGGCTCGAGCCTCGGGCAGCGCGTCACTTTGCGTGGCGATCTTCGCGTTGTGGACGATCAGGTCGGCGGGCTCCCGCTGCTGGGCGGCCGCGCTCGCGGACCCGATCGCACAGGCGAAGAGCGCGA
Source organism: Myxococcota bacterium (assembly GCA_040902485.1). Classification (GTDB taxonomy): domain Bacteria; phylum Myxococcota_A; class UBA9160; order SZUA-336; family SZUA-336; genus VGRW01. Next base: position 187,975 of record JBBDXF010000038.1, on the reverse strand, counting down.
CGACGACCGGTCTCATGGCGGCTACCTCTTGGGCTCCTTGGCGACGTCTTGAGCTTTCCTGTAGCTCTCGGCGACGGCGCGGTAGTTCGGCACGAGCTCGGCGTAGAGCGCGGCCCACTGCGCGGCGTCCGGACGGTTCCAGGTCCGGTGGCTCTCGCTGAGGATGGTGTTCGTGGTCACGGGAATGATCCCGCTCTGCGTCATCCGGGCGAGCGTGACGTCGGACGCCATCGGGCTCACGTCGCCCGAGGCGTCCATCACCGCGTAGACCGTGTAGCCGTCTGCCTTTGCCTGGAGCGCGGGAAAGGCGACGCAGACGCTCGTCCACACGCCGGCCATCACGAGGGTCTTGCGGCCGGTCGCCTCGACGGCCTTGACGAAGTCGGCGTTGTCCCAGGCGCTGACTTCACCTTTGCGCCCCACGTACCTCGCGTTCGGAGCGGCGGCTTTGAGTTCTTCCATGATCGGGCCGTTGGCACCACCGGGCTCCGACGCCGTGTAGATGATCGGCATCTTGGCCTGCTCGGCGATCTTGGCGAGCGCCACCGTATTGGCCCGCAGGTCCCGGATGGGAACGTCCTTGACGGTCTGAAACAGGCCGGTCTGATGGTCGAGCAGGAGCACGACGGTGTCGTCCGGGTCCAGGAGGGCTGCGCGGGCAGCCGGGCTGGGTTGCCGCGAGAGCCCGGGTATGGCCGCGGCCGGCCGCGCGTCCTGGGCGTGAGCTCGTCCGGGATCGATCGTCGTCTGGACGACGAGTGCGGCGATGGCCGCCAGCGCCACAAGACCCGCTGCCGCGAGTTTCCTCGACTCGAGTGACTCCACGATGATCTCCTTCTAGTGGGTGGTGACGGCGCGAGAGCGCCGACACCGACAGGTGCAGCCCCGCCACGGCGCGCTCGGAGCGATCGGCTGGTCGTGGGCCACGACGGGATCCTACCCATTTCCAGAGGAGGCGGTCGTCATCAGGCGCACGCAGTAGCGGCGCAGCAGGGCGCTCTGATCAAGCGTGTTGGTGATGGGGTGGATGAGGGGATTCGAACCCCCGACCCTCGGGACCACAACCCGATGCTCTAACCAGCTGAGCTACATCCACCGCAAGGCGCGGGCCGATTGCACGCGCGCGACCCCGAACGGCGGCCCATCTTAGACGATCTCGGCGGGCCCGCCACGGGCCCGCGGGCGGTTGACAGGGAGGCGAAGGTGCTTTCCTTCGCCCCAGGATGGACCTCGAGAAGCTCACCCAGAAGAGTCGAGAAGCGCTCACCGCCGCGCAGGCCGCCGCCGCCCAGTTCGGGCATACCGAAGTCGACGCCGAGCACCTGGCGCAGGCGTTGCTGGCGCAAGAGAACGGCCTGGCGAAGCGGCTGTTCGAGAAGATGGGCGTCCCGGTCGAGCCCTTCCAGAAGCGCGTCGAGCAGGAGCTCGAGCGGCGGCCGCGCGTTTCGGGACCGGGCCGCGAGCCGGGCAAGGTCTACATCACCGGCCGCCTCGAGCAGGTGCTGGTGCGCGCCCAGGAGGCGACCAAGCAGTTCAAGGACGAGTACGTCTCCGTCGAGCACCTGATGCTCGCGCTGCTCGCCGAGCCGGCCTCGACGCCGATCGGCAAGGTGTTCGGCGAGTTCGGCGTCACGCTCGACCGCTTCCTCTCGGCGCTCCAAGAGGTGCGCGGCGGCCAGCGCGTGACCAGCGCGGATCCCGAGGCGTCGTACGAGGCGCTCGAGAAGTACGGCCGCGACCTGGTGAAGATGGCGCGCGACGGCAAGCTCGATCCGGTGATCGGCCGCGACGAGGAGATCCTGCGCGCGATCCGCATCCTCTCGCGCAAGACCAAGAACAACCCGGTGCTGATCGGCGAGCCGGGCGTCGGCAAGACCGCCATCGTCGAGGGCCTCGCGCAGCGCATCGTGCGCGGCGACGTGCCCGAGGGGCTGAAGGACAAGCTGGTCATCGCGCTCGACATGGGCGCGCTGATCGCCGGCGCGAAGTACCGCGGCGAGTTCGAAGAGCGGCTCAAGGCGGTGCTGAAAGAGGTGAAGGACAGCGAGGGCAAGATCCTCTTGTTCATCGACGAGCTGCACACGATCGTGGGCGCGGGCGCGGCCGAGGGCGCGATGGACGCGGGCAACATGCTCAAGCCCATGCTCGCGCGCGGCGAGCTGCACTGCATCGGCGCGACCACGCTCGACGAGTACCGCAAGCACATCGAGAAGGACGCCGCGCTCGAGCGCCGCTTCCAGTCCGTGCTGGTCGAGCCGCCATCGGTCGAGGACACGGTCTCGATCCTGCGCGGCCTGCGCGAGCGCTTCGAGGTGCACCACGGCGTGCGCATCCAGGACGCGGCGCTGGTCGCCGCGGCGCAGCTCTCCGACCGCTACATCAGCGACCGCTTCCTGCCCGACAAGGCGATCGACCTGGTCGACGAGGCCTGCGCCACGATCCGCACCGAGATCGACTCCATGCCGAGCGAGCTCGACCAGGCGAACCGGCGCAGCTTGCAGCTCGAGATCGAGGACGCGGCGCTCGCCAAGGAGACCGACGCCGCCTCGCGCGCGCGGCTCGAGGAGCTGCGTCGCGAGCTGGCCGAGATCCGCGAGAAGCGCGACGCGCTCAAGGCCCAGTGGGAGAACGAGAAGGCCGAGCTTTCCAAGCTGCAGGACCTGCGCGCGCAGATCGAGAAGGTGAGCCACGAGATCGAGACCGCCGAGCGCGCCTACGACCTGAACAAGGTCGCGGAGCTCCGGCACGGCGAGCTGCCGAGGCTGCAGAAACAGCTCGCCGACGAGATCGCGAAGCTCGAGAAGGCGTCGGGCGGCAAGCGCCTGCTGCGCGAGGAGGTCACCGAAGCCGAGATCGCCGAGATCGTCTCGCGCTGGACGCGCATCCCCGTCTCGCGCCTGGTCGAGACCGAGCGCGAGAAGCTGTTGCGGCTCGACGAGGTGCTGCACGAGCGCGTGATCGGCCAGGACGAGGCCGTGCGCAGCGTGGCCGACGCAATCCTGCGTTCGCGCGCGGGCGTCCAGGATCCGCGCCGGCCGATCGGCTCGTTCATCTTCCTCGGCCCCACCGGCGTCGGCAAGACGGAGCTCGCCAAGACCCTGGCTGCGGCGCTGTTCGACTCGGAAGAGAACATCGTGCGCATCGACATGTCGGAGTACATGGAGAAGCACGCGGTCTCGCGCCTGATCGGCGCGCCTCCGGGCTACGTCGGCTACGACGAGGGCGGGCAGCTCACCGAAGCGGTGCGCCGCCGGCCCTACTCGGTGGTGCTGTTCGACGAGATCGAGAAGGCGCACCACGACGTGTTCAACGTCCTGCTGCAGATCCTCGACGACGGGCGGCTCACCGATTCGCACGGCCGCACCGTGAACTTCCGCAACACGGTCGTGATCATGACCAGCAACATCGGCTCGCCACTCCTGCTCGAGGGCGTGAGCGCGCGCGGCGAGATCGAGCCGGCCGTGCGCGACTCGGTGTGGAAGGAGCTGCGCGCCCATTTCCGGCCCGAGTTCCTGAACCGCGTGGACGACACCATCCTGTTCAAGCCGCTGCAGCCGGCCGAGATCCGGCAGATCGTGACGCTGCTCGCTGCTAGCCTGCGCGCGCGGCTGGCCGAACGGAAGGTCGGCCTCGAGCTGACCGAGGCCGGCACGGCCCTGATCGCGAAGGCCGGCTTCGATCCGGTCTTCGGCGCGCGCCCGCTGCGCCGCTACATCCAGCGCGAGGTCGAGACCCGGGTGGCGCGCGCGCTGATCGGCGGCACCGTGCCCGAGGGCTCGGTCGTCCGCGTGGACGCCAAGGACGGCGCGCTCGAGGTCGCGATCGACACCAGCAAGGCCTTGGCGGACTGAGCTAAGCTGCGGGCCGATGCGCAAGCTCGGGTTCGCGGCCGCGTTCGTGTTGCTGCTGGCGCTGGTCGCCTACGCCGCGGGGCTGGGCGTGTACGCGGTCGCCTCGACACGGCCGCGTGTCGCCACGCAGCCGCGCTCGGCCGAAGAGGCGCAGCATGCGCTGGTCCAGCTCGAGCTCGCGCCCGACTACCCGTTCGCGCACCGCTTCATGCTCACGCCGCACGGGCGCATGCACTACGTCGACGAGGGCAAGGGGCCGGTGGTGCTGTGTCTGCACGGCAACGGCAGCTGGTCGCTCGAGTGCGCGCAGTTCGTGCTCGCGCGCTCGGCGCGCTCGCGCGCGCTCGCGCCCGACCTGATCGGCTTCGGCCTCTCCGAGAAGCCGGCTCGGCCGCCCGAGGACGACGTGATCGAGGCGCACGCCGTCGACCTCACGGCGCTGATCGCGGAGCTCGACCTGCGCGAGGTGCAGCTGGTCGCGTCGAAGTCGAGCGCCGCGATCGCGATCCGGCTCGCGAAGCTCGCGCCCGAGCGCGTGCTCTCGACGGTGCTCGAGGATGCGTCGCTTCCCGAGCCGCGCATGGCCGCGCGCTTCGCCGACACGCCCGTCGTCGGCGAGCTGCTCGCGCAGGGCTTCGGCGCGCTCTCGCCCGGTCTCGCGCGCGGTCCGTTCGGCCGCGTGCAGGGGAACTGGGACGAGCGCGCGAGCAGCCTGGCGCTGGCGCGCGCGCGATAGTCGCTAGAATTCCGGGAAGCATGGTGGATCACCTGGCCCGACTCGCGGAGCGCATCGAGCGCCGACCGTGGAACCAGCCCGGATCGGACAAGACCTGGGTGCTGAGCGCACTGTCCGAGCACCAGAAGTGGGTGCGCGCCACGAAGCGCGCCAGGCGTGTCCGCACCCGCTAGCTCGTTCGAGGTTGGCTTGGCCGCCCTGGCCGGCGCCGGCGTCGAGTTCGTGCTGGTCGGTGTCGGCGCCATCAACTTCTACGCGAGAGATCCGGCGCACGCGTTCGCAACGCTCGATGTCGACGTCCTGCTCGCGCCTCGGGTCGCCAATTTGCGCCTCGCGTTGCGAACGCTCGCGGCGCTCGACTTCCGGTTCGAGTCGGGTGGGGAGCCGTTCTTGGATGTCGGCGACGAGGCGATCCTCGCGACCATCGTCGGTCGTGGCGCGACGCTCTGCGCGAGGCATCCGTCGTCGGCTCAGCTCGACCTGATGGTCGCGATCACGGGCTTCACGTACGCGGAGCTCGCCTCCGACGCGATTCGATTCCGGGTGTCGGACAGCGAAATTCCGGTCGGCAGGCTGGCGAAGCTGCTTCGTTCGAAGCAGCTCTCCGGCCGAGCGAAGGACCGCGCCTTTCTCGAGGCCTTCGAAGCCCGAGCCGACGACGATGCCGAGTGAACCGGCTCAGCCGAAGTCGACGTGTACGAGCCGCACCAGCACCCCGAACACCGGCCGCACGATCATGCCGAAGCCGAACCACACCGCGAGCAGCCCCGCCATCGCGATCGCGGGCTGGCGCAGCGCCTGGCGCATGCGCAGCCCGACCTGCTCGGGAAGCAGCAGCGTGATCGCGCTCGCGCCGTCGAGCGGCGGCACCGGCACCAGGTTGAACAGACACAGGATCGTGTTGAGCACGAGCATCATCGACAGGAAGCGCCCGAAGCCGTCGACGCCGTCGCCCGCGCCCACCACCAGGCGCGTCGCGTCGAGCGTGTCGGGTGCCGTGAACGAGCCCATCTCGAGCCCGATGCGCAGCGCGGCCAGCGCCGCGAACGCGAGCGCGAGGTTCGCGGCCGGCCCGGCCGCCGCCATCCAGGCCGCGCGCCGCGGGTAGAGCGCCTCCCAGCGCGGATCGTAGGGCGTGCTGGCCCAGCCGATCGGAAAGCCGTTCGTGAACGTGGTCATGAGCGGGATCAGCACCATGCCGAACGGCTCGCGCTTCATGTGGGGCAGGGGATTCAAGCTGACCTGTCCGCCCTGGTACGCCGTCGGATCGCCGCCGACGTACGCGGCCCAGGCGTGCGCGGCCTCGTGCGCGGTGATCGACAGGACGAAGACCAGGAGCCACGCGACCGGCTCGAGCTCGTTCAACTGAACCAGCCCTTGCGCTCCGCCAGGCCCTCTTCGATCAGGAGGGAGATCTCGTCCTTCACGCGGCCCACGTGGCGCGCGATCGACTCCTCGTCCTCGTTCGCGTCGCCCTCGAACCGGATCGGGTCACCGAAGTGGATTCGGTACTTCACCGGCAGCGGCAGGTAGCCGAGCAGGCCGAGCCAAGGGAAGAACCAGGTGATCGGGAACGCCGGCGCGCCGATCAGCTTGGCGATCGCTTTGGAGTCGACCAGCCCCGGGCTCTGCTCCTCGGAGCCGACGATGCCCACCGGCACGATCGGCGTCTTGGTCTGAAGCGCTAGCCGCACGAAGCCGGTGCCGAAGCGCTGCAGCTTGTAGCGCTGCGAGAACGGCTTGATGAAGCCGCGCGAGCCCTCCGGGAAGACCATGATCGCTTCCTCGCGCTCGAGCAGGCGCACGCAGTTCTCGGGTGTGCCGACCACCGCGCCCGCGCGGTGGATCAGCTCGCTCCACCAGGGAATGCGCGGCAGGTAGAACTCCGCCATCGCACGCACCAGACGCGGCGGCTCCGCCTCGAGCAGCATCGACAGCCCGAGCAGCCCGCCATCCATCGGGATCGTGTTGCCGCCGTGGTTCGCGATCAAGAGCACGCGCCCGTCCGGAACCTTCTCGATCCCGCTCGTCTCGACCCGGAAGTAGTAGCGGTACAGGAACGCCCCGATCGTGCTGGTCGTGCGCGCGAACTCGATGCTCGCCCCGAAAGGGTCGTAGCCGTACTCGTTCAGGCTCGTGGGAATGCGCGCGAGCCGCTCCGACACCTCGTCCGAGAGCGCGCGCAGCGACAGCGGGAGCGGCAATTCCATGTCAGTCCCTATAATCGCCGGTCCGCGCCCGTAGCTCAATGGATAGAGCATCTGACTTCGGATCAGAGGGTTGGGGGTTCGAGTCCCTCCGGGCGCGCCATGTCGCCGGAACGTCGCGGGACCGGAACGTCGCAGGGAGGTAGGGGATTGGCGGATCGATCAGCGCGGACCCGCGGCCTGGTGCTCGCTGCGGCCCTGATGCTGGCCCTGGGCTGCGAGCGCGCGGAGCGGAAGGGGCCGAGCCCCTCGGCCGCGCCCGCGCAGGGGCAGGCTTCGAGCCGGGAGCTCGCGCTGGGGGAGGTGCGGGTCGGCGTGCGCGACGGGCGTGTCACCGTCGAGTGTCGGGAGGCGGCGCGCGGGCTGGTGGTCGAGCGGCTGGCGCGCGAGGCGCGCTTCGAGCTGTTCGGGGCGCTCGACGCCAAGCCGCTGACGCTCGACGTGCAGCATCAGCCGCTCGAGTCGCTGGTCGCGATGCTGCTCGCGGATCTGCCCTACCGCGCACAGTGGCGCTTCGACGAGAAGACGCGCAGTCACGAGCTCACGCGGCTCGAGGTGGGCGAGATCGCTGCGGACGGTGCGGCCGGGGGGGGGGGGGGCGGGGCCCCCCCCCGCCGACAAGACCAAGCGGCGCGACATGGCGGACACGCTGCGCCAGCAGATGCGTGAGCTGCGCGAGAAGGCGACCGCGACCGAGGACCAGAAGGCCGAGCTCGCGGCGAGGCGCGACGAGCAGCTGCGCAGCGAGGCGGATCTGATCGAGCAGCTGCGCTCGAGCAATCCGGAGATGCGCCTCGAATCCGTCGAGGGCCTCGATCCCGAGGGGCCGACGCTCGCGGTGCTGGTCGACGTGCTGAAGACCGACCCCGACCCGCGCGTGCGCCAGAAAGCCGTGCAGCAGGTCGGCGAAGCGGAGGGCTACATGGCCTGTGCAGCGCTGCTCGACTCGCTCAAGGATCGCGAGCCGGCCGTGGTGCTGCAGGCGTTGGAGTCGCTCGAGTTCACCTGCGACTCGACCGTCCTGCCGATCGTCGAGCAGCGCTGTGTGGAGGCCACGGATCCGCTGGTGCAACAGCGCTGCGCGGAGGCGGTCGACTTCCTGCGGTAGTACGCTGCCCGCATGGCCGAGGCTCCGCGCTGGGAATTCTGGATCGACCGCGGCGGCACGTTCACCGACTGCCTCGGCCGCGATCCCGCCACCGGTCAGGTGCGCGTCGCGAAGCTGCTGTCGTCGGACCGAGCGCCGCTCGAGGCGATCCGCAAGCTGCTCGCGCTGGGCGACGCCGAGCCGATTCCCGCCTGCGACATCCGCATGGGCACGACGCTCGCGACCAACGCGCTGCTCGAGCGCAAGGGCACGCCCTTCGCGCTCGCGATCACGCGCGGCTTCCGCGACCTGCTCGCGATCGGCACGCAGGCGCGGCCGCGCATCTTCGATCTCGAGATCAAGAAGCCCGAGCTCCTGTACCGCGAGGTGCTCGAGCTCGACGCGCGCGCGGACGCGAGCGGCGCGGTGCTCGCGCGGCCCGATCCGGCGCGCCTGCGCGCGGAGCTCACGCGCCTGCGCGAGCGCGGCTTCGCGAGCCTGGCCGTGGTGGTGCTGCACGCCTATCGCGCGGGCGCGCTCGAGCGCGAGATCGGCGACGCCGCGCGCGAGCTCGGCTTCGCGTACGTGGCGCTCTCGCACGAGGTCGCGAGCGAGATCGGACTGCTCGCGCGCGGCGACACGGCCTGCGTCGATGCGTACCTGACACCGCTCTTGCGCGACTACGTGGCGGCGCTGCGCGCCGAGCTGCCCGGCAGCCGGATCCGGATCATGCAGTCGAGCGGCGGGTTGACCGACGCGTCGAGCTTCCGCGGGCCGCACGCGATCCTGTCCGGGCCCGCGGGCGGCGTGGTCGCCTACGCGCACGTCGCGCGCGCGATGGGCGAGACGCGCGCGATCGGCTTCGACATGGGCGGCACTTCGACCGACGTCTCGCGCGTCGAGGCGAGCGCGAGCGGCGCGTTCGAGTTCGAGCGCGTGTACGAGACCGAGACGGCGGGCGTGCGCGTGTTCGCGCCCATGCTCTCGATCCATACCGTTGCGGCGGGCGGCGGATCGTTGTGCCGCTACGACGGCTACCGCTTCCGGGTCGGGCCCGAGAGCGCGGGCGCGCTGCCCGGACCGCTCTGCTACGGGCGCGCCGACGCGCGCGAGCTGACCGTCACCGACGTGAACGTCGCGCTCGGGCGGCTGGTCGACGATCGCTTCCCGTTCCCGCTCGAGCGCGCGCCGGTCGAGCGCGCGCTCGACGCGCTCGCGGCGCGGCTGCGCGCGCAGGGTGTGATCCGCACCCGCGAGCAGATCGCGTCGGGCTTCGTCGAGATCGCGAACGCGAACATGGCCGAGGCGATCCGCCAGGTCTCGGTCGCGCGCGGCTACGACGTGCGCGACTACGCGCTGGTCGTGTTCGGCGGCGCCGGCGGACAGCACGCCTGCGCGTTGGCGCGCCGGCTCGGCATCCGCCGCGTGCTGCTCCATCCGTACGCGGGCGTGCTCTCCGCGTACGGCATGGGGCTCGCGGACGTCTCGTGGCACGGCGAGGCGGACGTCGGCCGGCGGCCGCTCGAGGCCGGACTCGTCGCAGCGCTCGAGCCCGTATTCGCCGAGCTCGAGGCGCGCGGCCGCGCTCTGCTTTCGGAGCCGGGCGACGCGACCTCGCGCGCCGAATGCGTGCGCCGGCTCGACCTGCGCTACCGCGGCACCGAGTCGGCGCTCACGCTCGCGCTCGAACCCGGGCTCGATCTGCGCACCACGTTCGATGCGCTGCACGCGCGCAGCTTCGGCTACGCGCGCGCGGGGCACCCGGTCGACGCGGTCGTGGCGCGCGTGGAGGCGCGGGCGCGACACGCCGCGGTGTCGAGCGCGAGCTCGGCCGCGCCGCGCGCAGGATCCGCGACGCCGCTGCGCCGGGCACGGGTGTTCTGCGACGGCGACTGGGCGGAGGACGTCCCCGTCTTCGCGCGCGAGGACCTGCCCGCGGGCACGCGGCTCTCGGGTCCGGCGCTCGTGCTCGAAGCGACCAGCGCGCTGGTCGTCGATCCAGGCTTCGAGCTCGAGCTGGACGGCGTTGGGCGGATTGCGCTCACCGACGTCGCGGGCGAGGCCTCGCGGCCGCGCGTTGGCGCCGAGGTCGACCCGGTGCGGCTCGAGATCATGAACAACCTGTTCATGTCGATCGCGGAGCAGATGGGGATCGTGCTGCGCCGCACGTCGCTCTCGACCAACATCCGCGAGCGGCTCGACTTCTCCTGCGCGGTCTTCGACCGCGAGGCGGGCCTGGTGGCGAACGCGCCGCACATCCCCGTGCACCTCGGCGCGATGGGCGAGTCGGTCAGCGCCGTGCTCGCGGCCCACCCCGACCCGCTCCCTGGCGACGTGTTCGTGACCAACGATCCCGCGGCGGGCGGCTCGCATCTGCCCGACATCACCGTGGTGACACCGGTCCACGACGATGCCGGGGTGCTGCGCTTCTTCACCGCCAGCCGCGGCCACCACTCCGACGTCGGCGGCATCACGCCCGGCTCCATGCCCGCGTTCTCGCACTCGCTCGAGGAGGAGGGCGTGGTTCTGCGCGGCCTGCGTATCGTGCGCGCGGGCGTGCTCGACGAAGCGGCGCTGCTGGGCGCGCTCGCCGGCGCGCGCTTCCCGGCGCGCAACCCGCGCGAGAACCTCGCCGACCTCGAGGCCGCGATCGCGGCGAACCGCGCCGGCGCTCGGCTGCTGCGCGAGCTGGTCGAGCGCTACGGCCACGACGTGGTACTCGCCTACATGGGCCACGTGCAGGACAACGCCGCCGCCAAGGTCGCGGACGAGATCGCCAAGCTCGCCGACGGCGAGCACCGCTTCGCCGACGCGCTCGACGATGGCACACCGATCTGCGTCACGCTGCATGTGCGCGGCGACCGCATGGAGATCGACTTCGCCGGCACCGGGCCCGAGGTCGACGGCAACCTGAACGCGCCGCGCGCGGTCACGATCGCGGCCGTGATCTACGTACTGCGGGCGCTGGTCGGCACCGACATCCCGCTGAACTCCGGCTGTCTGCGGCCGGTGACGGTGCGCATCCCGACGCCTTCCGTGCTCTCGCCGGGACCCGAGCGCGCGGTCTGCGGCGGCAACGTCGAGACCAGCCAGCGCGTGGTCGACGTGCTGCTCGGCGCGCTCGGCAAGCTCGCCGCCTGCCAGGGCACGATGAACAATCTGACCTTCGGCAACGATCACTTCGGCTACTACGAGACGATCGGCGGCGGCGCGGGTGCGGGCGAGGGCTTCGCGGGCGCGTCCGGCGTGCACACGCACATGACCAACACGCGCATCACCGACCCCGAGATCCTGGAGACGCGCTTCCCGGTGCGGCTGATCGAGTTCTCGCTGCGCCGCGGCTCGGGCGGCGCGGGCCGCATGCCGGGCGGCGACGGGCTGGTGCGCGAGCTCGAGTTCCTCGAGCCGATGCGCGTCTCGATCCTGTCCGAGCGGCGCGTGCTCGCGCCGTTCGGCCTGCGCGGCGGCGCGCCCGGCGCGCTGGGCCGCAACACGCACGACGGCCGCGACCTGGGCGGCAAGAGCCACTTCCCGGTCGAGGCCGGCGCGCGCGTGCGCATCGCGACACCGGGCGGTGGCGGCTTCGGGACGCCGGTCTGAGATGGCGCACGCGGGCTTCATCGTTCACCCGACCTACAGGTTGCGCGAAGCGCGCGGCCCGCGCGGCAAGCACGCCGTGGTGCAGCTGTTCGGCCGGCTCGAGAGCGGCGAGCCGTTCCTGGTCGAGGACGACCGTTTCCGCCCGTACTTCTTCACGCATCCCGAGGCGACGCGCCTGCTCGCCGACGAGCGCGAGGTCGAGGTCGAAGCGACCGAGCTCGTCGACATGGGCGGCGCGCCGGTCGTGCGCGTGATCGAGCCGGTGCCGGGCGCGGTGCCGCGCCTGCGCGAGAAGCTCGAGGCCGGCGGCGCGCGCGCGCTCGAGGCCGACATCCGCTTCCCGTACCGGTTCCTGATCGACCGCGGCCTGCGCGCGGCGGTCGCGATCACCGGCCAGCCCGAGACGAGCGCGGACTCTTCGCTCGTGCGTTTCCGCAACCCGGAGCTCGTGCCCGGCAGCGCGCGGCCCGAGCTCGCGGTGCTCTCGCTCGATCTCGAGACCACCTTCGACGCGAGCCGCATCCACTCCGCGGCGCTCTACGGCGCCGGCGCGGACGAGGTGCACATGGTCGCGTCGCGCCCGGTCGCCGGCGCACATGTGCACGCCGACGAAGCGGCGCTCCTGCGCGCGCTCGCCGCGCGCATCCGCGCGCTCGACCCCGACGTGATCACCGGCTGGAACGTGGTCGAGTTCGACTTCGCGGTGCTGGTCGCGCGCGCGTACGCGCTCGGCGTTGCGTTCGAGATCGGCCGCGCGCCCGGCCCGGTCGGGCTCGCGCAGGACGGCTCCTTCACGCGCCAGCGCCGTACCGAGATTCCCGGCCGCGTCGTGCTCGACGGGATCGCGCTGGTGCGCGACGCGTTCATCGCGCTCGACGACTTCTCGCTCGAGACCGCCTCGCGCACGCTGCTCGGCCGCGGCAAGCGCATCGCGCACGTGCGCAGCGGCCGCGCGCAGGAGATCGAACGCCTGTACCGCGACGAGCCCGAGGCCTTCGTCGCCTACAACCGCGAGGACGCGGTGCTGGTGCAGGAGATCCTGGCGCGCGAGTCGCTGCTCGAGCTCGCGATCGAGCGCAGCCTCTTGTGCGGCATGCAGCTCGACCGGGTGGGCGCGAGCATCGCCTCGTTCGATCTGGTCTACCTGCCGGAGCTGCGCCAGCGTGGCCGCGTCGCGCCGTCGGTCGATCGCGAGCGCGCCGAAGGCCGCGTCTCGGGCGGCTCGGTCATGGACTCGCACCCGGGCCTGTTCCGCAACGTCGCCGTGTTCGACTTCAAGAGCCTGTACCCGAGCCTGATGCGCACCTTCAATCTCGATCCGCTCGCGCACGCCTGCGCGGGCGATGACGCGATCGAGGCGCCGAACGGCGCGCGCTTCTCGCGCGAGGTCGCGATCCTGCCCGACGTCTTGGAGCGCTTCGCCAAGCGGCGCGAGCAGGCCAAGCGCCGCAGCGACCGGCACGCCGACCTCGCGATCAAGATCATGATGAATGCGCTGTTCGGCGTGCTCGGCGCGCCGTCCTGCCGCTTCTTCGATCCCGAGATCGCGAACGCCATCACCGGCTTCGGCCGGCTCATGCTCGAGCGCACGCGCCGCGCGTTCGAGAAGTACGGCGCGCGCGTGCTGTACGGCGACACCGATTCGGTGTTCGTGCTGGTCGACGAGCAGGCGCCGCTCGAGCGCGCGCGAGAGATCGCCGAGGCGCTGCGCGCACGCGTCCAGGACGAGCTGTGCGCGCAGGTGAAGAGCGAGTGGCGGGTGGAACCGCGCTTCGAGCTCGAGCTCGAGCACGTCTACGAGCGCTTCTTCCAGCCGAGCATCCGCGGCGGGACGCAGGGCAGCCGCAAGCGCTACGCGGGGCTCTTGAACGGCAACCTGCACCTGGTCGGGCTGGAGGCCGTGCGACGCGACTGGCCCGAGATCTCGCGCCGCCTGCAGCGCGGCATGCTCGAGCGGCTGTTCCGCGACGAGCCGATTGCTGCGTTCGTGCGCGAGCTGGTCGCCGACCTGCTGGCCGGCCGGCTCGACTCCGAGCTCGTGATCCGCAAGGGCCTGCGCAAGGGCGCGGTCGAGCGCTACACCGCCGCGACACCGGCGCACGTCGAGGCCGCGCGCCGCTCGACGTTGCCGGTCGGCCGCACGGTGCACTACGTGATGACGAAGCGGGGGCCCGAGCCGGTCGAGCCCGACGGCGAGCTACCGGCCGACCTCGACCGCGCGCACTACGTGGAGAAGGTCGTGAAGCCGATCGCCGAGTCGATCCTGGTGCAGCTCGGCCAGACGTTCGACGAGGTGACCGACGCGCCGCGCCAGCTCACTCTCTTGTGAGTCGGCGCACGTCGATCACCGAGACACCGTCGGTGGTCTCGATCTTGGCGACCACGTCGTGCTCGCCGCTGCCCATCGGCAGCTCGAGTCCGCCCTCGCGCGCGCCGGCGAAGTCGACGAACGCCTTCTTCTGACCGTCGATCGAGATCCAGCCGTCGCGCAAGCCCAGGTCCGAGCGAGCGCGCAGCGCGACGTTCTCGGCCTGCTCGTCGATCGTGACGTGCGGCGGCGTGTAGCGCGCGCTCGAGCTCGGAATCGGCACCTCGATGCGCCGCTGCGCCCAGGGGCCGAGCTGCGCGATCACGATCGTCTTCGGCGTCTCCGAGAGCGGCAGCGTCAGCTCCTGGCGCGCGCCCGGCTCGAGCACCTCGAACGAGCGCGTCGCGCCGGGCACGGCGACCGTGAGGCTGCGCGCCGGGTGCCGGCCGTTGTTCACGAGCGTGACCTGGACCGCGGTGGGAGAGGAGCGCACGACCTCGACCTGCAGCTCCGGCGGCAGCACGGACACGTCGAGCACGCGCCGCTCCTTCGCGAGCGGTCGATCGCCGGCGGCGATCAGCACGTCGATCGGATGGTGCTCGACGGAGATGCCGTCCGGGGGAACCACCTCGAACTCCGCCGAGGCCGAGCCGTGCGCCGCGAGCGTGCCGAGCCCCGCGATCTGGTTGTCCAGGTACTGTGCGCCGGCCTCGAGCGCGACCCATACGTCGGAGAGCGCGACGTCGTTCGGATTGCTGACGGTGACGCGGATCTTGCCGGACTCTCCGCTGACCAGGGTCGGCGCCTGGAGCGCGACCTCGAGCGGCCTGGCGAGCGCCGGGTCGCCGGGCAGGCGCTGCGCCGACCAGACCACGCCGAGCTTCGCGAGCTGGTTGGCGATCTGCTCGTACGCGCGCGCGCGCACGCCCGCGAGCGCCTGCTCGCGCGGCTCGCGCAGCAGGCTCGCGCCGACGTCGACGGGAAACGCGTCGTCCTCGCCGGTGCCGCGCACGTACGGGATCGCGTCGGCCGGCACGTTCGCGAGCGGCCCGAGCCGCGCCTCCGCCACCGGAAAGAGCCGCACGCCCGGCGCGATCCCCTTCTTGTTGATCGCGCGGTCGTCGGAGAGCAGATACTCCGCGACCGTCAGCTTCAGCAGGTTGTCGTCCTTCATCGGCATCACCTGCTGCACGAGGCCCTTGCCGAAGGTGGTCTGGCCGACCAGCGTGACGTTGCCGAGCGGCTCGAGCGCGCCCGAGATGATCTCCGCCGCCGACGCGGTCTGCGGGTCGACGAGGATCGCGAGCGGCATGTCGAACTGGATCTCGGGATCGGCCGTCATGCGGCTGCGCGCGTCGGGCGCGAGGCCGTCGCGCGTCACGGTGCGCACGATCATCTGCGAGTCGAGGAACTGATCGGCGAGCTGCGCCGCCGCCACCATGCTGCCGCCGGTGTTGCCGCGCATGTCGATCACCAGGCCGTTCACCGGCCCGAGCTCGTTGACGCGATCGGAGAACTCCTGCGCGGTCTCGCGGCTCACCTGGTAGATCTGCGCGTAGCCGATCTCGTTCGCGCCCTCGAGCTTCTTCGCCTCGACGCTCGGGATCATCACCTCGCCGCGCGTGATCGCGACGTCGATGCGTTCCTTCTTCTCGGTGCCGCGCTGCAGGCCGAGCGCGACGAGCGTGCCGGAGCGCCCGCGGATGCGGCTCACCGCCTCCTCGATCGAGAGCGGCTGCGTCGGATCGCCGTCGATGTACAGGATCGCGTCGCCGTCCTTGAGCCCGCCCTTCTCGGCGGGGCTGCCGGGGAACACGCGGATCGCGATCAGGTCGCCGTCGCGCCGGCCGATGCGGGCGCCCACGCCGGAGAGCTTGCCCTCGAAGCGGATCTTGAAGTCCTCGCTGCCGCGCCCCGAGAACACCGTCGAGTACGGATCGAGCGCGCCGAGCGCGCCGCGCAGCGCGATGTGTTCGAGGTCGTCGTCCGGGTCGATCGGGTCGGGCAGGTTCACTTCCGTGAAGCGGATCGCGCGTGCGAGCACTTCGCGGTAGCCGTCCGCGTCGAAGGTCGGGTCGAGCGGCACGCGCACCGACGCGGTGTTCACGGTCAGGACGCCCTCGCCGGACTCGCCGTCGCTCTCGAACACCACGGAGTCGAAGCTCTGCTCCAGACCGTCGAGCGCGCCGACCACCATGCGCTGGTCGAGCCGGTCCGGCCACAGGTAGAAGTTGCCGGTCTGAGTGAAGGCGTCCTTCGTCACCACGAGCGGCGCCTGATCGGACGGGAGCGACCGCGCGGTGGCGCAGCCGAACGCGAAGACGAGTGCGATCGCGGCTGCGGATCGCGCCACGCGGGAGCGGAAATCGAGCCATCGGGACGCCATCGGGCGCCGAGTCTAGCGCGGGCCCGTCGCCGCGCGAGAAAGACCCGCTATCATGCGCCCGGGCGCGTAGCTCAGTTGGTAGAGCAAGGGACTCTTAATCCCTCGGTCGGCGGTTCGAGCCCGCCCGCGCTCAGCTCAAGTCCTCGGAACTCCAGCGCTTGTTGACTCGGCTCGCGAACGGCGAGTAGAGTCACTCTGGCTTGCCCGCCGGAGGAGCGAGATCTTGCCGAGCGCAAGCGACGTCGCGCGGATCGCGAGCGCGGCCCACAGCGACGTCGGACGCACACGGAGCGAGAACCAGGACGCCTTCGGCGAGTTCTCGGCCCCGTCTGGCGAGCGCCTGTTCGTGGTGGCGGACGGCATGGGCGGGCACCGCGGCGGCGCGACGGCCAGCCGGCTGTGCGTCGAGACGCTCGGCCGCGCGTTCACCGAGGGCACCGATTCCGCGGAGGCGCGTCTGCGCCGCGGGCTCGAGCTCGCGAACACGCGCATCCACGAAGCCGCGCAGAGCGACGCCGAGCTCGGCGGCATGGGCACGACCGCGGTCGCGCTGATCCTGGCGCCGGACGGCAGCGGCGCGCTCGGCTGGGTCGGCGACAGCCGCGCGTACCGGTTCCGGGGCGGCGCGATCGAGCGGCTCTCGACCGATCACTCGGTGGTGGGCGAGATGATCCGCGCGGGTGTGATCACCGAGGACGAGGCCGACAACCACCCGCGCCGGAACGAGCTGCTGCGCGCGATCGGCCCGCACGAGCTCGTCGAGCCAGAGACCGTCGTTCTCGAGCACAGCCCCGGCGATCGATTCCTGCTCTGCAGCGACGGGCTCTGGGGACCGGTGCCCGAGCCGGAGATCGCGATCGTGCTCGGCTTCGAGGCGCCCGAGCTTGCGGTGAAGAAGCTGATCGCCAAGGCGAACGAGCGCGGCGGCCCCGACAACGTGACCGCGCAGATCGCGAGCGTGGTCGATCCGGCCGTCGACCTGCCGGTCGCGCCGCCGATCGTCGCGGCGCGAGCCGCGTCGACGTCGCGTTTGCTGCCGTTGCTCGCGGGCGGCGCGGCGGTGGCCGCGGCC
This sequence comes from Myxococcota bacterium, assembly GCA_040902485.1. Taxonomy (GTDB): domain Bacteria; phylum Myxococcota_A; class UBA9160; order SZUA-336; family SZUA-336; genus VGRW01. Next base: position 170,728 of record JBBDXF010000038.1, on the reverse strand, counting down.
GCGCTGATCGCGCTCGCCGTCTACGGGCTGCGACAGGGCGAGCTGCAGCCGGGCGACGCGGAGCGCGTCGAGGTCGCGCAGCCCACGGCCGTCGAGAAGCCCGAGCCGGTGCCGGCGCCCCAGCCGAAGAGAGCCGAGGCGAAGACAGCCGCGGCGAAGCCCGCGGCAAGCAAGCCCGCGCCCGCGAAGGTCGCGCCGGCGAAGGTTGCGCCGGCGAAGGCTGCACCCGCGAAGCCCGCGGCGCCGAAACCCGTCCTGGCCGCGGCTCCGAAGCCGAAGCCGCCGGAGCCCGCGCCGAAGGCTGCGGAACCGAAGCCGGTGTTGCCCGCCGCACCCGAGCCATCGCTTCCGAAAGCCGAAGCCGCCGCACCCGAGTCGAAGCCGGAGCTCGCTGCCGCCGCTTCGCTCGAAGCCGCGCCGGCGCCGACCGAGGCGCCCGCGACGGCGGCCGCTCCCGTGCAGGAGCCGGCGCCGCTGCTGCCCTCGCGCGTCGAGGTGGAGCAGTTCCTCCTGGATTGGGAGGCGGCGGTCGCGAGCAAGGACTTCGCGCTCTACTCGCGCCTCGGGCTGCCGGGCAGCGAGCAGTCGTTCAAGACCCACTACGTCGACAACGACGCCAAGATCGACTTCGCGCTGCGCGATTTCGGCCAGGGCGATTCGAACGAGCTGATCGTGCGCGTGCAGATGGTGCTCGAGACGCGGGACACGACCGGCCCCAGGCGCGTGGACGAGGAGCGCAGCTTCGTCGTGAAGCAGACGCCCGAGGGTCTGCGCTACATCGGGCTGCCGAAGAACTGAAGTGGCGGCGCAGTTCGACCCGCAGACGCTCACGCAGATCGGCCGCTACACGGTCGTGCGTTTCCTCGCCGAGGGCGGCATGTCGTGGGTCTTCGAGGTCAGCGACCCGGAGATGTTCGATCGGCGCGTCGCGCTCAAGCTGATCAAGCCGCACGTGCTCGCCGAGGGCGAGATGCTGAAGCGCTACGAGGACGAGGTGCGCCTGCTGGCGCGCATCGAGCACCCGAACCTGGTGCGCGTGTACGCGCAGGGCACCGACGCCGAGACGGGCGCGCGCTTCTTCACGATGGAGTTCATCGAGGGGCCGCATCTCGGCGAGGTCGCCGCGGAGTGGCTGATCGAGCCGGGCACCACGACGGTGGGCGTGACGCTCGCCTCGCTCGCGGAGATCGGCGAGTTCTTCCTCGGGGTCCTCTCGGCGCTCGCGCGCGTGCATGCGCAAGGTGTGTTCCACCGCGACATCAAGCCCGAGAACATCCTGATCACCCAGGACGGGATCGCGAAGCTCGCCGACTTCAGCATCGCGCGCGACACGCACAAGGCCGGCGTCACGCGCGCCGGCTTGGTGCCCGGCACGCCGCAGTACATGTCGCCGGAGCAGTCGCTGGACGAGACGGTCGGCGCGACCTCCGATCTGTTCTCGCTCGGACTTACGCTGTATCGCGTGCTCAGCGGGCACTCGATCTACGCGCTCGAGCTCGGCGACGAGACCAAGACGCAGCAGGTGATCCGCCACCTGTGGGCGCTGTACACGAACAAGGGCGAGTTCAGCTTCGCGTTTCCCGACGAGCTGCCGGTCGCGTTCCACGAGGTCGTGCGGCGAGCCTGTCGCATCGATCCGGCCGCCCGCTTCCAGACCGCGCTCGAGATGCGCGAGGCGCTCGCGCGCGCGCTGGCCGCTCCGCACCAGGCGACCGTCCAGATGCCGCAGCCCCCGCCGCGCGCGCCGCGCCGCGCGCCCGAGCCGGCGGGAGACGAAGCCCCGCCGCGTTCGCGGCGAGGGCTCGTGATCGGCGTCGCGGGCGTCGCCGGCGTGGCGCTGCTCGGCGGCCTGATCGCGGTGATCGGGATTCCGCGGCCCCCGTGGGGCGGGAGCAACGCCGCGGCCGAGCTGCTCCAGCGCACGCGCGGGCGCAGCGAGCAGCTGACGCGGCTCGTGGACTGGCTGAAGGCGCGGCCGGACGAGGCCGCGCGCGCGCTCGCGGTGCAGGCGGGCGGCGATCTGCGCCGTTTCAGCGAGGACCTCGACCAAGCCGCGACCGACGTGAAGGACGGCTACCCGGACCTCGCGCTGCGCCAGCTCGATCGCGCCGACCAGGGCTTCGCGACGCTCTGCGACCGGTTCACGAGCGAGTACCTGGAAGGCGCGCGCGCCGGCGCGGAGGGCGGCG
>JBBDXF010000038.1:84243-168529 GCA_040902485.1 Myxococcota bacterium | reverse complement strand
TGCCAGAGGTAGTCGTTGTTCACCATCGATTCGGAGATCGACGAGCTGAAGTACGTATTGCCGCGGTGAACGGCCTGGATGGCGAGGAGGAGCTCCGAGACATCGGAGCGCTTGACCACGTAGCCTGCGGCGCCGGCGCGGAGGGCGGCGCGCGCGACGAGTATGCGCGCGTGACGGACGAGGCCAAGACGTTGGCCGCCGACCAGACCGAGAAGCTCGAGGCGGAGTTCGAGCGGCTCTCCGCGGAGATCGGCACGCGCGGCTGCGATCGCGCCGAGGGCATGCGCGCGCGCATCGAGACCGCCGCGCTGGTGCGCGAGCTCGCGGCCGGCGTGCTGCGCTCGGCCGAGGAGGCGCTGCCGGCGTCGGTCGAGGCCGCGCTCCTGAAGGCCGATGCCGCGGCCGCGAAGGCGCGCCAGCCCGGCATCACCAACGAGCACTACGTCGAGCGCCTGCGCGAGGGCGACGAGGCGCTCGAGCGCGCCCGCGCCGCGCAGGCCGCGCGCGAGTGGCGGCCCGCGCTCGAAGCGGCCGCGCTCGCGACCGAGAGCCTCGAGCGCACGGCGCTGATCGGCAGCGCCGCCCAGGCGCGCGCGGCCGCCCAAGAGCTGGTGCAGAAGCTCGACGCGATCGAAGCCCCGCTCGGCGGGATGAGGCTCGCGTTCGAGTCCGCGCAGCGCAGCTTCGGCGAGGGCGAGTGGCAGAGCGCCCAGAGCGGATTCAGCGGACTCGCGCCCGAGCTTCGCGAGCGGCTCGAGGCGGCGACGCCCGTGATCGAGGTCGCGCGCCGACAGGCCGCCGCCTGCGAGCCCGCCCGCGTGCGCGGCACCGCCGAGGACATCCGCGCGCTCGACCCGTCCGAGCTGGACGCGCGCGCGAAGTTCCGCGCCGCCAAGTTCGACGAGGCCACGGCGCTCTACGGCGAGCTCGAGACGCAGTGCGCGCAGGTCGTCGCGGCGGCCGAGAAGCGCGAGACGGAGCGGGCGGAGACCGAGCAGGCCGAGCGCGCGAAGCTCGGCGAGCTGGCCACGCAGAGGAGCCGGGCCGAGGCGGCGAAGGCGCGCGCGCAGAAGTCGCTCGCGACGCTCGCGGCCGCGAAGATCGGTGCGGCCAACCTCGGCGCGGAGCTCGAGACGGCGAACTCGCTGTTCGGCGCGAGCCGCTTCGAGGAGAGCGAGCGCGCCTATGCGGCGCTCGATACCACCGCCAGCGCGATGGCGAAGCAGTCGAAGGCCGTGCTCGCGCTGCGCGAGCAGGTGAAGAACGAGCTCCGCTCGGCGCAGAACGCGGGAGTTTCGGAGGCGACGCTCGCGCCCGGCAGCGCGCTGCGCGACGCGGGGCTGGGCCTGCTCACGGCGGGCGACCTCGACGGCGCGCGCGAGAAGTTCGAGGGCGCGCTCGCGGCCTACAAGAAGGTGCGCGGAGACTTCGAAGCGCAGCAGGCCGAGGAGCTCGCCAAGCGCGAGAAGAAGCGCGACGAGGAGCTGCAGGCGAGCCGTGAAGCGGAGCAGGCGACGGCCGCGGAGCGCAACGCGGCCAGCAAGCCGCGCGACCAGCTCGCGCGGCGCGTGAGCGAGCTGCAGGCGAAGGGTTTGCCGCTCGGGCCCGTCGGCCCCGCGCAGGCGCAGGCCGAGGCCGCCTTCAACGCGAAGAAGTACGACGAAGCCGCCGGCGCGTTCGAGCGCGCGAGCGAGCTCGCGGGCCAGCAGCTCCAAGCGGGCGCGCCGGTGCTCGCGGCGCGCGTCGACGCACAGGCCGCTCGCGAACGAGCGCTCGCGCGCGGCGCCTCGGGCAAGCCGCTGGCGGACGCGGCGAAGCGCTTCGAGGCGGCGACCGCCAGCCTCTCGGCGGGGAAGCTCTCGTCCGCGCTCGAGGGCTTCCGCGGCGCGATCGCGAGCTACGACGCCACCGACGCGGATCCCGAGGAGATCGTGAAGCTGCTCCTGTCGAACTGGGATCTCGCCTGGTCGGAGCGCGACATCGGCCTGCTGCGCCGGACCCAGTCGCTGAGCGCTGCCCAGGAGAAGGGCTTCGCGAAGGTCTTCGACGACAACGACTCGATCGCGCAGCGGACGAAGCTGCTCGGCATCACCAAGGCCGGCGCGAACGCGTACGACGTGCAGGTCGAGTACGACCGCCGGCTGCAGGCCGGCGCCAGCGTGAAGGAACAGAAGCGTCAGAAGCGCGTCGCGCGGGTCGAGAAGAGCGGCTCCGGCTGGGTGATCGCTACCGTGAGGCAGAAGTAGAAACGGGCGCGAGCCGCCACAGCCCGCCGAAGCGGTGCAGCGTCCGGTCGAGCGACAGCTCGCGCTCGATCCTCTGGCCGCTCAGGGCATCCGTGAAGCGATCGCGCCGCACGAAGCGGATGCGCGCCTGCTCGTCGTCGGCGGCCACGATCTCGAGATCCGTGAGCTCGACGTTGAACTCGCGCACGGTCTCGGCGAAGTACGCGCGCAGGCGCAGCTCCTTGTCCACGCTCCAGTCCTCGTAGACCCCGCGCAACAGCTCGGTGTCGCCCCGATCGAGCGCCAGCTCGTAGCGCGAGACGAAGTCCTGGACCGTCTCGTCCGCGCGCGCGGTCGGCGCGAGCCCGAGCGCGCACGCGAGCCCGACCACGGCGGCCACGCGCATCGTTCTCTCCCCCTGTCGCGCGTCCGGCTCGAACGCCGCGACGCTCCGGAGGATAGGGGCCGAGCGCGCGCGCAGAAAGGCCCCGAGCCGAGCCCGCCCGCGCGCGCCGCGCGATCGTGTCAGGGTCCTGTCGCGGCTGTGCAGACCTGGGCGATGCCGGGCTCGAGTGGCGTCGACTCGAGCGCCCGCACGATCACCGCGACGTCCACGATCTCGCACGGCGCGGCGCTCTCGATCACCGAGCACTTCGCGACACCCGCGGGCGACAGACCGAGAGCCACCGGATCGGACAGGCTGTCGCGATACGTATCGGCGTCGTCCTGGTCGACGTCGCCGTCGTCGTCGACGTCGCCGCACTGGCAGGCGTCGCCGATGCCGTCGGGCGAGGCGCTCGCGACGCCGCCGACGTCGCTCTGGTCGTTCGCTGTCAGCGGGCAGTTGTCGAAGCCGTCCTCGTGCGTGTCGCCATCGGTGTCGTCGTTGGTCGGGTCCGTTCCCGCGTTCTGCTCCTCGAGGTTCGTGAGCCCGTCCGAGTCGACGTCGTCGTCCTCGTCGCCCGCCACCAGCGGGTCGAGGCCGTACGCCACCTCGAAGCCGTCGAGCAGGCCGTCGCCGTCGGTGTCGACGAGCTGCGGGCTCGTGCCTGCAGCCTGCTCCTCCAGGTTGGTGAGCCCGTCGCCGTCGTCGTCGAGCCCTTCCTCGCCGCCCACGAGCGGGTCGAGGCCGTTCGCGAGCTCGAAGGCGTCGCTCAGGCCATCGGCGTCGTCGTCGAGGTCGCAGGCGTCGCCGAGCCCGTCGCCGCCGGGCAGGGCGAGATCCGTGTTGAGCTGGTCCGCGTTCGCGACGAACTGGCAGTTGTCAGCGAGATCCGCGACGCCATCGTTGTCGTCGTCCGGATCGCACGCGTCTCCGGGGCCGTCGGCGTCGTTGTCGGCTTGCGTCGCGTTGGCGTTCACCGGGCAGTTGTCGGGCGCGCTGCAGAACGCGTCGAGGCCGACGACGCCGTCGCAGCGCAGGTCGCCGTCGGTGTCGAACAGGATCGGACTCGTGAAGAACGTCAAGCCGGCGTCCGGCACCACCTCGGACGTGTACGCGGTGCTGGCTTCGTAGACGTCGCTGAGCCCGTCCGCGTCGTCGTCGAGATCGCAAGCGTCACCGAGCCCGTCGCCGCCGGGCAGCGCGAGATCCGTGTTGAGCTGATCCGCATTCGCGACGACCGCGCAGTTGTCGACGAGATCTGCGACGCCGTCGTTGTCGTCGTCGAGATCGCACTCGTCGCCGACCCCGTCGAGGTCGTTGTTGCTCTGCGTGGGATTCGCGTTGACCTCGCAGTTGTCGTTCGCGATGCAGGTGCCGCCGCCGGTCCCGGCTCCGTCGCAGTAGCCGTCGGCGTCGCTGTCCGCGAGCACCGGGCTCGTGCGATCGGGGTCCGGATCGACGGCGTCGGGATCGGGATAGTAGGGCGTGTAGACCTCGTAGCCGTCGAGATGCCCATCGTCGTCCGTGTCCGGAACCAGCGGCAGCGTGCACTCGGCCGCGTCGGGCGTCGGCACGACGATGAAGTCCGTAATGAACTGCTCCGTGCGATCGATCGATGGCTGCAGCGCCCCGCCGTTCGCGAGCGGTTCCTGCAGGAAGGCGAGACTGATCTGCACCTCGCGTCCGTCGAGCAGTCCGTCGTCGTCGCTGTCGTCGTCGTTCGGGTCGGTCTCGCCGGGATCCACGGCGCCGTCGCTGTCGAGATCCTCGCCATCGAGGCAGGGCGGTGGATCGCGGCCGAGCCAGGTCTCGTGCGTGCCGTCCGGAAGGCCATCGTCGTCGCTGTCGGCGTCGAGCGGATCGGTCGACGAGAGCGGGTCGGCATCCGCGATGAAGTCCGCGATCTCGCCTGCGTCGTCGATGGCGTCGCGCAGCGTGGTCGTTCCGTCGCGGAGCAGGTCGTCGAGGTCGAGATCGGTGGGCAGCGGACCATCGGCAACCGAGGACTCGCGCCCGTCGCTGATGCCGTCGCCGTCGGTGTCGCGAACGATCGGGTCGGTCTCGTCGTCGTCGCGACAGCCGTCGAAGTCGGTGTCCTCGCCAGCGCGCACCGGATCGCCCGGCTCGATCCACTTGTCGTGACTGCCGTCGGGCAGGCCGTCGTCGTCGCTGTCGGCGTCGAGCGGATCGGTCGGTGACGACTTCGCCGAGCAGGCGCTGGCCAGAAAGCTGACCTCGAAGTTCCCCTCCAGGCACTCGCCCGGATCCGACGACGGGTGGCTGGCGGTCTCGCACTCGACGAGCGACGTGTTTCCCGGGTGCTGGTGCGGCAGCTCGTCGGATCCGACACCGTCGAGCGTACCGTCGTCCAGGATCCCGTCGTTGTCGTCGTCGCCGTCGATCGCGTTCGCGACGCCGTCGCCGTCAGCATCAGGAAAGACGTCGTCGAGCAGGGTGTCGAGCCAAGCTTCCGGGGCGGACTCGCAATCGCCTTCGTCCGGACAGAGCGCGGCGGGCAGATCGATGAACGCGATGGTGTCGGCCCAGATGTTGTACTCGTCGGTGGGTGTCTGCGGCTGGTTGATCGATGTGGCCACAGCTCCCGCAACACCGCCGCCGCTGGCGATCGGAGCCGCGATCGGTTGGTTTGGATCCGAGATGTCGAGCGTCACGAGCGGCGATCCGCCGATCGGAGGCGCAACCGTGCATGGGGTCGCAGGGGGCGTCGCGCAGGGAAGGGTCGAGGCGCCACTGCCTGCCGGGATCAGTCGCCGCACACCGAACTGCCCCACGTTGTGACCCCCGACCTTCCCGGTCGTGACCTGGAACGCGAGCTGGATCGTGGCTTCGAATGCGTCGCTACCGCCGAACCGCTCCTGGACGCCCGCGAGCGGGAGCTCGAGCCGCAGGCCATAGCGGCTGGCTTCCCAGGTCGGCGCGGGCGCGGGAGAGTCGCGCAGCGGAGCGATCACGTCGAACGCGGTCGCGTTGGGAGGATCGGCGAAGACCACCTCGCCAAAGCGGCCGAAGCCCTGGTCTTCGAGAGACCCTTCGCAGAGGCCGTTCGTTTCGAGGATAGGATCCTCGGGGATTCGGTGGCCGGACACCGGGTCCAAGAGGGGCACCCCGCAGATCGACCGGAACCCGAAGAAGAAGTTCTCGGTGCTCCGGTCCACGATGCAGGCGCCTTCGGGGAGGTCCGCGCCGATCACCGCAACACGCGCGACGCCGTCTTCCTGCCCGAGAGCCGGATTCGCGACCGGCGACTCCGTGCCCTCGCACTCCTCGCCGTTCAGCTTGCCCGGTTCGTTCGGGTCGTCTGGAACGTTCGGGTCCGTGACGTTGCTGCACATCCGGAACGGCGCGGCGTCGCCGCCGCGCAGGTCCTCGAAGATGCGCAGCGTGAGCGAGAAGTCGTCGCCCTCGCTGATCGGCACGCACTCCGTGCTGCCCGGTACGAGACTCCGGTAGCCGAGCTTCAGCTCGATCGGCACGCCCCCTCCGCCGACGAAGACCAGCGAGGCGTCCGGCTGCAGCTTCATGCGCACATCGACGCTGGTCTGCGCGCGCGCCGCAGGCACGAGCAGCATGGCTCCGGTGACGACCGAGAGACCGACGCCGAGCCGAGTCACAACTTCCACCAGTCCAGAACGAGCCATCCCCATCACCTGCCACCAACCATCTCGACAACCGCTACTGACTCACCCCCGCAACAGTGGAATCGATACTCACTCCCTGGATCCTATCAGTCTCCGAACGTGCCCTCGATCTGGAACGTGAAGATGCCTGCTGAAGGCCGGAGCCCGTCGTCGTTCAGGGGTGCGATCCAGTTGAAGTCGACGAGCACGTTCTGCGCCAGCATGAGCTTCAAGCCAACCGATCCGTCGAGCAGGAAGTTCTCCTGCCCGCGGGTCTCGTTGCTGCCGATCAGGTCGAAGCTGATGCTCGCCCGGCCGAAGGGCTGCAGCGCGCCGCCGACGGCCCAGTCGAACTCCTGTTCGTCCGGTATGTCGGGCCGGAAGTTGTAGCCGGCGTAGGCCTGCAGGCCGAGCCCGCCGATCGGCGTCTCGAAATCCTTGGAGACGACCATGCCCGGCCGGTACGTCATGGTGTGCAGCCCGGTCAGATTGTCCGGATCGCCGGTCGGAATCGTGGCTTCGGCGGTGAACGCCGCGTTCACCACCCCGACGTAGTAGTTCCACTTGCCGCGCACGACCAGGTCGCCGATTCCGGTGTGGTTCTCGGTCTTGCTGTTGGACGAGACGACGTTCGTGCCGAAGCACGGTGTGTCCCCGAGCAGGTCGAGCGATGGATCGTCGCAGCGCAGGAGTTCCGAATCCGACTCGAGCGCTCGCGCCGAGGCTTTGGCCTTGATCCTCATCAGCGGAACGACGATGCCGACGTCGATGCGCTCGGTCAGGCCGTAGGTGAAGTAGCCCGTCGACACCCATTCCTTGATATTCAGGTCCAGATCGACGTCGAGGAGGTTGCCTTGTTCGCGCTCGTTGAGCTGGCTGATCAAGGTGACGCCGTCGAACTCCGCACCGGACTCCCCGAGCGGCAGTTGGCCACCGAGCTCGCTCAGCGTGATCGAGTCGAGATTGTCACCGTTGTACTGGTCGAACTCCAGATAGGACTGCGACAGGCCAACCAGAAAGCGCTTCTTGCCGATCGTCTGCGCGCGCTCGCTGAACAGCGGCCCGAACGTCTTCGTGGAGCGGTCGTACACGTCGAGGTCGGGGTTGTAGTCGTAGGTGAAGCCGCTGACGCTGCTGGAGAGCGGGACGATACGGTCGTTCACCACGCCCGAGGTCACGCTCGCGAGCGAATCGAGCTCGAGCGGTGCGAGCGCCCCGGAATCGGCTTCGAGCAAGGAATCGAAGTTGGCGCTCGGAAGGTTGCAGAGGCCGCGAAACACGCAGTCGAACGGTGAGGTGATCGTGGATCCGCTGACCGGCCGGACGACATCGACGAGGATGTCCTTGACGTCCCCGGCCCACGCGGTCCCGGAAACCACGACGCCGAGTCCGATCGCGATCGCGAACCAGAGCTGCAGTCTCCGCCCGATTGTGCGCATCAGATTCCTCCACGCGGCCAACCGACGGACTGTCTCGGAGGGACGACCAGCAACCCGGGCACCGAATCGGAGTAACTCGCTCCGGGCACTGGCTCATTCGTCGAACGAGAGACGCACTCCCGAGCGGCCCGCGGCCGCGTTCATCGTATGGGGCGACACAATCTAGAGTCAAGCCAAATCAGCGAGTTGCGCGTCATGCGCTCGGTGCGCGCCCGGTGCGCGCAGCGCGCGCGAGCTGACGGAGATTCCCGTCAGGGCGTGCGTGTAGTTCGCGACGGCGGGACGCGCGTGCTGGCCTCCGCGGCCCGAACTCGGATAGACTTCGGCGGGTTCGCGACGTCGCAAGGGGGTCGATCGTGCTCAACTGGTTCCGTCGGAAAGGGGCCCGTCCCAAGCCCGGCCGCCGCGCCGCGCCCCCCGACGGATCGGGCGGGCGCCGCACCCCGGATCGCCCGACCGAGCTGATCGACGTGCACCGCGAAGAGCCCCGACCCGAGCCGGCCTACGCTCCCCCGGAGCCCGCCTACGCGCGCGAGCCCGAGCGGCCCGCGACGCGGGACTGGTCCGCGGCGGGCCGCGCGGCTCCGGCTTCGCAGCCGGGGTGGACTCCACCCAAGGCGACCCCGACACCCCCGAGTGGCGGCAACGCGACCGTCATGATCGACACCAGCCAGGCGCCCCGCGGCGGCGACGTGGCGGCCGTCATGGTCGGGATCAACGGCCCGCTCAAGAACCGCGTCTATCCGATCTTCGACCAGGAGAACCACCTGGGTCGGGTCGGCAAGGGCGGCTGCTTCGACAAGGAAGACGAGACCATCTCGCGCGACCACGGCATGCTGCGCATCGAGGACGGCAACTTCCACATCCGGCCGCTCAGCGACAAGCTGCCGATCATCGTCAACTCCGAGCGCCTGAGCGAGGACGGCGAGATGCTGCGCGACGGGGACACGATCCAGATGGGCCAGACCACGTTCCGCTTCAAGGTCGTTTGAGCCGGATGCGGCGAGCGCTGTGCGTCGCGTTGCTGCTGGGCCTGGCGGCGGCGCCGGGCGTACGAGCGCAGGAGGCGGAGCTCGAGCCGGAGCTCGACGACTCGCAGAGCGTCGCGCGGCTGCTGCTCGACGACGTCGCCACCCAGACCGAGCCCGAGGCGAGCGTCGAGCTGTACTTCCGCGCGCTCGGCCGCGACGGCCTGCCGATCAGCGGTCTGCGCTCGAGCGATCTCGAGGTCTGGCAGGACACGGAGCGGATCCCGGAAGAGAGCGTGAGCCTCGCGGCGCTGCGCGCGAGCGGCTCGCGCATCGCCGGCGTGGTCGCGATCGACGCGAGCGGCAGCATGAAGGGCGAAGCGTTCGCGCACGCCAAGGAGGCCGCGCTCACGCTGCTCGAGCTGCTCGACCCGCAGGACCCGATCGCGGTGCTGACCTTCGGCGACGAGGTCGGCGAGGTGGTGCAGTTCGGCGAGCCGCGCGCGCAGGCGCGCAAGGCGCTGCGCGATCTCGAGCTCGACCTAGCCAAGGGCCAGCACACGCATCTGCTCGACGGCGCGCACCGCGCGATCGAGCTGATCCGCACCACGCCCGCGCTGCCGCGCCGCTCGTTCGTGATCCTGCTCTCCGACGGCGAGGACGACGGCAGCGCGCGCACCGCGGAGGAGGTGATCGCGCTCGCGAACGGCGTCGAGGACGACCCACCGATCCTGCTGTTCGCGATCGGCTACGCCGGACGCACGCGGGCCGAGAACACCGAGGCGCTGCAGCAGCTGGCCGAGCGCGCGGGCGGAGACTTCCAGCGCGCGGATTCCGCCGGCCACCTGCAGGACTTCTTCGACGCGATCGCGAGGCAGGTGCTGTCGAGCTACGTCGTGCGCTTCCCGGCGGATCTCGACGGCGAACGCCACCTGCTGCGCCTCACGCTGCACGGGAAGACCGCCGAGCGCGAAGCGCTGTACCCGGATCTCGGCGGGTCGCTGTGGCCGATGATCGGCGCGCTGGCCGCGGCGGTGGTCGTGGTCGGGCTCGGCGCGCTCGTGTTCCTGCTCCGCTCGGGCGCGAGCGTGGGCCGGCTCGAGATCGTGACCGGTCCGCTGGCAGGCACGGTGCTGAAGCTGCGCCCCGGCAAGACGCGGATCGGCGCCTGCGACGACAACGACGTGGTGATCGATACCAGCACGATCTCCCGCTACCACGCGGAGATCATCGCGCAGGGCCGCAAGGTCGAGATCGAAGACCTGCACTCGACCAACGGCACGTTCGTGAACGGCGGAGCCGTGCAGCGGCGGCAGGCGATCCGGCCCGGCGATCGGATCGCGATCGCGGACGTCGAGCTGCGCTTCGAGCGCTGAGCGCGCTCAAGCGCCGACGAGCGAGCGGCCGGAGATCGAGAGCAACGCGGGCATGCGCGCCTGGTCCGAGCCGCGCATCGCGACGATCGGACTGAGGCCGCGCGCGACCAGCCGCTCGGCTTCGCGCTCGCTGAGCGTCACCTCGGTCGGACCCTGCGCTTGCAGGCCCTCCGCTTCGGCTCCCGCGTAGACGGGCAAGTCCGGAAGGATCAGGAAGCGCGCCAGCGCGCGCGCGTCTCCGGTCTCGGTCACGCAGCGCGCGAGCGCGCGCCCCGCGGCGAGCGCTCCGTCGCACCAGACGAAGCTCGAAGCATCGGCTTCGCGCGCGAGCTCTTCGAAGGCAAGCGCGTCGATCGCGTCGGTGCGCGCGCCGTACGGAAGGCGCGCGAGCACGCGCGGGTGGCAGAGCCCGATCCGCCCCGCGACGGCATCGCCGCGCAGCTTCTCCCACGCCGAGCCCTGAAAGCCGCCCGCCGCGAGCGCGCCGGGATCGGCGCAGGCCAGCGCGGAGACGCCCGCTCCCTGCGCGAGGAGCGCGAGCGCGCGCAGCCGGGCGAGCCCCGCCGCGTCGGCGCCGAAGCCGTGCGCCGCGATCAGGAACGAGGCGCCGGCGATCTGCGCCGCGGCGCGCTCGAGCCCGTCGAGAGGGGCGTGCACGGCGCGGATCCGGAGGCGCTCCGGATCGGGCGCGCAGCGCGCGAGCGCGCGCAGTCCCAGGCAAAGCGCCTCGAGCCTGCGCAGCTCCGGATCGCCGAGCAGCGCGCGCAGGCGCCTCCCGAGCTCGGCGTCCAGCGCGGCGCGCCGCCGGTCGATCGCCGCGTGCTCGGCGCGGCCTGCCGCCGCGCCGAGCGAGCGCGCGAGCCTCCGAACCGGATCGGTGTCGGCGCGCGGGGCGCCGCCGAGCAGCTCGTCGAGCAGCGCGCGATCCGAGACGGGCGGGCGGTCGCCCCGGGGCCTGGCCGGAGCCGAAGCGGCAGCGTCGGGCTCGATGCGCGCGCCGGCCTCGGCGACGAGCTCCGCGATCCGTGCGGGATCGTGCGCCTCGGCGCGCGCCTCGAGCAGCGCGGACAGGCCGTGCACGAGCGCGCACAACGCATCCGGGTGTAGCTGCGCCGCGCTCGACAGCTCGAGCTCGTCGCAGAAGTCGAGCCCGAGCTCGAGCCGCGGGCGAAACGTTCCGAGGAACGAGTCCAGGGTGTCGAGGTCGATCGCGCAGGCGAGCGCGCGCCCGCGCTCGGCGGGGACGAAATCCGCGAGCACCACGATCTCGAACGGCCGCGAATCCGACACCCGCGCAGCAGATCACGACGGCCGCGCGTGCGGCAAGGCCGGCCACCCCTCGTCGAGCCCGCGCGCGTTCGCCACTCTGCACGGCGAGGGGCCACGCCAGGCATGGAAGTCAGCTCGAGCGTCTGCCGGCTGCACCGCGATCGGCGCGCGGCAGGCGCGATCGGATCCTGTGCGTACTGCGCGGCCTGCTTGCAGGAGATCGCGGCCGCGCTGCGCGGCGTGCTCCCCGGCGTCGTGCCGCGCGAGTGCGCGGCGACCGCGCTCGGGTCCGCGGGCTGGCGAGGGCTCGCGGGCTCCGGCGCGGCGCACTGGCTGGCGCACGAGCGGAAGCTCCGGCCGCTGCCGCCGCTCGCCCGCTGCGCCGCGGGCTTCGCCGTGCGTCGCGCCGACCTGCTGGTCGGCCGGCGCGAGCTCGTGCGCGAGCTGCCGCGTCCGGGCGACCTCTGGCTCGATCTCGACGAAGAAGGCTGCGGGGTGGTCGTGAGCTCGCGGCGCGGCGAAGACACGGAGGTCGAGCTCTCGATCCGCGCTCCGATCGGCGGTTCGCTCCTTGCAGCCGTGCACGACTTCTATCGCGACCTGTCGGGTCGCGGGCGCTTCTTTCGCTGAGCCGAAGGTCCCGGCCACGCCTTCCGAGCGCGGCGTCTCGCGACAAAGCGGGGGGCTCAAACGCCCGCGTGACTGCGGCCGAAGTCCCCGTGAGTGTGGGGAACTCTCCGCTCCTTGCCGCCGAGTTGCCTGTGGAAACCCGGCCTCTCGACTATTGACTGGCGCGACACCGCGGTGGTCTACTGCGCTGCGAAGGCGAAAAGGTCCCGTCCACCGCTGGCGCCTGCACGGGCAGCCTGAACGGGACGGTCCATCGCCTCAGGCGCGAGTGCTGATATGGCTGAATTCGAGACGCTGCTCGCCGTGATCCGCGACGACTCCCCGACCGGGGTCGATCTGCGCAACTCGTCCGGCGACGTCACGTTCGACCGCATCAAGGCCCTACGCAGCTTCGTGACACCCGAGGCCGATCCGGAGGGCAAGGGCAAGGAGGCCGACTGGAAGGGCGTCGCGCGCGAGTGTACGGCCGCGCTCGCGGAGCGGAGCAAGGATCTCGAGCTCGCGACCTCGCTGACCGATGCCTGGGCCCGGCTCGAGGGCTTCGCGGGTCTGCGAGACGGCATCCGGCTGGTGGCGGCGCTCTGCGACCGCTTCTGGGATCGGCTCCACCCGGGCTTCACCGGCGAGAGCGTCGATCTCGACGATCGCGCCATGCCGCTGAACAAGCTCGGCAACGCGGCGGCCAGCGCGGCCGCGTGCGCGATGTTCAGCGCGCCGGATCCGCGCGATCCGGCGCGCCAGCGCGTGTTCTGCTGGACGGATCACTTGAACTCCGCGCTCGTCGACGGGCGCTCGACCGGCGCGAACCAGGCCGGCGCGGAAGGGCTGCTGGCGCTCGGCTTCATGACCGGCGAGGAGTGGCACGGCCGGATCAAGGCGGTCGACCCGATCCACCTGCGCGCGCTGCTGGGCACCGTCGACGAGTGCCGCGGCGCGCTCGGCGAGCTGCGCATCCTGGTCGAGAAGCGCTTCGGCGAGGCGTCCGCGCCGAACCTGATCCCGCTCGCCGACACGCTCGGCGACATACACGCGCACGTGTCGAGGCAGCTGCCGAGTCCGGCCGCCGAGGAGGCCGCCGCGCTGGCGGACGCAGCAACGTCCGCCGCGCCCGGGGCCGCGCAGGCCGAGGGCCGGCCGGGAGGACCGCCCGTGAATCGAGAGGACGCGCTTCGCCGCCTGGACCAGGTCGGCGAGTACTTCCGCACGCACGAGCCCCACAGCCCGGTCGCGCTGCTGGTGGCGCGCGCGGCGCGCTGGGGGCGCATGCCGCTCGAGGAAGTGCTGAAGGAAGTGATTCCGGATCAGGGAGCGCTGGCGAAGATCTGGGAAACGCTCGGAGTCCGGCCGAGCTAGCTGAGTGACCCGGCGCGTGCCGGAGCAAGTCACAGGGAGACCGTGAAATGCCTGAGAGTGTTTTCGATCGCAAGGCGAGGGTCAGACCGCCGCGTGTCCACATCACATACGAGGTCGAGACCGGCGGGGCGCTCGTGCTCAAGGAGCTGCCGTTCGTGCTCGGCGTGCTCTCGGACCTCTCGGGGCAGCCGAAGGAGCCGCTCGCGAAGCTGAAGGATCGCAAGTTCGAGGACGTCGACCGCGACAACTTCAACGACGTGCTGAAGCGCATGAAGCCGCGCCTGGCGCTGCGTGTCGACAACACGCTGAAGGACGACGGCAGCGAGCTGGCGGTGGAGCTGAACTTCCAGAAGCTCGACGACTTCCGGCCCGAGAACGTGGTGCGCCAGGTGGAGCCGCTGAACAAGCTGCTCGAGGTGCGCAATCAGCTCAAGGACCTGCTGGGGCGGCTCGAGGGCAACGATCGGCTCGAGGAGCTGCTCGGCGCCGTGACCGACAACGAAGCCGTGCGTGGGAAGCTGCGCGACGTGCTCGGCGCGAAGGCGCCGGACGGCGGCGAGACGAGCGGAGGGGAGAGCTGAGATGGCCGCGAAGGACCAAGCCAAGAAGGTGAGAGTCGAGGAGCTCGAGACGCTCGAGGGCGGCGATCTGCTCGGGCAGATGATCGACACCGGCATCAAGCCCTCCGATGACACGGCGCGCGACCGCGCCAAGGACCTGATCAAGAACTTCGTGGAGCAGATCCTCGACCCCGGAACCGTGGTCGACAAGAACGTGGTGCGCACGATCAACGCGCGCATCGCGGCGATCGACGAGGTGCTCTCGCGCCAGGTCGACAAGATCCTGCACCACGCCGACTTCCAGAAGCTGGAAGCGTCGTGGCGCGGTCTGCACCAGCTCGTGATGGGCACGGAGACCGGCGAGACGCTGAAGGTCAAGGTCTTCAACGTGAGCAAGAAGGACCTGCAGAAGGACTTCTCGGGCGCGGCCGAGTTCACCGAGAGCGCGCTGTGGAAGAAGATCTACGAGTTCGAGTTCGGCACCTACGGCGGCGATCCGTTCGGCGCGCTGGTCGGCGACTACGAGTTCGACAAGGGCCCGCAGGACGTCGCCCTGCTGACGAACATCTCCGAGGTCGCGGCGGCGTCGCACGCGCCGTTCATCGGCGGCGTGGCGCCGAAGATGTTCGGCATGGACAGCTTCACGCAGATGCCCGATCCGCGCGACATCGCGAAGATCTTCGACAAGAGCAATCCCGAGAACATCAAGTGGCTGTCGTTCCGTGATTCGGAGGACGCGCGCTTCGTGTCGCTCACGCTGCCGCACGTGCTGCGCCGGCTGCCGTACAGCTCCGAGGCGAACCCGGTCGAGGACTTCCACTACGAGGAGGACGTCTCGAGCGTGCACGAGGAGTATCTGTGGGGCAACCCGGCGTTCGACTACGCCAACCGGCTCACGGCCGCGTTCGCGAAGCACCACTGGTGCGTCACGATCCGTGGTCCCGAGGGCGGGGGGCTGGTCGAGGGCCTGCCGATCCACGTGTTCAAGTCGCGCGAGGGAGAGGTCGGCTCGAAGTGTCCGACGGAGGTGCTGATCCCGGACACGCGCGAGAAGGAGCTCTCCGATCTCGGCTTCATCGGGCTCTTGAACTGCAAGAACACGGACTACGCGGCCTTCTTCGGCGGCAACTCCGTGCAGCGCCCCAAGAAGTACGACACCAAGGAGGCGACGGCGAACGCGAAGCTCTCCAGCCAGATCCCGTATCTGATGGCCACCTCGCGCATCGCCCACTACCTGAAGTCGATCTGCCGCGACAAGATCG
This sequence comes from Myxococcota bacterium, assembly GCA_040902485.1. GTDB lineage: Bacteria > Myxococcota_A > UBA9160 > SZUA-336 > SZUA-336 > VGRW01. The sequence goes on along the minus strand of JBBDXF010000038.1, from coordinate 153,424 downwards.
GCTCGTTCATGTCGAAGGACGACTGCAAGAACTTCCTGAACCGCTGGATCACGCAGTACGTGCTGCTCTCGGATACCGCGAGCCAGAACGAGAAGGCCGCGCGGCCGCTGCGCGAGGCCCGCATCGACGTCGTCGACGACAAGGCGAAGCCCGGCTGTTACAAGGCGATCGCCTATCTGAAGCCGCACTTCCAGCTCGACGAGCTGGGCGTGAGCCTGCGACTGGTGGCGGATCTGCCCGCCCCGGCGAAGTCCTGATCCCCCAACTGAATCGAATCGGAAAGGAAAGTCATGTCGAGCAACATTCACATGAAAATCTCGGGTCCCCCGATCGCGGGTGAGTCGACCGACGCCGGCCACCCAGGCGAGGTCGAGCTCACGAGCTTCCAGCACGGCTTGAACCGGCAGGTCGGCCCGCGCACGACGGCTGGCTCCCCCTCGGTGGGGAACTCGAGCCACAGCGAGGTCGTGGTCACCAAGCTGATCGACAAGGCCACGCCGGAGATCGCGAAGAGCATCTGCGGCGGCCAGCAGCACGCCGAAGTCAAGATCGTGTTCGAGAAGACGAACGCGGCCGGCGTGCTGATCCCGTACCTGGTCTACACGCTGACCGGGGTGATCATCACCTCGGCGACGCTTTCCGGCGCGGACGGCGGCGGCATGCCGATGGAGTCGGCGGCGCTCAACTACGCCACGATCAAGTGGGAGTACACGCCGACGGACCCGGCCACCGGCGACGCGCAGGGTGTGCTGCCGTTCGGCTGGGACGTCGCGCAGAACAAGGTGCTCTGAGCGAAGTCAAGAGACGCCGCTCTGCGTTTCGCGCCGGGGGGACACGCTCCCTCCGGCGCGTACGGAGTCCACTCGCATGACCCCCCAGGAGCTCCTCGCGGCCGGAGAGATCGCGCAGGCGATCTCGGCCCAGAGCGCGGCGCTGCGCACGCGGCCGACGGATCGCGACGCGCGCTGGCTCCTGTTCGTGCTGCTCTGCTACGCGGGCGAGCACGATCGCGCGATCCTGCAGCTCGACACGCTCGCGCAGCAGGACGCCGCCTTCGGCATGGGATCAGTCGTGTACCGCTCGCTCGTGGTCGCAGACGCGGAGCGCGCGGCCGTGCTCACGCGCGCCGGGAATCCGCTCCTTCCCGCGGACTCACCGGCGCACGTCGAGGCGCGGCTCGACGCGCTTCGCGCGCTGCGCGAGGGGCGGGCGGCCGACGCGCGGAGCGCGCTCGAACGCGCCGAGCGCGCGCGTCCGGCGCTCGAGGGCAAGGTCGACGGAGAGCCCTTCAGCGACGTGTTCGACTCCGACGAGCTGCTCGGTCCCGTGCTCGAGGTGTTCGCGGGCGGCCACTACCTGTGGCTGCCGCTGGAGCGCGTGCGCACGCTGCAGATCCGCCCCCCGAAGCATCAGCTCGAGCTGCTCTGGCTGCCCGCGGAGCTCGAGGACGCCGCAGGCGACACGGCGACCGTGCACCTGCCGGCGCTCTACCACGGCTCGGCCCAGGCGGACGACGCGCGCCTGCGCGGCGGCCTGCTGACCGAGTGGCGCGAGCAGGAAGGTCTGGTCGTGCGGGGCTTGGGCCAGAAGGTTCTGCTCGCGCAGCGCGGCGGCGAGGAGCGCGAGGTCGCGCTGCGCGAGCTGCGCGCGCTCGAGATCCCGCAGCCGCAGCCGACCGAGGGCGACCGTGGCTAGCGGTCGCAAGGAGGCGTTCCTCCGCGCCTCGTTGCTCGACCGCTTGATGCTCCCGCCGGGCTCGAGCCGCGGCGGCAGTCAGCTCGTGATTGGCGTGCGCGAGCTGCGCGAGTCCGTCGCGCGCGACATCGACTGGCTGCTCAACAGCAAGCGCTTTCTCGGGACGGACCTCGAAGGGCTGAAGGAAGTGCGCACCTCCGTGCTGAACTACGGGATGCCCGACTTCTCGCCCACCTCGTGGCGCAACGACAAGGAGCTGTCCTCGATCGCGCGCACGATCGAGGAGCTGTTGCGCCGGTTCGAGCCGCGCCTGCGCCCGGGCAGCATCAAGGTCACCGCGCAGAAGCCCACCGACGCCGACGACATGAAGCCGCACTTCCGCATCGACGCGATCCTGCACGTCGATCCGGTGAGCGAGCCGGTTTCGTTCGACACCGATGTCGACTTCGAGGCGAGCCGCATCTCCGTGCGCGGTGAACGCTGATGGCCACGCGCGACGAGCTGCTCTACTACTACGAGCGCGAGCTCGATTTCGTCCGCAATCTCTCGGCCGATTTCGCGCAGCGCTACCCCGAAGTGGCGGGGCGGCTCGAGCTCGACGCGGCGCGCAGCGGCGATCCGCACGTCGAGCGGCTGATCGAGGCCTTTGCGCTGCTGACCGCGCGCATCCGCATGCGGCTCGACGACGACTTCGGCGAGATCAGCGACGCGCTGCTCGGCATCCTGTATCCGCACTTCCTGGCGCCGATCCCGTCGCTCTCGATCGCGCAGTTCCACGCCGATCCCGACGCGGCGAAGGTGAAGGGAGGGCTGCAGGTCGAGTGCGGCAGCCTCCTGTTCAGCAAGGCGAGCGGGGGAGTGCGCTGCCGCTTCCGCAGCGCGTACCCCGTCACGCTCTGGCCGATCGAGGTCGAGAGCACGGAGATCGTGACCGCGACAGCGCTCGGTGTGGCCGTCCCGCCCGACGCGCGCGCCGCGCTGCGCATCCGGCTGCGCACGCTGGGCGGTGCGACGTTCGGCGAGCTCGGCCTCGATCGCGTGCGCTTCTTCATCGATCTGGCCGGCGGCCCCGGCCACCGCATCCACGAGCTCCTGCTCCGCGATCCCGTCGGGCTCGCGGTGCAGATCCGCCCCGGAAGCCCGGCGCGGCTGCACGGCGCCGAAGCGATCCGCCCGGTCGGCTACGCGCTCGACGAGGGGCTGCTCGCCTATCCGCAGGAGTCGTTCCTGGGTTACCGGCTGATCCAGGAGTACTTCGCGTTCCCGGACAAGTTCCTGTTCGTCGACCTGGTCGGGCTCGACGGCGTGGCGGGCGACGACGGCGAGACGCTCGACGTGTCGGTGCTGCTGCGCGAGCCGGTCTCCGACATCGACGCGCGCGTGCGCCCCGAGAACCTGAAGCTCGGCTGCACGCCGATCGCGAACCTGTTCGAGATGGGCATCGACCCGATCCAGGTCACCGAGACGGCGGTCGAGTATCCCGTCGTGCCCGACGTGCGCAGCCCGCGCTCGTTCGAGGTGCACTCGATCCGCTCCGCCTCGCTGTCCGAGCGCGGCTCCTCGCGCATGCGCCCGTGCGCGCCGATCTTCACGCTCCGCCACGGCTCGGGCGACCAGGACGGCGTGTTCTGGCACGGCTCGCGGCGCGCGGCGATCCGCAAGGACGACTCCGGAACGGACCTGTTCGTCTCGCTGGTCGACGAGCGCGTCCGCCGGCTGGAGAAGCCGCCGGGCGACGTGCTGCACATCGACGCGCTGTGCACGAACCGCAATCTCCCCTCGCTGCTCACCTTCGGCGATCCCAAGGGCGACTTCGACGTGCAGGGGCGCCCGGGTGTGAAGCGCGTGATCGCGCTGCGCAAGCCGAGCGATCCGCTGCGCGCGCCGCTCTCGGGCGCATCGCGCTGGCGGCTGGTCTCGCACCTGGCGCTGAATCACCTGTCGCTCGCGGGCACCGGCGCGCAGCCCGCGTCGGAGGAGCGCGCGCTCGAAGCGCTGCGCGAGATCCTGAAGCTGTACGACTTCGTGGACCAGCAGAGCACGCGCCAGCGCATCGCGGGGCTGGTCGGCTTGCGCACCAAGCCGATCGTGCGGCGGGTCGGCACGGGGATCAACGCGGGCTTCGCGCGCGGCACCGAGGTCGAGCTCGTGCTCGATCCGGATCAGTTCACCGGCACGGGCGCGTACCTGCTCGCGTCCGTGCTCGAAGTCTTCCTCGGCCTGTACACGGCCGCGAACTCGTTCACACAGACCGTGGCGCGCACGCGGCAGGGACAAGGAGTCTTGAAGCGATGGCCTCCGAGGGCCGGAGAGATGCCCCTGCTCTGAGGGAGCTCTTGGTCGAGAACATCGAGCGTTTCGAGTTCGCGCAGGCCCTGCGCCTGCTCGAGCGGTGGGCACCCGACCGCGCGCCGGTCGGCGGCGACGCCGCGCTCGACGACGAGGTCGTGCGCTTCCGCTCCGATCTCGCGCTCTCGTTCGCGCGCAGCGACCTGCAGAACTTCGAGCCCGGGCTGGACGGGCGTCCGCCGCACGTGACCGTGAACTTCATGGGCGTCGCCACGCCGGCGAGCTACGGGTCCCTGCCGCAGCGCTACACCGAAGAGATTCGGGCGCTGGTGCGCGACAAGAACACCGCGCTGCGCGACTTCCTCGACCTGTTCAACCACCGGCTGGTCTCGCTGTTCTTCCGGGCGCGCGCGCTGCACCTGCCGGCGCTGCAGATCGAACGCGGCCCCGACAACCCGTTCGAGCGCGCCCTCGCCGCCGTGGTCGGGATCGCCAGCTCGGGCCTCGCGGACCGCCTGTCGCTGCCCGATCGCGCGCTGATCGCGCGCGCGGGCCTGCTCGCGCGCCGGCCCGTGCCGGCGATCACGCTCCAGGCGCTGCTCGAGAGCACCTTCGAGCTGCCCGTCGAGGTGCTGCAGTTCCGGCCGCGCCGCTACGCAATGACCGACGACGACGAGAACCGGCTCGGCCGCGCGAACTGCCGGCTGGGCGAGGACCTGTTCCTGGGCCGCGAGATCACGCTCGCCGACGCGCGCATCCGCCTGCGCGCGGGCCCGCTCGATCGCGAGCGCTTCGAAGGACTCTTGCCCGACGCGCTCGAGCACCGGCAGCTCGTCGACCTCGTGCGCCTGGCCACCGGCGACGGCCTCGACTTCGACCTGCAGCTCGTGCTGCGCGCGGCCGAGGTGCCGGGCACGCGCCTGGGCGGCGACGGCGTCGCGCTCGGACGGCTCGGCTGGAGCAGCTGGCTCGAGCACGACGCGCGCGAGCGACCCGCCGACGACGCGACCTTCGCGCCCGTGGCGAGCATGCGATTCCGACCGGAGGTGTCACCATGAGCCTGGATCTGAGAGCGCTGATCGGGAAGCTGAACACGACCTGCCGGCGCGCGCTCGAGGGAGCGGCGGGACTGTGCCTGTCGCGCACGCACTACGACGTCGAGCTCGAGCACTGGTTCGCCAAGCTGCTCGAGGACTCCGCGATCGACCTGCCGCGCGTCCTGCGCCACTTCGGCATCGCGCCCGACGCCTTCGCACGCGATCTCGGCCGCGCGCTCGACCGCTTCAAGTCCGGCAACAGCCGCCAGCCCGTACTCTCGCCGACCATCGAGCTGCTGGCGCGCGAGGGCTGGGTGCAGTCGTCGATCAACTTCTCGCAGTCGCGCGTGCGCTCGGGCACGCTCCTGCTCGCCGCGCTCTCCGACGCGCGCCTGCGTCGGCAGCTGATCGACGTGCACGGCGACGTGCGCAACATCAACGTCGAGGAGCTGCAGTCCAAGCTGCTCGAGATCGTCGAGGGCTCGTCCGAGGACGCCGAGTCCGCCGCGAGCGCGGGCGAAGCGAAGCGCGATCTGGCCGAGCCGGGCGCGCGCGCCGCGGGCGGCAAGACGCCCGCGCTCGACCAGTTCACCGTCGATCTCACCGCGCGCGCGAAGGCGGGCCAGATCGATCCGGTGCTCGGCCGCGATCCCGAGATCCGCCAGATCATCGACATCCTGACGCGCCGCCGTCAGAACAACCCGATCCTCACGGGCGAGGCGGGCGTCGGCAAGACCGCGGTGGTCGAGGGCTTCGCGCTGCGCATCGCAGCCGGCGACGTGCCCGAGCCGCTGCTGAATGTGTCACTTCGCAGCCTGGACATGGGGCTCCTGCAGGCGGGCGCGGGCGTGAAGGGCGAGTTCGAGAATCGCCTGAAGCAGGTGATCGAAGAAGTGCGCGGCTCGGCCACGCCGATCATCCTGTTCATCGACGAGGCGCACACCATGATCGGCGCCGGCGGCGCCGAGGGCCAGAACGACGCGGCGAACCTGCTCAAGCCCGCGCTCGCGCGCGGCGAGCTGCGCACGATCGCGGCCACGACCTGGGCCGAGTACAAGAAGTACTTCGAGAAGGACGCGGCGCTGTCGCGGCGCTTCCAGCCGATCAAGGTCGAGGAGCCGGGCATCGACTCCGCGATCCAGATGATGCGCGGTCTCACCGGCATGCTCGAGGCGCACCACCGCGTGCGCATCCTCGACGAGGCGGTGATCGAGTCGGTGCGCCTCTCCAGCCGCTACATCCCCGCGCGCCAGCTCCCCGACAAGTGCGTGAGCGTGCTCGACACCGCCTGCGCGCGCGTCGCGATCGGCCAGCAGTCGATCCCCGCGGCGATCGAGGACCTGCGCCGGCGCATCGACGGCCTCGACCGCGAGGAGGGAATCCTGGTGCGCGAGACCGCGGTCGGCGTCGACCACGCCGAGCGCATCGGCGATGTGCGCGCGGAGCGCGAGAAGTCGAAGGCGGAGCTCGCAGGCCTCGAGGCGCGCTGGGAGCAGGAGAAGGCGCTGGTGAACGAGATCCACGCGCTGCGCACGAAGCTCGAGGGCGCGGGCGCGGACGCGCAGCCGCTTCCGGACGCGGAGCGCGACGGTTTGCGCGCCGAGCACGACCGCACGCGCGCCGAGCTCGTGAAGCTGCAGGGCGAGTCGCCGCTCGTGCTCACCGACGTCGACGCGCAGGCCGTGGCCGAGGTGATCTCGGGCTGGACCGGCATCCCGATCGGCAAGATGGTCGCGGACGAGATCCGCACCGTGATGCGGCTCGGGGACATCCTGGGCGAGCGCGTGATCGGGCAGGGCCACGCGCTCGAGGCGATCGCGCGGCGCATTCGCACCTCGCGCGCGCAGCTCGACAACCCGTCGCGGCCGATCGGGGTGTTCATGCTCGCGGGCCCGAGCGGCGTCGGCAAGACGGAGACCGCGATGGCGCTGGCCGACACGCTGTACGGCGGCGAGCGCAACTCCGTGATCATCAACATGTCCGAGTACCAGGAGGCGCACACCGTCTCGAGCCTGAAGGGCTCGCCGCCGGGCTACGTCGGCTACGGCGAGGGAGGGGTGCTGACGGAAGCGGTGCGACGGCGGCCGCACTCCGTGGTGCTGCTCGACGAGGTCGAGAAGGCGCACCCCGACGTGATGGAGCTGTTCTTCCAGGTCTTCGACAAGGGCGTGCTCGAGGACGGCGAGGGCCGCGAGATCGACTTCAAGAACACGGTGATCCTGCTGACCTCGAACGTCGGCTCCGATCTGATCATGAGCCTGTGCGCCGATCCCGAGACGAAGCCGGAGTCGGAGGCGCTCGCCGAGGCGATCCGCCCCGAATTGCTGAAGGCCTTCCCGGCGGCGCTGCTCGGGCGGCTGGTCGTGGTGCCGTACTTCCCGATCTCGCCCGAGATGATGGTGCAGATCATCCGGCTGCAGCTTGGCCGCATCCAGAAGCGCTTCCGCGAGAACCACGGCGCGGAGCTGGCCTGTGGCGAGGAGATCGTGCAAGCGGTGCTCGCGCGCTGCAAGGAGGCCGAGAGCGGCGCGCGCGCGGTCGACCGGATCCTGACGCACTCGCTCTTGCCGCCGATGTCGAACGAGGTGCTCGCGCGCATGGCCTCGGGCGAGCCGTTCGCGCGCATCGAGGTCGGCATCGATCCCGCGGGAGACTTCCGCTTCACGGTCGCGTAGCCTGGAGAGGTCGATGGCGTACTCGCAGGAAGCACAGATCTGCCAGGTCTCGTCGCCGCTCGGCGACGACGCGCTCCTGCTCGCGGACATGAGCGCCCGCGAGTCGATCTCGAAGCCGTTCGTCTTCGACATGCACTTCCTGTCGCAGACCGAGGACATCGACTTCGCGGCGGTGATCGGCAAGCCCCTGTGCGTGCAGCTGACCCTCGGCAACGGCAACCAGCGCTACTTCCACGGCGTCGTCGCACGCTTCTCGCAGGGCTCGGCCGAGGGAGGCTTCGCCTCCTACCGCGCGGAGGTCGTGCCCTGGATCTCGCTGCTGCGCCACCGCGCGGGCTGCCGGATCTTCCAGCACAAGACCGTCCCCGACATCATCAAGGCGGTGCTCACCGAGACCGACTTCGGCGACGTCGAGTTCCAGCTCGCCGGCGACTTCCCGGAGCGCGAGTACTGCGTGCAGTACCGCGAGACCGACCTGAACTTCATCGCGCGGCTCGCCGAGGAAGAGGGCATCTCCTACTTCTTCAAGCACTCGGACAAGCAACACACGCTCGTGTTGTTCAACTCCCCGGGCGCCGCCGCGCCGTGCCCGGGGCAGGCGACCATCGCCTACGCGTCGGCCGTCGACCTGTCCGTGCTGGCCGGCTCGATCAGCGACTTCCGCGTCGAGCACGAGGTCGCCAGCGGCAAGTACTCGCTCAGCGACTACAACTTCGAAGACCCGTCGCTGAGCCTGCTCGCCACGACCCAGAGCTCGGCGACGCTCGGCGCCAACGAGAAGTTCGAGATCTACGACCATCCCGGCGAGTACCTGCAGCTCTCCGAGGGCGAGCGCCGCGTCAAGCTGCGCATGCAAGCCGAGGAGGCCGCGGCGATCCACATCCGCGCGACGAGCGACTGCGCCGCGTTCCTGCCCGGCTTCCGTTTCGATCTGCAGGGCCACTTTCGCGGCAGCTACAACCAGAGCTACCTGATCACCGAAGTCAAGCACCAGGTGAGCCAGACGATCGGCGCTGGCGGCGGGGGCGGCGGGAGCAGCTACTCGAACTCGTTCTCGTGCATCCCCCACTCGGTGCCGTTCCGGCCGCTGCAGCACACGGCCAAGCCGCTGATCACCGGCGTGCAGACGGCGACCGTCGTCGGCGCCTCGGGCAAGGAGATCGACGTCGACGGCCACGGTCGCGTGATCGTGCAGTTCCACTGGGACCGCGAGGGCAAGAAGGACGAGAACAGCTCCTGCCGCGTGCGCGTCTCGCACAACTGGGCCGGCAAGAACTGGGGCCTGATCTCGAACCCCCGCATCGGCCAGGAAGTCATCGTCGAGTTCATCGAAGGCGACCCCGACCGCCCGATCATCACCGGCGGCGTCTACAACGGCGAGCAGACCGTGCCCTACGCGCTGCCCGCGAACGCGACCCAGACGGGCATCAAGACGCGCTCCTCCATGGAAGGCGGCACCGCGAACTTCAACGAGATCCGCATGGAGGACCGGAAGGGGTCCGAGCAGTTCTTCGTGCAGGCGGAGAGGGACTGGGAGAAGCAAGTCAAGAACGACTCCAAGGAAGTGGTGGGCCACGACCGCACGCGCGAAGTCGGGAACAACGAACGGGTCAACGTCAAGATGGACCAGGAGGAGATCGTCGGCGGCAAGCAGACGATCTCCGTCAAGGGTACCCGCACGGACACGGTCGACGAGAACGAGAAACGCGGTGTCGTCAAGGACCGCTCCAGGAGTGTCGGCGGCAACGAGACGATCGCGATCACCGGCAACCAGGAGCTGAAGGTCGAGAAGAACCACAGCGTCAACGTGACCGGGAACGAGGAGTACCGCGTCGCCGGAACGATGTCCGTCGAGGTGCAGAAGAGCCACTCCGAGGAAGTCACCAACGCCTATCAGCTGAAGGCGAAGACGATAAGCCTCGAGGCGCAGGACTCGATCGTGTTCAAGACGGGCTCCGCACAGATCGAGCTGAAGAAGAACGGGGACATCGCGATCACGGGCGGCAAGATCAAGATCGAAGGCAGCGGCCCGGTCACGATCAAGGGTTCGAAGGTCACGGTCAATTGACGTCATGAGCGAGCGCAAACGAACGCGAGAGACCGGTGCCGACGGCGAGCTCCTCGAGCTCCTGTCGAAGGAGCCGATTCGGTCCGCGACCGCGCTGGCGGGAATCGCGATCGGCTCGGTCGAGCAGCTCTCGGGCGACGGCGTTCCCTACGTCAGCTACCCGGGTGCTCCGCGGCGCGACGCGGTTCCGGCCCGCACGCTGGTGAGCGTCGATCCCGAAGACCTCGGCCGCGCGTGCGTGCTCGGCTTCGAGGGCGGCGACCCGGCGCGGCCGATCCTGATCGGCTTGCTCCGGGACAGCCCGCGGACCGATCAGCTCGCCGAAGGCGCACTCACCGTGCGCGTGGACGGCAATCGGGTGTTCATCGAGGCGGAGCACGAGGTCGTGATTCGCTGTGGTGACTCGAGCATCGAGCTGAATCGGGACGGAAAGGTGCGGATCCGGGGCAAGGACATCGAGACCCGGTCGTCGGGTCGCCACCGCATCAAGGGCGGGTCCGTCCAGATCAACTAGGTCTTCGACTTGGGGATTGTCCATGCAGGCGCTGGTTTCTGGAGCGGGTCTCGTGACACCCGTCGGGGTGTCGATGCGCCAGAGCTGCGCGGCGATCCGGGCCGGAATCTCGCGCTTCGGCGAGCACGCCTACTATTGGTCGCTTCCGGACGACCCCGACTGGGGCGAGGAAGAGCCGCTGATCTCCGCCAGCGCGCTCGGCATCGATCCCTTCGTGGACGCACCGGAACGGCACCTCGCGCTGGCTTCCGGGGCGCTCGTGGATCTGGTCGCCGAGGCCGGGCTCTCGCGTGCGGATCTGCACGGCGTAACCCTGCTCGCGTCTCTGCCGGTCGTCGACGCGGCGACCGCCGGCCTGGAGTTGGACGAGCGCTTCGTCGCTGCGCTGCTCGAGCGGACCGGCTTGCCTCGACCCGGTCGCGTCGAGGTCTGCCGCCGTGGACACACGGGCGTATTCGAGCTGGTGGCCCGCGCCACGGAGGCGATCGGTCAGGCCAAGCTCGACGCCGCGCTGATCCTCGGCGTCGACAGCTACTTGTTCGAGAAGCGGCTCGAGCTCTGGGATCGGGACTGGCGGCTGCGCAGCCAGCGCAACGTCGATGGCTTCGTCCCGGGCGAGGCGGGCACGGCTCTGCTGCTCGAGAGCGACGTGCGTGTGCAGGCGCGCGGAGCGACGGGCCTGTGCAGGGTCTCGGCATTCGGCTTCGGGCAGGAGCCGAACACCCCGGCGACCCGCAAGGCGAGTCTGGGCGAGGGGATCGTCCAGGCCTTCGATGGAGCGCTCGGGGCTGGCGCCAGACCGGCTCCGTGGGTGATCTGCGATCTGAACGGGGAGAGCTACCGCGCCTTCGAGTGGGGACTCGCACAGGCGCGGCAGTCCGAGCGCTTCGGCGAAACGCGAAGCCTGCTGCACCCGGCGGAATGTGTCGGCGACGTCGGTGCGGCGACGGGCGGCGTCCTGCTGGCCTGCGCCGCGGCGGCCTTCGAGCGTGGCTGGGCGATCGCCGACGAAGCTCTGCTGTGGACCGCGTCAGACGACGGACTGCGCGCCGCGTTGCGCGTGAGCCGGACGGACTGAGGAGACGACCGCATGCCCGCCACCTGCAACGTGAACTTCCGAACGGTCGTACACAAGGGCTCGAGCGGCATCTCGACTGCCTTCCCCGACGTGTGCAAGACGCCGTCGCCGGCCGGCCCGATTCCGATCCCGTACCCGAACATCGCGATGTCGTCGGACGCCGCAAAGGGCTCGAAAAAGGTCACGGTCGACGGGAATCCGATCATGCTCAAGGATTCGAACTTCAGCACCAGCACTGGCGACGAGGCCGGTAGCGCCGGAGGGGGCGTCGTTTCGAACACGACCAAAGGCAAGGCCGAGTTCGTGAACTACTCCTTCGACGTGAAGGTGGAGGGAAAGAACGTGCCCAGGCTCGGCGACCTGATGCTCCAGAACAAGCAGTCGTCGCCCAACACGCCGCCGTTTCCCGAGGTGCAGCCTCCGCAAGTGGTCGTGCCCGCGCCAGACAAGAACGACGAGACCAAGATCACCGAGATCGAATTCGAGCCGGACTGAGGTCTGCATGCCGACGCAGTACGTGAATCTCCCGAAGGACTTCCGCTTCGCCGAGGGCGGCATCACGCTCGCGCGCTGCGGGCCACTGACCGTGGACGTGCTGTTCGAGAAGTCCTCTCCCATCCGCTTCCGGGTACAGGTGCGCGACGCACCGGGCGCCAGCAACGCGACGTACAGCCGGCTGGAGCGGGCCCGCAATCAGAACTTCCGCGTCTCGGATCGGCTCCAGGGCGTGCTCGACGACGCGACTCACGTGTTGATGGAGGCGCGCATCCACGTCGGAGCCGCAGGCGGCAATGCGTACCAGGTGAGCGCCACCGACGCGAACGGCAACGAGGTCGTCGCGCCGAAGGACGTGGAGACCAGACGCAAGCTCTACTACCAGGTCATCAAGATGAGGGGAATGCGGCTCAACGTCGGCACGCTCACGAACCACATCAAGACCGAGTTCTGGAACTCGGGGCGCAAGCACTACCTGCAGCTGAAGGAGATCGTGTCGCTCGGCGACATCGCCGGATTCGCCAACTTCGACACCCACACGCAGGGACAGATTTCCACCCTCGCGCGCGCCAGGTACTCGCGGGACCGAGACCCGTTCTGCATCGCCATCGTTCTCACCGACCACATGGCCGCGTCCGAGACCGCGACGCTGCGGTCCGGCTTGTTCACCGTGCCCCCGGGCGGAATGCCGAACGTGGTCGTCGGGCTGGGAACCACGACCGCCCCCCACGTCGGCAGCACGCGCTACCTCTGGCAGCGCCTCGACACCGCCGGCACTCCGGACGACTTCTGGTGGGTGTCGGGTGGCTTTCAGCCGGTCGGTGGAGGAGCGCCGACGCCGATCACACAGGCCATGGTGACGCCGGCGGGAGCGACGCACACGACCCAGGTCTCGGTGGACGCGAGCGGCCTCGCGGCGGGCTGGCGAGGGCGAGCCGTCCTGGAGTTGAAGATGGTGAACCGCTTCAGGACGGGGCTCTCGCTCGCGAACAACGCAGTCTGCGTGGCGTCGCGGGCAACCTGGCAGAACCGCCCGGAGAGCCAGATGAAGTCCACGCTCGTGCACGAGCTGGGACACAAGGTGGGCATGGTCCCCGGTCGACGAGACGAGCACGGCTCGGCCACGAACGCGCAGCTCGCCCAGCAGAGCACCTACTATCCGCTGATGGGCGGTCACTGCAATCACGGCACCAACATCTGCGTGATGTTCGGCTCGATCCACGCGGGGCGTCAGGACGTGTTCTGCGCCATCTGCTCCCCGAACGTGCGCCGGCTGGACATGGATGCATCCAGTGCACCTGGCTTCGCGCCCATCTGATGAAGATCGATGAAACTCCTGATCGCCGCCGTCGTCGCCCTGTGTCTCGCAGGGTGTGGGGACCCAGCCGTCCGAGACCCCGCCGTGGGTGAGGAGCTGCCTGTGGGTTATGGCACGCCGTTCGAAGTTCCTCCGGGTTTGCGCGCCCGTACTCCGTTCTCGCCGCCGGTCGATCCCGACGGCTACGGAATCTGGATCGCGGCACCCGAGACCGTCGAGTTCGACCCCGCGGGCAGGGCGGACCGCGTCGGCAACTTCGCCTACGTGCCGATCAGCCTGTCGTATCACCTCGAGAACGCCCTCCTGGAGCGCGCCGGCGTCGATGGCATGACGGTCGTCGCGACGAGCACGAGCACGGGTCGCGTCTACTCCGCGAAGCTCGAGGAAGACGATCCGGCCGAGCCGCCCAGCGAGGAGCCGAACCCGAATCCGCCGATGAAGGGAATGCAGCTCGAGCTCGAGTCGATCGAGGGCTACTACACCTTCAATCTGCTCCACTTCCTCGAGCTTCCGCCGACGAGCGACCGCTACCGGCTGCACGTGACCTTGGAGACGTTCCAGTCGAACGTCATCGAGGTGGCGATGGCGCGGCAAGGGAGCTGAGCGTGTCCGCGCCGGACTTCCACCCGAAGGATCTCCCCGAGCCACTCGATCCCGGCGCGGGGGGTGTGCGCATCGCGGCCACTCCGTTCCGGCGCCCGGACGGAGTCACCTCGCTGCGCGTGGTGGGCATCGCCAGACTTCCCAAGGATCAGATCGGCTCGCTTCCGAGCGTCCTTCACGCCACGAGCATCACGGTGACGCGCGCGCAGCGCGAGCCCTTCAGCGCGCGCGTCGTGGGGGATGCGATCGTGTTCCCCGACGACGTGGTCGACGAGGGCGCGAGCCAGCGCGCTTGCTTCGCGGTGGATCCATTCGCGCTCGCCCGGCGCGAGCCCGCTCCCGGCCGCTACTTCGTGAGCGCCTTCGGGGGCGCGCTTCTCTCGAACGTGGTCGTGGTCGAGATCGCAGGCTGATGCTCGACATCGGCAACAAGACCCCGTTCCCCGCGGCGCTCTTTCCCGGCCTCGACGTCGAGAACCGCGAGTTCGCGACGCTGCTGGTGAAGGGGACCTTCTCGATCCGGGACACCGGTCGCGTCGACATCTCCGAGGAGCAGGCACCGGTCCAGTACGCGCCCGAGTACACCGGAGAGCCTGGCGCGTCGAGCATCAAGTACGACGGGGACGCGCATCCCGAGACGCCCGGCACGAGCGTGGTCCTGGTCGGCTCGGCGCGCGCCGGAAGGCCCGTGCAGCAGCTCGACGTCCTGCTCTCCGCCGGCCCCTTGCGCAAGCTGTTGCGAGTGAGCGGCGATCGACGCTGGGATCGCGTGTTCGGAATCTGGCGCGTGACGCCGCCGAGCCGCTTCACCGAGATGCCGCTGCTCTGGGAGCGCGCCTTCGGCGGCTGGGACCGCAGTCACCCGGATCCCAAGAAGCACGAATGGGAGCCGCGCAACCCGATCGGCACCGGCCTCTTCGCCTCACGCGGCGCACGCGACCCCGGCGAGGTCGCACTTCCGAACATCGAGTACCCCTCCGATCTGGTGACTCGCCGTGCCTCCCGTCCGGCACCCGCCGGCTTCGGCTGTCTCTCGCCGGACTGGGAGCCTCGGCGCACACGGGCGGGTACCTACGACGCCGCGTGGCAGCGCTCCCGCAGCCCGCTTCTGCCGCGCAACTTCGACGTGCGCTTCCACGAGAGCGCCGCGCACGACCAGATCTGCACGCGCAGGCTGGAGGGAGGCGAGCGCGTGAGCGTGCTGAACGCGACACCCGAAGGTCGACTCGAGTTCGCGCTGCCCAAGGTGTCGCTCGAGATCGAGCTGTGGATTCGCAGCCAGAGCTCGGTCGTCGAGCCAGTCCTGGACCGCGTGCTGATCGAGCCCGACCTGCGCCGGGTCGTGATCGAGTGGCGTGCCAGCTTCCCTTGCGAGGGAGGCGTGGTCTACATCAACCGTGCCCGCGTTCGTTCCCGAGAAGGGGCGCTGCTCGGGTAGCTCCGCTGCGTCGGATCCGCTGCTCCAGCTCCACGTCGAGGATCCCGCTCGACCCCGCCCGCAGACCGAGGTAGACGTCGCGGCGCGATTCGAGCGAGAGCGCGTCGAGGCTAGACGGCGAAGCTCCGGGCACGAGCGGCCGCCCTGACTGACAGCGTTGGCCGTCGAGGCGCCGCGCTTCGCGACGCGTGACGGTCTCGAGCAGCGTGCGGGCCTGCTCCGGATCGTCCTCGTCGGCTACCTCGAAGAGACGCGCGACGCCGGTGATCCGTGCGACCGCTCGGATCGCGGGCGCCAGCAGCTCCTTCCGTCCGGCAGCTTCGAGCAGCGTCGGCAAGGTGGCTGGATCTCCGAGCGCGCCGAGCGCGCGCACGGAGGCGCGCGAGAGCGCGTCGTTGGAGAGCAGCGAGCGCAAGTAGTCGGCGTCGCCTCGATCACCCAACACGCCGAGGAATTCCACGGCGCTGGAATTCGCGTCCTCGCGGGCTGCGACGCGACAGATCTCGCTCAGGTTCGCGAGCGCGCAACGTGCGGCGGCCTCGAGCGCGGCCCGACGGACGGCGGGCGACTCGTCGGCAAGCGCGGCGACGAGCGGGGCGCGTTGCCGCGCTCGGGCCAGACGTCCGTGCGCGCCCCACGCCAGGGCGCGCGTCTGTTCGAGGTCGTCGACGAGCAGCGCATCGAGGGGCGGGGCTGCAAGGCGGTGGAAGGCGAGAACGTCCGCGGCCGCTGCACGCACTGGCGGCGCGGCCGAGGCCGCGAGCTCGTAGAGGCGGCTCTCGATCGCATCGATCCGCGAGTGGCGCAGCCCGAGCCGGATCCCGTCGCGAGCCGGCGCGTCCGCGCCTTCCAGCGCGGTCACGACTTCGGCCATGAGCTCAGGATCGCCGGTCTCCATCAACACGAACGTCGCCGCCGTCGCGCCGGACGTGTGCTCGCCGGCGAGCTGCGGCCGCGCGACGTCGACGGCGTGCAGCTCCGCGAGCCGCAGCCCGTCGAGGTGCGCTTCGGCCCGCTCCTCGAGCTCGGCGAGCTCGTCGAGATTCCAGTCCGGCGCGAAGATCACGCCCTCGCGCAGCTCCCAGAGGAAGTCGAGCTCCTCGAAGTGCTCCTCGACGATGTCGATCATGACCGGCGGACGGCCGAGAGGTCGGCGCGTTGCCTCCGGACTCCGAATCGCCGAGTCGCGCTGACTCACCTCGCGAGCCCTCTCAACTCCTGCCCGTCTCGACCTGCTCCCGCAGCGGATCGGCCATGGTTCGCGCCGCGTCGAAGTCGATCAGCTCGATGAACGCGGGCACACCCGAGAATCTCGTGGCGGTCGCGATCACCGAGTCACTCGGTCGGAACGACTCGAGTGAGGCGATCCGGATGGTCGTGAGGGGCAGCTCGCCCAGGCCGTCGATCTTCTCGCTGCGGACGTCGTAGCGCAGGTCGGTGAGCAACGCGGAGATCTCGGGGAAGCGCTCGAGCAGGGCGTGCAGCACGAGCGCGTTGACTATGAACTGGCGCGCGTCGACGGAGCGCAGCGAGGCGCGCTCGCGCACGGCGTGGCGCAGCTCGGCAGGCGTGTAGCCGGAGCGGAAGCCGAGCAGCCAGCGGACCGGCGAGGTCATCGTGACCGCGCGGTCGCTCGAGTCGAGCTTGTGCTCGTAGTCGAACGGGTGGAGCTCGGCGATCGGCTCCACGCCGAGCGGCTCGTCGGGGAGCTCCTTGGGAAGGTTGAACGGCCGGCCGGCGACGCCGGCGTAACGCTCGCGCAGCTCGGCGAGCGCGCGGTCCGCGCCTTGCGCGTCCTCGCGGACGCCGCCGCGCACGTGCCGGCCGAGCAGGCGGCGCGGCGAGAGGACCGGGCGCAACGCCTCCAGGTGTCCGTCGAGGCGGGCGCGCAGGAGCGCGGCGACCTGCTCCGTCCTCTCCCGGACGCCGGCGAGATCGTCGATGGAAAGCTCACGCCGGGCGCCCGCTGCATCGCTCATCGCATCTCCGTAAACCCCTGAATCCGCACGCTATCTCCCGCGCGAGTCGGCTGTCAAGGCGGCCGATTCCGCGCGTCTCCGTGCTCAAGCGCACGAGCTCCCCCGGCGATCAGGAGAGCTGGGGGGACGTGTGCGCACATTCGCGGCACTCGTAGTGTTCTGTCTGGCGTCGACCGGCGCGCTCGGCGCGACCGGCGAGCCGGCTGTGCGCATCGACCTCGACCCGCCGTCCGCGCTCGGCAGCGACGCCAGTGGACTCGTGTTCCTGTCCGGCCGCGCTCTGGCCGAGGCTCCCGGCGCGGCGGGGCTCGACCTCGTGATCGCCCTCGACACCTCCGACAGCACCGACGAGGCGGCCTTCGAGACGGCCGAGCAGCAGCCGGTCGACTCCGCCCCACGCACCCTGCTCGCGCGCTTCGTCCGCTGGCTCGGCTTCTCGCGCTCCTCTCCGACCACCCCGACCATCCTCTCCGAGGAGCTCCGCGCCGCGCGGGGGATTCTCGCCGAGCTCGACCCGCGCACCTCGCGGGTCGGAATCGTGCTGCTGGCCGGCGAGTCGCGCGCGGCGATCCCGGTTCCCGTTACCGCGCTGCCGCTCACGAGCGACTTCGCGCGCGCACGCGCGCTGTTCGACTGGCTCGAGGCCGAGGGCTCGGGCGGGCAGGCGCTCTGGTCGGCGGGCGTGCGGCGCTCGCTCGCGCTGCTGCTCGGTGTCGAAGCCGGCGGCGATCCAGCCGCCGCCGACCCGCGCCGCCGCGCGCTCCTGCTGCTGACCGATGCGCGGCTCGCGCGCGCGGATTCGAGCGAGCCGGAGCTCGCGGCCGTCCTCGACCAGGCGCGGCGCGCGGACGTGCGCGTCGATGCGCTCGTGTTCGGCGAAGAGGCGTCGCGCGGCGCGCCGCTCCTGCAGCCGCTGGTCCAGAGCACGGGCGGGCGCACGCTCGCGGTGATCGAGCCCGCCGACGTGCTCGAGGCGGCGTCCGCGTTCGATCACGCGCGCGTCGCGCGGCTCGAGGTCTGGAACGACACGCTCGCCGAGCCGGCGCGCGCGCTCCATCGCCGGGCGGACGGCAGCTTCGGATCGCTCGTCCGGCTCGCCCCGGGCGAGAATCGGATCACCGTGCTCGCGTCCGATTGGAACGGGCTCGAGAGCCGCCGGCAGATCCGCGTCGATCGCGAGGCGGTGGCCACAAGCGACGACCTCGCGGGCCTCGCGCCCGAAGCGCTGCTGCTGCGGGGACGACTTCTGCGCACGCTGCACCAGGGTCAGATCGCGGCCGCGAGCCAGGCGCCTGCGCGTGACTTGCGCGTCGTTCCGGAGGCGAAATCCCCGGATTCCGCGCCTGCCGCGGCCGCTCCCGTGGATTGACCGCGGAAGCAGCGTTCGTCCATACTCGGCCGTCGTTTCAAGCCTTCTTCGGCCGCCCCGCTCGCAAGCGCGACCCCGGGCGGCGTGAGGCGGCTCCGTGGCGAAAGGCCGCTAGATGTTGGAGAGGTTTTCGCTTGCCGGCCGCACTGCGCTCGTCGCCCTCACGACCTGCATGGCGGGCTGCGGCGGCGGCGGATTTCTCGGCATCGGCGGCGACGATTTTCCGACCCACCTGTGTCACGAGCTGCGCGCGGCCAAGGACTTGAACCTGTTCGACGGCCAGGCCCACGTCGTGGTGGTGCACTTCTACCCGCTCCAGAACGCGACCGCGTTCGAAGCGATGAGCGCGCGCGACCTGATCCGCGGTGCCAAGCCAGCCGGCGTCGCGGGCGAGCCGTGGCAGACCACCGTGCTGCCCGGACAGACGCTCCGGCTCGGCGAGAAGCTCCCGCCCGAGACGGCCGACCTCGGCGTCGTAGCGGACTACTACCGCGGGCCGAGCCGGATCGTGCTCACGGCGAGCTGCGACTCCGAGGACGAGGAACGCGTGATCACGCTCGCCGCCGGCGCCGTCGAGAAGCCGAAGCTCGAGGCGGACGCGGACGAAGAAGCGGAATGAAGGACACGACACCGAATGCGGTCGCCTGGCTCGAGGGCATGTTCCTCCGGCCGCAGCACCTGCAGCAGCAGACCGAGTATCTCGAGGGCCGGCTGCACGAGCAGCTGCGCATGGTCGATCCGTACCACTGGGGCGTGAAGTCGATCGAGCTCGACGAGGAGGCGCTCTCCGATCACCGCGTCGAGATCCGCGCGCTGCTCGCGGTGCTCCCGGACGGCGCGCTGGTCCGCTATCCGGGCAACGCGACGCTCGAGACGCGCGAGTTCCCGGCGAGCGCCCAGTCGATCGACGTGTACGTGGGCCTGAAGCTGGTGCGCCCCGCCGAGGCGAGCGCCGCGCACCAGGACGAGGGCCGGCGCGACGTGCGCTACCAGATCCGCTCCGAGTCGGTCGGCGACTTGCACCGCGGCGGACCCGCCGCGGAGGTCGACTTCCTGGTGCCGAACCTGCGCGTGTTCCTCTCCGGCGAGGATCTCGACCTGCAGCAGCACGAGGCCGTGCGCGTGGCGCGCGTCGTCGCGACCGGCCAGAAGGCGCGGCCGTTCGCGCTGGCGAGCGACTTCGCGCCCCCGCTGCTCGCGCTGCAGGCGTGTCCGCCGCTTTCGGAAGAGCTCGCGCGCGTGCTGAGCCTGCTCGAGGCGCGCATCCGCGTGATCTCGGGCCGCACGACCACGGTCTCGATTGCCGACCTGCCGCGCTTGTGGATGCGCTACACGCTCGCGCGTATGGCGCCGCTGCTGCGCCAGCTGCTCGCGGCCGAGTCGACGGCGCCGTACCCGCTCTACACGGCGCTGGTCGAGCTGGCCGGCGCGCTCGGCGCGTTCCGGCTCAGCGAGCGCGCGAACCTGCCCCTGTACGACCACGTCGATCCGTTTCCCGGCTTCCAGGTGCTGCTGAACCAGATCAAGGCCGATCTCGAGGAGGCGCTGCCGGTGCGCTTCCGCGAGCTGCCGCTGCGCTTCGATCGCAGCGCCTACGTCACCAAGGAGCTCTCGGCCGAGCTCTCGAACCTGAAGAACCAGTTCTATCTGGGCGTGAAGTCGAGCCTGTCGAAGGACGAGCTGCTCGAGCACGTGAAGCAGGCCGCGAAGGTCGCGTCGGAGCAGTGGATCACGATCATGATCCGCGACAACCTCTCCGGCCTGCCGATCGAGCCGCTGCCCGGTCCACCGACCGACATCGCCGCCGAGACCGGCTTCGAGTTCTGGCGCCTCGAGCTGCGCGGAAAGGAGAACGAGAAGGGCTACGCGCGCGTGAGAGACAGCGGAAGTCTCGCCGTGAGTCTCGGGAACCTGAGGGATGCCGACGTCCGCCTCTACATCGTCACGCCGCCCGGCTGAGCCGGCCGCGAGCCGGCGGCTCACGCGCGGTGCGCGCGAGCTGGTCGCGTTCGTGTCGGCCTTCGGCGCGCGTGAGGCGGGTCGCGAGCTCGCCGCTCCGGCGCTGCGCAACCAGCTCCTGCTCCTGCTCGACCGCTTCGCGAAATCGCCCGAGGCCGCGGACGTGCGCGCGGACGAGCTCGACGAGGCGCGCTTCGCGCTGGTGGCGTGGCTCGACGAGGTGATCCTGCGCTCGGACTGGCCGGGTCACGACGAGTGGGCCGCCGAGCCGCTGCAGCTCCGGCTCTTCAAGACCAACCGCGCGGGCAACGAGTTCTACGACCACCTGCGCCGCCTGCGACCCGAGCAGACGCGCGCGCGCGAGGTCTTTCTGCTCGTGCTGTCGCTCGGCTTCGAGGGCCAGTACCACGATCAGCAGGCCGAGCGCCGCGCGCTGATCAAGCTGCAGTACGAGACGCTGCGCGCGGCGCGCGTGGTGACCGAGGTCGATCGCGAGCGCTACCTGACGCCCAGCGCCTACGAGCTCGAGATCGATCTTCCGCCGCGCGGCGGCGGCCTGATGGTGCGCGTGCTGGTCGGAATCGCCGCGCTGCTGGTGGTGGTGTACGTGGCGGGCTGGATCGCCCTGCAGATCCTCGCCCCGGACGTGCCCATGCCGCGGGGAGCCTGAGCGTGCGCGAGCTGTTCGGGCGCATCGGGAGCCGCGTCTCGGCCGCGGCGGTCGCGGTCGCGGGCGCGATCGCCGGGGCGCTCGGCTACCTCACCAGCAACTGGCTGATCGCGCTGATCATCGGGCTCTCGATCCTGCTCGCGGTGCTGCTCGTGCTGATCGTCGTGCACTACGTGCGGCGCGAGCGCGAGAGCGGGCTGGGCGAGGGGCTCACGGACCGCGACGAGGCGGATCGCCAGCAGCAGTCGCTCGAGGACGCTTCGCGAACGGGCGCGCTCGCGGCGCGCTTCCAGGAAGCGGTCGAGGGCATCAAGACCGACTTCAAGGGACGCGGCGGCGTGTACGAGCTGCCGTGGCTGCTCTTGATCGGCGAAGACGGTTCGGGCAAGAGCACGCTGCTCGCCGAGTGCGGGCTCGATCTGCCCGCGCAGTTCGCGCGCCGCGGCTTCGGCAAGACCGACACGATCGAGTTCATCCGCGCGAACGAGCTGATCGGCATCGACACCAGCGGCCGCTACCTGGCCTGCGCGCAGGAGCAGGACACGCGCGAGTGGCACCAGCTGCTCGCGCTGCTGCGGCGCCACCGGCCGGACTGCCCGATCGAGTCGATCGTGTTCGCGGTGCCGATCGACGCGCTGCTCACGCGCTCGCCCGCGCAGCTCGAGGAGCTGGGGCGGAGCTTGCGCCTGCGGCTGAACGAGATCCGCGTGCGGCTGCGCGTCGACGCTCCGGTCTACGTCGTGGCGACCAAGGCGGATCAGCTCGGCGGGTTCGGCGCGCTCTCGCGCCTGCTCCCGCCGCAACAGCTGCAGCAGGCCTTCGGCTGGACGAACGACCAGCGCCGGTTGCCCGATCCGGAGCGCCGCCTGCTCGACGCCTACGAGGGCGTCGCCGCGCGGCTCGACGCGATGCTGCCGGAGCTCTTGCAGCGCGAGCCGGATCCGGATCGCCAGCGCGCGCTGTTCGTGCTGCCGCAGGATCTGCTCGCGGTGGCGAGCGTGCTCGCGCGCTTCGTGGGCGTCGCGTTCAAGAAGGACGTGTACAGCGAGAGCACGCCGTTCCTGCGCGGCGTGTACTTCGAGAGCGCGCGCGTGGAGAACGCCGCGTTCTCGCCCACGCTCGAGCGGGTGGGCGCGCGCGGGGCGCCGCCGATCGCGGGCACGGGTTCGGGCTCGCTGTTCCTGCGCGAGCTCGTGCTCGAGGTGATCAAGGGCGATCACACGCTCGCGCTGCGCGAGCCGAGCATCGGACCGCTCGGCCGGCGGGCGATCCAGGCCGCCGCCGCGATCTTCGCGCTCTGGTTCCTGTGGGCCTGGGGCACGTCCTTCTGGCAGAACTACCAGGGCACCGCGTCGCTCGCCCAGAGCGCGAGCGCGCTGCAGTCGACCACGCCGAGCGCGAGCCAGCTCGAGGCGCTGCGCGGCGCGATCGAGACACAGGAAAGGGTCGGGCGGAGTCCCTTGCACTGGCTCGGCTTCCGCAACCTGTGGAGCGCGCTCGACGACGCCAAGAGCGTGTTCGCCACGATCTTCGAGAAGTCGATCGACCGTCCGACCAAGGCGCGCCTGCGCACGGATCTCGCGAAGGAGGACGCGACGGGCGTCCAGTCTGCGATCGTGCTCGCGTCCGACATCGAGTGGCTGCAGAGCGACATGGAGAATCCCGAGCAAGCGCCCCTGCTCGACGGCTACGCGCCGCGCATCGCGCGCGGCATGGACTTCGGTCCCGCCTACGTGTCGTACTCGCGCTGGCTGCCGCAGCGCGTGCGCGACGATGTGGTGCGCAGCGAGCAGGAGCAGCTCGCGATGGCGTCGGGGCGGCTCTTGAAGCTGCCCGTGCTCGAGGAGATCACGTTGCGCGAGCGCGGCACGTTCCCGCCGCAGACCCGCGCGAGCCTGGGCTTCCCCGCCGCAGACGACGCCGCGCAGGGCATCGTCGCCGGCGTGTACACGGCGGCGGGGATCGAGCGCCTGATCCAGCCACTGCTGGTGGCGATCGACGGCTCGGGCTCGGTCTCCGCGTCGGCGGTGAGCGCGTTCAAGCGCGACTTCGCAGCGCGCCACGACGAGGTCTGGCGCGGCTATCTGCTCGAGGTCCCGCTCACGCCGCGCGAGCGCCTGGAGATCGCGGAGTCCCCCTATCTCGAGCTGATCGCGCAGGTCGACAAGAACACCCGGCCCGACGTCCCCGGGCGCGAGTCGATCGCCGCCTGGCTCGAGGCGCTGCGCGAGGTGCGGCGCACGCTGCCGCTCGCCGAGGCCGCGGAGTCGGTGATGAAGGGCGGCAAGATCGCCGAGGCGCCCTGGGTCGCGTACCAGGCGGCGATCGACGACGTGGCGTCGAAGCTCGAGATCGCGGGCAAGAGCGGCGCGAGCGCGCTCGCGCTCGCGCACGAGGTGGCTGCGGGCCAGCCGACCGAGTTCTCGAGCGGCATCGAGGTGGCCGCGCGCATCGTGCCGCGCGGCAGCGACGCCGTCTCCACCGCGCGGCTGCGCAAGATCCTGGAGATGCCGTTCCTGGACGCGCTCTCCGCGGTGCTCTTGGTCGCGCGCGGAGAGGTCGAGGCGCTGTACCGCGATCAGATCGTGCGCAAGTTCTCGCCGCCGCTCTCGCCGGAGGAGCTCGACGCGCTGTGCGGCAACGGCGGAGCGCTCGAGGAGTTCGTCGACGCGGAGCTCGCGCCGTTCCTGCGCGGACAGCGGCCCAAGCCGCTGCTCGAGGACCGCGCCATGCCGCTCGGCCCCGCGTTCGGAGCGCTGCTCAGCTCCTGCGACGCGATCCGGCGCATGCCGGGCGGCGCGACCGGCGCGGCGGAGGCCGCGGGCGGCGGGGAGAGCGGACCCGGTGCGGCCACGTTCACACTGATCGGTGTTCCTGCCGCGGTCGACGGGGCTCCCGGCGTGCTGGTCACGTCGCGCATCTTCGAGATGTCGTGCGAAGGGCAGATCGAGGAGCTGCGCTACAGCGAGGGCAGCTCGACCGCGAAGAAGTTCGAGTGCGCGCCGGGCTGCGATCTGTCGCTGCGCATCGTGCTCGCGGACGAGACCGGCAGCCAGCAGGAAGTGAGTCGGCTGTGGCACGGGGACACGGCCTGCAACGACTTCCTGAAGGAGGGCAAGCTGACTTCCGGCGACGTGCGCGAGTGGAAGGTCGCGGGTCCGAACGGGGCGAACGTGCGCGCGCGCTACCGCCTGACCGCGCCGAAGAAGGCGAGGTCCAAGGGCGCGGCGCCGCCCAAGTCGATCGCGCTGCCGGGGGGACTGGGCGGATGAGCCGCAGAGGTGTCGGGTTCGAAGCTCCTGCCGTGCTGCTCGCCGGGCTGCTCGCGCTCGGGGCGTGCGCGAAGCGGCCGCCGGACGCGGACGCGATCCCCAGTGGAGCGAACGCGCTCGCGCTCGATACCCCCCGCACGGACGTGCTCGACTGCCGCGAGGACGACTGTGCGGATTGGTTCCGTGCCGAGGTTCCCCGGAAGGGGAAGCTCGTGATCGACCTCAGCGCCACGCCCGAGGAGGGCACGGACGTGCGCATCGCGGTCTCGCTCGCCGACGGGCAGGGCGCGACGCTCGCGCGCGACCAGACGATCGGGCGCACGGCGATCTCGGTGTCCGCCGACGTCGTCCCCGCGACCTACCTGATCGCGATCGCCTCGAATCATCCGGAGGCGCGCTTCGACTACACGGTCACGGCGCGGCTCGTGCTGCCGCCGGCCCCGCCGAAGGCCAAGGCCGCGCCGGTCCGGAGGCGCGCGCCGGTGCCCGCCAAGCCGCCCCCGCCGCGCTTCGAGACCAAGCGAGCGGAGGTGCTCGAGGTCGACGAATCCGGCCCGCACGGACGCGCGGTGCTGCTCGACGCGGGCTCGACCCAGGGCCTGCGCGTGGGGCTGCGCGGCCGCCTGCTCGACGGCGGACAGCCGATCGCCACGCTGCAGATCGTCGAGGTCTACCCGGAAGGCTCGCTCGCGCGCATCGAGGGCGGCCCGGGAACGATCGGCGTCACGACTCGCGCGGAGATCGAGATCCCGATCTCGCCGTAGTCTCGCCGCGCGGCGGCCTCACGGTCCGGTCGCGGCGCTGCAGACCTGCTCGATTCCCGGCAACAGCGGAACGGGCTCGAGCGCGCGCTGGATCACCGTGACGTCGAAAATCTCGCGGGCTCCGGCGTCGTCGAGAGCGCTGCCGATGTCGCTCTGGATGGGATTCGCCGTGAACGGACAGTTGTCGCTCAGGTCCGCCATCGCATCGCCGTCCGTGTCCGCGCTGTTGCTCTCGGCGTTCAGCGGGTCTGTGCCGTTCGCCAGCTTCGCGAGTCAGCCGAGGAGCCATGCAAAGCTCCGACGCGGAAGCGTCGATCCACGTCGTGCGTGACCCGTTTGCTCCGACACCTGCATCTGCCCGCACCGCGCCGAGGGCCTGCGCTCGCGCTCGCGCTGGGCTTCGGGGTCCTCGCTGGCGCGCCTGTCGCCACCGCGAGCGACGCGACCTGGCGGACGGAGGCGACTTCGCAGGCCAGGCCGTCCGGCGCGAGCCACCTGCGCCGTTCGTTCTACGTCGAGATGCGCGACGGCGTGCCGATCGCGGTGGATCTCTATCTGCCGGCGGGCGCGGGGGAGGGCGCGCGCGTGCCGGCCATGCTGCGCATGACGCGCTACTGGCGGGCGGTCCGCTTCCGCGCGCTGGTGCGGCCCCTGCTCGACGAGCCGTCGGAGCTCGCGCGCGCGTTCCTCGCCGCGGGCTACGCGTGGCTCGACGTGGACGTGCGCGGCTCGGGCGCGTCGGCCGGCGTGCAGGCGTCGCTCTGGTCGGACGGCGAGGTGCGCGACGGCGCGCAGATCGTGGACTGGATCGTGCGCCAGCCGTGGTCGAGCGGCGTGGTCGGCGCGCTCGGCGATTCGTACGACGGCACCGCGGCGGAGCTCCTGCTCGCCAACCGCCACCCTGCCGTGCGCGCTGTGGCGCCGCGCTTCGCGCTCTTCGACGGCTACACCGACATCGGTTACCCGGGCGGACTGCACCTGTTCTGGTTCACCGAGACCTGGGGCCGCTTCAACGACGCGATCGATCGCGGCGCGCTGTTCGCCGCGTTTCCCGCCTGGGTGCCGATCTTCATCTCGGGACCGCGACCGATCGACGGTCCCCTCGGAGAGCGGGGAGTTCGTGCCGCGCAGCAAGCACACAAGAAGAACTTCGACGTCCACGCCGCCGCGGTGGCGACACCGTTTCGTGACGATCGTGCTCCCGGTCTGAACCTCCGCACCGAAGACTGGAGCCCCTATGGCGTCAGGCGGGCAGCGATCGAGGCTTCCGGCGCGGCCGTCTTCAGCTACAGCGGCTGGCTCGACGGCGCCTACGCACACGCGGCCATCAAGCGCTTCCGCACGCTCGGAAACCCCGGGCAGAGGCTCTTGCTCGGACCCTGGAACCACGGCGGCGATCAGCAGCTCGAGCCGCTCGAGGCCACGCGCGCGAGCGAGTTCGATCACGCGGGCGAGCTTCTGCGCTTCTTCAACCATCACTTGAAGTCGCAGCCCGCGACCGAATCGACTCCCGACGAGTCCCCGGTCACCTGGTTCACGACTGGCGCGCAGCGCTGGAACCACGCGGCCTATTGGCCGCCGCCCGCGCAGCCGACCCGTCTGTACCTAGCCGCGGACTCGGGCCTGCGTTTCGATCCCGAGCCGGCCCCCGCGGGCAGCGACCGCTACGAGACCGACCCCGAGGCCGGCAGCGGCGACACCAGCCGCTGGCGCGGGCTCGCGGTCCCCACCTGGACCGAGTACGGCGATCGCGCCGCGCAAGACCGACGCCTGCGCGTGTACGAGACCGCGCCGCTCGCGCGCGATCTCGAGGTGACCGGCCACCCGCTCGTTCACCTGACCATCCGCTGCGACCGGACCGACGGCGCGCTGTTCGCCTACCTCGAGGACGTCTCGGGCGACGGCGAGGTCGGCTACGTGAGCGAGGGCGTGCTGCGCGCCGCGCAGCGGCGCGTGCGTCCGGCGAGCGAGGCACCCTACGCCCTCTCCGTTCCCTACCACAGCTTCGCGCGCGCCGACGCGGAGCTGCTGGTTCCGGGCCAGGCGACCGAGCTGCTGTTCGATCTGCAGCCGATCTCGCATCGGTTCCGGCGCGGCCACCGCATCCGGCTCGCGCTCGCCGGCGCGGACCGCGAGCAGTTCGCGCCCCCTCCCGACCCGCCCCCGGTCTGGATCTTCGAGCGCGGCGCGGGTTCGTGGCTCGAGTTGCCGGTAGTCGAGTCGCGCTAGCGGCCGCAGCGCGGGGACTGCACTGACGTCCGGCGCATGCGTCCGCGCACGGCCCGGAAGGCGGCAGCGCGCTCAGCGGCCCCGGCATACCGCTTGCTCTCGGGCTAGACCGATGCGGCGATCTACAATCCATCGAGGCCGACCCTGGCCACCGATTCCCCCGATTCCATCGATTCCGGAGATCCTGTTCGGGAGCCAGGGCAGCTGTGGAGACGAGCGGATGCCAAGACGCTGGGACGACTGGGACAAGATGAAGTCCAAGCGGCACCGCCACGGCCGTCCCGATTGGAGCCGCCCCGGGCGTGTCGACGCCCGCGCCGCACGCGACGCGGAGCGCGAGGCCGAGCGC
This sequence comes from Myxococcota bacterium, assembly GCA_040902485.1. Lineage (GTDB taxonomy): Bacteria > Myxococcota_A > UBA9160 > SZUA-336 > SZUA-336 > VGRW01. The sequence continues at coordinate 125,623 of JBBDXF010000038.1, read as the reverse complement.
GAGCGCCGCCGCGCGCGCCGGCGGGGCCGCGAGCTCACGCCCGAGGAGGAGACCTACCTCGAAGCGCGCCGCGCCGCCGAGCGCAAGATCCGCTTCTTCCAGCACCTGATCTCGTACACGTTCGTGGTCGTCTTCCTGTGGGCCATCGTCGGCAAGTTCGTCGCGATGATCGTGGCGCTCTCCTGGGGCATCGGGCTCGCGTCGCATTTCTTCCAGGCGATCGTCGCGCCGGACCTGCGCCGCAAGTGGGTGCGCGGCGAAGTCGATCGCCAGGTCTCGCGCACCGTCTCGCGCCAGCGCGTCGCGCTCGAGGACGAGAAGCTGCGTTCGCTCGAAGAGCTCTCCGCCTCGATCGCGCACGAGATCCGCAATCCGATCACGGCCGCCAAGAGCCTGGTCCAGCAGCTCGGCGAGGATCCCGGCTCGGCCGAGAACGTCGAGTACGCGCAGATCGCGCTGCAGGAGCTCGATCGCGTCGAGCGTTCCATCTCGCACCTCTTGCGCTACGCCCGCGAGGAGGAGATGCACCCCGAGAAGATGAAGCTCGTGGATGCGGCCGAGAGCGCGCTCGAGACCGTGCGCGAGCGGCTCGACAGCGGGCACGTGTCGGTGCGCCGCGACTTCGACGTGCCGGGCGAGATGGTCGGCGACGCGGAGCAGCTCCGGCGTGTGTTCATCAACCTGATCGGGAACGCGCTCGACGCGTTCGCGGAGGCCAAGACGCGCGAGCCCGCGCTCGAGCTCGCGATCGGCGAGAACCTGGGCGGGAACGAGGTCTGGGCGCGCGTGCGCGACAACGGCCCCGGCATGGATCCCGACACGCAGACGCGCATCTTCAAGCCGTTCTTCACCTCGAAGGCGAACGGCACCGGGCTCGGGCTCGCGATCACGCGCAAGCTGATCGACGCGCACGGCGGCGAGATCGTGGTCTCCTCCATGCCCGGTCAAGGCAGCGAGTTCACGCTGCACTTCCCCAAGCAGGCCCAGAGTCCCGAGGTGACGGCATGAGCGCGCGTGTGCTGATCGTCGAGGACGAGAAGGCGATCCAGCTGGCGCTGCGAGGGCTGTTGCGGCGCGACGGCTACGACGTGGATCTCGCCGACACCGGCGAGGACGCCAAGCGCATGCTGGCCGAGAAGCCGTACGACCTGGTGATCACCGACCTCGCGCTCGGCCGCGGCATGAGCGGCATGGACGTGCTGCGCGCGAGCAAAGAGGCGCGCGCGGAGACGGCGGTGGTGATGATCACCGCGCACGGCTCCGAGAAGGTCGCCGTCGAGGCCATGAAGCAGGGCGCCGAGGACTACGTGCCCAAGCCCTTCGACAACGAGGAGCTGCGCGTGGTGGTGCGGCGCGCGCTCGAGAAGACGCAGCTGCAGCGCGAGCACCGGCTGTTGCTCGAGCGCGTCGAGCGCGACTTCAGCTTCGAGAACCTGATCGGCCAGGGCCGCGCCATGAAGCAGATCTTCGAGACCATCCAGAAGGTCGCGGAGACCGATCTCTCCGTGCTCGTGCGCGGCGAGAGCGGCACCGGCAAGGAGCTGGTCGCGCAGGCGCTGCACCAGCGCAGCGCGCGTCGCGCCAAGCCCTTCATCGCCGTGAACTGCGCGGCGATCTCGAAGGAGCTGGTCGAAAGCGAGCTGTTCGGGCACGAGAAGGGCGCGTTCACCGGCGCCGACGCGCGCCGCGTGGGCAAGTTCGAGGCCGCCAACGGCGGCACGATCTTCCTGGACGAGATCGGCGACATGGCGCCCGAGACGCAGGCCAAGGTGCTGCGCGTGCTGCAGGAGAAGAGCTTCGAGCCGGTCGGCGGCAACCGCGTCGTGAACAGCGACGTGCGGGTGGTCGCGGCGACGCACCGCGATCTCGAAGCCGAGGTCAAGAACGGTCGCTTCCGCGAGGACCTCTACTATCGCTTGAAGGTGGTGGAGATGACGCTGCCGCCGCTGCGCGAGCGGCTCGAGGACGTCCCGCTGCTCGCGGAGCGCTTCATCCACGCGGTCGCCGAGCGGCTCGGCCGGCCGGCCAAGCACTGCTCGAGCGACGCGGTCGCGCGGCTAACTCGCCACCCGTGGCGCGGCAACGTGCGCGAGCTGCGCAACGTGATCGAGCGCGCGGCCGTGCTCGCGTCCGGAGCCGAGATCACGCTCGCCGACCTCGCGCTCGACGGCGAGGAGATCCCCGCCGACGCCGCCACCAACATCGCGATCGGCGTGCCGTTCCGCGACGCCAAACGCATCACCGTCGAGAGCTTCGAGCGCGCCTATCTGATGCGCGCCCTTCGCGAGCACGGCGGCAACGTTTCGCGCACGGCCGAGGCGATCGGCATGGTGCGCCAGAGCCTGCAGCAGAAGATTCGCGAGCTGGAGCTTCGTTCCGAGGATTGGAGCGATGAGTCCGAGTAGGAGGAACGCCATGAGCATGCACCGACAGCGTGGCATCGTCGGCCGTTTGCGCGACCTGGTGAACGGGATCTTCGCCGTCTGGATGCGCGAGCGCGAAGCCGAGCGACCCGACGCGGTGTACGAGCGCGTGATCGGCGAGCGCGTGCGTCAGTACGCGGAGCTGAAGCGCGCCGTCGCCGGCATCCTGTACATGCGCAACAAGATCGAGGGCGAGCTGCGCGACCGGCGCGCCGAGCTCGCGCGCCTGCACGAGGACATCGGCCGCGCCGTGAAGCGCAACGACGATGAAGTGGCGCTGGTGCTGATCACGCAGAAGGACGGCCTGCTCACCGATCTGGAACGCGGTCAGCGCGAGCTCGAAGAGGTCTCGGCCGAGTGCGAGAGCGCGAAGGCGAACCTGGTCAAGTTCCGCGCCGAGATCCGCAACCTCGAGCGCGAGAAGGTGCGCATGCTCGCGCAGCTCGCGAACGCGCGCGCGCGCCGGCGCATCCAGTCCGCGTTCGAGGGTCTCTCGACCGACGGCGAGCTGAAGGCGCTCGACAGCGTGCGCGAGGAGATCGAGCGCATGAAGGCGGAAGCGAAGATCGACACCGACATGGACTCCGGCCTCGAGCAGCGCGTGCGCGCGATCCGCGACGAGGCCAAGCAGGACGCCGCCCGCCGCGAGCTCGACGAGCTCAAGCGCCGGTTGAAGCCGTCGCTGTTCGTGCCGGCCGTTCCCGCCTCACGCGAGATCGTGATCCCGCGCGCAGAGCAGCCCGCAACCGCGAACGGCTAGGCGAGCCGCCGAAAAGCTCGTACCCTCGGCGCCGGGTGTCTGACACCCTGCGCCGGGGTGGCGGAATTGGCAGACGCGACGGCCTTAGGAGCCGTTGCCGCAAGGCGTGCAGGTTCGACCCCTGTCCCCGGCAAACGCATGGGATACTCCCGCGCGGGAGCGGATGAATGCGTTCCGCCGTGGGGCTCGCTTTGTTCGTTCTGTCCGGACTCGCGCTCGCGGCTCGCGCGCAGACCACGCTGCCGGTCGCGGAGCCGCCGTTCTCCGGCAAGGCCGAGCGCACGCTCGAGGGCTCGGTGCCCGTGTATCCGCCGCCGGTGCGACCGCCGGCGGGCGCGCCGAACGTGGTGGTGGTGCTGATCGACGACGCGGGCTTCGGCAACCCGTCCACGTTCGGCGGGCCCGTGCACACGCCCACGCTCGATCGGCTGGCCACGCAGGGTCTGCGCTACAACCGCTTCCACGTCACCGCGCTGTGTAGCCCCACGCGCGCGGCGCTGCTCTCGGGCCGCAACCACCACGCGGTCGGCTTCGGCATGATCTCGGAGACGCACAGCGGTTTCCCGGGCTACGACGCGCACTGGCCCCGGAGCGCGGCGTCGCTCGCCACGATCCTGCGCGACCACGGCTACAACACCGCGGCGATCGGCAAGTGGCACCTGACGCCGGACGACCAGCAGGGTCCGGCGGGGCCGTTCGATCGCTGGCCGAACGCACTCGGCTTCGAGTACTTCTGGGGGTTCCTGGGCGGCGAGGACTCGCACTACGACTCGATGATCGTCGAGAGCCAGTCGATTCTCGGCGTGCCGACCGAGAAGGGCTTCTACCTGACCACCGCGATGGCGGACCGCGCGATCGCCTGGCTGCGCGGCCAGCACGCGCAGTCGCCCGATCAGCCGTTCTTCCTGTACTTCGCGACCGGCGCGAGTCACGCGCCGCACCACGTCTCGAAGGAGTGGGCCGACAAGTACAAGGGCCAGTTCGACGCGGGCTGGGATCAGCTTCGCGAGGTCACGTTCGCGCGCCAGAAGGAGCGGGGCGTGGTGCCCGTCGACGCGGTGCTGACCCAGCGCCCAGACGCGTTCCCGGCTTGGGACTCCGTGTCGCCGGAGCTGAGGAAGTTGTACGCGCGCCAGATGGAGGTGTACGCGGGCTTCCAGGAGGCGATCGACCACGAAGTGGGCCGCGTGCTCGACAGCATCTCCGCGCTGGGCGTCTCGGACGACACGCTGGTCGTCTACATCTTCGGCGACAACGGCGCGAGCATGGAAGGCACCGAGAGCGGCTCGTTCAACGAGATCACCGCGCTGAACGGCATCCCGCTCACCACCGACCAGCAGCTCGAGGCGATCCACGCCTACGGCGGGCTCGAGGTGTGGGGCGGGCCGCGCAGGCCGACGAGCCGGGCAAGCTCGGCACCGGCGGCACGCACCGCCTGCTCGTGAACGACGAACCGGTCGCCGAGGGCAAGCTCGAGCATACCGCGCCGCTGCGCTTCAGCGCCTACGCGGGGCTCGACGTCGGCCGCGACAACGGGCTGCCGGTCTCGCCCGGCAAGGTCTACTACCTGCGTGCGCCGTTTCCGTACGAGGGCGTGATCGAGCGCGTGGTCTTCGACATCGAGTGAGCGCCGCTCAGCCGAGCCCGCCGCAGGCGCGCAGCCGCGCGACGATCGCTTCGGACAGGCCGAGCTCCTCGACCAGCGCGCGCTCGAGCTCGGCGGGTGCGAGCACGCGGCTGGTGACGCCGGCCGCGGTCTTCTCGTGCCGCGTGTCGCCGACGAACGAGACGAGCCGGCCGGGGAGGTTGCGCCGCGCGTAGAGGGCGTTGTTGAAGACCGAGTAGCCGCGCGAGATCTCGTAGCGTTCCAGGTAGAACGCCTCGTCGACCGGGTCGTTCATCAGCCGGCACGGCATCGTGGCCTGCGACTGCGCCATGCCCCAGTGGATCCGGAAGCTCGCCTCGACCGGCTCGACGCGGATCGGGTGCACCGGATCGTCGTGCCGGGTTCCGACGCCGCGGCGCAGCGCGATCGGCGCGTCGCATTGGATCGAGGAGTCGACCAGGAGCTCTTCGCCGGCCAGCCGCACGACCAGGCTGCCGTGGTTGTGGTCGTTGCGATCGAACATCGAGGCCGAGATGCGCCGCACCTCGAAGCCGCAGGCGCGCACCAGCGCGTGCAGGCCGTTGCTCGACGGCCAGCAGGTGCCGCCGGTGCCGTGCTCGAGCCAGGCGGAGAGGAAGTCCGCGGGCCGGGCGCCAGGCAGCGGCCCGGGCACGCCCTCGAGCATGGCGACGCGCTTGCGCACGTTGTCGAACGGAACGTGCCGACACCAGGCGGCGTAGAGCGCGTCGAGACCGCGACGGTCGATCCCGGGCTCGGCGTCGAAGCCGAGCTTCGCGAGCGCGCGCTCGACCAGGCCGGGCGGAAGCTCGCTCATGACGGCCTCGGGACCTCTTCGAGCTTCAAGCGCTCCGCCTTCGCGTAGGTCTGCTTCTCGACCAGCTTTCCGTTCGCGAAGTGAAGGCAGTCGAGCCCGCGCCAGCCGCGAATCTTTCCGTTGCGCTCGGTCGTGCACAGCCAGGAGATCAGGCCCTTGCCCGACTCGGGATCGACGAACAGATCCTCGGTCACGAAGCGCATGCGGCCGAAGTCGCCGCGGAACTGCGGCTCGAAAGCACGGCGGATCTCGGCCTTGCCGACGCGCCGCCGGCCGTCGAACTCGTCGTACACGCCGTCGTCCGCGAAGAACGCCATCACGCCGTCGAGATCCTCGCGGTTGAAGGCGTCGGTGAAGCGGACGACCAGGTCCGCGAGCTCCGCTCGGGTCACCACTGCGCGCCCGGGTGCGCGCGCGCGACGCACTGCATCTCCGAGAGCAGGTGGTCGAGGTGCTCGCTGTGGACGCCGCGCCGCCCGCCGCTCGCGGGGTACGGCGGATCCTCGGGCAGCTCGAGCGTCGCCTGCGCCGCCAGCGCCTCGAGCTCGGCGCGAGGCTCCGCGCGGCCCGCGTACAGCTCCGCCGTGAACGGCATGAGCGCGTCGAGCGCGGCCTGCATGCGGCGGTGGCTCTCGTCGCTGCCGTCGCCCAGCCGCACGAACCAGTCGCGCGTGTGGCGCGCGTGGTAGCGCGTCTCCTTCGCGGCCAGCTCCGCCTGCGCCGCGAGCTCCGCGTCGTCGCCGCGCGCCAGCCGCTCGAGCTCGGGCAGCGCGGCCGCGTCGAACAGCACCTGGCGCACGATCGTGCGCGCGAAGTCGCCGTTCGGCTGCTCGACCAGCAGGCAGCTCCGATAGGCGGTCGGACCGCGCAGGAACGCGAGCGAGTCCGCGTCGCGCCCGCGGCCCTCGCGCGCCCCCGCGAGCTCGAGCAAGCGCGTGGCCTGGCCGAGCAGGTCGAGCCCGATGTTGGAGAGCGCGATGTCCTCTTCCAGGATCGGCGCGTGTCCGCACCACTCGGAGAGGCGATGGCCGAGCACGAGCCGGTCGTCCGCGAGCTCGAGCAAGGTCTCGACGCTCGCGTTCATTTCTTCTCGGCCGCCTTCGGGCCCGCCTTCGCCGTCTTCGGCCCGCTGTAGAAGCGCGGGTGCCGGTAGATCTTCTCCGGTCCCGGCTCGAGGAACGAGGCCGCGTCCGCGGGCGCGGTCGCGACGATGCGCGCCGACTCGACCACCCACAGGCTCACGACCGGACCGCGCCGCGCGTACACGTCGCGCGCGGCCTGCAGCGCGAGCTCGGCGTCGGGCGCGTGCACCGAGCCCGCGTGCTCGTGCGGATTGCCGGTCTTCTCCTGCACGAAGACCTCCCAGAGCGGCCACTGCGAGTCGTCCAGGGTCGTGCTCATGCCTGTCGCTTCTTTGCGTAGGCCTCGGCGGCCTCGCGCACCCAGCGACCCTGCTCGTGAGCGCGAAGACGCGCTTCCAGGCGGTCGCGGTTGCACGTGCCGCCGCCGCGCACCACGCGCCAGAACTCGTCCCACTCGATCGGGCCGGTGCGCCAGTGGCCGCTCGACTCGTCGAAGCGGAGCGCCGGGTCCGGGATCGCGAGCCCGATCTGCTCTGCCTGCGGGACGGTCAGGTCGACGAACCACTGGCGCAGCTCGTCGTTCGACTTCTGCTTCACGCGCCAGCGCAGGAGCTGCTCGTTGTGGGTCGAGGCGTCGTCGGGCGGGCCGAACATCATCAGCGTCGGCCACCACCAGCGGTCGAGCGCGCTCTGTGCCATCTCGCGCTGCTCGGCCGTGCCGCGCGCGAGCACCGCGATCAGCTCGAAGCCCTGCTTCTCGTGGAAACGCTCCTCCTTGCAGATCCGCAGCATCGCGCGCGCGTACGGACCGTAGGAGCACTTGGTGAGCATGGTCTGGTTCAGGATCGCGGCGCCGTCCACCAGCCAGCCGATCGCGCCCATGTCGGCCCAGGTCAGCGTCGGGTAGTTGAAGATGCTCGAGTACTTCGCACGGCCCGCGAGCAAGTCGGCGATCAGCGCCTCGCGCGAGACGCCGAGCGTCTCGACCGCGCCGTACAGGTAGAGCCCGTGGCCGGCCTCGTCCTGCACCTTCGCGAGCAGCGTCTGCTTGCGGCGCAGCGAGGGCGCGCGCGTGATCCAGTTGCCCTCCGGTAGCATGCCCACCACCTCGGAGTGAGCGTGCTGCGACATCATGCGCACGAGCTGCCGCCGGTAGGCCTCGGGCATCCAGTCGTTGGGCTCGATCTTCTCGCCCGCATCGATGCGCGCCTGGAAGCGCCGCTCGCGCTCCGCGTCGTCCGCTCTCGGGTCGGGAACAGCCGCGTCCGCCATGGCGGGAGGGTATCATCGCGCGATGACACGAGAACACCTGCGCTACGAAACCAAGGACGGAGTCGGACGCATCACCCTGGCGCGGCCGGCCGTGCTGAACAGCCTGAACACCGCCATGGCGCGCGAGCTGCAGGGCCTACTCGACGAGGCGGCCGCGGCCGCCGACGTGCGCGCGCTGCTGCTCACCGGCGAGGGACGCGCGTTCTGCGCGGGCCAGGACCTGGCCGAGGTGGTGCCGCCGGACGGCTCGAAGGGGCCGGAGCTGCGCGACGTGCTGGAGCAGAACTACAACCCGATCGTGCGCAAGCTGGTCGCGCTCGAGAAGCCGATCGTGTGCGCGGTGAACGGGGTGGCCGCGGGCGCGGGCGCGAACCTGGCGCTCGCCTGCGACGTGGTGCTCGCGGCCGCGAACGCGTCGTTCGTGCAGGCCTTCGTGAACATCGGGCTGGTCCCGGACAGCGGCGGCACGTACTTCCTGCCGCGGCTGGTGGGGCTGCCGCGCGCGAAGGCGCTGATGCTGCTCGGCGAGCGCATTCCGGCCGAGCAGGCGCTCGCCTGGGGAATGATCTTCGCGGTGCACGAGCCGGAGCGGCTGCTGGCCGAAGCCGAGGCGCTCGCGCTGCGGCTGGCCGCGATGCCGACGCTCGCGCTCGGGCTGATCAAGCGCGCGGTCAACGCGTCGCTGGCGAGCGATCTCGACGCGCAGCTCGACCGCGAGCGCGACCTGCAGGTGCTCGCGGGCGGCTCGCACGACTACGCGGAGGGCGTGAAGGCCTTTCAGGAGAAGCGCAAGCCGCGCTTCCTCGGCCGCTAGCGTGGCTCGGTCCGGCTCCGGGAGCCGGGCGCTACTTCTCGGGCGCGGCCGGCGAGCAGGCCGCGTCCTCGGCCGCTAGCGTGGCTCGGTCCGGCTCCGGGAGCCGGGCGCTACTTCTCGGGCGCGGCCGGCGAGCAGGCCGCGTCCTCGGCCGCGCTGCGCGCGCGCTGCTCGAGATCGCCGAGCCGCTGCTGCGCGTCCTCGAGCTCCTCCTGCGTGCGCGCGATCTCCGCGTCGCGATGGAACGAGCTCGAGATGCAGTCCGAGGCGTCCGGGCCGTACACGTCCATCGACCGGCAGCTCGTCCGCGAGTACGCGAGCTCGGTGGCCTCGAGGTCCTCGAGCTTCTTCTCGAGGCGGGCGATCTGGACCTCGAGGATTTGGATCTTCTGCGTCGCTTTGGCGACCGTCCCCTGCTGTCGGAGGCAGCGGTCGTCCATGCGGCCGCGCGCGCGGTGCTCGGCCGAGGACGGGTTCCGCGACGACGTGCGCTGCATCGGCGCCGGCGCGGGCGCAGGCTCGGGCGGCTTCGGGGCCGGCTGCGCGACCGGGTTCGAAATGGTTTCCTGCCCGGGATTCCAGGGCTTGGCGGCGACGCCGCGCGGCGGGCTGGCGCCGATCTCCACGCGGCCGTCCTCGGTCACCCACTGGTAGAGGTCGCCGGCGCGCGACTCGCCGCTCGCGAGCGCGAGTACGAGCGCCGCGCACAGAACGCGCGCCAGGGCGCGTATGGCGACTGGAGTCACAGAGCTCTGCACGGAGCCTGATTCGTCCGTTGGCGCGCGTGACTTGAGCGCTAGCCGAGTCGGCGCAGCTCGGGCGGCAACTTGCCGGCGCGCGGGGCGCTCGCCTTCGCGATCCGCCAGCAGTGGCGCGTGCGCGGATCGGGGAAGTCCTCGGGCAGCGTCGCGCGCGAGACGTCCTCGATCGATTCCGCTTCCAGCGCGTCCGCGTCGAGCTTGAAGCGCCGGAAGTTGGTCGAGAACCAGAGCACGCCGCCGGGCGCGAGCCGGCGCAGCGTCGCGTTCACGAGCGCTGCGTGGTCGCGCTGCAGGTCGAGCGCGCCGCGCATCTTCTTGCTGTTCGAGAAGGTGGGCGGGTCGAGCACCGCCAGGTCGTACGGGCCGGTCTCGCGCGCCAGGAACTCGAGCGCGTCCGCGCGCACCCGCTCGTGCCGGGGACCGTCGAGCCCGTTCAGGCGCAGGTTCTCGCCCGCCCACTCGAGATAGGTCTTCGACAGGTCGATGCTGGTCGTGGCGATCGCGCCGCCCGCCGCCGCGTGCACCGTGAACGCGCCCGTGTAGCAGAACAGGTTGAGGAAGCGCTTGCCGGCGGCCTCGCTGCCGACCCGCTTGCGCGTCTCGCGGTGGTCGAGGAACAGGCCCGTGTCGACGTAGTCGGAGAGGTTCACGCGGAAGCGCAGGCCCGCCTCGGTCACGGTGAAGGTCGCGCGCGTGTCGCCGAGCTTGCGGTACTGCTCCGCGCCGGGCTGGCCGGAGCGGCGCTTCGCGAACGCGTCCTCGCGCGCGACGCCCAGCGCCGTCGCGGCGGCCGTCGTCATGGCCTCGAGCCAGGCGTCGTCGCGCAGCGGATCGTGCGCGCGCGCGTACGCCGAAACGTGTAGGCGTCCCTCGTACCAGTCGATCACCAGCGGGATCTCGGGAATGTCGCAGTCGTACACGCGGTAGCAGGACGTGCCGGTGCGGCGCGCCCACTTCGCCAGGTGCCGCGAACGCTTGCGCAGCCGGTTCACGAGCATCTCGGCGCGGGCGCCGCTCAACCCAGCACGCCCTCCGCAGCCAGCGCCCGAATCTCGTCTGGCTCGAAGCCGTGGTCGGCGAGCGCCTCGCGCGAGTGCGCGCCCAGCTCGGGGGCGGGACCGCGCGGCTCGATGCGGCTGTTCGCGATCGCAAGCGGCGCGGCCAGCGTCTCGAAGCGGCCTTCCTTGGGGTGGTCGACCGGCGCGAACGCGCGCAGCGCGCGCGCCTGCGGATCGTGGATCACCTCGTCGAGCGTCGCGACCGGCGCCCAGATCAGCTTGTGCTGGTCGAGCACGCGCGACCAGTGCGCGAAGTCCTCGCTTGCGAAATGAGCGCCGATCAGGGCGGTGAGCTCGCGCGTCGCGGCCGTGCGCTTGGCCGCCGTGTCGAAGCGCGGATCGCTCACCCAGCCGGGCTCGCCGAGCGCCGCGCACAGCCGCGGCCAGAAGGTCTGCGGGTCCGGGTGCACGAGCAGCACGTAGCGGCCGTCGCGCGTCGGGTAGGAGTTCCAGATCGGATTCGCGGGCGCGTTGCGGTCGTGGCGCGGCGGGTGCGCCTTGGTGATCAGCGCCGCCGACAGGTCGCCGGCGATCGTCCACATGCCCGTGCCGTACAGCGTCACGTCGGCGAGCTGGGCCTGGCCCGTGCGGTCGCGCAGGCGCAGCGCGGCCAGCGTCGCGAGCACCAGGTTCAGCGCGGTCGTGTGGTCGCCCTGTCCGCCGCGGCACAGCGGCGGCGGCGAGGGCGGCTCGCCGAGCGACGCCATGATCCCCGAGCGCGCCCAGAACGCCGCGTAGTCGAAGCCCGGCCGCCAGTGCTCCGGCCCGTGCGTGCCGTAGCCGGTGAGCGAGGTGTAGACGAGCCGCGGATTCACCGCCGACAGCGCCTCGAACGTGAGTCCGTACTTCTCGCGCCGCGGCTGGGTCAGGTTGGTGAGGAACACGTCGGCGTCCCGCACCAGCCGCTCGACCACGCCCCGCGCCGACGGCTTCTCCAGGTCGAGCACGAGCGAGCGCTTGCCGCGGTTGTCGAGCTCGAACGCCGTGTTGAGATCGGTGTCGTAGCCCAGGTTGCGCATCTTGAAAGCGCGCAGCGCGTCGCCCTCGGGCGGCTCGATCTTCAGCACCTCCGCGCCCATGTCGCGGAAGATCGCGCAGGCGGCGGGACCGGCGACCCAGTTGGCGACCTCGACGACCTTGAGTCCCTCGCACGGCGACGTCATGCCCATCTCCCCGCTTGCGTCGCGCCACGGTACCCGATTAGCGTTCCGGCGTGTCGAGGCTCGCGCGGGAGGAGGGAGGAGACGGGATGAGCAGCACGCCCGAGGGCGGCGAAGCGAGACGCGCCTGCGCGCTCTGCGATCGGGTGGTGGAACGCCGAGAGCTCGTCCGCACCGATTCGCTGCGTAGCCAGGAGGCGGAGCACATCGCGCGCGGGCACCCGGATCGCTGGCCCGGAAGCGGCTACCTGTGCCGCACCTGTCTCAAGCGCGAGCGCGTCCAGTTCGTGCTCGACCGGCTCGAGCAGGAGCGGGGCGAGCTGTCGGGGGTCGAGGCCGACGTCGCGCGCCGCGCGGGCGAGCACGTCGCGATCGCGGAGAACCTGGAACGCGAGTTCGCGCGCCAGGCCACGCGCGGTCAGCGGATCGCGGATTCGGTGGCGGCGATCGGCGGCTCGTGGCCGTTCGTGATCGGCTTCCTGATCGCGCTCGGGCTCTGGGTCGCGTTGAACGTCGCGCTCGCTTCGCGCGCGTTCGATCCGCAGCCGTTCATCCTGCTGAACCTGGTGCTCTCGTGCCTCGCCGCGCTGCAGGCGCCGATCATCATGATGTCGCAGAACCGCTTGTCCGCGCGCGACCGGATCGAGGCGGATCTCGACTTCCGCGTCAATCTGAAGGCCGAGCTCGAGATCGCGAGCCTGCACGAGAAGATCGACCACCTGCTGCACGGCCAGTTCGAGCGCATGGTCGAGCTGCAGGAGGTTCAGCTCGAGCTGCTGAGCGATCTGGCCGAGGAGCGCGCGCAACGCTGAGCGCGCCGCCTCAGTCCGGGGCACTCGCGAGCGCGGCGCGCTGCTCCTCGAGCAGGTCGCGCGCGGCGCGGAAGCGCGACTCCCACGAGTACTGGAACGGCGTCTGCCAGTCTCCCACCCCGATCGGCACGAGCCGGAGCTCGTGCGCGGCGCGCGAGGTGTTCTGGTGCGCGAGCACGAGCGCGAGCTCGGCATCGAACGGCGGCGGCGGAGGCAGCTCGCGCAGCGCGTCGTCGATGCGCTCGTTCCAGCGCCGCGCCCAGGCGTTCCAGCGTTCGATCTGCACGCGGCCCGCGGCGCCCGGCGCCGCGCTGTCGTAGGCGGGCTCGCCGAGCTCGCGTGCCTCCTGCTCGCCGGCGTTCGCGAGCTGCTCGAGGCGGCGCACGGTGTGGCGCAGGCGCGTCACGTCGCGCGGATCCACGATCGCGGGACGCTTCGTCTGCGCGTCGACCGCGCCGGAACGCCCGAACCACGGCGCGGGCGCGAACAGCGAATCGCGTTGCTTCTCCCACTCGGCGCGCAGGAGATCCAGGTCCGGCAGCGCGTAGCCCACGTCGTCCATTCCCGACGCCAGGGCGATCAGCTCGTACAGGCGCAGCGCGCGGCGGCGCGCACGGTACGGCGCGTCGGGCGGGGCGAGCTCCTCGGCGAGCCGGGTCAGCGCGTCCGCGACGCGATCGCCATCGCCGAGCTCGGGCGGCGAGGTTCGGTAGAGCACGACCTCGACGGCGCGGATCGCCTCGCGCTGCCGCTCGGCGTCGAGACGCTCCTCGAGCTGCGTGCGCTCGACGCCGACCGACACGGCGATCGCGACCAGCGCGAAGAGCAGGGCGAGCCAAAGGAAGCCGCGCAGCATCTCGTCCTTCGCGTCGGCTCTGGCGCGCGTGTTCTGAACCGCGGGCGCGCGGGCGCTACGCGGAGGCGCCGGAGTAGCGGCGCAAGCCGATCTTCCAGAACCAGCGCGAGACGAGCGAGATCACCGCCGCCACGGCGCAGGCGAGCGCGAGGTTCGCGGCCGAGAGCCGGCCCGCGAGCGCTTCGGCCGGAACCGTCACCGCCAGCGCCACCGGCACCAGACCCGTCAGCGTCCAGCGCAGCCAGCGCGGGTACACGTCCACCGGCCAGCGCCCCGCCTGGTACATGTTCCAGAAGATCATCAGCACGTTCTCGAGCCGCACGAACCAGAATGCGCAGGTCGCGAGCAGCATCCAGAAGCCGTAGACCGTGAGCGCGCCCGCGACCAGCGCGATCAGAAACCCGAGCGCCTGCATTGCCCCGATCTCGTCCGCGATGCGCCCGAGGCCGCTCGCCAGGATCGCGAGCCCGAGCGCGAGGTCGACGAGCTTCCACACGCGCACCTCGGAGAGCGACACCAGGATCTGCGCGTCGACCGGCTTCACCAGCGTGAAGTCGAGCGCGCCGGTGCGGACGTCCTCCATGAACTTGGTCAGGCTCGGCGAGATCACGACCTGGATCGCGCCGTACACCACGAAGTACACGCCGAGCAGCGCGACCAGCTCCCCGGCGCGCCAGCCCGCCAGCGTGTCGGTGCGCGCGAAGATGATGCCGACCGCGGCGAGCGCCGAGCCGACGTTCAGCAGCGACTCGAAGATCTGCACCCAGAAGTTCGCGCGGTAGGCGGCCTCGTTCTGCAAGCCGAGCTTCGCGAACACCCAGAAGATGCCGAGCGTCCGCATCGCGGTCAGGTCCCCACCGCGGAGAAGCGGCGCAGCGCGCGCGGCCAGAGCGCGGCGAGCCCGAGCGACGCGACGCCGAGCCAGACCGACTGCGCGGCGAAGCCGGTCGCGATCTCCGCCGGCGAGAGCCGGCCGAGCGCGAGCTCGACCGGGAACGAGACCATCCAGCGGAACGGCAATGCGTTGGCGGCCCACTGCACGGCCGAGGGCAAGAGCGCGACCGGCGCGACGCGCCCCGACAGGAAGAACAGCACCGCGAAGTAGGTCTGGTTCACCGCCATGATGCGCGTGGTCCAGAAGCAGGCGAGCGCGAGCGTCCACTCCACCACGAAACGCAGCGCGAAGGCCAGCACGAGCGCGGGCAGGAACAGCGCGAGCGCCCACGGATCGACCGTGAAGCGCGGCGCGAACACCAGCGCGAGCAGCGCCAGCACGGGCAGCAGCACGACCTGCATCACGGCCTTGTGCGCCAGGTTCTCGGCCAGGTCGCCGTGGATCGGGTGCACCGGGCGCAGCAGCAGGAACGAGAACTGCCCTTGCTGCACGCGGAACTGGAACTCCCACATGTGCCAGCCCCCGGTGATCTGATTCACCAGCGTGAGCACCAGGTAGTAGGCCGCGAACTCGTGCGGGCCGAAGCCGCCGATCTCGCCGCCCTGTGCCTCGGCCACCGCCGACCAGACCGCCAGGTAGATCACGGGCTCGACGATCACGCCCAGCAGCCAGATCACGCTCGAGGCGCGGTACTGCAGCTCGATCGCGATCGCGACGCGCCAGAACGCGAGGTACAGCGCGCGCAGGAAGCTCACCTTGCTTTCGCTCCCGCCGCGAACACGCGCTCGATCACCTCCTCGATCGGCGGATCCTCGACCTTCAGGTCGAGCACGGGCAGATCGGCGAGCAGTCGCGCGGTGAGCCGCGGCGTGTCGGACTTGGGAACGCGCAGCACCGTGCGCAGGTCGTCGCGCGAGACCACCTCGCCGTAGCCCGACAGGTCGCCGCGCGGCTCGGCCAGCTCCACCGTCACCGTCTTGTGTGAGGCGAAGCCCGCGACCAGCGCCGCGAGCTGGCCGTCGAAGAGCAGCTTGCCGTGGTGGATCACGATCACGCGCCGGCACAGCGCCTCGACGTCGGCCATGTAGTGACTGGTGAGCAGGACGGTCGCGCCCGTGCGCCGGTTGTAGCCGGCCAGGAACTCGCGGATGCGCCGCTGCATGGTCACGTCGACGCCGATCGTCGGCTCGTCCAGGAACAGCACCTGCGGCTCGTGGACGAGCGCGACCGCGAGCTCCGCCTTCATGCGCTCGCCGAGCGAGAGGTTGCGCACGGGGCGCTGCAGGAGCTCGCCGAGATCGAGCAGCGCGACCAGCTCGTCGAGCGTGCGCCGGTAGCGCGCGGCCTCGATGCCGTAGATCGCGCGGTTGCGCTCGAGCGAGTCGACCACGGGAATGTCCCAGACCAGCTGGTTGCGCTGGCCCATCACCAGCGTGATGCGGCGCAGGAAGTCGCGCTCGCGCGCCCACGGCTCGAAGCCGAGCACGCGCGCGCGCCCGGCGCTCGGGTAGAGCAGGCCCGAGAGCATCTTCAGTGTGGTGGTCTTGCCGGCGCCGTTCGGGCCGAGGAAGCCGACGACCTCGCCGGGCGCGACGCGGAAGTCGATCGCGCCGACGGCGACCACCGACTTGGTCTCGCGCCGGAACAGGCTCGCGAGCGCGGCGCGCGCGCCCGCCTCGCGCACTGGCACGACGTAGGTCTTGCCGAGCCCGACGACTTCGACCGCGGCGTCGCCGCTCATCGCGCGCCCGCGATCGCGTTCGGCGTCGCGAGCCAGATCGTCTCGCCGTCCGCCATCGTCCACAGCACACGCGCGTCCGAGAGCTCGTGCGGCGGGACCGCGAACAGATCGCGGTCGAGCACGATCAGGTCCGCGCGCTTGCCGGTCTCGAGCGTGCCGCGCTCGTGCTCCTCGCGGTCGAGCCAGGCGCCGCCGCGCGTGTAGGCGGCGAGCATCTGCTCGAGCGTCACGCGCTGCTCGGGGAGCCAGCCGGGGCCGGAGCCGGCGTCCTCGGCGCGGCGCGTGATGCCGACCTCGATCGCCGCGAGCGGGTCCGCGGAGCTCACCGGCCAGTCACTGCCGGCGGCCACGATCGGCGCGTTCGCGAACAGCGATCCGAGCGGATACAGGTCGAGGCTGCGCTCGTCGCCCAGCACCGGGATCGTGAGCTCGGTGACGTACGGATCGGCCTGCGCCCACAGCGCTTGCAGGTTCGGAGTCACGCCGAGGCCCGCGAAGCGCGGCAGGTCGTCGGCCGCGACGAGCTCGAGGTGCGCGATCGTGTGGCGCGTCTCCCTCGGGCCGGACGCCGCGCGGGCGTGCGCGACGGCGTCGAGCCCCATGCGCACGGCGCGATCTCCGATCGCGTGCATGTGGATATCGAAGCCGGCCGCGTCGAGCCGCGCGACCAGCGCGTTCAGCGCCTCGGGCGTGAAGTTCGGCGTGCCGCGCTCGTCACCCCCCTCGTAGGGCTCGAGCAGCGCGGCGGTGCGCGCCTCGATCACGCCGTCGAGGAAGAGCTTCACGGTGCCGGCGCGGACGCGCGGGCCGACCGCGCGCGCACGCGCGACTTCGAACGAGGGCAGGGGATCGCGCGACGCCCAGTCGGCGGGAAGCGCGAGCGCGGCGCGCACGCGCGGCCCGGGCGAGCTCGCGTCCCGCGCCAGGTAGACGTCGATGTACGGCGGCGTGGCGTTCGCGTCGTGCGCGCACACGACGCCGAGCCGCGCGAGCTCGGTCAGCGAGCGGCCGAGCGCCTCGCCGAGCTCGGCTTCACTCGCGGGCGGAGCGTGGCTCGCGACCCGCGCGATCGCCGACTCGCGCAGCGTTCCGCTCGGCTCGCCGGTGCGCGCGTCGCGCTCGATGCGGCCGTGCTCCGGATCCGGCGTCGCGCGGGTCAGGCCAGCGGCCGCGAGCGCGCGCGAGTTCGCCCACGCCGAGTGACCGTCCGCGGCCCGAAGCAGCGCGGGACGGTCGGGCACGAGCGCGTCGAGCAGCGCCTTGTCCGGGTTCGCGTCCGGGAACAGCGGGAGCTCCCAGCCGCCGCCCTCGACCCAGGCTCGGCCGGCCTGCGCCTGCGCGCATTCCCGGATCCGCGCCTCGAGCTCTTCGCGCGCCCGGATCCCGCCCAGCCGACAGCGCAGCGCCTCGAGTCCCGCCGAGATCGGGTGCACGTGCGCGTCGTGAAAGGCCGGCAGCACGAGCCGCCCGCCGAGCTCGACGACCCGCGTGTCCGGGCCGACGAACGCCGCGACGTCCGCGTCCGCGCCGACCTGCACCAGCGCACCGTCGCGGATCGCGAGCGACTCGGCGCGCGTGCCGGCCGCGTCGCCGACGTACACCAGACCGTGACGCAGCACGAGCTGCGCAGGCGCGGGGCTCTCCGATCGGACACAGGCGAGCAGGAACGCGGCGAGGATCGCGCAGAGCAGCGGCACGAGCGCGAGTCTATCGCGTCGCGTGGTAGAGTCCGGCGATGTCGACGCGCATGCAGTTCGGCGCCTTCCTCGCGCCGCATCACCCGATCGGCGAACACCCCACCTTGCAGCTCCGCCGCGACCTCGAGCTGGCGGAGCAGCTCGACGCGCTCGGCTACGAGGAGTTCTGGGTGGGCGAGCACCACTCCGGCGGCTGGGAGACGATCGGTCATCCCGAGCTGTTCCTGGCCGCCGCGGGCGAGCGCACCACGCGCATCCGTCTCGGCACCGGCGTCGTCTCGCTTCCCTACCACCATCCGTACAACGTGGCGGGCCGGATCGTGCAGCTCGATCACCTGACGCGCGGCCGCGCGATGCTCGGCGTCGGTCCCGGCGCGCTGCCTTCGGACGCGCGCACGCACGGCATCCCGCCCGCGCTGCTCCGCGATCGCATGGACGAGGGCCTGGGCGTGATCCTGCGGCTGCTGCGCGAAGACGCGCCGGTGACCCACAAGAGCGACTGGTTCCAGCTGCACGAGGCGACGCTGCAGATCAAGCCGGTACAGGCGGAGCTACCGGTCGCGAGCTACAGCGAAGAGGGATTGCAGGCACTGCCCACCCAGTGGGGCTTCGCCGAGACCTACGCGCGCGAGAACGCGGCCCGCGTCGACCGCGCGAACTGGCGCGTGGTGATGCCCTGGCACATCGCGGAGTCCAAGGAGCAGGCGCTGCGCGAAGTGGCCGAGGGCGTCGCGCACTGGCACAACCAGTACAACGTCGAGATCCTCGGCCGGCCGGGCGCCGAGCCGGTCGGCGACGCCGCCGGCTTCGCGCGCGCGATGGATCGGCGCGGCGGCGCGATCTTCGGCACGCCCGACGACGCGGTGGCCGCGATCGCGCAGCTGCAGGAGATCTCCGGCGGCTTCGGCACCCTGCTCGCGTTCGCGCACGACTGGGCGAGTCACGAGGCGACGCGGCGCAGCTATGACCTGTTCGCGCGCTACGTGATCCCGCGCGTGAACGGCATGCTCGCGCCGCTGCAGCGCTCGGCCGACGCGGTCTCCGCGAACAAGGCGGAGCTCATGGAAGGCGGCTCACAGGCGATCCTCGCCGCCATCCGCAAGCACAACGCCAGCCACCCCCGCGCTCGTTAGCGGGTCGCTCGCGAGCAGCGGCGACAAGCTCGGCGCGAGCGTCTTGAAGATCTGCGCCGGCAGCGAGCTGGTGAAGCCGAAGCCCGCCGCCTCCGGGCCGTGCACGAAGGCCGTGATCACGCCGTAGTAGCGGTCGTCGATCACGAACACGAAGGTCGCGGTGCGGTTCACCACGCGCGACTCGCGCAGCTTCCCGCCCGGGCCGAACACCTTGAAGCGGTGGTCGCCCGTGCCGGTCTTGCCGCCCACCACCGCGACGCGGCCGTCAGGCGCGACCAGCGCCCCGCGCGCGCGCACGGCCGTGCCGTGGTCGACCACGCCGACCATCGCCTCGCGGATCGCGCGCGCGACGGCCTCGGGCATGACGCGTGTGCCCTCGGTCGGCGCGGGCGTCAGGCGGGTCTCGTAGGGCGTGTCGGAGGCGAAGCGCAGCCGCGCGATGCGCACCGACGGCTTGCGCACGCCGTCGTTCACGATGATGCCGGCGAGCTCGGCGAGCGACGACGGGCGATCCGCGGCGCTGCCGATCGCGGTCGCGAGCGACGGCACCAACGAGTCGAACGGGTAGCCGTGCGCCTGCCAGTTGCGGTGCACCTCGAGGAAGGCCTCGATCTCGAGCAGGCTGCGGATGCGGCGATCCTGCTGGCGCTTGCGGTGGCGGCTGAACAGCCAGTGGTACACGGCGATGCGCTCGTCGGCGCTGGCCTCGAAGATCTGGCGCAGCGTCGCGTCCGGATGCTCGCCCAGGTAGCCGACCAGCCACAGCTCGAGCGGGTGCACGCCCGCGATGTAGCCCTGGTCGGCGAGCGTGAAGCGCGCGGGCGAGTAGCTGTCGTAGAGCTTGCGCTGCATGGCGGGCGCGAGCTTCGCGTCGGGCAGCTGCGCCAGCAAAAGCGCCTGGAACTCCTCGAACGGCGCGTCGGGCAGCGCCGCGCGCAGCGCCATGGCGACGCGCTTCGGTGTCATGCGCACGCCGCGCAAGAGCGTCGCGCGGATCTCCTCGGGCGGCTTGCCGTGGTACTTGCGCCAGAAGCTGTCCAGGTAGATGCGGCCCTCCTGGTCGGCGAAGCGCTTCAGGTACTGCTCGCGGCGCGGATCCTTCGGATCCTTCAAGAGCGCCGCGCTCGAGCCCGGCGCCTGGTGGATGTAGTAGTTGACGACGTCGCGCATCAGCCGGATGAAGATCAGGTTCACCGACAGCGTGAATGCCGAGCGAACCGACATCTCCTTCTCGTCGTCGTCCTTGTTGAAGTTCCCGAAGTGGTGCTCGCCACCGCCGGTGTAGAACGTCTCCCAGGGGTTCGCGGAGTAGCGGCGCGCGAGCGCCGCGTCGAGCAGCTGCGCGAGCGGCATGCCGGGCTGCGCGATCAGCTGGTCGATCACGAAGCGCGTGATGCGGTCGGCCGGCTCGACCTCGATCGCGCGCAGCGTCGCGCGATGCTCGCCGGCGAAGCGCGAGTGCAGCTCGGCCACGATCTCGAGATAGGTGGCGAGCGTGCGCAGCTTGGCGGTCGAGCCCAGGTCGAGCTTCGAGCCCTCGTTCATGTCGAGCGGCTGGTCGAGGTTGTCGGCCTGCACCAGCAGGTGGTTCTCGGCGTCGCCGCGCTCGTACAGCGTGAAGCTGTAGACGAGCTTCGAGGGATCGCCGTACTCGAGCAGGTTCTTGGCCACGAAGCCCGCTTCGCGCGCGCGCTCGGGATCGCGCAAGCTCCGCAGCTCGCGCGTGATGCCCTCCTGCACCGTGGGCATGACGGTGGTCTCGACGTCGAGGTCGAGCCGGTCGAGCGCGTAGTAGTCGGAGAGCCCGAGCAGCGCGACCAGCCGCGCGCGCACGGCGCTCGCGGACTTGCGGTCCTCGGGCGGCGGCGGGGCCGAGTCCGCGCCGCGGCGGCGCAGCTCGAGCTCGCTCGCGAGCGCGGCGTCGCGCAGCCCGACGGAGATCACGCCCTCGTTCGCGAGCAGACGCAGGAACGTGTCGGTCCGCACCAGCAGCGCCTTGGGATCCTGGATCAGGTAGTACGACGGCCGTCCCGCCGACAGTACCAGCGACAGCGTCCGTTTGTACGCGCGCGCACGCGTCTCGAGGTCGTACACGGACGACGGATCGTTCGCCTGGCGCAGGATCGCGTTGGTCTTCGCGAAGTCCGCGCCGTACCAGATCGAGAGCGCGTCGCCGAGGCCGATCACCTCGCCGTACGGGGGCGCGGCGGCGAGCGGGATCGAATTCACGTAGTCCAGCACGATGCGCTTGCGCGCGCGGGTGGTGTTCGCGCCGTCCTGGTAGGCGCGCAGGCTCGCCGACGCCATCTGGCGCAGCTTCTCCAGCGGCGAGCTGGTCAGGCCCTGCGGCGAGTGGCGGAACTTCTCGAGCTGGGTGGCGAGCGTGCTGCCGCCCGCGCGTTCCGTGTCGGCGCCGGCGACCTGCAGCACCTGCGAGAGCGCGGCGCGGCCGAGCCGGTCCCACTCGACCGCCGGATTGCGCATCGGGTAGCGCATGTCGAGCACCTCGCGGTTCTCGACGAACAGCAGCGCGTCGACCACGGCCTTGGGCACGTCCTCGAAGCGGTCGTAGGCGTTGCTCGGATAGCGGGTCGAGAACAGCGGCGTGCCGTCGCTGCCCACGATGCGCAGACCCGCGCGGTCCTTCTCGCGGTACACCGGCGAGAGTCCCCAGTCCTCGAGCGCCTGCAGGCGCGGCGAGTGGCGCGCCTGCGACTCGATCTCGAAGCCGGAAGCCGAGAGCCGGGCCACGAAGTCCGGCAAGCTGGTGTAGCCCAGGCGCTCGTCGTAGGGCCCGGTGCTCGGGTAGCGGATGCTCGGGCTCGGGCCGGGCTCGACCTCGAAGGTCGCCTCGTTCGCGATTCGCGCGAGCTGGCGCGCCTGGTACTCGGAGGTGCGCAGCTCGTCCAGCACCAGCTTCACGGCCCAGGCGACGGCGAGCAGCAACAGCAGCGCGAACACCCAGCGCCAGCGCACGTGGAAGCCGCTCGGTCGGCGCGCAGCGACGCGATCGATCTGCGGCAGCGCAGAGTCGTTCTTCGATCCGGGCAGTGGCAGCGACGGCAGCATCGACTCGGTTCCAGCTTCGGGGCGAGACTCTCCCGCTGCATGAGAGTGGCTCTCGGGCGCGACGCGTGGCGCGCTGGCGCGGTGCTTCATCGCGACGTCACGCGCGTCTGCGCGCGCGTTGCCGGCGCGCTGCGGGTATTCTGCGCGGCCGTGGGCTCGCGGCGCAGGTTCTCGCGACGAACGCAGTGGGAGCTGACACCCAATGCACTCACGCGTGCACTCGCGGATCGCCGCGCCGCTGGGGGGGACGTCGTCGATCTCACCATCACCAATCCGACCGCGGTCGGTCTTCGCTATCCAAGCTCGTTCTACGCGTCGCTCTTCGAGGGCCCGCGCGCCGCTGCGATCGCGGCCTACGAGCCGGAGCCGTTCGGCCTCGAAGCCGCGCGCGAGGCGGTTGCAAGTTACTATCGCGCGCGCGCTTGCGCATGCGACGCGGCCGATGTCTGGCTCACCGCGAGCACGAGCGAGGCGTTCGCGCAGCTGTTCGCGCTGCTCTGCGACCCCGGGGATGCGGTGCTGGTGCCGCAGCCCGGCTACCCGCTGCTCGAGTACCTGGCCGGGCTCGCCGACGTGCGGCTGGTCCGATACCCGCTCGGCTACGACGGCGCCTGGTTCGTCGATCTGGACGCCCTGCGCGCGGCCCTGCGGGCGGAGCCCCGCGCCCGGGCGATCGCCTGCACCGCGCCCGGGAACCCGACCGGGGCGTATCTGGGGGAGGGCGAGCTCGCTTCGCTCGAGAGCCTGTGCGCCGAGCGCGGTCTCGCCCTGTTGGTGGACGAGGTGTTCGCGGAGTTTCCGCTGCGCGAGACGCCGGGCCGGACGCGCTGCGCGCTCGGCCCGCGCGCGTGCCTCGGCTTCGTGCTGTCCGGGCTCTCGAAGCTCGCCGCGCTGCCGCAGCTGAAGCTCGCCTGGGGGGTGATGTGCGGGCCGGCGAGGCTACGGACGGAGGCGCGGGGGCGGCTGGCAATCATCGCCGACACCTCGCTCTCGGTGGGGACCCCGGTGCAGCTGGCGCTGCCCGCGATCCTGCGCGAAGCCGGGCCGATGCGGGAGAGGATCCGCGCGCGAACCGCGGCGAATCTGGTGGCGCTGCGCACGGCGCTCGCTGCCGGTCCCGCGAGCGTGCTGGACGTGGAGGCCGGCTGGGCCGCGATCGTGCGCCTGCCGCGGATCGCCGGCCTGGATGACGAGGCCTGGGCGCTCGCGCTGCTGGAGCGCGCGGGCACGCTCGTGCACCCGGGCTCGTTCTACGACCTGCCGGGCTGCCACGGGGTGGTGTCGCTGCTCGTGCCAGGCGAGGACTTCACCCGCGCCGTCGGCGCGCTCGCGTACGAGATCGCATCGCGCGCCGACGTGGCGTAGGCTGCGACCTCGGAGGGAGATCCGATGGACGGAGGGACGCGGCGCTTCCCGTTCCCGCTGCCGAACGGCTGGTTCGCGGTCGCGGAGAGCGACGCGCTGCTTCCCGGCGCCGTGCTCCGGGCCTTCTATCTCGGTCGCGAGCTGGTGATCTTCCGCGGCGCGTCCGGCAGCGCACACGTGTTCGACGCGTACTGCCCGCACCTCGGCGCTCACCTGG
This sequence comes from Myxococcota bacterium, assembly GCA_040902485.1. Taxonomy (GTDB): domain Bacteria; phylum Myxococcota_A; class UBA9160; order SZUA-336; family SZUA-336; genus VGRW01. The sequence continues at coordinate 102,067 of JBBDXF010000038.1, read as the reverse complement.
CGGTGGGCGGCAAGGTGGTGGGCGACACGCTCCAGTGTCCGTTCCACGGCTGGCGCTTCGACGGCGATGGCGCCTGCGTGGCGGTGCCGTACGCGCGGCGCATTCCCCCGCACGCGGCCGCGCGCTCCTGGATCGTGGTGGAGCGCTACGGGCTGGTGTTCGTCTGGCACCACCTCGAGGGCAAGCCGCCCGGGTACGGCCTGCCCGAGGTCCCGGAGCTCGAGAGCCCGGAGTGGATCCCGCCGGTGCGCCGCGAGTGGCGGCTGCGCACCGCGATCCAGGAGATGGCCGAGAACGATCACGACAGCGCGCACTTCCCCACCGTGCACCGCGGCAAGTACCTGCCCACCGCGGTGAGCTACGACGGGCTCGTCAAGACCTGCGTCTCGCCGTTCTCGCGCGAGCTGCCCGACGGCGTCGCGCACGACGCGCAGCTCGTGCGCACGAGCTACGCGCTCGGGCTCGCGACCGTCGCCTACCGCGGTGTTCCGGGATTCGGGTTCCTGATGCTCTCCGCGGTGACGCCGGTGGACGAGGAGCACGTGCACATGCGCTGGCGGCTCACCGTCACCGCCAACCTCCCGGAGGCCGCGCGGGAAGAGGTGATCCGCGGCATCACCGAGGGCAGCGGCGTCGAGGCCGACATCCCCATCTGGGAGCACAAGCGCTACGTCGCGAACCCGGTGCTCTGCGACGGGGACGGTCCGATCGCCGAGTTCCGGCGCTGGGCCGCGCAGTTCTACTCGAAGCCGGAGGCGCGCGGCGCGAAATGACGAACGACCGCTATCTCGTGATCTCCTCGGACTGCCACGCGGGCCTGCGTCCCGAGGAGTACCGCGCGTATCTGGATCCGAAGTACCGCGACGCCTTCGACACGGCGCTGCCGATCCAGATCCGCATGACGCGCGAGGCCGCCAAGAAGTTCCTGGTCGACGAGATCAACACCGAATGGCGTAAGGGCTGCGAGGGCGGGCTCGCGGGCGCCTGGGATCACGAGGCGCGCCTGCGCGTGCTCGACGACGACGGCGTCGCGGCCGAGGTGATCTTCCCCGACGGCATCACCGAGATGAACATGCCGCCGTTCGGCGCGGGTCTCGGTCTGCCCACCGAGGGCATCGTGCCCGAGCTGCAGTGGGCGGGCGCGCGCGCCCACAACCGCTGGCTCGCGGAGTTCTGCCAGATGGCGCCCGAGCGGCGCGCGGGCGTCGCGATCGTACCGGTGCTTTGGGACGTCGAGACGGCGCTCGCCGAGATCCGCTGGGCCAGGGCGAACGGGCTGCGCGGCATCCTGATCCCGTCGCGCTGGGGCAAGCAGGACGCCTACCACCACCCGAAGTACGAGCCGGTCTGGGCGCTGTGCGAGGAGCTCGAGCTCGTGATCCACGTGCACTCGGGCGCGGCGCCGATGGACGACTACGCCGAGCACGTGGGCATGATGGGCATCTTCGTGACCGAGGTGATCTGGTGGACGGTGCGGCCGCTCTGGTTCCTGATCTGGGCGGGCGTTTTCGAGCGCCACCCGCGGCTGCGCTACGCGATCACCGAGTCCACGACCGTCTGGGTGCCCGAGACGCTCGCGCTGATGGACCAGCGCTACGGCGAGACTCACTTCAGCGCCAAGCTCGGCGACTACCGCAGTCACCTGAAGCACAAGCCGTCCGACTATTTCCGGCGCAACGTGTCCCTGGGCGCGTCGTGCATGCCGCGGCGCGAGGTCGAGCTGCGCCACGCGATCGGCGTCGACAACATCATGTGGGGCACGGACTACCCGCATCCCGAGGGCTCCTGGCCGGTCACGCGCGAGCAGCAGCTCGAGGCGTTCCACGGCGTGCCCGAGGCCGAGCTCGCGGCGATGCTCGGCCTGAACGCGGCGCGCGTGTACGGCTTCGACGCGGAGAAGCTCGCGCCGCTGGTCGCCCGCATCGGTCCCGAGAAGAGCGCCTTCCGCGCTCGAGGAGCATGAGATGGCGCGCGTTCGCTACGTGAAGACGCCCGAGCAGCTGAAGAAGGCCGCCGACGCGAACCCGGAGTTCCTGTCGAGCACGGTGCGCTCGCTGCGCGCGCTGTACGAGACGGACCCGGCGATCGCGGTGGCGGTCACGCCGCGGCCGCTGGTCGCGAGCCCGCGCGGCGAGGTCAGCGTCACGTTCTCGCACGTGGCGATGCACATCCGCCCCGGGCTCACGATCGAGATCGGCTCGGGCGTGTTCGGCGTGCGCGCGAGCTACGACGGCGTCGAGGGCACCTACCTGTTGACGATGCCGATGACCGCGGAGCAGGCCGTGCTCGGCGGGCGCGACACCTTCGGCGAGCCGAAGAAGCTCGCGCAGATCGAGTTCAAACGGGACGGCGACGCGGTCTCCGCGCGCTCGCTGCGCATGGGCATTCCCTACCTGGAAATGCGCGGGACCGTGCGCGAGTCGCTGCCGGCGCGCGCCTTCACGGAGTACGGCTACTGCTACAAGGCGCTGCCCTCGTGCGAGAAGGCCGGCGGCTTCGACGGCGATCCGCTGCTCGTGCGGCTGGAGTGGAAGCACACGCACCGCGTGGTGAACCGCGTCGACGGCGAGCTGATCCTGCGCGAATCGGCTTTCGATCCGGTCGCCGACCTGCCGGTGCGCAAGCTCGTGCGGCTCGAGTACGAGGAGGGCACGAGCCAGAGCAACGGCCGCGTGCTGCGCAGCGTGCCCGGCGAGTGGTTGCTGCCGTTCCTGCACCAGCGCTACGACGATCCCGGCACGCCCGGCGTCGAGATCGCCGTCTGAGCCGCCCGCGATGAGCGAGTTCATGGGCCAGGTCGCGGTGGTGACGGGCGGCGCGAGCGGGGTCGGGCGCGCGCTCGGCGCGCGCTTCGCGCGCGAGGGCATGCGGGTCGTGCTCGCCGACGTGGAGAAGGCCGCGCTCGACGCGACCGTCGCCGAGCTGCGCGGGAACGGCGCCGACGTGTCCGGTTTCGTCACCGACGTCTCCGACTTCGCCTCCGTCAGCGCGCTCGCCGGACACTGCTTCACCACCCATGGCGCGGTGCACCTGCTCTGCAACAACGCCGGGATCGGCACGGACGAGTCGCGCACCATGCTCTGGGACTCGACCGAGAACGACTGGAAGTGGGCGTTCGCCGTGAACGTGTGGGGCGTGCTGAACGGGATCCGCGCGTTCGTGCCCGAGATGCTGAAGCGCGGCGAGCCGGGCCGGGTGGTCAACACGTCCTCCGGGAACGGCGGCCTGCTGCTGATCCCGACCACGCCGATCTACGCGACCACCAAGTCGGCGGTCTCGACCCTCACCGAGGCGCTGCACCTGCAGTTCAAGCTGGTGCGCGCCAAGCTCACGGCCTCGGTGCTGTATCCGGGACCGCACGTGGTGGCGACCAACATCTTCACGGCCGCGCGCAACCGGCCGGCCGACCTCCCGCCCGAGCGCCCGCCCGGCAAGCCGCCCACGCTCGACGATCTGCGCGGCTGGGCCGAGAAGGCCGGCCGCGAGTTCAAGCTGACGACACCCGAGGAGGTCGCCGACTACGCCTTCGACGGGATCCGCGCGGGCCGCTTCTTCCTCTTGCCCGAGAGCGCGGACATGGACCAGCGCATCCGCGCGCGCGCGGACGGTGTGCTCGCGCGCCGCGATCCCGAGCTTCAGCTCGGCTGAAGCTTCCGGGTCGAGTCGTTCGCGGCGGCGCGGAAGATCCCCTTCGACATGGTCGAGGTCTCCGCGTCGACTCGGCGCTTGTACACTTCCGCGCGTAGCCGGTGGGCCTCGACGCTCTCCGGCTCGGCGTTGGCGGCCCAGTCGACCCAGTGCGAGGCCATGCGCAGGTCACCCGAGGCGAGCGACTTCGCGGCGCGCTCGAGCAGCCGCGCGACGCCGCCCGCGACTTCCGCGAGCTCGCGCGCCTGCTGTCCGCGCGGCGCGGGCTTGAGCTCGCTCGCGACGCCGGTCCACCAGCCGCCCAGACAGCGCACGACGTTGCGCACGATGAACTCGGGCTCGTCGTAGGTCGGCTGCAGGTAGGGCTTGTCCAGGAGTGAAGCGGGCGGCTTCACGGTCTCGATGATCTCGTACACGCCCATGCCCGCGTTCAGGCACTCGAGCGTCTGCCGGTACAGCGAGTCCAGGTAGTCGGCGGTGTCGAGCAGCGCTGCACGCACCCGCTCCGCGCCGAAGATCGGTACGCCGTGGCCGGGCAGCAGGACCTGCGGCTCGCGCGCGGCCATCGCGCGCAGCGCGCGCGCCCAGTCCGACGCGTAGCGCTGCACTTTCTGCGGATTGCCGGCGTTGGGCGAAGCCCAGATGAACAGGTCGCCGGTGCACAGCACGCGCGAGTCCGGAATGAAGACCCAGGAGTGGTCGTCCGTCTCGCCGCGTGCGTGGTGCAGCTCGAGCTCGCGCCCGCCCACGCGCAGCCGCAGCTCGTCGCGATAGCTGAAGGTCGGGAAGTCGGGGCTGGTCGGGAACTGCACCGGTACGCTGAACTGGCGCGAGTTGATCACCGAGTTGTAGCCCGCGGTCTCGATGTAGCGGCGCATGCGCGGCGCCACGTCGACGTGGCCCACGATCTCGGGCCGCGACCAGCCGTTCGCCTCCGCCTCCTTCAGGAAGGGCGGCAGGCCGTAGGCGTGATCGATGTGGCCGTGCGTGTAGATCGCGGTGTGCACGCGCTCCTTCGCGTAGCGCCGCACGCCGGCGAAGCTGCGCGCGTGCTGCGCCGGGTGGAAGGAGCCCGTGTCGATCAGCACCACGCCGTCGCTGGTGCGCACGGCCGTCACGTTCACGAACGCCTTGTAGAACGCGACGCCGGAGGCGACCTCCTCGATCTGGTCGAGCGGCGCGAACGGGTGGTGGGCCGGATCGTGCGTGCTCGCGCGGCCGCTGAAGAGCTGGTCGGAGAGCTCCTGAAGCGTCGGCATGGCGGCGTTCCCCCGAGGCTTTGTGCGCCCCGACGCGTACCCTATCATGGTCTCCGCGCCCCCTAGGACAGCCGTGCGCGCGGGAGAACGAGGCGAGATGAACGTCAACGTCGAGGAAACCGGCCCGGTCGAGCGGCGCCTCCACATTGAGATCCCGACCACCGAGGTCGACGCGGCGTTCGACTCCTTCTTCCGCGAGGTGCGCCGCAACGCACACATCCGCGGCTTCCGGCCCGGCAAGGCGCCGCGCGAGGTGCTCGAGCAGCAGTTCGGCGAGCGCGCCTCCGGCGAGGTCCTGCAGCGGCTGGTCGAGGGCACGCTGTTCCGGGCGATCGAGGACGCGCACCTCGACGTGCTCGGCGAGCCGCGGCTCGACGCGGGCGAGCTGCCCAAGCCCGGCGCCCAGTACGCCTACAAGGCCAGCGTGGACGTGCGGCCGACCATCGAGGTCGCGGCCGTGACGGGGCTCGCGCTCGCGCGCGCGGCGCTGCCGACGCCCGAGAAGGAGCCGGTCGAGGCCCACCTCGAGGACATGCGCCAGCGCCAGGCGCAGCTGGTCGAGGCCGAGAGCGGCGTCGCGGCCGCGGCCGGCCAGGTGGCCGTGATCAACTACGTGGGCAAGATCGATGGCGAGCCGTTCGAGGGCTCCAGCGCGAACGAATCGCAGATCGAGCTCGGCGCCGGCCGCACCTTCGGCGGCTTCGAGAACAACCTGCTCGGGCTGCGGGTCGGCGACCAGCACGCCTTCGAGCTCGTCATGCCCGAGGACCACGCGGACGAGAAGCTGCGCGGCAAGACCGTGCGCTTCGAGGTCGAGCTCGTAGCGCTGAAGAACCGCGAGCTGCCCGCACTGGACGACGAGTTCGCCAAGGACGTGTCGAACTTCGAGACGCTCGCCGAGCTGCGCGCGGACCTCGAGCGGCGCGTCAGCGAGGGCCGCGCGGCCGAGCAGAAGCGGCTCGAGCGCGAGAGCCTGATCGAGGCGCTGGTCGCGGCGAACCCGTTCCCGATCCCGCCCGCGCTGGTCGAGGCGCAGCTGCGCCAGCGCATCCAGCGCATGCTCACACAGTTCGGTGGCGCGAAGCTCGGCCGCGACGTGCTCGGGCCGCTGGTCGAGCGCTGGCAGGAGGAGCTCCGGCCGCAGGTCGAGCGCGAGGTGAAGCTGGCGTTGCTCGCGCCCGAGATCGCCAAGCGCGAGAAGATCGCCGTCAGTGACGAAGAGATCGATGCGCAGCTCTCGCGCATCGCGGAGGCAAGTCAGCGCAAGCTCTCCGAGGTGAAGCGCGAGTACCGCGAGCACGGTTTGATCGACGCGTTGCGCGCCGGTCTGGTCGAGGAGAAGGTGGTTGAATTCGCGCTCGCCGCAGCTAACGTGTCCGAAGGGTAAGAGCGCGGAATTCAAACAGAAACTGACGGCTCTCGAATTGCCGTGGAGCAGGGCGTTTCCAGCCGATCCGCTAGACTAGGGGCATGTCCTTGCTGATTCCGATGGTGATCGAGCAGTCGCATCGTGGCGAGCGCGCCTACGACATCTACTCGCGGCTGCTGCGAGACCGCATCATCGTGCTCGGCAGCGCCATCAACGACGACGTCGCCAACCTGGTGATCGCGCAGCTCCTGTTCCTGGAGGCCGACGATCCCGAGAAGGACATCTTCGTCTACGTCAATTCACCAGGCGGTGACGTGAACGCCGGCCTCGGCATCTACGACGTCATGCAGTACGTGAACCCCGACGTGCAGACCATCTGCATGGGCCAGGCGGCCAGCATGGGCGCGGTGCTTCTGGCGGCCGGCGCCAAGGGCAAGCGCTCCTGCCTGCCGCACGCGCGCGTGATGATCCACCAGCCCTGGGGAGGGGTGCAGGGCAAGACCAGCGACATCCAGATCCACGCGCAGGAGTTCCTGACGCTGCGCGGCAAGATCAACGAGATCCTCGGCGAGCACTGCGGCAAGGATCCGTCGCAGGTCCAGGACGACACGGAGCGCGACCGCTTCATGTCAGGCCACGAGGCGCTGGAGTACGGAATCGTGGATCGCATCATCTCCAGGCATGAGCGCCCCACGAGCGGGGGCCAGGAGGGGAATCGCGCCGGATGAAAAAGAAGGAAGAGGGAACCAACCTGGCCTGCTCCTTCTGCGGGAAATCGCAGAAGGAAGTGAAGAAGCTCATCGCGGGACCGACCGTCTACATCTGCGACGAGTGCATCGAGCTGTGCAACGACATCATCGCGGAGGAGGCGAGCCGCGACAGCGAGCGCGGCAGCTCTTCCGTTCCCAAGCCCAAGGAGATCAAGGGCTTCCTCGACCAGTATGTGGTCGGCCAGGAATCCGCGAAGAAGATCCTCTCGGTGGCGGTGCACAACCACTACCGGCGCATCGAGAACCAGTCGGTGGTGGGCGACGTCGAGCTGCAGAAGTCGAACATCCTCCTGCTCGGCCCGACCGGCTGCGGCAAGACGCTTCTCGCGCAGACGCTGGCCAAGATCATCGACGTGCCGTTCACGATCGCCGACGCGACCACGCTCACCGAAGCGGGCTATGTGGGTGAGGACGTCGAGAACATCATCCTGAACCTGCTGCAGTCCGCGAACTACGACGTCGAGCGCGCGCAGCGCGGCATCGTCTACATCGACGAGATCGACAAGATCGCGCGCAAGAGCGAGAACCCGTCGATCACGCGCGACGTGTCGGGCGAGGGCGTGCAGCAGGCGTTGCTCAAGATCATCGAAGGCACGATCGCGAACGTCCCGCCCAAGGGCGGCCGCAAGCACCCGCAGCAGGAGTTCGTGCAGGTCGACACCACCAACATCCTGTTCATCTGCGGCGGCGCCTTTCACGGCATCGAGGACGTGATCGAGCGGCGCATCGGCGTGCAGGGCCTCGGCTTCGGCGCGGAGCTGAAGAAGAAGCAGCGCAAGCTCGGCGAGCTGTTCCGCCACATCCAGACGCAGGACCTGTTGAAGTTCGGGATGATCCCCGAGTTCGTCGGCCGGCTGCCGGTGGTGGCGACGCTCGAGGAACTCTCCGAAGAGGCGCTCTACAAGATCCTGACCGAGCCCAAGAATGCGCTCGTGAAGCAGTACCAGAAGCTGCTCGAGCTCGAGGGCGTGAGCCTGCGCTTCAGCGAGGGCGCGCTGCGCGCGGTCGCGCAGGAGGCCATCAAGCGCAAGTCGGGCGCGCGCGGTCTGCGCTCGATCCTCGAGGGCATGATGCTCGAGATCATGTACGACATCCCGTCGCGCGACGACATCACGGAAGTCGTCATCAACGAGGAAGTCGTGCGCCACGGGGCCGAGCCCATGATGGTGTACGCTCCGCGAGCGGAGAGCGCGTAGCGCTCGCAGGCAGGTAAGGAATCCCGATGGCCTTCTTCAAGGGTGACGACGAGAAAGACGCTGGAGGCAGCATGTCCGCGAAGCCGGGTCTGGTGCCGCTCTTGCCGCTGCGCGAGATCGTCGTGTTCCCGCACATGGTCGTGCCGCTCTTCGTCGGGCGCGAGAAGTCGGTGCGCGCGCTCGAGCGCGCCATGGCCGGTGACCGCACGCTCCTGCTCGCCGCACAGAAGGACGCGAAGTCCGACGATCCCGGTCGCGAGGAGATCCACGAGCTCGGCACGCTCGGCTCGATCGTGCAGCTCGTGCGCCTGCCCGACGGTACCGTGAAGGTGCTGGTCGAGGGCAAGAAGCGCGCGCGCGTGCGCGAGTGGGGCGAGGGCGACGACTTCTTGGCCGTGAAGATCGAGGTCATCGAGGAGAGCGAGGAAGCGTCGATCGAGACCGAGGCGCTGATGCGCTCGGTGAACACCGCCTTCGAGAGCTACGTGAAGCTGAACAAGAAGGTTCCGCCGGAGATGGTGACCACCGTCTCGAGCGTGACCGAGCCGGCGCGGCTCGCCGACATCGTGGTGGCGCACCTGAACCTCTCGTTCGAAGAGAAGCAGCGCATCCTCGAGATCACGAGCGCGAGAGCGCGGCTCGAGGAGATCTACGCGCTGATCCAGGGCGAGATCGACGTGCTGCAGGTCGAGGGCCGGATCCGTTCGCGCGTGAAGAAGCAGATGGAGCGCTCGCAGAAGGAGTACTACCTGAACGAGCAGATGCGCGCGATCCAGAAGGAGCTCGGCGAACGCGACGAGTTCAAGAACGAGATCCAGGAGCTGGAGGAGAAGCTCGCCGAGCACGCGCTGCCCGACCACGCCGAGGAGCGCTGCAAGAAAGAGATCCGCAAGCTGAAGATGATGTCGCCGATGTCCGCCGAGGCGACCGTCGTACGCAACTACATCGACTGGATCCTCTCGCTGCCCTGGGAGAAGTACAAGGACGAGAAGTCCGACGTCAAAGAGGCGGAGAAGATCCTCGACGGCGACCACTTCGGGCTCGACAAGCCGAAGGAACGCATCCTCGAGTACCTCGCGGTGCGCGCGCTGGTGGGCTCGATGAAGGGCCCGATCCTGTGTCTGGTCGGCCCGCCGGGCGTCGGCAAGACGTCGCTCGGCCGCTCGATCGCGCGCGCGACCGATCGCGACTTCGTGCGCGTGTCGCTGGGCGGCGTGCGCGACGAGGCCGAGATCCGCGGTCACCGGCGCACCTACATCGGCGCGCTGCCGGGCAAGATCATCCAGGGCCTGAAGAAGGCGGGCAGCGGCAACCCGGTGTTCCTGCTCGACGAGGTCGACAAGATGTCGACCGACTTCCGCGGCGACCCGTCCTCGGCGCTGCTCGAGGTGCTCGACCCGGAGCAGAACAAGGCATTCGACGACCACTACCTCGATCTCGAGTACGACCTGTCGAAGATCCTGTTCATCACCACCGCGAACACGCTCTCGACGATCCCGCGCCCGCTGCAGGACCGCATGGAGATCATCCACCTGCCGGGCTACATCGAGGAAGAGAAGCTCGAGATCGCCAAGCGCTTCCTGGTCACCAAGCAGCTCAAGGACCACGGTCTCGACGGCCAGGACATCGAGTTCAGCGAGCCGGGCCTGTACGAGATCATCCGCCGCTACACCAAGGAAGCGGGCGTACGCTCGCTCGAGCGCGAGATCGGCAGCATCTGCCGCAAGCTCGCGCGCGAGGTCGTGTCGAGCGACACGCCGATCCACGCCACGATTGGCCCCAAGCAGGTGCGCAAGTACCTCGGCGTCCCGAAGCACCGCTTCGGCAAGCGCGAGGAGCACGATCAGGTCGGCATCGCCACCGGGCTCGCCTTCACCGAGGTGGGCGGCGAGCTGCTCACGATCGAGGCGCTCGTCACCGCGGGCAAGGGACGCATACAGGTGTCGGGGTCGCTGGGCGACATCATGAAGGAGTCCGCGCAGGCGGCGCTCTCCTACGTGCGCCGGCGCGCCAAGCAGCTCGGGCTCGCGCGCGACTTCTACCAGAAGGTCGACCTGCACGTGCACGTGCCGGAGGGCGGCGTACCCAAGGACGGTCCGTCCGCGGGCATCACGATGGCCACCGCGCTGATCTCCGCGCTCACGGGCATGGCGGTGCGCTCGAACATCGCGATGACCGGCGAGATCACGTTGCGCGGACGCGTGCTGCCGATCGGCGGTCTCAAGGAGAAGCTGATCGCAGCCGTGCGCGGCGGCATCGAGACCGTGCTGATCCCGAAAGAGAACGAGCGCGACCTCAAGGAGATCTCGGTCAAGGTGAAGCGCCGGCTCAAGATCGTGCTCGTCGAGAGCATGGACGATGTCCTGCGCCACGCCCTCAAGCTCGAGAAGCACGCGTCTCTCGACGAAGGCCTCCCCGAGTACCCGCTCGAAGAGATCTTCGAGTCGATCCCCGCCGAGACTCCCGCGAACGTGAACTAGGTCGGGTTGCCCGGCTTCGGGCGAGGACCGAAGAGCTTCTCGATCTGGCCCGTGTGCGAGCAAGGCGGCCGCGCGTTCGTCGAGGCGATTGCAGCGCTCTTCTCGAGCGCACCCGAACGCTAGCGACGAAAAGGAGCCCCCCATGCCTCGCCTGAAGCAAGTCTCGCGCGACGAAGTCCACCCGGGCGGCCGAAAGCTCTACGAGCTGATCTTCGGCGACCGCGATCCCGTGAAGTCACCCGGTACCGCCACCGGCACCCCGGGCAACTGGTGGACGGTCTTCGCGAACGTGCCCGACTGCTTCGACCACACGGTGTCGGGCTTCGCGTTCTACCGCAGCAAGAATCGGAAGATCTCCGTGCAGCTTCGCGAGCTGGGCCAGCTCCGCGCCGGCTACGCGCGCGGCAGCCGGTTCGTGTTCTCGCAGCACTGCAAGGCCGCGCGATCCGTGGGCGTGAGCGAGGAGAAGATCCGCGCGATCAAGGGCTGGTCGGTGGCCACGTGCTTCTCGCCGGTCGAGCGCGCGGTGCTGGCCTACACGGACTGCCTGGTCCTGGAAGGGGGCCGTGTTCCCGACGACGTCTTCGAGGCGCTGCGCGCCCAGCTCAGCGACGTCGAGATCCTCGAGTTCACCTACATCGTCTGCACCTACGACATGCACGCGACCATGAGCCGGGCGCTGCGCCTGGAGTACGACGACGTCGAGGACCCGATCACGGAGGTCCCGGCTCCCACCGGAGCTTCGAACGACGTGATGGCGGCGGTCGACCGGGCGCGGAACGCCTGAGCGCGATTGCCAAACGCGCCGCGCCGCGGTACCCGAGCATGAGCTCGGGCGGATAGCTCAGCGGTAGAGCGGCGCCTTTACACGGCGCGGGCCGGGGGTTCGAATCCCTCTCCGCCCAGGCTCGCGGACGGTCAGAGCTGCACGATCTCCGCCGACGCGTCGCGCCCGCGCAGGACGATCCGCGCGACGGTCCCGAGCCCGCTCGGGCCGCGCTTCGCGGGCAGCGTCGCGCTGCCCGGGTTCACGAACAGCACGCCGTCGCGCACGAGCAGCGCCGGCTGGTGCGTCGCGGCGAAGGCGACGACGTGCACCGCGCGGCGCGCGCGCTCGCGAAGCAGCTCGTCCGCGCGGCGCTCCGGAAACGCCGGGCCGCCCTGACCTTGGGCCCCCTCCACGACGCTGCCGAGCTCGAAGGCCGCGGCGAGCGCTTGCAGCGGACCCACGAGCAAGCGCGCGGGCGCGATGCGCGGATCCTCGGCGGGATCGTCGCCGCCGCGCGTGGCCAGGACGGGTGCGAGCTCGCCGAGCGCGTCGAGCACGCTCGCTTCGCCCATGTCACCCAGGTGCAGGATCAGGTCCACGCCGCGCAACGCCTCGAGCGCCGCCGCGGGCAGCGCGATCTGGCCCGCGTGGACGTGCGTGTCGGCCAGCACGCCGATCCGGACGGCTCCGTCTCGCGGCTCGGGAAGCTTGGTCTCGATCATGCGACCGAACCTACCGCGCCGGGTCGCCCCGGCGCTTCTCGAATCGTGGGAATTTCGCGGGCGTCACGGCGCCAGGCGGCGGGCGAGCAGCCGTGCTCGCGGCGGAACAGCGTCGAGAACGAGCCCAGGCTCTGGTAGCCGACAGCGGAACAGATCTCGGTGACGCTGCGATCGGTCGTGCGCAGCAGTCGAGCGGCGCGCTCCAGGCGCAGCCGCGTCAGGTAGCGGTGCAGGCTCTCGCCGCAGACCGCGCGGAACGCCCGGTGCAGGTGGTGCGGCGAGAGCCCGGCCGTACGCCCGAGCGACGCGTATCCGCTCGCGCGAAACGACCAGACCCTGCGCGAGCGCGGCGAACGCGCTCTCGACCGCGAACGGCGTCGCGACACCGTTTCGGATCGCCGACGCGAGCGCGCGCAGGCGCTCCGCCGTCGCCGCGTCGCTGGCGTGGATCTGCTCCGCGAACTCGAAGGGCGTCTCCCGCGGCGCCTCAGGCGCGTCGAGCAGCCGCGCCTCCGGGGCCGTCGCGGAGCCGCTCGAGCGAGTACACGGTGCCATGGTTCAGGACCAGGAAGCTGTCGCCTTCCACGCGCAGGCGGCGGCCGCGCGTCTCTCACACGGACGAGCCCGCGAGCATGAACTTGAACGAGAGCGCGCCCGCGAACGCGTCGACCCGCTTGGGCGCGGAGTCCGAGAGGATGGCATTCGTCGCCCCGAGCGCCGCCGCCGGCGGGTTCCACAGCACGTCGCCCAGGTCCAACGCGGGCATGCTCGATTCTAGTTCGGGCGGCGCAGCGCTGGTTTGCCAAAGGCCTACGCCTTCGGTAACAAGACCCGCGGTTTGGGGCGGTAGTTCAATCGGTTAGAGCACCGGCCTGTCACGTCGGAAGTTGCGGGTTCGAGTCCCGTCCGCCCCGCCAGACTCCATGCGCTGCCTGCGCGCTCTCACCCGCCGCAGGCGTCACGACGAGGTGTCGGTGGCCAGGATCGTTCAGATCGCGCTCGGGGCGATCCTCGGATTCGCGGCCGCGTTCCTGATCGTCCGCTCCGGCTGGCTGTCGAGCGCTCGACCGCCGGCGCAGCCGCCCGCGGCCCTGGCGGAGACCGAGCAGCCGATCGTTTCGGGCCGCTTCTGGGCCGAGGGCCCGCTCGAGGGCGAGCTCGGCGAGCGGCACTCGCGCATTGCGAAGCTCGCGCTCGAGGTGGCGCCGGGCATCGTCAACGTGCACACCTCGAAGACCGTGACGCGACAGCCGTCGCGGCCCGGGTTCCCGTTTCCCGGCTTCCCCGACATCTTCGGCGGCCGCGGACGCGGCATCCCGCAACCGCAGGCGCCGCAGCAGTTCCAGGTGCCGAGCATGGGCAGCGGCTTCGTGATCTCGGCCGACGGCTTCATCGTCACCAACAACCACGTGGTCGCGGGCGTCGACGAGATCCGCGTGCATTTTTCGGACGGCACGGAAGCCGAAGCCAAGGTGGTCGGCCTCGACCCCAAGACCGACATCGCGCTGATCCGCGTCGAAGGCCCGACCGAGCGGCCCGCGCTCCGGCTCGGCGACTCCGACGCGCTGCTGCCGGGTGACTTCGTGGTCGCGATCGGAAATCCCTTCGGGCTCGACCACACGGTCACGTTCGGAATCGTGTCCGCGAAGGGGCGCGAGCTCGGTCAGGGTCCGTACGACGACTACATCCAGACCGACGCCGCGATCAATCCCGGCAACTCCGGCGGGCCGCTGCTCGATCTGTCCGGCGCGGTGGTCGGCATCAACACGGCGGTGAATCCGCAGGCGAACACGATCGGCTTCGCGGTGCCGATCAATCTGGCGAAGGACATCCTCCCCCAGCTCAAGGCGAACGGCAGCGTGACGCGCGGCTGGATCGGCGTGGCGGTGCAGGCCGTGACGCCCGAGCTCGCGAAGGCGCTCTCGCTCACGGTCACCGACGGCGCGCTGGTCGCGCAGGTGACGCCGGGCGGGCCCGCGGAGCGCGCCGGCGTCGCGCGCGGCGATCTGATCCAGAGTTTCGACGGCAAGTCCGTGCGCAAGCTGTCCGACCTCTCGCGTGCGGTGGCCTCGACCGAGGTCGGAAAGGCAGTCCCGGTCGTCCTGCTCCGCGAGGGCGAGAGCAAGACCGTCGAGATCACCGTCGAGGAGCTCGACGCCGGTCCCGAGACGCGCGCGGGCCGCGCGCCCGGCGGCGGCGCGGGTGCGCTCGGCATGCGCGTGCAGGATCTCGACGCCGAGCTGCGCGAGCAGCTCGAGCTCGGCGAGCTCTCGGGCGTGGCCGTGGTCGAGCTCGATCCCGAGGGCGCGGCCGCGCGCGCGGGCATCGAGCCCGGCGACGTGATCCTCGAGGCGGACCGCAAGCCGGTCGCCAGCGTGCGCGCGCTCGAGTCGCGCATCGCGGAGGCCGGCGAGGGCGTGCTGTTCCTGGTGCGCCGCGGCGGCGCGACGCTGTTCATCGCGGTCTCGCGCTAGTGTCCCGAACCCGAAGTTCGCTCGCGTTCTCGGCGGCCGATGCATCCGCGTTCGCGGCGTTGCACTCGCTCGACGAATCAACGGATTCGCCTTGCCCCCGCGGGCCAGCAGCCTGCGGGCCGCTGGCGGCGCCTTGCGACCGCGGCGCCTCGGCCGCGAGAATCGCTTCGGAACTTCGGGTTCAGGACACTAGGACTCCGAGCGCTCTCCGCCCTCGTCGTCGGGATCCGACCAACGCGCGCGCTGGCGCTCTCCGATCTCCGCCTCGCCGCCCTGATCCGAGGGCTCGTAGAAGTGAGTCCCGCCCAGTGCGTCCGGGAGATACTGCTCGCGCACGAAGTGACTCGGGCTGTCGTGCGGATACCGGTACGCCTTGCCGTAGCCGAGCTCGCGCAGTAGCTGCGTAGGCGCGTTGCGCAGGTGCAGCGGAACGGACAGGGCGCCGTGCTCCTTCACCGCGTTCGTCGCGGCCGCGATCGCGAGCATGCTGGCGTTGCTCTTCGGCGCGCAGGCGAGGTAGGTCGTGGCCTGCGACAGGATCAGCTTGCCCTCCGGCAGGCCCACGCGGTCGAACGCCTCGGCCGCGGCCACCGCGACCAGCAGGCCGTTCGGATCCGCGTTGCCGACGTCCTCCGATGCGAAGATCAAGAGCCTGCGCGCGATGAAGCGTGGCTCCTCGCCGCCCTCGAGCATGCGCGCCAGCCAGTACACCGCGGCGTCCGGGTCGCTGCCGCGCAGGCTCTTGATGAAGGCCGAGATCACGTCGTAGTGCGCCTCGCCGCCCTTGTCGTAGTCGGGCAGCCGTGACTCGAGCGCGGCCGCGACGTGCTCGCGCTCGATCACGCGCTCGGCGCGCTCCGCGGCGGACTCGAGCAGGCCGAGCGCGCGGCGCGCGTCGCCCTCGGCCAGCCGCGGGATCAGGTCCAGCGCCTCGGCCGAGAGCGTGAGCCCGCGCTCGCCGAGCCCGCGCTCGCGGTCCGCGAGCGTGCGGGTCACGATGCTCGCGAGCGCGCGAGCGTCTAGCGCCTTCAGCGTGAAGATGCGCGCGCGCGAGCGCAACGCGGGGATCACCTCGAAGGAGGGGTTCTCGGTCGTGGCGCCGAGCAGCACCACGGTGCCGCGCTCGACCCAGGGCAGCAGCGCGTCCTGCTGCGCCTTGTTGAAGCGGTGGATCTCGTCGACGAACAGGGCGGTGCGCACGCCGCGGCGGCGCTCCTCGTCGGCGCGCGCGATCTCGTCGCGCAGGTCCTTCACGCCGGACAGCACCGCCGAGATCGAGGCGAAGCGCAGGCCCGCGCGCTCGGCGAGCAGCCGCGCGAGGGTGGTCTTGCCCGAGCCCGGCGGGCCCCAGAAGATGCACGAGGGCAGCTTGCCCCTGGCCGCGAGCAGCGGGCCGAGCGGGCTGCCGGGCGCGAGCAGGTGGGCCTGGCCCTCGAACTCCTCGAGCGTGAGCGGCCGCATGCGTTCCGCGAGCGGAGCATCCCGTCGCGGGGCGTTGGTGGCCGCGGGTTCACGCGGGAAGAGCTCCACGCCCCGAGTCTACCTTGCCCGACACCAGCGTGGGACGTATCGTCGGAAGCCGCATGGGGGGCTGGAAACGCATCGCGCTCACCGTGAAGGCCGGCCAGACCTCGGGCCCGAGCGGACTCAGCGCACTGGTCGCGCGCCTGGTCGCGCAGCTGCGCGCGGCCGGCGTCGAGGTCGTGCTCGACGAGGCGGCCTCGAGTCATCTGGGCGAGCGCGGAGTGCAGCGGCTCGACCAGATCGTCGAGGGCGCGGACCTGCTCGTGGTGCTGGGCGGCGACGGCTCGGTGCTCGCGGCCGTGCGCGCGATCGGTACGCGCCCGCTGCCGGTGCTGTGCGTGAATCTCGGACACCTCGGCTTTCTCACCGCGGTGAATCCCGAAGAGGCCGAGGCCGCGCTCGGCGCGGTGCTGCGCGGCGAGCACGCGATCGTCGAGCGCACGCGCTTCGAGGTCACCCACTCACGCGCCGGCCGCGAGCTGCTGCGCGAACGCGTGCTGAACGACGCCGTGATCACCAAGGGCTCGGCGCTCGCACGCCTGATCGAGCTCGAAGCGCTGGTCGACGGCGTGCTGGTGTCGAGCTACCGCTCCGACGGTCTGCTGGTCGCCACGCCGACCGGCTCCACCGCCTACAACCTCTCGGCCGGCGGACCGATCGTCGATCCGCGCGTGCCGGCGGCGATCCTGAATCCGATCTGTCCGCACACGCTGAGCCTGCGGCCGCTGGTGCTGCCCGACGACCGCGAGATCCTGGTGCGGCTGCGCTCGCCCGAGGACGCGACGCTCACGCTCGACGGCCAGGTCGGCGCGACGCTCGAGCAGGGCGACGAGGTGCGCGTGGTGAAGGCCCGCGAGTCGGCGCGCTTCGTCGCGACGCCGCCGCACGACCACTTCGAGACGCTGCGCACCAAGCTCGGCTGGGGCTCGCGTTGATCGAGACGCTACGCGTCCGCAATCTCGTGACGATCGAGGAGCTGGAGCTCGAGCTCGGTCCCGGACTCACCGTCGTCACGGGCGAGACCGGCGCGGGCAAGTCGGTGCTGCTCGGCGCGATCGCGCTGCTCTCCGGTCAGCGCGTCGGCTCCGAGATCGTGCGCGCCGGCGCGAGCGAGGCCGCGGTCGAGGCGACGCTGCGCTCGGCGTCGCTGCTCGAGCGCGCGCGCAGGCTCGGGCTCGCGGAGGAGGGCGACGAGCCCCTGCTGGTCTCGCGCACGCTCGCGCGCGAGGGGCGTAGCCGTGTGTTCGTGAACGGCAAGCTCGCGACCGTCGCGCTGCTCGCGGAGCTGGTCGGCGAGGAGCTCGAGATCACCAGCCAGGGCGAGCACCAGCGGCTGCTCCGGCCCGAGGCGCAGGCCGAGCTGCTCGACGCGTTTGCGGAGCTCGGCGAGGCCACGCGCGAGGTGGCGGAGCTCTACCGCGAATGGCGCGAGCTCGCGACGGGGATCGCAACGCGTCGCCGCGACCGCGAGGCGCTGGCGCGGCGCGAAGATCAGCTGCGCTTCGAGATCGAGCAGATCGAGCGAGCCGCGCCGCGCGTGGGCGAGCTCGAGGAGCTCTCGGCCGAGCACTCGCGGCTCGGCCACGTCGATCGGCTCGCGCCCGCCCCCCCCC